>NZ_SSBK01000064.1 GCF_004795035.1 Streptomyces sp. A0958
TCTCGGTTGGCTTCGCAACCCCGAGCTACCAAGAGGCCCTGCCTTCATGCCCGCAGCCAGCCACGGTCACCCGAACGAGACTCCCGTTCGACGCCCACCCCTCACGATCGGAACGACAACAGCTACTGAGTATCAGCATCAATGTCAGTGGCGGCCTCTACGCTGCCGGTTATGGCCCGCTCCTGGACACGACTGCACGAGCACCTCGGTGCCGCCCCCGGCCCGCTGGACTTCGACATGGTCCAGCGGGCCGCCGCCGACACCCTGGAGGAGTCGGACGACCTCGACTGGAAGGAACAACTGCCGCAACCGCCGCGGGACGGCCGCTGGAACGAACTGGCCAAGGACGTCGCCGCGATGGCCAACACCCGTGGCGGGCTGCTCATCTTCGGGGTGCAGGACAAGACCTGCCACCTCACCGGCATCGACCCCGGCCAGGTCAGCCCCCAGCAGTACCACCAGTGGATCCGCAACCACGTCCAGCCCTACCTGCCCGACGTCACCTTCACCACCCTGACCTCACCCGACGGCACAAAGAGCGTCCTGGTCTGCGACGTCCCCGCCAGCCCGATGGCCCCGCACCACGTCTACGGCACCGCGCAGAAGGACAAGGACCAGCAAGCAGCCGTCGTCCCCTACCGGGACAAGGACCAGACCGGTTGGATGGCCGAACATCAGATAGAACGCGCCTACCGCGACCGCTTCACCCGCACCGAACGCGCCGACGAAGAAGCAGAACGCCTCCTCCGCCAGACCCGCGAGACCGTCTTCACCCAGCAGGCACAACCAGCAGCGTGGTTCCTGGCCATCGCCCGCCCAGAGCGCCCCCTGCCCCGCACCGCACCCCGCCTCACCCGCGACGACACCCGCACCGTCCTGCACACCGCTCGAAGCCGCCCCCAGCCCTCGCACCGCCCGCCCGGCCCCCTGGCAGACCTGCAGATCGTCTCCAACAACCCGCGCACCGGGCTGCGCCGCTGGGTGGTGCAGACACTAGGCCGGCGCCTGGGACGCGACATCCACGCCGAACTGCACCACGACGGCACCACCGTCCTGGCCGCTGACCTGTCCTGGAACGCACTGCGCGATCGAGCGCTCCAGGAAGCACCCGAAAGCAGCTGCCTGTTGAGCCAGGACTACACCCTGGCCTGCTGCGAGGACTTCACCGCCCTCGCACGGGAGCTGGCACGCCGCACCGGAGCCGACAGCGCCCTCCACATGACCGCCACCGTCGCCTCCAGCACGGGAACCTCACCCCTGACCTCGGTTATCTCCGAGCACGGCGGGGCCTTCCCCGACATCGCTTACGACGCCCGCCGCCCGACCCGCATCCAGCCCGTCACCACCAGCCTGCCCCCCTCCGGCGGGGACCCCGCACGCGACGAGGCCGCCCACGAGCTCTTCACCGACCTGATGAATCAGTTCGGCCTCGACCCGCAGCCATGACGATCCCCCCCGCACCCGGAAGACAGGCACCCACCGCCCAGGACCGCGCCGCCCCGCACCGGCCGCACGCACCCCATCAGCACGACCAGGCCCAGGACGCCGCCCGTCAGCACGACATCCCCGGCGGGCGCACGCCCGGCCAGTAGGCCCCGCACCAGCAGCGCTCGACAGGCCGATCTGAGCCGCCCGATGAGTGTCTGGAAGCTGATCCAAGACCGCTGCCAGGAGGGCCAGTTGTGCTGGATACGACGGAGCTGACACAGAGCGGTGTCAAGGAGTGCATGGACGCCCTCGTCGGCAGTGGGGGAGGCCTGCTCCTGTACGACCAGGGCCTGGCGGGACGCGAAGCGCTTGTCGCGGCGGGTGCACAGCTCGCCGTCGCGTCAGGCCGGCCGCTGACCGTCGTCGACGCCGCGTCGCTGCGCAACGACACCGCGGCCTTCCTCGACCGGCTCGGCATGCCGCACCACATCTTCCTCTCCCCGGCCCAGGCCGCCTCCTGGCCGACCGGCTTCACCCCGGATTCCGAACTGGTCATCCATGCCGACGTCCTCCTCCACCCGGCCGTGGAGGAACCGCTGCTCGCCGCGGCCCGTGAGGCGAGCAGCCAAGGGAAGCTGCTCGTCGCCCGGCGTCCCGACGGCGCCCCCGTCCTGGACGCCCTCACGGCGCAGACGCATCAGCTCGTCACCGGCCCGGTGACCACCGCCCAGGCGCAGGCCGACGCCGGCACCCTGGCCCGGTACGAACCAGGACCTTTGACCGCTTCACACGTCCAGGACGACAGCAGCGACGCGGAGCCGACCAGGCCCCGCCTGCCCAGCCACAGACCCGGCCCCGCACCGGTTGGGGTCGCGCGCCGGTCCGCCCTGCTGGAACCGGAGGCCGCCTGGATCAACGTCGACACGACCATGGGGACCGGGACAGCGGCCGAGGGCGCGCAAACGACCGGTATCGAACGCGATCCTCTAACCGAGGAGATCAGCCGCGCCCTATACCCACAGGTACGGATGATCCGGCCCAACCCCTACCCTGAGCAGGCTGCCAACATGGCTGCTTGGGCTCAGAGTTTCACCGCCGCCGCATCGACGCCGAACCGGACAAGCGAGGAAACCCGGCAGCGCTTTCGGCGATTCGTCAGCGAGGAATCCCGGCAGGGCCTCCAGCGGCTCTTCGGTACTCTGCGAGCGCCCGGGACTGCGGAGGGGACACCGTCGCGCAGCGACTCGCCGGATGCCACCGGCACGCCGCACGAGCCGTGCGCGAACACCTCCTGGCCGCCGGCGCACAGCCCGGACAGCGGGCAGGACGGCGCCCTCTCCATCGAGGAGTTGAACGCCGCGCTTGAAGATCCGGATCTGCTCCGGAGAGTGCAGCAGCAGGCGGAAAGCCTGCAGGCCCGCGTCCTGGCACGCATGGAACAGGCCGCAGCCGCAGCCGGGGAACGCCGACAGGCTGATGCTGACCGGGCGACCGCACAGGGACACGCCCCCGGATCTTCAGGGGGTCGGCATGACACAGCGCAGCAACAGGCATACGGACAGGACCAGAATGCGGCCCGGCGGCCCGGCCACTGAGTATCTGTCCGCAGCGGCAACGGACGTACGAAAGGCGCCACCGCGGACCGGCGGCGCCGTGGCGAGGAACCGCCAACCCAGCCGGTCGAGCCCCACCGACCTGGGGTACATGCTCCCGGCGGGCGTCTTGGCCGTCACCGGCCAGGGGTTCCGCTGCGGGTGGGTCCAGCGAAGGACGCGGATCCGGTGCGCGCCCGGTCGTAGAGCGGCGGTAGGGCAGGTGCGACGGCACGTCAGGCATCAGCTCCTGGTGCGGGTACACCCCGGTGAGTTCGCTCGGGGAGAGCTGCAGCAGGTCCTTGCCAGACTGCCCTGTCCAGGCCTCCCGGCTCTGCAGCCGTGCGCTGCAGCACCGGGTTCGCCGATCTCCGCCATTCAAGCCCGGGTCCGGCCCGGCGTGGGGACACTGGGGATGCCGATGGGCGTCAGAGGGGGGCTGATGGGTTACACCGCTGTGCATCCGGTCTGGGGCCGGCTGGACGCGTCACTGAACGACCTGGGGTGCGGCCGTGCCTGGGCGGAGGTCCACCGGGTCAAGGGGCTTGGGCTGGCATGCCCGGAGTGCGGCGGGACTGTCTTCGCCCGGGCATCGCAGCACGGGCTGCGTCACTTCTACCACCAGGTGCGGCCGTTGGACTGCGAGCTGGCGAACGAGTCGCAGGAGCATCATCTCCTCAAGCTGGAGCTGGCCGTGGCGGCCCGCGCCGCCGGGTGGCGGGCGGAGCTGGAGGTGAGCAGTGAGCTGCGGGACTGGCGGGCCGACGTGCTGGTCTTCGACGAACAGGGCCGGCCCGTCATGGCGCTGGAGGCCCAGTTGTCCCCGATGACACCGGACGAGGCGCGGATGCGCACTGCCCGCTACGCGCGCGACGGGGTGGCGGTGTGCTGGGTCGGGCTGCAGGACCGACCCTGGGCGCGCGCCGTGCCCGCGCTCAGAGTCCGCGCCCCAGCCGGGAGAGGTGAATCCTGGACGGTGCGGCACGGGCTGGCCCGCTACACCTGGTCGCCCCGCACGGCGAAAGGGAAAGCGAAGTGGGAGCACATCACCTGCCCGCTCGGCGACGCCCTCGCGTGGATCCTCCAAGGGCGGGTGCGCGTCCACACGGCAGTGAACGGCACGGTCTGGTGGACGGCGCCCGTCTACGAGGAACGGGCGCTGGCCCGTGCCCGGATGGAGGCCGAAGCCGCCGACCAGGAGGCCGCCGCGAAGCGCCGCCGTGCAGAGACCGCGGCCGCAGATCGGCGCCGCCTTGCCGCTGAGCAGCGGGCCCTGGACCGGCAGGCCGATCTGCAGGAGCGGCAGGCCGAGATACAGCGGCTGACAGGGTTCTTCCAGCGCAAAGGCTTCGACCCCACGGCCTGGGACACCTTCACCCAACTGGTCCGCTCCGCCTCCGACAAAGCGATCGTGTACGGGGAAGAGAGCCGCCGCTACGGCAACGGCCTCCTGGTCCACGCCCGGCCACGGGGAACGGACGCCGGATACGCCCTGGCAGCTGTGGTCTGCCCCGACCCCGCGGCGCTCACCCGGTGGCCGGAGAAGCTCACCATCCTGGTCCCCGACCACACCTGGCTCGCCCGCTTGCGGGCCGCCGCCCGGGTACCGCTGCGGGTCGCCGTACTGGACCCCCGCACCGGACGCAGCACCTTCGAACGCATCCACCCAGCCCTGGATCCGGTCGCGGGACCAGACCGGCCCGGATGAACCCACCACTCCTCATGCCTGAACCGGCCGACCGACACCGACGTCACGGTCACCCGGGGTGCCCTGGTCCTGCGACCGGAGAGCGAGGGCGACTGCCGCGTTACTCAGGCGGCTGGCCGGAGATGCCCACGTACCAGTCGTCGGCCTCCGTCATCCCGTCCATGCTCGGCTGGTAGGGCTTGACGACGTCGTCGGCGTCCTTGAAGTACACCGTGGCGCAGAGCGGGTACTCCTTCCCAGTGGGGGCCGTGACCGTCTCCCGGGGGGCCACCCACACGAATTTTCCCGGCTGGGCCCACTTCTCGCGGGCGAAGGTCAAGGTGGGGTTCGCCGTCCCCTGCCGCAGCAGGTCCGACCAGCTCATGTACGTCACCTCGTGAGCGTAGAACGCTAACTCTGCTTCACAGTAGGGGAGTTGACAGACTCGATCACCGCCCACTCGCCGTCGCCAGCCAGCGCGCCGGTCCCTCGCCGCAGCGCTCACTCCCCAGTGGCCATGCTGTCCGCCCGCTCCCGCTTACGCGCGCGCCTACGCCTCCTGGAGGGACGCGCATCGTCTGCGGCCGCGGCCTTGGCAGCGAGCCGACAGCTCACCACCGGGCGATGTGTGGTGTGCGGATGTCGTGGGCCGAGCCCTGCTCAGGAGTGCCTTTGCCGAACGCTCCCTCCACGTCCCGGATATGCGAGAGGATGCACCTGTGATCAACGGGGATCTCTCAGCACGGCTGGCCGGCGCACGCGGCCGCCTCATCATCGAGCTCAGCTACGCCCTGACCCGCTGTGGCGCTCAGGTGCCGGAGGACCCCGGGGTGGTCGAGCTGGCCGACCTTTTGGACGGCGCCGCAGCGCCCCTTCACGACACCACCCGCTCCGGCGCCAGGGCCGAACTGGCGGTTGCGGTGGGTCACCTGAGAGCCGCTGACCGCCTCGGCGGACTTCTGCCGGCCGTGACGCTGTGGCACCTGCGCCAGGCACTCCAGCGAGCCGTCACCCTCCCGGATCCCAGAGAACCCGCCGCCTCCACTCGTGTGCCGGCATCGCAGACCTGCTGAGCCGACCGCAACGGCTCCAGCCGCTGGTCCTGGAGCGGCCCTGACCACGAGCCCGCCGACGAGGCGGGGGAGAGGAGAACCGGTATGACCGAGGACCGCGGCGCCGCAGGCCCGTACATCGAGTACGACGGGCTGCCCGTCCTGCACGGATCGGAGGTGAAGCTGCCGCTGATCCATCCGTACGCCCCGGTGGAAGCCGGGCGCTACATCACGCCCGCAGGCGGACGCCTGACCATCCGCAAGAGCGAGAGGAACTCCGCGCATCTGCGGATCACACTGGACCACCTTGGCTGCCCAGCACAGTCCACCCCGGACAAGGACGCAGCCTTCCGACGGCTCGCCCTAGCCACCGAGGGCTACTGCGTCCATGCGGGATGCCGCCACCGGCCGGCGTTCTCGGACGGGGTGATGCGCTGCTTCGAGGTGCGCACCGGCAGCATCCCGCTTGCCACATTCGTGCGCGCCGTGCTTGCGGTCGAGCTGGGCGATCTCACCCCGGCCGGTCGACTTGTCGAGGAGGCCGAGGCCCGGTTCGGGCCTGTCCGCCCGGCTGAGAAGCTGGACGGAGAAGACCAGGCGGCGGCCGGTCAGGACCGTTAGACCCAGATCCGGCCAGTAGGTCCCGCACCTGCAACGCTCGACAGGCCGACGCCAGTTCAAGCTGCGGCAGTACACGCCCGCCGCCGCCCCCAGGCGCCAGCGTCGCCCAGCGGTCCGAGGTCGTCGACCTACGGAGCACCGTCGAGCAATTCGGCTGCGTGCAGCAGGAACGTGACGTCGAGCGGGCGGAGTCGTCGTGGTGCTCATCCCCGGTGGTCCGCAGCCGGTCGCCTTGTCCGGCGACACGCGGCCACCTCTCGCGCATCGGCACCCGTACTGTCTCCGCCGGGAGAAGGTCAGCGGCGTGGTAGCCGCTCGTCCACCGTGCGCAACTGGGCAGCCGGATCGTCGTAGGGCAACAGGGAAGAGGTGTCGACGAAGGAGACAACGGCGGGCCAGAGTGCCGACGCGGCGGGGGAGTCGTTGCCGGCGTGGCGCTCGGTGACGGCCGCCGCCGCCCCGGCCAGCAGGTCGGCGAGCTGGACAGAGGGGTGGTCGGAGCTGGAGCCGCGGACGACGCCCGCGACATCAGCGCCGCGCTCCCGCGTGAACAGGGTCATCCCGACCGGGCTCCGGGCGTAGAGCTTCACCGTGCTCAGGGCGTTGTCGGTGAGCATGCGCTGCTCGTCGGTGAGCAGGCTGACACGACCGAGGCGGTGACCCCAGCGACGAGCTGTCTGGGCTGCTGCGGGTATGAGCATCTCCAGCAGAGGGAAATCCGCGCTCTCGTCGTGCAGGGCCGCAGCGTAGGCCCGAGTGGAACGCAGCCGTGCCAGCAACTCGGTGACCTGCTTGCGCGTCGAGGCCGCCCAAGCCCGTTCGATCACCGTGAAGAACGCCTCCGACGCCTCCTCATGGCGGGCTGCTCCCCGCTGGGAAGCCAGTGCCACGAACGCAGACATCAGATCCCCGAACAAAGGACCCCGTAGGGCCCGCGGCCCCTCAAGGGCCAAGGTGCGTGCCAGAGCACGGGCCTGGTCATCGGCATACAGGTTGCCTCCCTCGGCGTACTCCTTCTCCTCCAGCAGCAAGTCGATCACCTTGGCCGAGGCCGCGTACTCCTTCTCCACGACGTACACCGAGCACCTGTCGTGGAGCGCACCGCCCGGCCCCCACAACTCCTGCAACAAGGACAGCCTCTGCGCATGGTCCTTGAAAAGGCGGAACTTGAGCTCCCCCGCCTGGCGGATGCCGCCCCGCTCTCGCAGGGCCTGCACCAACACTGCGGCCTCCACGTCATCGACGGCGACCGAAGCGAAGACCAGGAACCGGCGTTGCCTGCCGACGAGCTGCTCGCCGTCCCACCCCGACTCGTCGCAGGCGACCCACCGCCCATGACTCTCGTCATCCGCACTGGGCTGCTGCTGCGTGAGCTGCGTGTACTTCTCTCCGGTCAGTGGCACAGCGCCATTGTCCACGCCCGGCAGCAACGACTGAGGCTGGTGCCGGTCAGAGCCAGTGGGCGATGTGTTGCTCCCAGGGGTGCAACCAGTCACCGTGCCCCTCCTGGCGACCGCCCGCCGCCTCCCCAACCCGGCCCCCAGATGGAGAACCCTTGGCCTCCTGCGCCTCGCCCGGGCTGCAGGAACCATGACCGACCACCCGCACAGCCCCGTCCTGCGGTTGCGCGAAGCACCGCTCAGCGCTGCCCAGACACACGAGGTTTGTCCTCACCCCTCACTGCCGTCCGGTTCCTCCCCAGCCGCAGCAGCCTGCTCGCGAAGCGTGCTCATCCACGTCTCCATGAAGCCGGCCGCCCCCGTCTCGTCACCCGGGATACGGAAGATGTACGGATCTTGTGCGAGCTGGGTCGTGAGCGCCTCGTACAGCTGGTCGAAGAGCGGGGCGAGGCAGGCTGTCAGGCTTTCGGCGAACTGTCTGGGGGAGGGGTTCAGGGAGATCATGTGGCTCAGGAAGGGGCCCATGCACCATGAGTCGATCAGATCCCGCAGCGCCGCCAGCCCGGGAGTGTCCGGCATGAACAGCGCGTGCATCATGTACATCGCGTAGAACCCCCGCAGCCCGACCAGGACGGTCCGCGCCCGCAGCAGTTCCTCGCCGCTGGCCCGCCGAACCGGCCCCAGGACGTCCGCGTGCTGCTGGAGCAGCCCCCAGTCCACCGGCGGCCCCTCACCCCGCTCGGCCGCGCCCAGCATCCGAGCCCAGTCCTCGACGGTCAGCCCGAACATTCCGTAGGCGCCGAACGCCTCGGCCAAGGCGTCCGCCCCCACCTCCTGCGCTCCCAGACCGATCGCCGCGACCAGATGCACCATCCCCTGGAACTCAGGCCCCTCGGGCACGTCCTCATCGGCGAGAAGCGCCGCGCGCACCAACGCAGGATGCGCCACTCCGCGGAATCCCCGGGATCCGATCATCCGCCCGGCAAGCGCATACAACGCGTCCTGCGCCTCGTCCCCCGCCGTGGCCGCGCTCCGCGCGACCTCTATCAGCTGGTGCGACACCGTTCCACGCAGCACCCACACCAGAGCCTCACGCACGGCGTCCACCGGCGGCTCCGGAACCTGCACCGCCCCGGGCTGCTGGGGCATGCCGGCCTCGGCGAACCAGTCCAGCACGGCCAGCAGCCGATTACGTCCCTGGCGAAGATGCCGGGCCAGCGCCGCCGCGCTCTCGATGACCACCGGATCGACGGCGTCCACCACCGATCCTCGACCCCGCCCCAGACCCCGCCGCCGATGACGTGGCAACAGCCCAGCCCGCCGCCAGCTCTCCAACTGGGAGGCCGTCACCAGCATCCCGCGCGTGGCCAGTTCACGAATCACCTGCTGATCAGCCGGACCCGGAGCTCCTCGTGCCATGCCCACCATTACAACCCCGAGAAGTGCCATTTTCCGTGGAATTCCACATCTGGCTCACTGGGCTTCAGCACCACCCGGTGCCCGCCCCAACGAGGAGAAGCCCGACCATGACCCGCGTCCACCGAAACCGCGCCCGAATCAGAACAGCCACCGCCCTCACCACCGCGTTCCTCACCCTCCTCAGCGCAGGCAGCCTCCACCACGCCGGCCACCTCAAGAGCCTCCTGCTCGTCCTAGCTGCGGCGCTCGGCGCGATCGCAGCCACCCTCGCCCTCGCCTCAGCCTTCGCCCCCACCACCGCCACCCGCACCGCAGCCCGTCACACCCTCGACCTCCTGCTGCGCCTGGTGCCTTGGTACACACCTCGCGGCTGACCCGCCCCGCCACCTGCGCCGTACGAGTTGGGTCTGCCGGTTGGGGAAGAGCGCGTCCCAGTGTGGGCCGACCGCTTCCGGCCACCGCTTACGCGCGCCCTGATGCCCCAGGGACCGATGGCTGATCAGCGGGCGTGAAGGTGAACTGGTCCAGGAGAGCGCGCAGTTCGCTGCGGCGGATGCCGGGATGGGCCGGTGCGGGGCCGGGCCGCTGCTGGGTGGGTACAGCTGTCAGCCGCGGCGGCCGGATCTCCAGCGGTGCGCCGGTGAGCCGCAGCTGGGCGGGCCAGGGCATGGATGGGAGCCGGTAGACGGCGTCCTGGCACCAGGCCGCCGCCCCGGCGTTGGCCTTGGCAGCAATCCTGCGCGTGAGCCCCTGATGCGGTCGGTAGTGCGCGCGGGGTGTGGAGATGAGCAGACACGTCGGTGACAGCGGAGCGAAGACCTCGACCGTCTCGGGCAGCAGCGGGGGAGTGAGACAGAAGGTGCCGTCCTTGCGGCGCAAGGCCACACCGCTGTCGCCCAGGACCAGCATCGGCTCCGCCGAGCGCAGCACCACCAGTCGACGGCCCGGGACGGTGAGGACGTCGCGGGTGCGCTCGAAGGCGCGGATCATGGCGCGCAGCGCCGAGCGCGGGTCAGCAACCACCGAAGGGCCAGGAGCCGTCCGTACGGCCGTCCAGAACACTTCCATCCGCTCCGCGTCCGACAGCGGCCGCCCCAGCCGTTCCTCGCAGAAACCCACTGCCTCCGAAGCCCACAAAGCCGGGAAGAGCTGTCGGCCGACTTGCTCGTCGAAGGACCTGAACGCCTGCGTGCGCACCACCTGCCAGGCCAGCGCGTCCAGCACGAGAGCCTGCTGCGCCCCGTCCAGCGGCCACCGTCCCTCACGCACTGCGCGCAGAACCGGCGCGCACGGGCCATCGACATGGCGGTCCAGGTAGGTCTCCAACGCCACACGCCGCTCGCCGTCCGCGAGGGGATCGGTGTTGAAGTCCCGAGCCACCGCCGCGCGCCGCACGGGAGTGCGATGCTCCGCCCCGCTGCGCCACCGCCCCAGTACGTGCCCGTCCTCGGCGAAGGCCCGCAATCAGTACTTCGGCACCAGGTGGTGCTCTCGGGAAGTGTTCGCCCCCATCCCACCCTCCCCTTACAGCGCCGCACCGACGGACGCGGACGGCTCGTGTCCGGCTGCGCCACGGCTCCAGGGGTAGCTGCTCCACCCGGCGTCCAGGACAGGGTTACGGGCGTGGTCGTGACCCGACAACGCCTCGCGCAGGGCGTAGGTGGAGCGCCGGGCGTCGGCATCCCGCTCCAGCAGGAGCCGATCGACGGGGGCGTCGGTGATGGTGACCATGTCCTCCAGCTCGCCGATGCTGCACACCGTCACGGGAACCGTGGTGGCCGGCAGGAACGGCCGCTGCATGGGGGCGTTGACGATGTGGAACGGCTCCATCGTCACGATCAGCCCCTGCACGGGCCGGTCCGTGGGCACCTTGGCGAACTCCTTGCGCCCGGACGCGATCAGAGCGGCGGTGTTGTCGATCTGCTCATAGGCGCGGCCGAGCATGCGCTGCAGCTCCTCGACCCGGCGCTCGGTGGCCAGCCGCAGATACGCGGTGGGCCGTACGGACTTCACCTCCACCAGCAGCACCAGTTCCTCGGTGACGACGATCCAGTCGACGCTGAGCGACCGGTTCTGGCCGTAGGTGATCTCCGGGAGGACCGCCGCTTCGGGCAGCAGCCCGAGCTGGCGGCCGACGTAGGCCTCGAACAGGTCACCCAGGTCCTGCGCGAAGGCATTACCGAACCGGGCGACCCCGGTGTAGTAAATACCCAGCGGGCTCGCCTTGGCCGGGAGGAGCTGGCTGACCGGTGCGAGCAGACCCGGGCCGTAGCCCTTGACCAGAGGCGTGGTGCGCAGCGGGTTGTACTCGTAGCGCCGCAGGAGCCGATCGGTGGTCAGCTGCGCCCGCTCGTTGGCCTGCCGGAAGGCGGCCGTATCGGTCACGAAGTGCTTCCCGGCCACGGACAGGATGGTCGAGGCCGGGATCTCCGCACAGATCCGCTCGGCACCGGGCGCCTCCAAGGACGCCGGATCGAACCGGCCCGCGTAGTTGATCGCCGACGCCCACAACAGCTGCGCGATTCCGACATAGTGCGACAGGCTCGTGCCCAGCAACTCCTCTTCCCAGCCCGGACGCAGGCACCGCGCCTCCCGCGTTCCCGTCGTCTGCGTGAGCATCGCCGCGGCACGCCCCAGCTCCCTTCCCACCGGCTCCTGGTAGATCATCTGCTCCCCGGCGGCGCGCAGCATGAACCGGGCCAGAGCATCCCCGTCGGTGTCGTGGTCGTAGAGGTAGGGCTCCTCCAACTGCGAGTGCATGTCCAGGATCCGCAGCAGGTCCGCATCGCTCGCATCCTTGCGGTACTCGTTCCCGCATACCAGCGACACCCGGGCAGCGTCAGCCAGCGCCCACGGCATGTACTTACGGCCCGGGCTCTCCAGCCACGACGACTCCAACGCGTAGGTAGCCGACGCTTCCGCGATCAGCGGCAGCAGGGCACTGGGCCGGTGCCTGCGAACCCGCGCCACATAGTCCCGATCCCGGACCGCACGACTGCCTGGTGCCCATGTCATACGCTCCAGGATCCCCCACCCGCAGCTATGCTGTCCTGCCCATTACCACCGCCTCCAGGGGCCAGTAACGGTGCCTGAACACCAGCCCCATGGATCTCCGGCCATCCCCGCCCCTGCGACGTGCGGACCGCACACGGCGAGCCAGCGTGAATGGGCCATGGAAGAGCCGCTGCACCAGTGCGGCGCGCCTTCGACCCGGGCCGCGGCGATCCGGAATTGACGCGGGCCCACGCCCTGGGGACGGCTACCGTGTCAACCATGAGCACGCCCGGCCCGAGCGCCGTCCCGATCCCGCTGCACATCGTCGGCGAACCGCCGGCGCCCCCGGCCCCCGACGTGATCGGCACGTCCGCCGGGGCGGGACGCCGGCCCGCCCCCGCGGTGCGGCCGGGAGTGGTGGACTGGGTGGCGCTCGGGGTGGAGCCGCGGTGGAAAGATCAGGAGACGGGCGACTGCGCGGCCGTTCTGTCTCCCGTCCGCGGACCCGCCACCGGCCTTGACCCCTACAAGCGCTACGCCGCAGGAGCCCTGCAGCGCGGCGAGACCGCCCTCGTCGTCGCCTGCACAGGCGCGGGCAAACGAAGCCACAACGTCTTCTCCGGCACTGTCGCCCCCGGCATCCACCTGCCCGACCACTACGGCAGGATCTCCGCCAACCCGCGCCCCTCCGGCGTGAATCCCGAACTCGCCGACGGCCTGGACCACGCCGAACACGACCTCGGCACCCGGCTGCTCAACCGTTCCCCGGACACCTGGTTCCGCCTCACCTACCTCATGGAATCCGGGTCCTCGCGCCCCGGAGTTGCCAGGATGTGGCCGCCGCCGGGGGAGGGAGAGCAGCTGCGCCCGATCCTGGTCGACGGCCTCGGCGCCCCGGTGGCGGGAGTGTGGATGCCGGCAAGCGGCAACGCCCGGTGGTTCGTGGTCCCCCACGGCACCGACCAGCGGCTGTTGGTGGAGTGGCTGGTCCAGCACGCACTGCCCGCTTACGTGCCCGGCGCGCTGACCCGCGCCCGCTCGACCCTGGTGCGCGACCCGGCGTTCGCCACCGGCGCCGAAGCCCGGCTGGCCGAGACCATCGCCGAGGAGCAGCGCGCCCACGAGCAGCGGCAAACCGAGCTGCAGCAGCAACTTGCCGCGCTGCGGGCCGTGGCCGATCCGCTGCGCGACGGCCTGCTGTTCGGCACCGGCCGCCCGCTGGAGGACGCGGTGCACGACGTCCTCGTGGCGGCCGGCGCCACGGTCACCCGCCTCGACGACGTGTACGGCACCAAGTCGGCTGACCTACTGGCTGAGTACGGCGGCCGCCGAGTCCTGGTCGAGGTGAAGTCGGCGAACAACCGGCCACCGCAGAGCCTGCCCGACAAACTGCTCAAGCACCTGAACACCTGGCCCGGTCTGACCGGGGCCGAGCCTGTTGACGGCGGCGTCCTGGTGGTCAACCATCAGATCAAGTTCCCACCCGCGCAGCGGGACGCCGAGGTCTACACCGACCGCGCGTTCGCCGACGCGCTGACCGTCCCGGTGATCGGCAGTGCCCGTCTGTTGGGCTGGTGGCGCCGCGAAGACTGGGATGCCGTGCGACACGCCGTCTTCGGCGACACCGGCGGCGCGCAGCCCCCTGAGCTCGCCATGCCGGATACCGATCCGAAGGCGTCCGGGCGGCCCGGCCTGCTCTCGCGCCTACGCCGGTAGCCAGCAAACGCCTGAGCACGACGGGCCGCCACGTCTAACGCCAACGAGCATCACTCTGCTGGTGGTTCTGAATCATTCGGGCCGAGAGCGCGTCCAAGCGGATTGCTGGTGAGGGGCGCTCTCAAAGGCCGCGCAAGGTGGCTTCAATTGCTTCTACGATGCCGCCGTGGGCTGCCGGTGCGACCCTGTGAGCCCGCCCTACGGGGACGGGGGCCTGGTCCGCGATGCGGTCCAGTACGCGCACGAAGTTCTTGTCTGCGGTGAGGAAGACCTCGCAGTCCGGCAGATAGGCGGCGTGCTGGACGTCGATGGGGTTTCCGGTGGTGATTTTCATGTCCGCCTGCGCAGTGTCGGCAGCCCATCGGAGCCAAGTGCGCGGCATGTGCGTTGCTTCCACCTCGTACAACCAGAACCGGTTGAACGCCTCCCGCGAGGCGCACATGGCGTGCAGGTCCACCCGTGCGCCTACCCAGTCGGCGTAGGTGGTGTCCTCATGCGTGAGAGCGGCCCGACGGCCCGTCCAGAACGCAAGCCAGTACACCTCCTGGCTGTAGGGCCGCCATGCCGCGATCTTCTCGCCGGGCACCCATCCGGCCTGCTGCTCCGCCGTCGTCTCCTCACTCGGTGACAACGTGATCATGGAGAGGTCACGCAGATTGAACTTGCCTTCCCGCCAGACCTCTTGCTGCTCCTTCTGATTGTCTACGAGGAGCTGCACCGTGCGTGCGGTGCGCCGGGCCGGCTCCGCGACGCGCAATCGTTCGTGGTGCTCCACGGCCTCCCGCCAGACTCTCTTGGTCCAGTACGTGCGCCACGTCGCCTCGCGTCCGGTGTCGGGAACTGCCCGCAGCCACTCAGGGTGCAGACGCCGCACCTCCGAGATGACCTCGGCGCCCTCCCGGTCGGCCTCGCTGCGCAACCGCTCGTCCGTCGCCGTCGTGATGGCCTCGATGATGGCCGCCCGTATATCCGAACGGGGATGCTGGAGCACCTCCAGCAGGACGCTCGGAGCAGTCACCACCCGGTGCCCAAGGGAATGGGCAAGGGCCCTGAACTGCTTCCCCGCCCTCTTATCCCCCAGGTAGGACCAGATGTTGTTGTCGAGCATGATTCTCACGCCGCCGCCCTTTTCTTCGGACTCCTACCCGCACTCGCCGCCTCTGGGGGCTGTACAGATGGGTAGGACCCTTCTGATTTTGGCAGTTCAGCCACTGCCTTCGTCCCTCACCGGGAACCCTCGGTTTCGACGTTGACGACCAACTGACAGCTGACCTCACCGGTCCCGGGCCGCATAGGAAGCGGCTCGTGGCCCGGCGTCGCTTCTCAGGACCGACCTACTGCATCGCTGCGTAGTCGTTCGGGGCCTTGCGCAGGATCTCGATCATCTGGTCCTCGGTCAGCTTCCGGAATGCCACCGCGGACGAGTTCGCGATCTTCCGGAAGAGGATGTCAGAAGGAACCGGCGGAAGGCCGGCGTACAGGGGGTGATGTTCCGTACCGGCGCCCTCGCTGAACTCGCGGTGCAGCAGCCACACCATCTCGGCGAACAGCGGGTACGCGGTCTCGTGCTTGCTCCACAGGCACCGCAGCGCGTCGCCGCTGACGTCCCGGTTGATGAAGCCCCAGACGTACGACATCTCGACCATCTTGTCCGGGTATGCATCATCGTTCAGGTAACGGACCCACTCGTTCAGGGTGTCCCAGCGCAGTGCGCCGACGATCACGCTCGTCGGGGCCTCGCTCGGTCGTAAGTCGGAGAAGGGCTCATCATCAAAAGTCATCTGCCGACGGTAGCGAGAGAGACCACCGCCGCGCCACGGCGCCCGCGCCTCAGCACGAACGAGGGCCTCCGCGACGGGGTGGAGGCCGCCCGCGCGGACGCCGCCCTGGCCAAGCACCCGATCGAGGATCCCGGGGTGGCCTTGGTGCCGCCTACGGCACGTGCATGTGCTGCGCCTCCTAAGGGAGTTGGGTGGGCGCTCCCAGAGCGGGCGTCGAACAGCAGTGGACCGACGCCCTCCCCCTTGCGTCGCGCGTTGTGTCGCACCCTGCGTCCCCGGTTGTGCAGTTGTGCTCCCCTTGTCCAGGAGCAGCGGAGCACCACGCGGGCGCCATGCGGACTCCACGACTGCGGCCACCGACGCTTCCCTTGGCGCTACTCTGACTGTCCGGGCACGACCGCAGGAGGGGCACATGGCGCACGAGGACTGGAACGTGGACCGGCTGCACGTCGCGCTGCCCCACTCAGCGTCCCGCCAGCAGCTGCTCCAGGACGTCAACCTCACTCCGATCGAGGACCTGCCCGCCGTCCTCGACGGATGGGCCACGGCCGCCGACCACCTCGAGGCCGCCCGGCCCCGCATCGAGGCCGCCCGCGCCCACATGAAGACGCACGGGGTCCTCCCCGTCGACCTGGAGACCAGGGACGTCACTGCCGACGTGCTCAGGGACGCCGAGCCACGCCATGGCAACAGGGACGACCGCGGCCGGGGAGCGGCGTGACCTACCGGCTCAACTTCCCCACAGACGTCTTCGACACCTACAAGCAGCTCCCCGAGCTCGCCCGGCGCGACCTCGCGCTCGCCCTGGTCGACGCCCAGCAGGACCCCCTCGCGTACTCGGAGCCGTACGGGCAGGACGACGGCATCATCCGCACCGTCGCGCAGGGCCACGTCACCGCGGTGATCCTCCTCGGCCACGACACGGCCACGATGACCGTCCTCACCATCGCGTACGCCGGCACGCCCAACTCAGAGGGCGGTATGTGACGTGATGTCGTGTTTGTTGTCGCTGGAACGTGTGGCAGATGCGTATCGGGGCTGATCGGGGTGTCCTGTCGTGCTGGAGTGTTCCTCGTGAGCGACCGCCAGCTCTACAAGAGCGACTTGTCCGACGAGCGGTGGGCCCTGATCGAGCCCGTCATCGCCTCCTGGAAGGCTCAGCATCCCTCCGTCAGCGGCCACCAGGGCACTTACGAGATGCGGGAGA
>NZ_SSBK01000065.1 GCF_004795035.1 Streptomyces sp. A0958
TACATCCGGACCGCACGCTCACGCAACTCCAGCGGGTACTTTCTCGGGGCAGGCATCGTCTGGGCTCCTCTCATGACACCCATCTGACCCGCTGTCAGCATCTTTCGCATCTCGGGGGAACCTCACCAGACGTAGCTGGCGACGAGTGTCTCAGTCCAGCTCGCCGTTGCTACCCCAGTCCGGGCCACCGCCAGCACCTGCGCCCGGCTCAGCGAAGTTGGCTTACGTCCGACCTGCTCAGCCAACCCCGAGGGCCACGGCCGGATGCCGGCCCAGGACCCTGGGATGTAGCGAACGGCGTGCTCGCCGGTCCCGTCCGCGTACGGTGCCCCGCCTCCGGCCAGCCAGGCTCCCAGCTGTCCCACTGCATCCGAAGGAAGCGGACGCTCAAGCATCCGCGCGTCCAGTTCCCCGGCGCCCTCTCGCCACCCCATCCGAACCCTCTCCTTTGGTTCCACCAGCTCGCCGCGACAGCAGGCATCACCAGTTCGTGACGGATTCTGTCCCACGGAAGTGCACCCCCGCACAAGTGCGGGACGGTTCAGCTGGTCTTGCGAGCGGAAAGTGGGCTGGAACCAGGTACGGCCCGGATACCGGGAACGTTGTCGGCGCGGAGTCTGGCCGCCACAGCGCCGGGACTGATCTCCCCGCCCTCGTACTGGCTCGTGGGGATCGCCACTATCTGCGAAACCGCCAGGACGCTCCCGACCGGGCGACCGGCGAAGGCCTCTCGCATGTGGCGGGCGACATCGCGCCGGGACCGGGGCATCTGAACCGTCGCCGGCCTACCGACGGGAGTAGCCTCCCGATCCCCCAACCGGGGGGCCGGGAAACCTGCAACTGGGAAGACGGGCGCGCCTCCGTCCGGACGTTGCCAGCGCCGGAAGAACGCCTCGGACAGATGGTCAGCCCGGGCCAGGATGCTCTCCTCGTCCCACTGAGCAGGCAGGGAACGGTTCAACGAAAGTGCACTGTGCACGAGGATGTCGGATCTCTTGCGCTCCCAGGGACCATTGGAAACCGAGGTGTTCAGTCTGCCAGTGAGCAGAGTCAGATTTCCCACGGTGTGGAGGAGGGACTGCCTGCGCTCATGAGCCTCGACGCTTCCGCGGCCTCCGCCCTCGGGAAGCGGCCAGTGTTCCTCCCATGCCTGGGGCAGTAGGTGCTCGATCGTCAACTCCCCATTGTGAACCTGTCGCTCGGTCTTGCCCGAATACAGCGAGTCCTCCAACTCGGCCAGCAGCAGCCGCATCCGGGTCCGCGTGAGTTGCTTGTACAACGGCTGGGACCGAAAAACATCTCGGATATCGCGATCGCGGGGCCAGAACCCGGAGTCGGTTTCCTGTCGGAGCAGAAAGTCCGCCACGACCGACGGGTCGTCCTTCGCCTTCAGCTCCTTGAGCAGTTCCAGGAAGAGCCGGTTGTAGTTCTTCGTCGTCAGGCGGCAGACGGTGCGTCGCACCAAATAAGAGTCCAGGGTGGCCACCGCGCCGGCCCGGTCGTCCTCGTCGAAACGGCTCACCAGCCACAGGAGCACGGGCATCACGGTGTTAGCGTCCAGAACACCAACAGTGCGCAGAAAGCGGCCTTCCGGTGTCAGCGGCTGTTCCTCGGCCGTTAGCCGTCGGTAGGCACCTGCCCGCTCCACCAAGCGCCTCATCAGATTAACCAGGCCCATGTCAGCGGCCTTGACGTACCTGCGAAAGGTCAGGAAGAGCTCGGGAGCCATCACCTCCTCGGCGAGTTCACCTGTCAGGTACTGCATGAGAAAGACGTCCAGGCGAGGCCGCTTCAGCCTTCCCTGCCGCACCTCCTTGCGCCAGTCAGGCGTCTCCAGCTGCGCCCACAGGTCCCTGTACAGCTCCTCCACCGGGAGCCCTTGCTCCTCCGCCTGCTGGAAGACCAGGTTCTTGACCAGGTCGGATGCCTGCAACGGGGTGCCTCGGTCGTTCAGAGCCTCGAAGATGACCTGGGCGTTGTCCTCGGGCTTAAGATCGATAACGACCAACTCGAACTTGTCACGAAGCACGCGCACCAAAGCATCAAAGCCCTTGTCCAGCCTGCCTTCGTAGTTCAGCTCTTGTGCCCACTCAACCGTGCGGTTGCGAAAGAACCAGTACGCCTGGACGATCGCCGAGGCGTCTGGAGCGACGGGGAATGCGACGTCGACGGGCCGCCGGAGCCGACCGTCCATGACCATGCGGAACGAGTCACGGTCAATGTTGGTAGGCCACACCTTGTAGGCGGCATGCGGGTCGTCGGTCATGTCGTCGTCGTTGGCGGTCAGTTTGACGAGCGCACGTACGTACCTGTCCTGGACATCGAGCTCGCGTGCGACATCGCGGACCGCGGCAAGGAGAACCTGAAGTGTTGTCAGCCTCTGCTGTCCGTCGATGACCTGTCTGGCGGGCATCGACCCCGTGAGTGTCAGTAGCTGATCCAGCACGACCGCACCAAGAAAGTGCGGATGAACCTCCTCATCCGCCATTCTTTGGTGGACCAGAGCGGTGACGTCCTCCCACAGGGGGCGCCAGTTCCGGTCCTCCGTCCAGACGTACGGCCTCTGGAAGACCGGCACGACGAGTCGCCGGTCCGGCCCGAACAGATCGCGCAGGGTCATCGATTTCGCTTCCACACTGTCCTCCAATAGGGGCTGTTCACACGAGCCAAATACCTGCCAGTGAGGTCCTGTCGGCCGATTCAGGGACTAGCGTCAACCCCGCAACCAGTGGCCCGCCCGCTCCACCGACCTACGGAAGCTGCCCCTGAAGCACACCGCACACAACCGTGTCCAGCGCGAGATCGCGCAGACCACACACAACCTGCCGGCCTGGATGCCGACACTCGCGTTGACCAACCGGCACTCGGGCCACCATCCTGCCCGCGCACAGCGTGCGACATGGGTCGTCGCCACCCTCGGCAGCCCAGCACGAATGAGCGTCAGGATTCGGTGGGCTCGATGGCCTCCTGTTTCGCCAATCTGTCCCGCAGCTTCTTCGCAACAGGTTTCACCTTGTTGTCCCAGAAAGGCTTGACATGAGGAGCGATGAGAATAGCGCCTACTACGGCCCCGCCGATAGCCAACTCTTTCCAACTGAGCTGAGGGTCATCGTCGCCACCACTACCGCTGTCGTCCACGATGGGCTCAGGCTCGAAAATTGCCTCCTCTTTAGCGGGAGACTCCCCGTCGTCGAAGCCACCAGGATTCGCTTCCATATCGGCCCTAAGTGCCGCTACCGTATCCTCGCTCCAGGTACGAGATTCCCAGTTCCGGTTGTACTGGGCGTAACCGCCCGTACCGCGTGAATGGTATTGCTCCTTCGCGTACTGCTGCCCCTTCTCGGTGATCCCATAAGCGCCGGGGTTTCCGTCCAGGTAGCCGTACTGCTTGAGGAGCGCATTCATTTCTCGAGCCGTTCGGCCAAACTCCTCGCCCAACACCCGTGCCGATTTCCCCATGGCTCAGCGCCCCCTCTTACACTTCGGCCGCACGCGGGCCGCCGCTGGCGATATGGACGACCTTACTGGCAGCACACTGCACTGCGGGGCTAGTTCTGTCAGACGCGTACCGCGTTCGCTGGGACGCCGAGCAGGCGCATCCCGCTGCCCGCAGGGCGGACGCCCCGCGTGATCGGCGTCGACGACTTCGCTCCGCGCCGGCGGCACCGCTACGCCACCGTGATCATCGATGCCGAGACGCATGAGCGGATCGACGTGCTGCCCGACCGCACGGCAGACACCCTGGAGGAGTGGCTACGCGAACATCCAGGCATCGAGGCCGTCTGCCGCGACGGCTCCGCGACCTACGCCGAGGCCATCCGCCGCGCCCTGCCCCGTGCGACGCAGGTCGGTGATCGGTGGCATCTGTGGCATCTGTGGCACAACCTGTGCGAAGCCGTCTTGAGCGAGGTCAAGGCGCACAGCACCTGCTGGACCACCGTACTGGACGCGCCTATCTACGACGGACCCGCGCCCAGACCACCCTGGAACGCTGGCACCAGGTCCACGGCCCGCTCGATCAGGGCGTGGACCTGCTCGAATGCGCCCGCCGCCTGGAACTGGCCCTGAACACCGTCAAACGCTACGCGCGAGCCGACCGGCCCGAGCGCATGCTCCGCGTCCCCAAGTATCGCGCCAGCCTCGTCGACCCCTACCGCGAGCACCCGCGCAAACACCGGGCCGAGGACCCCGGCGTCCCCGCCCAGCACCTCTTCGAAGAGATCAAGGCCCTCGGATTCACCGGCTGCCTGAACCTCCTGCACAAGTACATCAACCAGGGCCGTGCGGACGCCGACCGCAGCCACATCTCCCCGCGCCGCCTCGCTCGAATGACCCTCACCCGACCCGACAACCTCAAGAGCGAGAATCCCCATCTTCTGACCCGGCTCACCCCCGCCCGCCCTGAGATGACCCAACCGACCGCCAGCACCCGGGACTTCGCCGAACTCCTGACTCCTCGCCCAGAACATGCCGCCAAGCTCGATCCCTGGATCACCCAGGTCCGCACAGCCGATCTGCCTCACCTGCACGCCTTCACCCGCGGCCTGGACCGAGACCGCGACGCCGTGATCACCGCGCTCACACTTCCGTACAGCAACGGCCCCACTGAAGGTGTCAACACCAAGACCAAACGGACCGCCCGCCAGATGCACGGGCGAGCAGGTTCCACCCTTCTTCCCCACCGCACCCTCCCCGGATAGCGACACTCTCCGCCACCACCGAATGTGAGACAGGGCCGAACGTTTCCCCGCGGGACGGATGGGACGGTAGTACATATTCGTGAAGGGCTGTCACGGTCGGTCGGCCGGGCGTAAGTCCGGTCGTTCCTGCCGGTCCACCCCGGGCGATTTCACCGTGATCCGCCCGACTGTCCGGTCGATACGGAGGAACGAGGCGTTGGCTGGAAGTCTCTGCCCGACGTTGCAGCAGATGTGATCTAGGTTACCTTCGGGGGGACTGAATGGAGAGCCGTGATGATTCGGGGCTGGGAAGCCGATCCCTCTTCGCCGCTGGTGCGCCGCCTGGGTAAATCCCCCACCGAGCTCGGGACCACGGGCGGCGAGCAGGGATGCCCGGAAATCTGGGAACTGGAGAACGGGGACATCGCCATCGTTGGCCGCGACCTCACCGATTCCTACCTGCCCAGCCTTCCCCCGGGGCTCGTCGTCGCCCCGGATGAACGGATCGTCGTCATCCCCCGCAGGACAGCCGCTGCGGCGAAGGTGGACCTTCCCGATGCTTAGCCCACAGGCCGGCGGTCCGGGTCAGCGCCTCGGACTTGACGACTACTCCGAGGACTTCGGTCGCCATTTCTGGCGTTCCGGCTCCGAAGGGTTCTGGAAGCTCGAACGTCAGCAGAGCTTCCAGGAACCCGGGGTGGAGAGCTGGGAGGCCTTCCGCAAGGGGCACTGGGACGAGTCCCTGGCACTGATCGAGGGACAGCGGGGTCACTACGAGGAGTACCTCCAGCAAATCGCCGGAAGCGGATTCGCCCTCCACCGTGTCCGCTGCGTGGAGGAGCCCATCGCTCCATACCTCCAGTGGGAACTCCACCTGCTCAACCTGAAGGCCCAGTGCGGGGAGGACACGAGAGTCCTCAGCCGGGACGGCATCCTCCGGTACGAAGCGCAGCATCCGCTTCCGGAGATCGTGGTCCTCGGTTCCTCGGTGATGTACGAGGTGTTGTATGACGCCGACGGAAAACTCGCCGGCGGTATCCGTTTCGACGATCCGCACGTCATCTCCCGGTGGCGGAAGACGATCCAGGAGATGCACCAGGCTGGTGAGCCGTTGGACGACTTCTTCAGCCGCCGGGTCGCTCCACTGCCTCCGCCGACCGTGACCGAGGAGTAGGGCGGAGTAGTCCCGCCCGGAACTCGGTGGAGAGTCCGGGATGGGCATGAGAGTTTCGGCCGGACGCCGGTCGCACCACAAAGGCTACATATGCGCATTATCCTGATTTCATACTCTGCACAGGGCTTCGCCCTCCTGCACCGTGTGTGCGAGCGGGTCGGCCACACGCCCGTTGCTTACCTGCATGCGCGATCACTGCGGCCGGGTGAGCCGACGCGAAGCGGTGCGGGCGATGTCGTGGGCGAGATCGTCGACGCCCTGCCGGACGGGATGGATCTGCTTATTCCGGGCCGGAAGAGCATGTTGCCGCACATCATCGCGGGATACCAGGCAGATCTCATCGTCTGCTACGGCTTCCCCTGGAAGCTGCCCCCGGCGGTACTCCGGTCGACGGGCTTGGGTGCCATCAACGTGCATACGTCGATGCTGCCGAAATACCGAGGCCCCATTCCGGTCAACTGGGCGATCAGGAACGGCGACAAGGAAATCGGCGTCAGCATCCACTGGATGGAGAGCGAATTCGACTCCGGCGGGATCTTGGCGCAGGAGGCGGGTATCGCGTTGGGTGACGATGTCGCCCCCCGGTTGTTGTGGGAAGAGGTCGACCGGTACATCGAGCGGCTTCTGCCCGGCGCGCTCTCGCTGGCCGAAGCCGGTTCGCCCGGTACACCGCAGGAGGAGAGGTCGGCCACCTACGCGGGGTGGATGGAACCCGCGTTCTCGCAGATCGACTGGAACACCACCAGGGAAGAGATCCACAACCAGGTGCGCGCCGTCAGGTTCGGCAGCTCGGGAAGATCCGGCCCGGTTGCCGTGGTGGCTGACCGTCGTCTGCGGGTTCTGCGGACATCGTTGCAGCCGGCGGACGGAGTCAAGGTGACGTGTGGAGATGGATCCGTGTGGATTACGGAGTCCGTACCGGTGGCGGACTCCGAATCCTGAACGGACACCGAACCACCGCGAGTCAGCTCGGGTCCGGTGACGTTGCCTCCGCCAGGGAACGCCGGTACCGCCCGAGCTTGTCCCGGATTCCCCTCGTCCACGGGTGCTCTGGACCGAGTACCCGCTCGCGCCATTCCCTGACGATTTCCGCCTGTTCGATGGCTTCCCGGTCCTCGCCGACCGCGTGCAGGACGTTGCTGAGCAGGCTTCGTGCCGCCAGCGTGATGGGGTAGCGAGCTCCGAACCGGCGTTCGTGCGCCGCCAGCGCACGGCGGGCCGACAGCAGTGCTTCGGCGTGCTTTGCGGTGTTGAGTAGCGCACCTGCGCAGTTGAGGTCGGCCGACAGTGTGATCGGGTGGTCTGGGCCCAGCTCACGGCGACAGTCGGCGACCAAATCCGTTCCTGCCAGCGCCTCCCGGTCCAGGTCCGGACCGGGAGGCAGTTCGAGCAGACATGCCCTCGCCTCCAGCGTCAGCGGGTGCCATGGGCCCAGCAGTGCGGCTCGCCCGGCGACCGCCCGGTGCATCAACTGGACAGCTTCCGTCACTCGATCGAGCCAGACCAACGGGCGGGACAGATGGAGGCAGGTGGTCAGGGTGTCCAGCGCCTCGGGACCGCAGACCCGTTCGAAGTCGTCGAGCAGCCCGCGGTGGAGATCCGCAGCCGCGTCGAGGCGCCCCAGACGATCGGTCGCCTTCCCGATCCGCTGCCGCAGGCGCAGCGCCAGGACGTGATCGTTTCCCAGTCGTCGTTGCACGAGGACTGTCGCCTGTTCGGCCGTGGCCAGCGCGGATGCGTAATCGCCGGAACGATGCTGGGCCGTCGCCAGACGCAGGGCGCAGGTGGCAGCTGACTCGGCGGTGCCGATCGTGATCTCGGGCCAGGTCACGACGCGGCGAAGCAGTGCCAGGACATGGGGGGTGAGGGGGGTGAGCAGGCTGTCGCGCAGGCCGCGTTCCGGGGATGCGGGTAGGGAGTGCAGGAGAAGTCCAGCCGCTGCGGCGGCGAGTTGGTCGCGTTCATCGGCCGGGGTGACGCGTGCGACGCTGTCGAGCAGCACTCCGTGCGTACGCAGGCAGCGGATGTCGCCAGGAACGAGTTCGGTGAGCGAGTGGTCAAGCAGCCCCCGAAGCGCCAGTTCCACCCGGTCTGCGGGCAGGGTCAGGTCGAGCCGGATGTTGGCCAGCAGCGACAGGGGCAGCGGGTCGTTCGACCAGCAGGCCAGCAGGCGCAGCAGGGTGACGGCCTCGGGCAGGTTCTGCCCGGCCAGGGAGTTCAGCGAGAGCTGCCACGTTCCGCTGACCAGGTGTCGCGAGTCGTTGCCCGCGTCGAGGGCTCCCTGGTCGATCAGTTCGATGGGATCCGGACGCTCCTGCAGACGGCGCCCGTACTCCTCCATCGTCCAGGGGTCGATCACCTGGTGGGCCAGAAACCCGCCGGCCAGAGTCAGGGCGAGCGGCAGGCGGCCGAGGCTGTCGGCGATGGCTGCCGCCTCCTCGGCGGAACCCGTTCCGGGGGCGAGGTCGCGCAGGACCTGGGCCGCCTCCTCACGCGGCAGGACATCCACGTACAGCAGTTCGGCTGCGGGCCACCAGTGGCCGGCGGCCTGCCGTGTGGTCACGAGGACGGTTCCGCGAGGGCTGGTGCGCAGCCATCCTCCGTCCCGTAGCACCGCTGGGTCATCGGCGTTGTCCAGCACCAGCAGCCAGGGTGTGTCGGACCGGTCGAGGTGGTCCCAGACCAAGTCTGCGGCTGCGCGTAAGCCGTTGCGCGCGGCCATCAGTTCGCCGTCGCCGGCGCCGCGGTCTGCGGCCACAGCGAGCATCCCGGCCCGTAGGGATGCCTGATCGGATGCGTTGACCCACAGGCCCAGGCGTCCGCGTTCCCGGGTGGCGTGTTCGAAGAGTGCGCACGCCACGGCCGTCTTGCCGCATCCTCCCAGGCCGTGCAGGACGAACACGGTACTTCCGGCGTCCTCGGTCACTGCCTCCCTCAGGCGTCCGACGAGTTCGCCGCGGTCCCTCAGGATCGCCGGTGCCCGGCCGATGGGCGGATGCCGCACCGAGTCCGGGCCAACCCAGGCGGCGCCGTGATGGTGGTGCTCGGTGATGTGCTGGTCACCGGAAGCCTGGTAGACGCGCCCCTGATCAGTGGCCCGGCCGTCGTTGCGGCCGGTCACCGCTGGTCGACGTTCAGATCGCGGCCGGCCTGGTAGACGCGTGAACTGCCGGAGGCGGTCGCGTGTTGGGTGACGGCCGGGGTGGCGGGTGTGCCGGGGTCGAGTTCGATCAGCAAGGAACGCAGTTCCGCCACCAGCTCGGGGTGTGCGACGAGGAGACGGCGAATGCGGCCCTGCCACTCCGCCGCGATCTCCCGCTCGGTCTCCTCGTCACCACTGCTCTGCGCGCCCAGGAGGTCCCGGCGCGACGTGTCGAGCTGGGCGCCGACTTGCTCCTCATGGTCCGGCCGGACACGTCGCCACAGACCGACCACGCCGTTCCGCACGCCGTTCCACGTATCGGTCGCCAGCAGCGTCGCAATCGTCGTCCCGGCGGTACCCGCTAAAAGCGCGATCTCCGCGTCCATCCTTTGTCCTCCCTCGATCCAGCCCGGGTCACAACTCTAGGGAGCCGAGGCTGTGTCAGTACACCGGACTTTCAGCGACATTTCGCGCCGCCCTCGGCCCACTGCCACGGACTACCGCTCCCAGTCGTCGGCGTACCCCCGTATCCCTCAGGGCGGTACAGCCGAAAGGGCTCAGCTTCCGTGCCCGAGATGAGGGTGCTCGTCGCAATCGGGAGGCGCGCGGGCGGGGGATGCAGAACACTTCGTCCAGGTGATCGCGATGCAGCCCGTCCTGGAGATATACGCGCCTGACGGCTTCGGCCTCTGCCTGTCGCCGAGATCCAGTCGTTGACTTTCTTCCTCACAGAGCCGAACTCCGCGACGTCTTCAACGCGATCCTCTACGTGAACCGCACCAGAATTTTCTGGAAGTACGTCCCGTACGAATCCCCAGGCCGGCCTGCCGGCCTCGGCAAGCGACGCGCCATCCATGGCCTCGACCAAGTGCCCAGTCGTCGTACTCATCAGGTTCACTCCTTCGGGAAGATCCACACCTGATGTCCGTCGGCACATGCTCCGCCAGCTCCAGGACCTTGGCCCCAACCTGCCGCTACGCCTCGCCGTGTTCATCGCCGACGACGGCCAGCAGGACTACCTCCCGGCAACGGTGAGCGACGTCCTCAACTGGGCCTGACCAAATCCATCAACGCCCCGCGGCTCCCATCCCGCCGCACGCCCTCGACCTCTCGAACCACCTCACTCAGGTCTGACCGGGACCGCAGGAGGCCGCCCCGCGCCGATCAGGCGGCCCAGCCTTGCCGTACCCCGACCACGTTTAGCACACAGCACTGGCCTCGGTGGTTCCTGGTACTGCTGGCCGCGCTGCTGTCCCTGGCCGGTGCGGCGTTCGGGTACGGGTTGACCGCTGATGCCCTGCGCTATCGCACTCTGGCCGGGGGCGATCTTGTGCCGCCCCTGGCCACGCCATCGTCCGCAGGCACACAGATACTGCAGACACCGGCGCCGCAAGACCGCGATGGGACACAATACGCTCATGCTGACCCCGCACCCGGGCGTCGGCACCGGGGAGCGGGAGAACACGAACAGCGCGGATGAGGCACGGGCATTGCTGGCCGACTACGGCCAGTGGGCCAAGGACGACACCGTGACCAGTGCGGAGAGGTACGAGGCACTCGCCGAGCTGGTGGCCGATCCCGGCTGCCTCGTATCGGCGGATCATGTGCATGACATTGTTCGCGTTGCCGTAACCGGCGTCGCAGTCGGCGACCACCGGAACGGCCACAGCGGCAGCCATCGACCTCGCCACTTCGAGGAGTTCGGTCATGGTGAGAATGTCCGCGTCAGGCAGAGCGTGCGAGGCGGACACCTCCAGACCGCTCGACCAGACACCGTCGAACCCGGCGCGCTCGGCGAGGCGTGCGCCGAGAGCGTTGTGCGCCCCCACGATCCTCACCGGACCGGGACGTTCGAACAGCGCCCGGAGTTGGGCGGCCCCGCCAACCCGGCGCCCCGGGGTCTGGGCAAGGACGTTTTCGGCACACATCGCTGTAGGACCCCCGGGACCTCAGTCAGTCGACGAATCCCGGAGCCGGCGCCCGGGTGGTTTGGAGACTGCCCCGACGCCATTGTCCTGGGCGAGGTGGGACCGGAGCCTCCGCAGCCGGTGCCACTCTCAGCAGTTAAGCACAGGATTCCGGCCGTACGGCCGGTGATACTTGACCGAAAAGCATCCAACTACCCTTGATGCGCGCGTGACTTGGCATTTCGGCAGCCCGCGCGGATCACCCCTGAACAGCGATCTGCCGTGGATGCAATGCGCATGGCGGATCACTGTCCGGACGCCCCACCGTGATTGGCTCCATGTGCAGACATGTCCGCGATGGCGGACTCCGAAATGGTGAGACCTACCGGCGAGATCCAGCCGGTCGCAGCACCAACTGCACGGCCGGGCAAGCGATATGACCGGAGCGGTTGCCGTTTCGGGCCGGTAGCGTGGCCGCCGTGAGCGAGAAGACACGCAACCAGTTCAGGGCGCTCCAGGTCTTCGCGGACCTGGATCCGTCGGGATTCACCATCGAGGACCTGCCGGCCAATCCGCTGCAGGCCCTGGAGGAGTGGATCCTCTCGGCAGCCGAGGCCGGGCAGGCTGAGCCCCACGCCATGACCCTGTGCACCGTCGACGCCGACGGGACGCCGTCCAGCCGGGTGCTGCTCTGCAAGGACATCGACGACGAGCGGCTTTACTTCGCCACCCACTCGGACAGCCGCAAGGGCCAGGAGATCGCCCGGAACCCGCGTGTCGCCGTCCAGTTCCACTGGCCGACGGTGGGCCGCCAACTGCGCATTGTCGGGGACGCCGAGGCGACCGGGCAAGCCGACAGCCGGCGGGACTTCGCCGAGCGCGGTCGCGGCTCGCGGCTCTCCGCGCACCTGCACAGGCCCACCCCGCCAGCGGACCGGGACGAGGTCCTGTCCGAGTACGCACGGCTGTCCGCGTCGTACCCCGACGAGGTGCCCTACTTGCCGAGTTGGACCCTCTACGGCATCCGGCCGAACGAACTGGAGTTCTGGGAGGCCAGCCCGGACCGCATCCACACCCGGGTGATCTGTCGGCGCAAAGCGGACGGCTGGCAGACCGAGTACCTCTGGCCGTGACTGACCGGACCGCAACGCCACAGCGCCGCAACGTCCTGCTGATCGTCGCGGACCAGCTCCGCGCCGACGCGTTGGGCTGCTACGGCGCCCCCCACGCGCGTACCCCGCACCTGGACGCGCTGGCCGCCAGAGGTACGCGCTTCGAGCGGCACTACTCCGTGACCGCTCCGTGCGGGCCCGCCCGCGCCTCCCTGCTCACCGGTGTCTACCAGTCGGTCCACCGCGTGGTGAGCAACCGCACCCGCGCCGACGAAACCCGGCCGAACCTGGCGACCGCACTTGCCCCGGCCGGCATTGCTTCCCATGTCGTCGGCTACACCGACACCGTAGCCGAGGAGGCATCGGGCGACGCCGAGACCGTCCCCAGGGGATTCAACTGGCATACCAGGTTCGACCTCAACCGTACAGGGCTGCGCTCATGGCTCGACCAACTGGCCTCGCACGGGCAGCTGGTGCCCGACGACCCGATGGACGTGCTGCTCCCCGCGCCGGGCAGCCGCAACCTCGCCCGTTACCCGGCCAAGCTCAGCGACACCGCCTTCGTTGCCGACCGCACCATTGCCTGCATGACCGGACTGCAGGACCAACCCTGGCTCATCCTGGCGACGTTCCTGCGCCCGCATCCACCCTGGGTGGCGCCGTTCCCCTACGATCGGCTGCACGACCCGGCCGACATGGCGGCCCCTCTCCGGGCAGCGAGCCCGGCGGAGGAGGGCAGACGCCATCCCTTCCTGCGCCACTGGGTCGGGCGTGACGTACCGGACACCGCTCCCGCAGATCTGACCGCGGAAGCCATCGCCGCGCACCGGGCGACCTACTTCGGCCTGGTGAGCGAGGTCGACCATCACGTCGGACGGATCTTCGCCGCCCTGGAGAACCTCGGCCGGGCGCACGACACTCTCGTCGTGGTCACCGCCGACCACGGCGACACGCTCGGCGATCACTGGAGCCTTGGGACGGGAGGCTTCCGGGACACCGCCTACCGGGTGCCGCTCATTGTCGCCGCCCCCGACCGACGAGCCGCCGCGGCAGCAGTGACCGCTCCCACAGAATCGGTGGACGTCGCGCCGACCGTACTCGACTGGGCTCGGGCGCCGGCACTGCCGTGGAGCAGCGGGCACTCGCTTCTTCCGCTCCTGTCCGACCCGGCCGAACGCACGCCATGGCCCCGATCCGAGATCGTCCACGAATTCGATTTCCGCGACCCGGTGGACCACATTCCGGAACGGGTGATGAGCCTCAGCCCACAGGAGTGCAACCTCGCGGTCCTGCGCGGACCGCGCTTCACCTACGTCCACTTCCCGGCACAACGACCCCTGCTTTTCGATCAGTTGACGGACCCGGGGGAAAGCCGGAACCTCGCCGAACTACCGCAGTACGGGCAGGTGCTGGCCGACTGCGCCCTCCGCCTGCTGGACCATCGGATGCGGCACGTCGACCAGGCGCGTACAGGTCTTGTCGCCACGGCCGCACCGGCCGCCGGCAACGGCCCCGCCCCGAGTCCTCCCAGGAGAGTCACATGACCCCGCCCATCGTCGACCCGTCGGACCTCCCGACCTTCCTGATCCTCAAGATCGGCGGAGGGCTGTTCTCCGTCAAGAGTCGCGACCACGACATCGACCACGACGCCGTCGCTGGTTACGCCAGGCAGGTCGCGGACCTGGCCGCGGCGGCGCCCGGCCGGATGGTGCTGATCTCGGGTGGCGGGTCCTACGGCCATGGAGCGGTGCGTCATCTGGATCCGGAGGATCCATGGGCAGCCCTCCCACTCACCGGTGCCAACGCCGAGTTGCGCTGGATCTGGACCACGGCCCTCCAGCGGGCCGGCGCCCTGGCATTCCCCGTCCAACTGGCCGCCGCCGCCGTACTGGAGGAGGGCGGTGCGGTCGTCGGCGTCGGCAGCCTCCAGCGCCTCCTGGCCACCGGAGCACTGCCCGTACTCACCGGCGACTGCCTTCCCCACCCTGACGGCTCCTTACGCGTAATCGGCAGCGATCACGTGCCGTCCGCGCTGCTCGGACTGTCGGCGGGCCCGGTCCGGGTCGCCATGCTCACCGACGTGGACGGTGTGCTCGACGACGGGCGGACCATCCCGTGGATCGATCCACGCGCGACGGGGCCCGCTCGCGAGGCCCTGCGGGCTGCACCCGACTGGGACACCACCGGGGCGATGGCCGGCAAGCTCGACGCCGTCCTCGACTGCGCCCGGCACGGTGCCGAGTGCCTGATCCTGCGCGGTGACCCCGATCAGCCCGATCTGCGGCACCTGCTCCGCCCGGTGTCCAAATGGCCCGCACAGCTCCGGCACACCCGGATCGCCCCCAGCGAGCCGACGACCGGGCAACGGGTGGACACAGTGCCCGCTTGACGACGCCGCGCCGTCTTCGGTGGACGAGTCCAGCGTGACCCCGCTTGATCGGTGAGGGCTGCGCGGTGCCGTGGACGCCGGGGCCGCCCACCCGTACGCCTGACACGGCGCAACGGTCCGGGCGAGGGGCGCGCGGTCCCTCGCCCGGACCGGGTCCGGCTCAGCCCAGCCGTAAGTGGTGCAGCATCATCAGCCCGGCCGCCATGCCCGCCGCCGGGACCTCGCCGCGGGCGATCATGTCGGGAACCAGCTTGAGCGGTACCCACTCGCGGCGCGAGGACTCGAAGGCGTCGCGGGGCTCGCCGGTCCAGGCCGCCTCCTCGCCCCAGTAGAAGTGGTGCCGGGCGTCGGTGAGGCCGTTGGACGGTTCCACGGTCAGCAGCGGGTGCAGCGGGCCGGGGCGCCAGCCGGTCTCCTCCTCCATCTCCCGGGCGGCCGCCCGGTCCGGCGCCTCGCCGTCCTCCACCACGCCCGCGGCCAGCTCCCAGCCCCAGCTGTCGGTGATGAACCGGTGCCGCCACAGCAGCAGCACCTCGTTCGCCTCGTTGACGACGGTCGCCGCCGCCACCGGGCGGAGCCGGATCACGAAGTGGTCGAGACGGCCCCCGTCGGGGAGCACGACATCGGCCAGATTGACCCGGAACCAGCGGTTCTCGTACACAGTCTGTTCGTTCAGATTGGTCCACTGCACGGTTCTGCCACCTTCTTGCTCGTAGGTGGCCGTATCGCAGCAGACTCGGGGTCACAGCGGTACGCGCAGCGCCCCCTCGACGCGCTCGGCGGCCCGCTCCGCGTCGGCGCTCCCGCTGGCGACCAGTTCCTCGCGCACCGTCCGCAGCCGGTCGCGCAGCCGCTGCGACTCCATGCCGCGGGTACGGTCCGCCATCTCGGTCGCCGTGGCCGCCGCCCGGTCCGCCTCGCCCTGCCGCAGCTCGATCGTGGTCAGCATCGCGAGCCGGTGGACCCGGCCCCGGTCGTGCGCGGGCGTGCCCACCGCCGCCACCGCGTGCTCCCGGGCCGCCGCGAGGTCCCCGAGGCTCAGCAGCGCCTCCGCCACCTGCACATCGACCAGGCCCGGTTGGACGTACCCCGTCTCGTCCGGCTCCCGGCCCGGCCGGATGCGGGCGGCCTCGGACTCGGCGCGGCCGATGCACGTCAGCGCGCCCGCCCGGTCCCCGAGCCGGGCGTACGCCTTGGCCTGCATCGCGTGGAGGTCGGCGGCGAGGGCGGGGGTGATCTCGCGCCCCGCCGCACGCAGGGCCGCCTCGGCGAAGGCTACGGACTGGCGGTACTCGGCGAGGAACAGCGACTGGTTGACCAGCAGGGCGATCACATAGCCCCCGAGCCCCCGGTCCCCGCTCGCCTTGGCGAGGCGCAGCGCCTGGTGGAAGTAGCGCTGGGCGAGGCCGTGCGCGTCGGAGTCGTAGGCGCAGATCCCCGCGACGGCCACCAACGCGCCCGTCGCACGGTGCAGCAGGCGCCCCGTCGTATCGCTGTAGCCGCCCCGCAGCAGCGGGGCGGTCTCGGCGTTGAGGAAGCCGACGACGCGTGAACGCGTCGCGATTCCGCCCGCCTTGCGGTACATCAGTTCGTAGTGGTCACGGGCGGCCCGCAGTGTTGCTATGTCGGCCGCACCGACCCGGGTGGGCCCGGTCCGCGACACGTCGGCGTCCTCCGGCGGGTTCTCCCACTCCCAGACGGGCATCACGGCGGTGGTCCCGGTGACGGCAGGGGCGGCGACGACGTGCGGGCGCTGCTGGGCGTCCGAGCGCCACACGGTGGTGGCCCGTTCGACGAAGCCGGTGAGCGAGGAGCCCTGGACGGGCACGTGGCCGTCGGGGGCGGCCATGCCGATGTCGTCCAGCGAAACGGCCCGGTGCAGGCGGTTACCGAGCACCTCGCAGATCAGGTCGGGCACCTCGCCGCGCGGGCGCTGGCCCTTGAGCCAGCGGGCGACGGCGGTGTGTTCGTAGCGCAGGCCCAGCCCGCGGGTGCGGCCGGCCCGGTTGACATGTGCGGCGAGTCCGGCCCGGGAGACGCCCGCCTCGTCGATCAGAGCCTCTAGCAGCAACGCCGTTCAGTTAGGCGTGGAGGTCGTTCGTCAAGGCTGGTGAACGAGGCAGCGGAGCTGCTGTAGAAGAGGAATGTCACTCCAAGACATCCTCACCACAGGAGCTCCGCTGTTGGAACAGG
>NZ_SSBK01000066.1 GCF_004795035.1 Streptomyces sp. A0958
CCCCGTCGTCAGGGGACGCCCGCTCGTCTAGAACAGGGTGTCGTAGATCTGCCACCCGGTCCCGACCTGCGACTTCGCCGCGAACGGGGCCGTCACGCTGCCGGTGGAGTGGTAGAACCAGAAGTTCCCGGAACCGTCCACGGCGACCAGGTCGCCCCGGCCGTCACGGTCCAGGTCGCTCGGCCCGAGCAGCAGCTTGTACGTGCCCCAGCCCGTGCCGATGCGCACCCGCTTGTCGTACGGGGAGGTGGCCGAGCCGGTGCCCGTGTAGATCCACAGCACCCCGGACTTGTCCCGGGCCACGAAGTCCGCCTTGCCGTCGCCGTTCAGGTCGCCGGTGGAGACGATCGCGTCGTAGATCTCCCAGCCGGTGCCGACCTGGGCCTTGGGCAGGAAGGGCTTGGACGGCTCGCCGGTGCCCTTGTAGAAATAGATCACGCCGGCGGCGTTGCGGGCGATCAGGTCGGCCTTGCCGTCACCGTCGAGGTCGCGCATGCCGGTCAGGCTGTTGTACTGGTTCCAGCCGCTGCCGATCTTGAGCCGGGCCTTGTACGGCTTGTCCGGGTTGCCGCTGCCCCGGTAGTACCAGAGCACGCCGTCCTGGTCGCGGGCCACGAAGTCACCCGTGCCGTCCGCCCGCAGCGCGGTCATGGCGGTGATCGCCGTGTAGCTGCCCCAGCCGTAGCCCGCCTGGTAGCGGCGGTAGTACGGCGAGGAGGCGCTGCCGGTGCCCTGGTACTGCCAGATGCGTCCGGCGCTGTCCCGGCCGATCATGTCGTACCGGTTGGTCCCGGCGTCCGGGACGGTGCTGCTCGCCTGCTGGACGTCGCCGGCCTTCACCCAGGCGATGCGGTGGTTGTAGCGGATCGGGTAGAAGAGGTTGGTGGTCCCCTTCACCAGCGTGCGGTCGTTGCCCTCGGTTCCCGCGAACGTACCCGCGAACCAGTAGTCACCCGCCTGCGCCGGACCGGCCTGGGTATAGGCCTGGCCCGCCGGGATGCTGTACTTCGTCAGCGAGTCGTTGTTCTTGGTCTGCACCGGGACCCCGGTGCCCGCGTACGCGGCGTCCTCCGGGTAGGCGCGCCCGTACACCGGAATGGACGTCGCACCGGCCTTGGCCTTCAGCACCGGCTGGGCGGTCTTGGCGACCGCCTTGGTGAACTGGCCGCCCGGGTTCTGGAACCAGGCCTTCTTGCCGCCGTACCAGATGGCGGTCCAGTCGCCCTTCGACTCGGCGACGACGTACTCGCCGCCGGCGACGACCTTGTTGCCCCAGTTCGGGGCGTCGGTGTCCTTCACGTTCGGCATGTACGGGTCGACGATCTTCGACGCGGACGTGGAGGCCGAGGCGTACAGGTAACCGAAGTTGGTCGGCTGCGTGGCGACCGCGCTGCCGCCGTACGTCAGCGCCGGCTGGTTGGCCGTGGTGAACGGGGGCACCACCCGGACCACCTCACCGGCCTTGACGGGGCCGCCCGCGCCGCTGTCACCGGTCGGGGCGCCGATCAGGGACATGTAGTGGTTCCAGTCCCAGAAGGGGCCCGGGTCCCAGTGCTGGCTCGCGACATTGGCGTCCAGGACGCCCGGCACCTCGTCGTGGCCGATGATGTGCTCACGGTCCAGCGGGATGCCGAACTTGCCGGCGAGGAACTTCACGAGCGTCGCGGAGGACTCGTACTGCGGCTCGGTGTACCAGCTGCCCGACTTGATCGCGTAGCCCTCGTGCTCGATGCCGACCGAGTGCATGTTCACGGTCTTGTTCGCCGCGTGCCACGCCTCGTCCTTCGTCTGCACCAGCTGGGTGACCAGGCCGTCGTTGGCCCGGATCAGGTAGTGCGCACTGGCATACGAGGCCGGGTTCTGGAAGGTGGCCAGCGAACCGGCGTAGCCGCCCTCGGTGTCATGGATGACGATGTAGCGGATGTCCTCGCCGCTGCCCGGACGGTTCGCCTCGTTGTAGTTCCCGAAGTCGTCCGCGTCCTTGCCGACCTGCTTGTACCCGGCCGGCTTGAAGTCGCAGTTCAGCCCGGCGGGGCACTCCGGGGCGGGCGTCGCGGCGGTGCTCGCGTTCGTCGCGGCCAGCGGCATCTTCGCGGGCTTGACCGGGGTCACCGACGGGTCGGCGGGCAGCGACAACTGCTGGCCGTCCGCCGTCACCCGGCTCTCACCGTTCTTGACCGACTCGAAGACGCGGTTGGCGAAGAGCGTGGCGCCCTTGGTGTCCGGCGCCTGGCTGAAGCGCGCCACGGCGGGGTACCACGTGCCGGCGTCCTCGGACAGCGAGCCGGTCGCTTCCTTCTGGTACTTCGCGAGCAGCGCGGCGCCCGCGCGGATGCTCTGCGCGGTGTCGTCCTGCACGGAGCCGGCCGGCTTGTCGATGAGCTCCGCGGCCTCGTCGAGCGTGTGCAGCTCGGGCGCCTCGGTGTTCACCTTCTTCGGCAGCTCGCGCAGGGCGCGCTTGGCGTCGAAGTGCTTCGTCACGGCGGGGTCGCCGCTCATGTTGAGGTGCGCGAGCCGCTCCGCGTCGGTCGGCTGCTCGACGTCGCCCTCGGTCACCCGGGTGAGCCCCATGACGTTGTACGCGCCGCTGGTGCTCGGCTCGCCGTCGTGGCTCTCCCACAGCGTCTGCCGGTAGGAGACCGCCATCAGCACGCTCTGCGGCACGTCGAACTCGCGGGCCGCGTCCTCGAACTGGGCCTGGAGCACGGCGGACGCCGAGGCCGGCCCGGCGTCCGTGGACGCGGGGCCCTGGGAGGCCATCGCCAGGGTGCCGATCGTCGCGGTGGCGACGACAGCGGCACCGGCGCCGAACAGCAGCCGTCTCTTCCGGAGGTCCCTACGGTGATTCCGCTTCAAGTCCCCACCCCTGTTGTCCACTTGTTCAACGCTGAAAAATGTGAGATTAGCAGGCCCCGCTGTCAGGCCCGGGACCGGCCGCGCCGAGACGTCCGTCTCAGTCACTGAGCAACCGGAAAAGCAGTGGACGCGACCCCGTAATGTGGGGGCCGTGACCGTGAACGCCAATACCTCCGTCGCCGGTGGCAACACCTGGCGAGACCTTCCCGCGGCGCAGCAGCCCGAGTACCCCGACTCCGAGGCCCTGCGCGATGCACTCGCGGACCTCGCGTCGTATCCGCCGCTCGTCTTCGCCGGCGAGTGCGACCAGCTGCGTGCCCGTATGGGAGCCGTCGCCAAGGGCGAGGCGTTCCTCTTGCAGGGCGGCGACTGCGCCGAGGCCTTCGACGCCGTGTCGGCCGAGCACATCCGGGCCAAGCTGAAGACGCTGCTCCAGATGAGCGCCGTCCTCACCTACGCGGCCTCCGTGCCCGTCGTCAAGGTCGGCCGGATCGCCGGTCAGTACTCCAAGCCGCGCTCCAAGCCGACCGAGACCCGCGACGGCGTGACCCTGCCGACCTACCGCGGCGACTCCGTCAACGGCTTCGCCTTCACCGAGGCCGACCGGGTCCCCGACCCGGAGCGGCTGAAGCGGATGTACCACGCCTCCGCCTCCACGCTGAACCTCGTGCGCGCCTTCACCACCGGCGGTTACGCCGACCTGCGCCAGGTGCACGCCTGGAACCAGGACTTCGTGAAGTCCTCGCCCTCCGGCCAGCGCTACGAGGCCCTGGCCCGCGAGATCGACAACGCGCTGAACTTCATGAAGGCCTGCGGCACCGACCCGGCCGAGTTCAAGGCGGTCGAGTTCTACGCCTCGCACGAGGCCCTGCTGCTGGACTACGAGACGGCGCTGACCCGCACCGACTCGCGCACCGGCCGGCTGTACGACACCTCGGGCCACATGGTGTGGATCGGTGAGCGCACCCGCCAGATGGACGGGGCGCACATCGAGTTCGCCTCGAAGATCCGCAACCCCATCGGCATCAAGCTCGGCCCGACGACCACCGTCGACGAGGCCCTGGGCTACATCGAGCGCCTCGACCCGGAGCGCGAGCCCGGCCGGCTGACCTTCATCGTCCGGATGGGCGCCGACAAGGTCCGCGACAAGCTGCCCGAGCTGGTCGAGAAGGTCACCGCCTCCGGCGCCACCGTGGCCTGGGTGACCGACCCGATGCACGGCAACACCTTCGAGGCCGCCTCCGGTCACAAGACGCGCCGCTTCGACGACGTCCTGGACGAGGTCAAGGGCTTCTTCGAGGTCCACAAGGGCCTCGGCACGCACCCGGGCGGCATCCACGTCGAGCTCACCGGCGACGACGTCACCGAGTGCGTCGGCGGCGGCCACGAGATCTTCGTGGACGACCTCCACCAGCGCTACGAGACGGCGTGCGACCCCCGGCTCAACCGCAGCCAGTCGCTCGACCTGGCGTTCCTGGTCGCCGAGATGTACCGGGACCAGTAGGCGTCACGGCGGGCGACACCCGTACGACTGTGGGGCACGGATCGAATGTGATCCGTGCCCCACAGGGCGTTCACGGACTTTTACCGCCCCGGGGCGGCGGGTAAGGTTAGCCTCACCGATCATCGGGGCGGCGCCCACGATCCGTCCCCGCCGGGAGGTGAACCGCATGTACGTCTGCTCGTGCTTCGGCGTTACGGAGCAGCAGGTCAAGGACCATGCGGCAGCAGGGGCCGGTACGCCCCGCCAGATCGCCTCCGCCTGCAAGGCCGGCACGGACTGCGGCGGCTGCGTCCGCACCATCCAGGCGATGCTCGGACGGGGCTCCTGCCCGCGCCGCGAGCTCCTCGACGGGAAGCAGTCGCCCGCCACCGCCGCGCTTCCCGCGCCCCTCTCCGAGCCGGCGTCCGGGCTTCCCGAAGCCGCCTGAGCGCGTCCCCGGCCTCCCGGCGCGGTCAGCTGTCCGGCTGCTCGATCAGCTGGGCGATGTACAGCGGCTCGCCCAGCTTCTCGACCAGGTCCAGCTGCGTGTCGAGGTAGTCGATGTGGTGCTCCTCGTCCGCGAGGATCGACTCGAAGATGTTCGCCGAGGTGATGTCGCCCTTGTTGCGCATCAGCTCGATGCCGCGCTTGAGGCGGTCGATCGCCTCCACCTCGATCTGCCGGTCCGCCTGGAACATTTCGGTGACCGTCTGGCCCACACGCACGTGGAACAGCCGCTGATAGTTCGGCAGGCCGTCGAGAAAGAGAATGCGGTCGGTCAGGATCTCGGCGTGCTTCATCTCGTCGAAGGACTCCGCGCGTGTGTATTTCGCGAGCTTCGTCCAGCCGAAGTTGTCCTGCATCTTCGCGTGCAGGAAGTACTGATTGATGGCAGTCAATTCGGCGGTCAGCTGTTCGTTGAGGAACTCGATGACCTCGGGGTCGCCCTGCATCGCAGAGGCTCCTTCCAACCGGTGAACTGGGCACGTTGGCCGCATCCTCGCATCGCACCCGATGGCCGTCCAGTAAGTGCACGCTTAGTGCGAGTTGCCCCAATCGGCTCGGCCCTGGTCACGACCACCCCTGCCTGTCTGTCACCATGGAGTCATGGGTCAGCCGGAAAGCCGGGAAAACCGCGCATCAGAACAGTCCGAGCTTCCGCCGGGCCAGCGACTGCAGCGAGGATGGCCGGTCACCCACTACGGGCCGGTGCCCAAGTTCAAGCCCGACCGCTGGGAGTTCCGCGTTTTCGGCGCCACGGCCGACGGCGGGAAGCACTGCTGGAACCATGAGGAATTCTCGGCGCTGCCGTTCTCCTCCGTCGTCGCCGATCTGCATTGCGTGACGAAATTCAGCATGCTCGGAGCGGAATGGGGCGGCGTGCTCGCCCGCGATATCGTCGCTCTCGCACCGCCCGCCCCTCAGGTCACCCATGTGATGGTGTGGGCCGAGTACGGATTCAGTTCGAATCTCCGGCTCGACGACTTCACCTCCGAGCGGGCCCTGTTCGCCACCCACAAGGGCGGCGAACTGCTCACCGCCGAGCACGGCTTCCCGCTCCGGCTCGTCGTCCCGCACCTGTACGCCTGGAAGGGCCCCAAGTGGGTCCGGGGCGTCGAGTACATGACCGCCGACCGCCGGGGCTTCTGGGAGGAGCGCGGCTATCACAACGTCGGCGACCCCTGGAAGGAACAGCGCTATTCCTACCAGGAGGAGCCCGGGGACGGCCCCGAGCTCTGAGCCGGGCGCGGCGTCCGCGACGCCGCCCGGTCAGCTCCCGTCGCGCAGCGCCTGGAGCCGGGCCACGTCGGCGGCGTGCCCCTCCTTGCCGCCCGGGGTCTCGATGACCAGCGGAACGCCCTCGGTGGCGGGATGGGTGAACAGCTCGCGGAACGGCTCCTCCCCGATGTGACCCGCCCCGATGTTCTCGTGCCGGTCCTTGTGGGCGCCGGTGACGTCCTTGGAGTCATTGGCGTGGATCAGCTTCAGCCTGCCCTCGCCGACCGTCTCCACCAGCAGGTCCAGCGTCTGCCTCATCCCGCCGGGGCCCGCGAGGTCGTGCCCCGCCGCGAAGATGTGGCAGGTGTCCAGGCAGATCCCGAGCTTCGGATGGGCGTCCAGCGCCTCGAAGTACGGGCCGAAGTCCCAGGTCCGCGAGCAGAGCGAGGAGCCCTGGCCCGCCGTCGACTCCAGCAGCAGGAACGGGTCGTCGTCGTGCGTCAGCTCGTCCAGCAGCGGCCGCATGTACGCGCGCACCTGGGCCAGGGCCTCCTCGCGGGGCCGCCCGCCGGTCGCAGAGCCGGTGTGCACCACGACGCCCAGCGCGCCGATCTGGCGGGCCCGGCGCAGCGAGTGGCGCAGCGACTCAACGGACCGCTCCGCCGTGGCCGGCGTGTGCGAACCGAAGTTGATCAGGTACGGAGCGTGCACGTACGCCGGCAGGGACGCGGCGGCGCACTCGGCGCGGAACAGCGCGTCCTGCGCCGGGTTGCCGGCCGGGGTGGCCCAGCCGCGCGGATTGGCGACGAAGACCTGGACGGCCTCCGCGCCCATCCCGCGGGCGTACGGAAGGCCGACCTTGGCGAGGCCGCCGGCCACGGGTACATGGCCGCCGACGGGGTTGCGCATACGGATCTACAGTCCCTTGGTCTTGATCGTGATGGTGCTGCCCTCGGGGGCCTTGTCGCCGCCGTCCACGGACTGGCTCGCGATCTTGTCGCTGAAGGAGAGGAACGGACGGTCGACCTTGACCTCGAAGCCCGCCGCCTCCAGCTCGCCGCGGGCGTCGTCCACGTCCTTGCCGGTGACGTCCGGCACCTGGACCATCCGCGGCCCGTCGGACACCGTCAGCGTGACGGTGTCGCCCTCGGCCGCCTCGGCGCCCTCGGCCGGCGACTGGCGGGCGACGTCGCCCTTGTCCTCGGGCGAGTGCACCCGGCCGGGCGCGACCTCGGCCTTCAGCCCCTCGTCGGCCAGCGCGTCGGTGGCGTCCTCGACGGAGAGCCCGGTGACGTCGGGGACGTCCACGGGGCTGCCCTTGGAGACCACGAGCGCGACCGCCGAGTCCGGGTGGCGCTCGGTGCCCGCCTCGGGGTCCGTGCGCACCACCTCGCCGGCCGCCACGTCGTCGCTGAACTCCTTGGTGACCATGCCGGGGAGCAGGCCCGCCTTCTTCAGCTGCCGCTTGGCGTCGGCGAGACGTACGCCCTCGACGTCGGGCACCTCCACGATCTCGGGCCCGCGTGAGACGACGAGCGAGACCGAGCCGTTGTCCCTGATCCGCGCGCCCGACTTCGGGTCGCTGCTGATCACCTTGCCCCGGTCGACGGTGTCGCTGTAGGCGCGCTCGACGCCCTTCACGTCGAGACCGCCGTCCGAGAGCCGCTGCCGGGCGGTCTTCTCGGTCTGGCCGAGCAGCGAGGGGACCTTGGTGAACTGCCCGGAGTTGATGTACCAGACGCCGCCGCCGACACCCAGGACCAGCAGCACCGCGAGGACCGCCGCTATCAGGCCGTGCCGGGGACCGCCGCGCAGTCCGGTCCGGCGGGGCGGCAGGGGCTGCTCCGGGGGCGGGGGCATCTCCAGCCGACTGGTGTGGTGGGCGGTGCCCAGGTCCTGCGGGAGCACCCGGGGGAGCACCGTCGTACGGGAGTCGGTCTTCTCCGTGTCCCCGTCCGCGACGGCCTCGTCCCGCTCCCCGGTGCGGGCCTGCGGGGGTACGGCGTCGAGCTGGGCGTCCGTGAGGGCGGCGCGGGCCCGGCGGGCCTCGGCGAGCAGCGCCACCGCGTCGAACGGGCGGGCCTCCGGGTCACGGGCGGTGGCGCTCGCGACCAGCTCGTCCAGTTCGGGGGCGAGCCCGGGGACGACGGCGGACGGGGGCGCCACGTCCTCGTTCAGGTGCTGGTAGATGATCTGCGCGGGGGAGTCGCCGTCGCGCGGCTTGTCGCCCGTCAGCATCTCGTACAGCACCACACCGCAGGCGTACACGTCGGCGCGGGTGTCGGCCGTGCCGTGCTCTATCTGCTCGGGGGCGAGGTACGAGACGGTGCCGAGGATCGTCCCGGTGGTGTTCGTCACCGAGTCCACGGCCCTGACCAGGCCGAAGTCGGCGACCTTGACCCGGCCGTCGTCCCCGATCAGCACGTTCTCCGGCTTCATGTCGCGGTGCACGAAGCCCGCCCGGTGCGCCGCGCCGAGCGCCGCGAGCACCGACTCCAGGATGTCCAGCGCGGCCCTCGGCTGGAGCGCACCGCGCTCGCTCAGCACATCGCGCAGCGTGCACCCGGCGACGTACTCCATCGCCAGGTAGACGTACTGCTCCTGGGCGCCCTGGTCGAAGACCGCGACGACGTTGGGGTGGGCGAGCAGCGCCACCGACTTGGCCTCGCGGATGAAGCGCTCGACGAACGTGGCGTCGGCCGCGAGCGCCGGGTGCATCACCTTGAGGGCGAGCACCCGGTCGAGCCGGGTGTCCATGGCCCGGTAGACCGTGGCCATGCCGCCCACGGCGATGCGGGCATCGACGCGGTAGCGGCCGTCGAGCAGCTGCCCGACGAGGGGGTCCTGGAGGGTCGTATCCACCATGCGAGTCTACGAGCCGCCACGGACACGGCCGACGCTCCGGGGCGAACCCGGCGCCGTACTGAAGCCGAGCCGTGACAGGGACATGCGCCCCACGGCCGGAATCCCCGGTTCCGGCGGCCCGGCGGCGCGTCTCAGAACGCCGGGCGCTCCGGATCGAGTACCGCGCGCCCGGTCACCGGCGACGACGCCTCGGCGAAGTGGCGGCGCGGGATGCGCCCGGCGCGGTACGCGAGACGCCCGCCCTCCACCGCGTGCCGCATCGCGGCGGCCATCAGCTCGGGCTCCTGGGCGCGGGTCACCGCCGAGGCGAGCATCACGGCCGCGCAGCCCAGCTCCATGGCGAGCGCCGCGTCCGACGCGGTCCCGGCGCCCGCGTCCAGGATCACCGGAACCCGGGCCTGCTCGGTGATCAGCTGGAAGTTGTGCGGGTTGCGGATGCCCAGCCCCGAGCCGATGGGGGAGCCGAGCGGCATGACCGCCGCACACCCCACGTCCTCCAGCTTCCGGGCCAGCACCGGGTCGTCGTTGGTGTACGGCAGCACGGTGAAACCGTCGTCCACCAGCGTCTCGGCGGCGTCCAGCAGCTCGACCGGGTCGGGCAGCAGGGTGCGCTCGTCGGCCACCACCTCCAGCTTGACCCAGTCCGTCCCCAGCGCCTCGCGGGCCAGCCGGGCGGTGAGCACGGCCTCGCCCGCGGTGTAGCAGCCCGCCGTGTTCGGCAGCACCCGGATGGAGAGCTTCCGCAGTACGGAGAGCACCGAGCCCTGCACGGTCGGGTCGAGGCGGCGCATCGCGACCGTGGTCAGCTCGGTGCCGGACGCGGTCAGGGACCGTTCCAGCACGTCCAGGCTGGGCGCCCCGCCCGTCCCCATGATCAGCCGGGAGCCGAAGTCGGTGCCGCCGAGGGTGAAGAGGTCGTCGGACATGGTCAGCCTCCCTGGACCGCGGTCAGGACCTCGACCCGGTCGCCTTCGGTGAGCGCGGCGGCGGGCCACTGGCCGCGCGGCACCACGGTCTCGTTGAGGGCGGCCGCCACCCCCGTCGGCGCACCGGTCAGCGTCGCGACGAGCGCGTCCAGGGTGGTGCCCGCGGCGACGGCGACCGGCTCGCCGTTCACGGACACGGTGAGCGGGGTGGACTCGGTCATGCGGGCTGCTCCTGGGGTGTGGGCGCGGCGGGTGAGAACCGGCGGGGGGAGAAGGGACGGGCCGCCTCGGGCAGCTCGCCGTCGGCCAGCAGCGACGCCATGGCGTCTCCGGTGACGGGGGTGAGCAGCACGCCGTTGCGGTGGTGGCCGGTGGCGAGGTGCAGGCCGGGCAGCGCGGTGCGGCCGAGCAGCGGGGCGTTGTCGGGGGAGGCGGGGCGCAGTCCGGCCCGGGTCTCGGTGAGCGGCAGCTCGGTGATGCCGGGCACCAGCTCGTGGGCGTCGCGCAGCAGCTCGTACACCCCGCCGGCCGTGACGGTGGTGTCCCAGCCCATCTCCTCGCTGGTGGCGCCGACGACCAGCTCGCCGTTCTCGCGCGGTACGAGATAGATGTGGCTGCCCCGGACCACCGCCCGCACGGTGCGCGAGAGGAAGGGGGCGTACGCCGGGGGCACGGTCAGCCGCAGTACCTGGCCCTTCACCGGACGGACCGGAGGCAGGACGTGGGCGGGAACCCCGGCGAGCCGGCCGCTGAGGCTGCCGGCCGCGAGCACGACCTGATCGGCCGCCAGTTCCGTACCGTCGTCCAGGACGGCCCCGGTGGCCCGGTCCGCCACCACCGAGAGGCGGTCGGCCCGCCGGCGGTGGAAGACCACGCCGGCCCGTTCGCAGGCCGTCAGCAGCGCGGCGGCCAGCCGGCGCGGGTCGACCTGGTGGTCGCCGTCCACCCGCAGCCCCCCGCGCACGCCCGGCGCGAGCATCGGCTCCAGGCGGCGGCACTCCCGCCCGGTCAGCCACTCCGACTCAAGCCCCGAGCGCCGTTGCAGTTCGTGGAGTTCGCGCAGATGGGCGCGGTCGTCGGCGTCCAGCGCGACGGCCAGGGTGCCGCAGGTGCGGAAACCGATGTCCCGTCCGCTCGCCGCCTCCAACTCCGCCGTGAACGACGGATAGCGCCGGGCCGACGCGAGGTTGAGCCCGAGCAGCATCTCCTCGCCGTAGTGCAGCTCGGTGACGGCGGCCAGCATCCCGGCCGCGACCCGGGCCGCTCCGCCGCCCGGCTCGGGATCGGCGAGCGCGGTGGACAGGCCGCGCTGTGCGGCCCGCCAGGCGGTCACCAGGCCGATGATGCCGCCCCCGATGACGAGGACGTCGGACCCGTCGGTGCGATGGGTGCGCATGGGCGTCCAGCCCCTCCCTTCGCCGGCATGACCCGGATCAGGTTCGTACGGTCGGAGGCCGCCAGCCTCCCTCTCAGCCCAGTGCGTCCGGGCTCCCGCGAGTGTCTTACCGTGGCCACCCTAAACCCCGCCCCGCGGAGCGGGTAGGAGAGGGCGGTCGGTGTGACCACCCCTTTCCTGGCGCCCCGTCAGATGCATAAGGTGGACAGGTGAGCGAGCAGCAGCAGCGGACCGAGCGGACCGGGCGGCACGACGAGCGGACGGAGCGCCGGGTCGTCATCGCCGGCGCGGGCATGGCGGGCGTACAGACCGCGGTCGCCCTGCGGGAACAGGGCTTCGCCGGACCCGTCACCCTGATCGGCGCCGAACCCCACCAGCCCTACGACCGGCCCCCGCTGTCCAAGGCGGTGCTGCTCGGCAAGGCCGAGGAGTCCGCCTTCGACATCGACTTCGACGGGCTCGGCATCGCCCTGCGCCTGGGCTGCGAGGTGACCGGGGTGCGCGCCGGCGCCCACGAACTGGACACCTCGGCGGGCCCGGTGCCCTACGACGTCCTGGTCCTCGCCACCGGCGCCGAACCCGTCGCCCTGCCCGGCACCGACGGGGTGCCCGGCGTCCATCTCCTGCGCACCCTGGACGACGCGGCCCGGCTGCGCCCCGTCCTCGAAGCGGGCCACACCGTCGTGGTCGTCGGCGCCGGCTGGATCGGCGCCGAATTCGCCACCGCCGCCCGCGCCGCCGGCTGCGCGGTCACCGTCGTCGAGGCCGCCGATCGCCCCCTGGCCGGCTCCCTGCCCGCCGAGGTCACCGCCCCGATGGCCGACTGGTACGAACAGAGCGGCGCCCGGCTCCTCACCGGGGCCCGGGTGGCCCGGATCGAGCCCGGCGCGGTGGTCCTCGCCGACGGCCGCACGCTGCCCGCCGACGCGGTCGTCGTCGGCATCGGCGCCCGGCCCGCCACCGGCTGGCTGGCGGGCTCCGGCATCGCGCTCGGCCCCGAGGGGGCGGTGACCGCCGACGCGGCGCTGCGCACCTCGCAGCCCGATGTGTACGCGGTCGGTGACTGCGCCTCCTTCCCCTCCGCCCGCTACGGCAGCCGCCTGGTCGTCCACCACTGGGACAACGCCCTCCAGGGCCCCCGGACCGCCGCCGCCCACATCGCGGCGCAGGGTGCGGCGGAGGTCCCGCCCTACGACCCCGTGCCCTACTTCTGGTCCGAGCAGTTCGACCGGTTCGTGCAGTACGCGGGCCACCACGCGGACGCCGACACCCTGCTGTGGCGCGGCGATCCGGCCGATCCCGCATGGTCGGTGTGCTGGCTGCGCGACGGCGTCCTGGCCGCCGTGCTCGCGGTCGGCCGGCCGCGCGACCTGGCCCAGGGGCGCCGGCTCATCGAGGCGGGGGCCCGGCTCGACGCGGAGCGGGCCGGTGACCCGTCCGTACCGCTGAAGTCGGCGGTGGCGTCCTGAGGGCGGCCCTGAAGGGCCGAGTCCGGGTTTCGGCTGTCAGTCCGGGATGGCAGGCTTGTCCCGTGACCGAGATTGACGCAAAGATCGATGCACTCGTCCCCGCCTGGCTCTACCTGCCCGACATCGCCGAAATGCTCGATGTCGAGGTGACGCGTGTGCGGCAGCTGGTCAAGGAGGGCCAGCTCATCGCCGTACGCCGTGGGGAGAACCGGGCCCTCCAGGTGCCCGCCGCCTTCATCGACGGCAGCCGGGTGGTCAAGGGCCTCTCCGGGACCCTGACGCTCCTGAAGGACGACGGCTACTCCGACGAGGAGATGCTCGAGTGGCTCTTCACTCCCGACCCGACCCTGCCGGGCACGCCCGCGCAGGCACTGAGTGAGAACCGCGGCACGGAGGTGAAGCGCCGCGCCCAGGCGCTCGCCGTCTGACCGAAAGCCGTACGGGGGAAGCGGGCCGCGACCCACGCGGCCCGCTTCCCGCGCCGAACCACCGCCATCGCCTTTCCCCGGGGGGAACCGCACCATGCCCACGCCTCGCTCGCTGCTGTCCGACGCCCGGCTCTACCTGTGCACGGACGCCCGCAGGCGCCAGGGCGACCTTCCCGAATTCCTCGACGCGGTGCTCTCCGGCGGGGTGGACATCGTCCAGCTGCGCGACAAGGGCATGGAGGCGGCCGAGGAGTTGGAACACCTCGCGGTCCTCGCCGATGCCTGCAAGCGCCACGGCAAGCTCCTCGCGGTCAACGACCGGGCGGACGTCGCGCACGCCATCGGCTCCGACGTGCTGCACCTGGGCCAGGGGGACCTGCCGGTGCCCGCCGCCCGCGCGGTCATCGGCCCGGACGCGGTCATCGGCCGCTCCACGCACGCCGAGTCCGAGGTCGACGCGGCCATTGCCGAGCCCGGCGTCGACTACTTCTGCACCGGCCCCTGCTGGCCCACCCCCACCAAGCCCGGCCGGCCCGCCCCCGGCCTGGACCTCGTGCGCTACGCGGCCTCGCTCGCCCCGGCCCGCCCGTGGTTCGCCATCGGCGGGATCGACGCGGACAACCTTGACCAGGTGCTGGACGCCGGAGCCCGACGGATCGTCGTCGTACGGGCCCTCACCAAGGCGTCCG
>NZ_SSBK01000067.1 GCF_004795035.1 Streptomyces sp. A0958
GCGATGGGAAAGCGCAACGAACCGCTTCGCGGTTCGTGGCGAAGTGTTGAAAAAGGCGCTTCGCGCCTTTCGGATTTCCGCTTCGCTCCAATCCACGGGCTTCCGCTCCGCTTCAGCCCGGACTGCGGGGCGGGTCCGCTTCGCTCCCCCGCCGGGTTCCGGCTCCGCCGGAACGGCTGGCTACACGATGACGGTGCATCGCTGCTGGTCTGTGTAGCATCCCGAGAAAACGACCACCCCCTGAACCATGACACCCCATCACCCCGGCCCGACTGCCGGCCTCCGGGCGACAGGTGCGGATTCCGCTGCGCTCCACCCACACCAGACAGACCATCAGTCGTACTCGGAGGCGGTCTCAGCGCCGGGACGAGGTGGCTGGAAACTCTCCCTGGGGAACATCGACCCGCTAAGATAATACCTGTGCATCGCTCGCACATGCATCGCATCACACGTAGCTGATGTTCTGTGTAGCATCCCGAACCAATCGTCACTGCCTCTGACGGCCGCCCGTTCGTTCCTGAATTTCCGGAGATCCCATATGCCGAGTGCAGAGAAATTCACGCTCCGGCCTCACCAGGTCGAAGCTGTCGATGCTGTCGTGCGCGGCCTTGATATCCCGCCGGGGAAGAAGATTCCGCAGGCTGGTCTACGGGCCACTGTGGTGGCGGCCTGCGGCACGGGGAAGACGTTCATCGCCGCGCACTCCGCGCTTCGTCTGGCCCGTAACGGGCGGGTCCTGGTCCTGCTGCCGACTCTCGATCTGCTGACGCAGACCGTGCGGGAATGGCGGGCCGCCGGCCACCAAGGACCCGCCGTCGCCGTCTGTTCGCTGGAGGACGACCCGCACCTGTGGGACCTGAAGGTGCGCTCTACGACGAGCGCCCCGCAGCTGGCCCTGTGGCACGGTCGGGGGCCAGTGACCGTGTACGCCACCTACGCCTCCCTGCCCGTCCTGGAGGAAGCGCACGAGGGAGCCTACGGGCTGCCCATGGACGTGTTCGACCTGGTGGTCGTGGACGAGGCGCACCGGACCAGTGGCTCGGCTGGGAAGGCGTGGGCCGCGGTTCACGACCAGGATGTCATCCCCGCGATGCGCCGGCTCTATATGACCGCTACGCCCAGGATCTGGAAGGAGCGGCCGCCGCGGCTCTCCCGGGCGGAGCGGCAGGAGAGGGCGGGGGTGCTGCGGGACCGGTTGCCGCAGGAGATGGCCTGTTCCATGGATGATCCCAAGGTGTTCGGTCCGGTCGTCTACGAGCTGTCGCTCGCATCGGCGGTGTCCCGGGGGCTGCTGGCGCGGTATCAGATCGTGGTCGTGGAGCTCACCGACCCCGTCGTCACCCCGGCCCGGCTGTCCGGGCCGCAGAAGCGGGACGAGGACGTCCGCGGGGAGCGCATGGGCGCGCTGCAGGCGGCGTTGCTGGAGACGATGGCTGAGCATGGGCTGCAGACCACGATCACCTTCCACCACCGCACCGTCGAAGCAGCCGCGTTCGCCGGGGGGCTGTCCCGGGTCGCGAAGCGGCTCCATGCGGCGGACTCGGAGCGGTATCCGGAACGGGTGTGGGCCAACTGGCTGTGTGGGGACCACGAGCCCGACTACCGGCGCCGGGTCCTCGCCGACTTCGGCCGGCGCGCTGGCCGCGCCGTGCTGTCCAACTGCCGGGTCCTGGGCGAGGGCGTCGATATCCGCGCCGTCGACTCCGTCGCCCTCCTCGACCCGAAGGGGTCGGCCGTCGACATCGTCCAGGCGATCGGACGGGCGCTGCGGCAAAAACCGGGACAGGGGAAGATGGCGACGCTGATCGTGCCTGTCTTTCTCGCACCGGGTGAAAAGCCGGAAGACATGCTCACCTCCAATTCGTACAGGCCCTTGGTGAAGGTATTGGAAGGGCTGCGGGCGCACGACGAGCGTGCCATCGAACTGCTTGCCATTCCTCAGGAACAGCGGAAGGCGGTCGTTGATCCGTCGCCTCCGATCGGTCCTGAACCAGAGGAGGGCCAGGAGGAGTCGCGGCTGCTGCTGCGGTTCGCTGCCCCCAGGGATCCGGTGATGATCGCGAAGTGGGTGCGGTTCAACGTCATCAGCACCGAGCGTCAGGACTGGCAGCGTGGCTACGACGCCGCCCGCCGCTACTTCGAGCGCGAGGGCTCGCTGGACGTGCCCTACGAGCACACCGAGGGCGCCTACCCTCTCGGCAGGTGGCTGTCCGACCAGCGCCGCTCCTACCGGGCCGGAACCATGAACGGCGAGCGTGCCGACGAGCTGGAAGAGCTCGGCATGGTGTGGGACACCGCCGACGCCGGCTTCGAGGAGAACCTCGCCGCCGCGCGTGCGTACTTCGCGGAAGCCGGGACGCTGGCCGCGCCCCGGCACGCCACCGCCCTCGACCGACCCGTCGGGCAATGGCTCACCAACCTCCGCCGCCCCGGAGGACTCGGCAAGGACACCGACCGCGCTCGCTGGCGTGCGGAGCAGCTCGCCGCGATCGATCCGGACTGGAACCCGCGACTGCTCGGCTGGACCGTGGACTGGCAGCGCTGCTACACCGGCCTGCACGCGCTCCTGGATGCCGGGAACACGCTGGAGGACGTCCAGCCCGGGGTGACGTACCGGGGCGACGACATCGGCCGCTGGGCGGTTCGGCAGACGCGGGACTGGGCGCAGCTGAACGCCGAGCAGCGGCGGCGGCTGGAGGAGCTCGGGGTGCGGCCGCGGGCGGCTGTAAAGGCGCGCAAGCGCGCAGCCCGGGGTGCGGGTAAGGCGGGGGCCGAGAAAGGTTCCGAAGCCTTCCAGCGGGGTGTGGAGGCCCTGCGGCAATACATCGCACGGGAAGGGAAGACCACGGTCGGAAGGCAGCACGTCGAACAGCTGCCGGACGGGACGTCTGTGCGCCTGGGCGTGTTCCTCAGCAACCACAAGAGCAGACGCGACCGGCTCAGCGACGACCAGCTCACCACCCTCGCCGACTTGGGGCTGGAGTGGGCGGCGTAGGCATGGAGACGGACTGTACTGCTGGTTCTCAAGCGGTGAGGTGCAGGTCTGGGCAGCCCTGCTGTTCTACGAGAACGAGAGGCTTCGGAACCTCGCTGGCACAGCCGAGTACCGCGCTATCATTTCGGTCAATCGTGCAACGCCCGGCACGTTAGCTGTAGGAGGCGCCTTGTTGCATGAGCCGGTCCGCTCCTCCAACCTCCGATCGGTGGGCTACGACCAGGCGGAGCGTGTGCTTGAGGTCGCCTTTCACAGTGGAGGGTTGTATCGCTACGAGAACGTACCCGCAGAGGTGCACGTGGCGTTGATGATGTCCTCCAGTAAGGGCGGTTACCTAGCCCAGTTCGTGAAGGGCCGATATCGGTACCGTTTGATTTCGGGCTGACAGCCCGGTAGTTGTTCCAAAACCGCTCCATCGTTGTCGAGTCGAGGCATGCGTGCAGATCTGCTCCGTTTCTGTTGAGGGCTTCCGCTGCCTGGCGAACATCACCAATGTTCCTGTCCTGCCGCAGACGGTTCTGACCGGTCAGAACGAGGGTGGGAAGAGCGCTCTGCTGGACGCGCTGAACTTCCTGCTTCATGGGACTGCGCTGAGCGAGCGCGATCTCACCTATGTCAGCGATGGGGTCGTGCAAGAACCGGTGCACAGCGAGGACGCGGTCGCTCCGCACGCGCGGGTGCCTCAGACCACCGTGATGGGCGATTTCACCCTCAACGCCAACGAGCAGCAGCATTTCGCCCTGCCTGAGCGGGTACAGATTCGCCGTCGCTTCCGCCCGGAAGCGGGTGCGTTCCTGGAGATCCGCCGCCGCGTCTGCCGGATCCCTGAGCTACGCGACTTGGAAGCGGTGAAGCTGGCGGGCCTTAAGGAACTCGCAGCCACCCACGGGGTCGAGCCTGTCGGGCAGTTGAATGCGCGGAACAGTTGGGAGCAGCCCCTCCGGGAGTTGGCCCAGCGGATGGAGCAGGTCGATGCGTGGGTGGCGGCGGACTCCGAGGTAGCTGCTGCGATGCCGTCCATGGTGTATTTCAAGGGCGACTCGGTCCAGGCGCCTGAGGCTGTGGTCCAGAGTCTGCTCAACTCCCGGCTGCGCGAGTACACGCGCGCCGATGAGGTGGCTAAGCGAGTGGCGGATCTTGAGGGCTATCTTGCCGAGTCGCTGACACCCGACATCGACAGCATCCGCGGGCACATCGCGCAGCGGTGTGCCCTGCCTTCGGTGGAACTGGACCCTCAGGTGCAGGTGCGTCCTGCGCTAGTCGGGGTGGAACTGAACATTGTGGACTCGCAGGGGAGGCGGTTTCCGCTCTCGTCGGCCGGGACTGGTCGCTCGCGCCGTATCTCGCTGGCCTTGTGGGAAAGCAGCAACGACCTGGGACAGGACCAGGCGCAGGAAGGACCTGCCTCGGATGTCGTGTTCGTTTACGACGAGCCTGACACCCACCTGGACTACTCCCACCAGCGGCGGATCATGGCATTGATCCAGTTGCAGTCGTCACGGCCGAACGCGCGCGTCATTGTGGCGACGCACTCACTCAACCTGATCGACGGAGTCGACATCTCGTCCGTGGTGCACCTACGCACCCACGAGGGGCAGGTTCGGGCGGAAGTCCTGAGCGAGGACAGCGCAGACATTGATGTGCGCCGCCACCTGTCGACGATCGCGACCACGCTGGGGTTCCGCAACAGTGTTCTGCTACACGAGCGGTTCTTCGTCGCGGTGGAGGGGGTGTCCGAAACATCCGCGTTCCCGATCTTGTTCCGCAAGCACGCCGGGTACCCCATTCAGTCCGCTGGTATCTGCCTGTGGGCTGGGGGAAGCAATGAGGGTGCCTTGCGATTTGCCAAGTTCCTCAAGGAACACGGCCGCGACGTTGCGTTCGTCGTCGACAAGGACAGCCGTGCGAACCAGAAGCACGTCTTCCGGGACGCCAAGCTCAAAGAACATGGCTTCGACCCCACCGAGGAGTGCTTCTACCTCGGTTCCCCCAACGAGCTCGAAGACCTGTTCACCGACGGCGACTGGGCCGATACGGCCAACGCGCTGTGGAAGCCGAACACCGAGCGCGGGGCTTGGCAGCCTGCGGAAATCGAGGCACTGCGGTCCGGAAAGTTCAGCTCTCAGCTGCTGGGCTTGTTCAAGGCCGGCTCGGACGATGGACCTCAGAACAAGGAAGACCTCATGGTAGGCATCGCCGCGCACCTTGGTAAGGACCGCATCCCCGCTGCGCTCTCAGCAATCTTCAACTCCCTGATCGATCGCGCGCAGAACGCGGGGCCGCATCTGTGGTAGACGTCGCGCTGCCAGCCTGACGTGCCGCGCGCCGTACCTTCATACGCTTGAGTCGTTGTTCACGCGTCGGCGCCTCCCATGTGTGCAGGCCGACCGAAGCTACCCACTGTGAGCCGTGATGGCCCTGGTCATCGCCACACCAGCGGCATCCGTCAGGGGAAGGCAGGTCCTTGCGATGTACGCGTATCGTCCGCCCATCACCCATGGAACACCGCCCATATGCGTCGGAATGCCTTCGATATGAATACTTCCCCCGGAAGGTCATGCTCAAAGATTCCCACATGCCACTGACAGTCCTACGGCCCAATCCGGGCTGCCACAAGCACTGTGCCGCTGGCGGGCCACGGTACTGGTAATTACCCCAAGCACCCTGCTGCTCGCCGGACACGATGCTGCAGACGAACTCGTTCTCCACGCACTCCCACTAGGGCCTTCATCCTGCTCTGAACAGCGGAGATGCGAACCTGAGCAGCAACCGCGTGCCGAGCCACGATGCCGTGGCATTCCAGTGCCTCGGTCGGTCTGTCGAATGCGGAGCGATCTGCCAGACGGCTCCAGCGGTCGGACGCGGCTCCGCAACGGCGCGGCCGTAACGGATGGCAACGGTCGCTGTCAGCCGTATGCCGATTCCGGTCAGCCCAGTACCGAGGAGCTGGGATACCTGGGTCCAGGACGGCGGGGTGCCGTCTCGGACTCGGCAGAGAGGGGCCGTACATGCGGGGAAGCCGTGGTGAGATTCCCGCGGACGCCTCGATGGCCGTGTTCCCGTCGGCGTCGGGGCGTGCTGCGGCCATGCCTCGGCTGCTGGACCTCGACGGGCGTGGAGAGCTGACGGCCGCGCATGTGCGCCTGGTGGCGCAGGCGTTGGGGAAATCGGAGCGGACGGTGTGGCGGTGGCTGGCCGCTGCCCGGAAGGATCGCCGTCTCGCTCGGGTGGAGTCGTCCCGTTTCACGGTCACCACGGAGGTCCGGCGGCTGCTGGCGCTGTGGGGCGGGAACGCCTCCCGGGTCCATGCCGAACTGGCGCAGCGGGCGGCCGAGGATCCGGACGCGCCCCCAGTCCCGTCGCTGTCCACGTTGCACCGGGCGATCCGGCGGGACCTGACCCGCGGAGAGCGGGCCGGGCTCAGGAGCGGGGAAGCCGCCCGGCGCGCGCATGACGTGTTCGGACAGCGGCCGGCCACACACCGCAACGCGGTATGGGAGGGCGACCACAAGCACGTACCCGTCGAGGTGGACGTCGAGGGTGAGCTGGCCACTCCGTGGGTGACCTGGTTCATCGACTGCGCCACCAGGGCCATCACCGGGGTGGCCGTCACCGCACATCCTCCGAGCCGGGACGCGGTGCTGGCCTCTCTGCGCATCGCAATCACCCGCAGCGCACCGTTCGGCCCCCTCGGCGGACTGCCGGGACAGATCCGGGTCGACCGCGGCAAGGAGTTCCTGTGCCGGGCGGTCACCGCGGCGATGGGCGCGCTCGCCGTCCCCGTCACCGACCTCCCCGCCTACACCCCACACCTGAAAGGGACGATCGAGGCGCTGAACGACGCGGTGGAGGAGATGTTCCTCATCTCGCTCCCCCGCTACACCGGCCGGCAAAAACTCACCGGCGGCCGGGCCGCCGACCCCGAAGCCCCGCCCCTGACGTACGAGTCGTTCGTGGGACTGCTGCTGGACTGGGTGACCTGGTGGAACACCCGCCACCAGCCGTCCGCGCTGCACGGGCAGACCCCCCTCCAGGCGTGGCAGGCCGACGCGACTCCGCTCACGGATGTGTCCGCGGGGCAGCTTGCGACGTTCGCGCTGGAGGACAACGGGCGCACGTACACGATCAGTACCAGCGGGGTGCGATGGCGCCGGCGCGACTACCTCGCCCCGTGGATGAACGGCCGCACAGGCACCAAAGTCTCGGTACGGCACCTGCCCCATCACGACGACACCATCGAAGTCTTCGACGCCGATACCGGCCGCCATCTCGGTTCGGCGTTCCTGGCCGCTGCGGCGAGCCGTGAGCAGATCCGCTCCGTCCAGGCCGCACGTACCGCAGCAGCCCGGCGGCTCAAGGCTGATCTGAAAGCCGCGGAGAAGCTGCGCCGCCGGCGCTTCGAAGCCTCCACCACCGCAGCCCCACCCAGGGCGCTCACCTCTTCGACCGCCGCACGGGCCGAAGAAGAGCTCGATGCGGCGGCGCAGACGGACCGCCGTGCGCTGGCTCGTCCCGATCTCGTACCGCACGGCCCAGCGCCCGACAACTGGGCCCGTCCGAGGCCGCCACGCCCACCCACTCCTGATGAGGACCGAGCCGATGATCACTGAGTTGGACTACGGGCTGCTGCCCGACGAGAGCGAAGACCACTTCCTGGGCCTGGAGCAGGCGCAACTGGTGGGCACCGACACGCTCCTGACCACCCGGGACAACATCGAAGCCGTCATCGAGGCCAAGGCCATGATGTGCGTCTACGGGCCGGCCGGATCCGGCAAAACGATGTCGGTGAACTCCGCGCTGCGCCACCTCGCCCCGGACATCACCCACCGCCTGGAACTTCGAGCCGGACCGACACCGAGAGACATCCGGCACGGTCTCTTCCAGGCACTGGGACTGCCCGGTGAGCCTCCGGCCCGCCCGATCGAGTTCGACACCCTCCTCAAAGAGGCACTCGCTGAGGAATTCAGGGTCCTGGTCTGTGACGAGGCGCAGTGGATGAAGAAGACCGGGTTCGAGTTCTGGCGCCACCTGTGGGACGACAAGCGCACCAACATCGCGGTGATCTTCGCCGGGGGCGACGGCTGCTACAAGGTCCTGCGCCGCGAGCCGATGCTGGCCTCCCGGATCTTCATCTGGCAGGAGTTCACCCGCATGTCCAAAGATGAAGTGAGGGAGACGATTCCCGCCTTCCATCCCGTCTGGGCCGATGTGGACACCGCGCTGATCGACGCGATCGACAAGCAGGCCGCCCACGGCAGCTTCCGCAACTGGGCCAACATCACCACCCACATCCTGGCCGGCATGAAGAAACTGCACCTCAATAAGGTCGACGAAGACCTCGTGCGCTGGGTCTACAGCAAAATCGGCGGCATGTAATGACAGCCGGCAGTCTCCCAGCCGTCACCGTCATCATCGACAAGCACGACCACCCCGACTGGACGACCGCCGCTCACCACGCGCATCACCCGGGCCTCGGACGCCTGACCGTCGACCCCAGCCCCGCCAACGGCGCACCCGCCGCCCTTGCCCACGACCTTCTCTATGCCCTGGGCAAACGACTCCCCCAAGGCGGAGAAACGTACGGGACGTGGGCCGATTCCCAGCGCCCCGCCTGGGACGCCGTCGCCACCTGGATCCTCACCCACCACATCGGACACCTCATCGTCTGCCGCACCGACCGCCTCACACACGCCCGCCAGCAACAACTCCTCGCCCTGCGGGAACGGTGCGGCATCCGCCTCACCCTCCTGTGGCACTGCCCCGTCACCCCCGCACTGACAACACTCCTCGAAGCCACCCCGTACCGCCTCATCGACGCCCTCCCCCGAGCCCGGAACGCGCTGACCCAGACCGTGCATTCAGCGTCCAGCACCAGAAACACGGGACACTGGCACCACCGGCACATCAAGGACGACGGACAGTGGATCGCCCCACCCGCACCGTCCAACGGCACGGTGACAGGCCGCCCAAAGCGCGCGCAGTGCCAGGGCGCCCCCGTACTCGCCCCGACAACGAACAGCACACCACCCGCGCGAGAGCGTCACCACATACCAACGGACGCCCTCGCCGCACGGCTGGCCACGGTGGCACACCCCCTGCACGCAACAGCGCTGACCATCCACGCGGTCACCGGGGCAGACGTCACCCGGCTCGCGCTCATCCGCGGCATCGACATCAACGAAGCAGCAACCGCTGTCAAAGTCCACGACAGCACCGCCCACCGCAGATGCCAGGTCCACCCGCTCCCCACCTGGACACACCAGCTCATACATGCCGCCGGCATTCACGGACAGCTCAAGGGCCGCACCGCCGACAGCCCACTCTTCCCACTCATCACAGTCCAGAACGGCGAACAACTCCGCCTCACTGCAACAGGAATCCGCTACCACCTGAAACCCATGCCGTAGAAGGCCATGCCCCGCCTCCGACAAGCAACACCCCGGCACAGCCACACGGCCGTGACCAGCACCAACGCCCACCCCTCTGTACCAACCGGCAGCAAACCGACCCGCACCATCACCAAAAACGCCAGCACCAGATCGGCATTCCTGACAGCAACCGAGCCACCCACAACAACCCACAGAGCAGCAGAGAGCCCGCTACTCACCCACTGACATCAAAACGCCGAACCACCACCGACAAAAACTGGCAGATCATCACCAGCCCGCCATGGCGCAGAATATCCAGGTCGTCGATGGAGTCGGCGCCGGCGACCATGCCGCCCACAATGCTCATCGTCTTCGCGTCAGCCGCCGTGCCGGCGCCGTTCTTCGCGCCGGTCAGCTTGACCTTCTCGGCGACCAGGGCGGGCAGGTCGCACCGCTCGGCCAGCCGGATCACCGGGACCAGCCCGGCGTGCGCGATCAGATTCGATTCGTCGAACGCGGCAAACACCCGCGCCGGGCCGTGGGAAGATTTCACTCGAGAGGTGCCTTGCCGGTTGGTGCTGATGGAAGCGTAGAGAACTCCCATCATCCCAGGTCAGCAGGCACCTCTTCTGGATTCAACATCCACAGCCCGGCCATCACGCGGTGGATCGAGGCTGAGTGCACTGTGTTCCGGGGAGCAGGACGATGCCGCGCAGGCGTGTCGGGAGGCTGCTCGGGGATGCAAGTGGTCGCTGTACGAGGAGATCGGCTCCGGGCGCACGGTCGATGCCGCCGCGTACGCCTTCGAGTTGCTGACGGCCTTCCCTGAGGAGAAAGAAAGACTCGGGTTCTTCCAGAAGAGGTTCCGGATGAACCTGCCGCAGGATCTCCGCTCGGAAAACTTTGACGTGCGCCGTGCCGACTGGTGAAAGGATCCTGACGATGCAGAGGATCACGCTCCGAGAACATCAGGTAGACCAGAAGAAGAGTTTCCGGAAGTGGGTCGGATTGCCTGCAAGATCGTCTGTGCCCCCGGAGGGCGCCCGGGGCACGATTGTGTCAGCGACCGGCTCGGGCAAGACGATCACGGCCGCCGCATGCGCGCTGGAGTCGTTCGCGGACAGCCGGATCCTCGTCACCGTCCCGACCCTGGACCTGCTCGTGCAGACCGCCCAGGCGTGGCGCCTAGTGGGCCACCAGGCGCCCATGGTCGCGGTGTGCTCGCTGGAAAACGACGCGGTCCTTAAGTCACTGGGCGTGCGCACCACCACCAACCCGATCCAGCTCGCCCTGTGGGCCGGGAAGGGGCCGGTCGTCGTGTTCGCCACGTACGCGTCCCTGGTGGACCGCGAGGACATTGACGCACCCGAGAGCCAGCGGAAGGTTCGCGGACCGCTGGAGGCCGCTCTAGCGGGCGGAGAGCGCCTGTACGGCCAGCGCATGGACGGTTTCTCGCTCGCCATCATCGACGAAGCCCACTCCACCGCAGGCGATCTTGGCGGGCGGCGATCCACGACAACACCCGCATCCCCGCCGACTTCCGCCTGTACCTAACCGCGACCCCGCGCATCCTCGCCTCACCCCGGCCGCAAAAGGGCGCGGACGGCCAGGAACCAGAGATCGCGACCATGGGCCAGGACTCGGAGACCTACGGGCCCTGGCTTGCCGAGCTCGGGCTCTCGGAAGCAATCGAGCGCGAAATCCTCGCCGGATTCGAGATCGACGTACTGGAGATCCGCGACCCTTCACCCGTGATCGGCGAGACGGAAGAGGCGCGGCGGGGCCGGCGCCTGGCGCTCCTGCAGACCGCGCTCCTGGAGCACGCGGCGGCGTACAACCTCCGTACGGTCATGACGTTCCACCAGAAGGTCGAGGAAGCCGCGGCGTTCGCGGACAAGCTGCCGCAGACCGCTTCTGGGCTGTACGTCACCGACACCGATGACGAGACCATGGCCAAGGCGGAGAAGGAACTTCCCGCGTCGTCGATCGACGCGGAGTTCTACGAGCTGGAAGCCGGCCGCCACGTACCCCCGGACCGCGTGTGGGCCGCATGGCTGTGCGGCGACCACCTCGTCTCCGAACGGCGCGAGGTCATCCGCCAGTTCGCCAACGGCATCGACGCGGCCGGACGCCGGGTCCACCGCGCGTTCCTCGCCAGCGTTCGCGTCCTCGGGGAAGGCGTCGATATCACCGGCGAGCGGGGTGTGGAAGCGATCTGCTTCGCGGACACCCGCGGCTCACAGGTCGAGATCGTCCAGAACATCGGCCGCGCACTCAGGCTGAACCGCGACGGCTCCACCAAGGTCGCCAGGATCATCGTTCCGATCTTCCTGGAGCCGAACGAGGACCCCACTGACATGGTCGCCAGCGCCTCGTTCCGCCCCCTCGTGGCCGTGCTCCAGGGTCTACGCAGCCACGATGAGCGTCTGGTCGAGCAGCTCGCCTCCCGTGCGCTCACGAGCGGCAAGCGCAAGGTGCACGTCCGGCGGGACGACGACGGGCGGATCGTCGGGGCGGGTGGGGAGGGTGACGGCGAGGGCCAGGAGGACGACGACACGCAGGCCGCCGCCGAAGCCGCCCTGCTCCACTTCTCCAGCCCGCGCGACGCGGCGACCATCGCGGCGTTCCTCCGTACGCGGGTCTACCGGCCCGAGTCCCTGGTGTGGCTGGAGGGATACCAGGCCCTGATCCGTTGGCGGGCGGAGAACGAGATCACCGGCGTGCACGCCGTTCCCTACGACGTCGAGGTCGAAGTGGGGGTCACGAAGTGAGGTTCCCCCGAGATGCGAAAGATGCTGACAGCGGGTCAGATGGGTGTCATGAGAGGAGCCCAGACGATGCCTGCCCCGAGAAAGTACCCGCTGGAGTTGCGTGAGCGTGCGGTCCGGATGTAC
>NZ_SSBK01000068.1 GCF_004795035.1 Streptomyces sp. A0958
AGTTCTCAAGGAACGGACGCTTCCTTTGTACTCACCCTCGCGGGCTTTCCTCCGGGCGCTTCCCTTCGGTCTTGCGTTTCCGACTCTATCAGACTCTTTCGTGTCCGATTCCCGGTCGAAGCGGGCCGTGCCTTTTCGCTTTCCAGTTCTTCGCTTTCGCGTTTCCCTTTCCGGCGATTCCGACTCTATCAAACCTTTCCGCTCCCCCTGACCGGCCCCCCGCAGACATGCGGGTGCCCGATTTCGGGTTAGGGTTTGGGCTCAATAGCCGCTGCCGACCCCCGACTCAAAGTCGCGTTGGGGCCAGGCAGGAGTACGACAGTACAGGCTGCCGGGAGTAGAGGCAAACCGTTTCCGGTGCGCCCCTAGGTCCTCGAACCGCCAGGACTCGGGCGGAACCGGGACTTCTTATGACTTAGTCTGCTGAGCAGTACGCCGTCCTCCTATCAAGCCGCGGCGGCACCTTCGAAGCTCCACTGGGAGGCCCCCATGACCACTGTGACGTCCCCTCTTGCCGGACGCGCCATCGGGCTCGCTGACGTACCCGACCCGGTCTTCGCCGGGGCGATGGTCGGTCCCGGCACCGCCATCGACCCCGTGCGCGAGCCCTCCGAGGCGATCGCACCCGTCGACGGGATCGTTGTCTCCCTGCACCCGCACGCCTTTGTGGTCGTCGACAGCGAGGGGCACGGTGTGCTGACGCACCTCGGCATCGACACGGTCCAGCTCAACGGCGAGGGCTTCGAGCTGCTCGTGAGCAAGGGCGACACCGTCACCCGCGGCCAGTCCATCGTCCGGTGGGACCCCGCCGCCGTAGAGGCGGCCGGCAAGTCGCCGGTGTGCCCGGTCGTGGCGCTGGAGGCGACGGCCGAATCCCTCTCCGACGTCGTGGAGGCCGGCGAAGTGAAGTCCGGCGACACACTGTTCGGTTGGCAGTAACGCGATCGGCGCAGTGACAGCCGACTGGATATCCACCACCGCGGGGGCAACGGCCACCGCACGACCGGGGACGGGTGAAATGGAGACAACGCTGCGAGGCGTAGGCGTGAGCCACGGTGTGGCGATCGGCGAGGTACGGCACATGGGCACCGCGGTGCTCGAACCGCCGGCCAAGCAGATCCCGGCCGAGGAGGCAGAGCGCGAGCAGGGACGGGCCCGGCAGGCCGTGGAGGCCGTGGCCGCCGACCTCATCGCGCGCGGCAACCTGGCAGGCGGCGAGGCCCAGCACGTGCTGGAGGCCCAGGCCATGATGGCCCAGGACCCCGAGCTCATCGCCGACGTCGAACGGCGCATCGCCGTCGGGAGCACCGCCGAGCGCGGTGTGTACGACGCGTTCGCCGCGTACCGGGCACTGCTGGCGGGCGCCGGCGAGTACCTGGCCGGACGGGTCGCCGACCTCGACGACGTGCGCAACCGGATCGTGGCGCGGCTGCTCGGTGTGCCGATGCCCGGTGTGCCGGACAGCGACGAGCCGTACGTCCTGATCGCCCGGGACCTCGCGCCCGCCGACACGGCGCTGCTGGACCCGGCGCTGGTGCTCGGCTTCGTCACCGAGGAGGGCGGGCCGACCAGTCACAGCGCGATCCTGGCGCGGGCGCTCGGTGTCCCGGCCGTGGTGGCGCTGCCCGGGGCCGGCGAGCTGGCCGAGGGCACGTTGATCGCCGTGGACGGCAGCACCGGCGAGATCTTCGTCGAGCCGAGCGCCGGGAAGCGGGCGGAGCTGGAGAGCGCCGCCGCCGCGCGCAAGGCCGCGCTGTCGGCGTCGACCGGCCCCGGCGCCACGTCCGACGGTCACAAGGTGCCGCTGCTCGCCAACGTCGGCGGTCCCGGTGACGTGCCGGCGGCCGTCGAGGCGGGTGCGGAGGGCGTGGGCCTGTTCCGTACCGAGTTCCTGTTCCTGGACGACAGCAAGCAGGCGCCGTCCGAGGAGAAGCAGATCGCCGCGTACCGCGCGGTGCTGGAGGCCTTCCCCGAGGGCCGTGTCGTGGTCCGGGTGCTGGACGCCGGAGCGGACAAGCCGCTCGACTTCCTCACTCCGGCCGACGAGCCGAACCCGGCGCTCGGCGTGCGCGGGCTGCGCAGCCTCCTGGACCACCCGGACGTGCTGCGCACCCAGCTGACCGCCCTGTCGAAGGCGGCCGAGGGTCTTCCCGTCTACCTCGAGGTCATGGCGCCCATGGTGGCCGACCGCGCGGACGCCAAGGCATTCGCGGACGCGTGCCGTGCGGCCGGGCTGAACGCGAAGTTCGGTGCGATGGTCGAGATCCCGTCCGCCGCGCTGCGGGCGCGCTCGGTGCTGCAGGAGGTGGAGTTCCTGTCGCTGGGCACCAACGACCTGGCGCAGTACACCTTCGCCGCCGACCGTCAGGTGGGTGCGGTGTCCCGGCTTCAGGACCCGTGGCAGCCCGCGCTGCTGGATCTGGTCGCGCTGTCCGCCGACGCCGCCAGGGCCGAGGGCAAGAGCTGTGGCGTGTGCGGTGAGGCGGCCTCCGATCCGCTGCTCGCCTGTGTGCTGACCGGTCTGGGTGTGACGTCGCTGTCGATGGGCGCGGCCTCCATTCCTTATGTGCGCGCCACGCTGGCCAAGTACACGCTCGCCCAGTGCGAGCGGGCCGCGTCGGCCGCGCGTGCGGCGGACTCCGCCGAGGAAGCGCGCCTCGCGGCGCAGGCGGTGCTGTCGGGCGAGTAGGTCCGCGCCGGACGGACGATGGGTGAAGGGGCTTCCCGCCGAGAGCGGCGGGGAGCCCCTTCGTCGTGTCAGTGGTGCTGTTCCGGCTCGTCGGCCCCGATGTCGAAGCCCGCGCAGTACTCGACGCCGGACTCCGGGGCGACGGGTTCACCGGTGTCGGCGTCGGTGCAGTAGGCGCTGAAGACCTCGCCCGCGGTCAGTGGGGCGAGGCCGCCTTCGGTGAGCCGCCAGCCGTGCACCCGGTCCGGGGCGCCGGGTGTGCTCGTCCGCAGGACGACTCCGCCATGGCTCTCCAGGGCGATGGCGACGGCCAGCACGCTGACGAATTCGGCGCCCTCCGCGGAGTCGAGGCAGGCCGGGCCCGTGGCGTCCCGGTCGGTGTGCAGGGCGGCGAGCAGTTGCTCGTGCTGCGTGGGCGTGCTGCACACCAGGTGGTGGGTGCCGGGGCCGGCCGCCTCCAGGGTGCGCTCCAGGAGGTGGGAGGCACGGTCGAAGGCCGCGCGGCCGATGTCCTGGCCGCAGTCGGCGCAGTCGCCGAGGCCGGCCAGCAGCATGGCGGCGTACTCCCAGGTGGCCCGGCGGACCGCCCGGCCGACGAGGGCCGGGATCAGGGCGTCCATGGGCTGGCCGGCGTAGGCGACGGTGGCTCCGCAGGCGGCGATCTCCGCGGTGAAGCGGCTGCGGCCCGCCGGGGTGTCGGGGGCGATCCCCGCTTCCGCGCAGTACTCCGCGTACTCCTGCGGGTCGAAGAGGGCGACCGTCGTGTGCACGCCCTGGGCGGTGAGGGTCTTGAGGAGGCCTTCCACCTGCTCCAGGTAGACGCCGTGGTCCTCGAAGGTGAAGGTCCGGTAGCGCCGCATCGCCGCGAAGTCCTGTTCATCGGTCAGCAGGCCGATGGTGGTCGGTGCTTCGCGGCGCAGCGTGCGTCGCATGGTGGTGCCGGTCCGTCCGTGGACGGTGATCCGCTTGTTCCTGGTCTGCGCCATGATTTCCCCCAGTGCGCTGTCGATCATTGCTCACTCAGAGTAATCAGGGGCACTGACAGTGGTGCGGTCAGCGGCGTTCGCGGGCCAGCTTCTCGTAGAAGTGGAGGAGCTCCAGGTTGTCGATCGAGCCGGGGTTGACTGCCTTGTCCAGGGCCGTTCCCTGGAGGAGGCGTTTGACCGGAACCTCGATGCGCTTGCCGGTGAGGGTGTGCGGGATGCCGGGGACCTCGATGACCTCGTCCGGGACGTGGCGCGGTGAGAGGTTCTGGCGGATGGTGCGCTTGATGCTGGCGCGCAGGTCGTCGTCGAGGGCGGCGCCTTCGGCGAGGTGGACGAAGAGCGGCATCCAGTAGCCGCCGTCGGGCTCCTCCAGGCCGATGACGAGGGACTCGCGGATCTCGGGGAGCCGTTCGACGGCCTCGTAGATGTCGGCGGAGCCCATGCGGACGCCCTGCCGGTTGAGGGTGGAGTCGGAGCGGCCGTGGATGACGACGGAGCCGCGGTCGGTGATCGTGATCCAGTCGCCGTGGCGCCAGACGCCGGGGTACACGTCGAAGTAGCTGTCGTGGTAGCGGCTGCCGTCGGGGTCGTTCCAGAAGCGGACCGGCATGGACGGCATGGGCTGGGTGACGACGAGTTCGCCGACCTCGCCGGTCAGCGGCTGCCCCGCCGCGTCCCAGGACTGGAGGTCCGTGCCGAGGCAGGCGGCCTGGAGTTCGCCGATGTGGACGGGGAGGGTGGGGACCGCGCCGGCGAAGCAGCTGCAGACGTCGGTGCCGCCGCTGACGGAGGCGATCCACAGGTCGTCGGCGACTTCGTCGTGGAGCCAGCGGAAGCCGTCGGGCGGGAGCGGGGAGCCGGTGGTGGCCACGCACTGGACGCGGGAGAGGTCGAGGTCGCGTCCCGGGTGGATGCCGGCCTTGCGGCACGCCATGACGTAGGCGGCGGAGGTGCCGAACAGGGTGGCGCCGGTCTGTTCGGCAACGCGCCACTGGGCGCTGACGTCGGGGTGACCGGGGCTTCCGTCGTACAGCACGAGGGTGGTGCCGGTGAGGAGGCCGGAGACGAGGAAGTTCCACATCATCCAGCCGGTGGAGGTGTACCAGAAGAAGCGGTCCTCGGGGCCGAGGTCGCAGTGGAGGCCGATCTGCTTGAAGTGTTCGAGCAGGATGCCGCCCTGGGACTGGACGATGGCCTTGGGCAGGCCGGTCGTGCCCGAGGAGTAGAGGACCCAGAGCGGGTGGTCGAAGGGGACCTGCTCGAAGACCGGTTCGGTGTCGGCGGCGGTGAGCGCGGACCAGTCGAGGGTGCCTTCGGGGGCGTCGGTGCCGAGCAGCGGGATGTGTACGACGGCGCGCAGGGTGGGCAGTTCACGGCGGAGTTCGGCGACGGTGTCGGCGCGGTGGTGTTCCCTGCCGCCGTAGCGGTAGCCGTCGACGGTGAACAGGACGACGGGTTCGACCTGCTGGAAGCGGTCGAGGACGCTGCGGGCGCCGAAGTCGGGGGCGCAGGAGGTCCAGACCCCGCCGACGGCCGCGGTGGCGAGGAAGGCGACGATCGCCTGCGGGATGTTGGGGAGGTAGCCGCTGACCCGGTCGCCGGGGGTGACGCCGAGTGCGCGCAGTTCGGCGGCGAGCGAGCCGACCTGGCGGCGGAGCTCGGACCAGGAGGTGGCGGCCTGGGTGTGGCTCTCGTCGACGTGGAGCAGGGCGGCGGCATCGGCGCGCAGGGGGTCCTCGGCGGTGCGCAGCGCGTGTTCGGCGTAGTTGAGGGTGGCGCCGGTGAACCAGGTGGCGCCGGGCATGGAACGGTCGCCGATGACCTGTTCGTACGGGGTGGAGAAGCGCACGTCGAACCATTCGGCGACGGCCTTCCAGAAGGTGTCGAGGTGGTCCACGGACCAGCGGTGCAGACTGGCGTAGCCGCCCTCGGCGGGTGCGCCGTGGTGCGCGGCCGCCCAGCTCTGGAAGCGGGTGACGGCGGCGGCCGCGACGCGGTCGGGGCCGGGCTGCCACAGGGGGGCTTCGTCGGCTGCTGAGGTCATGGGGCGGCTCCCTGGCTGTAGCGATACGCGGTGTGTGCGCAGGTCGCGCGCACGGGCGGGGGTGTGCGCGTGAGGCGACGCCACGGACGATGCCATGTGATCGTCTTTCGCACCAGGGTTGCCCGTACATGCTCTCGTGTCCCGGTATGTGGTCCGGCCACGTCAGGCGGGGGCCCGGCGTGGGCTCGGTCCGGGCCGGCGGGAGACCCGCGCGGGGCTCGGTCCGGGCCCGGCGCGGGGTGAACGGAGGTTGAACGAAGCCTGTTCGTGGCCCTGCGGATGGCAGGGTGAGCCGCATGAACGGTCGTGAGCTGGTGGGCTCGGTGAAGCTGGTCGGTTCGAAGCGGGGGCTGCGTACGGTGCGCTCGGCGTGGCGCCGGGCGCGTGCGGACGCGCGGGCGCTGCCGTCGCGCGGGGCGGAGCGGGCGCGGGTGCCGGGGCCCGTGACGGGGGCGGAGCCGGGGCCGGGGGGCGGTGTGGTGCGGTTCGCCCGTTCGGAGCTGCGTATCCGGGTGGCGGTGGGCGGGGCGGTCTTCTGGGGGTGGGACGGGGCGGAGCCGCTGCCGTCGTACGCGTTGCCCGGGGACGCGCCGGGTGCCGATCCGAGGGCCGTGCTGGAGCCGGGCACGGACGGTGGCTGGCAGGTGGTGTCGCAGCGGTTGACGGTCGCGGTGTCCCGCCACGGGGCGGTGGAGCTGCGTACGCCGGGCGGGGTGGTGCTGCGGCGGGAGCTGCCGCCTCGGTGGTGGGAGCCGGTGGCGGGCGGGGAAGCGCGGTGGGTGCAGCGTTCGGAGGTGCCGGCGGACGCGCGGTTCTTCGGGCTGGGCGGGCGGGCCGCGGGGCCGCGGCTGCGGGACGGCTCGTACGCGTTGTGGAACACCGATCCGGGCGGGCGGTTCGGGCCGGGGGACGATCCGCTGTACCTGACGATGCCGGTGCAGGTGGTGGTCTCGGACGCGGGGACGCATCTGGTCTTCCACGACAACTCCTGGTCGGGCCGGGTGTCGTTGCGGGAGGGGAAGGAGGGCGCGGGGTCCGGGCATGACCGGCCGGGGGTGTCGGAGGTGCGGATGGACGGCGGGCCGCTGCGCTGCTGGGTGGTGGCGGGTACGCCGGCCCGGGTGCTGGCGGGCTGGTCGGCGCTGACGGGGCCGGCCGCGGTGCCGCCGTCCTGGGCGCTGGGCCCGCAGCACGCCCGGTGGGGGTTCGGGAGCGAGCGGGAGGTGCGGCGGATCGCGGCGGGGTACCGGGAGCGGGGGCTCGCGCTGTCGGTGCTGCATCTGGACATCGACCACTTCGACGGGCACCGGGTGTTCACGGTGGACCGGGAGCGTTTCCCCGATCTGCCGGGTCTGGCGGAGGAGTTGCGGCGGGACGGGGTGCGGCTGGTGTCGATCGTCGACCCGGCGGTCGCCGCGGTGGCGGGGAACGAGGTCTACGACTCGGGGCGGGCGGTGGGCGCTTCGGGCGCGTTCGTACGGGACGCCCGGGGGCGGGTGGTGCGCGGGGAGGTGTGGCCGGGCGAGTGCGTCTTTCCGGACTTCACCGATCCGGGGGTGCGGGCGTGGTGGGGCGGGCTGTACGAGGAGCGCCTGGCACAGGGGTTCGCCGGGGTGTGGCACGACATGAACGAGCCGGTCTCGTTCGCGGCGTTCGGCGACCCGTCGCTCCCCCGCTCGGCGCGGCACGCGCTGGAGGGGCGTGGCGGCGATCACCGCGAGGCGCACAACGTGTACGGCCTGGCGATGGCGCGGGCCGGGTACGAGGGGCTGTCCCGGCTGCGGCCGGACGAGCGGCCGTTCCTGTTCTCGCGTTCCGGCTGGGCGGGGATGCAGCGCTACGGGGGCACCTGGTCCGGTGATGTGACGACGGGCTGGCCGGGGCTGCGGGCGTCGCTGGCGCTGGCACTGGGTCTCGGCCTGTGCGGGGTGCCGTATTCGGGACCGGACGTGGGCGGGTTCGACGGGTCGCCGTCGCCCGAGCTGTATCTGCGGTGGTTCCAGCTGGGGGCGTACCTTCCGCTGTTCCGTACGCACGCGGCGATCGGCGCGGGGCGCAGGGAGCCGTGGGAGTTCGGGCCCGAGGTGCTGGCCGGTGCGCGGGAGGCGCTGGTGGAGCGGGAGCGGCTGCGCCCGTACTGGGTGACGCTGGCGCGGCTGGCCGGGCTGACGGGTGCGCCGTATGTGCGTCCGCTGTGGTGGTCGTCCCCCGGTGACCGGGCGCTGCGGGACTGCGAGGACGCGTTCCTGCTGGGTGACGCGTTGCTGGTGGCGCCGGTGCTGGAGCCGGGGGTGCGCGAGCGGGCGGTGCGACTGCCGCCGGGGCGCTGGTACGACACGGTGAGCGGGGCGGTGTACGAGGGTCCGGGGCAGGTGGTGGTCGAGGCGCCGCTGTCGCGGGTGCCGGTGCTCGCGCGGGCCGGGGCGGTGATTCCGGTGCGGGGTCCGGGCGGGGATGTGGAGCTGGAGGTGTGGGCGCCGGTGGCGGGGCGTGTCGGTGGCGGGACCGTGGTCCTGGACGCGGGTGACGGCTGGGAGCCGGTGGAGGTCGAGCGGTACACGACGCGGCTGGTGGGCGGGCGGGTCGTGGTGGAACGGGACGGCGAGGAGCGGCGCGTGGACCGGCCGGTGCGGGTGCGGGGGGCGTGAGCGGGTTCAGTGGTAGCGGCCGGCGAACCAGGAGCGGGCGGCCTCGGTGTGGAGGGGGAAGGCGAGTGTGTCGGGGGTGCGCAGGAGGGTGTAGCCGGAGGACTCGTCGGTCGGCACGGACGGCGGGAGGGCGGCGGCCGGCCGTTCGGGGAGCAGTCCGAACAGGAGCAGGTGCCCGTCGGGTGAGCTGAGGGCGTCGGCGAGGCGGACGTCTTCGGGGCGGGCCTCGATGCCCGTCTCCTCGCGCAGTTCGCGTACGACCGCGTGTTTCCAGTCCTCGGTGTGGTCGATGAAGCCGCCGGGGAGCGCGAGGCCGCCGAGGGCGGGTTGGATGGTGCGGGTGATGACGACCAGGCCGGTGGTGTCCCCGTCGGTGACGGGGAGCAGGGCGACGGCGACCGGGAGCGGGTTGCGGTAGGCGGTGTCACCGCAGACGGCGCAGGTGCGGGGCCAGTCTTCGGGGGACGTGAGGGCGGTGTACGGGGCTCCGCAGCTGCCGCAGTGGGAGTACTTCACACGCTTCTCCGTCTCCTCGTGGTGGCCGGGCGCCTCCGGCACGCGTGACGGCCGGGCGCCTCCCGTACTCATGGTGACCGGGGGCAGAGGCGGTGGCGGACACGCGCGGACTGTATCCGATCGCCCTCCCGGCGGGCCCCGGCGATGGAGGATGTGCTCATGACAGGTATCGCGACCGCTTTCCGTGCCCTGGCAGCCGCTGCCGCCGCCCTGCTCGCCGTGACCGTCACCGCCCCGGTGGCGCAGGCGAAACCCGAGCCGAAGGCGCCCGGGGAGTTCGTCTCGCTGCGTTCGGTGGACCCCACGATCATCCAGGAGATGCGCTACCCGACCGCCCACGACTTCATGGGCGAGCCCGTCGACGGCTACCGCCAGTCCCTCTGCATCCTGACCCGGCCGGCCGCCGAGGCCCTGCACCGCGCCCAGCTCCGGCTGCTGCGGCAGGGGTACTCGATGAAGGTGTACGACTGCTACCGCCCCCAGCGGGCCGTCGACCACTTCGTGCGGTGGGCGAAGGACCTCGACGACCAGACGATGAAGGGCGAGTTCTATCCACGGGTCGACAAGACCCGGCTGTTCGCGGACGGTTACATCGCGGAGAAGTCCGGGCACAGCCGGGGCAGCACGGTGGACCTGACGCTGGTACGGCTGCCCGCGCCTCCGACCAGGCCGTACCGGCCGGGCGAGAAGCTCGCGCCGTGCTACGCGCCCCGGGCCGAGCGCTTCCCGGACAACTCGGTCGACATGGGCACCGGCTTCGACTGCTTCGACACGCTCTCGCACACGGACGACCCGCGCATCCAGGGCGTGCAGCGTGTCAACCGGCAGTTCCTCAAGAAGACGCTCACCGAGGCCGGCTTCGTGAACCTGGCCGAGGAATGGTGGCACTACACCTTCCGGCCCGAGCTGTTCCCCGACACCTATTTCGACTTCCCGGTGGCCCGCGGGTCCGTCGCCGGGCACTGAGACCGCCGAAGGCAGCGGAAAGGGCGGCCGGGACCACCCCCGTGGGTTCCGGCCGCCCTTTCCCCTTTTCGGACGCAGCCGGGCCGTTTCCGGTTGCCGGTCCAGCCATTACGGTTCCCGTATGTCACAGCAGACGTTCGAGTCGTACGAAGAGTTCTGGCCGTACTACGTCGCGATGCACTCCCGGGCCGCGACCCGCTGGGTCCATCTCACCGGCACCCTGACCGGCCTCGCCGTCACCGCGTACGGGCTGGCACGCGGCCGCAAGCGGTACGCGGCCGCGCTGCCGCTGATCGGCTACGGGACGGCCTGGCCCGCCCATTTCCTGATCGAGAAGAACAACCCGGCCACCTTCGGCCACCCCGCCTGGTCGCTGCGCGGCGATGTGCGGATGATCCGGATGATGCTGGCCGGACGCGACCACGAGCTGGCGCAGACCGCGGCGAAGTGGCTCGCCGAGAACCGCTAGGCCCTGTCGTAGGAGGCTACGTCGTCACGGGCTCGCGCTGCCGGTCCGCGCGGGCCAGGGCGTGCTCGACGACGGCCACCAGGACGTCCCGCGCCGACGAGCGGTCCCGCGCGTCGCACATGAGGAGCGGCACCTCCGGGTCCAGGTCGAGCGCGGCCCGTACCGTCGCCGTCGGGAACCGGTCCGCGCCCTCGAAGCAGTTGACCGCGACCGCGAACGGGATGCCGCGGCGCTCGAAGTAGTCGATCGCCGCGAAGCAGTCCTCCAGGCGCCGGGTGTCCGCGAGGACGACCGCCCCCAGCGCACCCTGGGCGAGCTCGTCCCACAGGAACCAGAACCGGTCCTGCCCCGGGGTGCCGAAGAGGTACAGCACCAGGTCCTCGCGGAGCGTGATCCGCCCGAAGTCCATGGCCACCGTCGTCGTGGTCTTCGCCTCGACACCGTCCAGGTCGTCCACCGGACGCCCCGCCTCGCTCAGCGTCTCCTCCGTGCGCAGCGGCCTGATCTCACTGACCGCGCCCACCAGCGTCGTCTTGCCCACTCCGAAGCCGCCCGCCACCAGGATTTTGAGGGTAACGGGCTCCACGGGCCGCCTGTTGCGGCTAGAGCGCCCGAAGGCCATTGATCACCTCGCGAAGAATGTTCACGTCCGGCAGCTCGGCCGGCGGAACGGGACGGGTCACATGCACCAGCTCGTCCTCGACGAGGTCGCCGACCAGCACCCGGACCACCCCCACGGGGAGGTCCAGGGCGGAGGCGAGCTCGGCGATCGACTGCGGCAGTTCACTGCAGAGTTCGACGATCTCCACGTGCTCCGGGGAGAGCATCTGGTCCCTGCCCGGGTCGTCGGCCGCGGGTTCGGGCACGACGATCGCGATCAGGTCGAGACGGTGGCGGGACGCGCTGCTGGTCCGCCCGCGGGTCATCGCGTAGGGGCGGACGACCGGCCCCGCGTCGGCGTCGTACCAGCGCGGGGTCCGGGGCCTTGCCGGGGTGTCCGGGGAGCCGGGCGATTCGGCGCTCATGCCGTCCGCTCACCCCCCGGAGGGCTGACCGGTCGTCCGGGGCGCGTTGGCCAGGTGGGCTCCCACGCGCTTGACCATCAGCGTCATCTCGTACGCCACCTGCCCCACGTCCGAGTCGGACTCGGCCAGCACGGCGAGACAGCTGCCGTCGCCGGCCGCCGTGACGAACAGGAACGCCTCGTCCAGTTCGACCACGGTCTGGCGGACCCGGCCCGCCTCGAAGTGCCGGCCCACGCCCTTGGCCAGGCTGTGGAAGCCGGAGGCGACGGCGGCCAGGTGCTCGCTGTCCTCGCGCGTCAGGTCCTTGGACGCGCCGGTGGGAAGCCCGTCGCTGGAGAGCACCAGCGCCTTGCGGATGCTGGCGACGCGCTCGACGAGTTCGTCGAGGAGCCAGTTCAGTTCGCCGGACCCCTGGCGTACGGAGTCGGGTGCTGCGGCGTTCGGTGCGGTCATGGACCGTCCCCTCCCGGAGTGATTCCTTGTGCTGTGTCACCGTGGCCGGTGACGTCCTCGGCGTTCTGCCGGCGGCCTCGCTGCCACCCGCGCTGGAGCGAGGCCATACGGCTGCGTACCTCTTCGGCGTCCCGCTCGATGTCCTCGGCGCCCCCCACCGGGTCCGGCCCGGCCGCCCGGCTGTCCGGTCCCTCGCGCAGCTGCGGGGCGAGGCTGGCCTGCCGGACGCGGCGGGGCAGTCCGCCCACGGTGTCCGGGGCGGGCTCGGGCGAACGGGGTGCGGGCACCGCGGGCTCGGCGGGCTTGCGGAAGCCGGTGGGCTGCCGGGGCTCGGTGGGGCGGCGCCGGTC
>NZ_SSBK01000069.1 GCF_004795035.1 Streptomyces sp. A0958
TGATCCACCTCGGCCTCACCCGAACCGACAACACCTGGCACCTCATCCCCGCCACCGCATAGCGAAAAGGGGCCGTCCGGCCTGCGGCCGGACAGCCCCCCAACAAGATTTTCAGCGGCCTTCTAGGCCGTCCGGGTGCAGAGCAGCGGGTTCCCGGCTGCCGCGTACAGCGGGCCGGTCAGCCCGCTGCTCCGTGGCGGACGGCCCACAGGGCCGCCTGGGTGCGGTCCGAGAGGTCCAGCTTCATCAGGATGTTCGAGACGTGGGTCTTGACGGTCTTCTCGGACAGGACCAGGGCCCGCGCGATCTCCCGGTTGGACCGGCCGTCGGCGATCAGGCCCAGGACCTCCCGCTCCCGTTCGGTGAGGGTGCTCCCCCGGCCGGAGCCCGAGCCCGGCTCGTCCTGGGCCAGCAGCGCCCCGGCCACCTCGGGCTGGAGCAGGACGTGTCCGGCGTGCACCGAGCGGATGGCGCCGGCCAGTGCGTCGGGGTCGACGTCCTTGTACACGTAGCCGGAGGCGCCGGCGCGCAGGGCGGGGACGACCGTGCGCTGTTCGGTGAAGCTGGTGACGATCAGCACCTTGGCCGGGTTGTCCAGCTCGCGGAGCCGGCGCAGGGCCTCGATGCCGTCGGTGCCGGGCATCTTGATGTCCATCAGCACCACGTCGGGCCGCAGCTCCTCGGTCCTGGCCACGCCCTCCGCGCCGTCGGACGCCTCGCCGACCACCTCGATGTCGTCCTGGACCTCCAGGAACGTGCGCAGACCGCGGCGGACCACCTGGTGGTCGTCCACCAGCAGCACCCTGATGATCCTGTCAGCCACCGGGTATCTCCATCTCGATCGTGGTGCCCTTGCCGGGCTCGGACTCGACGGTGAGCCGGCCGCCGACGCCGCTCGCCCGGTCACGCATGGATACCAGGCCCAGGTGCCGTCCCGCCTGGCGGGTGGCGGCGGGTTCGAAGCCCTGGCCGTCGTCGGTGATCCGCAGCACGGTGGTGCCGTCGCGGCGGGCGAGGGTGACGTCGACGTGTGCGGCGCCGGAGTGGCGCAGGGCGTTGTGCAGGGCCTCCTGGGAGACCCGCAGCAGCGCCTCCTCCTGGGTGGCGGGCAGGGCCCGTACGCCGGCGCCGGTGAAGGTGACCCGGGCGGTGTGGGCCCGGTCCAGGACCTGGATCTGGGTGCGGAGGGTGGCGACGAGGCCGTCCTCGTCCAGGCCGGCCGGGCGCAGCTCGACGACGGCGGCGCGCAGCTCGTCCACGGCCTCGGCGGCCAGGGCGGCGACCTGCTGGAGCTCGCCCTTGGCGCGGGCCGGGTCGCGGTCGACCAGGGTGGCGGCGGCCTGGGCGGTGAGGCGGAGGGAGAAGAGCTTCTGGCTGACCGCGTCGTGGAGCTCGTGGGCGAGGCGGGAGCGCTCCTCGGCGATGGTGAGCTCGCGGCTGCGCTCGTAGAGCCGGGCGTTGGTGAGGGCGATCGCGGCGTGCTGGGCGAGGGTCGACAGCAGTTCCTCGTCCTCGGCGGTGAAGCCGCAGCTGCCTTCGGGCTTGGGGCACCTCTTGTTGGCGAGGAAGAGCGCGCCGATGGTCTCGTCGCCGTCCCGGACGGGCAGGCCGAGGAAGTCGGACATGTCGGGGTGGGCGCTGGGCCAGCCCTCGAAGCGCGGGTCCTTGCGTACGTCGGCCAGCCGTTCGGGCTTCGCCCCGTGGAGCATCGCGGCGAGGATGCCGTGCTGCCGGGGCAGTGGGCCGATGGCCTTCCACTGTTCGTCGCTGACGCCGTCGACGACGAACTGGGCGAAGCCGCCGTGGTCGTCGGGGACCCCGAGGGCGGCGTATTCGGCGTCCAGGAGCTCCCGGGCCGAGGCGACGATCGTCTTCAGGACGTCCCGTACCTCCAGGTGGCGGCTCATGGCGAGCAGCGCGGCGCTCACGGCTGCGAGGCCCGACGGTGGGCGATGGCTCATGGCCTCACCGTACCGGCGGGCCCGGCCCCCCGTATCGGGCTGCGGGCGGCCCTGGCCGGGGCGGGAGGACTAGGTCCAGCGGCCCGGGGCGGGGCCGCGTGCCACCGTCCGCCGGACCGGTTCGGAACGTCACATTCCGCATTGCTGACGCAACACCTGGTGATTTCGTTACCCGCCCGATGTGAGGCCGCGCATAGGGCCCAGGTCACTTACGAAGCTGCCTAGTGGAGCGAAAAGGGTGATTTGGGTGGTGATGACCTGGGATGGAACCCAGCGAACGGCCTCGTAATCCACTACCCGGCTTCGTACGTCACACCTTTGCCACGGCATTTTGCGGCAGCTAAGAATTGCTCTCGTCCCCGACGGAGATGCGTAGTCGCTCCCGTCTTCGTCCTCCGTGAGGACCCCCGCGAATTCGAAGAGGTAAGCCTGTATGTCCGCGTCCCGCATCACCGGCCGTCTCCGCCGCCTGAACAAGACCCAGAAGCTCTCCGCCGCCGGCGTCTCCGCCGTCGCCGCCGCTGCACTCTCCTTGTCCCTGGTGCCCGGTCACGCCGCCGAGACCGAGACCGAGCCCCAGGCACTCTCCGCCGCTCCGGTGATCTTCGACTCCGCCGGCTCCAAGCAGGCGAAGACCATCCAGGACAGCGTCATCGAGCAGCACTCGACCGCCGAGAAGCTGGTCAAGGCCGCCGACGCCGCCAAGGCCAAGAAGGCCGCCGCGGTGAAGGAGAAGGCCGAGGCGAAGGCCAAGAAGGCCAAGCTGAAGAAGGCGAAGGCCAAGGCGCACGCCAAGGCCAAGGCCCGCAAGGCCGCCGCCTCGCGCGGCCACCAGGCCGCCGGCCGCTCGTCCGCCCGTACGCACCTCTTCGCCAACAACCTGGACGGCTGGATCAAGGAATCCCTGTCCATCATGAAGGCCAAGGGCATCCCGGGCACCTACGAGGGCCTGCACCGCAACATCATCCGTGAGTCCAGCGGCAACCCGAACGCCATCAACGACTGGGACATCAACGCGATCAACGGTGTGCCGTCGATCGGTCTGCTCCAGATCATCAAGCCGACGTTCGACTACTACCACGTCGCCGGCACCCCGCACACCCAGTACGACCCGGTCGCCAACATCACCGCGTCGGCCAACTACGCCGCCGACAAGTACGGCTCGATCGACAACGTCAACAGCGCGTACTGATCCGCAGCGATCCGTACGCCGACAGCACGACGCCGAAGGGCGGCACCCCGTGCGGGGTGCCGCCCTTCGGCGTGCGTACGGCTCGGCCTACTTGCGCATGACCTCGGGCTCGTGGCGGCGCAGCAACCGCGCGACCGCGAAGCCGCAGATGACGCCGAGGAACAGCAGCACCGCGATGTTGATCCCCCACTGGCCGGCCGTGTGCTCCCACAGCGGGTCCAGGTCCGTGGGGTTGTTCTGGTCCCACGGCGGCATGAGGTGGGCGAGGTCGAGCGTCGTGCCGGCGCCCGCGATGGCCCAGCGGGACGGCATCAGCCAGGCGAACTGCTCCAGGCCGGGCGATCCGTACACCTGGAAGAGGATGCCGGTGAAGACGACCTGGACGATCGCGAACATGACCAGCAGTGGCATGGTCTTCTCTGAGGTCTTCACCAGCGAGGAGATGACCAGGCCGAACATCATCGAGGTGAAGCCGAGCGCGATGATCGTCAGGCAGATCTCGACGGCCGGCGGCATGATCAGGCCCTCGGCCGGCAGGTCGCGGGTGGCGAAGCCGATGCCGCAGATGATGACGCCCTGGATCGCGGTGATCACACCGAGGACGATGACCTTGGACATCAGGTAGGCGGAGCGGGAGAGGCCGGTGGCCCGTTCCCGTTCGTAGATGACGCGTTCCTTGATCAGTTCGCGTACGGAGTTGGCCGCGGCCGAGAAGGTCATGCCGATCACCAGGATCAGCATGATCGTTCCGGCGTCGCTGTTGAACTTGTGCGGCGGCCTGGGCGGGGCGAGGCCGTAGTCCGACGGGATGACCACGCTGACGACGCCGAGCACCGCCGGCAGGATCACCATCAGGCCCATGAAGCCCTTGTCGGAGGCGATCACCGAGAGGTAGCGGCGCATCAGCGTCCACAGCTGTGTCCCCCAGCCCTGCGGCTTCGGCGGGCGCATCTGCTGCGGCGGCGGCATGTGCACGGACTGCACGGCGACGGCGTCGATGTCGGCGGCGTACATCTGGTAGTGCTGCGAACCGCGCCAGCGGCCCGCCCAGTCGTAGTCTCGGTAGTTCTCGAACGCCGAGAAGACGTCGGCCCAGCTGGTGTAGCCGAAGAAGTTCAGCGCCTCGTCCGGCGGGCCGAAGTAGGCCACGGCACCTCCCGGCGCCATCACCAGGAGCTTGTCGCAGATGGCCAGCTCGGCCACCGAGTGCGTGACGACGAGGACGGTGCGGCCGTCGTCGGCCAGGCCGCGCAGCAGTTGCATGACGTCGCGGTCCATGCCCGGGTCGAGGCCGGAGGTCGGCTCGTCCAGGAAGATCAGCGACGGCTTGGTGAGCAGCTCCAGCGCCACGGAGACGCGCTTGCGCTGGCCGCCGGAGAGCGAGGTGACCTTCTTGTCCTTGTGGACGTCGAGCTTGAGCTCGGCGAGGACTTCATGGATACGGGACTGGCGCTCGGCCTCGGTGGTGTCCGCGGGGAAGCGGAGCTTGGCCGCGTACTTGAGGGCGCGGGTGACGGTCAGTTCCTTGTGCAGGATGTCGTCCTGCGGGACCAGCCCGATGCGCTGGCGCAGCTCGGCGAACTGCTTGTAGAGGTTCCGGTTGTCGTAGAGGACGTCGCCCTGGTTGGCGGGCCGGTAGCCGGTGAGCGCCTTGAGCAGGGTGGACTTCCCCGAGCCGGACGGGCCGATGACCCCGATCAGCGACTTCTCCGGGACGCCGAACGAGACGTCCTTGAGGATCTGCTTGCCGCCGTCGACCGTCACCGTGAGGTGGCGGGCCGCGAAGGAGACCTCACCGGTGTCGACGAACTCTTCCAGCCGGTCGCCGACGAGCCGGAACGTCGAGTGGCCGACGCCGACGATGTCGTTCGGGCCGATGAGCGCCGAGCCGGACTTGGAGAGCGGCTGGCCGTTGACGTACGTGCCGTTGTGCGATCCGAGGTCGCGGATCTCGAAGCGGCCGTCCGGGGTCGCGTGGAATTCGGCGTGGTGCCGGGAGACCTGGAGGTCGGAGACGACCAGCTCGTTGTCCAGCGCACGGCCGATCCGCATCACCCGGTCGAGGGCCAGCTGGTGGAACGTGGTCGGGCTGCGGTCCCCGTACAGCGGTGCCGTCCCCGCGGGGCCGCCGGGGCCGGGGCCGGGCGGGCCCGGTGCCATGCCCTGCTGCTGCGGCACGTGGGGCTGCTGGGGCTGGGGCTGGGGCTGCTGCCAGGCCTGCTGCGGCTGGGCCGGCGGGGCCTGCTGCGGCTGGGCGGGCGCGGCGGCGCCCGCGGCGGCCTGCCCGCTGTACACGTCCGCGCCGCTGAAGCCGAGCCGGGGCCCGTCGGTGGCGTTGCCCAGGTTCACGGTGGAGCCGGCCGCGAGCTCCACCTGCTGGATGCGCCGGCCGTGCACGTAGGTACCGTTGGTGCTGCCGTGGTCCTCGATGAACCAACTGCGGCCGTTCCAGCTGATCGTGGCGTGCCGCCACGACACTCTGGCGTCGTCGATCGTCATGTCGCCCTGCGGATCACGTCCCAGGGTGTACGACCTGGACGGATCGAGCGTCCAGGTCCTGCCATTCAATTCCAGTACGAGTTCCGGCACTCCGCGCCCCACTAGTTGTCCCCCGTGTTACCCCCGTTGCAGGGAGTCTAGGGATGCTGAACATCGTGGGGAACTATTCCAGGACCGGTCCCCCGTACGAAAGCCGGGCGGCGCAGGGTGACCTCACCGAGACCTGCGCGGCGTGGCCGAAGGGACGGACCGGTACGTGCCGGGCGCGCTGTCCGGCACTCGGGACGGGGTGCCGGGGGTGGCGCGCCGACCGATACGGTGGGAGGCACCATGAGCGCATCGCAGCCCCTTGAGTCCTCCCCGTCTCCTGAGTCTCCCGTGTCACGGCAGGGACCGGACGTTCCGACCCTTCTCGTGAAGATCTTCGGGAAGGACCGGCCCGGGATCACCGCGGGCCTCTTCGACACCCTCGCCGCGTACTCGGTCGATGTCGTGGACATCGAGCAGGTCGTCACGCGTGGCCGCATCGTCCTGTGCGCGCTGGTCACCGCCCCCACCGCGGGCGGGACCACCGAGGGCGACCTGCGGGCCACCGTGCACAGCTGGGCCGATTCGCTGAAGCTCCAGGCCGAGATCATCTCGGGTACGGGCGACAACCGGCCGCGTGGTTACGGGCGTTCCCATGTCACGGTGCTCGGGCACCCGCTGACCGCGGAGTCGACCGCCGCCATAGCGGCCCGGATCACCTCGACCGGCGGGAACATCGACCGCATCTTCCGGCTGGCGAAGTATCCGGTCACCGCGGTCGAGTTCGCGGTGTCCGGTACGGGGACCGAGGAGCTGCGCACCGCGCTGGCGCCGGAGGCCGCGGGCATCGGCGTGGACGTGGCGGTCGTCTCGGCCGGGCTGAGCCGCCGGGCGCAGCGGCTGGTGGTGATGGACGTCGACTCGACGCTGATCCAGGACGAGGTCATCGAGCTCTTCGCGGCGCACGCCGGGTGCGAGGCCGAGGTCGCCGAGGTGACCGAGCGGGCGATGCGGGGCGAGCTGGACTTCGAGCAGTCGCTGCACGCCCGGGTGGCGCTGCTGGCGGGGCTCGACGTGTCGGTGGTGGACAAGGTCCGCTCCGAGGTGCGGCTGACGCCGGGGGCCCGGACGCTGATCCGTACGCTGAAGCGGCTCGGCTACCAAGTGGGCGTGGTCTCGGGCGGGTTCACGCAGGTGACCGACGATCTGAAGGAGCGCCTCGGGCTCGACTTCGCCTCTGCCAACACGCTGGAGGTGGTCGACGGGAAGCTCACGGGCCGGGTGACCGGGGACATCGTCGACCGGGCGGGCAAGGCCCGGCTGCTGCGGCGCTTCGCCTCCGAGGCGGGGGTGCCGCTGGCGCAGACGGTGGCGGTCGGCGACGGGGCCAATGACCTGGACATGCTGAACACGGCGGGGCTCGGGGTCGCCTTCAACGCCAAGCCGGTGGTCCGCGAGGCCGCGCACACGGCGGTGAACGTGCCGTTCCTGGACACCGTGCTGTATCTGCTCGGCATCACCCGCGAGGAGGTCGAGGCGGCCGACGGTCTGGTCGAGTAGGCCTCGGTCCCCCGCCGGAAGCATGGACAGGGCCCCGGTGCGCACCTTGCGGTGTGCGCCGGGGCCCTGTGCGTACGCGTGGCGGGTCAGTCGTTGGGGGTCCAGTAATCGGTGAGCCGGCCGACGCCGTGCTCCACGCTCTTCCAGGGGCCGGAGAACTCCACGACGGCGAAGGCCGCGGTCGGGAAGCCGCCGCGGGCCAGGCGGCCGAGCGCGTCGCCCTCGCTGCTGCCGGAGAGGGCGTCGGCGAGCGCGTGCATGCCGGGGTTGTGGCCGACGACCAGCAGGTTGGTGACGTCGTCCGGGGTCTCGTTGACCAGAGCGATCAGCTCGCCGAGCGAGGCCTCGTAGATCCGCTCCTCGTACGCGGTCTTCGGGCGCTGCGGCATCTCGTGCACGGCCAGCTTCCACGTCTCACGCGTTCGGACGGCGGTCGAGCAGAGGGCCAGATCGAAGACGATTCCCGAATCGGCGAGTTTGCGGCCCGCGACGGGGGCGTCCGTGCGGCCGCGCTCGGCGAGGGGCCGCTCGTGGTCGGACTCCTGCGACCATTCCGCCTTGGCATGCCTGAGAAGGACGATCCTGCGAGATGTATCGGCGCTCATACATCTCAGCTTCGCATGAAATGTGCCAGCTGGCGCAGGGTGTTGGAGTCTTCCTCCAGCCCCCGGCGCCGGGCGTCAGCGGACCAGCAGCTCCACGATTCGCTTGAGCAGTTGGCCGGTCGCCGAGTCGCCGGTGGCGGCGTGCGCCTGGCCCGGTCCGGCGATCAGGAGCAGCAGCGCGCCGAACGCGACGGCGGGCAGCGCGACGGCCCACCAGGGCAGCCGGACGTCGACGCTGTTCGCATCCGGGTGGGTGGACCGGGTGTCCGTACGGGCCGGCATGTCCGCCTCCGTGGGTGGTCGGTTCTGATACCCAGAACCTACGGACGCCAGGGCGCCGCTCCCATCCGGTGACCCACCCACTTCACCCTGACCCTGGCCCCCTAGGGGAGGGTGGTGCTGGCCCCACCATCGTCATCGGCCGGGCGTCACGGGGAGGCGATGGAGGCGATGACGCCGACGACGACCGTGATCAGCAGCATCGCCCCGAGAACGAGGAGCAGCTTCTTCTGACCGTTCTGGGGATTCGGATCGAGCACAGGTGACATGGCCCCAGTCTCGCATCTCAGGATTCGTCCTCGATCGTCCGGTCCCGGCCGGCGAGGATGCCGGCGGCCATCTGCGGCACCATGAGGGCCGCCATCAGCGCGATGGGCAGTCCCCAGCCGCCGCTGTGCTGGTAGAGGACGCCGACCAGGAGCGGTCCCGGGATCGAGATCAGGTAGCCGGTGGACTGGGCGAACGCGGACAGCCGGACCACTCCGGCGCCGCTGCGGGCCCGCATGCCGATCATGGTGAGGGCGAGCGGGAAGGCGCAGTTGGAGATGCCCAGGAGCAGCGCCCAGGCCCAGGCGCCGCCGGAGGGGGCCAGGTAGAGGCCCGCGTAGCCGGTGAGGCCGCAGGCGCCGAGGACGACGACGATCGGGCCCTGGTGCTTCATCCGGGCGGCGACGCGCGGGATCACGAAGGCGAGCGGGACGCCCATGGCCATGGTGAGCGCGAGCAGGACGCCCGCCGTGCCCGCGGAGACCCCGGCGTCGCGGAAGATCTGGGGCATCCAGCCCATGGTGATGTAGGCGGCGGTGGCCTGGAGGCCGAAGAAGCAGGCGAGGGCCCAGGCGGTGCGGCTGCGGGTGATCCGGAGGGTGGGGGCCTGCGGCTGCTGGGCCGCGGACTGCCCCTGGGCCGGCTGCGGCCCCTGGGCGGCCCGGTTCCGTACGAGCGGGAGCCAGGGCAGGATCGCGGCGGCCGCCAGCACCGCCCAGATGCCGAGGCCGGCCTTCCAGCTGCCGCCCATGGCGTCGGTCAGGGGCACGGTCACGGCGGCGGCGAGCGAGGTGCCGAGGGCCAGGGCCATGGAGTAGAGCCCGGTCATGGAGCCGACCCGGTCGGGGAACCAGCGCTTGACGATGACCGGCATCAGGACGTTGCTGACGGCGATGCCCATGAGGGCCAGGGCGCTGGCGGCGAGGAAGCCGGCCGTGCCGCCGATCAGGGGCCGGAGCACCAGGCCCGCGGTGATGGCGACCATGCCCGCGCAGACCACCGCGCCCGGTCCGAAGCGGCGGGCGAGCCGGGGGGCCATGACGCCGAAGACCGCGAAGCACAGCGGCGGTACGGAGGTGAGGACACCGGCGACGCTGCCGCTCATGTGCAGGCCGTCCCGTACCTCTTCGAGGAGGGCGCCGAGGCTGGTGATGGCGGGGCGGAGGTTGAGCGCGGTGAGGACGAGCCCGATGGCGACCAGGCGCAGGCTCCACGGCGAGGGGCCGGTCCGCGGGGCGGGGGCACCGGCGCGGGAGGCTGCCGGGGTGGCGGGGCGCAAAGTCGTCCCGGTCACGGTCTCGGGAGGGGTTTCGTCGTCAGGCATGAGGCCATCATAGAATCATGGGATGATTACTTGTCCATTCCTCTGATTCCCTGAGAAGATGCGGCACCCCGGGGCGCGGGAGACACCCACCCTCCGGGCCCGACCAAGGAGCACCATGACGCTGACCTCCCCGCGGCGTTCGGCACTCGCCGACCAGGTGATTGCCCAGCTGAGGAACCAGATCACCACGGGCGAGTGGCCCGTGGGTGCGCGCATCCCGACCGAGCCCGAACTGGTCGAGCAGCTGGGGGTGGCCCGTAACACCGTCCGCGAGGCGGTGCGCGCGCTCGCGCACAACGGCCTGCTCGACATCCGGCAGGGCTCGGGCACGTATGTGGTGGCCACCAGCGAGCTGGCCGGGGTGATGCACCGCCGGTTCGCCTCCGCCGACCCGCGCCACGTCGCGGAGCTGCGCTCGACGCTGGAGTCGTCGGCGGCGCGGCTGGCCGCCGTCCGGCGTACCGAGCGCGATCTGCATCAGCTGGACGCGCTCATGCGGCGTCGGGAGGAGACCTGGGCGGCGGGTGACGCCGAGGGGTTCGTGGCCGCCGACGCGACGCTCCACCTGGCCGTGGTCGCCGCCTCCCACAACGACGTGCTGACCGGCCTGTACGCCGATCTGGGTGATCTGCTGCGGGACTACCTGCGGGTCGACGTCGGCCGCGAGCTCCAGCCGGAGACCCCGATGGACCACGGGCGGCTGGTCGAGGCGATTCGCGCGGGTGACGCGGAGACGGCGGCGGCGGAGGCCGCGAGCCACGCGCTGGCCTGCCTGGCGGACCGAGTCTAGACCCAATACCAGTGACTTAGTGGTGCTGAGTGCGCGGTGCCTTGGCCGGTGGGCTGATCGGCGCAGTCTTGTAGTGCGGTGCAACGGTGACTGTGTCGGCGGGGTCTCGGGTGGGCTGGGGCCAGTGCC
>NZ_SSBK01000006.1 GCF_004795035.1 Streptomyces sp. A0958
CCCGGAGGGACCGGGCGGCTGCGGCGCACCCGGGACACCGGGCGGACCGGGCGGCGGCGGGGCCTGCGGGCCGACCGAGCCCGGCTCGGCGAACATCGTGGCCGCCTGGTGCACCCCGCCCTCGGACGGGGGCGGCGTCGCACCGGGCGGCGGCGTCGCACCGGGCGGGCCCAGCTGCGAGACGAGCTGCGTCGGTACGTACCCGCCCGCCGGGGCACCGGGCGCGCCCGGACCCGACGGCGGCGGCACCGGGGCACCCGGACGGGCCCCCGGGGTGCCGGGAGCACCGGGCGGCGGCGGGGGCGTGTTCCCGCGCGGGGCGCGCGGCGTGACGGGCGCCTTGCTCGTGGCGGCGTCGGCGATGTCCCCGGCACCGGGGGCGCCCGGACGGCTCGGCGGCGGGGTCTGCGGGCCGGGGATGTGCGGCGCGGGCGCACTCGGCGGCCCCGCGTTCGGGCCGGGCACGGGCGGACCGGGCACGCTCGTCCCCGGAACGGGCGGCGGACCGGGCACGCTCGTCCCCGGAACCGGCGGACCGGGCACGGGCGGTGCCGGGTCGGCCGGGCGCCGCGGGCCCGCACTCGGCGCGATCGCCGTCTTCGGCAGCTGGCTACCGCCCGACATCAGCGCCGTCGGGGCGTCCGCCGGCACCACCGGCGGCGGCTCCTCCTCGTCGTCGGCGCCCGACAGCGGCGGCGCGAACACCGTCGCCGGCAGCCCCACCTCCGCGTCGTCCGTGTTGGCGTTCGTGTCGGTGCCCGCCCACGGCGTGGCCCCCACCGGCGGCTGGAGCGACGACGCCGGAACGCCGTCCGACGCGGTCGGCTCGTACGCGACGGAACCGCCCTGGGACGGCGACGACGGCGCCGAGGGCGACGGGACCGGGGACGGGGCGGGGAGCGGGGAGGGCGCGGGCGGCGGGGTGTCCTGCGGACGGTCCGCGCGGTCCCGGCGGTCCTCGCTGTCCGCACGCTCAGCGCGCCGGTCCGGGATGCCCAGCTTGTCCGCCGCCTCCTGGAGCCATTCCGGCGGGCTCAACAGGAACGACGTCTGATTCAGATCCACCCGCTCCGGTGGCGCCGGCGCGGCCGGAGCCACCCCCTGCGTCCCGTACTCCTCCTCGTACCGCCGGATCACCTCACCGACCGGCAGCCCCGGCCACAGCGTCGCCTCACCGCTGTCCCGCGCGATCACCAGCCGCTGCCGGCCCCCGTCCGAGACCGGACCGTCCACACGGTCCTCGGCCCACACCACGAAGCCCAGCTCGAACTCACGCACCCGCACCTCGCGGTGCTGGTACGCCGGAACGTCACCGTTCACCCACTCGTCCGCGCGTTCCTGCGCCTGTGCGAAGGTCACCATCGCGCTCACCCCTCCACCGGGACGGCCTGCGCGAAGCCACCGTCCACCATCAGGTTCGCCACCGTCTCCAGCTCCGGCGGATTACCCGCGAGACGCTGCAGGAACGCGTCGAAGTCCTCGCCGCACGGCAGCAGCAGCCGCTCCACCCGCTCCTGCACCGTCCAGCCGTCCCGGTCCCGGGCGTCGTCGTACGCGCAGAACCACACCGAACCGGTGTTCCCGCCCCGCACCTTCACCGCGAGCAGACCGCCCTGGACGAACGCGACGCCCAGGTAATCCTTCGTCAGGTGGTCCCGCAGACACTTGTTGACGTACACCAGATCGTTCACGGCGGCCTCCTCGCGCACCGTGAAGAACGGCTGGTCGATCAGGAGACCCAGCTCCGCGTCGAGCGCCGTGCCCACCGGGGCCGAACCTCCGGCCGCCTTCAGGAACGAACGGTAGGCACCCGGCAGCCGGTAGCCGAGATCCTCCTCGACGCCCAGGATCTGCTGCTCGCTCACCGCCACCGCTCCCTTGGGGAGCCGGAAATGGGCGGGCCGCGTCTCCTGCAACGGGCGCGTCCCCCGCTTGTCGTGGTCGACCTCCGTCGTCGCGAGACCGCCGTGGTGGCGCAGCAGCGCCTTCACCTCGACCGGGATCAGCTCCATCCGGCGGCCCCCCGGCACGTGGTGCCAGGTCCAGCCGTGCGGCGTCGCCACCGACGGGATCGTGTCCCACAGCTCGTGTCCGGCCGCCGCCATCGCCGCGTTCGCCGACACGTAGTCCGTGAGCCGCAACTCGTCCACACCGAAACCCTGCGGGGGCTCCGCGATCTCCGCCGCGGCGCGCGCGTACGGCGCGAAATCCGGACAGCCGTTCCCGTCCATACGCACCCCTCCGGGGTGGCGGGACGCCCGGACCGGGTCCGGGAAGTGCACAAGCTGCCCGGCATAGGCCGCGTTCGGTGGCGCGGCTTGCTGCCCGAGCCGACCTGTCGTCATGGCGGTTGCCCCCTGCTGCGTCTGGCTGATGAGGACCGACCCAGGGGTGGTCCAGGCACAGCCTAAGCGGTGACACCCCAACGGGGATCGGCCCCGCCGCCCCCGGACCCCATCCGTCACCAACCGTCACAACCACGTGACGGACGAGCGACGAGCCGGCCACCGTCGCGCGACACGCAGACACGTTTCACCGACCCAGCTTTCACAGGACCCGACACATTTGGCAGGCTGTCACCCGCATACACGGGGGCGTGCACACAAAGCAGCAGCCGCTGCGGGCACGGGGAGGGACACACCATGCACACCGCACACTCTGCACACACCGTCACCACCGGCGACCCACGACTCAGCTGGAGCAGCACCGAAACGGGCGCCGCGCCCCGCCTCAACCAGCGCCGCGACGGCATCCTGCCCGCCGTGGCCGCCGCCCTGTCCGTACGCGGTGAAACACTCACCTGCACCGCGGGCAAGGGCGACCAGCCGCCCGTCCTGCACCACCTAGTGCAGGACTTCCTCGACACCCTCCCCAGCGACCGGCGCGAACGGTTCACCGGCCGCTGCCCCGAGGCCATACTGCTCTCCCGGCACCTCACCGCCGCCGAGAGCAGCCGCTCCAAGCGGGCCCAGCGCAAGCCCCTCACCAACGGTGAGGCCCGCCGCGCCCTCAAGCACGCCCGCCTCACCGCCCGCCGCATCCGCGAGGACGGCGACCCTCTGCACGGCAGCTACGCCGCCCCCTGCCGCTCCTGCGCCGTCATGCTCGCCCACTTCGGCGTCCGGCCCGTCGACCTCACCGCGACCGGCGCGGCCACCACCGCAGAGAAGAGCTGAGCGCGCCCATGCACGACCGCACCGACCTCCCCGCACAGGCCGGGCCCGCGACCCGCGACCGCCAGGCCGCCACCCGCTTCCCCGCCGCCGTCGACGCCGCCCTGCGCGCCGCCGGCTGGCAGCCCGGCCGCTGGGACATCCGCCAGGCCGAGGAGTGGGCCGACGCCCTGCGCTCGCACGCCTCACCGGCCGGCCACCAGCACGCCGTCTTCCCGGCCGCCGTCGAGGCCTGGGCCGAATTCGGCGGCCTGCACATCACCGCCACCGCCCCCGGCCGCCAGATCGCGCCCCCGGCCGTCCGCATCGACCCGCTGCGCGGGCTCCACCTGGCCCGCACCCTCGGAGACCTCGGCCGCGCGCTGGAGACCGAGGTCGCACCGCTGGGCGAGGAGGGGGACGGCCAGGCGGTCCTCGCGATCGACCTGACCGGCCGGGTCTACAGCATCGACCACACCGGCGACTGGTATTTGGGCCCGGACATCGACGCGGCCCTCGCCACCCTGGTCACCGGCATCCAGCCGGAACGCCTCGTCTCGGGCTGAGGCGCCGGAGGCGCCGGGTCTTCCGGTGACCTGAGGCGCCTGAGGCGCCGGAGGCGCCGGGTCTTCCGGTGACCGGTGACCGGCTCACGCCAGGTGCCCGGTCACCACCGCGAGGCTTCCGTCCTCAAACGCCGGACGGGCTGGAAATGCCTCCGCCGCCCGGGCTGGCGATGTCTCCGCCTCACGGCCGGAAACGCCCCCGCCGGACGGGCCGACGATGCCCGCCTCACGGCCGGAAACGCCCCCGCCGGACGGCCCGGGAACGCCCCGCCCCACGGCCCGGAAACGCCCCGCCCCACGGGCCGACGATGCCCCGCCCCACGGCCGGAAACGCCCCCGCCGGACGGGCCGACGTTGCCTCCGCCCCACGGCCGGAAACGCCCCCGCCTCACGGGCCGGAAACGCCCCCGCCGTCCGGCAACACCGCCGACACCCGGAAGCCGCCCGCGTCCGTCGGCCCCGACACGAAGACGCCGCCCAGGCCGAGCACCCGCTCGCGCATCCCGACCAGGCCGTTGCCCCCGCTGGGCAGCCCCGCGTCCGCCGTCGCCGCGTCCGACGGGCCGTTCTCCACCTGCATGGCGACCTCGGCGCCCCGGTGCGCCAGCCGTACCCACGTCCTGGCGCCCGCCGCGTGCTTGTGCACGTTCGTCAGGGCCTCCTGCACCACGCGGTACGCGGTCTGCTCGACCTCGGGCGCGTACGCGCGGGCGGAGCCCTCCACCGACAGCTCCACCGTCATCCCCGCGGCCCGCGACTGACCGACCAGCGCCTCGACCTCGTCCAGCCGCGGCCCGTCCTCCGGCGCGGGCGGCGCCGCCCGGCCCACCGAGGCCAGCGGCACCTTGGCCACCCGGGCCACCGTCGGCTCGCCCGCCCGCAGCACGCCCAGCATCTCGCGCAGCTCCGTCAGGGCCTGGCGCCCCATGTCCCCGACCAGGACGGCATTGCGCACCGCCTTCGCCGGGTCCTTCGGCGCCACCGCCTGGAGGGCCGCCGCGTGCACCACCATCAGGCTCACCCGGTGGGCCACCACGTCGTGCATCTCGCGGGCGATCCGGGTCCGCTCCTCCGTACGCGCCCACTCGGCCCGCTCCTCGGCCCGGTCCGCGAGCAGCGACAGCTCCCGCTCCAGCGAATCCGCCCGCTCCCGCAGGCTCTCCATCAGCCGCCGCCGCGCCCCTATGTAGAGGCCGAACAGCACCGGCGGCGCGGCCAGCCCGACGGCCATGAAGAGGGACAGCATGGGGACGTACCAGTCGCCGGGCCCGAAGTCGGCGTTCTCGTCGACGCCCTGCCGCAGCCGTACGTACGTCACGATGAACGTCCCCACCAGGGACATGCTCATCAGCACCGCGGTGATCCGCCGGGGCACCTCGGAGGCGGCCAGCGTGTACAGGCCGATCAGCCCCATCAGGAAGCCCATCTCGGCCGGCGTCGTCGCGATCGACACCAGCACCACCGCGATCGGCCACCGCCGGCGCACCAGCAGCACGGCCCCCGCGATCAGCCCGAACACCACCCCGAAGGCCACCGGCAGCCCGGTGTCCCCCGCGAAGTCCACCCCTTCCAGCCCGCATTCCAGCGCCGAGACCAGCGCCAACCCCACATCCAGCGCGACGCTCCGCCGCCGTTCCCACCACCAGTAGCCACGGGTGGTCGGTCCCGCCGCTTCCCGGTCTTCCCCCGTTGCGGTCATGGCAACCAGCGTACGGGCGGCCGCATCTCGTTTTCGGGGGACCTGCACAGCACGTCGTACGTTCGACCGGAGGCAACCGCATCCTCGTCGCATACAAGGGGCTTGGTACGGCATAGTGTTGGGTGCCGATCCGGCGATCCGGGCGACTGTCCGTTTCAGCCGGAGTTGTTCCCCCATGGTGTAATTGGCAGCACTGTGGCTTTTGGTGCCATCTGTCCGGGTTCGAGTCCTGGTGGGGGAGCTCAGTCACGCGGGCCCCGACCCAACCGGTCGGGGCCCGCGCTCATGTCCGGCTCCGGGCCCCCCGGTATCCTGCGGATGTCCACCACCCGAAGCCGAAGGGCCTATCCGTGAGCTCCGTACGCCCGGCAGCCGTCGTCGTCCTCGCAGCGGGTGAGGGCACCCGCATGAAGTCGAAGACTCCCAAGGTTCTGCACGAGATCTCCGGGCGCTCGCTCGTCGGTCATGTCGTCGCCGCCTCCCGCGAGCTGGACCCGCTCCACCTCGTCGTCGTCGTGGGCCACGCCAGTGAGCAGGTCACCGCTCACCTCACCGCCGCGGACGCCCAGGTGCGCACCGCCTACCAGGCCGAGCAGAAGGGCACCGGGAACGCGGTGCGGGTCGGGCTCGACGAGCTGGGCGGGGTCGTCGAGGGCACCGTGATCGTGGTGTGCGGGGACACCCCGCTGCTGTCGGGACAGACGCTCGCCGCGCTCGCCGCGGCGCACACCGCCGACGGCAACGCCGTCACCGTGCTCAGCGCCGAGGTCCCCGACGCCACCGGATACGGGCGGATCGTCCGCGACCCGGCGAGCGGCGCGGTGACCGAGATCGTCGAGCACAAGGACGCCGACGACGAGCAGCGCGCGATCCGGGAGATCAACTCCGGGGTCTTCGCGTTCGACGGGAAGCTCCTCGCCCAGGCACTCGGCCAGGTGCGTACGGACAACAGCCAGGGCGAGGAGTACCTCACCGACGTGCTGTCCATCCTGCGCGAGGCCGGACACCGGGTCGGCGCCTCGGTGGCGGGCGACCACCGGGAGATCCTGGGCATCAACAACCGGGTGCAGCTCGCGGAGGCCCGCCGGCTGCTGAACCAGCGCCTCCTCGAACGGGCGATGACGGCCGGGGTGACCGTGGTCGACCCCGCCTCGACGCTGATCGACGTGACGGTGACGTTCGAGCGGGACGCGATCGTGCACCCGGGGACGCAACTGCTGGGCACCACGCACCTCGCGGAGGACGCCGAGGTGGGCCCGAACTCGCGCCTGACGGACACCGTCGTGCACGCGGGCGCGCGGGTGGACAACACCGTCGCGGACGGGGCCGAGGTGGGTCCGGGCGCGCTGGTGGGCCCGTACGCCTACCTGCGGCCGGGGACGAAGCTCGGCCCGAAGGCCAAGGCCGGTACGTACGTGGAGATGAAGAACGCCACGATCGGGGAAGGCACGAAGGTCCCGCACCTGTCGTACGTGGGGGACGCGACCATCGGCGACCACACCAACATCGGTGCGGCGAGCGTCTTCGTGAACTACGACGGGGTGGCCAAGCACCACACGACGATCGGCTCCCACTGCCGGACCGGGTCGGACAATATGTTTGTGGCGCCCGTCACGGTCGGGGACGGCGTGTACACCGCCGCCGGCTCGGTCATCACCAAGGACGTACCGTCCGGTTCGCTGGCCGTCGCCCGGGGCCAGCAAAGGAATATCGAGGGTTGGGTGGCGCGCAAGCGTCCGGGAAGCGCCGCCGCGCAGGCGGCTCAGGCGGCCGCGGAGGACTCGGGCAGCGAAAGCTGACCGGAAACAGGTGCGTCGCGCACGGCGTACCGTGATAGATGCTCACCCCATTTCGGCTGGCTCGTTGCACATCGGGACATCTGCGTGCAGCGCCAGGAACACGTCTGAGGAGACTGTGCTGTGACCGGGATCAAGACGACCGGCGAGAAGAAACTGATGTTCTTCTCCGGCCGCGCCCACCCCGAGCTGGCCGAGGAGGTCGCGCACCAGCTGGGTGTGGGCCTCGTGCCGACGAAGGCCTTCGATTTCGCCAACGGTGAGATCTACGTCCGCTTCCAGGAGTCGGCACGCGGCGCCGACTGCTTCCTGATCCAGAGCCACACGGCTCCGATCAACAAGTGGATCATGGAGCAGCTGATCATGCTGGACGCGCTGAAGCGCGCTTCGGCCCGTTCGATCACGGTGATCGTGCCGTTCTACGGCTACGCCCGCCAGGACAAGAAGCACCGCGGCCGTGAGCCGATCTCGGCCCGTCTGGTCGCGGACCTGATGAAGACGGCGGGTGCCGACCGCATCCTCACCGTCGACCTGCACACCGACCAGATCCAGGGCTTCTTCGACGGCCCGGTGGACCACCTGTTCGCGCTGCCGATCCTGGCGGACTACGTGGGCGCGAAGGTGGACCGTTCCAAGCTGACGATCGTTTCGCCGGACGCGGGCCGGGTACGGGTCGCCGACCGCTGGTGCGACCGGCTGGACGCCCCGCTGGCGATCGTGCACAAGCGCCGGGACAAGGACGTCGCGAACCAGGTGACGGTCCACGAGGTCGTCGGCAATGTGAAGGGCCGGGTCTGTGTCCTGGTCGACGACATGATCGACACGGGCGGCACGATCTGCGCCGCCGCCGACGCCCTGTTCGCGCACGGCGCCGAGGACGTCATAGTGACGGCGACGCACGGCGTCCTGTCGGGCCCCGCCGCGGACCGCCTGAAGAACTCGAAGGTGAGCGAGTTCGTGTTCACGGACACCCTGCCGACGCCGGGTGAGCTGGAGCTCGACAAGATCAAGGTGCTGTCGATCGCGCCGACGATCGCGCGCGCGGTGCGTGAGGTCTTCGAGGACGGCTCGGTCACGAGCCTGTTCGAGGAGCAGTAGGACAGGAAGTGCGGTGGCGACCGCGTCGCCATTGATCCACTTTGGGGTGCGGCCTCCCCGCCGGGTAGACTCAGCGAGTTGCTCGGCGAGGGAGGCCGTACTCATAAGTACGGCGATCCGTTATCGGCGCGCTCTTCGTAGCAGGCCTGTCGTGGGCCGGGTGACCATCCGTAGTTTTCGTCACCTTACGAGGAGTGCCGTCATGGCCGAGATCAAGCTCAACGCCGAGGTCCGTACCGAGTTCGGCAAGGGCGCCGCCCGTCGTGCGCGTCGCGCCAACCTGGTCCCCGCGGTCGTCTACGGCCACGGCGCCGAGTCCGTCCACATCACGCTGCCGGGCCACGAGCTGCAGCTCGCGCTCCGCACCGCCAACGTCCTGATCGGTCTGGAGATCGACGGCAAGGACGCCCTGGTCATCCCGAAGGCCGTGCAGCGCAACCCGCTCAAGGGCGACATCGAGCACGTCGACCTGCTGACCGTGAAGCGCGGCGAGAAGGTCAACGTCGAGGTCGCGGTGCACGCCGAGGGCGACCTGGCCCCGGGCGGCAACCTGCTGGAGTACGTGATGAACACGCTGCTCGTCGAGGCCGAGGCCACCCACATCCCCGAGTCCGTCACGGTCTCCGTGCAGGGCCTGGACGCCGGTGCGTCGATCCTCGCCAAGGACATCCCGCTGCCGGCCGGTTCGGTGCTGGCCGAGGCCGACCCGGACGCGGTCGTTCTCGCGGTCGTCGCCGCGCAGGCCGAGGAGCCGTCCGCCGAGGGCGCCGAGGGCGCCGAGGCCTAGGCCCTGAGCCTCGTCCCGCCTGCTTGACTGACGGGGCGGTGGTCTCCCTTCCGGGAACCGCCGCCCCGTTTTCCTGTCCCCGCCCGCTTTACGTGTACGAATGAGGAGACTTCGCGCGATGTCCGACGCCACCGACCCCTGGCTGATCGTGGGGCTGGGCAATCCCGGCCCCGAGTACGCGGCGAACCGGCACAACGTCGGCTTCATGGTCGCCGACCTGCTCGCCGAACGGATCGGCGGGAAGTTCAAGCGCGCCCCGAAGGCGCAGGCGCAGGTGCTGGAGGGCCGGATCGGTCCGCCCGGTCCGCTGAGCCGGCGGGTGGTGCTCGCGAAGCCGATGTCGTACATGAATCTGTCCGGGGGGCCGGTCGCGGCGCTGCGGGACTTCTACAAGGTGCCGCTCGACCATGTGGTGGCGGTCCATGACGAGCTGGACATCGACTACGGGACGCTGCGGCTGAAGCTGGGCGGCGGCGACAACGGGCACAACGGGCTGAAGTCGATGACGAAGTCGATGGGGCCGGACTACCACCGGGTCCGGTTCGGGATCGGCCGGCCGCCGGGCCGGATGCAGGTGGCCGATTTCGTGCTGAAGGACTTCTCGTCCACCGAGCGCAAGGAGCTGGCCTACGAGGTGGACCGGGCGGCCGACGCGGTGGAATGCCTGCTGGCGGAGGGGCTGGAGCGGGCCCAGTCGGCGTACAACACGTGAGCGGCGCGAAGCGGAGCTCCTCCCGCCGTGCCCTGCGCTACGGCCGCGACGCGGCGCTGGGCTGTGTCGTGCTGGTGCTGCTGGTGGCGGGTGTGCTGTCGTCGTGGGACGCGGCGCACCACATCGTGCTGTCCAAGGGGCGCGAGCACGGGACGATGACGGTGACGGGGTGCGGCAGCGAGGTCTGTACGGGGCCGTTCGCGCCGTCCGACGGGGCCGGGGCGCGCTCCCGGGTGTCGGTGGAGAAGTCGGTGGCGGCCCGCAAGGGTGACCGGTTCCCCGTGGTGGTGAAGCCGGGCACGGACGAGGTGGTGCGGACCGGGGCCGCGGGGTTCATGCATGCGTGGGTGCCGCTGGGCGGGGCACTCGTGCTGGCGGCGCTGGTGATCGGCGGGGGTCTGCGGCTGACCCGGACGGCGTGGGGCGCCGGGATCGCGGGCGGGGCGCTGCTGATGGCGGCGTTCATCGCCCTGTGAGGCGCTGAGCGCGCCCCGCCCGCGATCCGTGCGGGTCAGCCGGTGTTGCGCAGGCCCGCGGCGACACCGTTGACGGTCAGCAGCAGGGCGCGGGCGAGCAGCGGGTCGGCTTCCTCGCCGCGCTCGGCGGCCTGGCGCTGGCGGGCCAGCAGGGAGACCTGGAGGTAGGAGATCGGGTCCAGGTAGGCGTCACGGATGGCGAAGGTCTGCTGGAGCACCGGGCTGGTGCCGAGCAGTTCGGTGGAGCCGGTGACCTTGAGGACTTCCTGCACGGTGAGGGCGTGTTCGGCCTCGATGACGTCGAAGACGTGCTTCAGCTCGTCGGGGACGAGGGTGTCGACGTAGTGCCGGGCGATGCGCAGGTCCGTCTTGGCGAGGGTCATCTCCACGTTGGAGAGGAAGTTGCGGAAGAAGTGCCACTGCTCGTGCATCTCTTCCAGGACGGTGTCGAGACCGGCCTCGCGCAGGGCCTTGAGGCCGGAGCCGACGCCGAACCAGCCGGGCACGATCTGCCGCGACTGGGTCCAGCCGAACACCCACGGGATGGCCCGCAGGCCGTCGAGCGAGACGCCCGAGCCGGGGCGGCGGGAGGGCCGCGAGCCCAGGTGCAGGTCGGCGAGCTGGTCCACCGGGGTGGAGGCGAGGAAGTACGCGGGCAGGTCCGGGTCCTCGACGAGCTTGCGGTAGGCGGCGTGGGCGGCGTCGGAGACGGTGTCCATGGCCGCGTCCCAGCGGGCCAGGGCCTCGTCGGACTGGCGGGGCGCGGTGTGCAGGGCGGAGGCCTGGAGGGTGGCCGCGACGGTCAGTTCCAGGTTCTCGCGGGCGAGGGCGGGGATGAGGTACTTGTCGGAGATGACCTCGCCCTGCTCGGTGACCTTGATCTCGCCCTCCAGGGTGCCCCAGGGCTGGGCGAGGATCGCGTCGTGCGAGGGGCCGCCGCCGCGGCCGACGGTGCCGCCGCGGCCGTGGAAGAGGCGCAGCCGTACGCCGTAGCGGTGGGCGACGTCGCGCAGCCGGCGCTGGGCGCGGTGGATCTCCCACTGGGAGGTGGTGATGCCGCCGAACTTGGAGGAGTCGGAGTAGCCGAGCATGACCTCCTGGACGTCGCCGCGCAGGGAGACGAGGCGGCGGTAGGAGGGGTCGGCGAGCATCTCGTCGAGGATGACGTCGGCGGCGCGCAGCTCGTCGGTGGTCTCCAGGAGCGGGACGATGCCGATCTTGGCCCAGCCTGCGTGGAGGTCGATGAGGCCGGCCTCGCGGGCGAGGACTGCGGCGGCGAAGACGTCGTCGGCGCCCTGGCACATCGAGATGATGTAGGACTCGATGACCTCGGGGCCGAACCGCTCGAAGGCTTGGCTGATGGTGTGGAAGACGCCGAGGGTCTTCTCGCCGGCGGCGTCCAGCGGGGCCGGGGTGGGCGCGAGCGGGCGGCGGGAGCGCAGTTCCTTGGCGAGGAGCTTCTGCCGGTAGTCGCGGGGCATGTCGGCGTAGCGCCAGGATTCCTCGCCGAGCCGGTCGAAGAGCTGGCCGAGGGTGTGGTGGTGGGCGTCGGCGTGTTCGCGGACGTCCATGGTGGCGAGCTGGAGGCCGAACGCGGCGAGCGTGCGGATGGTGCGGTCCATGCGGCCGTCGGCGACGATGCCGCCCCGGTGCCGGCGCAGGGAGTCCTGGACGAGGGTGAGGTCGGCGATGAGTTCGGCGGTGCCGAGGTAGTCGCAGCCGGGGCGGTGGGGGCGGCCGGTGGCCAGGCGCTCGCGGGTGTTGACGAGCTTCTGGCGGATGCAGGTGGCCTTGAGGCGGTAGGGCTCCTCGGCGTTCAGCCGCTTGTAGCGGGGGCTGATCTCGGGGAGGAGTTCGAGGTCGGTCTGCAGGGAGGCCAGGAGTTCGTCGGTGGCGCCGGTGTAGCGGATGGAGTTGGAGAGCAGTCCGCGCAGCTGGTCGACGAGTTCGAGGGCGTCGGTGATGCCGTGCTCGTGCTGGAGGATCAGCACGTCCCAGGTGACCTCGGGGGTCACGTTGGGGTTGCCGTCGCGGTCGCCGCCGATCCAGGTGCCGAAGGTGAGGGGGCGGGTGCCGGCGGGGAGTTCGACGCCGACCCGTTCGAGTTCGGCGGCCAGGTCCTCCAGGACGTCGCCGACGGCGTTGGCGTGCAGCTCGTCCAGGTAGTAGATCGCGTTGCGGGCCTCGTCGGCGGGCTCGGGCCGCACGACGCGCAGCTCGTCGGTCTGCCAGATGAGGTCGATGTTCTCGGCGAGTCTGAGGTCCTGGCGGCGGCGGTCGGCCTCGATGACGGGCGTGTCGAGGAGAGCCGCGATGCGGCGGAGCTTGTTGAGGACGGAGCGCCGGGCGGCCTCGGTGGGGTGCGCGGTGAAGACGGGGCGCACGTTGAGGTTCTTGACGGTGGCGCGCAGGTGCTCCGGGTCGGCGTCCTTGAGCCGGTCGGCGGTGCGGGCGAGGAGTCCGCCCTCGGCCGCGCGGCGGTCGCGCATCTCGTGGGCGCGGTGGACCTGCTCGGTGACGTTGGCGAGGTGGAAGTACGTGGAGAAGGCGCGGACGAGCTGGGCCGCGGTCTCCAGTTCGGTGTCGCCGAGGAGCTCGGCCGCGGCTTCGCCGTCGGTGCGGGTCAGGGCGCGGACGCGCTCGACGAGGTCGAGGAGTTCCTGCCCCTCCTGGCGTACCAGGGTCTCGCCCAGCAGGTCGCCGAGGCGGCGGATGTCGGCGCGCAGCTCGGGGCTGGCGGCGGGGGTCTGGTCGGCACTGCTCACAGTGTGCGGCTCCTTGCAGTGGTTGTGCACGGGACCCGGGGACCGCGGTCGGCGGATGCCGACGCCACCCCGGAAAGCAGGGTGCGGACCGCGCTGTCCGACCTCTCCAGGATAGGTGTCCGTGCTCTCGGTGCTGTTCGCGCCCCGGAAGGTGTCCTCTGTTCGTGACGTGTCCGTCCGGGGTACGCGGTCTGTGTCTACCCGGTATTCGCCCGTCTGTGCGCGGTGTTTCGCCCTCTCGTGGGCGGGCCTCCGCACTGCCATACTTACGAGGCCGTAGGTTACGGGTGCGTAACTCCGGCTGTCCGACCCGTTCTCACCCTCAGGGGACTCCCCATGAAGACCAGCCCCGAAGTGATCGAGGCCGCTCCGGCGGCCGGTGATCAGGCTCTTCCCTCCGCCACGCTCGGCGGGGACAACAAGCGGTCGATCGAGCAGATCGCGCTCCTGCTGTTCATCGTCGTGCCGTTCGTGGCGCTGGTCGCGGCGGTGCCGCTGGCCTGGGGCCGCGGTGTGAGCTGGCTCGATCTGGGCCTGCTGGTGGCGATGTACTTCATCGGCTGCCACGGCATCACGATCGGTTTCCACCGGTACTTCACGCACGGCTCGTTCAAGGCGAAGCGTCCGCTCCGCATCGCTCTGGCGGTGGCCGGTTCGCTGGCCGTCGAAGGCCCGCTGGTGCGCTGGGTGGCCGATCACCGCAAGCACCACCGTTTCTCGGACGCGGAGGGCGACCCGCACTCGCCGTGGCGTTTCGGTGAGACGCTGCCCGCGCTCCTGAAGGGCCTGTGGTGGGCCCACATCGCATGGATGTTCGACGAGGAGCGGACGCCGCAGCAGAAGTACGCGCCGGACCTGATCAAGGACCCGGCGATCCGCGGCATCTCGCGCCACTTCCTGACCTTCACGATCGTCTCGCTGGCGATCCCCCCGCTGGTCGGCGGCCTGGTCACGATGTCGTGGTGGGGTGCGGCGACGGCGTTCTTCTGGGGCTCCCTGGTACGGGTGGCCCTGCTGCACCACGTGACGTGGTCGATCAACTCGATCTGCCACGCGGTCGGCAAGCGCCCCTTCAAGTCCCGTGACAAGTCCGGCAACGTGTGGTGGCTGGCGGTCCTGTCGTGCGGCGAGTCCTGGCACAACCTGCACCACGCGGACCCGACCAGCGCGCGGCACGGGGTGATGCGGGGTCAGATCGATTCGAGCGCCCGGCTGATCCGGTGGTTCGAGCAGGCCGGCTGGGCGTCCGACGTGCGCTGGCCCGACTCCGACCGTATCGAGTCCCGGCGCAACCGCGCGGCGGCCGACCCGGCATGATGGACGACGTGGCGACCGACTCCAGCGCAAGCAGCGAGAACACCCGTGCACCTTCCACGCGGCGTGCCCGCCGCGTGCGGATGACCGGGAAGGAACGCCGCGAGCAACTGCTGGACATCGGTCGCACCCTGTTCGCCGACAAGGGCTTCGAGGGCACGTCGGTCGAGGAGATCGCCGCCCGTGCGGGGGTCTCGAAGCCGGTCGTCTACGAGCACTTCGGCGGCAAGGAGGGGCTGTACGCGGTCGTGGTGGACCGGGAGATGCGCCAGCTCCTGGACATGGTGACCGGTGCGCTGACCGCGGGCCATCCGCGTGAACTGCTGGAACAGGCGGCGTTCGCCCTGCTGGACTACATCGAGACGTACACGGACGGGTTCCGCATCCTGGTCCGTGACTCGCCGGTCGCCCAGTCCACGGGCACGTTCGCCTCCCTGATCAGCGACATCGCCACCCAGGTGGAGGACATCCTCGGGCTGGAGTTCAAGGCCCGCGGCTTCGACGCGAAGCTGGCCCCGCTGTACGCGCAGGCGCTGGTGGGCATGGTGGCGCTGACCGGGCAGTGGTGGGTGAACGCGCGCAGGCCGAAGAAGGCGGAGGTCGCCGCCCATCTGGTGAACCTGGCCTGGCACGGTCTGGAGAACCTGGAGTCGAAGCCGCGGCTGATCGGCCATCGCAAGAGCTGAGCGGCCGGCGGGTGATGGTGCGGGGGCGCGGTGCGGGGGCGGTGTGGGGCCGGCGCGGGACCGGTGTGGCGAAGCCGCAACCTTGATCCATGGCTAAACCACTTCAGTCCCGCTGTCCACAGTTGTAGAGTCTGTGAACATCCCGGGAATGCTTCACCGCTGCATGTCATGCACCCGTGAAGGCGATTCTCCCGGTTCCACCACTTACCCCTGGGGGGGCTTTGTCTTCTGTGGAACCCGGCCGCTCTGTTCCGCGCTCGAAGCGCGCGCGGCGACTCGCGGCCTGCACCGCACTCGTCCTCTCCGCCGGCATGCTGCTGGCGGCCCCGGCCTCGGCCGACGACTCGGCGCCCGCCCCGCGCGGCGCCACCCCGCAGTTCACCCCCGAGTCCGGCGGACAGCCGACGCTCACGCTGCCCAAGCGCACCCCGAAGAAGAAGTCCGGTGCCTCGCGCGCGCCGGGCGCCGGGTCCGCCGCCGCCGCCATCCCGGCCAACCCGCGCATGGACGTGGACGGCGACGGCTACAGCGACACGCTGTACCGGGCGCTGGACGGCAACCTGTACGCCATCACGGACGCGTCGGGCTCGCACCCGTACACGATCAACAGTGACGACCAGTTCGAGACGCCCAAGGACATCATCACGCCGGGCGACCTCGACGGCGGCGGCATGGCCGAGGTCCTGACGCTCTCGGCGTCGGGCACGCTCTCGCTCTACCAGAGCTGGGGCGCGGACGGCACCGGTTACTCCACCTGGTCGGGCATCGGCTGGCAGAAGTACAACAAGGTCGTCTCCCCCGGCGACCTGAACGGTGACGGCCGCGGCGACCTGATCGCGCGTACGCCCTCCGGCGACATCTACGTCTACATCTCCACCGGCAAGGTCGACAGCGCGCCCTTCAAGGCCGGTGTCAAGGTGGGCTACGGCTGGAACACCTACGACCAGATCGTGGGCGCCAACGATGTCAACGGCGACGGGCTCGGTGACATCATCGCCCGTACCACCGGCGGTGACCTGTACTTCTACGCGGGCACCGGCGACCCGGCGAAGCCGTTCAAGGCGCGCGTCAAGGTCGGCTACGGCTACGACATCTACAACCAGCTCATCGGTGTCGACGACATCGACGGCGACGGCCTCGGCGACCTCATCGCCCGCAAGACGGGCGGCGACGTCTACACCTACCTGTCCACCGGGTACGGCACCTTCGAGCCGCGCGTCGCCGCCGGCAGCGGGTGGAACGCGGCCGCGCTGTTCGTCGGCGCGGGCGGCAACCCGGACTTCGGCAAGCACGAGGTGGAGGGCCGCACCAAGGGCGGCAGCCTCTACTGGTACCAGGCCCGGAACAACGGGCAGTTCTTCCCCCGCCAGCTGGACAGCTCGGACTCCGGCTGGAACCAGGTGAGCCTGTCGCTCGCCTCCTCGCTGGACAACGACGGCTGGGGCGACCTCGTCCAGCAGTACCAGGGCCAGCTCTACGTCGGCGCGAATTACATCGGGTCCGGCTGGCAGGTCTACAACAGCCTCACCGGTCCGGGCGACCTGAGCGGCGACGGCAAGGGCGACCTGCTGGCCCGCGACACCAAGGGCGACCTGTACCTGTACAAGGGCAACGGCCTCGGCACCAAGTTCGCCGCCAAGGTCAAGGTCGGCTACGGCTACCAGACGTACAACAAGATCGTCGGCGCCGGCGACCTCAGCGGCGACGGCATCGCGGACGTCGTGGCCCGCGACAAGGACGGCACGCTCTACCTGTACAAGGGCACGGGCGACGCCGCCAAGCCGCTCTCGGCCCGCGTCAAGATCGGCACCGGCTACAACATCTACAAGCAGTTCGCCGCTCCGGGCGACATCGACGGTGACGGCAGGGCCGACCTGATCGGCGTCGACGGCAAGGGCGACGTGTACCGCTACACGTCCACCGGCACCGGCCAGCTCACCAAGCGCGTCAAGATCGGCTACGGCTGGGACACCTACAACGGCCTGTACTGAGCCCTTCGGCCCGGCCCGCGTACCCACGGCGCCCCGCCCCCGCACACCACGCGGGGGCGGGGCGCCGCCGTGTCCGGAGCCGTCACTTCTCCCGGTGGGCGACGGCGAAGATGCGGCGGAAGGGGAAGACCGTGCCGTGCGGGCCCCGGGGGTAGGCCGTGCGCAGCAGGTCGCGGTACTCGGCGAGGAAGGCGTCCCGCGCCTCCTCGTCGTCGGCGAGGGCGGTGAGGACGGGACGCAGGCCGGTGCCCTTCACCCAGTCCAGGACGGGGTCCTCGCCCGGCAGGAGGTGGAGGTAGGTGGTCTCCCAGACGTCGGCGGCGACGCCGGGGCCCGCCAGCCGGTCCAGGTATCCGGCGGGGCTCAGTACGGCGTCGGCGTGGCGCAGCCGGCCGCCCAGGCGGGGGCGCCAGCGCGGCGACTCGGCGAGTTCGCGCATCAGGGCGTGGCTGGGCTGGTCGAAGTTGCCGGGGACCTGGAGGGCGAGGGTGCCGCCGGGGAGGAGGGCGTCCAGCCAGTCCCCGAGGCGGTCGGCGTGGCCGGGTACCCACTGGAGCAGGGCGTTGGAGACGATCAGGCCGTACGGCTCCGAGGGCGTCCAGGTGGCGGCGTCGGCCTCGGCGAAGTCCAGCAGGTCCGTGGCGTGGGCGCGGGCCCGTTCCAGCATCTGCGGGGAGTTGTCGTAGCCGGTGATCCGGGCGTCGGGCCAGCGCTCGGCGAGCAGCGCGGTGACGTTGCCGGCGCCGCAGCCCAGGTCGGCGATGCGGGGTGCGGGGGCGTCGGGCGGGTCGGGGACGCGGGCGATGAGGTCGTGGAAGGGGCGGGTGCGGTGGTCCGCGTGGCGCAGGTACTGCTGCGGGTCCCAGAGGGGTGCGGTCATGGTTCCCAGGATCGCCACAGAGTATCTTGATGTCAAGACACTTGAATTCAAGAGACTTCATGTCGACAGACCCTCTACACTGATCCACATGGAGGACGAGGTCGACCGACTGGTCGCTGCATGGCGCCGCGAGCGCCCCGACCTCGACGTGGAACCACTCGAGGTCCTCAGCCGCGTCTCCCGCCTGGCCCGCCACCTCGACCGGGCCCGCAGAATCGCCTTCGCCGAGCACCAGCTGGAGCCGTGGGAGTTCGACGTACTCACGTCGCTGCGCCGCGCCGGCGCCCCCTACCAGCTCTCCCCCGGCCAGCTGCTCACCCAGACGCTGGTCACCTCGGGCACGATGACCAACCGCATCGACCGCCTCACCAAGAAGAATTTGGTCGAACGGCTCCCCGACCCCAGCGACCGGCGCGGGGTCCTGGTCCGCCTCACCGCCGAGGGCCGCGACAAGGCCGACCAGTCGCTGGCCGGCCTGCTGGCCCAGGAGCGCGCCATCCTGGGCGAGCTGTCGCGCCAGCAGCGCGCCGAGCTGGCCGGGCTGCTACGCCAACTGACTGCCCCGTTCGACAACATCCCCGGGTAGCCCCGGCTCCTCCAGTTCGACCGGGCCGACGCCCGCGCGCCTGGCCAGGGCCACGGCCGCCAGGGTCGAGTGCACGCCCAGCTTCCCCAGCACGTTCTGCATGTGCGTGCGCACGGTGTGCGGGGAGAGGAAGAGCCGTTCCGCGACCGCCTTGCGGCCCAGGCCCGCGACCATGCACCGCAGCACCTCGCACTCGCGCGGGGTCAGCGACTCGACCAGCTCCTCGCTCTCGGTGCGGTGCTTGCGGTCGGCCAGCAGCTCCCGCAGCACCCCGGTGAGCAGGGCGGCGGGCAGATGGGTCTCGTCGCGCAGCACACCCCTGATCACCGCGAGCAGCCGTTGCAGCGAGCTGTCCTTGGCGACCCAGCCGCAGGCACCGGCCTGGAGGGCGAGCGCGGCCCGGCCCGGGTCGTCCTTCTCGGCGAGCACCACCGTACGGACCGAGGGACGGGCCGTGCGGACCGAGCCGACCAGGGAGATCCCGTCGACCGGGCCCGGCTGTCCGGTGCGCGGGGCGGGCACCGGGACCGGGCCGGCGCCGGTGCGTCCCGGCGGGGCCGGGCCGCCGAGTTCGGCGTCGACCAGCAGGACGTCGTAACCGCGGCCCTCCGCCACCGCGCGCTCCAGACAGCGCAGGGCGGCCGGACCGCTGCCCGCCGCCGCCACCTCGACATCCGGCTCGGCCGCGAGCGCGGCGGCGAGCGATTCGGCGAAGATCCGGTGGTCGTCCACCACGAGAACCCGGATACGGGCCACAGGCACCCCCATGCTGTGTGTTCTGGGGCGCCCCGAAGCGTGCGTCCCCCCGACGGGGCCGGACCGGCGCGGGTGCGGCGCCCGGCTGTCTCGTACCCCTGAATGCGGCGCGGGCCCCCACCCGCGCTGTGCATCAGCGTACGGGCGGCGGACCGGGGTGGGAGGATTATTGGCTGAAGTCGGGGTGGAGTGCGGCCTGAGGGCTTGCAGGGGGTCAAGGTGTCGCTTCCCTGCAAGCCCATAGTCTGTGGGGCATGTTTCATCTTGAGACAGAAGTGGACAAGGAGCGGCGTGCGCTGCTGAACAGGCTGCTGCGGGACGACAACACCGCGCGCTCACCGCAGATCAGCGCCCTGCGCGAGACGCCCGACGCGCATGAAGTGCCGCTGGAGGTCTGGGCGTTGGACGCCGGAGGCCGGATCGCGGCGGGGCTGACCGGACGGACCTGGGCGCACTGGCTCCATGTGGACCTGCTCTGGGTCGACGCCCGGCACCGGGGCTCCGGCCTCGGTTCGCGGCTGCTCGCCGAGGCGGAACGGGTGGCGCGGGCGGACCGCTCGTGCACCCGCTCCCGGGTGGAGACCTGGGACTTCCAGGCCCCCGGCTTCTACCGTAAGCGGGGCTACGAGGTACGCGGGCAGGTGGACGACTACCCGCCTGGCATCACCGAGTTCACCCTCACGAAGGAACTCGCCTGACGGCTGCCGGCCGTTCAGACGAGTCGGCGGGCGCCCGCCGACGGCACCGCCGGGAAGACGCCCGGCGTCCCGTACCCGGCCGAAGTGAACGCCTCCAGCACGGACTTGGCGACCATGTCCGCCTGCGCCTCCTCGACCAGCACGATCGCCGAGCCGCCGAAGCCGCCCCCGGTCATCCGCGCGCCGAGCGCACCGGCGGCGTTCGCCGTCTCGACCACGAGGTCCAACTCCACGCAGGAGACCCGCAGATCGTCGCGGAGCGAGATGTGCCCCGCCGTGAGGACCGGCCCGGCCGCCCGCACATCGCCGGCGTCGAGCAGCGCGATGACCTGCTCGACGCGCTGGTTGTCACCGACCACGTGGCGTACGTAGCGCACGACGGACTCGTCCGCACCGGCCTCGGCCAGCCGGTCGAGCGCCGCGCCCAGCTCCTCGTACGGCAGCTCACGCAGGGTGCGTATGCCGAGCAGGCGCGCGCCCTCCTCGCAGCCGGCCCGGCGCTCGGCGTACGCCCCGTCGCCCAGCGCGTGCTTGACGCGGGTGTCGACGACCAGGAGCCGCAGCCCGTGCGCGGCCAGGTCGAAGGGCACCTGGCGCTGGGCGAGGTCGCGGGTGTCCAGGTGCAGGGCGTGGCCCTCGGTGCAGCAGGCGGACGCCATCTGGTCCATGACCCCGCAGGGGACGCCGACGAAGGCGTTCTCCGCGCGCTGGGCGAGCACCGCCAGCTCGGCGTGGCCGAGCCCGAGCCCGAAGAGGTCGTTCAGGGCGAGGCCGGTGACCACTTCGAGGGCGGCGGACGAGGAGAGCCCGGCGCCGGTGGGGACGGTGGAGGTCAGCTGGATGTCGGCGCCGGTGACGGGGTGGCCCGCCTCGCGCAGGGCCCAGACGACACCGGCCGGGTAGGCCGCCCAGCCGTGGCCCTCGTGCGGGGCCAGCTCGTCCACGCGGAGCCGGACGACGCCGCCGGGCACGTCGGTGGAGTGCAGCCGCAGCTCGCCGTCGGTGCGGCCGGAGACGGCGGCCCGTGCGGTGTGTGGGAGGGCGAGCGGCATGACGAAGCCGTCGTTGAAGTCGGTGTACTCGCCGATCAGGTTGACCCGGCCGGGTGCGGCCCAGATCCCCTCGGGTGCGCTCCCGTAGAGCTCGGTGAAGGAGGCGGTCAGCTCAGCGTGGTCGTCGGTCATGGTGCGGTGGGCTCCTCTCGGCGGGCGAACGTCCAGGCGTCGGAGACGATTCCGGCCAGGTCGGAGCGGGTCGGCTGCCAGCCGAGGCGCTCCCTGGCGGTGGCGGCGGAGGCGACGAGGACGGCCGGGTCGCCGCCGCGGCGCGGGGCCGCGGTCTCGGGGACGGGGTGGCCGGTGACCTCGCGGACCGTCTCGATGACCTCGCGGACCGAGAAGCCGTTGCCGTTGCCCAGGTTGCAGATCAGGTGCTCGCCCGCGGTGGCGGCCTCCAGGGCGAGCAGGTGGGCGTCGGCGAGGTCGGCGACGTGGATGTAGTCGCGGACGCAGGTGCCGTCCGGGGTCGGGTAGTCGTCGCCGTAGACGGAGATCGACTCGCGCTGCCCGAGGGCGACCTGGAGGACCAGCGGGATGAGGTGGGACTCGGGGCTGTGCCGCTCGCCGCAGGCGCCGTACGCCCCCGCCACGTTGAAGTAGCGCAGCGAGACCGCGGCCAGGCCGTGCGCGGCGGCCTCGCCGGTGATCATGTGGTCGACGGCGAGCTTGGTGGCGCCGTAGGGGCTGGTCGGGGCGGTGGGGTCGGTCTCCGTGACGGGGCTGGAGACCGGCTCGCCGTAGGTCGCGGCGGTGGAGGAGAAGACCAGGGTGCGCACCCCGGCGTCGCGCATCGCGGCGAGCAGGGCGGTGGAGCCGCCGACGTTGTTGACCCAGTACTTCTCGGGGTCGGTGACGGACTCGCCGACCTGGGAGTACGCGGCGAAGTGCAGCACCCCGTCGTAGGAGGCGTCGAGCCACTTCGCGGCGTCCTGGACGCGGCCCTCGACGAAGTCGGCGCCGGCCGGGACGCCCTCGCGGAAGCCGGTGGAGAGGTCGTCCAGGACGGTGACGGTGTGGCCGGCCTCCAGCAGGTGCTGGGCCACGACGCTGCCGACGTATCCGGCACCGCCTGTCACCAGGTACTTCTTCGGGGACTCGCTCACTGGCTCGCTACCTCTCGCAGTCGCTGGGCCGCGGTCTCCGGCGGCACGTCGTTGATGAACACGCTCATGCCTGACTCGGAACCCGCGAGGAACTTCAGCTTGCCGGAGGTCCTTCGGATGGTGAAAAGCTCCAGGTGCAGCCCGAAGTCCTCACGCCCGGGAACCCCGAACGGCGCCTGGTGCCAGGCGGAGATGTACGGGGTCGGCGGCTCCCCGGGTCCGAAGATCCGGTCGAATCGCCTCAACAGTTCCAGATAGACCTGTGGGAACTCCGTGCGCGCCGCCTTGTCCAGCTCCCGCAGGTCGGCGACGCGGCGGCGGGGGTGCAGATGGACCTCGTACGGCCAGTGCGCCGCGTACGGCACGAAGGCGATCCAGTGCTCGGCGGCGAGCACGATGCGGGAGCCGTCGGCCTCCTCGCGGGCCACCACGTCGTCGAAGAGGTTGCCGCCGGTCTTCGCGTGGTGGGCGGCCATGGAGCGCAGCATCAGCTCGGTGCGCGGGGTGACGAAGGGGTAGCCGTAGATCTGGCCGTGCGGGTGGCCGAGCGTGACGCCGATCTCGGCGCCCCGGTTCTCGAAGCAGAACACCTGCTTGACCTGCGGGAGCTGGGCCAGGGCCGCGGTGCGGTCGGTCCAGGCGTCCAGGACGAGCCCGGCCTGCTCCTCGGTGAGGTCGGCGAAGGACGCGTCGTGGTCGGAGGTGAAGCAGACGACCTCGCAGCGGCCGGAGTCGCCGGCGAGGGAGGGGAAGCGGTTCTCGAAGACGGCGACGTCGTAGTCCGCCTCCGGAATCTCGCTCTGCCGGCCGTCGCGCGAGGGGCACAGGGGGCACTCGTCGGCCGGCGGGTGGTAGATCCGGCCCTGGCGGTGCGAGGCGATGGCGACGCTGTCGCCGAGCAGCGGGTCGCGCCGGATCTCGGACGCGGTCGAGACGGCGTCGAGGGGGCGCGTGTCGGCCGCCTCGCGCACGACGTCGTCACGGCTGTCGTAGTAGAGCAGCTCCCGGCCGTCGGCGAGCGTCGTAACCGTCTTCTTCACCAGACTCCTCCCACCAAACATAAGCAAACACAATGAACCACAAGTCAACAGATGCGTCAATGAGCCGACGCGGCGGGCAGAGGGGCGGTGAGGGCCGCGGCTCCGGGGCGTGGCGCTCAGGATTCCGGGCAATACGATCACAAACAAACAAAGAACCTCTTGGGAACTGTTCACTTTCTGAACATAAGAGCGTAGTTTCCTTCGGGTTCAGTTCGCGCAACGAAGCGAGACCCCCCACATGCAATATCTGGCAGCAGGGCTCCGGCTCCCCACGAACGGGCTCGACTACACGATCCTGGCGATCTACTTCGTCGTCGTGCTCGGCATCGGCTTCGCCGCCCGGGCGAGTGTCAAGACCAGCCTCGACTTCTTCCTCTCCGGACGGTCACTGCCCGCATGGGTGACCGGTCTGGCCTTCGTCGCGGCGAATCTCGGCGCCACCGAGATCCTCGGCATGGCGGCGACGGGCGCGCAGTACGGCGTCGCGGTGGTGCACTGGTACTGGATCGGCGCCATCCCGGCCATGGTCTTCCTCGGCCTCGTGATGATGCCGTTCTACTACCGCTCGAAGGTGCGCTCCGTACCGGAGTTCCTGCTCCAGCGCTTCGACAAGTCGGCGCACCTGCTGAGCTCCGTACTCTTCGCCTTCGCGGCGATCCTGATCGCGGGCGTCAACCTGTACGCCCTGTCGATCGTCGTGGAGGCGCTGCTCGGCTGGCCGCAGTGGGTCGCGATCGTCGTCGCGGGCCTCTTCGTGCTGGTCTACATCACCATCGGCGGGCTCTCCTCCGCGATCTACAACGAGGTGCTGCAGTTCTTCGTCATCCTCGCCGCGCTGATCCCGCTGACCCTGCTGGGCCTCAAGCGCGTCGGCGGCTGGGACGGGCTGACCGGCTCGCTGGAGAAGAGCCACGGCCACGACTTCATGTCGGCCTGGGGCGGCACCGGCATCGGTGACGCCAACCCGCTCGGCGCCAACTGGCTGACGATCATCCTCGGCCTCGGCTTCGTCCTCTCCTTCGGCTATTGGACGACCAACTTCGCCGAGGTGCAGCGCGCCCTGTCCGCGAAGAACCTCTCGGCCGCCCAGCGCACCCCGCTGATCGCCGCGTTCCCGAAGATGTTCATCGTCTTCCTCGTGATGATCCCCGGCCTGGTCGCCGCCGTCCTCGTCCCGAAGATCGGCACCGGCGGCTCGGACCTGACGTACAACGACGCGATCCCGCTGCTCATGCAGGAGCTGCTGCCCAACGGTGTGCTCGGCATCGCGGTGACCGGTCTGCTGGCCGCGTTCATGGCCGGCATGGCCGCCAACGTCTCCTCGTTCAACACGGTGTTCACCACGGACATCTGGGCGCGGTACGTGAAGAAGGACGAGCCGGACGCGTACTACCTGCGCTTCGGGCGGCTGATCACGGCGATCGGCGTGCTGGCCTCCATCGGCACGGCGTTCATCGCCGCCAGCTTCTCCAACATCATGAGCTACCTCCAGACGCTCTTCTCGTTCTTCAACGTCCCGATGTTCGTGGTCTTCATCATCGGCATGTTCTGGAAGCGCGCATCGATGAAGTCCGGTGTCTGGGGTCTGGTCGCGGGTACCACCGCCGCGATGGTCAACTACTTCGTCATCTACAAGCAGGGTGTCATCGACATCCCGAGCGACCAGGGGGCCAACTTCGTCTCCGCGATCGTCGGCTTCGTCGCCGGCGCGGTCGTCATGATCGCGGTCACGCTCTTCACCGCTCCCAAGCCCGAGGCCGAACTCGCCGGCCTCGTCTACGGAACCGAGTCCCCGGACGCCGCCGAGGTGCCCGAGGAGGGCGACAGCGCCTGGTACCGCAGGCCCGCACTCCTGGGCTGGGGAGCCATCGTGCTCGCCGCCCTGTGCTACGTCCCCTACTCGTTCTGATCGGAGTAACCCACCATGTCCGACCTGCACAAGGAAGTCTCCGACCTGGAGCAGAAGTCCGCCACGGCGGCCCGCCTCTTCGATATCCGGCGGATCATCGGCGGCCTCTTCGTGGTCTACGGGATCATCGTGACGATCGCCGGGATCAACCCGTCCGACGCCGACCTGAAGAAGGCCGAGGGCGTCCACATCAACCTCTGGACCGGCCTCGCCATGCTGGCGCTGGGCCTGTTCTTCCTGGTCTGGCTGAAACTGCGCCCGGCCCAGGCCCCGGCCGAGGCGCCCGCCACGACGGAGAACACACCCGAGAGCTAGAGACCCTTCACACGGCAGGGGCCGGACACCGTCACACGACGGGGTCCGGCCCCTGCCAGGTGCCCGCCGCCCGGTCCAGCAGGCCGGTACGGGCGGCGAGGGCGGCGGCCTCCAGGCGGGAGCCGACGCCGAGCTTCATCAGGACGCGCTGCACATGCGTACGGGCGGTGCTCGGCGCGATCCGCATGCCGGCCGCGATCAGCCGGGTGTCCTCGCCCTCGGCGACCCGGACCAGGACCTCGGCCTCGCGCGGGGTGAGCAGCCGCAACAGCTTCCGGCCCTCGTCGTCGGGCAGGCTCACCGGGTCGAGCAGTTCCGCGAAGGCGCTCTGGAGGAGCTGGGGCGCGATGGCCGCCTCCCCGGAGCGGGCCTTGACCATGGCGCGCTCGACGCCCTCGATGCGCTCGTCGTGCCGGACGTAACCGGCGGCGCCGGCCGCGAACGCGGCGGCGATCCCGCGCGGGCTGGGCACCGGGCCGAGGACCACCACCGCGGTCTGCGGGCGCTCGCGCCTGATCCGGACGACGGGGTCGAAGGTGCCGGGCACGGCGGGCGCGGCCGTGCCGAACAGGCAGACCTCGGGGGCCCGGCCGACCACCAGGTCCGCCGCGCCGGTGGTGGGCGCGGCGGCGGCCAGCACCCGGTGGCCGCGCAGCTTCAGCGCCGAGGCGAGCGCCTCGGCGAGCAGGCGGTGGTCGTCGACCACCATGAGCCGGACACTCATCGAGCCATCCCCCCGTACACCGACATCAGGCCCCCCGGCCCTCCAGGGCCTGCAAGTTACACGGCCCGGTACGCGTGTGGGGGTGGAACCGGCCGGTTCCACCCCCACTTCCGTGGATCGTGGCTCAGCCGGTGCGGAAGCAGACCACCAGGTACTCCTTGTCGTCCAGCGAGCTCTTGCGGGGTTCGCTGACCATCGTCTCGGAGATGTACAGCCGTCCCTCCGCGTAGCGGTACTCGGCGTAGTCGGAGGAGAAGCTGGTCTCCGCGTCCCGGACGGCCTCGTCACTCGGGTTCCGCATCAGGACGGTCTCCTTGAAGGTGCTGCCGTCGATGGTGACGACCTCGCCGCCCGCGTCGTACGGGGGCACCTTGTACGCGATGATGTTGTCGCCGTCCATGCGCAGCGGGAAGACCGTGTAGCCGTCGCCCGCGTCGGCCCGGTCGCCGGTCTGCTTGCCGGTGGTGAGGTCGAAGGAGACGATCTCGTTGGTCCGGTTGTAGTCCTCGCCCGCGCCGTCGTGCTCCTCGGTGGGCAGGTAGATCCGGTTGTTGCCGACGGCGAGGTGCTGGCAGCTCTCGACCTTGGTGGAACGGCAGCTGGCCGCGTACTTCTCCGCGTCGGCGGGGATACGGGTGATCAGCTTGCCGGTGGCCGCGTCGATCGAGAAGAAGTCCGAGATGCCGCTGCCGTCCCCGGCGGTGTCGCCGACGTCGGCGGCGACCACGAGGGGCTTGGTGGAGACGATGCTCGCGAATTCGACGCCGGCCGGCATCTTGTACGAGGAGAGCGGGGCGCCCGTGGTCGGGTTGAGCGCCTGGATGACGAGCTGCGGGTCGTCGTACGTACCGCACTTGCGGACCACGGCCAGGGCCTCGCCGCCGCCGTACCCGTTGTCGTAGCAGCCGTCGGTGCTGACCTTGGGCTTCCAACGCTCGGCGCCGGTGTTCAGGTCGAAGGCGGCGCCGCCCTCCAGGCCGCCGGCGGCGACGGTGTTGCCGCTGAGGGTGACCTCGTCGAACCGGACGGGGCGGTCACCGCTGGTGGACGCGGTCACCGACTTGCTCCACACGAGCTTGCCGGTGGCCAGGTCGAGGGCACCCACCTCGGTGCAGTTGGCGTACTTGGTGGTCTTGCTCCGCTTGGTCTCCTCGAAGGCGATGGCGGTCTTGAAGTCCTTGGTCATGCGCGTGGAGGCGGCGCACACCTGGCCGTCGAGCGGGATCGACCAGAGCTTGGTGCCCTTGTCCCGGTCGTAGCCGACGATCTCGTTGACGCCCGTCTTCACGTAGGCCTTGTCGGTCATCCAGGAGCCGGCGACGGTGGTGACGTCGGTGACCTTGGGGTGCGGCAGCTGGAAGCCGACGGTGGACGTGACGTTCGCCGGGGCCTTCTCCTTGCCGCTGCCGCCGGTGGTGCCCTTGTCGTCCTTGCCGCCCTTGCCCTCACCCGTGGTGCCGGAGGAGGAGCCCGCCTCGTCCTTCTTGTCGCCCTCGCCGCCGCTGGAGGCGTACCAGACACCACCGCCCACGATCAGCGCCACGGCGACCACGGCGGCGACGATGATCTGCGCCTGTGTGGAGAACTTCTTCGGCCCCTTGCCGCCCGGCTGCGGCGACGGGTAGGCCGGCTGCATCGGGGCGGTCGGGTAGCCGTGGGCCTGCTGGCCCGGGTAGCCGTACGCCGCTTGCGTCGGGTAGTCGTGGCTCTGCGGCGGGCCCTGCGGGAAGCCGTAGCCGGGCTGCTGGGGCGGCGGCGCCTGCGGGTAGCCGTAACCCGGCTGGTGCTGGGGCGGGCCGGGGGGCGGCGGGGAGCCGTAGCCGCCAGGGGGCGGGGTCGCCGGGGCCGGCGGGGTGTTCGGCTGCTGGCCGAACGGGCCGGCGGGCGGCGGGGTCGGGGCACCGAAACCGCCCGGAGGCGGGTCCTGCGGGGCACCGAAGCCGCCGGGCGGGGGGTCCTGCGGGGCACCGAAGCCGCCCGGGGGCGGGCCCTGGGGCGGATCGTTGGGCGGCTGCTGGGGCGGCTGTGTCATGGCGTTGCGTACCTCGGAGAAAAAAAGGGGCGGTCGGTGGGCCGGAGCCGGCCGCGGGCGGGGTGCTGCCGCCCGCGGCCGGCCGTGTTCGGATGCCGCGGTGAGCCGTCAGTCGCCGAAAACCATCATGGTCTTCGTCTCCAGCTCTTCCTTGTCGTTGCTCGCGCTGATCCGCCCGCTCGCGATGAACGAACGGCCGTCCCGGTAGACGATCTTCGGGTTGTAGAACGAGCTCTCGATCGACGAGGTGGAGTCCGGGTGCTGGAGCAGCATCTTCGGGCTGCCGCCGGCCGGGGACAGGGTGGCGATGCCGCCGCCCTTGCTGTAGCCCGCGTCCACGTAGAGCAGGACGTCGCCGCCCTCCATGCGCAGCGGCTTCATGGTCCGCTCGGCCGGGGCCTTCGCCTTCCACTTCGGCTTGCCGGTGTTCAAGTTGAACGCGACGACCTGGTTGGTGCGGGCGGAGCCGCTGGTGGCGGCCTGGGTCGCCATGTAGAAGGTGTTGGCGTCGGCCGCGACACCGGTGCAGCCGTCGAGGCGCTGGCCGAAGATGGCGAAACGGCCCCCGCACTCGGGGGCGAACTTGTCGTCCTTGTCACCGACCAGCTGGGAGCGGAGCGTACCGTTCTCGCGCAGGGCGAGGATGCTCCACTTCTTGTCGTCGCTGCTGCTGCCCTTGGTGAGCGAGACGATGAGCGGGCTCACCGAGTAGACCTTGTCGACCTCCCAGCCGCGCGCGGGCTTGTAGGTCCACTTGGGCTTGCCGGTGGTGGGATCGATCTCCTCGATCTCGTGCTGCGGGTTCTCGGGGTCGTCGGTGCGGCAGTTGGTCGCGGCGATGAGCTTGGCGCCGCCGGCGAAGGCGAACGGCTGGCAGGTGCCGCTCCGCTTGCCGAACAGCTCCTTGCCGTCGCTCACCCGGTAGGCGTTGGAGGCGCCGGTGCGGCCGGCCGTCACGGTGTCGCCGCTGATGGCCATGGAGAGGTCCGACATGATGTCGAAGAGCCCGCTCTTCTTGACCTCCTTCTTCCACCCCGCCTTCCCCGTGTTGAGGTCGATCAGCTGGAGCGCGGAGCAGTCGGCCTTGTCCGTGGTGCCGTTCTTGACCGCGATGACTATCTTGCCGTCGGAGGTGGTCTGTTCGGGCGCGGAGCAGATGTCCGCGGGCAGCTTCAGTGTCCACTTCTGCGTGCCGTCGGCCACCGAGTAGCCGGACACCGCGCGGTACATGCCCTTGACGACGGTGTCGCCGACGATCCACGGCCCGTACACGTCGGCGCCGCCGTGCGGCAGGTCGACGTCGTTCTTCTGGAGCCAGAGGACCTTCGCCTCGCCGTCCTTGCGGCCGCTGTTGAGGTCGTCGTCGCCCTCCCGCCCGGTGCCGTTGCCGTCGCCCTCGTCCACGGAGGGCGAGACGGACGGCTTCTGGACCTCTTCGCTCTTCTTCGCGACGGGCTTGTCGTCGTCGTCGCCACCCCCGCTCGTCGCGAAGTAGACGCCGCCGCCGATCACCAGGAGCGCGGCGACCGCGGCACCGATGATCGCGGCGGGCTTGCCCTTGAACGGGCCGCCGCCGCCCGGGCCGGGAGGCACGGGGGCACCGGGGTACTGCTGCGGCGGGAAGCCGTAACCGGGCTGCGGCTGCTGACCGTACGGCCCCGGCTGCTGCGGCTGACCGTACGGGCCGGGCTGCGGCTGTCCGTAGGGCCCGGGCTGCGGCTGACCGTACGGGCCGGGCTGCTGCGGCTGCTGTCCGTAGGGCCCGGGCTGCGGCTGACCGTACGGGCCGGGCTGCTGCGGCTGCTGTCCGTAGGGCCCGGGCTGCTGACCGTACGGTCCGGGCTGCTGCGGCTTGTCGTACGGGCCCGGCTGCTGCGGGTAGCCGTAGCCCGGCTGCGCGGGCGGCGGGGTCGGCGGAGCGGCCGGAACCTGGGGCGGCTGGGCGGGCGGCGGCGTCTGCGGCGGGCCCTGGGGCGGCTGCGGTATCCCGTGCGGCGGCTCCTGCGGAGCGCCGAAGCCCCCCTGCGGCGGTTGCTGTCCGGGCGGCTGGGTCATCAGCGCGTCCCCCTTCGTGCGGTCCGGTGCCCGTTCCGGACTCCCCCGCGATCCCGCCCGTGCTCCACGGGTCGGTCAAGACCCCGTGGATCACGGCGAAATGGAGCGAATCGGGCATGGATTCCGCAGTGTTACGTCAGTCGAGCGGGACTTCTTTGTACCACCCGCCCCAGGCCCGCTCCCGGTTCGGTCCGCCCCTGTTCCCAAGGGAGGACCGGGCCGTGATGGAGCCGTGATGCTCCGGTCCGTCAGTTCCCGAAGACCACCATGGACCGCGTGTCCACCTCTTCGTCGCCGTTGATGCCGCTGAGCCACGTCCGCATCAGAACGGTGCGCCCGCCCACGTACGCGACGCGCGGCCCGACGAAGCCGAGCTCCATCTCGGCGCCCGACGCCGGGTGCCGCAGCAGCATCTGCGGGGTGCCGCCGGTGGACGGGAGGGAGGCGATGCCGCCGCCCTTCTCCAGGGTCGGGTTGACGTACATCAGCAGCTTGCCGTTCTCGACGCGCAGCGGGAAGACCGTCTGCCCCTCCGGCGAGTCCGCCGACCAGCGGTACTTGCCGGTCGTCAGGTCGAAGGCGACGATCTTGTTGCTGCGCACGGCGTCCGTACCGGCCCCGGTGCCCACGTAGAACGTGTTCGCGTCGGCGGCCACGCCCATGCACTTGTCCAGGTTGTTGCTGGCCGACCTCAGCTTCTCGTCGCACTGGGGCGCGTAGTCGCCCGGACCGCCGGAGAGCTGGGTGCGGTAGGTGCCGTCGTCGTTGAGCACCAGGATGCCCCACTTGTCCGGCTGCCTCAGCGAGACGACGAGCGGGCTGACCGAGTAGAACTGCGAGACCGTCCAGTCCTTCTTGAGCTTGTACGTCCACAGGACCTTGCCGGTGGCGGGGTCGATCCGCTGCACCTGCTGGTCCTTGTAGTCGTACTCGGAGTTCAGACAGCTGGTCGCCGCGATGGCCACGGGCCCGCTGGCGAAGCCGAACGGCTGGCACTTGCCGGGCTGCTCGCCGAAGAGCCGCTTGCCGTCACTGACCCGGAACCCCTCGGACCTGCTGTCGCGGCCGACGGTCACGGTGCCGCCGTTGATCGACATCGCGAGGTCGGACAGCTCGTCCCAGACGCCCTTGCGCACGTACGTCTTGCGCCAGCCAGCCTTGCCGGTCCTGAGGTCGATCATCTGCAACGTGTCGCAGGCGGCGTCGGTCTTGGTGTCGTGCTTGATCCCCAGGACGATCTTGCCGTCGTCGGTGGGCAGCGAGGGCGCCGCGCACATCTGGGCGGGGAGCCGGAAGCTCCACTGGAGGGTGCCGTCGGAGACCGAGTAGCCCGAGACCGTGTAGAACATCGCCTTCACGACGGTGTCCCCGGCGAACCAGGGGCCGTACACCTGCGAACCCCTGCCCGGCAGGTCGACGCCGCCCTTCTGGAGCCAGAGGACCTTCGCCTCACCGGACTTGGCGCCGGCGTTGATGGTGCGCGTCTCCTCCTCGGGGCTGACCACCGGCTTCCCCCTCGCCTTGCCCTTGGTCGGCGACGGCGAGACGGTGGGCGAGCCGGAGTGGGTCGGGCCCGCCACGGGCTTCTTGTCGTCGCCGTCCCCGCCGACGGCGAACCATATTCCGGCGCCGGCCACGAGCGCCACGGCGAGCACGGCACCGACGATCTTCGCGGCCCCGCTCCGGAACCAACTGCCCCCGCCCCGCGGCCCGCCCGGCGGCGGCGCGCCGTACTGCTGGGTCGGCATCCGGTGCGGGGGAAGCTGCCCGGAGGCCGGCTGCGGGTAGCCGTAGCCCTGGGGCGGGTAGCCGTAGCCGGGCTGTGGCCGCGGGGGCTGCTGTCCGTACGGGCCTGGCTGGGGCTGGGCCGGGGGCTGTCCGTACGGGCCTGGCTGGGTGGGTGCGTCGTACGGTCCGGCCGGCTGCGGGTAGGGGCCGGACGAACCGGCCCCGTCCCCCGTACCGGTCTGCGGGTCGTACGGTGCTCCGAACCCGCCCTGCGGCGGCGGCTGCTGTCCGGGCGGCTGGCTCATCGGCCCGTCCCCCTGTTCCGTTGTCACCTGTGAAGTGGCACGGTCATACACCGCACCGGGCAAGGCTTCTTTCTACCACCCGCCCCACAAGCCCCAGCAGTCACACCCGTCGCAGCACAGTTGCGACGGCGAATGGTTCAGCGGTCAGGCGTCCTCGGCCAGTTCGAGCCAGCGCATCTCCAACACATCGCGCTCGGCGACCAGTTCGCGCAGTTCGACGTCGAGCTTCGCGACCTTCTCGAAGTCGGTGGCGTGCTCGGCGATCTGGGCGTGCAGGGTCGTCTCGCGGGTCGACATCTTGTCGAGCTGCCGCTCGACCTTCTGCAACTCCTTCTTGGCCGCGCGGGCCGCCTGCGCGGAGACCGCGGACGCCGGGGCCGCCGCCTGCGCACCGGCCGAGGGAGCCGCGGCCGGAACCGCCGTCTCGGCCTGACGCTGCCTGCGCTCCAGGTACTCGTCGATGCCGCGCGGCAGCATCCGCAGCGACTTGTCCCCGAGCAGGGCCATCACCCGGTCCGTGGTGCGCTCGATGAAGAACCGGTCGTGGGAGATCACGATCATGGAGCCCGGCCAGCCGTCGAGCAGATCCTCCAGCTGGGTCAGGGTCTCGATGTCCAGGTCGTTCGTGGGCTCGTCCAGGAACAGGACATTGGGCTCGTCCATCAGCAGGCGCAGGATCTGGAGCCGGCGCCGCTCACCACCGGAGAGGTCACCGACCGGCGTCCACTGCTTCTCCTTGGTGAAGCCGAACTTCTCGCAGAGCTGCCCGGCGGTCATCTCCCGCCCCTTGCCGAGGTCGACCCGGTCGCGGACCTGCTGGACCGCCTCCAGCACCCGCAGGTTCGGGTTCAGCTCGTGGACCTCCTGGGAGAGGTAGGCGAGCCTGACGGTCTTGCCGACGACGATCTTCCCGGCGGCGGGCTGCTCGTCGCCCTGGGTACGGGCCGCCTCCGCGAGCGCCCGCAGCAGCGAGGTCTTGCCCGCGCCGTTGACCCCGACCAGGCCGATCCGGTCGCCGGGGCCGAGCTGCCAGGTGAGGTGGGTGAGCAGGGTCTTGGGGCCCGCCTGGACGGTCACGTCCTCCAGCTCGAAGACCGTCTTGCCGAGCCGGGCGTTGGCGAACTTCATCAGCTCGCTGGTGTCGCGCGGCGGCGGCACGTCGGCGATCAGCTCGTTGGCCGCCTCGATGCGGTAGCGCGGCTTGGAGGTGCGGGCGGGGGCGCCGCGCCGCAGCCAGGCCAGCTCCTTGCGCATCAGGTTCTGCCGCTTGGTCTCCTCGGTCGCGGCGATCCGCTCCCGTTCGGCGCGGGCGAACACGTAGTCGCTGTAGCCGCCCTCGTACTCGTGGACCGTGCCCCGCTGGACGTCCCACATGCGGGTGCAGACCTGGTCCAGGAACCAGCGGTCGTGCGTGACGCAGACCAGCGCCGAGCGGCGGGCCCGCAGATGGCCGGCGAGCCAGGAGATGCCCTCGACGTCCAGGTGGTTGGTCGGCTCGTCGAGGACGATCAGGTCCTGCTCGGCGATCAGGAGCTTGGCCAGGGCGATCCGGCGGCGCTCACCGCCGGAGAGCGGGGCGATGACGGTGTCCAGGCCGTTCTCGAAGCCGGGCAGGTCGAGCCCGCCGAAGAGGCCGGTGAGCACGTCACGGATCTTGGCGCTGCCCGCCCACTCGTGGTCGGCGAGATCCCCGATGACCTCCTGGCGGACCGTGGCCTGCGGGTCGAGGGAGTCGTGCTGGGTCAGCACGCCCAGGCGCAGTCCGCCGCTGTGGGTGACACGGCCGGTGTCCGCCTCCTCCAGCCGGGCCAGCATCCGGATCAGGGTCGTCTTGCCGTCGCCGTTGCGGCCGACGACACCGATCCGGTCGCCCTCGGAGACGCCGAGGGACACACCGTCGAGCAGGGCACGCGTGCCGTACACCTTGCTGACCTGCTCGACATTGACGAGGTTGACGGCCACGAACGCTCCAGCATTGAGGAAAACTCCGACCTTCAGCGTAGTCGCCGCCGCGCGGACCTCGGTACGAGCGCCCGCCCGGCCCGGTGTACGTTGCGCGCAAACGATCAAGGGGTGGGGATGTTCATGACGCGTCGTACCGTTCGCGGGCTGGTGCCCGCACTGCTGGCCGCGGCCGCGCTGACCGGCTGCTCGTCCGAGCCGGACACCGACGGCGGAGCGAAGGCGGAGAAGTCCGCCGGGGCGCCGGCCGCGAAGACCGCGGCCGAGGGCGCCACGGTCGGGGCCTCCGGTTCCGGCTGCGAGCTGCCGGTGACGTTCGAGCTGGCGAAGGACTGGAAGCCGGCAGCCGTCTTGCCGGTCGCCCCGGACTCGGAGCTGGGCGACTTGGCCACGCAGGGCCCGGTCACCATGGTCTGCGAGATCGACGCCAAGCCGGCCGGGCACATCGGGTTCCTGCGGGTGTGGCAGGGGAAGAGCAAGGACGCCTCGCCGCGCGAGACGCTGGAGGGCTTCGTCAAGGACGAAGAGAACACGTCCAAGGTCACGTACACACAGGTCACGACAGGCAAGCAGGCCATGACCGAAGTGACCTACACGTTCCACAGCGTGCTCATGGAGGGTCCGCGCCTCACCCACGCCTTCGCCCTTTCGGCGCCCGAGGGCCCGGTCGTGGTCCACCTGGGCGGCCTGGACTCGGCCGAGCACGAGGGCATGCTGCCGGCGTACGAACTGGCGAAGCGGACGGTGCGGGTGGGCTGACCGCCTACAGGACCGTCGCGCCCGGTGCCGGGGAGGCCGCCGGGCGGGCGGTGCGGCAGGTGCCCGACGCGGCCAGCGCGGCGGCGACCTCGCGGGCCGTCGCCGCGTCCTCCGTGAGGAACGCGGTCGTCGGCCCCGAGCCGGAGACCAGCGCGGCCAGGGCACCCGCCTCGGTGCCCGCCGCCAGGGTGTCCGCCAGCGACGGGCGCAGCGACAGGGCGGGGCCCTGGAGGTCGTTGCTCAGCGCACCGGCCAGGGCCTTCGCGTCACCCGTCCGCAGCGCGTCCAGGAGCGCGTCCGACGCGACGGGCTCGGGAACCCGCGTCCCTGCCGTCAGCCGGTCGAACTCGCGGTAGACCGCCGGCGTGGACAGCCCGCCGTCGGCGACCGCGAACACCCAGTGGAACGCGCCGCCGACCTCGACCGGGGTCAGCCGCTCCCCACGCCCGGTGCCGAGCGCCGCGCCGCCGGTCAGGCTGAACGGCACGTCGCTGCCCAGCTCGGCGCAGATCCCGAGCAGCTCCTCGCGGCTCGCGCCCGTCGACCACAGCGCGTCGCAGGCCAGCAGGGCACCGGCCCCGTCCGCGCTGCCGCCCGCCATGCCGCCCGCGACGGGGATGTCCTTGTCGATGTGGATGTGCACGTCCGGCGCGATGCCGTACCGCGCGGCCAGGGCGGTCGCGGCCCGTGCCGCGAGGTTGGACGCGTCCAGCGGAACCTGCCCCGCGTCCGGCCCCGCGCAGGTGATCCGCAGCGTTTCGGCGGGCACCACGGTGACCTCGTCGTACAGACCGACGGCGAGGAAGACGTTCGCCAGGTCGTGGAAGCCGTCGGGGCGCGCGGCACCGACCGCGAGCTGGACGTTGACCTTGGCGGGGACCCGTACGGTGACACTCACTCGGCGCTCCCGGGCGTGTTCTGGGCGGGCTTGTTCTCGGCGACGGCGGCGAACTCCTCGACCGTCAGGGACTCTCCGCGCGCCTGCGGCGAGACGCCCGCCGCGAGCAGGGCGGCCTCGGCGGCCGGTGCGGAGCCGGCCCAGCCGGCCAGGGCCGCGCGCAGCGTCTTGCGGCGCTGCGCGAACGCCGCGTCCACGACCGCGAAGACCTCTTGCTTGCTCGCCGTCGTCGCCACGGGTTCGGTGCGGCGGACCAGCGAGACGAGCCCGGAGTCGACGTTCGGCGCCGGCCAGAACACCTTGCGGCCGATGGACCCGGCGCGCTTGACGTCCGTGTACCAGCTGGCCTTCACCGACGGCACCCCGTACACCTTGTTGCCCGGCCGGGCGGCCAGCCGGTCCGCGACCTCGGCCTGCACCATGACGAGGGTCCGCTCGATGCTCGGGAAGCGGTCCAGCACGGTGAGCAGGACGGGCACGGCGACGTTGTACGGGAGGTTGGCGACGAGCGCGGTCGGCGGCGGGCCCGGCAGTTCCCGTACGAGCATCGCGTCGGAGTGCACCAGCGCGAACCGGTCGGCGCGGTCCGGCATCCGGGCGGCGACGGTGGCGGGCAGGGCGGCGGCCAGCACGTCGTCGATCTCGACGGCGACGACCCGGTCGGCCGCCTCCAGCAGCGCCAGCGTCAGCGAGCCGAGCCCCGGCCCGACCTCGACCACCACGTCGTCCGGCCGCACCCCCGCCGTCCGCACGATCCGGCGGACCGTGTTGGCGTCGATGACGAAGTTCTGGCCGCGCTGCTTCGTGGGACGTACGCCCAGGGTCGCGGCCAGCTCGCGGATGTCTGCGGGGCCCAGGAGGGCGTCGGGCTCTGTGGTGCTCACGTACTCAGCGTACGGCCCTTGGGGCGGGGGGCCTGCCGTTGCTTGCCCCGTCCCGGGGCGGAGGGTTCCGTCCTCAATCGCCGGACGGGCTCAAAGGCGCGCCCCGGCCTGTGGGTGGGGTCCGGGGGCCCTCCGGGGCGTCTCCTCGGACGACGAACGTTCGGCGGGTACGCAGTGGCATCCGGGTATCCGTTCGTCGTCCTGCGGGGACTCCCCTGCACGCCCCCGAACCACCCGTCGCGCGTCTGCGACAGACGTACCACCGGCGTAACACACGCGAGCGAGACCGGGTGGGGGCGTGCAGGGCAGTCCCCGCAGAAAATGGCGTACGACCCGGGTCCTCCACGCACCCGGGTGAACACGCCGTTTTTGAGGAGTCTGCCCGGAGGGCCCCCACCCCCACCCACCGGACAGGAGGCGACCCGCACCCCGCGGAGCGACCCGCACAAACCCAGCCCGTCCGGCGCTTGAGGACGGAACCCCGCACCCCGGAAAGGGGGAACTCAGTAGTCGAACGCCCGCGCCGTGTTGTCCGCGATCGCAGCCGCCAGCACGTCCTCCTCCAGCCCCTTCACCGCCGCCATCGCCCGCAGCGTGACCGGGATCAGGTACGGCGCGTTGGGGCGGCCCCGGAACGGCGCCGGGGTCAGGAACGGCGCGTCGGTCTCGACCAGGACCAGCTCCGTCGGCGCAACGGAAAGCGCGTCGCGCAACGGCTGGGCGTTCTTGAACGTCACGTTGCCGGCGAACGACATGAAATACCCGGCCTCCGCGCACACCCGCGCCATCTCCGCGTCGCCGGAGTAGCAGTGGAAGACGGTCCGCTGCGGCGCCCCCGCTTCCGCGAGGATGCGCAGGACGTCGGCGTGCGCCTCGCGGTCGTGGATGACGAGCGCCTTGCCGTGCCGTTTGGCGATCTCGATGTGGGCCCGGAAGGACTCCTCCTGGGCGGCCACACCCTCGGGCCCGGTCCGGAAGTAGTCGAGCCCGGTCTCGCCGACACCGCGTACGTGGTCCAGCGCGGCCAGCGCGTCGATCTCGGCGAGGGCGTCGTGGAGCGCGGAGGTGCCGCCGCCCTCGCGGGCCCCCTGCCGTGACCAGCCCTCCGGGTCGCCGTGCACGATGCGCGGCGCCTCGTTCGGATGCAGGGCCACCGCGGCGTGCACGTTGGCGTGCGCGGCGGCCGTCTCCGCCGCCCAGCGGGAGCCCTTCACGTCGCAACCCACCTGGACCACGGTCGTCACGTTCACCGCGGCGGCCCTGGCCAGGCCCTCCTCCACGGTGCCGTCCTGCATGTCCAGGTGGGTGTGCGAATCTGCGACCGGCACCCGGAGGGGTTCGGGCAGCGGCGGGGCTTCGGTACGGCTCATGGCCACGATCGTACGAGGATCGCGGCGCACGGCCCTACGAGGTCACTTGCGGAACGGGTGCAGAAGATCGGAGAGGTGCCAGTGGTGGCCGGCCGCCGGAACGGCGGTGGCGGCCACAGGCTCCTCCCGGGGCTCCCGGGGCTCCCGGGGCTCCCGGGGCTCCCGGGGCTCCCGCGACTCGCGCCGCTCGCGCGACCCGTGCCGATCACGCGGCGCCTCCGCGGGCAGCGGCCCCGCCGGCGCCTGGGTGGGGTTCTGGTCGCGCAGTAGCTGCTGGACGGTCGATACCCGGCCGGCCCGCATGATCCGTACGACGTGCCCGCCGCAGTTCGCGCAGGTGGGGGTGGAGAGGGGGGAGGGCACCCGCTCGCCGTCCGCCTTGTAGACCACGTAGGCGTGCTGGGAGGCGTCGACGTGGTGTTCTATCTCGTAGGCCTGCTCCCAGCCGTGTCCGCACCTCATGCAGGCGAAGGCGTAGGCCTCGTGCACGGTGGTTTCTACGATGTCGCTCATGCCTGCTCCTCTTGTCCGCCGGACAAGCACTCCGGAGAATGCGTCCTTCGTCCAGTGGACGCCTTTACCGGCTGGAGCGCACCGGGCCCTGTCGAGTATTGGAGCGGTTTTGGCCTTGTCGTGGCGAAACGGCCCGGTACGCGGCTCTCGCTTTGCTTTTCACGATAGTCCTTTGCCGTCCGCGTGGCCGGTCCGAGCAGCATTCTTTGCCGCGACGACCGCGTCGAACACCTCGCGTTTGGGCAGCCCGGCGTCCGCGGCGACGGCGGCGATCGCCTCCTTGCGCCGCTCCCCCGCCTCCTCGCGCACCCGCACCCTGCGTACCAGTTCCTCGGCGTCCAGTTCCTCGCCCCCGGCACCGGCGCCCTCGACGACGACGGTGATCTCGCCGCGTACCTGCTCGGCGGCCGACCAGGCGGCGAGGTCGCCCAGCGGGCCGCGCTTGACCTCTTCGTACGTCTTGGTCAGCTCGCGGCAGACGGCGGCCCGCCGGTCGGCGCCGAAGACCTCGGCCATCGCGGCGAGGGTGTCGTCCAGGCGGTGCGGGGCCTCGAAGAAGACCATCGTGCGGGGCTCGCGGGCGACCTCGCGGAGCTTGGAGAGGCGTTCGCCGCCCTTGCGCGGCAGGAAGCCCTCGAAGCAGAACCGGTCGACCGGCAGCGCGGACAGGGCGAGCGCGGTGAGCACGGCGGACGGGCCGGGCACGGCGGTGACCCGGATGTCCTGCTCCACGGCGGCGGCGACGAGCCGGTAGCCGGGGTCTGAGACGGACGGCATTCCGGCGTCCGTGACCAGCAGCACCCGGGCGCCCCCCGCCAGCGCCTCGACGAGTTCGGGCGTACGGGCGGTCTCGTTGCCCTCGAAGTAGGAGACGACGCGCCCCGTGGTGTGGACGCCGAGCCCCTGGGTCAGCCGGCGCAGCCTGCGGGTGTCCTCGGCGGCGATGACGTCGGCCGCCTCCAGTTCGGCGGCGAGGCGTGGCGGGGCATCCGCCAGGTCGCCGATGGGGGTTCCTGCGAGCACGAGCGTTCCAGTCGTTCCAGTCACAGCGCCCATCCTCCCAGCACGGGCGGCATCGCTCCCACAGTCGTGTTCCCTACGATGGCGCGGTGACGAGTACAGCGCCCGAAGCCCGGCAGGGCCAAGACGCCGGGGAGCAGCACGGCCCGGAGCCGACTTCCTGGCAGCAGCGGCTGCGCCGCTTCGGCCATTCCCCGCGTCCCGGAATCGGGCTGCGGGAGCGGCTGATTCCGCCGTACACGCGGCCCGGGAACCAGCTGTGGGCGGTGCTCGGCGTGCCGCCGCTGCTCGCGGACCGGCTGGTGCGCTGGTCGGCGTGGGGCGGCCCGCTCCTGGTGGCCGCGGTCGCGGGCGTGCTGCGGTTCTGGAAGCTGGGCAGCCCGCACGCGGTGATATTCGACGAGACGTACTACGCCAAGGACTCCTGGGCGCTGATCAACCAGGGGTACGAGGGGGCGTGGCCCAAGGACGTCGACAAGCTGATCCTGAACGACCCGTCGCAGGTGCCCGTGCCGACGGACCCGGGCTATGTGGTGCACCCGCCGGTCGGCAAGTGGATCATCGGCCTCGGCGAGCAGATGTTCGGCTTCACGCCGTTCGGCTGGCGGTTCATGGTGGCGGTGCTCGGCACGCTGTCGGTGCTGATGCTGTGCCGGATCGGCCGCAGGCTGTTCCGCTCGACGTTCCTGGGCTGCCTGGCGGGGCTGCTGCTCGCGGTGGACGGGCTGCATTTCGTGATGAGCCGCACCGCGCTGCTCGACCTGGTGCTGATGTTTTTCGTGCTGGCCGCGTTCGGCTGTCTGCTGATCGACCGCGACTGGGCGCGGCGGCGGTTCGCGGCCGCGCTGCCGGTCGACGAGGAGGGCGTGCTGCGTCCGGACGCCGGGGTCGCGGAGAACCTGCGCCTCGGCTGGCGCCCCTGGCGGATCGCCGCCGGGATCTCGCTCGGCCTGGCCTTCGGCACGAAGTGGAACGGGCTGTACATCCTGGTCGCGTTCGGCCTGATGACGGTGTTGTGGGACGTGGGCGCGCGCCGCACGGCCGGCGCCGTGCGCCCGTACACGGCGGTGCTGCGGCGGGATCTGGTCCCGGCGTTCGTCTCGACGGTGCCGGTCGCGATCGTCACGTACATCGCGTCGTGGACCGGCTGGATCATCCGCAACGACCCGGACCGGCACGGCTACTACCGGGACTGGGCGGCGACCGACGGCAGGGGCGGGAGCTGGACCTGGCTGCCGGACTGGCTGCGCAGCCTGTGGCACTACGAGAACCAGGTCTACGAGTTCCACGTGAACCTGACGTCGGGTCACACGTACCAGTCCAATCCGTGGAGCTGGATCGTGCTGGGCCGGCCCGTCTCGTACTTCTACGAGGAGCAGAACGGCTGCACGACCTCGGCGACCGGCAAGTGCGCCCGCGAGGTGCTGGCCATCGGCACCCCGCTGCTGTGGTGGGCCGCCTGCTTCGCCCTGGCGTACGTGCTGTGGCGCTGGGTCTTCCGCCGCGACTGGCGGGCGGGCGCGATCGCCTGCGGGGTGGCCGCGGGCTGGGTGCCGTGGTTCCTGTACCAGGAACGCACGATCTTCCTTTTCTACGCGGTCGTCTTCGTGCCGTTCCTGTGTCTCGCGGTGACGATGATGATCGGGGCGATGCTGGGCCCGGCGGCGAACTCCGGGGCACGTTACGAACTCGGCCTGGCGAAACCCGATCCCTCGGGCGAACGGCGCCGGACACTGGGTGCGGTGGCGGCCGGTGTGCTCGTTCTGTTGATCATCTGGAATTTCATCTATTTCTGGCCGCTGTACACCGGAACCCCCATTCCGGAGGATTCCTGGCGGGACCGGATGTGGCTGGACACCTGGATTTGAGCGGACCGTTCCCGCCATTGCGCATCGCATTCCGATAACGACCAAGTCCCCTGTCACTACGGTCCCGTAAGGTGCCTCGCACAGCCCCCTTGAACGCGTTCAAGAGGGAGGCTCCGGGGGATGGGGACAGCAGGGAATGCGCAGTGGAGCGAAGATAGGCATCGTCGGCGGGGCGTTCGCGCTCGTGCTGGGCGGGGTGGGGTACGGGGCGTACAACGTCCTGGACGGGCTGGGCGACGGCGGGGGCGGCGGTACGAGCACCGCCGCCGACTCGTCCGAGGTGAGGACGGGGCCGGTCACCGAGAAGGAGATCGCCGAGACGTCGAAGAAGTTCCTCGCCGCGTGGGCGAAGGGCGACGCGACGCTCGCGGCGGCGCTCACCAACAACAAGGGCGACGCGGAACCGGCCCTGGCCGGGTTCAGCGAGACGGCGCACGTCACCAAGGCCGTGATCACCCCCGGCGCGGCGACCGGCTCGACGGTCCCGTACACCGTGAAGGCGACCGTCTCGTACAAGGGCACCTCCAAGCCCTGGTCGTACGCCTCGAAACTGACCGTGGTCCGCGGCCTGACCACCGGGCACGCGCTCGTCGACTGGGAGCCCTCCGTCATCCACCCGGACCTCGCCAAGGGCGAGTCGCTGGAGACGGGCGAGGCGTCGACCGCGTCGATCGAGGCGGTCGACCGCAACGGCCAGGTGCTCACCACGGAGAAGTACCCGTCGCTGGGCGGCATCCTGGACGAGCTGCGCAAGAAGTACGGCGAGAAGGCCGGCGGCACCCCGGGCATCGAGACCTGGATCAACAGCGCGAACGCCGACGGCGCGGACAAGACCCTGCTGACCCTGGTCAAGGGCGAGCCGGGCCGGGTCCGGACCACGCTGGACGCGAAGATCCAGGCGGCGGCCGAGCGGGGCGTGAAGAAGTACGAGCAGGCGTCGGTCGCGGCCGTCGAGCCGTCGACCGGGGCGATCCGGGCCATCGCCAACAACCGGGACGACGCCTTCGACGCGGCCCGGCTGGCCAGGATCGCGCCCGGCTCGACCATGAAGATCATCACGGCCGCGATGATCATCCAGAACGGGCTGGGCCAAGCCGACTCCCCCGTCCAGTGCCCGTCGACCGTGCCCTGGGTGGGGGTGACCTTCCACAACCTGGACGACTTCTCGATGACGAACGCCACCCTGAAGCGTGCCTTCGCGAAGTCCTGCAACACCGCGTTCATCAAGCCGATCGCTCCCCTGGGGGACAAGCGGGACACCGCGCTGAGCCTGGAGGCCGGCCAGTACTTCGGGATCGGCCTCAACTGGCAGACGGGGGTCACCACCTGGGACGGGAAGGTGCCCGAGTCGCAAGACGCCGAAACCGCCGCCTCGTACATCGGCCAGGGCAAGATCCAGATGAACCCGCTCAACATGGCGTCCGTCACCGCCACCGCCGTGAGGGGCCAGTTCCTCCAGCCCTACATCGTCCCGAAGAGCCTGGACAACCGGCCCTTCGCCGTCGCCAACCCGCTGCCGCCCGGCGTCTCGTCCCAGCTGAAGGAGATGCTGCGGTACACCGCGACCAGCGCCGAGGGCACCGCCACCCAGGCCATGGCGAACGTGGGCGGTGACAAGGGCGCCAAGACGGGCTCGGCGGAGGTCGACGGGCACGCCACGTCCGACAGCTGGTTCACCGGCTTCAGCAACGACCTCGCGGCGGCCGCCCTCGTCCAGTCCGGCGGCCACGGCGGGGACGCGGCGGGGCCGGTCGTCGCCGAGGTCCTGCGCGCGGGACCGTGACGGACGGCCGGGGGACCTTGAACGGGTGAGGGCCCCTCCGGGTCCGGCGGCTGCGCGACAGGCCCTCGGCGTCACCGCCCGGACCGGCGACGACGGCGACGGGCCGCGGCACGGGGCGGACTACCTCGTGGAGGTCGACGGCGACCTTGACCGCCCCGCGCTGGAGTGGTCCGAGAACACCGCGTACGACCGGTTCGGCCCCGGGGACCTGCCCCGGCTCAAGGAGAACCGCGCCCCGGGGAAGTTCCTGGTCCACGACCTGATCGCCGCCGCGCTGCGGGGCGGCGGCCCTCAGTAGCCGATGGTGAAGCGCCGCTCCCCGTACGGCATTTCGAGCTCGTCGACCACGGCCACCGCGAGGTCTTCCGCCGATATCCGGGAGGTGCCGTCGGCCGCGGTGAGGAGTGTGGTGGTGCCGCGCCGGTACGTGCCGGTGCGGGTGCCGGGTTCGAGTACGGCGGGCGGGCTGAGGTAGGTCCAGTCGGCCGGGTGCGCGCGGCAGGCGTCCAGCTGCGCGGAGCTGGCGGCGGCGACCGTGCGCCACTGCGGCGGTACGTACTCCGGGCTGTCGAGCACGAGGCGTGCGGGGTGGCCGGGGGCCGTCAGGGGGCCGGCGCCGCCGACGACGAGGATGCGCGTCCCGGTCCTCGCCGCCGCGTCGAGCAGGGCCGTCGTGGTCGCCGCGATCGTGTGCTCGTGCCCGGCGGGCGGCCGGGTCGCGGCCACCACCGCGTCCACGCCGTCGAACAGGGCGCCCATGGCGTCGGTGTCGTCCGCGTCGCCCTCCGTCGCGGTGACGCCGGGCGGCAGGGCGTCCGGCCGGCTGCGGCGGTACACCGCGAGGAGCGCGTGGCCCCGGCTTGCGGCTTCGGTGACGACGCGGGAGCCGGCCATGCCTGCGGCTCCGATGACGGCGATCCTCATCGAGGAGTCCTTTCCGTTACGGGAGTTGGAGGGGCTGAGGGGGTACGGGAGGGGGCGGGGAGCTGGCCCCCGACGATCGAGGCGAGGGCGAGCGCGAACCCGACGAGCTGGACCGGGCCGAGCGTCTGGCCGAGGACGACCGCGCCCAGGCCGGCCGCGACGAGCGGGGAGAACAGGCCGAGGACCGCGACCGAGGTCACCGGCAGGGTGGCGATGCCCTGGAACCACAGGACGAAGGTGATCAGACCGCCGACCAGGCCCAGCCAGAGGTAGCCGAGCGCGGCCCGCCCGTCGATCGCGGGAGGCGCGCCCTCGGCCAGGAAGGTCAGGGGCGCCAGGAAGAGGCCCCCGGCGGTGAGCTGCCAGCCGGTGAAGGCGAGCGGGCTGACCCCTTCGGGGCGGCCCCACCGCTTGGTGAGCGTCACGCCGAGGCCCATCGTGGCCGCCCCGGCGAGACCCGCGACCACCCCGACGGTGTCCAGCGCCGCACTGGGGCCGATCACCACCAGGCCGACGCCCACCACGCCGGTCGCACCCCACAACAACGGCCGGGCGGACCGCCGTTGGTGCAGCACGGTCACGGTCAGTACGGCGACGACGAGCGGCTGGGCGGCGCCCAGGGTCGCGGCGACGCCACCGGGAAGGCGTTCGGCGGCGATGAACAGCAGCGGCAGGAACAGGCCGATGTTCAGCACGCCGAGCACCGCCGCCTTCCCCCACCAGGCCCCGCGCGGCAGCACGCGGGTGAACGCGAGGGCGATCAGGCCGGCGGGCAGTGCGCGCAGGAACCCCGCGAACAGGGGGTGACCGGCCGGCAGGAACTCGGTGGTGACGATGTAGGTGGTCCCCCACACCGCGGGGGCGAGCGCGGTCAGGGCGGTGCGGGACAGGGTTCCGGGACGGAAACCACCTGCCCCGCCGGGGGCCCCCCGCAGGGGTCTGCTTGTCATGCCTCGAAGTCTCACGTGGGGTCACTCATGAGTCCAATACATGTCTGTCACCGCATTGATCTCGATCCGAGATGGATACACGATGAGTCCATGGAGCTTCAGCAGATGCGTTACGTGATCGCGGTGGCCGAGACGAACAGCTTCACCCGGGCCGCCGAGCAGTGCCTCGTCGTCCAGTCCGCCCTGAGCCACCAGATCGGCCGGCTCGAACGGGAGCTGGGCGCACGGCTCTTCGAGCGCACCACCCGCCGGGTGCGGCTCACCCCGGCCGGTGAGGCGTTCCTCCCGGCCGCCCGCCAGTGCCTGGAGGCCGCCGAACGGGCCGCCGCCGAGGTCGCCGCGGCGGTGGGCGAGGTGCGCGGCCGACTCGCCGTGGGCCTGATCCCGACGGTCACCGCCGTCGACATCCCCGCCGCGCTCCGCGACTTCCGCCACCGCTACCCCCACGTGCGCATCAGCCTGCGGGTGGGCGCGAGCGACGAGCTGGCCGAACAGGTCCGTCAGGGCGCGCTCGACGTGGCCTTCCTCGGACTGCCCACCACCGCCCGGCCCCGGGGCCTCGCCTCCCACGAACTCGCCCGCGACCGCCTCGTCGCCGTGGTCGCCCCGGGCCATCCGCTGGCCGGCGCGCCCTCCGTGGACCTGCGCCGGCTCGCCTCGGAGGTTTTCGTGGACTTCCCCGCGGGCACGGCCGGCCGAGCCCAGACCGACCAGGCATTCTCGGCCGCCGGCCTCGTCCGCGACGTCGCCTTCGAGGTCACCACCGCCGACTACATCGCCAGCCTGGTCGCCCCCGGCCTCGCGGTGGCGATGCTCCCCCCGGCGTACGCCGACCGGCTCCCCGGCATCGTCGCCGTCGACGTCTCCGACGCCCCGGCCCGCGTACAGCACGCCGCCTGGAGCCGGTCGGGCCGCACGCCTGCGGCAACGGCGTTCCTGGGGGCACTGGGCATCCCGGTACACGACGGGCGCGAGGCGTGAACCGACGACACGAACTATTGACACGCTCTTGTCAGGAGCGGAACACTCCACTGGGAGAGCGCTCTCCAATAGTTGTCCCGCGCCGCAGTTCTCCCCGATCCCGCACTCTCCCCACGCCACGCTCCCCCACGACGCAGCAGGAGGTCTCTCCATGCCACGGAGGTCCAGAACCCTCACCGGACTGCTCTTGTTCACCTCGCTCGGCCTGACCACGGCGGGCATCGCCGGGATCGCGGCGACGGCGAACGCATCCACCGAAACGGCCACCACCGCGCACGCGGAGCACGCCGGGTACTCCATGCCGGGGATGCCCGGCATGGAGGCGTCCACCCGGGCCTCGGGCGACGACCCGGACGGGGACGGCTACATCATGGCCGACCCGCCGGTCACCGGGGTCGTGCCCTCGACGGCGGTCCCGCCGCAGGCGTACTTCCACGAGTTCCAGGCCAAGTGCGCCCCCACGCACACCGCCCCGGACGACCCGATCGTCTACCCGGGCCAGCCCGGCAAGTCCCACGACCACACGTTCATGGGCAACACCACCACCGACGCCTACACCACCGCCGCCTCACTGGAGTCCGGGGACACCACGTGTCTGGCGCCGGGTGACAAGTCGGGCTACTGGATGCCGAGCCTGTTCGACGGGGACACGAAGATCCTCCCGGACGGCGTCCAGACCATCTACTACAAGTCGGGCGTCACCGACTACACCAGCGTCCGCCCCTTCCCGAAGGGCCTGCGGTACGTCGTCGGCAGCCCGATGCAGAGCCAGGAGGAGTTCAGGAACCTCAAGGGCACCGTCGAGGGCTGGGAGTGCGGTGACTCGTTCAAGAACTACGACTTCCCCGCGACCTGCCCCGACCGCCGGGACGTGCAGCTCAACCTGCGCCTCCAGGCGCCCAGTTGCTGGGACGGCATCCACCTGGACACGCCGGACCACCAGAGCCACATGGCCTACCCGGTGGCCTCGGGCAACAACTACAACTCCTGCCCGGCCGAGCACCCGGTCGCCCTGCCGATGATCGAGTTCAAGATGGCCTGGCCGGTCAACGGTGACATGTCGCAGGTGAAGCTGGCGAGCGGCGCCGGCTTCTCGTTCCACTACGACTTCATGAACGGCTGGGACACCGCCACGCTCGACGCGATGGTCACCCACTGCGTCAAGGGCGGCCTCCAGTGTGACCCGCACGGCTACGACGAGAACCACCCCGACAAGGGCGCGGTGCTCGACGGGAACTACGAACTGCCGTAGCGGACACCCCGCGTACCCCCACGTCCGGGGCCTTTTTTCGGCCCGCCACGGAGAGCGCTCTCCAAGATCGGCCCCGGACACCGGGCGCGCCCTGACCCACTCCCAGCTCCTCTTCCCCAACCCCCCGCTCCCCCCACCTCCCCGCCCTCCAACTCCCCCCACTCGCAAGGAGAGTCACATGCACCATCCCCCCACCCGTACCGCTCGGCGCCTCGTGGCACCGGTGGCGGCGGCCGCCCTGCTCGGCGGCGGCCTGCTCGCGCTCCAGGCGCCCGCGGCCCAGGCGGCCGGCAACGTCGTGAAGGTCACCGGTTCGCAGGGCGACTGGCAGCTGACGGTGGACGGTTCGCCGTACACGGTCAAGGGCCTCACCTGGGGCCCCTCGGTCGCCGACGCCGAAAAGTACATGCCCGATGTGGCGTCGATGGGCGTCAACACCATCCGCACCTGGGGCACGGACGCCACCAGCAAGCCGCTCTTCGACACGGCGGCGGCCAACGGCGTCAAGGTGATAGCCGGCTTCTGGCTCCAGCCAGGCGGCGGCCCAGGCAGCGGCGGTTGCGTCGACTACCTGACGGACACGCAGTACAAGAACGACATGCTCGCCGAGTTCCCCACGTGGGTCGACACCTACAAGGACAACCCGGGCGTCCTCATGTGGAACGTCGGCAACGAGTCCACGCTCGGCCTCCAGAACTGCTACGGCGGCGACGAGTTGGAGGCCCAGCGCAACGCGTACACCTCTTTCGTCAACGACATCGCCAAGAAGATCCACGAGGTGGACCCGAACCACCCGGTCACCTCCACGGACGCCTGGACCGGTGCCTGGCCGTACTACAAGAAGAACGCCCCCGACCTCGACCTGTACGCCGCGAACGCCTACGACGCGGTGTGCAACGTCAAGTCGGACTGGGATCAGGGCGGTTACGACAAGCCGTACATCGTCACGGAGACGGGCCCGGCCGGTGAGTGGGAGGTGGACGACGACGCCAACGGCGTACCGGACGAGCCCACCGACACCGCGAAGGCCGAGGGATACACCGAGGCGTGGGACTGCGTCACGGGTCACACGGGGGTGGCGCTCGGCGCGACGATGTTCCACTACGGCGTCGAGGACGACTTCGGCGGTGTCTGGTTCAACCTGCTGCCGGGCGGGGAGAAGCGGCTCTCGTACTACGCGGTGAAGAAGGCGTACGGCGCCGACACCTCGGGTGACAACACCCCGCCGGTGATCACGGACATGACGGTCGACGACGCCACGGAGGGCGTCCCGACCGGCAGCGACGTACACGTCACCACCCGCACCACCGACCCGGACGGCGACGCGACCACCTACCAGGTCCTCTTCAGCAGCAACTACATCGACGAGAACAAGGCGCTCGTCCCCGCCGAGACCAAGGACAACGGCGACGGCACCCTCACCGCGAAGGCCCCCGGCAAGACCGGCGTCTACAAGGTGTACGTGAAGGCCACGGACGGCCACGGCAACGTGGGCATCGAGACCAAGTCCCTCAAGGTGGTCCCGCCGAAGGTGGACGGCACCAACGTCGCCCAGGGCAAGCCCGCCACGGCCTCCTCCTTCCAGACGGACCCCACGGGCGGCTGCCCGTGCGGCGCGGAGAACGCGGTGGACGGCAGGTTCGACACCCGCTGGGCCGGCGACTGGAGCGACCCGCAGTGGCTCCAGGTCGACCTGGGCACCTCCACGGCCATCAAGCACGTGCAGCTCGCCTGGGACCCGGCGTACGCCAGGTCCTACGAGATCCAGACGTCCGAGGACGGCCAGAACTGGACGACGGTGAAGTCCGTGACGGACGGCAACGGTGACATCGACGACCTGGACGTCACCGCCGCCGGCCGCTACGTCCGCGTCAACGGCACGGAGCGCGGCTCGGGCTACGGCTACTCGCTCTACGAGTTCGGCGTCTACAGCTGACCGGACTCCCCGCCCCGGGCATGACCGCCGAAAGGGCAGCGCTACCACCACCTCGGCGTTCCGTTTGAGGGAACGGCCACGCCGCGACAGGCCTCCCGGGACTGCCCCCGGGAGGCCGTCGGCGCTCCCCGTCGACAGGGCGGCGGGAGCCGGTGTCACCCGGGCTCCCGCCTCGTACGGTTCCGCTACGACCAGCGGCGCAGCGAGCCCCTGGCCGGCAGCCCGACCGCGAGCAGGGCCAGGCCGCCGACGGCCACCGCGAGGGCTCCGTACATCGGCGGTGGCACGTACGGCGCGTCGCCGGTCACGCCGTTCATCATCGGGATGAGCGTGGCCGCGGCGATCGCGGTGCCGAGGACCATGCCCACCGCGGAGACCAGGAGGGCCTCCCAGCGGAGCATCGTCATCACCTGCCGCCGGGTGGCGCCGACGAGACGCAGCGCGCCCAGTTCGGGGCGGCGGTCCAGGACCGTCATCACCAGGGTGTTGACCGCGGCGACGGCTGCGAATCCGCCGAGGACCGCGGCCATGGTGTTGTTCATCCAGGCGCCCAGTTCCGCGTCGCGATTCCGCTCGGTGGCGTAGCCGGAGGCGTCGGTCACCTCGCCCAGGGCGGTGAGCGGCTCCTCCGAGCCGCCCCGTACCAGCAGCGTGCTGTCGAAGCCCGAGGTGACGTGCCCGGCCAGGGACGCCCGGTCCATGGTCACCGCGGCCAGGCCGAGGCCCCGGCCGTAGACCGCGACGATCTCGGGGGCGGCCTCGGTCCCGTCGGGGAGGTAGAGCGGGAGCCGGTCGCCGACGCCGGCGTCCGCCGAATCCGCCAGGGTGCGGTCGATGGCGATACGGCCCGCGCGGAGCCGGTCGAGGCTGCCCTCGCGTACGTCCAGGTCCTGCACCTTCGCCAGTTCGGCGCCGGAGCCGGTGACGCCCTGGGTGGCCGCCCCCTGCAGCGACTTGAATTCGCCGGAGCCGGTCGGCACCAGCACCTGTGTGTTCAGCAGCCCGACGGCTGCCTGGACACCCGGCGCGCGGGCCGCGCGGGCCGCCGCGTCCACCGGGAGCCCGGCAGGGTCCGTCACCACGTGGTCCGCGGTGATACCCGCGCGCAACTGCTTGTCGGCGGCGTGGCTCTCGCTCGTGTGCATGAACACGAGGGTCGAGGAGAAGGCCACGGCGAGCACGATCGGGGTGATCGCGGAGGCGAGGCGGCGGGCGTTGGCGCGGGAGTTGGCGGCCGCGAGCCCGGCCGACGGCCCCGCGCCGCGCAGCGGCAGCCCGAACAGGCCCGCGCACAGCCGCGCCACCAGCGGGCCGAGCAGCCCGACGGCGAGCATGAAGAGCATGACGACTCCGAGGGCGGCACCGGCCGCGTCGTCCCCGGCGGAGCGGGCGGACACGCCGGTGAGGATCGCGCCTCCGACGAGGGCGCCGACGCCGAGGAAGGTGCGGACCGGACCGGGCCGCAGCCGCTCCACCGACGCTTCCGACAGCGCCTGTCCCGGCTTGATCCTCGCGGGCCGGCGCCCGGCCATCCAGCCTGCGCCGAGCGCGGTGAGCAACCCCATGACGACGGCGGCGAGCAGCGGGAGACCGGAGACGTGCAGGTCCACGGCGCGCGGGACGGCGCCACGGTCCTGGAGCTGCCCGAACCACCAGTGCGCGAGCCCGATGCCGGGCAGGCAGCCGACGATCCCGGCGAGCGGCGCGACGAGCAGCGCTTCGGAGGCGACCGCGCGGCGGACCTGCCGCGGGGTGGCGCCGATGGCGCGCAGCAGGGCGAAGGAGCGGGCCCGCTGACCGACCGAGAGCGCCACGGTCCCGGCGGCGGTGAAGACCGCGACGATGGCGGCGATGCCGCCGAAGGAGCCGCCGATTCCGAAGAGTGTCACCTTGGCGTACCCGAGGCCCGGGTCCTCGACGCCGCCGCGGTCGTCGCCGGTGTGGACCAGGACACCGGAGCCGGCGAGGGCCTGCTTCACGGCGTCGGCGAGAGCGTCGGTGCCGGTGCCCTCCTCCGGCAGCACGACTACGGCGTCGGCCTTGCCGGGGTGCCCGGCGAGGGTGGGGGCCTGGGCGTCGGCGAACCAGGTCATGGCACCCGCCTCGCCGGAATCCCGGACGGTCTCCGCGGAGCCGGCCTCGGCGATGCCGGCGACGCGGAAGTCCCGCTGCCCGGCGGCGGTCTCCAGCACGACGGTGTCACCGACGGAAGCCCGCGCGGCGCGGGCCGTACCCGCGTCGAGCACGACCTCGCCCTCGCGGGGCGCGGAGCCGGCGGTCAGCGAGGTGCCGGTGAAGGTGTGCGCGCCCCATCCGTGCGCGGTGAGCACACCCCCCGGGACGTGCAGTTCCCGGGCGCCGGAGCCGGCGCCGCCGCCCGGCGCGTGCACGGGAAAGGTGAAGTCCGCGACGGCGGTGGCCGCGCCCGGCGCCTCGGCGGCCTTCGCCGCCAGCCCGGCGTCCATCCGTGCGGTGTCCGGCAGCGGCGTCGCCTCCTTCTCCAGGTCCTCGCCGCTGCCGGTGACGACGTACTCGTTCTGGTCCGCCGCCGCGACGACCGGCGCGGCTGCGTACCGCTCGGGCGGCACGGAGGCGCGCAGGCCGGTCTCCAGCAGGATTCCGCAGGCCGAGACGATCAGTGCGGACATCAGCAGCGCGAGGAAGGTTCCCGCGAAGGACGCGGGTTTGAAGCGGATGGCCTCGCGTGCGAGTCCGTTGGGGCGCCTCATGCCGCCACCCCTGCCATCGCCCCGGCGCGGGCGGTGCGTGAGGTGAGCGCGGCCATCCTGGCCGCGATCTGCTCCGCCGAGCCGCGCTCGACGTGGTCGGCGAAGGCGCCGTCGGCCAGGAACAGCACACGGTCGGCCCAGGCGGCCGCGGTCGGGTCGTGGGTGACCATGACGACGGTGGCCCCGAGGGCGTCCACCGCGTTGCGCAGCAGGCCGAGGACCTCGGCGGCGGTGCCGGTGTCGAGGGCGCCGGTGGGCTCGTCCGCGAAGATCACGTCGGGTTCGGCGGCCAGGGCGCGGGCGACGGCCACGCGCTGCTGCTGACCGCCGGAGAGCTCCGCCGGCCTGCGCCGCGCCTTGTCCGCGAGTCCGACCTGGGCGAGCACCGCCTGTGCCCGGTGCCCGTCCCGGCGCTGCCCGGCCAGCCGCATCGGCAGCAGCACGTTCTGCTCCACGGTCAGCGACGGCAGCAGGTTGAACGCCTGGAAGACGAAGCCGAGGCGGCCGCGGCGCAGCTCGGTCAGCTCGTTCTCGCTCATGCCGGTGATCTCCGTACCGCCGAGACGCACCGATCCCGCCGACGGCCGGTCGAGACCGGCGGCGCACTGCAGGAAGGTGGATTTGCCGGACCCGGAGGGGCCCATGACCGCGGTGAACGTGCCGCGCGGCAGGGCCAGGTCGATGCCCACGAGGGCGTGCACCGTGCCCGCCCCGCGTCCGTAGTGCCGCCGGACGTCGCGCAGTTCGACGGCGAGACCGGGCGTGGCGGGCGGGCCCCCGGGCCGGTTGTCCGCCTCCGGCCGGTCGCCCGCCTTCCGCCGCTTGCCGCTGCGTAGCCTCATTTTCCGGTCTCCCTCACACGTGCGCTTCTGCGACGTGTGAAGAGTGCGGGGAAGGCTGTGCGCCGGGCGTCATACCCGGGAGCCAAAGTGGCTGTACTACCGCGGTAGGGGGTGGAGGAGAGCGGCCGGGCGTGGAACGTGCTACTCGCCCGCGGCCACCAGCCCCGACTCGTAGGCGAAGACCACCGCCTGGGCGCGGTCGCGCAGGTCGAGCTTGGTGAGGACGCGGCTGACGTGGGTCTTCACCGTCTGCTCGGCCAGCACCAGTGTCTGCGCGATCTCCCCGTTCGACAGGCCGCGGGCCACCAGTGCGAGGACCTCGGTCTCGCGCTCCGTCAGCCCCTTGAGCCGCTGCGCGGGCTTGCCCCGGGCGGCGGGGCGCTGCTTGACGAAGTCCGCGATGAGGCGGCGCGTCACGGAGGGAGCGAGCAACGCGTCGCCCGAGGCCACGACGCGGACCGCCGAGATCAGGTCGGCCGGTGGCGCGTCCTTGAGGAGGAAGCCGCTCGCGCCCGCCCGGAGCGCCTCGTAGACGTAGTCGTCGATGTCGAAGGTGGTGAGCATCAGGACGCGGGGCCGGTGGGTCACACCCGACGGCGGGTGCAGGAGGTCGCGTGCGGCCTCCAGGCCGTTCATCCCGGGCATCCGGACGTCCATCAGCACGACATCGGGACGGGTGTGCCGGCTCAGCTCGACGCCCTGCGCGCCGTCGGGGGCCTCGCCCACCACGTCGATGTCGCTCTGGGCGGCCAGCAGCGCGGCGAAGCCCGCCCGCACCATGGCCTGGTCGTCGACGATGATGACGCGTGTCGTCACGTGAAGTCCGTTCCGGTCAGAGGAAGAAAGGCGGCGACCCGGAAGCCGCCGTCCGGGAGCGGCCCCGCGTCGAGGGTGCCGCCGATGATCCGTACCCGCTCGCGCATGCCGACGAGACCGTGCCCGGTGCCGCTCGCTTCGAGCGGCCCGGCGGGGGCGTCCGGTGGCGGGCCGTTGACGACCAGGACGGTGAGCCGCGGGCCGGCCGGCGGATCGGGTTCCGACACGGACAGCGACACCCGCGTGTGTGCTCCCGGCGCGTGCCTCACGACGTTCGCCAGGGCCTCCTGGACGATCCGGTAGGCGGACAGGCCCACCGCTTCGGGCGCATCGACGTCGCAGGAGGTGAACTCCACCGGCCCGCTGGCCCTTGCCGTCGCCTCCGCCAGGGGCCCGATCTGCGCCAGGCCCGGCTGGGGCACGAGTTCGCCCCGCGACTCCTCGTTGCGCAGCACGCCGAGGAGCCTTCGCATCTCGCCGAGCGACTGGCGCGCGGTGGCCGCGATGGTGGTGAACTCCTCCCGCATCTCGGGCGGCAGCCCGTCGTGGCGGTACTCCGCGGTGTCCGCCTGCACCGTGATGACGGACATGTGGTGGGCCACCACGTCGTGCAGTTCGCGGGCGATCCGGGCACGCTCCTCCAGCAGCGTGCGCCGGCCGCGCTCGGCCTCGCTGATCGTCTCCTGCTCGGCCAGCCTGCGCTGCACCTCGGACCGCTCACGGAGCGCACCGCCCAGCAGGAGCACGACGCCCCCGAGGATGGTGAACAGCAGGTCCCCGGCGCCGAAGCCGTGGGGCGCGGCGAACCCCAGGGCCACGTTCGCGACCGCCGTGGCCAGCCACACCCGCAGCAGCGTCCGGCGCCGCTCGCGCAGGCCCAGGGCCAGGCAGAGGCCGACGTACCCGACGATCTCCATGGGCGGGAACGGCCACAGCAGCCGCTCGTCGAAGTCGACGGTGAGCAGGGCGAGCGTCCCCGCCACGTCCGCTGCGAAGATCACGTACCAGGCGTGCAGCGGCCGTACGACGGCGAGCAGCAGCGGTGCGGCCTGGGCGACGGCCAGCGCGCCGGCGACGCCCCCGTTCAGGCCGTAGTCGTTGGTGAGGACCTGGATGATGGTGGGCAGCAGGGCGACGCACAGCACGAACGCCACGGCCCACGGCAGCGCGCGCACCCACCGCCGCGAAGCGCCCGCGAGCAGCGCGCGCGGGCGCTCCTCCTCCACTGAGGTCATGCGCACCAGCGTATGCGCACCGCGGCGGGAGCCGGCCGAACGGCCTCCCGGGGGCTGTCCGCCCCCGGGAGGCCGTGTGGCGGGCCGGGTGTCAGCCCGTGGTCTTCGCCGGCCCCACGCTCAGGTAGGTCGAGCGGCGGACGACGTGGCCGGGCTTGTCGTGCTCGTCGTGGTCGACCTCCAGGATGCGGCCGTCGGACGGGGAGACGATCCAGTGCTGGCGGAGGATCGGGCCGGGTTCCAGCTTGTAGCCCTTGGGGTTCTTCCCGTCCGTGGCCGGGCTGAAGCCCGAGTCCTTCGGGTTCTGCTCGGTGAAGCGCTTGTCCCACTTCCAGGTGATCCGGGTGCCGGAGCGGCCGACCGCGTCCTTCACGCCCTCCTTCACCGTGGCGCCGGGAGTCTTCGCCAGGACGCGGAAGACCGCGGCTCGCACCTTGTTGGTGATGGGCGCGCTGATCAGCAGCTCACCGGCCTGCCGGACGGTCTGCTCAGCGGCGGCGTCGCTCCCCTTGGCTCCGGCGGAAAGTGCGCGGCGCAGTGCGTCCGGCTCGGCGGGCAGGTTCTTGAGGTGGTCCCAGTCCACCCAGCCCTTGCCGACGGCCCACTTGCGTTCCGAGTCGAACTTCTTGACGGCGGTCGTCCCGTCCTCGCTCTTGATGGTCATCGAGTCACGGCTCAGGTAGATGGTGTCGGTGGAGGCGTGGTTACCCTCCACCCATCCCGTCACCTTGGTCTTCCAGTACGGGGCGGCCGCCGACTCGCCCTTGACGTGCTCGGCTACCGACTCGGCGTTGACGCGCTCGTTCCCCGCGACGTGGTCGGCCATGGTGGTGAACACCTCGGACGCCGACGCGCTGGCCGCCGGTCCGTCGCCGCCGATGTCGGTGACCGGGAGGATCGCGGCGCCCACCGCGACGGCCGCGACCGCGGCGGCGAGGGCGAACATCCGGTTCCGGCCGAAGCGGGGCTTGACGACCTTGGACTGGACGGTCTCCTGGGTGTCCGCGTCGATGGCCCCCAGGACCAGGGAGTGGGCCCGTGCCTGGACGGCCGGGTCGAGCGGTTCGGTCCGGCCGGCGCGCTCCAGGGCGGCGGCGCCGGGGAAGTCGAGAAGGTCCGTGTGCTGGTCCTCGTGCGTCATGCGAAGTCTCCCGTCAGGGTCGTACGGGTGGTTCTGGAAAGTCCGTCGCGCAGCCGGGTACGGGCCCGGTGCAGACGGGAACGTGCGGTGCCGGCGGGGACGCCGACGGCGGCGGCGGCCTCCGCGGGGGTCAGCTGCTCCCAGGCCACGAGCAGCAGCAACTCGCGCTCGTTCTCGGGGAGTTCAGCGAGCTTCTTGCGCAGCTCCGGGCCGACGGAGACCGCGTCGAGGCGCTGGTCGACGGCCTGCCAGGGGTCGGCCGTCGTGGCGTCGGGGTGCTGCCGCTGTTCGCGGGCCGCGGCGCGTGCCACGGCCTGCCGGTGCCGGGACAGTACGTTCCCGGCGACGCCGAACAGCCAGCCCCGGGCGGAGCCGCGCGTGGCGTCGAACTTCTTGCGGTGGGCGTACGCCTGGAGCCACACCTCGGAGAGCAGGTCGTCGGCGGCTGCCGGCGCGCGGCGTACGAGGTAGCCGTGCAGGGCCGCGGAGTGCCGGGCGACCAGCGGCTCGAAGGCCGTTGGTTCGCGTGCGGAGCGAACCAGTAGATCCTCGTCCGGGTCCATGAAGTCTCCTGTCCGAGTCCGCCGGGCGGCGGTCTCACCCCGTACTTGCACACGGGCGGGGTGAGCGTTCGCGGCGGAGTGCGGCTACTCGGTGACGGCGTTGCGGAAGCCGGTGTTCACCGCGGTCAGGCCGCCGTCCACGCACAGCGAGGTGCCGGTGATCCAGGCCGCTTCGGACGAGGCGAGGAAGGCGACGGCGGAGGCGATGTCCTCCGGTTCGCCGACCCGGCCGAGCGGGTAGAGGGAGCTGACCCGGTCCAGCTCGGCTTCGCGGCCCGCCCAGGCGTCGGTACGGATCGTGCCGGGTACGACGATGTTGGCCCGCACGCCGCGCGGCCCGGCGTGGCCGGCGAGCGTCCGGGTGAGGCTCGCCAGGCCCGCCTTGGCGGCGCTGTAGGCGTGGTTGCCGAAGTCCTGCGTGCCGTTGACCGAGCCGATGGAGACGATCGCGCCCCGCCCGGACGCGGCGAGGTGCGGCATCGCGGCGCGCGAGCATCGGTAGGCGCCGCCGAGCGTGATGTCCAGGTCGCGGTGCCAGGTCTCGTCCGGCTCGTCCTCGAAGAGCGTGCTGTCGACGGTGCAGGCGTAGGCGTTGTTGACCAGGACGTCGAGCCCGCCGAACGCCTCGACGGCGCGTGCGACGGCCGCCTCGACCGCTCCCCGGCCCGCCACGTCGCAGGCCAGCGCCTCGGCCGTGCCGCCGCTCTCCCGGATCTCGGCGGCCACGGCCTCGGCCCGGTCGCCTTCCAGGTCGGTGACGAGGACGCGGGCGCCCTCGGCGGCCAGCAGGCGGGCGGTGGCGGCGCCGATGCCCCGGCCCGCGCCGGTGATCAGGACGGCGTATCCGTCGAAGCGCGCGCGGGCGGCGGGAGCGGCAGGAGTCATAGCGCCGACCGTACCGCGCGGACCAGGGCCTGGGACCTGGGGTCGGCGGTGACTCCCTTCTGGAGGCCGTTGGTCACGTAGCCGAAGGCGATGCCGGACTCGGGGTCGGCGAAGCCCAGCGAGCCGCCGCGGCCCGGGTGTCCGAAGGAGCCGGGGGCGAGGAGCGGGGCGGCGGGGCCGTGCAGCATGTAGCCGAGGCCGAAGCGGGTGGAGACGACGAGGACCTGGTCGGGGCCCGCCGACTCCTCGGTGCGGGCGAGGGTGAGGGTGGCGGGGGCGAACAGCCGGTGGCCGTCGACCGGGCCGATCATCGCCGCGTAGCAGCGGGCCAGGCCGCGGGCGGTGGCGATGCCGTTGGACGCGGGGAGTTCGGCGGCCCGGTAGCCGGGGTCGTTCTCGTCGGGGAACGGGTCGATGGCGCCGAACGCCCGCCGGGTCAGCGACTCCGGGTCGCGGTAGGCGTCCACCACCGAGCGCTTGGGGCGCATCCGCAGGGCGCCGGTGTTCTCGTCGGCCGGCGGCTCGACCGGGCCGATCCGGCCGATGCGGTGGGCCTCGTCGTCCGGGATGCCGAACCAGAAGTCCAGGCCGAGCGGGCGGGCGATCTCCTCGGCGACCCAGCGGCCGACGGTCCGTCCGGTGACGCGCCGCACGAGTTCGCCGACGAGCCAGCTGTAGGTCTGCGCGTGGTAGCCGTGGGCGGTGCCGGGCTCCCAGGCGGGGCGCTGGGCGGCGACGGCCCGTGCCCCGCTCACCCCGTCGGCGGCCTCCTCGGGGGTCAGCGGCCGGTCCAGGGCGGGGACTCCGGCCCGGTGGGCGAGGAGGTGGCGGACGAGGACGCGTTCCTTGCCGTTCGCCTTGAATTCGGGCCAGTAGGTGGAGACCGGGGCGTGCAGGTCGATCTGGCCGCGCTGGTGCAGCAGCAGCGGTACGGCGGCGGCGATGCCCTTGCCGGCGGAGCGGACGACCTGGACGGTGTCGACGGCCCATGGTTCGGTGCCGTCGACGTCTCTGGTGCCGGCCCACAGGTCGACGACCTTGCGCCCGTGCCGGTACACGGTGACCGCGGCACCGCGGTCACCCCGCTGCTCGAAGTTACGGACGAAGGCGTCCCGGACCGCTTCGAATCCGGGCGCCGCCGTACCCCGTACGTCCACCCCTGCTCCGCTCCCGCTCATCCCCCCATGGTGCACGCCGCCGCAGGTGGAAGGTGGGCCGGGTCACCGCAAGTTCACCGTCACGGAACAAATGGCACGAGCGGTCCGTACGTCGTCGCGGAGCCCGGACCGCCCCCGAGCGAGCCTGCCCGGACCTCACTGCGTCCGGACCGTCACCGAGCGCGGGTCGAAGCCGAAGGGGAGTTCCAGGCGGTGGGCGCGCATCAGGGCCTCGTCGCACAGCAGGTCCTGGGTGCGGTCGTCGGCGGCGATGACCCCGTCGCTGAGGATGACCGCGCGCCCGCACAGCTCCAGCGCGTACGGCAGGTCGTGCGTGACCATCAGGACGGTGACGTCCAAAGCGCGCAGGATGTCGGCGAGTTCGCGGCGGGAGGCCGGGTCCAGGTTGGAGGAGGGTTCGTCCAGGACGAGGATCTCCGGCCGCATGGCGAGGACGGTGGCGACGGCGACGCGGCGGCGCTGGCCGAAGGAGAGGTGGTGCGGCGGCCGGTCCGCGTACTCCTCCATGCCGACCTGTTTCAGCGCTTCCATGACCCGCTCCTCCAGCTCGGCGCCGCGCAGCCCGCCGGCGGCGGGGCCGAAGGCGACGTCCTCGCGGACGGTGGGCATGAAGAGCTGGTCGTCGGGGTCCTGGAAGACGATGCCGACGCGGCGGCGGATCTCGGCCATGTCGCGCTTGCCGACCGGCATCCCGGCGACGCGCACCGAGCCGGCGCCCGCCTCCAGGATGCCGTTGAGGTGGAGGACCAGGGTGGTCTTGCCGGCGCCGTTCGGGCCGAGCAGCGCGACGCGCTCGCCGCGCTCTACGGTCAGGTCGACGCCGAAGAGCGCCTGGTGTCCGTCGGGGTAGGCGTAGGCGAGGCCGCTGACCTCCAGGGAGGGCGGTACGGGGGCGGGGTCGGAGCTCATACGGTCCATCCCACCAGACACACGGCCAGGGCGAGCAGGGGGAGGGCCGAGGCGTACGCCCACTGGGTGCGCGAGGCGGTCACCTCGTCGATGACCGGCATGGAGCCGGTGTAGCCCCGGCTGACCATGGCGAGGTGGACGCGTTCGCCGCGCTCGTAGGAGCGGATGAACAGGGCGCCCGCCGATTTGGCGAGGACGCCCCACTGCCGTACGCCGCGCGCCTCGAAGCCGCGCGAGCGGCGGGCGATGGACATGCGACGCATCTCGTCGGTGATCACATCGCCGTAGCGGATCATGAACGAGGCGATCTGGACGAGCAGCGGCGGCAGTTTGAGGCGCTGGAGGCCGAGCAGCAGGGAGCGCAGTTCGGTGGTGGAGGCCAGGAGCACGGAGGCGGCGACGCCGAGGGTGCCCTTGGCCAGCACGTTCCAGGCGCCCCAGAGGCCGGGGACGCTGACGGAGAGCCCGAGGACGTGGGTCTGCTCGCCGGGCACGACGAACGGCATGAGCACGGCGAACGCGACGAACGGCACCTCGATGAGCAGCCGTTTCAGCAGGAAGCCGGCCGGGATGCGGGCGAGCGCGGTGACGCCCGCGATGAGCAGCGCGTAGAGCCCGAAGGCCCAGACGGCCTCGCGCGGGGTGGAGACGACGACCACGACGAAACAGAAGACGGCGGCGAGCTTGCAGTGCGGCGGCAGGTCGTGGACCGGTGAGTGCCCGTGCCGGTAGAGCTTGTGCGCGTGGCCGGCGCCCATCAGACCCTCTCGTCGGTACGGGTGCCGGCCTCGGCGTCGTCCTTCGTACGGCGGCGGCGGGAGACGACGTAGAAGGCGCCGCTGCCCGCGACGAGGGTGGCGCCCACGCCGATCACGCCGGCCAGTCCGCCGGAGAGCCGGGTGTTGGAGACGTCCTTGACGCCGTAGTCGGCGAGCGGGGAGTCCTTGGCGGCGTGCTCCTTGGCCTCCTTGTCGATGCCCTGGTCGGTGGCGACCTTCTCCAGGCCGTCCGGGTTGGCGGAGGCGTAGAAGGAGACGAAGCCGGCCAGCACGAGGGCGGTGACCAGGCCGGTGGCCCACAGGCCGCGGGTCGGCCGGTGGGTGGCGGCGGCGACGGGCTCGCGCTCGGGCGCGGGGGCGGGGGCGGGGGCGTCGACCAGTTCGCCGTCGACGCGGAGCTTGAGCGGGGCGGCGAGGCCGCGGGCGCCGTGGACCAGGTCGGGGCGGACGGCGAGGACGGCGCCGACGGTGAGCGCGGTGATCACGGCCTCGCCGATGCCGATGAGGACGTGGACGCCGACCATGGCGGTGAAGACCTTGCCGATCGGGATGTCGGCCGTGCCGCCGATCCAGTACATCAGCGTGAAGGCGCAGGCGGCGGCCGGTACGGAGACCAGCGCGGCGACGAACGAGGCGGCGGTCATGGAGCGGCGGGTGCGCGGCAGCACGCCGACCAGGCCGCGGAAGAGGGCGTACGCGACGACGGTGGTCACGATGCCCATGTCCAGGACGTTGACCCCGAGCGCGGTGAGCCCGCCGTCGGCGAAGAGGATGCCCTGCATCAGCAGGACGACGGATATGCAGAGCACGCCGGTGTAGGGCCCGACGAGTATCGCGGCCAGCGCCCCGCCGAGCAGATGGCCGCTGGTGCCGGCCGCGACGGGGAAGTTCAGCATCTGTACGGCGAAGATGAAGGCGGCGACGAGCCCGGCCAGCGGCGCGGTGCGCTCGTCGAGTTCGCGGCGGGCCCCCTTCAGGCTGACGGCCACGGCACCGGCGGCGACGACGCCCGCCACGGCGGAGACAGGTGGGTTGATGAATCCGTCGGGTACATGCATGGGGGAGGCTCCGCTTCCTGCGTTCCTGCGTTGCTGCGCCGGGTGCGCGGGGTCATGAACCTCTCAATGATAGGGCCTTGTTGCGAAGCGTTCGCAAGAGCGCGTCAGTCACAACTACACAGGGCCCCCATAGTGCCCTTTACGTAAAATATGGGACATTAGAGGACAAAGATGTACACACAGGAGGAGAGCCGGCCCATGTCCCCCGTGATCCATGAACATGCCCGAGCCCGGCTCGTCACCGACGCCCGCGACCTGCCCGTCGTACCGGTCGAGCTGCGGTACGACGGCGCCGACACCCCCGCCACCGTCCGCGTCGCCTTCCCCGGCGGCACGGAGTGGGCCATCGAGCGCGAGCTGCTGGAGCGCGGGCTGCGCTATCCCGTCGAGCAGGACGGCCTGCGGATCTGGCCGTGCGGCCGGGTGCAGCTGGTCGTGGAGCGGCACGGCGCGGCCGGCGTCGACGTGGTGCAGTTCGACAGCGCCCCGATGGTCCGCTTCATACGGCGTACGCACCGCGAGGTCACGACGCCCGAGACCGCCCGCGCCTGAGCGCGGACATGACGAGAGCCCCCGTGCTCGCGTGCACGGGGGCTCTCGTCGCCCCGGCCCCCCGTCCCCACAGGTAACCCGGGCTCCCGGGGCCGCGCACAGCTCAGACGCGGCCCCGGAGTTCAGCGGCTCCCGATTCCCGGGCCCCCGCTCGTGTGCGAGGGCCCCGGAGTCGGTGGACCTCAGACGCGGACCAGCTCGCGCTCGCCCCCGGCGTCCGGGCCGGCGTCGCCGGACGAGGGCTCGTCCAGCTCCTTGCGCAGCCCCTCGCCCTCGACGTCCACGTTGGGCAGCACCCGGTCCAGCCAGCTCGGCAGCCACCAGGCGCGCTTGCCGAGCAGCGCCAGGACGGCGGGCACGATGGCCATGCGGACGACGAACGCGTCGAAGAAGACGGCGATGGCCAGCGAGAAGCCGATCATCTTGATCATCGATTCGCTGGAGCCGATGAATCCGGAGAAGACCGCCATCATGATCACGGCCGCGGCCGTGACGACCCGGGCCCCGTGCTTGAAGCCGGTGACGATGGCCTGGCCGGGCTTCTCGCCGTGGACGTAGGCCTCACGCATCCGGGTGACGAGGAAGACCTCGTAGTCCATCGCCAGGCCGAAGACCACGCCCACCATGAAGATCGGCATCATCGACATGATCGGACCGGTCTGCTCGACCCCGAAGAGCGAGGCGAGCCAGCCCCACTGGAAGACCGCGACGACCGCGCCCAGGGCCGCGACGACCGAGAGCAGGAAGCCGAGCGCCGCCTTGAGCGGCACCAGGATGGACCGGAAGACGACCATCAGCAGCAGGAAGGCGAGGCCGACGACGAGCGCCAGGTAGGGCAGCAGCGCGTCGTTCATCTTCTGCGAGAAGTCGATGTTCATCGCGGTGGAGCCGGTGACGAGCACCTCGGCGCCGGTGTCGGACTTGATGTCCTTGCCCGCGTCGCGGATCGCGTGGACCACGTTCTCCGTCTCGACGGAGCTCGGCCGGTCCTTCGGGACGACGGTGATCATCGCCGCGTCGCCGGCCTTGTTGAAGATGGCCGGGGTGACGGCGACGACGCCCTTCATGTCGGCGATCCTGTCGCCGACCTGCTTGGCCGCGGTCTTGCCGTCGGAGCTGTCCGCCGTGTCCACGACGACCAGCAGCGGGCCGTTGAAGCCGGGGCCGAAGCCGTCGGAGAGCAGGTCGTAGGCGCGGCGCTGGGTGGTGCTGGTGGGCTGGGAGCCGTCGTCCGGCAGGCCCATCTCCAGCGAGGCGGCCGGTACGGCGATGGCGCCGAGGCCCAGGACGCCGACGAGCAGCACCCACACCGGCTTGCGCAGCACGAACCGGGCCCAGCGGGTGCCCATGTTCGGCTTCGCGTCGGGACTGTTCTCCGCCTCGGCGGCCTTGCGCGCCTTGCGGCCCAGGACCCGCTTGCCCGCGAAGCCCAGCAGGGCCGGGACGAGGGTCAGCGCGATGAGGACGGCGATGGCGACCGTGCCGGCCGCGGCGAAGCCCATCTTGGACAGCATCGGGATGTTGACGACGGCCAGGCCGACCAGGGCGATGACCACGGTGAGCCCGGCGAAGACGACCGCGGACCCGGCCGTGCCGACCGCCCGGCCCGCCGCCTCCTCGCGTTCCCGGCCCTCGGCCAGTTCGGCGCGGTAGCGGGAGACGATGAACAGCGCGTAGTCGATGCCGACCGCGAGGCCGATCATCATCGCGAGCGTGGAGGTGGTGCTGCCCAGGTCGAGCACGTTGGCCAGCGCGGTGATCGTGGAGACGCCGATACCGACGCCGATCAGGGCGGTGAGCAGCGGCAGCCCGGCCGCGATGAGCGAGCCGAAGGTGACGACGAGCACGACGGCGGCGATGGCCACGCCGATGATCTCGGTGGCGCCGGTCTCCGGCATCGCCTGGAGCGCGTCACCGCCGATCTCCACGGTCATCCCGCTCTTCTGCGCCGCCTCGCCCGCGTCCTCCAGGGCGTCGCGGGTCGCGTCGGTCAGCTCCATCGAGTTGACCTTGTAGGTGACGGAGATGTACGCGGTCGAGCCGTTCTTGGAGACGGCCTTGCCGGCGTACGGGTCGACGACCGAGGCGATCTGGTCGGAGCCGGCCTTCAGCTCACGGGTGATCTTGTTGACCTCGGCCTTGTTGGCCGCGTCCGTCATCTTCTCGTGCTCGGGGGCCTTGAAGACGATGCGCGCGGTGGCGCCGTCGGCGCTGGCGGCCGGGAAGCGCTGTTCCAGCAGGTCGAAGGCCTTCTGGGCCTCCGTGCCGGGGATGGAGAAGGAGCTGGAGGTGGCGGTCGACGCGGAGGCCGCGCCGAATCCGGCGAGTGCCAGCAGTGCCACCCAGATCAGGGCGACATAGCGGCGGCGCCGGAAGGCGAGCCGTCCGAGCTTGTAGAGGAATGTGGCCACGAGGGCTTACTCCCGGTCAGGTCGTTGAGTGGAAAAGGGGCGTGAGGAACCAGCCCGACGACGAGAGCGGCGTGTCAGGTGGGGCTTGGGGAGGGGCCGTGCGGGGAGCGGGGACGGACCGTCAGACGCCGAGAGCGGGGAGGATCACGGCGTCGACGTAGTCGAGGAGGAACGCCTGGTCGACGGGGCGGTCCTCGACCAGCTGCCGAGTGGCGAAGGCGCCGATCAGCATGTGCGGTACGTATCTGAGCGCCGGGTTGTCCGGGCTCACCTCTCCCCGGTCCACGGCTCGGCGCAGCAGCGTGTCGAGACCCGTCATCTCGGGCTCGACCAGCAGTTCGCGCAGGGCTTGGAGGAGGTCGGGGTTGTTGTGGACGGCATGGCTCAGACCCCGCATCAGCGCGGCGTCCTTCTCCATCTGACAGTCGTCGCTGCGGCTGAGGACGGCATGGAAGTCACCGCGCAGCGAGCCGGTGTCGACGTCGCCCAGGGTGCCGGGCTTGTTGTGCCGCAGGGCCGTGACGACGAGCGCCGGCTTGTTCCCCCACTGGCGGTAGAGGGTGGCCTTGCTGGAATGCGTACGCGCGGCGACGGCGTCCATCGTGAGGGCGTCGTAACCGACCTCGCGGAGCAGGTCGAGCACGGCGGCGTACAGCTCGCTCTCACGCTCGGGCGTGAGCCGTGTGCGCGCCATGGATCGACCTCCTGTTCCCGTGGGCCCGCCGGGCGGGGCGTAAGCTGCGTATAAGCAAATCGAACGAAACTGTTTCGTACACGAGAACGGTACTTCACCGCCCTAGCGAAACGGAATAGTTTCGCTTGTGTCCCGCACCACAGAGCTGTCCCTGCCGCGGGGTCCTCCCTGAGTTGCCGCTGCCCCCGCGCGCGGAAAGCATGGGTGGGGTGAGTGACGACGTCTCGTATCTCCGGTTCCCGCACCTCCACGAGGATCTGCTCTGCTTCGCGGCCGAGGACGATCTCTGGGTCGCCCCGCTCGCCGCCGAGGGAGAGCGCCCAGGACGGGCCTGGCGGGTCACCGTCGACCGCACCCGGGTCAGCCATCCGCGCTTCTCCCCCGACGGAACCCGGATCGCGTACACGACCTGGCGCAGCTTCGACCCCGAGATCCATCTCGCCCCTGTCTGCGGCGGCCCGTCCCGCCGGCTCACCTACTGGGGCTCGACCGACGCCCGGGTGCGCGGCTGGACGCCCGACCCCGGCGACGCCTCGCAGATCCTCGCCGTCTCCTCGCACAACCAGCCGTTCTCGTACTTCTCCTGGGCCTACAGCGTCCCCACCGACGGCGGCCCCGGCGGCAAGCTGCCCTGGGGCCCGGTCTCCGACATCGCGGTCGCCGACATCGACGGTGAGCGCCGCACCCTCCTCCTCACCGGCACCCCGCCGCACGAACCTGCCGCCTGGAAGCGCTACCGGGGCGGGGCGACGGGCCGGCTGTGGTTGCACGGCGAGCGGCTGCTCCCGGACATCGGCGGGCACCTGGACTCCCCCATGTTCGTCGGCGGCCGGATCGCGTTCCTCTCCGACCACGAGGGCGTCGGCAACCTCTACTCCTGCCGCCCCGACGGCTCCGGCCTGCGCCGGCACACCGACCACGACGCGTTCTACGCCCGGCACGCGTCGAGCGACGGGCGGCGGGTCGTCTACCAGTGCGCGGGCGAGCTGTGGCTCGTGGACGACCTGGAGTCCCCCGACGCCGTGCCCCGCAGGCTGGAGGTCCGGCTCGGCGGCCCGCGCGCCGGACGGCGTACGTACCAGGTGCCGGCCGCGAGCAACGTGGACGCGCTGTCCGTGGACGAGACCGGCCGGGCGAGCGCCGTGTCGGTACGCGGCAGCCTGTACTGGCTCACCCACCGCGACGGGCCCGCCCGCACCATCTCCGACACCCCGGGCGTCCGGGTGCGGCTGCCGGAGATGCTGGGCAGCGGCGGCCAGGTCGCGTACGTCACCGACGCGGAGGGCGAGGACGCGATCGAGATCGCCCAGCTGCCGCGCGCCAGCGGCGACCGCCCGACGCGCCGGCTCGCCTCCGGCCTGATCGGCCGGGTCCAGGAGCTGGTCTCCGACCCGGACGGCGAACGCCTCGCCATCGCCTCGCACGACGGCCGCCTGCTCCTCCTGGACACCGACGAGGAGACGTCCACCGGCGAGCCGGCCGAGCTGATCCGCTCCGTCAACGGCCCGGTCCGCGACCTCGCCTTCTCCCCGGACGGCGCCTGGCTGACCTGGTCGCACCCCGGCATCGGCCGCTCGCTGCGCAAGATCAAGCTGGCCCGGATCATGGGCCCCGGCGCCCCGGCCGTCGTGGACGTCACCAACGGCCGCTTCGAGGACGAGAACCCGGTCTTCACGGGCGACGGCCGCTACCTGGCCTTCCTGTCCTGGCGCGGCTTCGACCCGGTGTACGACGTGCACACCGGCGACCTGTCCTTCCCGCTCGGCTGCCGCCCCTACCTGGTACCGCTCTCCTCGGCGACCCCGTCCCCCTTCGCCCTGCTCCCCGACGGCCGGCCCGCCGCCGGCGGCCTGGACCCCATCGACACGGCCGAGGCGGGGGCGGCGGAGGGCTCCACGGTCACCGTCGAGTTCGAGGGCCTGGAGAGCCGGGTGACGCCGTTCCCGGTCGCGGCGTCCAAGTACTCTGCGCTGTACCCGGTCAGCGGCGGCGGGCTCGTGTGGCTGCGCTGGCCGATCTCCGGGGCGCTCGGCGAGACCTTCGCCAACCCGGCGGACATGTCGGGCCGGCCGACCCTGGAGCACTTCAGCATCGCCAAGGCGCGGAAGACCGAACTGGTCGGCCACCTCGACTGGTTCGCCGTCAGCGGCGACGCCTCCCGCCTGGTCGTCATGGACGACGGCGAACTGCGCGCCGTCCCCGCCACGGAACCCGGCGACAACGACTCCACGGTCTACCTCGACCTGCGCCGCATCCTGCACGAGGTGGACCCGGCGGCGGAGTGGCGCCAGGCGTACGACGAGGCGGGCCGCATCATCCGCTCGTACTTCTGGGAGCCGGACATGTGCGGCATCGACTGGCCGGCGGTCCTGGACCAGTACCGCCCCCTGGTCGAACGCGTCGCCACCCCCGACGAGTTCGCCGACCTCCTGCGCGAAGTCCTCGGCGAGCTGGGCACCTCCCACGCGTACGTCTCGCCCGCCCGCCGCAACGAGGGCCCGCCGCACTACCAGCGCGCGATCGGCCTGCTCGGCGCCAACTTCGCCTGCCGGGACGGGGACTGGACCCTGCTGCGCATCCTGCCCGGCGACTCCTCGGACTCCAAGGCCCGCTCCCCGCTGGCCGGTACGGGCATCCGCGAGGGCGCGGTGCTGACCCATGTGGACGGCCGCCCGGTCGACCCGGTCACCGGCCCCTATCCCCTGCTCGCCGCGGCGGGCGGCACCACGGTCGAGCTGACCTTCCGCCCGGCGGAGGGCGAGGGCCGCTCCCGCCGCGTGGCGGTGGTCCCCCTCATCGACGAGCGCCCGCTGCGCTACCAGGACTGGGTCGCCAAGCGCCGCGAGGTCGTCCGCGACCTGAGCGGCGGCCGGTGCGGCTACCTCCACATCCCCGACATGGGCGGCTCCGGCTGGGCCCAGTTCAACCGCGACCTGCGCATGGAGGTCTCCCGCCCCGCGCTGATCGTGGACGTACGGGGCAACGCGGGCGGCCACATCAGCGAGCTGGTCGTCGAAAAGCTCACCCGCACGATCCTGGGCTGGGACCTGACCCGCAACGCGCAGCCCGTGTCCTACGCCTCCAACGCCCCCCGGGGCCCGGTCGTCGCCCTCGCCGACGAGGCGACCTCCTCCGACGGCGACATGATCACCGCCGCGTTCCGGTTGTTGAAGCTGGGCCCGGTGGTGGGCCAGCGCACCTGGGGCGGCGTGGTCGGCATGACGGGCCGCCACCGCCTGGGCGACGGCACGGTGATCACGGTCCCGATGAACGCGGCGTGGTTCGACACGTACGGCTGGTCGGTGGAGAACCACGGCGTGGAACCGGACGAGGAGGCCCTGCGCACCCCCCTGGACTGGGCGGAGGGCCGCCACGCGGTGTTGGACGACGCGGTCCGCATCGCCCTGGACCTACTGGCCGCGCACCCGCCGGCTACGCCGCCGACGTACGACACGGCGCCGAATCGGAGGCGGCCGGTGTTGCCGCCGAGGTAGGCGGCTTCCGGCCCTCATCGGCGGAACAGGATCAACGCAGCGCCAGTACGGCAAACGTCAGGAGCGCCGCGCCCCCGGAATCGCCGTCGGCCTCACTCGCCGGCCTCACTCGCCGGTATCACTCGCCGGTCTCACCGTCGATGAGTTCGCGCGCGACGTCGAGGTGGCCGACGTGGCGGGCGTACTCCTGGAGCAGGTGAAAGAGAATCCGCCCGAGCGTGGGTGCTTGGCCAGGCGTGGTGAAGCGGCCCCCGATACGCGCCTTGTCACTCAAGGAGGCGGTCGCCAGCACGGAGTTCGACGCGGACACCTCGGTCCGATAGGCCGACATGACCTGCGCGGTGGGGGTGTTCGCGGTGACCGTCCACTCCTCGGTGTCTCCGCCGGGTGGATGGGCGACCAGGTCCTCGGCGGAGAACCCCCAGCGCAGCCACCGGCGTTCGACCCAGCCGAGATGCTGGACCAGGCCGAGCGGCGACCAGCCGAGCGGTTCGACCGGCGCGCGGAGCTGATCGTCGGACAGTCCGGTGAGCTTGCGCGTCAGGGCCTCGCGGTACCACTCCAGATAGCCGAGGAGTAGTTCATGGGCATCGGAGACGTCGACGGCCGGGCCGTCGAGGAGCGCGGGGACCTGTTCCGGAGGCTGCTGCATCCCGCGAACGTAGCGCGGACACGGGGCCGGCCACACGCCCCTGCCCTGATCTTTGCGTGACTGGTGTGATCAAGGCGTCGGAACCGTCCTGGACAGCCCCCTTCACAGAGCCGGGCCCCGGGCAGCCGCCGCTTCCGCCGCCCGTTCGATCTTCGCCCGGTACGCGTCCATGGCCGCCGCGTCCTGCTGCTGGTTGGCGAGCGCGGCCGTGGTCCCCGTCGCGTGGTCGAGCTGTTCGCGCAGGATGTCGGCGTGCCCCGCGTGCCTGGCGGTCTCGCCGAGCATGTGGACCATGATGTCGAACAGCTTCACCTCGGGCCGCCCCCACCAGGGCACGCGGCCGGGGGCGTCCAGGGCGAGGGCGGCGATCGTCGCGTCCGTGTGCTCCCACACCCGGCGGTAGCGGTCGGTGATCTCGCTTCGGCTCTCCTGCTCGGTCGCCCACATGTCGGCGCCGTTCGCTTCGGGGTCGTCCCACCGGGGCAGGGGCTCGGGGAACGGCCGGTCGAAGACGTCGCCGAAGTACCGGGCCTCCCAGCCCGACAGGTGCTTGACCAGCCCCAGCAGGTTGGTCCCGGTCCACGTCAGGGGCCGCCGGATGTCGTACTCACCGAGCCCGTCGAGCTTCCAGAGGACTGCCTCACGCGCCGTCCGCAGATTGTTGTGAAGGCGCTCTTTCGCGTAGTCGTCGATCATGCGGGACGACTCTGCCAGCACGGGCGACGGATCGGCACCCCATCGGACCCCGGCTCCCGCGTTTGTCGCCGGTCTCCCGCAGATTTGTCCGCGATCGGTAACAGAGGCATCCTCCGGACCGACTTCGTATGTCCTCGTGGGGGCAGGGCAGGGCAGGCACCGCATCGGCGGCGACGGCAAAGGGGCGGGCGGACATGGCGAAGCACAAGGGAAGGGGCTGGCACAGCCGGCTTCTCGCGGCGGCTCTCGGGGTCACGGCGCTGGCCGCGGCCACCTCGGTATGGACGGCCCAGGCCGGCACCGCCGAGGGAAGGCAGTCGCCGGCGCCCGTATCGTCGCCGTCCGCCTCGCACCACGACGACCGGCCCGCGACCGAAAAGGTCGCGGAGGACATCGCCCACGCCTCGGACCAGGGCGCCAAGGGCGTCAACATCACCATTGACGACGGGCCGGACCCCACCTGGACGCCCCAGGTGCTGCAACTCCTCAAGGAGAACGGGGTCAAGGCCACGTTCTGCATGGTGGGTACGCAGGCCCAGGCCTACCCCGACCTGGTCAAGGACGTCGTGGCGGCCGGGCACCGCCTGTGCAACCACACCGTCTCGCACGACGTCACCATGGACACCAAGTCCGAGGCCTACCAGTCCAAGGAGATCCTGGACGCCGAACGGATGATCACCAAGGCGTCGGGGGGCGTCCGGCCGCAGTACTACCGCGCCCCCGGCGGCGCGTTCACCCCGTTCAGCCGCAAGCTCGCCGCCTCACACGGGATGCGGCCGCTGGGCTGGAACGTCGACACCAAGGACTTCGAACACCCCGGTGTGGACACCATCGTCGCCACCGTCAAGAGCGAGATATCCAACGGACCGACCGTCCTCTTCCACGACGCGGGCGGGGAACGCTCCCAGACCCTGGCCGCGCTGCGCCAGGTCCTGCCCTGGCTGAGGGAGCAGGGGTACTCCTTCGGCTTCCCCGTACGGTGAGCCGGTTCCTCCGCACCACCCAATCCGGGTCGGAGCGGCAGGAGTTGGATCGGTAGCTCACGTTTAGCTCAAGTCGATGGCCCGATTTCCAGCCTGAGGATAATCTCCCCCCATACCTGACGCGGCCACAGATGATTTGCACTGGCCAACGTCAGTGAAACGGGAGGTAGAAAATGAAGAAGCGAATTGTCCAGAGTATGGCCATCGGTACTGCCGCACTCGGTCTCATTCTGGCGTCCGGCACCGCAGCCCAGGCGGCCCAGACCGGCAAGGGGAAGGCGTACGGCGGCTGCACCAACTCCGTCACCCTCTGGCGCAAGGGCGCCACGGTCTACGCCAACGCCAAGATGACCTGCAAGAAGACGGGGCTCATCCTGCGCCCCACGGTGGCACTGTCCGGGAACAACGGGAAGACGTTCAAGTCGAACGGAAAGGCGTGCCGGAAGGCGAAGACCTGCACGACGCCCACCGTTTCCGTGAAGGCGACCAAGGGGTGGACCTACCGGGCATCGAATGCGGGTAACGCCACGCTCGCCATTGCCGGTGTGAACGACTACTTCTGGCCCACTTCGAGCGTCGCCCACACCACGTACAAGGCAAAGAGCTGAATTCCCTCGAATTCCGTGACGGCCTGCCGGTTTTTCCGGCGGGCCGTTTCGGTCGCGGACGCGTCCCCGCCGCGATCCTGGAGGCCTACGAAGCGTCGCGGTGAGCCCCCGAACCGGCCGGCGCCCGCCGCCTGGCGCCCGGGGCCCGGGGCCCGCAGCTCGCACCACACCGTCTTGCGGTACGGGCCCTGCTCCACGCCCCATCGCAGCGCCACCGCGTCCACCAGCAGCGGCCCCCGCCCCGACGTCCCGTCCGCCCCCGCCGACCGGAGCACCGGCCACACCACCGGCGCGGGGTCGCTCAGCGCGATGCGGAGCCGGCCCGTGTGCGTACCGGTCACCCGTAACGTGACCGGCGTCCCCTCCCCGACGTGCACGATCACGTTCCTCAGCAACTCGCTGACGCACAGCACGAGATCGCCCGCGTCCTCCCCCGCGAACCGGCCCCGCAGCATCCGCCGCATCTCCGGTACCGCCTCCGGCACGGCGAGCAGTTCCAGCGTCAGTGGCAGCCCGCTCATCCTCCGGCCGCCGCCCCGCGCATGTGAAGGGCGGTCAGCGGTGGACACGCGCAAGGAGATCGACGGTTCGGCGGGGCGTGGCTCCGACCTGTCTGCCCCGCCGACGTAGCGGCGTAACGCCTTCCGCTCCTCCCCGCGAAGCCATCGCGGACCGCTCCCGCCAATTCGCCATCTGCCCCGGCGTGTTCGCCTTCCTTTATCAGGTCATGCGGCGATTGGATGGGGATTGATCCACTGCGCCCCTCCTCGCACGCCCCGAAGGCATCCGTCCACTGGTACGGCGACCCCCGCCATCGGAACCACAGGCCGCGTCAGGGAGAGGCACGCACCGTTGGTCGCCCCCCTTCGTTCACGAGCGCCCCTCGGGGCTCGACCTCATATTCAAGGAGCACAACCGAATGGCAGAGCTGCCGAAGCGACACGTCACCAGGCCCGTCAGCTCACGGCCCGCCCGGCCCCTTGGGAGCGACGACGCGTCGAAGCTCGATTCCGCCCGTGCCGCACTGGCTCGCGCCATCGCGGCGCAGCATGCCGAGAGCGACGAGAACGAGGCGGGTCGGAGCGCACCGGCGCAGGGCCTCGCGGACCCCGGTCTCCCGCGGTCCTCCGCGGAGTCGGCTCATGAAGTACCGGCTCATGAGATATCACCGGCCGCCGCCCCTCGTCGCTGGGCGTTCCCGCGACGGACGTGGATTCCGGCCGCGGTCGTCGGAGTGGTAACCGTCGCCGTCGTCGCGGGTGTGGCTGTTACGGCCGGCGGGGGCTCCGACAGCTCCAGCCGTCGGGCCGACGCGCCTGCCGAAGGTCCCGTACGGCCCGACAGCGAGGCCGAGGAAGCCGGGGGCCAGTCGCCACTGCCGGGGGTTCCGACGGCGGAGCGAACAGCGTCCCCCTCCGTCATCCCGTCCGCCGCCGCCTCTTCGCCATCGGGCAAGGAGCCCCGGAGCACGCCCGGTCCGGGCGGGAGCACCGCCTCCGCGAGCTCCGGCTCGTCGTCGGACGCGGACGACTCCGGAACGGACGGCGCCGCGAAACCGGGCAGCGGCAACGGCGGCGGTTCGACCGAGGTCCGCGCCTTCCCTCTGGCCGTCGAGGCGTCGGGCAAGTGCCTGACCGGCGCGGGCTCGGGTGCGCAGCTCGTGGCATCCGCCTGTGACGGTTCGTCCGGTCAGTCCTGGAGTCCCGGTCCCGACGGCAGTCTGCGGCAGGGAGGTTTCTGCGCAACGCTCACCGGAACCGAGGACCGTACTCCGGTCGTCCTGGCCGGCTGCAACCGGTCTTCCGCGCAGCGCATCAGCCTTTCCGGTACGGCGCTGGTGTCCGCGTCCACCGGCAAGTGCCTGGATCTCTTCGGCGGGGCGAGCGGCTCCCAGATCGTGCTCTGGGAGTGCAACGGCCGTGACAACCAGCGCTGGCGTGCCGCCTGACCGGCGCGCCCGCAGCACGAAGCGTCCGGCAGTGCGAAGGGGCGCGCCCGGAGGTGATCCGGGCGCGCCCCTCGGCGCGTAGGGCAACCGTCGACCGGTCAGCGGTCGAAGCGCTCCCGCATGTCGTCCGCAGTGCCCTGCGCACGGTCGCGGCCCTGCTCGGCCGTGTTGCGGGCCTTGTCGCGGCCCTGGCCCTTGCGGTCCTTCGACTGCTTCTGGCCCTGGTCCTGCGCCGTGCTCTTCGCCTGGTCGGCGAGGTCCTTGGCCTTGTCCTTGAACTGGTCGGCGATGCCCATGCTGTTCACTCCTACGGGGTGCGTGGGGGACGGCCCCGGTGGGGCCACGACCAGATTCACACGGCCCGAAACGCTCCGCATGTCGATCAGTTACGCTGCGTGCGCGCCGAGCGTTCGTCCTGGTCAGCGGCGCCGCCCGCGCCGACGAGGCCCTTGCTGATGCCCTCCAGGCGCGGGCCGAAGCGGCGCATCTCGCGCTGGCCGACGACGCCGATGAGGGTCGGCAGGTAGCCGCGTACGGACTGCATGCCGCGCAGCCACCACTGGGCGTAGACGTGGGCGGAGCGGCGCTCGATGCCGGCGACGATGCGGTCGACGGCGGGGCCGAGCGGGTACGTGCGGTTGGCGGGCCACGGGAGGCGCTTGCGCAGGTCGCGCATGACGTCGTCCTCGTCGGCGCCCCGGACCATGTCGGTGTCGGTCCAGGAGAGGTAGCCGACGCCGACCTTCACGCCCCGGTAGCCGACCTCGGCGCGCAGGCTGTGGGCGAAGGCTTCGACGCCCGACTTGGAGGCGCAGTAGGCACTCATCATCGGGGCCGGGGTTATCGCGGCGAGGGAGGCGATCTGGAGGAAGTAGCCGCGGCTCTCCATGAGGACGGGCAGGAAGGCGCGGGCGGTGACGGCGCCGCCGATCAGGTTGACCTCGATGACCCGGCGCCAGGCGACGGGGTCGGAGTCGACGAGGGGGCCGCCGGTGGCGACGCCGGCGTTGGCGACGACGATGTCGACCTTGCCGAAGCGGGCCTTGACCTCCTGGGCGACGCGGGCCATGGCTTCGTGGTCGGTGACGTCGGCGTGCCAGTGGTCGCTGTCGCCGTGGAGGCGCTCGGAGACCTTCTTCAGCTCGTCCGGCTCCAGGCCGACGAGGGCGAGGACGGCGCCGCGGGCGGAGAGTTTGCGGGCGAGCAGTTCGCCGACGCCGCGGGCCGCACCGGTGACGACGACGACCTGTCCTTCGAGAATTCCCCTGCCGCTCATGCGACCTCCTCCTTGCCCTCGACGTCAGTGGTGTCCCGTTCCGGGAGGACCGGGAGGTACGTGGTCACCAGTTCCCGTATCTTCGCCGTGACCACCTCCGGCGCCTCCACCGGAGTCATGTGGCCCATGCCTGTCAGCTCGGTCAGCCCCAGGCAGTCGGGCAGCGCCGCCGCGATGGCGCGGGCGTGGACGGGCGGCGTGAGCCGGTCCTCGGTACCCGCGATGACCGCGGTGGGCACCCGCAACTCCCGTACGCCCGCGTCGAGATCGAGGTCGGCGAGGACGTGGCCCCAGGCCACCCGGGGTATGCGGGGGCAGTCGTGCACGATGCGGGCGCAGGTGTCGACCCGATCGGGGGCCGAACCGGGCCCCATTGTCCCGTACTTGAGTATCCGGCGGGAAACCGGTGTGACCGGTCCGAGGGGGGCGCGGGCGCCGAGTATGGCGCGGGTGAGGCGGGTGCGGACGGCGCCGGGGCGCATCGGTACGACGAGCGATTCGGCGAGGAGGCGGGAGCTGCCGGTGCTGCACAGCAGGGCGGCGGCGGCGTGCTCGCGCAGCCGGGGGCGGCGGGAGGCGGACATGATCGTCATGCCGCCCATGGAGTGCCCGGCGAGGACGGCCTTCTCGCCGGGGGCGAGGGTGGCGGCGAGGACCGCTTCGAGGTCGTCGGCGAGGGCGTCGGTGCTGTAGCCGTCGCGGCCGGCGGCGGGCGAGGTGCCGTGGCCGCGCTGGTCGTAGGCGATGACGCGGTGGTCGACGGCGAGGTCCTTTATCTGGGCGTCCCAGAAGTGGGTGTTGCAGGTCCAGCCGTGGGAGAGGACGACGGCGGGTGCGCCGTCCTGGCCGTGCACCTCGACGTGTATGCGGGAGCCGTCTGCGGAGACGGCGAGGAGTTCGCGGGCGGGCACGGGCCTCAGGCCGGCGGTCGGCAGGGGGCGGCTCATCCGGCCACCTCCTCGGAGACGGGGACGGCCTGCTCGGCGTCGCGCTGGGCGGGCAGCGAGGCGCGCAGGACCTGGTACTCGGAGAGGTCGACGTTCCGGGTGGCCTTGCGGAACTCGGCGGTGGTGCCGGGCCAGACGGTGGTGTTGCGGCCGTTGGCGTCCAGGTACCAGCTGTTGCAGCCGCCGGTGTTCCAGACGGTGCGCTTCATGCGGTCCTGCACGCGGCGGTTCCAGGCGCTGACGGCGGAGGGGCGGGCGTCGAGGGCGACCTTGCCGCCGAGGACGTTCAGCTGGCGCAGGTAGTCGGCCATGTAGTTCAGCTGGGACTCGATCATGAGGATCATCGAGGAGTTCCCGAGCCCGGTGTTGGGGCCGATGATCGTCATCCAGTTGGGGAAGCCGGCGGCGCTCGCGCCGCGCAGCGCCTGCATGCCGTCCTTCCAGGAGTCGGTGAGCGTCATGCCGTCGGCGCCGATCACGCGTTCGGCGATCGGCATGTCGGTGACGTGGAAGCCGGTGCCGAAGATGATCGCGTCGACCTCGGCCTCCGTACCGTCCGAGGCGACGACCGTCGAACCGCGCACCTCGGCGAGGCCGGAGGCGACGACGTCGACGTTGGGCTGGGCGAGGGCTGGGTAGTACGTGCTGGACAGCAGGATGCGCTTGCAGCCGATGCGGTACGAGGGGGTCAGCTTGGCGCGCAGGGCGGGGTCCTTGATGGCGCGGGCCATGTTGGACTTGGCTATCCGCTCGACCAGGCCGAGCTGGTCGGGGTGCTTGGTGAAGGCGCTGACCTGCAACTCCCGGATGCCCCAGAGCAGTCCGCGGCGGGCGGTGCCGGTGACGGGGAGGGCGCGGTGCAGCCAGCGTTCGGCGCCGCTGATCTGCCGGTCCATGCGGGGCATGACCCACGGCGGGGTGCGCTGGAAGAGGGTGAGCCTTCCGGCCTTCGGCTGGATCGCGGGGACGATCTGGATGGCGGAGGCGCCGGTGCCGATCATCGCGACGCGCTTGCCGGTGAGGTCGGCGTCGTGGTCCCAGCGGGCGGAGTGGAAGACCTTGCCGGGGAAGTCGGCGAGACCCGGGATGTCGGGCATCTTCGGGTCGGAGAGCGGGCCGGTCGCGGAGACGACGACGTCGGCGAGGACGGTGGTGCCGTTGGCGCTGTCGATGACCCAGTGCAGCTCGTCGTTGTCCCAGCGCATCCGCGTCACCTCGTGGTTGAGCCTGAGGTGCGGGCGCAGCCCGAAGGTGTCGGCGACGTGCTCCAGGTAGGCGCGGATGTGCTCCTGCCCGGAGAAGGTGCGCGGCCACTCGGGGTTGGGGGCGAACGAGAAGGAGTAGAGGTGGGACGGTACGTCGCAGGCGCAGCCGGGATAGCTGTTGTCGCGCCAGGTGCCGCCGACCGAACCGGCCCGCTCCAGGACCACGAAATCGGTGATGCCTTCGCGGCGCAGCCGGACCGCCGCCCCGAGGCCCCCGAATCCGCTTCCGATCACCGCCACGCGTACGTGCTCGTGCTCGTGCTGGGCCATGCTGCCGCCTCCCGCGGTACGTCACACGACTCTGCCAGCAATCACTGGCATTGTTGGGAGACTAGAGCAGCTTCGTACCGATGGGTAGGGGGCGGGCACGGGAAAGTTACCGGCGGTACAAGTTGAGCCGGGAGGCCGTTCGCCGGTGCCGGACGGCCGGTAGGGTGCGGGGGTGGCAGAAGGGCGCGAGCACCGCGAGTACCGCATGGAGGAGCTGGCCAGGGAGGCCGGCATCCCCGTACGGACCCTGCGTTTCTACCGGGAACGCGGCCTGATCTCGCCGCCCCGCCGCGAGGGCCGCATCGCCTGGTACGACGACCACCACCTGGCCCGCCTGCGCACGATCACCGGGCTCCTGGAGCGCGGCCACACCCTGACCGGCATCGCCGACCTGGCCCGCACCTTCGAGAGCGGGCGCGATGTGGCGGAGGTACTGGGTCTGGGCGAGCCGACCGAGGAGGTCCCGGTCCGGCTCACGCCCGAGCAGCTGGCGGACTACTTCGAGGACGAGTCCACGCCGGAGAACCTGGCGACGGCCCTGGAGCTGGGCTACCTCGGCACGGACGGCGAGGAGATCGTCCACATCAGCCGCCGCCTGCTGGAGGTGTCGGCCGAGCTGGTGCGGGAAGGCGTCCCGCTCGCCACGGTCCTCGCCACCGGCCGCCGTGTCCGCGAGCACGCCGAGGCGCTGGCCGACCTCTTCGTCACGGTGCTGCGCGAGCACAGCGCGGAGGCCGAACCGCCCCAACTGCGCCCGCTGGCCCGCGCGGTGATGGACGCGGAACTGTCGATGGCCCTGGACCGGAGGCTACGGCGGGAGCAGCAGCCGGAGGAGGCGTAGGCGGCGCCCGCGACGGCAAGCGGCCGGAGGTGTAAGCGGCCGGTGGCCGGAGGCGTAGGCGTGAGCCGGCCGCCGCCAGGGCAGCCCCGGGGCCGGAAGCGTGAGCCGCCCGCCGCCCGGGTAGGTCCGGGTAGGGGCACGTCGCCCTCGCCCTACCCCGCCCCTACTGCTCGTACACCACCGTCACGGGCGCGTGGTCGCTCCACCGCTCGCCGTGCGTGGCGGCCCGCTCGACCCATGCCTTCACGGCGCGGGCGGCGAGTCCGGGGGTCGCCACCTGGTAGTCGATGCGCCAGCCGGTGTCGTTGTCGAAGGCGCGTCCGCGGTAGGACCACCAGGAGTACGGGCCCTCGACGTGCGGGTGCAGGGCGCGTACGACGTCGACGTACGCGGCCTCGGCGAAGACCCGGCTCAGCCACTCCCGCTCCTCGGGCAGGAAGCCGGAGCTCTTGCGGTTGGCCCGCCAGTTCTTGAGGTCCGCCTCCTCGTGGGCGATGTTCCAGTCGCCGCAGACGACGACCTCGCGGCCCTCGGCGGCGGCGCGTGCCTTCAGCCCGACGAGGTAGAGCAGGAAGGCCGCCATGAAGCGCTCCTTCTCGTCCTGCCGCTCGGTGCCGACCTCGCCGGAGGGCAGGTACAGGCTCGCGACCGTGACGCCGGGCAGGTCGATCTCGACGTACCGCCCGCTCGTGTCGAACTCCTCGCAGCCTGCGTGCCCGTACCCGCCGAAGCCGATCTGCACCCGCTCCGGGGCCCGCCGCGAGTAGACCGAGACCCCGGCCCGGCCCTTGGCGGCGGCCGGTGCGTGGACGGTGTGCCAGCCCTCGGGCTCACGGACCTCCGCCGGCAGCTGCTCGGGCTCGGCGCGTACCTCCTGGAGGCAGATCACGTCGGCGTCGGTCTGCGCCAGCCACTCGACGAAGCCCTTCTTGGCCGCGGCGCGGAGACCGTTTACATTCACGGAGGTCACAGTGAGCATTCCGGCACGATACCGACGATCGATGCCGCATACATGTACGATACCTCGCATGAATATCCACGTCCGGGCCTTCGACCACCCCGATGCCGTCAAACTCAACGATCGCGTGCAGCTCGAATACGCCGAGCGCTACGGCGACGAGGGCGACATCACACCGCTGGACGCGACGATGTTCGACCCCCCTCACGGCCTGTACCTGATCGCGTACGACGCGTCGGACCAGCCGGTCGCCACGGGCGGCTGGCGGGCGCAGGAGCGCAACGAGGAGGGCTACTCGGACGGCGACGCCGAGCTGAAGCGGATGTACGTGATACCCGAGGGGCGCGGCCAGGGTCTGGCCCGCCGCATCCTGGCCGCGCTGGAGGCCGACGCGCGGGCGGCGGGGCGTACGCGCATGGTGCTGGAGACCGGCGACCGGCAGCCGGAGGCGATCGCCCTCTACCTGTCCTGCGGGTACACGCCGTGCGCGAAGTTCGGCCACTACCGGACGTACGACAGCAGCCTCTGCTACGCGAAGCCGCTCCAGGTGGGCGGGGCGGCCTGAAGCACACCCGGGCGACCGCCCCGCCCCACAAGGAGCGGTGAGGGTGGTCCCGTCCCGAGCGCTGCCCTCGCGGTCCGCCGGAACGGCCGTCCTCGCCCGTCTCGGACCACCGGAACGACCGTCCTCAGCCCGCCTTGGGGAACGCCGCCTTCAGGGCCGCGCCCCGGGTGAGGGACGCGACGCGGATCACCGGCAGCACGCAGAGCGTCTGCGCCACCGCGTACCAGGGCGGGCACACGCCCGGGACCAGGTCGATGCCGATGATCGCGATCGGCATGATCACCGCGAGGGTGCTCACGCGATCGAAGGCGCGGCGGGAGCCCTGGGCGGCGGAGGCGGTGATCCGGAGGATCAGGAGCGCGATCAGGGGCAGCAGGGCCGCGCGGACCCACATGAACGTGTTCACCGTGTGGCCGGTGGCCGCCACCACGACGACCGCGGCGAGGGCAGCGGCGCCGAGTACCCCGTAGAGCTTGACGCAGTCGCGCGCCGAGTCGAGGGCCCGTCGGGCCTCGGGGGAGATGGTCAAGGGCCGGCTGTCCCGGCTGTCCGTCTTCGAGTCCATGCCGACGACGCTACGAACCGTGCGTCGGGCTCGGTATGCGTCTGGACGCACAAGGGGGTGGGGCTGGACCCACTCCTTCGCCGACCGGGGCCTCGGGGCGCTCCGCCCGGTGCAGAGTGGGTGCACCGAACGGAACGCGGAGGGGCGGACGGATGAGGGTGCTGGGTTCGTGGCCGGTCCGGGCCGGCGTGGGCTTCGTACGGGCGTGCGCCGTCGCCGCCGTCACGCTGCTGATCCCGGCCGTATGGGCGGGCGCGGTGGCGTGGGGGGTGTGGTGGGGGGCGGTGAACCCGTGGTCGTGGGTGGGGCCCTCCGTGCTGGTGTGCGTGGGCACGCTCGCGTCGGCCCGGCCGGTCTGCCGGGCGGTCCGCTTCCTGGTCGCCCGCTGGTCGGGCACCGAGATCGCGTCCGGTTACCGCGAGGCCCCGCCGGTGACGCGGATGGCCACCGGGTACTGGTGGAACGGCTTCGACTACCACCGCACCAGCCGCGACGCCCTCATGGACCAGCGGTGGCGGCTGCGCTGGAAGGACCCGGCCAACTGGCGCGACCTGCGGTTCACCGCGATCGCCCCGGTGGCGGCGGGGCTCGTGGCGTGCGTCCCGCCGGCGGGGCTCGCGGTGGCCGTCCTGGGGCTCGGCGCCGGGGTCGTCGGCCGGCTCCTCGGCCTCCTCGTGGCCGTCGCCTCCGCCCCGTACGCCTGGCGGCCCGTCGCCCCGGTCGCCGTCCGTTTCCTGCGGCCCTCGGTCAGGATGGCGCTGGCTGACCGGGTGGACGAGCTGACCGGGCAGCGGGCGGACGCGACGGTCGCACAGGCCGCCGAGATCCGCCGCATCGAGCGGGACCTGCACGACGGTGCGCAGGCCCGGCTCGTCGCGCTCGGGCTCTCCCTGGCCGTCGTGGAGAAGCTGATGGAGACCGACCCCGTCCGGGCCAGGGCCCTGATGCGCGAAGCGCGGGCCGGCGCGACCGCCTCGCTGGCCGAGCTGCGCGACCTGGTCCACGGCATCAACCCGCCCGTGCTCAACGACCGGGGCCTGGTCGACGCCGTACGGGCGCTGGCCCTGGACAGCCCGCTCGAAACGGAGGTGAGCGCCGACGTCCCGCAGCGGCTGGACGCGCCCGTCGAGTCGGCGGTGTACTTCGGCGTCGCCGAACTGCTCGCCAACGCGGTCAAGCACGCCCACGCGACCCGGCTGCGGATCTCCCTCGCCCGGGACGGTACCGACCTCGTGGTCGAGACCGAGGACGACGGGCGCGGCGGGGCCGTCGTCCGGGACGGCGGCGGGCTCGCCGGGCTGCGGCGGCGCCTGGCGGTCTTCGACGGCACCCTGGACCTCACGAGTCCGGCCGGCGGCCCGACCCGGGCGAGGATCATGGTGCCATGCGAATCGTTGTAGCCGAGGACCTCTATCTCCTGCGCGACGGCATGGTCCGCCTCATCGAGGCGTACGGCCACGAGGTGGTGGCGACGGCCGCCACCGGCCCCGAGACCCTGGACGCCCTGCGCGCGTGGCGGCCGGACGTCGCCGTGGTCGATGTCCGCATGCCGCCGACGCAGACGGACGAGGGCCTGCGAGCCGCCCTCGCCGCCCGCGCCGACGTCCCCGGCCTGCCCGTCCTGGTCCTGTCCCAGTACGTGGAGCAGTTGTACGCCCGCGAGTTGCTGGCCGACGGCTCGGGCGGCGTCGGCTACTTCCTGAAGGAGAGCGTGTTCGACGCCGACCAGTTCCTCGACGCGCTGGAGCGGGTCGCGGCCGGGGGCACGGCCATGGACCCGGCGGTCATCGCGAAGCTGCTCTCCAGCGGCTCGTCCCACCGCCGCCTCGGCGGGCTCACCGAGCGCGAGCACTCCGTACTGGCCCTCATGGCCGAGGGCCTGTCCAACCAGGCCATCGCACGACGGCTGTTCCTCAGCGACAGCGCCATCAGCAAGTACACGACCTCGCTGTTCGGCAAGCTCGGCATCACGGACGACGGGACCGGCAACCGCCGCGTGCTGGCGGTGCTGGCCTACCTGAACGGGCCGTGAGACCCGGGCCGAACGCCCGGGGCCCGTCCCCGGTGGGCGCGTTCCGTCCGCCGGCTACCGGCCCGTCCCGTCCTCACGCGCCATGAACGCGGTCCCGGTCCACATCGCCGGGTCCGAGGGCTCCACCGGCAGCGGGGGGTGCGGGTAGGCGGTGTGGCCGTCGGCGGGGGAACAGGCGGAGAAGGGGCCGGTGTCGGCGTCGAGCAGGGCGTTGAGGTGCGGGTCGCAGTGGTAGAGCCACCAGGTCGACATGCCGAGGTTCGCGTCCAGGCGCAGGTGTTCCCAGGCCCGCCACACGGCGTCCAGGCGGGAGATCGCCTCCGCGTGTTTCCACCAGGCGGGGCACCAGGTCAGCGTGGTGCCGTTGATGCGGCGGCGGATCAGCTGGGCGAGATGGTCGGTGACGAACGCGTCGAGGGAGGCGAAGACCGGCTCCTCGCTCTCCGCCTCGGCGTACGCCTCGTCGGTGTCCTGCCAGATGTCGGTCACGGGCGGGCTCCGGGGTCGTGGTCCTTGAGCGAGGCGCGTACGTCCTCCGCGTACGGGCCCTCCCACCAGGGGATGGTCGCGACCAGGACAGGTGGGGTGCCGGAGGCCAGTACCAGGGCGCGGCCGGGCGGCATCGCGCCGAGGTCGGCGACGTCCAGGACGCGTTCGCGGCGTGGGGAGTGGTTGGTGGAGCGGTTGGAGAACAGTCCCATGCCGGACTGGGCCGGCTGGTAGGAGACCGCGACGGTCTCGGCCTCGAATTCCCCGGCCAGCTGGGAGAGGTCGCCGAGGAAGCGGGTGTCGGATACGCCTCCCCCGTACAGCCGGATGTTGGCCGCCGACCAGAGCTTCTCCATGCCCTTCTCGCCCCAGACCTCGATGCCCTGGGCCCAGGACTGCAGGATCGTCATGAGGATGATGCCGCGCGAGCCGTAGTGGGAGTACAGGTCGGGCAGGTCCGCCCAGCGGCAGACGTTCGCCGCCTCGTCCAGGACGCCGAGCAGGGGAACGGTCAGCCGGCCGCCGGGCTGTACGGTCGCGGCCTCCTCGGCCGCCTCCACGACGGCGACGGTCAGGGCGGTCACCAGCGGGCCCGCGGAGTCCTTGCCCTCCCGGGAGAGGGAGTACAGGGTGCCGGTGTTGTCGGCGACGAAGTCCGCGGGCACGAATTCTCGGCGCTTGGCCATGGACCTGCCCTGGGTGATCCAGGGGTGGACGGCCGGGTTCACCAGGCACGAGGCCATCTGCATCGCGGTGCCGTAGATGCCGCCGCGCTGCTTCTCCGGGGCCGTGACGACCCCTTCGACGGCGTCGGCGGGCAGTGCGTGGCCGTGTGTGCGCAGGATGCGGACGGGGGTGTCGTCCTTGGGCTTGGTCAGCCACTGGTAGACCTGGGTGATGGGGGCCTTGGACTCGGCGGCCGCCAGGAGCAGGTTCGCCAGGAGGTCCTGTCCGGCCGGTTCGAAGAACGCGTCGGTGCTGGCGCCCTGCTCGCGTGAGCCCATCGCGAAGTGGCCGGCCAGCTTCCGGGCGCGCGAGACGTCCGTGACGTATCCCAGGGGGTTCCACCACCAGGACGGGGGCTCTCCGGCCCGGCCCTGCGGGTCGAAGACCCAGACCTCTCCCTTGGCGGCGCGCGGGCCTCGTGTGGCGTCGACGACGTCGCGCTTGTTGGAGGTGACCAGTACGGAGCCGGGCGCGTCGAGGATCGCGGGGATCGCCCGCCGGGTGGTCTTGCCGGTGCGGGGGCCCCAGATGTCGATGTGCATGTCCTCGAAGGACCCGTACAGCGGGCGTGCGCCGTTCACGGTCCGTCCGATGAACACGCCGGGTGTCGCGGACCTCGTGCCCAGGCGGGCCGCGGTGGCGGTGGCGCCCTTGGCGCTGAGCTTGTCGAGGTCCTTGCCCCGGCCCAGGTGGCGGGCCGCGCGGTCGATCCCGGGGCGGGCGTCGCTCCGCAGGCGGGCGCGTACGACGAGCGCGGCGGCCACGAGGATCACGAGCCCTTCCGCCGCTGCGACGAGCGTGGCCGGTGTCCCGGGCCATCGCGACGTGCCGCCGGGCAGCCCGATGGCGTAGGTGAACGGGTTGGCGGCCGGCGCGGGCCGGTCGTTGATCGCGGCCCCCGCCAGGGCGGCGGTCCAACAGCCCACCACGGCGAGGACGACGGTGAGCACCAGTCCCAGGAAGAGGAAGGGGCCCGCCTCCGAACCGGCCCCCCGCTTCCCTTCGGTGGCGGTCATCTGGCGGCCCACCTGCGGTTGGTGTCGTTGACGGCCAGTTCGGCCCGGGTCAGCTCCACCTGTAGCGGGATGCCGGGCCGCCCGCCGACCTTGATGAGGAACTTGCCCCGGCCGGGCGGCGGTGCCTCACGGCCGGCGCCCGCGTCCCAGGCGGGCGGTGTCGACCATCCGCTGATCATTTCCTGTTCGACGCCCGACATGGCGACCACCTGGTTCAGCTGGGGCATCTCGGCTCCGGGAAGCCCACCGCAGATCACCATGCCGGCGCGTTCCACGAAGCCCTTGGCCTTCATCCGGTCCTCCTCCGCGGACAGCGCGAGCAGGTCGGACATGGTGTGGGTGATCATCGCCATGCCGACGCCGCGCTGCCGGTTGAGGCGGGTCAGCGCGTCGACCCGGTCGACCAGGCCGCGCCCGGCCCGCAGCACCCGCCACAGCTCGTCGAGGATGACGAAGTAGTGGCGCTGGGGTTCGAGACCGGCGTCGGCGAGGGCCTGCGAGGCGGCCACGGCGCTGAACCCGTATGTCCAGCAGGACAGCAACGCCGCGGCCTGGAGCAGGACTTCGGAGTCGTCGATGGAGGAGACGTCGAAGCACACGGGCCGGTCGGTGTTCATGGGGACCGAGGTGGGGTGGGCGAACATGTCGCCGAGGCGGCCCTGCCCGAGGAGTCCGGTCAGCGAGGACTCCAGCGACTCGGTGATGTCCCGGTAGCGGCCGAGGCTGCCCCGGTCCAGGGCGACGGACCTCACGAGTTCCGGCGCCTCGTGCACGACCCGCAGGAGGTCGGCCATGACGGGGCTGCCGTCGTGCCGGTCGTCGAGGACCGTCAGGGCGGCGGCGATGATCGTCTCCTCCCGGTCGCTCGGTGGTTCGCCCCGGGAGATCGTCAGCAGCGCGGACACGGCGTTCAGCCGGCGCCCGTGCGCGTCGGCGATGAGCGCGCGCCTGGCCTCGCCGGTCAGCCGGGCGGCGGCGTCCGCGGCGATCGAGGTGTCGAGCGGATTGAGGTAGCCGCGGCCCCGGCCCAGGGTGATGACCTGCCCGCCGAGGGCGGCGACCAGGTCGGCGTAGTCGGGCTTGAGGTCGCCGAAGACCATGGGGTAGGTGCCGTACCCGGCCAGGCCGAGCGCCATCCGGCGCACCACCGTCGACTTCCCCAGCCCCGGCTTCCCGAGCACGAACGCGGACGGGTTGAGGAGCAGGTTGGCACGCTGGAACCAGGAGATGGGATCGCAGCACACCGCCGCGCCGGAGATCAGGTCGCGGCCCAGCGGCACCCCGACCATGGGGGTGCCGGAGCCGGCCGCGAACGGCCACATCCCGCAGACCTGCACGGTGGTCCCCCGCCATTCGGGGGCGGCCTCGACATACGCGGCGCTCCCCGCGCCCCGGCCCGGCCAGCCCCGCCAGCCCGGGCGCGGGGGCCGGGGCGCGGCGGGGGTCTTCTGCTTGGCCAACGTCTTCTCCCCTTGCGGCTTACGGGCTACATGGCGTCGCGTACGGCTTGAGGTACGCGCAGGTGGTGCGGCAGCACGATGCCGATGGGCAGGGCGGCGGCGAATGCGGAGGCCTGGGAGCCGTGCACGCGGCGCAGCGCGACCCGGGCGGGTGCGGACAGGTTGTCGACGGCTGCGGCAGCGCGCTCGAGGTCGTCGCGGTCCAGTACGGTCGCGGTGACCAGCATCCCGAAGCGGACGACGCCGGCTCCGGTCGCCTCTTCTCTGGCCGCCTGCTCGGCGGCGCGGACGCCGACGGAGTCGCGGGCGTTCTCGACCTTGGCCTGCTGGGCCTTGAACAGGGCGTCCTTGTGGTCGCGTTCGACGACCCTGGCGGCGGTGGCCGGGTCGTGCGGGCGGTAGAGGAGGGTGACGCGCTTCCGGCTGATGTCGGGGTGCGGCAGCAGCAGCGAGGTCAGCACGGAGGAGAAGACCTCGCCGCGCGGGGCCTCGCTCATCGACCAGGTGATGGAGTGCGCGCCGTCGTGCCGGTAGTGGTCCCAGGCCTCTTCGGCGCCGATGGGGCCCGCGTCGTTCCAGGTGATGCCGGTGCCTCCGTCGCCGCGGGCCTCCTCGACCAGGACGGAGACCGAGGGGTCGTACGCCACCCTGACCGCGTCGGTGAGGTCGGCGGCGCTCATCGGGCGTGCCGGTCCCGCCCCGGTCATCGAGAGGTTGGAGGCCAGGCCGGGCAGGCGCAGGCCGATGAGTTCGGACATCGCGGCGATGTCGCGCCGCTTCTGTCCGGGGCGGGCCGCGCCGGAGTAGGTGAGTGCGATGCGGGTGGTCAGCGTCGCGGAGCCCGCCGGGTAGGTGCGCATGACCTCGTGCAGGACCTCCTGCGCGAGCGCGGGGGCGGCCGGGTCGATGTTGTCCGTGATCTCGCGTTCCAGGCGGGTGCCGGGGTCGGGGGCGGCCTCGATGGTCACCGAGCAGGCGACGAGGCCGGGTTCGTAGGCGAGGGAGGCCAGCCACTGCCCCCAGTGCGCCACCCAGGTGTCGACCTGGTCCTCGTCGACGAGGGAGGCGCCGTCGGCGTCGCACTGGAGGACGGCGGTGTGGTGGTTGGTCGAGGGGACGCTCAGCAGGGCGAAGGGGTTGCCGTGGGCGTCGGTGCCTTCGGCGAGTGTGGATGCCGCTGCCAGGCCGGGGAGTTGGCAGGTACCGTGCGCGGTGCGGCCCAGGGGGCCGGACCGGTAGACGTTCTTCCCGGACGACTTTCCGCGTGCGAACGCGAACCGTGCGGTGGAGCGTTGCAGGCCGTTGCGGCCGTGCCGGTCGCGCAGCAGCAGGGGCACCAGGGCCAGGGCGACGACCACTCCGAAGGCCACGGCGAGCCAGATCGAAACGAGCATGGCCAGGACGACCAGGACCATTCCGCCGAGCAGCACCATGGTGCCCGCCATGCCGAGCCCGTGAATGCCCGGTGAGGTGGGTTTGCGCCAGTTGCCGTACGTGCGCGGCCCGCTGATCTCACTCGCTGCCACTGGGGCCCCCGTTCGCTGAGTTGTCCACGGCCTTGCGCGCCGCGCCCTTCGCACCCTTGACCGCGGCGGCGGTGACCGCCACGGCGATGCCGACCGGGCCGGCGGCGGCCGCCCCCTTCATGGCAACCCCTCCCGATGCCTTCGCTGTCGTGGAGATGGAGGCGCTGCTCTTCATCGCTCCTCCGGTGCCGCCGGGGGTGGGGCGGGCGCCCATGGGCGGCTTCGGACCGCCCGAAGGCGCGGGCCCGGCAGAGGAGTTGCGCATCTGTCCGACGCGTTTGGCGCCGGACGCGACGGCCCGGCCCATGCCGGCCGCCGCCCCGCCCCCGGCGCCGCCGGAACCGGCGGCCTGCACCAGGGGGGTGGTGAAGCGCATCAGTGCGGGCAGGGCGACGAGGGCCAGGATCATCAGCATGATCCCGCAGATCGACATCAGCATGGTGCCGGAGTCGGCCTCGCCGTCGCCCGCCACGGCGGTCATCCGGATCGCGGTCGCGTAGACGATCGCGGCCGCGGGCTTGTAGAGGATGAAGGCGATCAGCCAGCCCAGCGACTTGCGGAACCAGGCCTGCCCGGCGGCGGTCGATGACGCGGCGGCGCTCAGCGGCAGGGTGCCGACCAGGAGCACCAGCATGGCCGTCCGCACCATCATGAGTCCGACCTGGGCGATGCAGGCCAGGGTGGCGATCAGTGCCAGGATCAACGCGATGACGGGGCCGTTGAACCCCACCATCATGGAGAGCCCGAGCCATCCGACGACCGCTTCGCCGAACTCCTTGCCGCCGTACGCCTCCGTGATGATCCACTCGGAGAAGGAGTCCGACGCCTGGGCGAGGAGGTTGAAGCCGCCCACGCTCGCCGCTGTGACGACGGTCAGGGTCAACAGCCCCTTGGCCGCTTCGACGGCGGCCTCACCACGCCGGGTGAGAGCCATCCTGCCTGCCGCTACGAGCAGGCACAGCACGGCTATCCATGTGGTGATCCACCCGGTGTGCAGCCAGATCCATCCGACCGGGTCTCCCTTGACCCCGTTCCCGTTGCCTTCGAGGCTGGGGGTGGGGACCTTCACCCACCACGTCATCACGGTCCCGACGAGCTTCCCGAGGCCTTCGGTCAGCCAGTTGACGATTCCGGTGAACGCGCTGGCGCCCGCGTCGGAGGCCGTGTCGGCGACGCAGTCCACCCAGTTCATGGGGTTCCAGCAGCTGCCCATGCGCGATCACCCCCGCGGAAACAGGACGTAGCCGTCAGTGGTGTCCTTGGCGCCGGCGAGTTCGGTCTGGCCGCCGTCCGGGGCCATCTTCTGCTTCCAGTCCCCGCCGTGCCAACGCGCGGTCAGAGGCATCGACAGGACCTTGCCGCCCGGGGTCTGGAACACGAAGTCCACGACCGCGGTGTCCGCCGAGTAGGAGACCAGCTTGTAGCCGGCCAGCTGGGGCAGGCCGAACTCGGGCGGGTAGTCGGATGTCCAGTCGCTGCGGTTGGCCGCGACGGACTGCTCGTACACCGCCTTGGCCTCGTCCGGGAACACCTGCTGTTCGACGACGTCGCGCCAGCCGGCACCGTTGGCGGAGCGGACGGAGATGTTGGCGAGGGCCAGCACCGCTCCGCGCGGGGTGTGCGCGAAGCACCGGGCGACCTGGCCCTCGGTGACGGCCGGGCCCGACCGCTGGGAGAGGGGGAGGTTGAGGGGGCCGAGCTTCTTCCAGCTCAGCCCGGTCGCCCGCAGGTCGAGGATGCTCGCTTCGGAGGTGTCGGTGTCCTTGGGCGCCGGGCAGGACGAGGCGGCGGAGGAGGGGGCCTTCGAGGCGGGGGAGGCAGGTGTGGCCGACGCGCCGGGGGCGGTGGCCACCGGAGGGGGGTCGTCCGCGTCCTTCTCGTCCGACCCGCCGGTCAGCACGACGATGCCGCCGAGCACCGCGATCAGAGCGATCCCCACGGCAGAGGCGACGAAACCCGGCTTGGTGAACGGGCTCCGCTCCTTGTCCGAAGATCCTTCGCCTGCCTGCTCGGAACCGCTCACGGTCCTTCCCCCCCTTGGTACTGCCGGATCACGCGCGCACGAGGCCGCTGGGCCTCAGACCACCAGCGCGGAGACCAGGGCCGAGGCGGCGCCGACCAGGATGCACGCACCCAGGACGTAGGCGAGGCCCGTGGCGTGCTCGCCGCCCTGTCCGCGCTGGTGGGAGATCGCCATTCGGCCGGCGACGACGAGGACTCCCATGACGCACAGACCCAGGACGATCCAGGCCACCCACTGCAGGATCGCCGTCAGCTTGTTGGCACCGGGAGGCTCCACCCCCTGACCGGGGTTCACCACTTCGGCCAGGTGTGCGGGAGCGGCACTCACCGCGTCTCCCGCCGCGATCAAGACGTCATGCAGCATCCGAGCCCCCGGGTTTCCAGCCTCCGCGGATGACATCGCCGAGGCGTAAGCGGCAGAGCGCATCGCTCCACCGCGGTTGATCATAGATGCGAATCGAAAAAGTGTCCCCCGAACAAAGAACTTACATGAACTAGGGTGCACACCAACGGCGTTGCCTCTGCGAACCCGCGGAGGCGCCTCCGCGGCCGGCCGGACGTCCGCCGCGGAGCATGCGGTGATCACGTATTCGGACGTACGGGGGCGTCGGTTCGTATGCAGTCGTCGGCCAGTACAGGCATCGGGTGCGTGGCGGGATTCGTGGCCTGCCTGCTCGGATCGTTCTTCCTGCTGCCCGTTGTCATATTCGGCGGCGGAAACGCGGACCAAGCCGCGGCGGGGCAGCTCAACACCGGTGCGGTGCCCGCGCTCTACCTGCCCTGGGTGCTCAAGGCGGGCGCGATGTGCGACGCGATACCCGCGCCCCTGATCGCCGCCCAGATCGAGCAGGAGTCGGGCTGGAACCCGAACGCGAAGAGCCCCGCGGGCGCGCAGGGGATCTCCCAGTTCATGCCCGGAACCTGGCCCACCTGGGGACGCGACGACGACGGGAACGGCAAGGCCGACCCCTTCGACGCCGGGGACGCGATCATGGCGCAGGGGCGCTACGACTGCTCGCACGCCGATCTGATGGCCGGCTACCTCAAACAGGGCCTGGTCCACGGCCCGTTGATCGACCTCGTCCTGGCCTCCTACAACGCGGGAGCGGGGGCGGTGCTGTCGGCCGGGGGCGTCCCGGACAACGGCGAGACCCCCAACTACGTCAAGGTCATCAACGCGTTGATCGCCAAGTACACCAAGGCCCTGGAGGACAGCGGGGCCGTTCCGGCGGGGCAGCGCCTGGCCGCGCCGCTGCGGGAGAAGGCCCTGATCACCTCTCCGTACGGAGGCAAGCGGCCGAGCAGCGCCTACGGCTACCACACCGGTATCGACTTCGGTGTCGGCCTCGGCACCCCCGTGCACGCCGCGGGCCCCGGCACGGTGACCTTCGCCGGCTGGAACTCCGCCTACGGCAACAGGATCGTCATCCGGCACCCGCAACAGGACGGCAAGAGCGTGGAGAGCACCTACAACCACCTCTTCTCCCTCAGCGTGTCCAAGGGCGACACGGTGGGCGTGGGACAGGTGATCGCGGCGACGGGCAACACTGGTAACTCCACCGGGCCGCACCTGCACTTCGAGGTGCTGTACGGCGGCCAGTTCACCGACCCCGGCCCCTGGATCGGACTGAACTGACATGACCCGACTCCGCACGACCGCCGTCGCGTTCGCGGTCGCCGTGACCCTGGTGCTCGCGGGATGCGCCCGCAGCAAGGACGGCGACGCGGCCCCCACATCACCGGCGAGCCCTTCGGCGCCCCTGGTGAAGGTCCCCGCCGCCTCCTCGCAGCCGCTCGACGCGGACGCCCACGTCCCACGTCCGCGGCAGGTCGACGAACACGACGCGGGCGCCGTGGCCCTGGCCTGGGCCGAGCTCTCCTACGGTTACGACACCGCGTACGACGCGCACCCGCACGCGGCGAGGCTGCGCGCCGCCCGGTACCTGACGCCGGAGAAGGCGGACCTGGCGAAGTCCTACTCCCCCGTCTCCGGGCCCGGCGCCCAGTGGAACGCCTGGGCCTCCCACCGCGCCTGGACCGAGGCGCACGCCGCCCTGGCCGATCCGGACGAGGACGCGGAACCGGACACCGCCACCCGCGCCCACCGTGCCGTCTCGGTCGACGGCACAGCGCACGGCCGCGACGGATGGAAGGGGCCGGGCCCGCGTCTCCACGCCTACCTCACACTCGCCCGGACGGGGAAGGACGCGCCCTGGCGCATACGGGAGACCGACATCGTCGAAGCAGCCACCCCACCGACGGACCGGCCCTGACGCCCACGCCCGCGACCGACCACGAAGGAGTTCTCGTGCCCGACACGGACCCCCGGCAGATCCCCGGCTGGCCCCTGGTCGAGGTCCTGCTCACCCCGGAAGGGGCGGCGACCGTCAACGGTTCCCCCGTACCCGTCCCGGCGGGCGGGAGCGCCCGCGCCGCGGCTCTCGCCCGCGCCGCCGACACCGCGGCCCGTATCGGCCGCCCCGTCCGTACCCGTCTGACGGACGCCGAGGGCGCCGAATGGCTCATCGCGCTCTCCCCCGACGGCACCGAGGCCGTCCTCACCGCACCGGAGCAGAAGGCCAGGTCACGCAAGGAAAAACGGCGGGCGGCCGCACGGCCGCCGGTGACCGGGAGCGAGGCCCGCGCGTCGGAGACGGCCGCCCCCGAACCCGTGGCGCCGGCACCGACGGACACCAGGAGCCGCATCACCGCGGCCGTCGACGCCCGGGACTGGCCCGAGGCCCTGAGGCTGTGCGCCGAACTCGTGGACGCGGCAACGCCGGTGGGGGCCGACCCGGCCTTCGAGATACGGGCCCGGGTCACCGGGCTCTCCGGCGACGGCGCGACCGCGTACGCCCGCTTCCGCGACCTAGCCGACCTGCGCCTCGCCGCCCTCGGCCCGGCGCACCCGCACACCGTTGCGGCGGCCGAGGCGGCCCAGGAGCAATGGGCCCGGCTGGGTCCGGACGAGGCCGCACGCCTCGGCGACGAGGTCTTCGCCCTGCGGGCCCGCGTACCGGGCCCGGACGGCCGGGGGGCGGCGCGCGCTCGGCGTCATCTGCTCGGGCTCCACGCCGGCCGTACCCGCCTCGCAGCCGGTGGGAAGGAGGGCGAGTGAGGGCTGCGTCACGCCCAACACGCCTTTTATCACGCCTAGTTCGAATGAATCGGCTTCACGATTGGGCATGATCCGGGGCGAAAGGTACGTCACGGCAAGCGATGTTCGGAAAATGGGAACCATGCAGGCCAGTAGGCGTCCTAGGCTGGTGACGGGCGGTCAAGAAGTGTTCAGGATCGGGGGTTTCTGTGCATCAGCAACGCATCGCATATGCCGTGAACGGCGGCAGCGAGCGATCGGGCCGGGGAGGCCGCGCCGCCCTCGCGGCGGCGGCCGTGGGACTGCTGTGCGGTCTGACGGCGTGCTCCTCCTCCAGCGGACCCACCAAGGCCGCTCCCACCGCCAAGTCCCGTGCGCCGGCGTCCGCTTCGCCCTCCGCCTCGGCGGAGGACAAGGCGAAGGGACAGGTCGCCGATGTGGTCCGGCGCATGCGCGAGGAGGAGACGAAGGCGCACACGGACCCGGGCAAGGTCACCGACACCGAGCTCACGCACTACGCCACGGACAAGGCGCTGGCCAGCATCAACAACCAGCTCTTCCAGTACGAGCAACTCGGCCTGGTCTTCAGGGGAAGCCCCAAGAGCTCCTTCACCGTCACGGCGGTCAACCTGAAGGGCGACCCCGACAGCGCCACCGTGGAGGAGTGTCTCGACACCACCGGCTGGAAGCCCGTGAACAAGAGCACCGGCAAGGACGTCTCCACGAAGGGGCAGCCCCGCCGGTACGTCATGACGTACCGGGTCGAGGTGTTCGGCAAGAAGGCCCAGTGGATGGTCACGGACCTCAGCAGGGACAAGGGGCGGTCATGCTGAAGCGGACACGTCTGTCCCTCCTGCTGTGCGGCATGGCGTTCAGCGCCATGCTCGTCACCGCCGGGCCTGCCGCCGCCGACCCCACCCCCCGGCCCACCGGCGGCGTCGAGGACTGCGGTCTCGACATCTGCGTGGGTGCCGGCACCGGAACCGGAACCGGCGGTGGCGGTGGCGGCGGCGGCACCTCGGGCGGCTCGACGGGGGGCTCCTCGGACAAGAGCACCACCTGCGAGATCGGCGGCCAGGAAGTCCCCTGCCAGCACGCCATGTGGGGCACGTTCTCCGGCGGCTGCTACTACAAGCTGGCCGACCCCCAGCCCGACGCGAGTTCCGATTACTGGGGGGGCCACAAACCGGGTGACGGCGCCATCTACATGAAGTCGTGTCCGCCCGCGAGCATCGCGAATGGCGACGCGGGCCCCATCATCCAGGGGCTCGTATGGCTGGCGGAGTCGCCGGGCGGCCAGGTCGATCCCGCCGTGCTCGCCCAGCAGGCCATGGACAAGATGACCTTGCGCGGACCCGACATCGGCATGGCCCCCCAGCCGGGCAGCACCGGCGTCGTCGGAATGCCCGTGTGGATGTGGACCGAGGTCGCCGCGGACACCTGGGGACCGAACACCGCGAGCGCGTCCGTGCCCGGGCTGACCGTCACCGCAACCGCCCGCGCCAAGAACATCGTCTGGCACATGGGAGACGGCACGAGCGTGACGTGCACCTCGGCGGGGACCCCGTACCAGAAGACCTACGGCAAGAAGAAGTCGCCGGACTGCGGTCACACGTACCGCACCACCAGCGCACGGCAGAACGGCCAGAAGTTCACCATCACCGCCACCACCACCTGGAACGTGCACTGGGAGGGCGGCGGCCAGTCGGGCGACCTCACCACCACCCGCAGCTCCGGGACCACCGCCCGGATCGGCGAGGTCCAGGTCGTTGGCGACTGACACCGCAGGCCGTCGCACTTTGGGGAAGGACATATCCACGTGAGCACCACCGGGACCGCACCGGCCGCCGCCCAGGCGGCGTCGTCGGGCCTCACCCCGCCCACGCCACCACGCACGCTGGCGACCCGGCGTCGCAGGCCGGCCCTGATCGGACTGTCCGTCGCGCTGATCGCGGCCGGCGGTCTCGCGGGCGCGTTCACCGTGCTCAACAGCGGCGAGCGCACGCCCGTGCTGATGGTGGCCAAGGAGGTCCCCTACGGCTCGGTCGTCACCGAACGGGACCTGGCCGTCGTCTCGGTCGGCCTCGATCCGGCGCTCAAGCCGGTCGCCGCCGCGGACAGGGACGAGATCATCGGCAAGCGGGCCGCCACCGACCTGATGGCGGGCTCCCTGGTGACCGGCGGGTCCGTCACCGACAAGCCCCTGCTCGCCGAGAACCAGCAGCTGGTGGGCCTGCGCCTGAAGCCCGGGCAGCTTCCCACCACCCCGCTCTCGCCCGGCCGCAGCGTCCTCGTCGTCTCCACCCCCGACGCCGCCGCGAACGCGGACGCGGACGGGAAGAAGCAGGACGAGATACCGAAGACCCTGCCCGCCGAGGTCATACGGGTCGGCGAGCCGGACTCCAGCGGCAACCTGACCGTGGACGTCGCCGTCGCCGCGACAGACGGCGCGGTGCTGGCCGCCCGAGCCGCCTCCGGTGACATCGCCCTCGTCGTCCAGCCGAAGAAGGCGTCCGGCTGATGACGGTCGTCGCGATAGCCGGGTGCCCCGGGGCACCCGGCGCCACCACCACAGCGCTCGCCCTGCTGCTGACCTGGCCGTTGGAGCCGGGGCGGCGGGTCATCCTCGCCGAGTGCGACCCCGACGGCGGGGCCGTACTGGCCGGAGCGCTGGCCGGACGGACCCCGGGACCGTACGGGCTGCGCAACATCGCCGTAGCCGACCGTCAGGGACAGCTCAGCGAGGTGTTCTGGCGGCAGCTGATCGACCTGTCCGACGAGGGCACGGACCGCCTGCTGCTGCCCGGTCTCACCGATCCGGCACAGGCCTCCAGCCTCGCCTACACCTGGGACAGGCTCGCCGCGATGTTCGCCGGCATCGAGCAGAGCTCGATCTCGCACGACGTCGTGGTCGACCTCGGCCGCAGCGGCGCGTTCGGCCCCTCCGCCGTCCTGGCCCGCAAGGCGGACGCGGTCCTCATGGTCGTACGCCCCACCCTGCGCGGCATCCACGCCGCGCTGCCGCGGATCACGGCGCTGCGCAACGACCTTCAGGAGTCGGGAACCGGGGCCGACGCGCTCGGAGTCGTCATCGTCGACTCCGGGCCCTACACCGCGCACGAGGTGTCCAAGCAGCTCGGGTCACCGGTGGTGATGTCCCTGCCGCACTCGCCGCAGGCTGCCTCCGTGCTGTCCGACGGACGCGACGGAGGCCGCCGGTTCGCACGGTCGGACCTGCTGCGGTCCGCTCGCGGCGGGGCCGTCCGCGTACAGGAGTTGATCGCCGGGCGACGCGCCCGTCTGATGCCGGGGGAGCACAGCGATGTACGGTAGGCCGCTCCATCCCGACCCCTCGGTGCGGGTGTCGCAGCACGTGGTCGCCCCGGCCGGGACACCGCCCCGGCAGGCGAAGCCGGCGCAGACCCCGCCCAGGCGGCAGGGCCTGCCCGCCCCCGGGGCGCCCGAGCCCAGGGCGCAGGAGGACATCGACTACGCGGTGGCCACCCGTCTGAAGAAGACGGTCGCCGACCGCCTGACCGAGGAGATCAAGCGCTCCCCCGGCATGAGCGTCGCCGCCCAGCAGCAGCGCGGGCGGGCGCTCATCAACGAGACGGTGGCGGTCTGGTCCGACGCCTCGGCGATCGAGCGGGGCATCGCCACCAGCCCCGCCGACGACCGCAGGCTCGCCGAGGCCGTGTACGACCTGCTGTTCCGCGCGGGACGCCTGCAGAAGTACCTCGACGACCCCAGGATCGAGAACATCCTGGTCAACGGGCACGACGAGGTGTGGGTCGACTACGGCGACGCCCGGCGGGTCCCCGTGCCCCCCGTGGCCGAGTCGGACGAGGACCTGCGCGAGCTGCTGCGTGACCTGGCGCGCCGCAACGGGCAGAGCGAGCGGACCTTGTCCACGTCGAGCCCGTTCCTGGCGCTGCGGCTGGAGGACGGATCGCGGCTCCAGGCCATCACCGAGGTCACGCCGCGCACCTACGTCACCGTGCGGCGCCACCGCGTCCGTGACATCGACCTGATGGGGCTGGTCGAGCTCGGCTCCATCGACACCACCCTCGCGGCGTTCCTCGGAGCGCTGATCCGCGCCAAGAAGAACGTGATGATCGTCGGCACCCAGGGCGTGGGGAAGACCAGCCTGCTTCGGGCGATGGCCCGCGAGATCCCGCCGGACGAGCGCATCGGCACCATGGAGACGGAGTTCGAACTCTTCCTCCACGAGAACGGGCACCACCGGCAGATCGTCCCCATGGAGTCCCGCGAGGGGAACGGCGAGCGGGTGGACGGGCACAGCGTCGGCGAGATCACCGTCGGCGACCTGATCTACCCCGCCCTGCGCATGACCCTGTCGCGGATGGTCGTCGGAGAGGTCCGCGGCCCCGAGGTCGTCCCCATGCTGCGGGTGATGACCAACGGCGAGGGCGGCTCCCTGTGCACCCTGCACGCACGCGAACCGCACATGGTCTTCGACCGGATCGCCGAGTTGTACATGGAGTACGGCGGCAACATGACGGAGTCGCTCGCCTACAAGCAGGCCGCCAACGGGATCAACTTCATCGTCTTCGTGAAGATGATCGACGAGACCGCGATCGGCGGCCGTCGCCACCGGTTCGTCTCCCACGTCCAGGAGGTCACGGGCACCGGCGAGAACGGCCGGCCCGCCACCAACACGGTGTTCGGCCCGCGGCCGGAGAAGGGCGAACCCCGTGCCGTGCCGCTCATGCACCCCGGCTGCCTGCCCGACCTGATGCGGGTCGGCTTCCCCGGCCACCTCCTCGACCTGCCGCTCGGCTCGTGGCAGACGCCGCTGGAGCTGAAGGTGATGGCGGCATGACACACCTGCTCATCGGCCTGTTCGCGGGCCTCGCCCTCAGTGGTGGCCTGGTGGCCCTGGCCGCCGGCGTCATCGGCACCTCGGCCCCCAGGACGCCCGGCCCGCTCTCCCGGTGGCGGGCCGCCGCGAGCGGCAACCAGGCGGAGGCGAGACTCCGCGCCCGCGCCCGGGCCAGGGCGGCGGTGGCCGCCGCGTTCGGCCTGGTGCTGTGGATCGTCACCGGCTGGTTCGCGCTCTGGCCCCTCACGGTGGCTCTCGTGGTGGGCCTGCCCTGGCTGCTCTCGCCGGCGAAGGCGACGCAGATCCGCATCGAGCAGCTCGACGCGCTCGCGGAGTGGACCCGCCGGCTCTCCGACGTACTGCTCCTCGGCACCGGCCTGGAACAGGCCATCATCACCAGTCGCAAGACGGCCCCGGCCGTGCTGAAGGACGAGATCGCCGAACTGTCCGCCCGGATGCTGTCGGGCTGGCGTCCCGAGGACGCCCTGCGCGCCTTCGCCGACACGCTCGGCGACGCGACCGCCGACAAGATCGCCGCCGCCCTGATCCTGCGCAGCTCGGAGCGGGGCCCCGGCCTGGCCGCCTCGCTCACCGACCTCGCCGACTCCGTACGCGAGGAGGTCCGCCAGCGCAGGCAGATCGAGGCCGACCGGGCCAAGCCCCGTACGACGGTGCGGTGGATGACGTTCATGACGCTCGGAGTGGTGGGCGTGGGCGCCTTCAGCACCGACTACGTCGCCCCCTACGGCACCTTCCTCGGGCAACTGGTCCTGACGCTCCTGCTGCTCGGTTTCGGCGGCACGCTCGCCTGGATGCACTCCCTGGCCTCCTACCGGCCCACCCCGCGCTTCCTCGAAGCCGACCGGCGCAGCCGGGTTCCCCTGCCGGAGGCGCGATGAACATCTCTCCCCTCGCCGTCATCAGCGGGGCCGCCGTCGGCGGCGGACTGGCCCTGTTCGTACGGGCCGTGGTCCGCCCTCAGCCCGACCTCGCCGGGACCTTGCACCGGCTCCACGAGGCGGGGCCGCTGCCCGAGGACCGCGACGCACTGACGCAGGACGAACGGTGGGGTGCGTGGCTGCACCAGAAACTGCTGCGGGTACCGGGCGTACGCGTCCCGTACACCGACCTCGCCCTCGTCGGCCAGAGCCCGGCGAAGTTCATGCTCACCAAGACCACCCTCGCGCTGACGGGGCTGCTGCTGCCCGCCTTCTTCTTCACGATCTGGGCGGTGCTGGGCCTCACCCCGCCGGTCCTCGTTCCCGGCGTGGTGTGCCTGGGGCTGGCCGTGTTGCTGTGGTTCGCCCCGGACCTGGCTCTGCGCGACACCGCGCGGCGGGCCCGGGACGAGTTCCGGCAGGCGATCGCCGCCTACCTGGACCTGGTCGCCCTGGAACGGGCCGGGGACGCCGGGCCGAGCGAAGCGCTGGAGCGGGCGGCCTCGATCGGTCGCGGCTGGGCGTTCCGGCGCCTCCAGGACGCCTTGCTGCAGGCCCGCATCGACAAGGTCGCCCCGTGGGACACCCTCAAGTCGCTCAGCGTCGAACTCCGGTTGCCCGTACTCGAAGACGTCGCCGACATCATGCGCCTCTCCGCACACGACGGGGCCGCCGTCTACACCACCCTGCGGGCCCGCGCGAAGTCCCTGCGCACCGAGCTGATGAGCAAGGACGCGGAGGAGGCCAACGCCGCCAGCGAGCAGATGACCGCGCCCGGCGCGCTGCTCGCGGTCCTGATGATGCTGCTCATCGGGTTCCCCGCCGTCATCCGCATCCTGACCGGCTGACCACCAGCCGTCACGCCGAAGCCCCCAGAGAAACGGAAGAAGACCGACATGAAGATCAGAATCCGCGAGATCACCCCGCTGATAGTGGTGCTCGACGTCCTGGCCGCCCGGCTGAAGGAGGCGCGCGAACGTCCGGACCGGGGCGACGTCAGCATCTCCACCATCATCATCTGGGTCGCCGTCATCGCGGTCGCGGCCGGGATCGCCACCATCATCGGCGGCACGCTGTACAGCAAGTACTCGGCCCAGCTCTCCGGGCTGTGAACCCGAGGTCCGCCGGCCCGGCGAGCGGCTCCCCGGCACCGGGGGGCCGCTCCTGGCCGTGGCCGAACCGTGGGCTCCTCGGCCGGCGGCAGCGGGACGGGGGCGACGCCTCCATCGAGATGGCGATCATCCTGCCGGTCGTCATCCTGCTCACGATGATGATCGTGCAGGCGTGTGTGGCGTACTACGCCAAGCAGATCGCGCTCACCGCGGCCCGCGAGGGCGTCCAGGCCGCCACCGCGTACCAGTCCACCGACGCGGCGGGGGCCGGCCGTGCCCGGGCCGTACTGACCCGGGTGGCCGGCGACTCGCTGCTCGCTCCCCGTGTCTCGACGGCGGGCAGTACGCAGGAGCGCGCCACGGTCACCGTCACGGGCCGGGCGCCGTCCGTGCTGCCCGGCTTCGCCGGGATCAAGATCACCCAGAGCGCTTCGGCCCCGCGCGAACGCTGGACGGTGAAGCCATGACCGGACACCGGTCGCGTCACGTGAGTCGCATGTGTCGCGTGTGTCGCGTGTGTCGCGTGTGTCGCGTGTGTCGCGTGTGTCGCGACGACAGGGGAAGCACCGCGATCGAGGCGGCCCTCATCGCTCCGCCGCTGATCCTCTTCCTGCTTCTGGCCATCGCCGCCGGGCGCATCGTGATGGCCGGTCAGGTCGTCGACGCCGCCGCGGAGGACGCCGCCCGCCAGGCCTCGATCTCCCGCGTGCCCGGTGACGCCCGCGAGAGCGCGCTGGCCGCCGCCCGGGCCACCCTCACCGGCCAGGGCCTCCACTGCTCGTCCACGAGCATCGGTCTGAACACCTCCGGCCTGGGTGCCGGGACCGGGGAGGCGGGCACGGTGACCGCGACCGTGACCTGCCGCGTGAACCTCGCCGACCTCGCCCTGCCCGGGGTGCCGGGCACCCGCACCATGACCTCGACCTTCACCAGTGCCGTGAACCGTTACGTGGAGCGCTGATGAACCACAGCCGTCACCGCATGCGTACGCGACTGCGCCAGGACAGCGGCAGCGTCTCCCTCTACGCCGCCATCGTCATCGTCGGCATGCTCGTCATGATCGGTATCGCGGTCGACGGCGGTGGCAAGATGCGGGCCACCGAACGCGCCGACGCCCTCGCCCAGGAAGCCGCCCGCACCGGCGGCCAGGAGATCGACGCCGGGCAGGCCATCACCGGCGAAAGCATCGTCGCCGACACCGGTGCCGCACGGGCCGCGGCCCTCCACTACCTCGCCGTCGCCGGCGCCCACGGCACGGTCACCGTCTCCGACGACGGCAAGAAGCTCACCGTCACCGTCACCGACGCCTACCGCACCCGCTTCCTGCCCGTGCTGGGCGTCACCGAGATGCCCGTGACCGGGCACGCCTCCGCCGTCCTCGTCCACGGCGTCCATGCCCCGGAGGACTGATGACCGCCCGCCGCACCTCGCTCCCGGCCGACCTCCTGCGCTCGCTGCTCAGCCTTGTCGGCCTCCTCGTCCTGCTGGCCGGACTCCCCCTCGTCCTGTACGTCGCCGGGCGCGAGTTGGTCCCGCTCGGTCTCGACGGCCTCGCCTCCCCCGCCGACCTGTTCTCCCGTCAGGACACCGGTGGCCTCGCGCTGCTGGTCCTGACCGGCATCGGGTGGGCGGGGTGGGCGAGCTTCGCCCTCGCCGTCCTGCTCGAAGTCCCCGCGCAGTTGCGCGGCCGCTCGGCGCCCCGCCTGCGAGGGCTGCGGGTGAGCCAGCGGATGGCGGGGGCACTGGTCGGCGGCGTGCTCGTCCTGCTGCCCACCGCCGGCGGGGCGATGGCCGCCCAGACGGTACCCGCCACCGCGGCTCCGACCTCCGTGAGCGCCTCGTCCGTCCCGGGCGATTCGGGCGGGCAGCGGAGCACGCAGGGGGCCGCGGTGAAGACGGGGACGAAGACATCGCACCCGACGTACACGGTGCGGGACAGCCGTCCGGCCGACAGCCTGTGGAGCATCGCGCAGGAGCGGCTGGGTGACGGCGAGCGCTGGACGGAGATCGCCGCTCTCAACGAGGGCCGCACGATGACGGACGGCCGTACGTTCCACGCCGCCGACCCCATCCAGCCGGGCTGGGTCCTCAACCTTCCGGGCAAAGCCGGGAGTTCGGCGCGGGGCGTCGGGAAGAGCGTCACCGTGCACCGGGGGGACACGCTGTCGCGGATCGCCGAGGAGCAACTGGGTGACGCGGAGCGCTACCCCGATCTCGTCGAGGCGAACACCGGCCGCGCCATGGACGAGGCGGGACACCGGCTCACCGACCCGGACCTGATCCTTCCCGGCTGGAAGGTCGTCCTTCCCGCGCAGCACGCCACACCCCCGGCCGACGCCGGCCCCGCCGACTCGGACCGGACCCGACCGACGCCGCACGAGGACCGGAACGCGGGCGACCAGGACGCGAACGACCAGGGGGGCGCGGGCGGGGGCGGGGCCTCGGCCGGCCCCACACCCGGGACGGCCAAGCCGACGCAGGAAGCCGAGCCGACGCAGAAGGCCCCCTCGACGCAGGAGGCCACACCGACGCAGAAGGCCACACCGACACGGGAGGCCAAGCCCACGCCGGAGGCCAAGCCGACCCAGAAGGCCACACCGACACCGGTAGCCAAGCCCACGCAGAAGGCCACGCCGACACCGGAGGCCAAGCCCACGCAGGAAGCGACCGGTGCGGCCGAGTCCCCCAAGCACAGCGAATCCGCGGCCCCCTCGTCTCCTGAGGTCTCGGAGAGCCCCGCGCCAAGCCGGGACGCTCAGCCCTCGGTGCCGGCCTCCGCAACCGGCACCGTCTCGGAATCCTCCCCCGTGGACATGGCCGCGCTCGCGACCTGGGGCGGCCTGCTCGCAGCCGGGCTCCTCTCCGCACTCACCGTCAAGCGCCTCCTCCAGCAGCGCAGGCGCCGCGGCGGCGAGCACATCGCTCTGCCCCGGGCCGTGCCGGCATCCCCGAATCCGCGAGCGGACGAGCAGAAGGACCCCCTGCTCCTGCAACTCGCCGAGGTGGAGCGCCGGATGCGGGCCACCGAAGCCCCCGAAGGCGTCGACCTCGTCGACCGCGCCCTTCGCACTCTCGCCCACCACGCGACGGCTGCGGGCCGAAGCCTGCCGGACCTGGCCGCCGCACGACTGACGCCGGCCGCCCTCGAACTGTGGCTGAACACCCCCTCGCCGCCCCTGCCACCGTTCACCGCCGCAGGACCGGACCGCTGGACCCTGGCGGCGGACGGCACCGGTCTGCTCACCGCGGACGCCTGCCGCGAGGTGTGCGCCCCCTACCCCGCACTCGTGACTCTCGGCCGCGACGAGGACGACGCCCTGGTCCTCGCCGACCTGGAAGCCCTCGGTGTCCTGCTCCTCCCGGCCGGCCCGGAAGCCTCCCGGCCCATCCTGCGCGCCCTCGCGATCGAACTGGCCACCGCCTCCTGGAGCGACGACCTCGGCGTGCTGCTGAGCGGGCTCGGCTCCGGGCTCGTAGCCATCGAGGAGGGGTTCGGCCGGCTCACCGAGACGGACGATCCGGCGGCTGCGGTCAGCGAAGTGAGCGCCTGGGGGCGGACCGTGCGCACCGCCCTGGCCGACACCGGTGCCGACTCCGTCCGCGCGGCCCGCAGCCGCCCCACCGGCGCGGAGGCCTGGACCCCCCGCATCGCGCTCTGTGCGGGGCCCCTGCCGGCCGAGGTGGTCGAGGCCGCCCGGGACCTGCTCGACGCCCCGGCCTGCGCCGCGCTGATCACGGCCGCCGACGCGGACACGCTGCCCGGGGCGACCGTGCTGCCGGGCCCCGAGGGGGGCACCGTGCGGCTCGCGGGGCGCCAAGTCCGTCTGGTGCCCCAGCACATCACCGACGCCGACTACGAGGCACTGCTCAAGATCTTCGGCATCACAGCGGCCCCCGCGTCCGCGCCGCTCCCCCCTCCGAAACCGGTCCGGGAACCCGCGGCACCGGCCCCGGACGCGGCCCCGGTCCCGAACGCAGCCCCGGTACCGGACGCAGCCCCGGTGTCGGACGCAGCCCCGGTCCCGCACGCAGCCCCGGCCCCGATCCCGGTCCCGGTCCCGGTCCCGGACGACGCGGCGGCCGTGGAGATCCCCGAGCCGTACAGCGTGGGCATCAACCTGCTGGGCACCCCCGCGGTCACCGGTGTACGGCAGGAGATCGCCCCCGCCGCGGCCGGCCGGCTGACGGAGATCGCCGCCTGGATCGCCCTCCACCCCGGGGCCGACACCGCCGCGCTGACGGCGGAGATCTGGCCCGGCGGGGTGTCGGCGGCCTTCCGGACCGCCCAGCTGTCCGCCCTACGCCGCTGGCTGGGTACCGACTTCCAGCGCGGCGACACCTACCGGTTCGACGCGGACACCGGCACGGACTGGCATCGCTTCCAGGCGCTCGCCCGGCGAGGCCGTCTCAAGGGCGACGACGGTGTCGAGGACCTGAGCGCGGCGCTGGAACTCGTGCGGGGCCGCCCGTTCGACGCGATTCCGCCGCGCCGCTACGTCTGGGCCGAGTACCTGCGCCAGGACATGATCACCGCCGTGGTGGACACCGCCGCCCTCCTCGCCGGTCTGCTCGTCGCGGCCGGGGAGCACGTGGCCGCGCGGGAGGCGGCCGACAAGGGGCTGCTCGTCGAGCCGGCCGCCGAGCGCCTTCACCGCCTCGCGATCCGGGCGGCGGACCTCGCCGGCGACAGCGAGGCGGTGGAGCGGTACGCCCACCGCATCGATGAGCTGACCGACCGGCTCGGCACCGAGATGCAGCCGGAGACGGCCGAACTCCTCGGCGAGATGGCCCTGCGCCCCTCCCTGGGGTAGCACTGTTGTCGGCCGGGGCGCTCCCGGTACCGCAAAGAACCCTGCGGTACCGGGCCGGTCCGCCGCGCGGTGACCCGTAACGCCGGAGAACCGACCACGGCAGCGGCCGACACCACCCGTAACGCCGGAGAACCGACCACGGCAGCGGCCGACACCACCCGTAACGCCGGAGAACCGACAACGGCAGCGGCAGCAGCCGACGTCACCGCGGAGAGCGGTGCGTGCGGTTACTCGCGTCCTTCCGAACCGCTCCGCCCGGACGGCCCCGTGCCCGGCCCGTGGCCCGGCCGCGCGGAGGGGTGCGGCAGCGTCGCGTCCGCCGTCCGGGGCGCCTTCGGACCGGCCGCGTCCCCACCGGTGGAGCCACGGGGTCCGGCTTCGGCCGCCGCCGGCCCGCGCCTGCGGCCCAGCACGGCATGACGGACCGCGTCCGCGCCCTCGCTGTCGATCCCCACCGGCCCCTGCCCCTGCCCCTGCGAGCGGTTCCGCTGGGCCGGAAGTATCACCGAAAGGGCTTCGGCCACGTGCTTGCTCGTGGTGGGCGAACCGTCCGGGGCGATGTTCCCGATCCGGCGCAGGACGTCGTTGGCCGCGGTCACTTCCTTGATGGACGAGGCCAGCTTCCCCTGCTCTTCGGCCGACAGCCTGACAAGCCGCAGATCGTGCACACAGCGCGCCTTGAAGCCTTCGTCGCCGAGAACGTCCGTAAGGGCCTCGGTGACGGCCCTGCCCCGGTCCTCGGGGCCGGTCCCGTACGCGGCGGAGATCACGCCCGGGGCCACCGCCCCGCCCGGCTCCCGGCCAGGCTGTACGGACAGGTCGTACCCCGCCCTCTCGTACGTGCGGCGGACTTCGCCGTCCGTGGGGTGGATCAGGCCGTTGAGCGCGTGCGTGATCGCCCCGTACCTACGCGACGCCAGCTCCCAGTCGGTCGTCTCGACGGCCGCCCACCGGTTGATCTGGTCCGCGTAGTACTCGCTCGTGCGCCAGGCCTCCTCGCTCCAGCCCTGGTCGAACGCCTGGGACATGCCGGTCAACTCGCCGCTCTCCACGAGAGTGCCGATCCGGTCGACCCCCACCGAGATGTTTCCCGGGTAGTAGACGGTGACCGGCTCCGCTTCCACGTCCTCGGGTTCGGGCAGAGCCGGGCCGAATTCCACACGCCGTACGGTCATCAGGGGCGGCGGATACACCTCTCCCGACCTGTCGAACAGCTTGACGGGGCGCCCGGACGCATAGAACTTCTTGCTGCCGTCCGTTTCCTCGGCGACGCGACTCTCACCGAACGACCATTTCGCCCAGTAGAGCTGCCAGCGCGTCCCCTTGTCCGCGACGTGTTCCTGCGCCTGGAAATAGACCGTCGGCACCCCGAGGCAGATGGCGCTCTCCAGCGCCCCGCTCTCGATCCCCACCTGGACGACGTCGGCGTCCGTGTTGAGGTAGTGGAGGAAGAGCGCCTGTTCGCCGTGGGTGAGCGCTGTGCCGCCATTCTTGTCCGCAGCCCAGAAACGGATCAGCGACTCACTGTCGACACCGTCGAGCACCCCTTCCTGCTGGAAGGCGGCGAAAAGCTCCGGCCGCCTCTTGAAGAGGTCGTCGCCGATGAGGAGGATCTTCCGGTCCGGGTCCGTGGCGCGCAGCGTTTCGATAGCCTGCTTGAGGATTTCAGGCTTCGTGTCCATGAAGGCGGCGTTGTCGCGGTTGTCGCGCACCCACAGCAACGCGTATTTCGGTAACGTCGCGGAAGCGGGCGCGGACCTGTCGCCCGCCATGACCTGCTCCACCACGGCCCGCGCCCGCGCTTCGCGGCGCGCGCCGAACTCGCCCGTCCCCCGCGTGCCGGCGACTATGGACTCCCGGGCGTCGAGGGGAGACTCGCGGATGACGGGGAGGGCATGGATGTGTGCGCGCCGGAATTTCGTCTGCCGGTAGTTTACGTCGTACGACTGGTCATCGTAGGAGAGGCGAATCCTGTGCGACTCGATGCTGTATTCGTTGATGAATCGGCGACGTGTCGCCAGAGCCTCGCGCAGGGAATCGAAGTAAATATCGGAAAGGTCATGCAGGAATTCGGTGTCGTTTTCCGCCACCGGGCCTTTCCCGTGCTGAGCGCGCCACACCGCGACAGCATTTCCCTGCTCCTGGGTCACCCCGTCCGGAAGCGCGCCCAGATACGTGATGCTCTGGTCTTCCGCTTCCAGCAGCAGACGCTTGAGCCGACCTTCCGGCTCGTACGTGACTTCGAGGGTGGTCTCCGGGTCGAGAATCAGCGCAGCGGAATGGATGTACAGCTCCCCCCGCTGCCACTCGTACATGCGGAGGTTCTTGCGGTCCAGGTCTCCGCCCACGTGCGACGGCTCGTACGCCGTCTCACGGAACACCTGCTCCTGCAGTTGCCGCACGGCCCCCTGCGGATCGGAGACCACCTGTTCCCGGACGCGGCGGGAGAAGTCCCCGAAGGTCCGCTCCAGGCCGTCCCATTCGGCGATCTTCTCCGCCGGCGCCAGGTAGGGCGAAGGGATGCCCTGCCCGGTAGCCGCGATCTCGGAGACCGGCAGGTCCTCGTAGTGGACTTCGGCAGCGCGGAAGACGCTGGAGGGCAGCTCGCCCGAGGACCGGTCGTTCGCCATGGCGTCGTACTCCCCACTCCGCGCCTCACGAAGCCGCGTCGGCCGTTCTCGACGCGGCGGCCCACCGGTCAACTACGGCTCGCTTGCCGACCAGTTGGGCGGACGCACGCCCAACCCCCCTGCTGACCAGTAAACTTGACGCATCGTACACCTGTCCGATGTATCGTTGGCGTGGGGCGGAAGAAGGATGTCTTGGTGTCGCGAACGTCAGGAACCATCGTGTCGGCCATAGTTGAACGGAACGGCTGCCTGCTGATGGTTCGCGAACGCCAACCGGGAGAACGGGAACGGTGGGTGCTCCCCGGCGGCGTGGCCGAGACGGGAGAGCTGGCGCACGCGGCCCTCGCACGAGAGGTCCACGAGGAGACCGGACTGACCCTGGCCGGACCGATGAGCCTGGCCTGCGCCTCCCAGCACGTGGTCACCGGCGACCCCGGCTGGGACGGCACCTGGACCGTCCTCACCTTCCGCGCAGAGAACGCCACGGGGACGCTGGGCCCCCTCGACCCCGACGAGTTGGTGCTGGAGGCCGACTGGGTGCCGGTCGGCGAGGCGCTGGTGCGCTTGTCGGACCACCCGTCCCGCCGACGCCGCGAGCCGCTTATATCCTGCCTGAACGGCACGTCACCGCCCGGCACTCTCTGGCTCTGGCCCGGCGGACCGGAAGACTCGCCCGTCGTGGTTCCCCCATCTCCTCGCTGACGGAAGGAAGACCGAGAGCATGCCGTCTTTTCCACCTGCCTCGTCCCACGCATCAGTCCGTAGCATTCGGTACGAGGTCGTCGGGCGACAGCCGGCGGAGGGACACCCGGAACGCTTCGCCCTCGACCTGTCGGCCGACGGGCGCGCCCAACTCGGTTACGAGAACGGCCCCGTACGGCGGTCGTGGTCCGCGCGGACGGAAGCCGTCGTGTGGACACGACTGCTGAAGGCCGTCGAGAACATGCCGTCCGGCAGCCCTGCGCACGGGCCTTCGGACCACGAGCCGGTCCACCGCCACCTCCAGGTCCTCGGCGCCTCATCGCAGCCGAAGACGGTGGCCTGGGACGGGAAGGCCCCCTCCCTGCGGGCCGGCGCGATCCTGGACTCCCTGGTCGCGCAGATGAGCGGCCCGGTGTCGGACCTCGTCGCCAACACCCTTCCCCCGCTGACCCACCGGACCGTCGCGGAATCGGCCGGCGATCCGCCCGGCCAGGAGCCCGCCGCCGTCTTCGGGACGGTCGGCGGCCACGCCGCGTTCGCCGTCGCGCGAACCGGCGGCGGCTTCGGCGTGTACGCGGCCGACCCCCTGAAGCTGCTCGGGGAGACCGCCGACGCGGGGCAGCCGATCCGGGCCCTGGCGCTGGGGTCGGACGGCGCGCGCGACCTCCTGGTGACCAGCGGCGACGACAACGCCCTCTGGGCCTGGGACCTCACGGGCACGGACGGGCTGGTCCACGCCAGAGGGGGCCACGGCGGCGCCGTGGGGGCCGTCGCGTTCCCGGCCGACCCGGACGGCGAACTGGTCTACTCGGGCGGCGCGGACGGCAATGTCTGGGCCTGGGGCGGCCGGGACGGCAACGAGGCCGGTGCGTTGACCGGCCACGAACGTACGGTCAACGCGCTGGCCGGCGCCCGCGTGGGCGACCTCGGCCTGCTCGTCTCCGGCGGCGACGACGGTACGGTGCGCGTCCGGAACACCGCCACCGGTGAGTCACTGCGCTCGTTCACCCCCGGGGCCGAGTGGATCAACGCCGTGGCGATCACCGGCGCGGAGGGGCGGGGCCTGGTCGCGGCAGCCGGCTCCGACCACGTGATCCGGGTGTGGGACCTGGCGACCGGCGCCCCGACACAGGCGCTGAGCGGCCACACCGCGGCGGTGACCGGGCTCGCCTTCCTCGACCTCGGGGACCGGGCGGTGCTCGCCTCGTGTTCGTACGACGGCACCATCCGGACCTGGGACGCGGAAGCCGGAGAGGCCCTGGACAAGTGGCCCGCCCAGGACGCCTGGCCGGCCGCGCTGGCGGCCGCCCCGTCGCCCGGCGGACCGCTGATCGTGTCCGGCGGCGCGACCGGCACCGTGCGCGTCTGGGACGCGAAGGGCACGGAGCTGCGCGCGCTGACGACGGACGACGGCCCCGTCCAGGCGCTCGCGCTGGCCGAGCTCGACGGGATCTCGGTGGCAGCCGTCGGGAGCCTCGACGGCTCCCTCGGCCTCTGGGACGTCGCGACCGGTTCCGTACGCTATGTGCTCGACCCGGACGACGGCCCCATCACCTCGGTCTGCTTCGGCCCGGCCGCCGACAGGATCGTCTGCGGGACCGCGCGAGGCACCGTGCGCGTCCACTCCGGCCCGGACGGGGCGCTCCAGCTCGTGCCGACGCCCCACACCGACACCATCGCCGCCCTTGCCTTCCTCCCCGCAGCCGGTGGCCTCGTGGCCTCCGCCGGGGCCGACAGGACCGTACGCACCTGGGAGGCGGCCACCGGGCGTCCGCTTCTGCGTCTGCGCGGCCACGGGACGGGCGTGACCCGGCTGGCGGCCGGTCAGGTCGGCGCGGCCCCCGCTCTCGCCTCCGCCGACGAGGATGCGGTCGTCCTGGTGTGGGACGCGCTCTCCGGCCGGCGCCTCCTGGACCTCCGCGCCGCAGGCCCGGTGACCGCTCTCGCCTTCGGTACGGTCGACGGCGTCGATGTCCTGGCCGCTGCGGAGGAGCACGGCCCCGTCCGGGTCTGGGACCTGGCGTCGGGGGACGAACTGGTGGCGCTCGACACCGCCGACAGCGGTGTGCTGACGCTCACCGTCTGTGTGCTCGACGGCGCCACCGTACTGCTGACCGGCACGCGGGACGGGGAGGTCCGCGCCCGGCGGCTGCCGGACGGCGCGGAGATGGGCGCGATCGACGTGGCGCTGATGCCGCTCGCCCTCTCCTTCGCCCCGCCCGGAACTCTGCGCGTCACGGGCGGCGATGGCCTCACCACCATCGCGTTCGCTCCGGAAGTCGTGGGTCACGGGGCCGGGTGAGCCGCCGGCGGGGAGGCGGGCCCGATGTGCCGTGCGGCACCGGGCCCGCCTCCCCGCTCGGTGTACGGGTCAGCCGATACCCGAGCCGGCGGTCCGGCTCCGGTCCGCAGCGGGCGGCGGGTGCGGGATCTCGCCCGCACGCACACGGCTCCGCCTGCGCGCCACGGCCGGGGGAAGACGAGTCGGCCGCCCGGCCACCGCGACCGCTTCGGCGCCCTCGGCATCCACGGTGGCGGGCGCCGCGCTCGCCCTCTCCCGCCCGGGGCGGCCGGCTGCCGGGGACGGTGCGGCCGATGGTGCCTCGGTTCCCGTGCCGGGTGACGGGCCTGCCGCGAGTTCGCCGAGGTGTGTGTCGGAAAGAGCGGAGGGAGCGTTGCCCCACCGTTCCGCGTACGCCTCCCGCAGGCCTTCGGGCACGGGCCGGATGCCCAGCTCCTCGGCCTGTCCGTCCGCCCGCTCCGCCAACTGCTCCGCGCCCCGGTCGGCCGCGGCGGCGAGTGTCCGGTGCAGCTCGGCCCGGCCGTCGAGGACCAGGGCCTCGTTGCGCCAGCGTTCGACTCGGGAGAGATCCGCGTCCGGCCGGCCGGCCAGTTCGTCGGCCTGCCTCTTGAGCCTGGCGGAGTCGGTCGCGGCGTCGAAGGACTGCCCGTACTGGCGCTTGGCCTCCTGGAGCGCCTTGGCCGCCTGCTCGGAGTACGTCGCGGCGGGAGCGGCGGATTCGGTGCTGCCGAGCAGTTCCGCCACCGTCTTTGCCGGTGTGCCGCTCTCCAGGTCGAGTCCGTGCCGGGCGAACAGCTCGTCCTTCAGGGCCACGAAGGTCCTCTCCTTGGCCGGACTCCGCGGCCACTTGTCGACCTGGTCCCACACGCCCGCCACTTCGGAGGCACGGGCCGTGGCCCACCACGACTCCGTGCTCAGTCTGGAGCGGAGGTCGGCGCCCTGGTACACGTGGCGGGGGTCCTCGCCGCGCATCTCGGCCGTGACGGCCTGGGCCTGCACGTTCAGCCGCTTCCACGTCTCGCGCAGCCCGGAACGCTCGTCGCTGCCTTCCGCGAGCAGTTGACCGGCCTCTTCCGTACGTGTCATCTCGGCGAGGACCGCGTGATGGACCTCTTCGGGGCTGCCCGTTTCCGCCCCGGAGACGAGATGCCGCTGCCGCCGCGTCTCCGCTTCGACCACCGCCTCTGCCCGCTCCCCGGTGACCCGGGCCGTCTCATCGCCCCCGGCGGGGCTCCCGTCGTTGGCGACGGTCTCGATCACCGTCCCGCCGTCGGGCTTCCGCCCCTGGTCGGCGCACCACTGCCGCAGTTCGCGGGCGGCGGCGGCCTCGATCTGTTCGCCGGGCACCGTACGCAGCTCGCCCCGGTGCAGGATCTGCTCGGGGTCGGCCGGGTCACGGATGACGTACAGGGTGGAGGTCTCGCCCCAGCGTTCGGCGTCCTCGCGGGCTGTGGCGGCCTCCTGGCGCAGGCCGGGCGAGCCGAGGGCGAGCGCCTTGGAGAGTTCGGGCACGTTCAGCTGTACGTCGGCCAGGCTCAGTCCGTAGCGCTCGTCGAGCTGCCGGCGCAGGTGTTGGAGGGTCGCGGCCGCGGCGGGGTCGGAGGGCGCCCACTCGGTGGCGGCCTGCCAGGCGCGGCCGATGTCATGGGGCTCCGGGTCCTTCCAGAAGTCCTCGTCCCAGGTGTCCCGCAGTACGGGCTCGGCCCGCTGCCGGTCCTCCCAGACCGAACGGGCCGCCTCCTGCCTCTCGCGCTCCCACTTCTGCTGCCGGTGCCGCGAGACCTCCACCGCGACGATCTCGGCGACTGTCAGGGCCACCCGGACCGCTTCGGACCACAGGTCGCCCGCCGCACCGGTGATCTCGTTCGTGGTGCGCTCGTTCTCCTGCCCGTCCAACTCCCCCGGAGCGAACACCGTATTCCCCGATCATCTGCCGAACAGCGCATGTTTGACCGCGATCGTCCCACGACCCGCGCGGCCACACGCCCCGAGCGGCCACACACGACGATCGAACCACTCCGCGCGGCCGGCGGCACGGGCCCCGCCGCTCCCTCTCTCCCCCCGCGGACAGCGAAGTAGACGTCGGCCCGCATGGTGCGTTCCAGTGCGTTGGCCGTGTGTTCGTCGCCCAACGCCTCGGCCATCAGGCGGTCTGTCCTCGCAGGCGCCGGTCTCCGGCATACGAGAAGGCTCCGGCTCCCGAGGCCCAGAGCAGGGAAGCGACAACGCCTGCGGCAAGGTCGTGGTCCGGAGCGAGGAGCCAGGTCCACAGCCATGCGCCATCTGGCTCGGTTCCGAGCGTCAACGCGAGCCCCGCGAGCAACAAGGGTGGCAGCCAGGCTGTTGCCACCCCTGCCGCGGAGGAAGTCAGCAGGCCGATGCCGCACAGGGCGACGACGTTCCGTGCGGCAGCCAGGTCGCCCCGGCCGTCCAGGATCTCGTCCGGAAGCGCGATGAGCGCGCCCGCCGCGGCCACCAGGGTGAGCGTGGCGACCTGGGCGAACCGGGCTCGCGGGATGCGTCCGGTGCCCAAGCGGTCCCAGACGTGCATGGGGCTGTGCGCAGATGCGGCCACCACGGCTCCGGCCACCGCCGGCAGGAGCAGCAGGGCCGACGGGATGCTCTGGGCCGACTCCCGGCCGATCCGGACCAGGCTGCCACTGGTCAGAGCACCGACCGCGGTGAGCAGAATCAGGAGCCCCGCCGCGGTGAGCATCCGCCGGCTGCGGCAGAAGAGCAGGATCGGCCTCATGATGTCCGGAAGTCCGCTGCGCTGAGCTTGCACTGGGAGAACTTCTTCCAGTTGCTTCCCAGCCATCGGCCGGCCTCGTCGTCGGACGCCCGGTTGAAGAATCGCTCGGCGTTCTTCATCGCACCGGTTGGCTCGGCGAATCCGGGGATCGACGCAGCCGAGGTTTCGCCCTCGGCGATCCACTGCTGGGCGATGCGTGAAAGTGCCTCGTTCTGCTGGTCGGCCTCCAGACAGCTGTCGGGGTCGAGCAGATAGGCGATGAAGTCTCCGACGGTTTCGCCCTGCCATCCGGGCCGCAGCGAGGTGATGTACACGGACTGCGGTTGTCCGGCCTGCCCGTAGCTGCGCTGCACGAGCCGGTCGACGCGCGCCGGGGTGTCCTTCAGGCGATGCCGTATCGGTCCGCCGAAGTACCGTTGCAGCTCGGGAAGGGCGGATCGGTACGCCGGGTGGACACAGATCTCGGGTGTTCCCCCTCGGGTGCAGGACGTGGCGAGGGGCGCCGTGTCGCTGTTCGCGCCGACGGGGGTCTGGAACTGTCCACCGTGTCCGCCGAGCAGGACGATGCCGGTCCCCGCGACGGCGACGGCCGGAACAAGCACTGCCGCGAGGGCTTTACGCCCCGCGGTCCCGAGCAGCGCGACGCAGGCCGCGACCACGAGCAGCCCCGCAAGCCACGTGGCCTGCGCGGCGTAGACGCCGGACGCGGGTACGCCGTACGGGTCGACGAGCTCATCGAGGAACGGCGACATGAGGTACGCGGTACCTGACCAGTCGTACCCCAGTACGTAGACACCGTAGGGAAGAACGGCGGTTATGGGGGGAGCGAAGCGGCTGGGCCAGGCTCGGCCGACGGCGAATCCGACAGTCGTCCAGACGAGGATGCCCAGGCACCCCACCGCCAGACCGCTGGTGCTGACATGGCCGCTGGGGTTCGTGAAGAGGGTTCGTACTCCTGCGGCTACCGCCACAACGCCGAACAGGATGATGCCCCACAGCCAGAGGGCGAAGAGTTGTGCCGCCGGAATCCACCACTGCGGGATGTGCGCCATTCCGCGCAACGAGGTCAGGGACAGGCGTCGTTCCCGTGAGCCGGCCCACGCGGCCAGGCCCGCCATGCCGCAGCTGCCCAAGATGCCCGCGAGGATCAGCGCGTGCACGGTAGTGGGCCAGAAACCCACCCCCGGGATCATGTTGCCGAGGGCGTTCCAGACCTCGATGAAGATCAGCAGGGGAACGGCCCAGATCTGCCCCCAGCCGAGGAACTCGAGCCGGACACCGCGCAGGAAGGCCCGAACGTCGATCACGACTCGGCCCCCTGGTTCTTCCGCGGGGTACCGGTCGGTGACTGACGGGGTGCCGGGTCGCGGTACAGGAGTGCGTTGTAGCCGCGCTCCAGGTCGTTGTCGCCCAGGTCCTCGGCTCCGCCTGCGTCGGCCAGCGTTTGGGGCGTCCCCTGGAAGGCGATGTTCCCTTCCGCGAGGACAAGGACCGATGTACACATCGCGTTGACGTCATCGGTCAGATGCGTACTCAGCAGAACCGGTGTCGTGTCGGCCAGTTGTCTGATGAGACGGCGGAACTCGGCCCGTTGCCGCGGGTCCAGGCCGACCGTCGGCTCGTCGAGGACCAGCAGTTCGGGGCCGTGGACGAGCGTGGCGGCGATGCCGGCCCGTTGCAGCATTCCGCCGGAGAGTTTGCGCATCCGGGTGCCGGCCTGCTCCTCCAGGTCGACGAGGCTCATGGCGTCATCGACGGCCCGGAGTGTCCGCTGCCGGTCCAGACCCTTGGTCCAGGCCACATACGTGAGGAACTCCGAGACCGTGAAACCCGGGTGATAGCCGAAACGCTGCGGCAGGAATCCGACCCGTCTGCGGACCTCCCTGCGGCCCGTCCTGGTACCCAGCGTGTGCCCCAGAACGGTGACATCGCCGTCAACCGGCGGGATCAGGGTGACCAGCGTCTCAAGCAGGGTGGTCTTCCCCGCCCCGTTGGGCCCCAGTAGCCCGGTGACCCCGGCACCCAGAGTGAAGCTCACGTCGTGGAGAACGGCGCGACGACCTCGCCGCTGCACCAGTCCTTCGACTCGCGCTGTGGTCATGCTCGTTTCCCTTTCCCCCCCGGCCTGACGCCGACTGGCACGTCGCGCCAGGCTTGCACAGGCCACCGACAGACCGGATGCCTCCCCGCAGGCGCTCGCGGGGAGGCATCCGGCTCCATGCACCAGTGGCGGCACCCGGACCGCCGCCGTCCAGGGAGCGCGGCTCAGCTCCCGGTGTTCACCGCTGGGTCAGCAAGCGGTGATGTGCCTCGGCGTGGTGTCGTGGTACTTGCCGCCGGTCCAGTAGCTGCGGGCGTAGTAGCTACGCCGGTTGCCGCTGTCGCACGTGCCGACAGTGGCGCTCCAGGACTTGCGCGTCCCCGTCTGACTGTTCTTCGCGGTCAGCGGGTCGGGCAGCAGGTTCTTGTCCCACTTGACCTCGATGTACAACGTGCCCTTGGCGTTCTTGGAGCACGACGCCGTGCCCTTGCCCGTCAGGTAGCCGGTCGACGAGCTGGTGAGGCCGACGCTCGGCTCGGGGCAGCCACTCGGGGTGGCCGCCCAGGCCGGAACCGCCGCGACCAGACCGCCCAGCAGAGCCGCGGTCACCGAGGCGGCGGCTATGCCGCTCTTCTTACCAAGACGCTTCATGGTGTTCCCCTCCCATGCCTTCGCAGGCACAAAGTCAAGCTCCCGCTGTCGCGAGCGCTCTTCGAACACGGCAACCGGCATCCTGACGAGCCGGACAGAGAGCTGGTCAGGCCCTGCCGGTGCCATAGCGATGACCGCGGACCAGACACTGCCGGCCCCGCGGCCACGGCCTCGAAACTCTCACACAACACTGAACACGTCAAACACTATTTGCACACGGCATCACCCTCAACTCTCCACGCACAGCCGCCCCTTGGCCGATCCGATCAAACGCCCGCCCGGCCTGCGAACCGCCAGGCGTCCGCCCCGCCACCACCAGCAAGACGGCTCCGACGGCCGCCCGCAGGGCATCCGCGACCGGCGCTCCCGTCGACGCGGCCGGGGACTGAGGACCGCCCCGAGAACGCCGACGTTGACACCAGCAAACCCACGCACCGCCGTCCACCGCGCCGCACAGGCAGTCGAGTGGGCCGGATCTCCCGCGTGTGTGGCGTCCGTGCACGACAGCGGCGTCGCATGGGTCCGGGGCTCCCGAGCGGAGGCTGCTCAGCAGTCGTAGCGGTGTGCGTACGGCATGTCCGGGCACCCGGGGCAGACGAAGAGGTACAGGCCGCCGAGATCGCCCATGTCCATCCCGTGGCCGATGGTGTCGACGACCACGTCGTCGGCCCCGGTCCACATGCTCGGGTCCGAGCTCTCCGGTCCCTGTTCGTCGAGCGGGAACCAGCGCCATTCGACCGGTTCCGTGGCGGTGATGCTGAGAAGGTGGTCCATGCGCCGGCCGCAGCCACAGACCGGCCAGTTGGGCTGCTGGAGCCAACCCGGGTACCCTCCGACCTTGCTCTGGACGGTGACGGCCGTCTCGTAGTACGAGAAGCCGAACGCCTCCGCGATCTCATCGAACCGTTGGCTCAGGCTCTGGGCCAGACCTTCCGGCAGGTCCCCATTCGGGTACTCCACCACTCGCGTCGGCGTCACCGTGCAGGACCGGGGCACGAACTCCTCGTCGTACTCGTACGGCACCGGCGGGTCCGACAACACCCGTCCCCCTGCGACTGTCTGCTCGCTGCGCCAGTACACCTTGGGCAGCACAGTCCCGGCCTCGTCATTGTGGATCAAGGGGCACCACACGACCTGCAGCACGTCCATGCCCGCTGGGAACGGCAACTCAGGCACATCCCGCGCACAGAGCTGTACGACGGGCACCATCGCCACTGGCTCAGGCCCCACGACCTCGGTGGGAGTCCTCAGCGGCTTCCAGTGCCCTGGCTCGGTACACAGCGGCCACGGCTCACCGGCCGGCCACAGCAGGGGCCCGCCGATGGAACTGTCCCGCACGCCGGGTTCGCCACTTCGTGGATACAGCAGCGTCGTTTTCCGCCCGAAGCCCGCGAGTTCCGGGATCAGCGATTCCACGTCGAACGGCGCTGGGGGGATGCGGTCGGTCAAGGTGCGTTCCTTCTCGGTGATCAGGTCCGGGCTTCCCTCGGCGACGCTTGGCGTCAGCCCATTCGTCACCGCGCGGCGAGCCTGGTCGGCGACTGCCTCCGACACCGACCTCATTCGGACACTGCCTCGGCCAACCCCCGGAACGCCAAGATCCCGCCCGATCAATCAGATCGGACGGGATCTTGTGAACTCTTCCTGAGCTGACCCAAGAACAGTCGTGCGGTGGGGCGTTCACGAGTGCATCTGACCTGCGACGATGCGATGCTCTCTCCATCCCCTTCCCGCGACATCAGCACTCGCTTCCCAGTGGGGCATGGACACGACACGCCCATCACTCTTACGCCTCACAGGATTGGCTACTTGATTAGCCGCTCGTAAAGCTCTGTTCATGTGCACCCTGCCCGCTCCCCGCTTCAGACGGGTCGCGAAGCTCGTCGCGATCGACTCCGCCCACCGGATTGCTCTGCTCCCTCACCACGCCGGACACCGAACGTGGGTCCTGCCCCAGCGCTGCGCACGGCTCGACGAGACGTATGGAGACGTGGTCGCCGAGCTCTGCGGAAATCTGCTCGCCTCCTACCCGATCCGACTCGGCAGCGTCACCGGGCACCGCTGGGCTCCGGTGCCGGAAGGTCTCGGGCCACGAGCGGAGGCTCGCTTTTACATCGTCCGGGTCCACGCGAAACCGGTCAACGAAGGCCCCGGGCGGGGCACTCTGTGGGCCCCTCGCGCCGTGCTTGAGCTCTGGCTGGGGCGTCCCGATGTCGAAACAGTCAAGGCTCTCGTGGACGGGTACCTCGACGGTTGGCTGCCAGATGGGCCGATCACTCTGGACTGAGCCAGGAAACGCGGAGCGCCGAGCGGGTCCTCTCGGAGTTCCTCCAGCGAGGAGGAGCTGCGAGGCACCGCCGAGCTACTGGAACGATTGGATCTCGCCATGCCCATAATCGGGCGCCCTGCGGTCGCCATCCTCGGCGAGCCGGCCGTCGGCCTGTGCACTGCCCTGGAGCCCAGATCCGGTCCACGAAGGATCACTCGTCTTCCTCGCCCGCTTCGCGGATAGATCCCGGGCCCCAGCGGCATGTTGATCCTTGGTTTCGGCGGCGCAAACACCCGATGCATCCGGCTGAGGCTCTTCGTTCCCAGCCGGATGCAAGGCGATCTAACTGAGCGCTTGGAAGTTGAGCCAGCCGGTGGTGCCGGCGACGGTAGGCGTTCCGATGCCGGTTGGGGTGATGGAGGGGTAGAAGTAGATTCCCTTGTCGGTGTCGTGGCTGGTTGCGTACAGGTCGGGCTTGCCGTCTCCGTTGCTGTCGCCTTCAGAGGTGATCAGCGGGTGAGCGTTGCTGTCCCAGCCGCTGGTCTTGAGGTCGTTGGTGGTGTGCCCGAGACCTTCACCAGCCGGGCCGGTGCCTGTGTAGAGGCGGAGGCGTCCGTCGGTGCGCTGTCTGGCGAGCATGTCGACCTGTCCGTCTCCGTCGACATCGCCCGGGGCGGTGATGTCGTAGTTGGCCCAGGCACCGTCACCGATGAGGATGGGATCGGTGACGTCGTCCAGGTAGAAGGAGTCGGAGCCGTAGTAGAGCCACAGGTGGTCGCCCTCCTTGACCAGGAGGTCGGTATGGCCGGGCACGTCGACTGTGCCGTCCGCGTCGACGTCGAGCGGGCCATCGACGTCTCCGATCGCGAGGATCTGGTCGGCGTTGGCCCAGTGGTTGTTCTCGGGGCTGTAGACGTCGAGCGCGACCCGGTCGAAGGTGCACTCCTGTGAGGCACCGTCGGCTTCCTCCCCGCGGGCCGTACAGGCGTAACCCAGGCCGTTGTTCGGGTAGACGTAGAGGTCCTTCTCGTTGTCCGCTCCTGGCTGGGCGGCGATGAGGTCTTCATAGCCGTCGTTGGTCCAGTCTCCGCGGTGGGTGACCGAGGCTCCGTTGAAGTTCGTACCGCTGGCGACCGTGTAGGGGGCGTGCTGTCCGTTGCCCTGGCCGGGATACAGCCACAGGGTCCCGTCGGTGCGGACGCCGTACTTGTCGGTGTTGCCGTCGCCGTTGAGATCACCGGGCTTGTCGGTGATGCCGGGGCTGTTGGCGTAGAAGATGTAGACGGCGCGGTCTGAGACGTTGCCGGCTCTGTCGATGCTGTTCGCGTACAGCGTGTGGTTACCCGCTGCGAGTGGGCGGAGTTTGATGCTCACTGATCCGCCCTGCTGAGAGGGGGTTGCGGACAGAACCTTGTTGTTCCAGTCGGTCCAGTACTCGTACTTGGCGACATCCGTCACTCCCCCGCTGCTGAGAGTGAAGGTGCCCTCGGAACGCGCGTTTCCGGTGGTGGCGGGCCAGCCGTCGGAGCCATCCGGGAACTGGGTCGAAGTCACGCCGGGCGGAGTGGAGGGCCGAGTGGGGTCGTAGACGAAGCGGCAGCCCGGTTTGCCTGTGGCCGGTACCCAGCCGGAGGACAACGAGCCGTCCTGAGTCTGCGCCTTCCAGGAGAAGTTTCCGTTGGCCTTGGACAGGTAGGGCGTGAGCTGGGCCTTGGTGACCTTGAGTTTGGCGACGGTTCCGGAGGTGGTGGAGACCGTCTTGTTGACGATGATCACCCCGTTGGGGTCATCGACGGGGTGGTGTCCAGTGGCCCAGAGGCTGAACTGAACCTTGACCGTGCCGCCATCCCGGTCCGAGCCCTTTGCGGTGAGGTACAGGTCGGTGTTCCCGATCAGCCCATAAGGGGCAGAGCTGCCACAGCCGGTGCTGTTCTTGGTTGAGGGGATGGTGTCCAAACTCGTAGGGGTGTTCGGACGAGTGTTGTACGTGGTCGAGAGCGAGGCCGACTTGGCGTCGAACTTTTTCCAGCCGAAGACGTCCTTCTCATTGCTTGCCTTGAGCGCCAGGGTAATGGTGTTCCAGTGGCCCTTGGCGGCATCCTTGGCAGCGGCGGTCGCGTCGAAGGCGAGATTGCCCGCGGGGCAGCCGGGGCCCCAGCCCTTCGCGTCGGTCACCGTGGCCAGGGTGCGGATCTTCTTGGGCTGATGGTCCCAAGTGGTGGCCGAACTCATGTACTCGGTATGCCACAGCTCCACCGGCTTCTTGTCGCACGACCAGGACCAGGTGTTCTTGATGGTGAACTTGGAACTGGAGATGACCTTGTCTGTGGACCAGAGGTTGCCGGTGTTCATGCGGAAGTAGGAGCGGGCCAGGCCATCTGTCTCGTTCTCGTAGCCGGCCCGGGCCGTCGTGGTCCCGTTGTACCAGTTCGCCCCGTTGTAATAGGACGTCTTCCGGTTCTTCTTGTAGGCGATGGTCCAGGCGTACCTGGAACCGGACACGGCCGGGTCCAGCAGGACGGGATACTGGGTGTCCTCACTGGTCAGGAGATCCTGGTCTGGTGTGAGACTCAGCTTGCCGTCCTCGACGGCCACGTCCATAGCCGCCTGCTGGGACCCGTAGCCCGGTTCGAATTCGTCGGTTGGCGGTGGCGGGCCAGCGTTGCCTTCGGTGTCGAGCGTTCGCGCCTGAGGCGCTTCGGCCGTTCCGCTGTCCCACATAAGAGGCGTGGGAGCGGTGAAGACCTCTTGCCCTGCCGGGTTGACGGCGGTGAGGTTCCCGTCCGCGTCGGTGCTCGCCTCCACTCCCTCGGTGTCGAGATTGAAGTGAATTTGCTTGAGCGATGAGCTGGCGGCGGCCTGGGGTGTTTTCACCACGAATAGGCTGGTGAAGCCTGAGGAACTCGCGCGCAGCTTGAGGTCCACATCATTCAGGACATTTACGAAGGTTGCCGTGTCGCCATCGATCCGAGGTGCCGGCAGGGCGTGGGGCCAGCTCCACGACATGCTGCGGCCGTCTCGAATGATGGTTGCCAGCGGACCGTCCCCTCCGCCGGAAAACCGCAGGCTCACCTCCGCCGCCTTCGGGGCCAGCGTCCCATCCGGGTTCGGCTCCAAGTCGGTTTCGATGGGGACGAGTTGATTGCTCTTTCGGACGAACTGGGGCAGAACATAGGTGTCCTGGGTGAACGTCCCGTCGGGGTTGGCGAACACCTGGGAAGTTTCTGTACGACGGGCAAGGACCTCTGCCTGCTGGCCGGTACTGGCAGCTTCGGCTAGCGCACTCTCGTCGGCCCTGAACTGCCGAGGTGCCCCCTCCCCGGCCTGAGTACTTGCCGCCGCCTCAGCAGTAGGTGTCATTTGCGACGGCAAGCATATGGCGAGCGCCGCGATCGTGGCCGCAGCGCCCACCACGGGTGTCCTTGATGCGCCCTGCCTGCGCCTTTGTCTCCAAAAACCCATTACGAAAATCCCCTCCCGGATCTGATCGGTTCGCACATTAGAGCGTGAGGGAACTGTGAGGGGTGTGGTTTTGGCATCGAGAATCGATGAGCCATTCAATGGGTACAAAGTTCGACTTAAATCAGGCATTAAAAAAGGGACATTTGCAATTAAATTGCGAAATAACGAATCCTCCTCGGTCTTCAAATCGGCTTGAAATGCATAAGGATCTACTCCCGTGGCGTGAAGGGAGTATGAAGGCGCTGCTACCTTCCGTGCCCGACTGTGTTCCGTTCTTTGAACAGTTGGGGGTTTTCGCGCATGCAGTGGGGTGGGGGCGTCGATGCGAGACGCATGGGGCAGCGAACACGGCTGATAGCCGTCGCGCTGGTCGGTTTTCTCTTTGCAAGCTTGCTGGCTGGGCCTGTCGTGGCGGCAGCCGAGCTGCATCTCGCGAAACTGGCAAGCAGTGATCCTGTACCGACAACCGCGGTGAGGAAGCAGCCCTCCTCGATACGCGATGTGACGCTTCAGCACCCGTGGAAGAAGCCCCAGGTGGCATGGCCGCAGCCTGGCACAGCCACAGCGGAGCTGACCCGATCCGGTTCCATCAAAGCGGGTTCGCTGCCGGTTCACCTGGCTTCCGGCCCGGGCAAGCAGCGAGAAGCAGGGAAGCAGGGGCCGGACAATGTCCAGGTCCAGGTGCTTGACCGCGCGGCCACGCAGGATCTGGGTGTCGACGGAATCGTGCTCGCGCTGCGGCCCACAAAGGGCGCCGAGGGCGTGGTGGACGTAAAGGTCGATTACTCCAGCTTCCGCAACGCCTACGGCGGTGACTGGGCCTCACGCCTCACTCTTCGCGAACTGCCGGCATGTGCCGCCACCTCCCCCGGCAAGATGGGATGCGCCGTAGGCCGCACGCTGCCCACGGAGAATGACACCAAGGCCGGTTCTCTGACCGCCCGGTTGGAGCTTCCGTCCGCGACTCCCGCCACGCAGGCCCGCGACCAACTCTCAGTACCTGTGGCGGCATCCAGCGCGAAGCTGGCTGTGGCCCAGGGAACCGTGCTCCTGGCCGCGACCGCGGCAGAGTCAGGACCCTCGGGCAGCTTCAAGGCGACTTCGCTCGCCCCCTCCGCGTCATGGTCGGCTGGCGGATCGAATGGCGCGTTCTCCTGGAACTACCCGCTTGCCGTCCCTGACGTTCCTGGTGAGACGGCACCGGATCTGAAGCTCGCCTACTCCTCGCAGTCGGTGGACGGGCGTACCGCCACGACGAACAACCAGGCCAACAACATCGGCGACGGATGGTCGATGGAGCCGGGCTACATCGAGCGCCAGTACATCTCCTGCACGGACGACACGAAGAACAGCAACACCACCGCCAAGGTCGGCGACCTGTGCTGGAAGAAGGACAACGCCGTCATCAACCTCGGCGGCCAGTCCAACACCTTGATCAAGGACACGGACTCCGGTGAGTGGCACCTGGAGAGCGACGACGGCACCAAGATCGTCAAGCTCACCAACACCGCACTCAAGAACGGTGACAACGACGGGGAGTACTGGCGCGTCACCACCCCCGACGGCACCCGCTACTACTTCGGCTACAACCGCCCCAACGGCTGGGCCACCGGCAAGGACGAGACCAACTCCACCTGGACCGTGCCCGTCTACGGGAACCAGTCCGGTGAGCCCTGCCACGCTACCGCGTTCAAGGACTCCTGGTGCCAGCAGGCATGGCGCTGGAATCTCGACGCGGTCGTCGACCGGCACGGCGACGCCATGACGTACTACTGGGACAAGGAGTCCAACTACTACGGCCGCAACGTCAACCCGTCCACCGGTGACTCCACCGCCACCGTCTACGACCGCGGCGGCTCCCTCAAGCGCATCGAGTACGGCCTGCGCTCGGACAACTTCTACGCGAAGCCGGCGGCCAAGGTCGACTTCACCTTCTCCCCCCGCTGCCTGAGCGACTGCACTTTCGACAAGGCCCACGCGAAGAACTGGCCCGACGTCCCGTTCGATCGCTATTGTGCCTCGGGCACCGAGTGCAAGGACCGGTACTCCCCGTCCTTCTGGAGCCGCAACCGCATCACCAAGATCGACACTTCGGTACTGACCGGCGGTGCGTACAAGCCGGTCGACACCTGGGCCCTGACCCATCAGTTCCCGGCCACCGGTGACGGCAGCGACCCGGCCCTGTGGCTGGCCTCCATCACCCGCACCGGCCACACCGGCACCGGCGACGTCAAGCTGCCCGCGGTGACCTTCAAGGGCCAGACCCTGCGTAACCGCGTCGAGGGAGCAACCACCGGCGGAGACCCCGACCCCGTGCCGGCGATGTGGCGCTACCGCGTCTACGGCATCGAGACCGAATCGGGAAGCACCCTCGGCATCACCTACTCACCGGAGGACTGCAAGGCCGGAGACGTACCGGCCCCCGAGGACAACAAGCGGCGCTGCTACCCCGTGAAGTGGTCACCGCCGGACGCCCCCGCCGCGAACTACGAGCCCTACCTCGACTGGTTCCACGCCTACGTCGTCACTCAGATCCTCGAATCCGACAACACCGGTGGCGCGCCCGCCAAGGAGACCGACTACAGCTACCTGGACGGCATGGCCTGGGCCAAGTCCAAAGACGACGAGTTCACCAAGGCCAAGCACCTGACCTACAGCGACCGCAAGGGATACGGCCGCGTCCAGGTCCGCACCGGTGCCGCACCCGACAAGCAGACCCTCAAGGAGTACCGCTACTTCAGGGGCATAGACGGAGCGACTGTCAAGGACCACAAAGGCACTGCGGTCACCGACAAGGAAGCCTTCGCCGGCATGACCCGCGAAGAAGCGGTCTACAACGGCGACGGCGGCAAGTTGGAGACCACGACCAGCTACGAACCGTGGCTGTCTGCGGCGACGGCCACCGAGACCCGCTCTGAGGACCTGCCTGCGCGCAAGGCGTACGCCACCGCCAGCGGCAACCAGGAATCGCGCACCGCCGTCGGCGACGACTGGCGCACCACCCGGATCGAGAGAACCTTCGACGGCATAGGCCAGATCCTGACCGAGTCGGAGCTCGGTGACACCTCGAAGACCGGTGACGAGCAGTGCACCACCACTACCTACGCTCCCAACACGGCCAAAAACATTCTCGGTCTCGTCTCCGAGGCGAAGACCGTCGCCAAGGCGTGCGGGACTCAGCCCGACCTGCCTGCGGACCTGATCTCGGTCCAGCGGAACTACTACGACGGTGCGACCAGCCTCTCGACCGCTCCCGTCAAGGGTGACGTGACCCGGCTGGACGAACAGGACGCCAAGGGCACCGGCTACCTCACCACCGCCACCCACACCTACGACCGGCACGGCCGCGAACTGACCGCGACCGACGCCCTCGGGAACAACACGAGCACCGCGTACACGCCTGCCACGACCGAGGCACCCACCTCGGTGAAGGTGACCAACGCGGCGAAGCACGAGACAACCACGTCCTATGATCCCGCCCGCGGGGTCGCCACTGCGGAGGTCGATCCGAACGGCAAGCAGACCGACGCCACCTACGACGGCCTCGGCCGGCTGCTGAAGGTGTGGCAGCCGGGATGGGCCAAGGCCGGCCACGAGGACAAACCGTCCGTCGAGTACGCCTACACGATCTCCCGTACCGCGGCGAACTCCGTTGCCACCAAGTCGCTCAAGCAGAACGGCGAGTACCGCACCACCTATCAGCTCTACGACGGTCTCCTGCGCGAGCGCCAGACTCAGGCGCCAGCCACCGGTACGCAGGACCGGATCATGACCGAGACGATGTACGACACCCGTGGCTGGGCCTGGCAGTCCTTCGCCGCCTACCGCGCGGCCGGGGCGCCTTCGGCCACGCTTGCGTCCACGACGGTGAACAAGGTTCCTGCCGCCACGCAGAACCTCTTCGACGGCACCGGACGCGTCACCAATGCCCTGTCGCTCAAGTACGGCGACGAGCAGTGGCGCACCAAGAAGGCCTACGAGGGTGACCGCACCACGGTGATCCCACCGAAGGGCGGCACCGCGTCGACCACGGTGACCGATGCCCGCGGCCGCACAATCGCGCTGCTGGAGTACACCGACACCGCCCGCACCATGTCGCAGAAGACGACGTACGCCTACGGCAAGTACGACGAGCCGTCGTCGGTCACCGACCCCGACGGCAACGTCTGGAAGTACACCTTCGACAGCCGCGGCCAGAAGACGGTGATCGACGACCCCGACCAGGGCGTGGCGCGCAATACCTACGACGACGAGGGCCGCCTCACCTCGGTCACCAACGCCCGTGGCATCACGCTGGCCACGCAGTACGACAAGCTCGGCCGCAAGACCGCCGTCCAGCAGGGCGACACCGTCCTGGCCAAGTGGACGTACGACACGCTGGCCAAGGGCCAGCTCACCAGCAGCACCCGTTACGTGGACGGCGCCGCCTATACCACGGCAACCGACGCGTTCAACGACCGCTACCAGCCCACCTCCACCACGACCACGATCCCCTCCGCGGCCACCGGGCTCGCCGGCACGTACACCTGGACCCACGGCTACAGCTCCGAGACCGGCGCCACGCTCTGGACCCTGAACCCCGCCATCGGCAACATCCCCGCAGAACGGGTCACCACCAACTACAACAGCGACGACCTCCCCTTCCGCACCAGCGCCGCACTCGGCGCCCTGGTGTCCAACACCTCCTACGACGTGTACTCCCGGGTCCAGCGGCTTGAGTTCGGGGCCACTCTGGGCAAGAAGGTTTACAAGACCCAGGTCTACGACGAGCACACCGGGCGCCTGACCCAGCAGCTCACCGACCGGGACCTCGCCCCGCAGCGAGTGGACGACACCTCGTACTCCTACGACCCCTCCGGTAACGTCACCGGAGTGACCACGGCCAGCGGCCAGGACGCGCAAAAGTCCACCGACACCCAGTGCTTCACCAACGACGCCCTGGGTCGCCTCACCGAGGCGTGGACCGCGAAGACCGACTGCGCCACCGCTCCCTCGAAGGCCACGGTCGGCGGCCCGGACGCCTACTGGCAAAGCTTCGCCTACGACGCCCTGGGCAACCGTACGAAGCAGACCGAGCACGCCACCACGACCGCGGACACGGACGCGACCACCACCTACACCCAGCCCGCGCCCGGCACGGGTCTGCCGCACGGTGTACAGCAGGCCACGGTCAGCGGCGGGCCGGACGACGGTCGCACCAGCACCTTCGCGTACGACAAGACCGGCAACACCACCAAGCGCACCATCGGCACCACCACCCAGAACCTGACCTGGGACGCGGAAGGCCACCTCGCCACCCTCACCGAGGCCGGCAAAACCAGCAGCTACCTCTACGACGCGGACGGCAACCGCCTCATCACCAGGAACGCCGACGGTTCCAGCATCCTGACGCTCCCCAACGGCGACCAGCTCAACGTCGCCGCGAACGGCACCAAGACCGCCACCCGCTACTACACGCACAACGGCGAAACCGTCGCCGTACGCACCGGCAGCACCATCTCCTACCTGATCGGCGACCACCAAGGCACCGCGATGACCGCGATCGCCGCCGGAACCCTCGCAATCACCCGGAGGAAACAACTCCCCTTCGGGCAGCTCAGGTCCCAGCAGTCAACGGCATTCGGCAACCACGGCTTCGTAGGCGGAACCAATGACTCGACCGGCCTCGTACACCTAGGCGCCCGCGAGTACGACCCCACCCTCGGCCGCTTCCTCAGCGTCGACCCCATCATCGACACGGCGGAACCCGCGCAGATGAACGCCTACAGCTACGCCCACAACAACCCGCTCACCAAGTCCGACCCCGACGGCCTCCGCCCCGACGGCCCCGCCGGCGGCGCCACGTACAACGACGACCGGTGGTCCCAGGACCGCGGTGGCAACTCGGGCTACACGTACAAGAGCGGCAAGTGGGTCTGGCACTTCACCCCCAAGTCCTGGTTCGACCCCCGCTACCAGGCGTACCGGGCAAACCCAAGCAGCTACAAAGTCTTCCACTACAACGCCAAAGCGGCGGCCGACGCCAGGGCAAAGGCAGAGGCGGCGGCTCGGGCACGGGTCGAGGCAGAACGCCGAAAGAAGGACGGAATTTGGGGAAACATAAAGAAGGGAAACTTCCATGCCGCTTGGGACAATAGCCTTGGAAGCTCAGGATGGAGAAACCATAAAATCGTAGACATTGCGATCACGGCCGTCGCAGCCGTGGGAACGGCAGCATGCATCGCAAGTGTGGTTTGTGGTGGAGGTATGTTCGTCGTCGGCGTGGGGGCAGTGTTCGTAGCTGGCCTGGGCGCACACATGGCAGTGTCCACGCCTGAAGAGCGGGCTGACGGCGGAGCAAAATTCATCAAAAGGACAGCGATCTCAGAGGTTAAGGGGGTTGCTGCGGGCGCCCTCTGCGGCAGGGGCCCAGGGGGGTGCTTCGCCTTTGGGCCGAAAGCAGGAACCCCCTTGGCAGGCACAGCAAGGATGCAACTCCCACGAGAGGCGGCAAGGGTTTCCCTTCGCGCCATAAGGGAATTCGTTTTTTAGTCGAAATCTCGGAGGGTGCGGAAAAGTGACACTTTTCCGCACCCTCCCGCATTTAAATCAATCACAAACAATGCAAGCTTCAAGGGAACCGCTGAAGGAAAGGGCATATGGTCACCGACAATGGGTACCCAAAGGGATTGTTGAGGGTTCCGACAGTTGCAATGGAAGATTGGATCTCTCAGCACGAGGCAGCCCGCATATTGGGGATTTCTGTGGGAAGAATTGGCATGCTGATATCGACAGGCCACTTGGCGCCTGCCCATAGCCCGACCGGGGAAGCCGGCGTCACTAAGATCAGCCTACGCGAGGAAGCCGATTGGCGTAAATCGGCTACCATCTTTGGCAAAATGCACCGAATCCTCAAGGATTCCATAAAATTCCTTTAAGGCTTATATGGTAGGCCGTCTCGCAGCATGAACGGGTAGCTGCTCGACGTCACCGGCTGGACCGAGGACACACTAACCACCGGGGCGTACCGCATCACCCGGTTCAGCCTGTACGGCCCCCGCTGCCACGCCTATTACGCACCGGCCCCCGATGGGCCCGAAGGGCTCGCCTGAGAGGGCGACGTCACCCTAACCGCAGCGGCTGCGCCGGGCTGGGAGCAGGTTGCGGAAGATAGTTGGGCGGCCGGAGGGGGCCTTCCAGGGCTGGTTCCGTATGCAATACGGAACCAGCCCTGCAGTGAAGGGGAGCAAGGCTGCATGGAGCGGGGCGAGAACTGCGGGTCGCGCTACGGCACAGGGCGCCAAGAAGGCGGGTTCCTGGCTCATGAACTTCGTGTCGGGCCCAGCATGGAGTGGCGGAATTGACCCGCACGCGATTCCTGCAGGAGACCCGCGGCAAGACCACTAAGATTCGGCGCATCGGGGTCCCTGTATCCACCAGGGCCCCCGATGCGTCACCCGAACTTCGCGAGGAATTGTGAGATACAAGGACTTCAAATACGACATCTCTGGGGCGCTGTGGAGCTCACCCGCGAAAACCGAAGCGGTTTACTCGAGAGTGGAGACGCCACTTGGCGAGGTAACACTGCTTCGCGGCCCGTCCAGCACTCGCACCCCAGCCGCCCTGGCTGACGCCTGGGAGGATTGGGTCGTTACCCTGACAGGGGTAGCCGAGGTAAAGGTCAGGGACCTGGGCGTACCCCTCTACGTGGGTCGAAAGCGTCTGGAGTCCGGGGCTGAGGGTGAGTTGAACGGTACAGAGTTCAGCATCCGCACCCATTCATCTTTTCGTCGATCCGCCAGAATCGTTTCGTTTGACGGCTTGGGAATCACATTCACCGTGCGCAGGCTAAAGGTCTATGCCCATGAAGGTGACAACTGCGTAGCCACGGCAGTCGCGGGCGATTGGAACATCATCACACCCTCACCAGCAGGAATCATGAGTATCTGCCTCTTCGTGTGGGCCGACATGGCCTACTTCCTGCGTACCCCCTTCTTCAGAATACTCTGACGTGTTCGAGCACATGCCATCGAGTGGAAGGACGTCCGCACGCCCCTTTACCACTTCCGGCATCAATCGACTGGAGGCCATACACCACCCCGAAAACCCCGCCTCCGGCCCCGTCCTGATCAAGGACCGATTCACCCACGTTGGACAGAGCCGCGACCTCAGCCAGGTCCCGCCCTTCCAACGGTGCGTATACCGCCAGCAACCACACAGCCTCCTGCTCGTCCGGGTACCAGGACCGCGCATCACCCACTCGACCACTGACACACCGTCAATGAGCCTGAACCAAAAGCGTCTCGGACCAATAGGCCGCAGCGCATTTCTAGAATTTGAGTGACGGTCGTCGCGTGAAGCGGTCCGTGCGCATCCGGCCGACCGCCTCGATGGGCAGGCCGGTCAAAAGGTAGGCCGTGCTTGGGGCGTCGTATCCAGCCCCGAGGATGCCCGGATTCCACTGGCCCTGACTCACTCAGGTCCCGTCGCCATGGCCGTGCAGGAGGTAGTGGGAGTCTCCTGGGTGATGCCGCACCCGGGACTGCCGCCAGGCGGCGTCAAAGGAGAAGTGCCGCGTTGGTGAAGCGTGTGTCCGGGCTCGGCGCATGAGGTGTATCGCAGCCCAGCTGGTGCGTGGTGACAGCAGAAGACGCCACAATGTCGTATGCACGGCACTCACGGCGCCCCCTCGGAGACGGAGTGCTCGCCGTTTATGATGCGCAGGTTCATCAGAGCTTCCACCTGGTCTGCATGGACGGGTTTCCGGGCAGCGCGCATGCCGTTGGCGAGGAGCATCACCAGTAACCGCTTCTGCTCTTCCTTGGGGAATTCGGCGAGGAAATCCCGCAGGATGTCGAGGAGTTGCAGCTCAACAGGCTCGTCGCGGTCCTTCGGATAGCCGCGCAGTCGTCGTGCGAGCGTTTCCAGATCCGCTTCGTCGGGTGGTTGGGTGATGTGCGCATCAGGCTGCTGCAACCAACGGGCCAGGAGGGCCGCTGGATGGGCGAGTTCCTTGGCGAGGGCCTGTGCGCGCTGACTGGTGAGGGCGTCCGTGGTTCCTTGCGCGCGTACGGCGGTGAGCAGTTCCTTGACCGCGGCACGGTCCTCGTCCGCGAGGTCGAGGTGGACGGAGGCTGTGACCCGGGTGACCTGGCCAGGAAGATCAAGCTCCTGGGGCCTTCGTAGCTGCTGTGCGCAGATGTCCTGTGCGGTCGGGAGGTCGATCGGATCCTGATCGCGTACTGCCGCCGCCGCCGTAATGCGTAGGATCGTGCGGACGCGGTCGGCGATCTCGTCCGGGTCGTAGGGGCCGGTTGGTTCCGGGGCCAGGGTGGCATGGATGGTGGCTGCGTAGTGGATGCCGGGGCGGCTACTACGCAGCACTGCGGTGAAGGCGCTTATTCTCCTTCGGAGTTGCTTGCGGCGGGCCCGTTTGGAGGTGTGTCTCACGCCTCGTCCTCTGTCTCGACGCGTGCGTCGAGGTGATCTTCGAGTCGCGTCGCGGGCTGCGATTGCACGGTCTGGTTGTCAAGCGGCTTCCGGGGCGGCTGCCGGGTGTCGTTCCAGCGCAGAATGAGGCGCCCTCGCAGGTCGACGACCGATTGTGAGGTGTACTCGGTACCGGCGCGTCCGGCGATGAAGGTGGACAGCGGGCCCGTCATCCAGTTCTCGCGGATGACCTGGTTGAGTACCTCAACCACTGCGTCGGCGTCGAGCGCGCCCTCGGCCACCGCTTTGGCCCACGCGGTGAGGACCTTCTCGCACTGTGATTCCAGAGCCGGTACGGACAAGGCGGCGGACCAGCCTCGCACCAGCTCGTCGGCTGTGTCCGCGTGATCCAGGGCATTGCCCAGGAGCAGGGTCGCCGCGGGATGGTCGGTGGCGGGATGGAGCAGGGCCAGGAAGGCGCGACGTGCGGCGAGATGGTGCCGGTCTTCCGGTTGCTCGTACTCGGTGAACCACCTGTTGACCGTGTCCCATACGCGCGGAAGCAGACGGGTGTCCGCGCCCATAGCGCGAAGGGCCTCTTCAGCTGTGAATACGGCACTGTCGTGTTCGGGTCGGCCGAGTACCCAGCGCAGGCAGGTGAGTGCCTGGCGCGGGTACTCCTTGGCGAAGGACCCTTGGCACACCACCGCGGAGATGGTGGCGTTGGCCCGGGGCTCCTGGCCGGCCCAGGAACGCAGTTTTGTGCGGGCTTCCTGGCCCAGAGCGGGGTCTCTGGCAACGCGTGCGAGGAGTCGGGCTGCGCCGTCCTGTCCCGCGTCGCCGGAGGCCGCCCATGCCTGAGCGACGTCCAGCGGGCGTAGGTCACCTTCGTCCACAGCGAGCTGTGCGAGCAGATCCGCGATCTCCCGGATACGCCCGACGCCGAGACCCTTGGGCCCGGTGAGCTGCTTCACCCACGAGATCAGTTTGGGCTGGACGTCGCTGAGCTGGCGCCAGAAGTGCCGCAGTACGGCGGACGGATAGCCCGGCAGGTGGCTGAAGGTGACGCGCCGCCCATCGCTTTTCGCCTGAACCGCAGCCAGACGTGTGGCGAGGTCACGGCCGGTGAGAATGTCCCGGATGCCACGCGTATTCTGATCCTCGAGCAGCAGGCGTGCCCCGTGCAGAACCTCGGCCGGGCCGAGTCCTTCCAACATCACGGCGGCCAGCAGCAACGCTCGGTCGTCCGCGCTTTCCAGAGTTGCCCGGAAGACGGTGCTGGCCCGTTCACGCCAGCGAAGCACGAGGTCGCGGGCGTCCGTGATGGTGCCACCGGAGTCGCTGATGCGGCCGAGTTCGGCGGCGAGTGTCGCGGCGTCGCCCGGCTGCATGTCGGCGTGCAGGAGGTCGGCGAGCGGTGACCTGCGGCCGCGGTCGTCACCGGCTTCGGCGTCGCCTCGCTCGTCGGCTTCCGGAACGTTCTCCTGCAGCCAGCCGCGACGCGCGACCTGCGGGTGGAGCTCCTCGATATGGCGACGCACGATGCGGTCGCCCGGGGGTGCGGTGACGGCCCGGACGACATTGCGCCCCAGGTCCGGATCGTTCTCGGGCCAGCCGTGCTCGCCCGCGATCACGACAAGATAGGAGCCCTTCCCGCGCAGGGTCTCAGCGTGTCCGAGGAACTTCCTGGCCGTCGCACCCGGCTTCTCCCAGCGTGCGCTTTCGCCCGAGACGTCGAGCAGGTATCCGCGGCCGGGCTCGGCGGGAAGCAGGAACTTGTCCCTCTCGACAAAGTCCCAGTCCGGCAAAACGTGCTCAAGGCGCAGGCGAAGCCTCTGCCCGCCGGTACCGGGCAGTGTGGGCCGCAACTCGGACAGGGCGCGCAGCCCCGCCGCGGTCTTGCCCGTCCCGGAGGAGCCGGTGATCACGACCACCCGCTCGTCCTGACCGAGCATCGCCAACACGGTGGGAGCGGTCGCGATCTCCTTGCCTTCAGAGTCTTCGGCGACCCAAGCGTGGCGTACCGCATCGGTTTCCGTCTTGGTCACGGGCTCGGTGGACAGGGGCTCCTGCTGCTGCAGATTGATGTCCCGTCCTGCCTGCAGCAGGGTAGAGTAGGTGAGGTTGCTGGCGTGAATCCCGCTGCCGCCGGACACACGGTCGCCGGGCGGCACTGTGGAGGAGGTCACGGCACTCAAGCCTTCGGGTTCCTCGGCGGGACCCCGTAGTTGATGCCTCCACTACCCGCGTCCAGATCACCGCCCGCCTGCAGGACCTGGCTGTTGATGTTGTTGTACGCGGCGAGTGCCGGGGTGCCCGACGGCGGCGGACCGTCCTGGCATACCGGCAGGAGCGCCTCCAGCTCCTCCCCCATGTCGGGATAGCGGTCCAGGTAAGCGGCGAGTTGGAGGACGAGCCGTTGCTCCAGCCGGCCGCGCGCTTCGTCGCGGTCTTCCTCTGCTGCCTCGGCGAGGGTCCGCTCCGCCGCGTCGAGCAGCACCAGTTGCCGCTCCACGGTCGGCTCCCCGTCCCGCCTCAGAAACCGGGCCAGGGCTTCGCGCAGCGCCGCCCAGCCACCCCTGGCCACCTCCGCGACCAGGGCGGCCGCCGCCGGCGCCGCCACTGCCATCGCATCCAGTTCCACAGCCATCGCTCCCCCTCGTCCGTATGCCGCCACTCGACGACCGGACAACAGTGTGCGATCAACTGGGCACGCAGAGCCGCGAGATGTGAAGGCCTGACGAAAACGGATAGGGGCAACCAAAGCCATCACGAGCTTCGCACACCGCCCGGAATAAGCCATTCCATGGTGAATCAATTCGACATGTGACTGATGAAGCGCATTTACGATCAATAGTTCGATGCGGTTCAGGCCATGAGGCCGCGCACCATCCGACGCCGGGGAGGCGGGCCACGGCCACCAAGATGGCCGAATCCAGGTCTCGCCACAGCGCCGCGGCGAGCGTCGGCGACCACTCCCGAGACGCACCGGACACGCAGATCCCGGCACCACTCCGGCCACGCGCAGATCCCCGCGCGTTTCTTATAATTTACCGCCCGCGCTTGCGGTACGATTAATTTGCCGCCCATCGCCGGAGGTTCCATGCCCCTGCCCTTCGTCGCCCCCACACGTGAACCAGCAGGAACAGCAGAACAGTTGGCCACCCTGGGGACGAAGCTGGAGTACCTGCATCCGGCCCTGTACGCCGGCGAGGCGGCGCGGCGGACGGCCACCCCCAACCACCCGGCGAACACCGCGGGCACTCGCGCCTACCAGGAGCACGTGAGAGTCCTGCGGGAGGAGCACATCCGCAGCGAGGGATGGCAGCGCCTCCTCCACGATCATCTGGAGCTCGTCTACAACCCGGAGAAGTCGATTGCGATCGGTGTCATGATCGGCGACGCCGCGACCGGCAATCACCGTCACTCACCCACGAACCTCCGTAAGCGGGGCGCCGCGACGGCTCGGGCTGCCGAGCAGAACAGTGCCCAGCTGGAGCTGTTCCTGCCTCCCCCAGGACCGGACGAGGCGGTTCTCAGTGACGACGAGGCCGAGGCGCTGCAGGTCTGGTTTCTCGTCTCATACCGTGTCCAGGCAGGCGACGCCGTACAAATCCACAGTGAGCTGTCGCTGCCGGCTCAGGTTGAGAACGAGTTCGTCGTGGGGTGGAAGCGGCGCATCCCCCTGCCCGTTCTCGAAATGGACGGAATCGAGCCTCCAGACGAAGATGGGCAAGAAGAGATCGACATCCCCGTCGACTTCCGCTGACGCTCCTGGCCGGGGCGGTGGACCGTACGCTGCCCCGCCCCGTACCACCGATCCCAAGGCAGTCTCACCATGGTGACCCCGTCCCGCATCACGCTCGCCCGCAAGCGCCGGGGCATGACACTCGCCGACCTTTCCGAAGGCGCCAAGATCTCCTTGCAGAGCCTGTCCAACTACGAAACAGGCCGCACAACACCCCGACGGACCACGATGGGCCGCATCGCAGAAGCCCTCGCCTTCCCGGAAATCTTCTTCGAAGGCCCGGATCTGGACGAACTGCCGACCGACGGCATCTCCTGGAGAGCTCGCAGCAAGACATCGGCACGCACGCTGGACGCCGCACGTGCGGCCGGAACCCTCGGGGCCATGCTCTACGACTGGATCGACCACCGCTTCCGGCTCCCCGCGACCGACGTCCCGTCGTTCACCAAGCCGGACCCGGAGACGGTGGCGAGCATGGTCCGCACCCGCTGGGGCCTCGGAGTCATCCCAGCCCCCAACATGGTGCACCTGCTGGAGGCACACGGTGTCCGCGTCTTCTCTCTCGCCCCCGACCACGCCGAGGTGGACGCCTTCGCCGTGTGGCGGGACGGCACCCCCTTCGTCTTCCTCAGCACCATGAAAACCGCAGAGCGGGGCCGCTTCGACGCCGCACACGAACTCGGACACCTCGTCATGCACGGCAGCGACCGGGAATGCTCGGGCCCGGAGGCCGAACGCCAGGCCAACGACTTCGCAAGTGCCTTCCTCATGCCCGCCTCCAGCGTCCTCGGCCATATGCCTCGCGGTGCCCACGTCGACCAGATCATCAAGGCCAGGAGCATCTGGAAAGTCTCGGCGATGGCCCTGACTTACCGAATGCACGACCTAGGGCTCCTCACCGACTGGCAATACCGGTCAGCCTGCACCGAACTGAGCAAACGGGGCTACCGCACAGACGAGCCACATGGAATGAAGAAGCGGGAGACGTCCCAGATCCTCACCAAGGTCCTCCAAGCACTGTGGGCCACCGGCGTCCGCCCCGCCACCATCGCAGCCGAACTGGGCCTGAACGCCGAGGAAATGAACAAGATGCTCTTCGGCGTCGTCGTACCGACCACCCACGATGAAAGTGAGGTCGAGCATACGGAACTGGGTACCCACCGACCATTGTCACTCGTTCCCTGACGCCAGCCGTGGGCTTGGTGCCGGAGAATCGCTCCATCGCGACGCCTGCACGGAGCCCAGGCACGGTCGAGGCCAGCCTGGGCTGCAAGCCGCAGAGCCTACAGAATTGAAGATCATATTCCGTTCTGCCTGGTGAACCCCGTAGGGTGTGCCTGTAGGCAACGCCAGACACGGGAGGTCACATGGCGCACGGGGCGGAAAAGCGCCCGGACCTGCTCGTCGATGCACTGGCTCTGATACGCCAGGACCGGGACGAGCGGCGCGCCGACTGCGCCGCGCTACGCGACGAGCTTACGCAAGCCCTCCGCCGAGTCTCCGAGCTCCAAGACCGGCTCGCAGACAAGGAGCACGGCCTGGAGCAGGCCGAGACGATGTACGAGTTCGTCGAGGCCCGTCTTCCCGGGCTCGGAGCCGCTGCGCAGCCTGGACACGCAGCGCCGCAGAGCCCCGACACGGAGTTCCCCGCGTCGCGGATCGGGGGAGCAGAGCTTTCCGTACCACAGCCGAGCGACGCCCCGGCCCCACTGGAAGAGCTCCGGGATGACGGATCCAACAGTCTGCAGGACTTTATCTTGACGATCCTCGCCACCTCCGAACGCGCCATGCACGTCGATGAGGTGCTCGAGACCATCGAACTCCTGCGGGCCAAGGGGCGCACCGAGAAGCTCGGGAACTCCAAGCGCCCCAGCGAGGACGTGCGCACGGCGCTCAACCGGCTGGTCGGGAAGGGGCGCGTGGAGAAGGTCGCCACCGCCACCTACGCCGTGGCACGGGATGTTCCGCCAGCTGGGAAAGCGGAGGCCGCCTGACCTTAAATACGCGCCTCTGATCAGTTGTGTGAGAGGGGTGGTGCCGCCGGATTGCCGTCCGGCGGCACCGATACGTGCCCCTGATCATGGTTCACGTGTGTTCCAGTGTAGTGGACAGCCTGTCCACTGGGATTGCGTGGCCTCATTCTGCATGCCATTTACACGCTAATGGCATGGAAAGTAGGTCTTCGTGTCGGTTATTCCAGCGAATTCATCAGCACTCCGTCGAGGCGGGGCTCGCAGCCCCCGGCCACAGCGCGACGCCGAGCCCGTCTTCCAGCAAGCTCACGGTGACGACGTCCGGCCAGCTGATTCCGCCGAGCAGGTTGACGATCGCCTGCCGATTGACCCCTGTGAGGGCTGCAGCCTGCCGCAGGCTCAGCCCCTGCTCCTCCAGCCTCGCCCCGAGGGCGCGTGCGAGCGCCTGAACCACCCGCGCCTGCGGGTGGCCGAGCACGGTCGCGTGGGGCCAAGCGTCCGGGTCCGCGGCCAGGTCCCTCGGCGTCGTACTGCGCTGGGTGCCACCGGGCATCGAGATGCACTCCTCCAGGTTGATGTGCACTATGTCGAGTAAAGCGGCTATTTGTTCAGCCGATATTCGTGGTGCATCGCGCTGGAGACCGAGATGAGTCAGGCAATCCTGCGGTACCGCCCCAAGGACGCCCCTCCCGAGTGGGAGGCGGTGGCCGACGGGGTGCGGATGGTCGTCGCCACCGTGGCCGACCACGTTCCCTACCGGCTCACCACCGTGCTGGGCGTGATGGCGACTCTCGCCATCACGGCCGAGCGCGCGGGGCTGACGCGTGATCCGGCTGTCTGGCTGGAACAAGCCACCATCACCCGCTCGCTGCTCCTGAACGACAGCATCGCCCCCAACAGCACACAGACCTACGCCTCGATCCTGGCCCGCGTGCGGGAGACCCTCATCTGGGTCGAGCGCGGTGAAGCACCTCGCCCTCACCTGAGTGGTGACCGATCCCGCGCCGAGCCCTACGGCACCAGCGACCTGACACGTCTGGACGCCTGGTCCGACAACCTTCCGCCGGTCCCCACCGGCCGGGGCAACGCCAAGGCGCTGCTGGCACTCGGAGCTGGGTGCGGTCTGCCGGCCAAGGAGATCCTCGCCGTGCGCGGCACCGACATCCACGTACTGCCCAGCGACGCCGTCGTCGTCCACGTCCCGCGCACCGACCGGCTCATCGTGTGTCGTTCCCTGTGGGAGGAGACGCTCGCCGCCCTTGCCCGGACCGCCGGGGACAACTACTTGTACGCACCCGACCGGCAGGCCACCTACCCGAAGAACGCCATCAGCAACTGGGTAAAGCGCACCAAGCCCGGCGACCCGAAGATCCCTGCGCTGGACACCCGGCGCCTGCGAGCCACCTGGATCGTGTCCCTCCTGCGCGACCATGTGCCGGCCGACCTGGTGGCCCGGGCTGCAGGCATGAAGACGACCGCCGCACTCGCCCCCTACATGGCCTGGGTGCCGGCGATCTCGCGGGACGCCGCCGTGCGCATGCTGCGCGGCTGGGCATGAAGCGGCGCAACGGGCAGCACCGGCCCGCCCCCTCACCGCACCCCTCCCAGCTGAACGACCGCCTCGTGCGGCAGGTCGTCGATCTCGTCCGGGCCAGCGGGGCCCTGGACGAACTCGCAGTACTTGAGGCCCGCCGCCCCGGCCCTCGCGGCCTCCGGTCGGAGACCGTACTGGTCGGCATGGTGCTGGCGGCACGAGAGCTGCGCAGCACCAACGTGGACGACGCCTGGGAGTGCGTTCAGTTCCGCCTGCGCAAACCCTGGCTCAGGTACTTCGGACTGCCGGAAGTCGACCGCACGGACGTCGAGGCGACGCGTGCGTCGGCCAAGCGCTTCTACGATGCCTGGTCGCGCATCACGACGGTGCTTGACCCGGCCCGGCATGACCGCCGGACCCGTATGCCACGCGACCAGGCCGTCACCTACCGGCGCGCCTGGCTGCAACGCGCGCATCACGACTCGACGCCGGTGCTGTCGCGGATCGCCAACAAGCTGGTGCTCACGCCCGTCCGCACGGCCGTTGCCCGCGGCCTGATGGACGACTGGGCCGGCGACCTGTCGGTGGACGCCACCGCCATCCCCACCTGGGCCCGCCACAGCACAAAACGCCGCGCCTCGCTCGAAGTGAGCGCGGGCGTGCACGTCTCCGGCGGCGGCCACAAAACCTTCGGCTACAGCGCCACGCTGCTGGTGGCCGGACATGCCGAACCGTCCCGCGCCGGCCGCTACCCCCAGCTGTGCATGGGCATGTCCATGCACACACCCGGCAAGCAGATCGGCCCCCAGGCCGTACGCCTGCTCCAGATCGTCAAGCGGCTGTGGCCCGTCCAGGGGTACCTGGCCGGGGACCTCGCCTACTCCGGCGCCAAGGTCGAGAACTTCCACAACCCCGTACGTGCCGTCGGCTACAAACCCGTTCTCGACTACAAGACCACCATGGTCCGCAAGGACAAGAGCGCCGTCGAAGGCACCCTCGCCATCGCGGGTGACCTGCTCTGCCCCCACACTCCCCAGCGGATCATCGACGCCTACCACCGCATGGCCGCCGCCAAGCAGAGCAGGACACGCGAAGAACTGCTGCCCGAAATGCAGGAGGCAGACCCCTACGTCCTCCCGCTCAAGCAATCCGCCGACCACCGCGGCCTGGAACGCCGCCAGTGCCCCGCCGCCGGCACCAGCCCACGCGTCACCTGCCCCTGGGCCCAGGAACGCGACGCCTCCGGCACGCACCGGCGCCGAGGCCACACAGCACGGCGCCCATCCCCAGGCCGGCCCCACACGATCGATCTGACCAACCACCGCGCCAGGCACGCCCACCCGGATGCGAAACCGACCGTGCGCCCACCGGAACGACCCGCCCATCAGCGTCCGGCCATCTGCCAGCAGTCCACGATCACCGTGCCGGTCGACAGCATGCCCAAGCTCCGCCAGGACCTGCCCTGGGGCCGAGAGGCCTGGCAGCGCGCCTACCGCAGCCTGCGCAGCCACGTCGAAGGACTCAACGGCCGCGCCAAGAACGTCGACACCTTTCTGCACTCCCGCGAAAAACGCCAGAGCCGGGGCCGTGTCGCCCAGACACTGCTCAGCGCCATCCAGCTCATGGTCGAGAACGTGAGGACCATCGAGTCCTTCCTGCGCGACCAGCGCCTGTGGAAGGAAGAGAACTACACCCTCGGCCACATCCCCGAGACCCCGGACCCGTACGAGGACCCCGTCGACGAGACAGAGGAACACGACTCCGCCCCGCCGCCCGAACCGTAAAAGCGGCGTCTGCGAAACAGGCACAACCACACAGCCTCCAGCGCGCCGCAGGGCCACCCGAGCCCTGCGGCCGCTTCGCCATGCCCGCACCACCACAGCCAGCTCCGCTCACCGTGCCCACGGCACCGAACCGGGCTTCCCCGGGCGGCATCCGCGTCGTACCAAGCCTGAAACGACGAGATCCCGCCCAGTTGAATCAACTGAACGGGATCTCGTGAACCCTTCACGAGCTAACTCGTGAACGGCCCGTGCGGTGGACCTGTGGGGATTTGAACCCCAGACCCCCTCGATGCGAACGAGGTGCGCTACCAGACTGCGCCACAGGCCCTTGCAACGAGTGAAACTCTAGCACCCTCACCGGGGTGCTCGGAAATCCGTTCCGCGCTGGTCAGCCGTGGCGGGGTCGCGGCGGCCCGGCGGGCGGGTCACTCGTTGGCGGCGCGGGGGCGGTCGCCGTCCTCGTACTGGTCGAAGAGCGGGGTGCGGCCCCGGTCGCGGGAGCGGCGGGACTGGGCCGAGCGCCGGCGCGGGGCCGGGTCGGCCGGGGGTGTCGCGGTGTCCGGGGTGGTCGGCTCGGCGGTGCTGGAGCGGGCCGCGCTCCAGGTCTCCGGGTTGCCGACCTCGACGCCGCCCGTGGCGCGCGGGGCGACCGGGGCGGTGACGTAGGTGGGCAGGGGGACCGGGACGGGCTCCCAGCTGTCGCCCTGGACCCGGCCGCGCTCGCGCTGCTGGTCGACCCACTCCGCGTGGTCCGTCTGCTCGACCAGGGCGCGGCGGCCGGCCTCCTGGGGGGAGACCGTGGGGGTGGGCTCGGGGACGGGGTGGCGCGCCTCGGACTCCTCGTCGGCGTCGGCGGGGGCCGGCGCGGCGGGCTGGTGGCGGCGGGGGCGGTTCTCGCGCAGCCGCTGGGCGGCCACCTCGGCGCGGCGCTGGTCCATGGTGAAGGCGAACCTGCGCCGCTCGTGCGTCCGCAGGTGCGCGATGTAGGCGCTGAGCAGGACGGCGGGGACGGCGGGGGCCCACAGGAAGCGGAGGCCGCCGACCGCCGCGACGATCGCGCCGACCGTGAAGGCGAGGAAGAGGACGACGGTGGTGCGCCGACGGCGCGCGAGGACCTGGAGGCGCTGCGCGCGCCGGGCGCGCTCCGCGTCGATCCCGCCGGGGCGCACGCGCCGCCGGGCGGGGCCGGGGGCGGCGGGCTCGGCGTCCCGCTCGCGCCGTTTGCGCGGGGCGCGCTCCGGCGTACCGGCCGGGTCGTGTATCCGGACCTCGGTGTGCGCCGGAGGCGCGGAGAAGGCCCGGACGTCGACGGAGTCCATTCGGTCCGTGCTCACGTCCGGGTCGGCGTCGGGCGCCGCCTCGTCGTCGGTGCGCTCCTGCAGCCCCTTGGCATACCGGCGCTCCATCGCCGCCCGGCCGGACAACAGCCGGATGGCGGTGCTGAAGCGTTCCGTGGGACGCGCTTCGTTGAGTTCGTCCTGCCTGCGGAGCCACATCGGCACCAAGTAGGCGGCCCAGGCCCCGACGATGACTGCGTAGATGAGGCCGCTGCTGCTCACATCTCACACCGTAGAGGGGTTTGCGCGGAGGCATCCGCCAATTGGCGCGGTGTGTCGCACGTTCCGGCTGATATCGCGGACTTTTTTTGTGATTGTTCAGAGCAACAGTGGGTCTTTGTGCGTTCGTCAGCGGTCAGGCTTCGCCTTCCACACGGACAGTCCCGATCTAATTCGAACATACATTTTATTTCGCAGGGCGCTCCGGCCGGTCCGGCCGGGCCCGGTGCCATCTGCGCAGCAGCCCGTCCGGCACCTCCTCCGCCGTGAGCGCGTAGATCAGGTGGTCCCGCCAGGCCCCGTCGATGTGCAGATATCGGGGGCGCAGCCCTTCCTCGCGGAATCCGAGTTTCTCCACGACGCGCCGGCTCGGCCCGTTCTCCGGGCGAATGCACACCTCGATGCGGTGGAGTCCGACCACGCGGAAACAGTGGTCGACGGCGAGGGCGACAGCGGTGGGCATCACTCCGCGTCCGGCCACCTCCTGGTCCACCCAGTAGCCGATGTGACCCGAGCACATCGAGCCCCAGGTGACCCCGGCGACGGTCAGCTGACCCACCAGCCGGCCCCGGTACTCGATGGCGAACGGCAGCATCCGGCCCGCGTTGGCCTCGGCGCGCAGGTGGCGGATCATCTGGCGGTACGTGGGCCGCTGGGCGACCGGGCCGCCGGGGGCGGGCGGCGGGACGGTCGCCTCCCAGGGGCGCAGCCAGTCCCGGTTGCGCCGGTTGACCTCCCGCCACTCGCGCTGGTCGCGCAGCTTGATGGGCCGGAGGGCGACATCGCCGTCCGCCAGGATCACCGGCCAGGTCGCGACGTTCAGCTCGGGCTCCCGGGTCGGGGGTGGTCGCCACCGCGCAGCTGGTCGACGGCGTGCACCAGCAGCCGGTCCAGGACGGCGAGCCCGTCGCGCACCCCGCCGGTCGAGCCGGGCAGATTGACGATCAGGGTGCGCCCGGCGACGCCCGCCAGACCGCGCGAGAGCGCGGCGGTGGGGACCTTGTCGCGGCCCTCGGCCCGGATCGCCTCCGGGATGCCGGGGACCTCGTGGTCCAGGACGCGGCGGGTGGCCTCGGGGGTGCGGTCGGTGGGTGAGACGCCCGTACCGCCGGTGGTGACGACGACGTCGTACGCGGCGGCCACCCCGGCGCGCAGCGCCTGCTCGACCGGGTCGCCGTCGGGCACGACCTCGGGGCCGTCGACGGTGAAGCCGAGCCCGGTCAGCGCCTCGGCGATCAGCGGCCCGCCCTTGTCGGCGTAGACCCCGGCGGACGCGCGATTCGAGGCGGTCACCACGAGGGCGCGGTACGGGGGCTCGGCGGCGCTCACGCGCCGGCCCCGGACGGCGCGGTGCGGACGTAGTCGCCGGACTTGCCGCCCGACTTCGCCTCGACCCGGACGTCGGTGATGACCGCGGACTTGTCGACGGCCTTGACCATGTCGACGACGGTGAGCGCGGCGACCGACACCGCGGTCAGGGCCTCCATCTCCACGCCCGTGCGGTCGGTGGTCCTCACCGTGGCGGTGATCTCCACGGCGTCGTCGGCCACGCTCAGCTCGACGCCGACGCCGGAGACGGCCAGCGGGTGGCAGAGGGGGATCAGGTCCGGGGTCCGCTTGGCGCCCATGATCCCGGCGATCCGGGCGGTGGCGAGGGCGTCGCCCTTCGGGACCCCCTCGCCCCGGAGCAGTTCGACGACACGCGGCGACACGAGGACCCGGCCGCTGGCGCGGGCGACGCGCGCGGTGACGTCCTTCCCGGAGACGTCGACCATGCGGGCGGCCCCCGCCTCGTCGATGTGCGTCAGCCTGTTCTGCGTACTCAACTCACTCCGCCTAGCGGTAGGGCGCCGATTCCCCGGCGCTGCACCGGGGTGCGGGACGGGGTCCGGGGGGTGTCCCCCGAAGGCACAGCGGCAGATACCGTACCGCCACCGGCCTGTGGTCAGCGGAGCAGGACCACCTCGGTGTCGGTGCCGGGCTCGGCGGAGGTCACGTCCTCGGGCAGCACGATCAGCGCGTCCGCCTGGGCGAGAGCGGCGATCAGATGCGATCCGGAACCGCCGACGGGCGTGACGGTGCCGGCCTCGGCGTCGTACGTCCCGCGCAGGAACTGACGGCGGCCGGCCGGTGAGGTCAGGGCCTTGTCGGTGGCGAGCGTGGCCCTGGCAGTGGGGCGGTTGACCTCGGGCAGGCCCATCAGGGTGCGGATCGCGGGCCGGACGAACAGCTCGAAGGAGACGTAGCTGGAGACCGGGTTGCCGGGCAGGGCGAGCAGCGGTGTGTGGTCGGGGCCGATGGAGCCGAAGCCCTGCGGTTTGCCCGGCTGCATGGCGAGCTTGCGGAAGTAGACGCCGCCGCCCGGCTCGTCCTCGTCGCCCACCGAGGACAGGGCCTCCTTGACCACGTCGTACGCGCCGACGCTGACGCCCCCCGTGGTGACGACGAGGTCGGCGCGGATCAGCTGGTCCTCGATCGTGGCGCGCAGGGTCTCGGCGTCGTCGGCGACGGCACCGACGCGGTAGGCGATCGCTCCGGCTTCCCGGGCGGCCGCGGTGAGGGCGAAGCTGTTGGAGTCGTAGATCTGGCCGCCGGTCAGCTCGCCGCCCGGCTGCACCAGTTCGCTGCCGGTGGACAGGACGACGACGCGCGGGCGGGGCCGCACCTTGATGGTGGAGCGGCCGATCGCGGCGAGCAGCCCGATCTGCGGGGGGCCGATCACCGTGCCCGCCCTGAGCGCCAGGTCGCCGGGGCGTACGTCGCTGCCCCGGGCCCGGACGTGGGCGCGGGCCTCGGCCGGGCGGTGGACGCGGACCTCGCCGCCCGCGCCCTCCGGGGCGTCGCTGTGGGCGCGCATCGCGGCGGCGGGGCCCTCGCCCGTACCGCCGTCGGTCCACTCGACGGGGACGACGGCCTCGGCACCCTCCGGGAGCGGGGCGCCGGTCATGATGCGGGCGGCCTCGCCGGGGCCGACGCGCCTGCCGGCGCCGAGGCCGTCGTCGCCGGCGGCGACGTCCCCGATGACGGTGAGGACGGCGGGGAACTCCTCGGTGGCGCCCTCGACGTCGGCGACGCGGACCGCGTAACCGTCCATCGAGCTGTTGTCGAAGGGCGGCAGGGCGACCTCCACCACGACGTCCTCGACCAGGACGCAGCCCTGGGCCTCGGGCAGTTGCAGCTCGATGGGTTCGAGCGGCTTCACCGCGGCGAGGATGTCTTCCAGGTGCTCGTCCACCGACCAGATCGTGCTGCTCACGGTGCTACATCTCCTCGGTGACGTAACTGCGGAGCCAGCTGCGGAACTCCGGCCCCAGGTCTTCACGTTCGCACGCGAGTCTGACAATGGCACGCAGATAGTCGCTGCGGTCGCCGGTGTCGTAGCGCCTGCCCTTGAAGACGACGCCGTGCACCGGGCCGCCTGCCTTCTCGTCCTCGGCGAGCAGCTGGAGCGCGTCGGTGAGCTGGATCTCGTTGCCCCGGCCCGGCTCGGTCTTCCGCAGTATTCCGAAGACGGCGGGGTCCAGGACGTAGCGTCCGATGACGGCGAGGTTGCTGGGCGCCTCGGCGGGCTCCGGCTTCTCGACCAGGCCGGTGACGCGCACCACGTCCGCCTCGGCGGTGGGCTCCACGGCCGCGCAGCCGTACTGGCCGATCATCGCGGGCGGGACCTCCATGAGGGCGATGACGCTGCCGCCCTCGCGCTCCTGGACCTCGGTCATGCGGGACAGCAGCGGGTCGCGCGGGTCGATCAGGTCGTCGCCGAGCAGCACCGCGAACGGCTGGTCGCCCACGTGCGGCGCGGCGCACAGCACGGCGTGGCCGAGGCCCCGGGGGTCGCCCTGGCGCACGTAGTGCATGGTGGCGAGGTCGCTGGACTCCCGGACCTTGCGCAGCCGGTCGGCGTCGCCCTTGCGGGTCAGCGCGCCCTCCAGTTCGTAGTTCCGGTCGAAGTGGTCCTCCAGGGGACGCTTGTTGCGGCCGGTGATCATCAGGACGTCGTGCAGTCCCGCGGCCACCGCTTCCTCGACGACGTACTGGATGGCAGGCTTGTCGACGACAGGCAGCATCTCCTTGGGAGTGGCCTTGGTGGCCGGCAGGAAGCGGGTGCCGAGGCCCGCCGCCGGAATGACGGCCTTGCTGATCCTGGGGTGCGACTGGGTCATGGCCTGAACCTTAACCGGCGGACATGGGCGGAAGATGAGCCTCCGGTTAACTTTGTCCTCATATAGCCGTGTACGAGAGGCCGGTAGGTGCCCCGTTGAACACCGAGTTGTCCGCAAAGGCACTGCTGCGGCGTGAACTGCTCGCCGCGCGCCGCCTCCTGACGGACCAGGACGTCGAGCGGGCCGCGACGGTTCTCGCCCGGCACGCGCTCGGCCTCCCCGAGCTCCGCGAGGCCCGTACCGTCGCCGCGTACGTCTCGGTGGGGCGCGAGCCGGGCACCCGCGCGCTGCTGGACGCGCTGCGCACGCGGGGCGTACGGGTGCTGCTGCCGGTGCTCCTGGCCGACAACGACCTGGACTGGGCGCTGTACGAGGGCCCGGGCGCCCTGGCGAAGGCGGGGCGCGGGCTGCTCGAACCCGTCGGTGAGCGGCTGGGCCCCGACGCCGTCCTGGAGGCGGACGCGGTGCTGCTGCCCGGTCTCGCGGTGGACGCGCGCGGGATGCGCCTCGGGCGTGGCGGCGGCAGCTACGACCGGGTGCTGGCCCGCCTGACGGCCGCCGGGGCCACGCCCGCGCTGGTCGTCCTGCTGTACGCGAACGAGGTGGCCGCCCGGGTCCCGGAGGAGCCGCACGACCACCCCGTGGACGCGGTGGTGACACCGGAGGGCCCCCGGCGCTTCAGCGCGGGCTGAAACGCCGGGGGCCCCTCGTACGGGCTTTCTACGGCTTCAGGGTCAGCGTGTCCTTCGTCGCCCCGGCCACGGCGTTCGTGCCGTAGGCCCAGGGCAGCAGTTCGCCGTTGACCCACTTGTCGGTCTGGTCGGTGTAGTGCGCGCTGAACGCGTGCCCGGAGGCGCCGGTGAGGTTGATCCAGCGGGACTTGTCCCAGTCCCCCACGTTGACGACCATCCGCATCGACGGCACCCAGACCACCTCGTAGCCGCCGGCCGCGTTCCAGCCGGTGGCGTCCACCGCGGCCTCGCCGCCGCCGAGGTTCCACGGGCCCCGGTTGAGGACCCGCTGGAGGAAGCCGGGGCCTTCCGTACCGAGGGTCTGGTTCTTCAGGGTCAGCTGGTGCAGCCGGCCCCAGTTCCAGGTGGTGATGTCCTTGCCGAGCTTGGCCGTCAGCTCCCAGCGCGCGTCCTCCATGGCACGGGCGAACAGCTCGTCACGGGTCTCGGTCGCCTTGTCCTTGCGGCTCTTGGGCGACTTCCACCAGTCGCTGTCCGGCTTGTCCATGAGGTTGGCGACGACCTGGTACCAGCGGTCGCCGCCGTCCGGCTGCGCCGAGTCCGGGGAGCGCTGGCCGCACTCGCGTACGAGGCGGTCCTGCTCGTCCACCGGGCCCGAGCTGTTGGCGGGACGCACGTTCAGGCACTCGCCCTCGACGCGCATCTCCTTGGGCAGCTTGTCGCCGAAGGCCAGCTTCAGGATGTTGCGCCAGACGCCGTTGAAGTACGCGGCGGCGGCCGAGTCGGCCTCCTGGGTGTAGTCCCAGCCCTCCAGCAGCTTCTGCGCCTGGCGGACGTCCTTGTCCGAGACGTTGATCTTCAGCAGCTCGGGCACCAGCAGCGCGGCGATCTCGCTGGTGTTGTCCATCTGCATCTTCTGCATGTCTTCGGTCGAGATCTTCCCGCCGCCCTTGATCTTCGACTCGATGAGGTCGTTGATCCGCTGGCTGCGGGTGCCGTAGCCCCAGTCCTTGGTAAGCAGGTACGGGTACTTGTCCTCGTCGATGACCGCCTGGTTGGCGGTGACGATGTAGCCGCGCTTCGGGTCGTACTCGTAGGGCAGCTCGTCGAACGGGATCGGGTCCTTCTCCCAGCCGTACGCCGAGGACCAGCCGGGGCTGGGCGTGGTGCCGTCGCCCTTCTTGCGGACCGGGATCTTCCCCGGGGCCTGGTAGCCGATGTGGCCCTTGGTGTCGGCGTAGATGAGGTTCTGCGAGGGAACCTCGAAGTGCTGGGCCGCCGCGCGGAAGGTCGTGAAGTCCTTGGCGCGGTTGAGCTCGAAGACGGCGTCCATGGAGTGGCCGGGGTCCAGCGCGGTCCACTTCAGGGCGACCGCGTACCCGTCCGCGCGGTCCGGGGCGGAGTTGGTGACGGGCGCCTTCTGGCCGACCTTCTCCAGCTCGCTGCTGCGGTCGGAGACCAGCGGGCCGTTGTTGGTCTCGCGGACGGTGATGTGCCGGTCCTTGCCGCCCGCGACCTTGATGGTCTCCTCGCGGGTGGTGAACGGCTTCGTCTTGCCGTCGTACAGGTAGCCGTCGGTGGAGACCTTCTCCAGGAAGAGGTCGGTGACGTCGGCGCCCAGGTTGGTGAAGCCCCAGGCGATGTCCTGGTTGTGGCCGATGATCACACCGGGCATGCCGGAGAAGGTGTACCCGGCGGTGTCGTACTTGCAGGTTTCGGATACCGCGCGGCAGTGAAGGCCCATCTGGTACCAGAGGGACGGCAGCATCGGCGCGAGGTGCGGGTCGTTGGCGAGCAGCGGCTTGTTGGTGGTCGTGTACTTGCCGGAGACCACCCAGGAGTTCGAGCCGATGCCGGTGCCGTTGGGGCCGAGCAGCGCGGGGATCTCGTCCAGGGTGTCGGAGAGCGCGCCGAGCTGTGTGGTCAGGCCCTGGGTGGCGCCCTCCACGGTGGACGCGCCGCTGCCGTCGGAGTCCGTGGCCTCGGGGTCGAACTTCCCGGTGAGCGAGGAGATGGCGCCCTCGGTGACGATCGGCTCGTGCTTGTCGTACGGGTAGTCCGGGTACAGGTCCTTGATCTGCTTGCTGTCGAGCCGGCTCGTCATCAGCGAGCGGTCGATCTCGTCCTGCATGTTGCCGCGCAGGTCCCAGGCCATCGCCTTCAGCCAGGCGACCGAGTCGACCGGGGTCCACTTCGACGGCTTGTAGTCGTTGGTGAAGCCGAGGGCGGCGTACTCGACGGAGATGTCCTTGCCGTCGCGACCCTCGAGGTAGGAGTTCACGCCGTCCGCGTACGCCTGGAGGTTCTTCTTGGTCTCCGCGGACAGGACGGTGTCGTACTCCTCCTGTGCGATCTTGCGCCAGCCCAGCGTGCGCAGGAAGGAGTCCGTCTCGACCTGGCCGGAGCCGAACATCTCGGAGAGCCGGCCGGCCGTCAGGTGGCGGCGGACGTCCATCTCCCAGAAGCGGTCCTGCGCCTGGACGAAGCCCTGGGCGCGGAACAGGTCGGCGTCGGAGTCCGCGTAGATCTGCGGGACGCCGTAGCCGTCGCGCTTGACCTCGACGTTGCCGCCGAGGCCGTCGAGGTGGATGGACCCGTTGGTCTGCGGGTACGAGGCGCGCACGGTGGTTACGGACCAGTACGTTCCGTAACCGATACCCGCGACGAGCGCCAGCACCAGGACGATCACGATCAGGCGGGCTCGTCGCCCCTTCTTCTTGCGCGACCCGCCACCGGCGGTACCGGTGGAGCCGGACGAGGCGGTTGTTGTGGCGGGCATCGCTGTCCTTCGAGGGCAGGGCGGTCCTGGGAGTGCAGGAGCAACCATAGGCGCAGCGCGTAAGCCACTCGGACGCGGTATCAGGATGGCTCGAATTGCGTAGCGATCGTACGAATACTCGAACGCATCAAGAAAACGTTAAAGATTAGGTAAGGTAACGAAGTACTGGCCGCCGGAAGAGGCTCCGGCAGGCGTACGCAGGGAAGGACCGGCCACTGACTGTCCACACGCTCAACGAACTCCTGCTCGTCTGCTCACTCGTCCTGCTCGTCGCCGTCGCGGCGGTACGCATCTCGTCCCGCAGCGGGCTCCCCAGCCTGCTCCTGTACCTCGGCATCGGTATCGCCATGGGCCAGGACGGCTTCTTCGACGTCAAGTTCGACAACGCGGAGCTGACGCAGGTCATCGGCTACGCGGCACTCGTCGTGATCCTCGCCGAGGGCGGCCTCGGCACGAAGTGGAAAGAGATCAGACCGGCGCTGCCCGCGGCGGTGGTGCTGTCACTCGTCGGCGTCGGCATCAGCGTGGGTGTGACCGCGGCCGGGGCGCACTACCTGGTCGGCCTGGAATGGCGGCAGGCGCTCATCATCGGCGCGGTCGTCTCCTCCACGGACGCCGCCGCGGTCTTCTCCGTGCTGCGCAAGGTCCCGCTGCCCGCCCGTGTCACCGGTGTCCTGGAGGCCGAGTCCGGCTTCAACGACGCCCCCGTGGTGATCCTCGTGGTCGCCTTCTCGACCGTGGGCACCGTCGACAGCTGGTACGTGCTGATCGGCGAGATCGCCCTGGAGCTGGCCATCGGCGTCGCCGTCGGCCTCGCGGTGGGCTGGCTCGGCTCGTACGGGCTGCGCCATGTGGCGCTGCCCGCGTCCGGCCTCTACCCCATCGCGGTCATGGCCATCGCGGTGTCCGCGTACGCGGCCGGCGCCATGCTGCACGGCAGTGGCTTCCTCGCCGTCTACCTCGCCGCGATGATCCTCGGCAACGCCAAGCTGCCGCACTGGCCGGCGACCCGCGGATTCGCCGACGGGCTCGGCTGGCTGGCCCAGATCGGCATGTTCGTGCTGCTCGGCCTCCTGGTCACCCCGCACGACCTGCTGGACGACTTCTGGCCCGCCGTCGTCGTCGGCCTGGTGCTGACCGTGGTGGCACGCCCGCTGGAGGTCTTCATCTCGCTGGCGCCCTTCCGGCTGCCCTGGCAGGAGAAGGCCCTCATGTCCTGGGCCGGGCTGCGCGGCGCCGTACCCATCATCCTGGCGACCATTCCGATGGTGTCCGGAATCGACGGCTCCACCCGGGTCTTCAACATCGTCTTCGTCCTGGTCGTCGTCTACACCCTCATCCAGGGCCCGACCCTGCCCTGGCTCGCCAAGGCCCTGAACATCGCGGACGACCCCTCCGAGGCGGCCGACCTGGGCATCGAATCGGCGCCCCTGGAACGGCTGCGCGGGCACCTGCTGTCGGTGGCCATTCCGGCGGAGTCGAAGATGCACGGCGTCGAGGTCGGGGAACTGCGCATGCCCTCGGGCGCCGCCGTCACCCTCGTCGTCCGCGACGGCAAGAGCTTCGTACCCACCCCGTCGACCGTGCTGCGGCGCGGCGACGAACTCCTGGTCGTCGCGACCAACCCGGTGCGCGACGCGGCCGAGGCACGGCTGCGCGCGGTCGGCGAGGGCGGCAAGCTGGCCGGCTGGCTGGGCACGGGCGGGCACGGCGGAGTCGAGGAAGACCTTACGGGGCCCCACGCCACCGGTGCGCTCAAGGCGGTCAAGAAGCTCGGCAGGACGGACGACGCGAAGAAGCGCGAAGCCGACAAGAACGAGCCCTATAAGCGCAACACGAAGGCACATCACTGAGAACACACAACGTTCACAGGCGATGAACGGCGGCGTGCACACAATCACAGGGCCGCCCCGCCTTCTGCCTGTAGCATGAAGGAAACCCAGATCAACTGTTCCTGAACGACCAGTTGGTCAACCGATTGACGACCAACTCTGCCTGACGCAGAGCTGGCGCGACCGTATGGCGGTCGTGGCGTCCTCCGGACCGGCAGCGCACCGCGCACCGGTGGCGAGCGCCCGGCATCTACCGCAGTTCCGCGCGAAGAGGACAGCTCTCGGCAGCTCCGGCCCGGCCCCGCACGCAGGTGCGGGGCCGCCCCCGGGAGCACGGCCACCAGGCGGCAGAAAGGCAAGGACCGTGGCGTCCACGGTCTCCGACCGCCCCGGATACGGGCAGTTGCTGCGCACCCCCGGTGCGTGGACCTTCCTCCTCCCGGGCTTCGCCGCACGGCAGCCCTTCGCGATGCTGACCATCGGCATCGTCCTGCTCGTCCAGCACACCACCGGCTCGTACGGCAGCGCCGGCGCCGTAGCCGCCGTGACCGGGGTCTCCATGGCCCTGTTCGCCCCGCAGACCGGCAAACTCGCCGACCGGTTCGGCCAGCGTGCCGTGCTGCTGCCCGGTGTCCTGGTGCACGCCGCCGCCGGCTCGCTCCTGGTGACGCTCGCCCTCGCGGACGTACCCCTGTGGGCGCTGTTCGCGGCGGCCGTCCCCACGGGCGCCTCCGTCCCACAGGTCGGCCCCATGGTGCGGGCCCGCTGGGCGGCCATGCTGGGCGCGGCCCCGGGACGCGAGGCCTCGCCGCTGATGGCGACGGCCGCCGCGTTCGAGTCGGTGACGGACGAGTTCACCTTCGTCATCGGCCCCGTCCTCGCCACCGCGCTGTGCACGGGCGTGCACCCGGCGGCGGGCCTGATCGCCGAAGCCGCGCTCACCCTGGTCGGCGGCCTGCTCTTCGCCGCGCGGCGCGCCACGCAGCCGCCCGTCCGCGACCGCGCCCTGCCCGGCGCCGAGCGGCACGCCTCCGCCCTCTCCATCCCCGGCGTGCGGGTGCTCGCGGTCGCCTTCCTCGGCATCGGCTCGGTCTTCGGCGGCATGCAGGTCTCGCTGACCGCGTTCGCCGAGGAGATCGGCAACCCGGGCGCGAACGGAGTGCTGTACGGGATCTTCGCCGCCGGCAACATGCTCGCCGGGATCGCCTGCGGGGCCATCGCCTGGAAGATCGGCCCCCGCCGCCGCCTGATCATCGGCTACACGGCCCTCGCGCTTACCGCGTCGGGCCTGTGGGCGGTGCACTCGGTGCCGCTGCTCGCCGCGCTCGGTCTCCTGGTGGGCCTCTGCATCGCCCCCGCCCTGATCAGCGGCTACACGCTGGTCGAGGCGCTGGTGCCCGGGTCCGCGCGGACCGAGGCGTTCACCTGGCTGACGGGCGCGGTCGCGCTCGGCCAGGCGGGCGCGGTGACGGTGGCCGGCCAGCTGGCGGACTCCCATGGGGCGAGCGCCGGATTCCTGGTTCCGCTGGCGGGTACGGTGCTGGCGCTGATCACCCTGGTGGCGCTGCGTTCGCGGCTCCTGCCGACGGGCGCGGGGCACACCGTGGCGCGTGGTGTCGGTCACCGCGGGCCGGTCACGGTGGACTGATCCAGCGGAATACGTCACTATGGAGCGTCGTTAGCACTCATCGAGTCAGAGTGCCAGGAGGAACAAAGTGCCGACCTACCAGTACCAGTGCACCGAGTGTGGCGAGGGCCTCGAAGCGGTGCAGAAGTTCACCGATGACGCCCTCACGGTGTGCCCGAACTGCGACGGACGCCTGAAGAAGGTGTTCTCGGCGGTCGGCATCGTCTTCAAGGGTTCCGGTTTCTACCGGAACGACAGCCGCGGCTCCTCGTCGAGCAGCACGTCGGCGTCGGCCACCGCGAAGACCTCCGGTTCCGGATCGTCGTCGTCCGACTCCTCGTCCTCGACGTCGTCGGACACGAAGTCCTCGACCGCTTCGACGACGTCCTCGTCGTCCACCGCCTCGTCCTCGTCGAGCGGTTCCTCGGCCGCCTGAGCGGCCGCTTCACCAGGCGTCACCAGGCTTTCCCGACCGACCCCGCCGACCCGCTCGGCGGGGTCGTCGGCGTTCCCCGACCGCTCTGCCGGGGGCCGGGGGCGTACGCCTACTGTGACCGCATGGCAAACGCAGAGATCGGCGTGATCGGCGGCTCGGGGCTGTACTCCTTCCTGGAGGACGTCACCGAGGTCCGCGTGGAGACCCCTTACGGAGCGCCCAGCGACTCCGTCTTCCTCGGCGAGATAGACGGCCGCCGGGTCGCCTTCCTCCCCCGGCACGGCCGCGGCCACCATGTGCCCCCGCACCGCATCAACTACCGCGCCAACCTGTGGGCGCTGCGCTCGGTCGGCGTACGCCAGGTGCTCGGCCCGTGCGCGGTGGGCGGGCTGCGCCCGGAGTACGGCCCGGGAACCCTGCTCGTGCCGGATCAACTGGTGGACCGCACGAAGACCCGCGTCCAGACCTACTACGACGGTGAGACCCGGGCCGACGGGGCGGTGCCGAACGTGGTGCACCTGGGCTTCGCGGACCCGTACTGCCCCGCAGGGCGCAAGGTGGCGCTGGCCGCCGCGCGGGGCCGGGAATGGGAGGCGGTGGACGGCGGCACGCTGGTGGTCGTCGAGGGGCCGCGCTTCTCGACCCGCGCCGAGTCGCGCTGGCACGCGGCCATGGGCTGGTCGGTGGTCGGCATGACGGGGCACCCCGAGGCCGTGCTCGCCCGCGAACTGGGCCTCTGCTACACGACGATGACCCTGGTGACGGACCTGGACGCGGGGGCGGAGGCCGGCGAGGGCGTCTCCCACGAGGAGGTGCTGAAGGTGTTCGCGGCCAATGTGGACCGGCTGCGCACGGTCCTCTTCGACGCGGTGGCCGCGCTGCCGGCGGAGGCGGACCGGGACTGCCCGTGCGGGCACGCGCTGGACGGGATCGAGACGGGGATCGCGCTGCCGTAGGGGGTCTCCGCCGTAGGGGGGCTCCGCCGTAGGGCGTTGTTCTGCGGTGGGGTTGTTCTGCGGTGAGGGTTGTCCTGCCGTGAGGGTTGTCCTGCCGTCCTGCGGGTGAGGGAGTTTTCCACATCGGGTGGACGGTCCACAGGGTCCGGCGGGGACGGGCCGATTGGTGGATCGTGAGGTCTGTGCGGCGGCCGGGATGTCGGCATTCCTGCCGCCGGTACGGCACGACCAGGAGACCCGTCCGACCGACTCCCTGACGCAGGCGGTGTTCGCGATGCCCACGCCCGGTTCTCACTTTCCTTCCCTGCCCGGCCCCACCACTTCCTCCGCAGGTGCGCCGCCGGGGCCGCTGCCCGCTCCGCCGCCGTGCGGGGTGCCGGCGTTCCCGCCGCTGCGGGTGCGCGGGGGCTCGGGCCACCGGCTGCGCCGGGCGGTGTGGCGGCAGCGTCGGGCAGTGGCGGCGGGTCTCGCGCTGACCGCGGCCGCGCTGGCTGTCTCCGGGTTCGGTGGCGGCGGGGGCGGGCATGGCGGTGGCGCGGCGCAGGGGGCGGCCCCGGGGCGGGCCTCGCCGCCGGTGCGGCTGGTGTCGGCGCCGGTGCGGATCGCGGATGCGGCGACCGTGCGGCTGCTGCGGCCGGGCGACCGGGTGGACGTGGTGACGTCCGAGGGCGCCGGGGCACGGGCCCGGGTGCTGGCCAAGGGAGCGCGGGTGGAGCAGGTGCCGCCGGTGTCCGCCGAGGGTGTGTCGGACCAGGGGACATCGGAGGGGGCGCTGATCGTGCTGGCGGTGCCGAGGACGACGGCCACCGATCTGGCGGGTGCCGGAATCTCGGGTGGATTCGCGGTGATCCTGTGTTGATTCGCACTGACGAACTATCACCTCACCTGACGACGGGCCCGGATTGGGTGGTCCCCGCACGAACTGCCGTAGATTGCGAGGCAGTTCATACCCATTGCGGCACATACGGAGGACAGCGCACCCGTGAGCGAGACGAAGAAGGTCAGTCTGCTGGACGGCTTCAAGGCCTTCCTGATGCGTGGCAACGTCATCGATCTGGCGGTTGCCGTCGTCATCGGTGCCGCGTTCACGAACATCGTGAACTCGATCGTCAAGGGGGTCATCAATCCGCTCGTCGGTGCGTTCGGCACCCAGGACCTGGAGAACTACAGCTCCTGCCTCAGGGGCCCGTGTGCGACGGACCCGGCGACGGGCGAGGCGACGAAGGGCATCCCCATCCTGTGGGGTTCGGTCCTCAGCGCGACGCTCAGCTTCCTGATCACCGCTGCCGTCGTCTACTTCCTGATGGTCCTGCCGATGGCGAAGTACCTCGCCAGGCGGGCCGCGATGCAGGCGGCGAAGGAAGGCGTGCAGGAGACGATCGAGGTCAGCGAGCTGGAGGTGCTGAAGGAGATCCGCGACACCCTGGTCGCCCAGCGCGGCGGCAGCCACCAGGCATAAGGCACCCCGGCGGATGGCCGGCGCGGCTGCCGCTGCCGGGCCGCGGTGCGCGGGGTCAGATGTGGTGCGGCGGCTTCTCGTCGAGGAAGCGCGCGAGGTCGGCGGCGCTGCCGCCGGAGGGGGCCCGCTCACCCCACCCCTGGTCCGTATCGTCCGCGGACTGCTGGTCCAGCGGATCGTCGAAGATCAGCGCCGGCTTGGGCCGGGGCCGGTCCGGCGCAGTCGGCTCCGCATCGCGCGGTCCGGGGGCGGGGGCGGTACTCATACCTCCAGGGTACGGCTGTCGGCCGTGCTCCGACCGCGCCCCGGGCCCGGACGGCGGTCAGCGGTCCTTGGGGTCGAGCAGCCACAGCCCGAGGACGACGAGGAACGAGAGGCAGAGAAACCCGGCGCCCCACCACGCGGTGGCGGAATGACCCTTCATCCACTCGTCGACGATCACCGTCAGACCCCACAGCTGCCCGATGACGACGCTCATGGCCAGAACGAGCCGGGCCGTGAGCTTGGAGGACCGCTCCGGCTCCTGGTCGGTGCCGCCCCCGGGCCCGGGGCCGGTGTGGCGGACGCGGGGGTCGCCGTAGCCGCTGGTGGGCCGGATCTGCGGGTACCGCTCATGGACGGGCCGGTTCAGCTCGGCCCGCCAACTGCCCGGGTGGTACTCGGGGTAGCGGGGGCCGGGGGCCTGCGAGCCGGGCGTGTGGGGGCCGGAAGGGCTGCGGCTGCGAGCCGGGCGTGTGGGGGCCGGGGGGCTGCGGGCCGGACGTTTGCCGGCCAGGGGGCTGCGGATGGCCGGAAGGCTGCGAGCCCGGGAGCTGCCGGTCGTCGCTCATGTCGGGCTCCCGGGGGTCTCGGAGGCGCCGGCTCCGGTACGGGGGCGGGAGGGGCCGGGGGCCACCGTGCGGGCGGCTCCGGGTGCGGCGGGGGCCTCGGCGCCGTCGCGGGCACCGGGGCAGCCGAGCCGGGAGGCCAGGTCGGGGCGGTCCTCGGCGAACCGGCGACACAGCCCGTGCTCGATGCTCTCGCCGGACCGGGTGGTGCCGACCGCCCAGATGCTGCCGTCGGCCTGCTCGGTGAGCGCCACCTTGGGCAGTCCCCGGGGCGGCGGGCCCGCGGTGACCTCGCCGGTACGGGCGTCGAAGACGCCCTCGTGGCAGGGGCAGTACAGCTCGCCCTCGGTGCCCCGGTTCTTCTGCCAGAGCACGGCGCAGGCGAGGTGGGTGCAGATCGCGGAGTAGCCGACGAGGGTGCCGTTGGATCATGGACTTGTCGCGGTGCGAGTCGCACTCACGGCAGGCGGAGACGCAGGCCTGGCAGCCGATGCAGCGCCCCGGGTCGGTGAAGATCGTTCGGCCCATCATGCGGGCATCATCGACCGGGCCGGCAACCCCTTCGCGGACATGCTGCTCACCGACTGCCTGCTGATCGGGGGCTCCAACGTCGGAGAGATCAGCGCGATCAGCGGCACCAGGTCGTAGCCGAACCGCTGGCCCGTGATGGCCGCGCGGTCCTTCATCCGGCGCCACAGGAAGTAGGAGGCGCCGGGGATGACGAGGACGGCCGCGATGTCCAGACCGTGGAACATCGGCCAGCCGAGGATGTCCAGGGAGTCGAACCCGATGATCTCGAAGCCCCAGATACGCATTTCGTAGCCGGGCCCTGAGCCGGTGCCCGAGGTGAACGTGAACCAGCCCCAGGTCAGCGGGAAGGTGATCAGGGCGCCGAGGACGCAGCCCCAGAAGATCAGCTGGTGGGCGGCCCAGCGGGCGTGGGAGCGGGCGCCGAGGAACTTCTGGAAGCCGAGGTAGGTGCGATCATCTTCGGCAGCGCGGTGGGCGTCCTGCGGAAGTTGGCGACGGAGAAGAGACTCCCCCAGCCCTTCTTGAACAGCCGCGCGACCCCGGGCGCGGACACCCACACCGTGTACCGGTAGGCGACACCGAAGGCGAGGAAGACCGAGGCCACGGCGTACGGCAGGAGCGCGGAGTCGAAGTTCTCCAGCAACCGGCTGCCGAGCACGATCGCCACGACCAGCAGGAGGGAGACGAGGGCACCCGCCCCGGTCGCCCGCGCGGTGACGGACCGGGGAAGGACACCGCCGGCACGGCCGGACCCGCCCCCGGGCGGCGGCACACCGGAACCGCCGGAGGAACCGGTACGGGCACCGGGGGCGGGCTGCGCGGCTGCGCCTGCGGCTTCGGGTGGCTCGGTCACCCCGTCACCGTAGGGCCGCCACATGGGGCGATTGAGCCTGTTTTATAGCCTTACGGGGTGAGCGAGTCCCGGCAGGGCTCACCTCCTCCTGCGTCCGCCCCCGCCGGTACGTTGGCCGCGTACGCCGCCCTCCCGCCCCCAACCCCGAGGAGCACCGGATGACCCGTCAGGACGCGCTCACCGATGTCGCCGGACTGCGCGTCGGGCATGCGCGGGTTCCCGGCAAGGGGGCGCTCAGCGGTACGACGGTGGTGCTCGCGCCCGAGGGCGGGGCGGTGGCGGCCGTCGATGTGCGGGGCGGTGGGCCGGGAACCCGGGAGACGGACGCGCTGGACCCGCGCAACCTGGTGCAGCGCATCGACGCGGTCGTCCTCACCGGCGGCAGCGCGTACGGGCTGGACGCGGCGTCCGGGGTGATGGCCTGGCTGGAGGAGCGGGGCCGCGGGGTGCGGGTGGGGCCCGATGCGGCGCAGGTCGTTCCGGTGGTGCCGGCTGCCTGCGTGTTCGACCTGGGGCGGGGCGGCGACTGGCGGGCCAGGCCGGACGCGTCGACGGGCCGGGCCGCGGTGGAGGACGCGGCGGGTACGGAGGCCGGTGCGGTGGTCGCCGAGGGGTGCGTCGGCGCGGGCACGGGGGCGGTCGCGGGGCGGCTGAAGGGCGGAGTGGGGACCGCGAGCGTCCTGTTGCCGTCCGGGCACACCGTGGGCGCGCTGGTCGTGGTGAACGCGGCGGGCTCGGTGCTCGATCCCCGTACCGGGGTGCTGTACGGGGAGTACGGCGGCGCCGAACCGGCCGTCGCCCCGCCCGCCGAGGTCCACGAGGCGGCGCAACGGCGCCTGGCGCAGGCGTGCGACGCGGACACGCGCCCCCCGCTCAACACCACGCTCGCCGTCGTCGCCACCGACGCCGATCTCAGCCGTGCGCAGGCGCAGAAGCTCGCGGGCACGGCGCACGACGGACTGGCGCGCGCCATCCGGCCCGTGCACCTGCTGACCGACGGGGACACCGTTTTCGCCCTGGCCACCGGTCGGCAGCCGCTGGACGCGGAGGACCCGGTCGCGCTCAATCCTCTGCTCGCGGCGGGTACGGAGGCCGTGGCGCGGGCCATCGTGAAGGCGGTGCGGGCGGCCACGGGCACCGACGGCCGTGACGGCGGGGGCGCCTACCCGGCGTACAGCGACCTCTACGGGACACCCCCGCGCACGGAACGCGCGCCGGGCGGCCACAGCTGGGGAACCGAATCGCCGTCAGCGTAAGGAAGTTCGGGTGGACACGCGAAACCTTCCGTACGCGCCGTACGTTTTCCCGAACCCCGGTCCCGATGTCAGTCCCAGGGGCTACGTTAAGCACGCATCAAGTCACACGCGGCGACGGCCTGGAGACAGCACCTTGAGCGATCCGTACGAGACAACCGAGCAGCACCTCGAGCGAATCCTGCGACGGGCTCTCAACTCGTTCGACCTGCCCGACAGCACGGTGGAACGGCTGGGCACCGCGCTGGCCCACAGCAGTTCCCTGCACTCCTCGCACCACAGTGCCACCCTGCACCGCGAGACCTACCGGCATACGTATCTGCTGAGCGACGGCTCGGCGTTCACGCTGTGGGAGCTGGTGCGGGGCGGCCCGCGCGGGGCCGGGCATCCCGACACCCGGCAGCATGAGCTGTACGACGACGAGGCCGACGCCCACATCGCGGCCGCCCGGCTGACCGGCGGGCTCTGGGAGGCCCCCGACTTCGGGGGCGACCACGCGCAGGCCGACCTGGAGATACTGTCCGCCCTGATGGCCGCGCCCCCGGCCCCGCACCCCCGGATGTACGCCCCGGACAATTCCGCGGACCACGCCCGCCGGGTCCTGCGCCGCGCGGAGAACGGCGACGTGCCGGGTGAGGAGACGGCCCATCTGCTGCGGGCCGCCTTCGCCCACCACATCACGCAGGTCTCCGGCCGTCAGTGCCAGGTCGGCGGCCGGAACGCGGGCTTCACGCTGTACGAGCACGCGTTCCTGCTCCTCGACGGGAGCGAGACGAGCCTGTGGGAGGTCGAGCACACGGCGACGCCGGACGGCCGCCACATGTGCGAGGTGTACGGCGACGAGGAGACGGCGCGCGGCGCGATGGAGAGCCGCACGCGCATCTGCTGACCGGCGCCCGCGCACCTGCTGACCGCCGCCCGCGGATCTGCTACTGCCCCGGCCCCGCCGCCACGGGCCCGGGCCGCGTATGCCGGTGCCCGCGTCCCTCGGGGGGACGCGGCCACCGGCGCCTCTGCCTCGTCACGCCGTGGCTCAGTGCGTCAGCACGGGCTCCCCGGCGGCCTCACCGGCGTCGTCGCTCTCCGCCACGAGCTCACCGGCCGGGTCCTCGACGGCCTCCTCGTCGGCGCCCTCCACGTGCTGCTTCGGCTTGGCCGGCAGCGCGAACATCACCACGAAGATCAGGAGCAGCACCCCGGCCACCCACCACAGCGACTGCTCGAAGGCGTCGGCGAACGCCGGGCCCACCTGCGCGGGGGTCAGCCGGTCGCCGATCGCACCGAAGAAGACGACGGAGACCAGCCCGAGCCCGAGCGCGTTGCCCATCTGCTGCACGGTGTTGAAGAGACCGGAGGCGGAACCGGAGTGCTCCTTGGGCACCTCGGAGAGCACCGCGTCGGCCAGCGGGGCCACGATCAGCCCCATGCCGACGCCCATGACCACGAGCGGCAGCGCCATCTGCCAGGACGTGATCCCCATGCCGTAGTGGCCGGACTCCCAGATGTAGAGCAGCAGACCGGCGGCCATGAGCAGGGCTCCCGCCTGGAGGACCTTGCGGCCGAAGCGCGGCACCAGCTTCTGCACGGACAGGCCGGCGGCGACGGAGACGGACACGGAGAACGGGATGCCGGTCGTGCCGGCCCGCAGGGCGCTCCAGCCGAGGCCCTGCTGCATGTACAGCGTCCAGACCAGGAAGAAGATCCCGAGCCCCACGCCGAAGGTCAGCTGTACGGCGATGCCGGCGGCGAAGCTGCGGACCCGGAACAGTGACAGTTCGACCAGCGGCGAGCCGTCCCGGCGGCCCTTGGCGCGCTCGAACAGCACGAGGAGGAGGAAGACGAGGACGCTGCCGGCCATCGACAGGTAGCCCCACAGCGGCCAGCCCAGCTCACGGCCCCGGGTCAGCGGGTAGATCAGCATCAGCATGCCGAGCGTCACCAGCACGACGCCGACCAGATCGAGGCGCAGCGCCTTGGGCGACTTGGACTCGGTGATGAACTTGCGGCCCAGGACGAGCCCCACGATGCCGACGGGCAGGTTGATCAGGAAGATCGGGCGCCATTCCAGGCCGGCGATGTTCCACTCGGTCAGCAGGGCGCCCAGCAGCGGTCCGGAGACCGCGCCGAGACCGACGATCGCGCCGAAGAGGCCGAAGACCTTGCCGCGCTCGTGGGCGGGGAAGGTGGCGTGCACGATCGACAGCACCTGGGGCACCATCAGCGCCGCCGTCGCTCCCTGGAGGAAGCGGGAGGCGACCAGCATCTCCGGGTTGGCGGCGAAGCCGCAGAGCGCGGAGGCGAGGGTGAAGCCGCCTATCCCGATGAGGAAGATCCGCTTGCGGCCGTAGATGTCGCCGAGCCGGCCGCCGGTGATCAGCCCGGCGGCGAAGGCCAGGGCGTAACCGGCGACGATCCACTGGATCGAGCTGAACGAGGCGCCGGTGTCCCGCTCGATGCTGGGGATGGCGATGTTGACGATCGTGACGTCGACGAGGTCCATGAAGGCCGCGGTCATCACGATGGCCAGGGCGAACCACCGGCGGCGGTCCGACGGGGCCGGGGCCGCCGCGGCGGCGGCCGCCGGTGACGGCAGAGGAGCGGAGGAAGTCATAGGAAGAAGTTAAACGCCCACTAGGTCAGTTCATGACCCAATGGGCGCGCATCCTGAGTGACATGACCGATACCCCGGCACGACTGCTGAACCTGCTGTCACTGCTCCAGACGCCGCGCGAGTGGCCGGGCAGTGAGCTCGCCGACCGGCTCGCCGTCAGCCCGCGCACCATCCGCCGCGACATCGACCGCCTGCGCGACCTGGGTTACCCGGTCGAGGCGACGCGCGGCTCGGTCGGCGGCTACCGGCTCGTGGCGGGCACCGCCATGCCCCCGCTGCTGCTGGACGACGAGGAGGCGGTGGCCATCGCGGTGGGGCTGCGGGCCGGGGCCGGCCACGCCATCGAGGGCGTGGACGAGGCATCCGTACGCGCGCTGGCCAAGCTGGAGCAGGTGCTGCCCTCACGGCTGCGCCACCGCGTCTCCACCCTCCAGAACGCGACGGTGCCGCTGGCCAGGGGCGACGGTTCGACGATCGATCCGCAGACGCTGACCGTGATGGCGTCGGCGGTCACCGGCCGGGAGCGGCTGCGGTTCGCGTACCGCGCGGGGGACGGCGCCGAGACGAGGCGGCAGGTCGAGCCGTACCGGCTGGTGAGCACGGGGTGGCGTTGGTATCTGGTGGCGTACGACCTGGAGCGGGAGGCGTGGCGTACGTTCCGGGTGGACCGGGTGAGCGAGCCGTTCGCCACGGGGTCGCGGTTCACGCCGCGGGAGCTGCCGACGGGGGACGCGGCGGAGTTCCTGAGCAGTTCCATGGCGCGCCGGCAGCCGGAGCTGGTGGTGGACGTGAGCTTCGCGGCTCCGGCGGAGTTCGTCGCCTCGCGGCTGCCCGGTGCGGTCGGTCCGCTGGAGCCGGAGGGTGAGGGCGGCTGCCGGCTGCGCGGTGTGCTGTGGGACTCGCTGGAGTGGGTGGCGCTGCGCCTGGCGCTGGTGGACTGCGAGTTCACCGCGCACGAGCCGCCGCAGCTGGTGGCGTACCTGAACGACCTGGGCGCCCGGCTCACCCGCGCGGCGGCATCCTGACGTCTCCGGGCAGGCGGCGCACAAAAGGATGAGCCCCGGCGCCAGGGGGGGGTGGGCGCCGGGACTCAGCTCAGGGGGGCCAGGTGAAGCGGCCCAATTCGGAGGTTACTGGACGCGGGCTCACGCCGCAGCGTCAAAGCCCGTGTCGTGAGCCATTCGCTTCAATTCGAGCAGTGCGTGCTTCTCGATCTGGCGGATGCGCTCCCGGGTGAGGCCGTGCTGCTTGCCCACCTCGGTCAGGGTCCGCTCGCGGCCGTCCTCGATGCCGTACCGCATGCGGATGATCGACGCGGTCCGGTTGTCGAGCTTGCCGATCAGGTCCTCCAGCTCCTCGCTGCGCAGCAGCGTGAGCACCGACTGCTCGGGCGAGACGGCGGAGGTGTCCTCCAGCAGGTCGCCGAACTGCGTGTCGCCCGCGTCGTCCACGGACATGTTCAGGCTGACCGGGTCGCGGGCCCAGTCCAGGACGTCACCGACACGCCCCGGGGTGGAGTCGAGCTCGGCGGCGATCTCCGCGTGCTCCGGGTCGCGCCCGTGCTCGCGGTTGAACTCGCGCTGCACGCGGCGGATGCGGCCCAGCTCCTCCACCAGGTGGACGGGGAGCCGGATCGTGCGCGACTGGTCGGCTATGGAACGGGTGATGGCCTGGCGAATCCACCACGTGGCGTACGTGGAGAACTTGAAGCCCTTGGCGTAGTCGAACTTCTCGACCGCGCGCACCAGGCCCGCGTTGCCCTCCTGGATCAGGTCGAGCAGGGGGAGCCCGGCCCGCGGGTAACGGCGGGCGACGGCGACGACGAGCCGGAGGTTGGAACGGATGAATACGTCCTTGGCGCGCTCGCCCTCGGCGGCCAGCGCCTCCAGCTCCTCGCGCGAGGCACCGCCGGCTTCGCTCTCCACCTCGCCGTCGAGGATCTGGCGCGCGTACACGCCGGCCTCCACGGACTGCGAGAGCTCGACCTCCTTGGCGGCGTCGAGCAGCGGCGTACGCGCTATCTCGTCCAGGTACATGCCGACCAGGTCGCGATCGGCGATCTCTCCGCCCACGGCGCGACCACTGCTCGCCCGGTTGGTCCCGCCCGTGGCGGACGAACGACGGGCGACGGCACGGGTTGCCATGCGTGCTCCCTTGCTGAGTAGGTCGCGACACCCTCTCGGGTGCCCTGCATCCGTTGGAAACAACGACTGGAATCCGGACAGAATTCCCATGCCCGGCATTCAATTTCGCGGTCATGCAGTACCCTGTTGCGCCACCGGGACGGGCACCTGGCGCGGCTGGGCACGAACGTGCAGGTCAGAGCGGCTTTCCGGGGCGTTCGACCCTCGCCGTCGCTCTTGGCGGAGCTCTGGGGTTGCTCGGCGGTTGCTCTGGGGTTGCTCGGCGGTTGCTCCGTTGCGCTGGTACCCCGGAAGACGCCCGGTACTGGTCTCCGGTTGCTCAGCCCCGTCCCGTACGCAAGCAGACCCAAATCAGGCCTTCCGGTCTCTCCGGCCCCGCCGCCCCTCCCCCCACATCCGTACCGCAGCGAGCCCACACCCGTACCGCAGCGAGCGTCACCCGTACTGCAGCGAGCGCTTGGCCAGTCCCATCCAGAAGCCGTCGATCACGCTGCGCCCCTGGTCGAGCTCCTGCTCGGCCGCGCCGAGCGTGACGAAGAGCGGGGCGAAGTGCTCGGTGCGCGGGTGGGCCAGCCGGCCTGCCGGGGACTTGTGCTCGAAGTCCAGGAGCGCGTCGATGTCCTGCTCCTGGAGCGCGCGGCGCCCCCAGTCGTCGAACTCCGCCGACCAGCCGGGGGTACCGCCCGCATGCCGCAGGGCGGCCAGGTTGTGCGTGAAGAAGCCGCTGCCGATGATCAGCACGCCCTCGTCGCGCAGCGGCGCGAGCTTGCGCCCGATGTCCATCAGCTTCTGCGGGTCGAGCGTCGGCAGGGAGATCTGGAGCACCGGGACGTCGGCCTCGGGAAACATCTCGACCAGCGGCACGTACGCCCCGTGGTCGAGGCCGCGGTCCGGGATGTCCTGGACCGGCGTACCGGCGCCGCGCAGCAGTTTGCGCACACTCTCGGCCAGGCGCGGGGCGCCCGGGGCGGCGTAACGCACCTGGTAGTAGTGGTCGGGGAAGCCCCAGAAGTCGTAGACCAGCGGCATCGTCTCGGTCGCGCCGAGTGCGAGCGGGGCCTCCTCCCAGTGCGCGGAGACCATGAGGACGGCGGTGGGGCGCGGCAGCCCCGCCGACCAGGCGGCCAGCTCGCCGGGCCAGACGGGGTCGTCGGCCAGGGGCGGGGCGCCGTGGGAGAGGTAGAGGGCGGGCATGCGCTCCGCGGTGACAGTCATGACACTCCCCATCCGCTGCTACTCAAGGTAAGTCTTCTACTGAAGGCCTCAGGAAGAAGGATGCTTTAATCTTCAAGCTCCTACCTTCAGAGACCTTAGCTCTATCTTGTTCAACTTTCAAGAAAAGGTCGTACAGTGAAGTACATGACCACGGCATCAACCGGTGCGCCGCACTGGCTCACCGACGAAGAACAACGCGTCTGGCGGGCGTACCTGCACGCCACCACGCTTCTGGAGGATCACCTCGACCGCCAGTTGCAGGGCGATGCCGGCATGCCGCACATCTACTACGGCCTGCTCGTCCAGCTCTCACAGGCGCCCCGCCACCGGAAGCGGATGACCGAGTTGGCCAAGGACGCCAAGATCACCCGCTCCCGCCTCTCGCACGCCGTCGCCCGGCTGGAGAAGAACGGCTGGGTACGCCGCGAGGACTGCCCCTCCGACAAGCGCGGCCAGAACGCGGTCCTCACCGACGAGGGCCACGAGATGCTCCGCCGCTCCGCGCCCGGCCACGTGAAGGCCGTCCGCCAGGCGATGTTCGACCGCCTGACATCGGAGCAGGTGCGCTCGCTGGGCGAGATCATGCAGGTCCTGGCCGCCGGCCTGCAGCCCGAGGGCGCGGACGCCGACCTGCCCTGGCTGCGCTGACCCGCCGCCCCGCCACCCTCACGTACGCACCGCTGCCCTCACGCACGCACCGCCGCCCCGCCACCCTCACGCACGCACCGCTGCCCCGGTTCCGTCACCTTCCGACGGGAACCGGGGCAGAAACGTATCCACGCAGCCGTGGATCAGTGGGCGACGACCGGAACCTTGAGCTCGTCCTCGACACCGTCCGCCTCACCGGAACCGGAGCCGGAAGCGGAAGTGGAAGCGGAACCGGAACCGGAGCCCGCAGACGTACCGGTCGCGGCCGGACGGCCGGCGTTGATGAAGGTCACCGCGATCCCGGCGGCGACCACCAGGATGCCGACGGCCCACCAGATGGCACCGGTGAAGCCGTGCACCATCGACTGGAGCTTCAGCAGCTCCGGGTCGCCGGCGCCGAGCGCGGCGTGCGAGGTGGCGTACGCCGTGGCGGCCGAGGCGGCGATCGTGTTCAGCAGGGCCGTACCGATCGCACCGCCGACCTGCTGCGAGGTGTTGACCATCGCGGAGGCGACACCCGCGTCACGCGACTCGACCCCGTGCGTGGCCAGCGACATGGCCGGCATGAAAGCCGTACCCATGCCCAGCCCCAGCAGGAGCTGCCCCGGCAGGATGACCGACGCGTACGAGGAGTCGATGCCCAGCCGCGTCAACAGCAGCATGCCGACGGCGGCGGTCAGGAAGCCGGGGCCCATCAGCTTGCGGGCCGGAACCCGGGTCATCAGGCGGGCGCCGATCTGCGTGGACCCGGTGATCATGCCCGCGATCATGGGCATGAAGGCGAAGCCGGTCTTGATCGGCGAGTAGCCCTTGACGACCTGGAGGTAGTACGTGAGGAAGAGGAACAGGCCGAACATGGCGATGACGGCCAGGCCCAGCGAGAGGTAGACGCCACCGCGGTTGCGGTCCATCACGACGCGGAGCGGGAGCAGCGGCGACTTGACCTTGGACTCGGTCAGGACGAAGGCCAGCAGCAGGACGCCGGAGGCGACGAACGTGCCGATGGTCAGCGCGTCCGACCAGCCCGCGGACTCGGCGCGGGTGAATCCGTACACCAGCGAGACCAGGCCCAGCGCGGACAGGACGACGCCCGGCATGTCGAGCGAGGAGCGGTTACGGCTGCCGGAGGGCTCACGGATGACGAAGTACGCACCGGCGGCGGCGACGACCGCGAACGGGATGTTGACGAAGAACGTCCAGCGCCAGTTCAGCGTCTGGGTGAGCAGACCGCCGAGGATCAGACCGACGGCGCCACCGCCACCGGCGATCGCCCCGTAGATACCGAACGCCTTGGCGCGCTCCTTGGCGTCGGTGAACATCACCGCGAGCAGCGAGAGCGCGGCCGGCGCGAGCAGCGCGCCGAAGACGCCCTGGAGTGCGCGGGAGCCGAACAGCATGCCCTGGTTCTGCGCCGCGCCGCCGAGCGCCGAGGCCAGCGCGAACCCGACGAGTCCGACGACGAAGGTGCGCTTGCGGCCCCAGAGGTCGGCGATGCGCCCGCCGAACAGCAGCAGCCCGCCGAAGGCGAGGGCGTAGGCGGTGATGACCCACTGCTTGTTGGCGTCTGTGATGCCGAGGGCGGTCTGGGCGTGCGGCAGGGCGATGTTCACGATCGTGGCGTCGAGCACGACCATCAACTGCGCGAGCGCGATGAACGCCAACGCCTTCCAGCGACTGGGATCGGGGAGTCGTATATCAGCTGTTTTCGACATGAAAGTAGCCACCTAGGGACGCGCGAGGGCGCGCGGGATCGTCAACCGTGCGTTCGGGTCGTCGAAGGCACGGCGAAAGGAAGGACGGAGTCGGTCGGGCTCGGGTCAGGAAGGACGGGGCCGGTCAGGCTCGGGTCGGAGTGGAAGGAAGAGGAGGCGGGCTCGGATCACGCCCGGCGCCGCAGGTCCTCCAAGGTCGCCGCTGTCCCGGGGAGTGCGGACCGGGCCGGGGCCTCCAGTCCGTCCAGGAACAGCTGGATGTGGCGATGGGTGAACCGGTCGATGTTCGGACAGGCGATGCCGGGCAGCGGCCGGGTGAGCTGGGAGAGGGCGACCATTACGTCACCGACGGCGATGTCGGTACGCAGGCGCCCCGCTGACATGGCGCGCGCGACGAGCCCTTCGACGGCCTCTTCGAGGCGCCGGCGCTCGGCGAGCAGTTCGGGGTGGTCCTTGTCGAAGCCGCCGGACAGCATGGGGCACAGGGCCCCGATGCGTTCGTCGGCCGCCGCGTGGACGAAGCGGCTGAGGGCGGCGAAGGGGTCCGCCTCCTCGGCGGTGGCCTCCTCGGCGCGGTCGGTGGTGCGGGAGGTGACCGAGAGCACGACTTCGTTGATCAGTGCGGCCCGGTCGGGGAAGTTCCGGTAGAGGGTGGCGTTGCCGACGCCCGCGCGGCGGGCGACATCGTCGAGCGGCGCGTCCGGCCCGAACTCGACGAACATCTCGCGCGCGGCCGTCACGATCCGCTCCCGGTTGCGCAGCGCGTCGGCCCGCGGCCGGGGCGTGCGCGGCTGTGCGGGTGCGGTGGCGGTACGGGCGGCGGTGACCACTGCGGCGCTCCTTCTCTTCCGGGGCGGCCACGACCGGGAAACGAACCGGGGACCGCCTCCCCGTTTAGCGGGGACACGAGTGCAAACGGGGAGGGCGTCCCCACTTATTTCCGCACGTTTAGTGACCTGCGCCACTCCACTCCTCGCATCGGAAAAACCAACCGATCGGCGCACCCAACGCGCGGCCCGCGATCACCCGGCAGAGGCTGACGGCAGAGCGCAGTCAGGGTCGGCCGACTGCCGCGGCCCCGAAGGCGCCTCCATGCAGCAGCCCCGGCACCGGATACGCAAGCACCGCCGCCCGGTCGTACTCGGCGCTGCAACGGCCCTGGTCATCGCGGCGATGGCATCGGCGAGCAGCACGCTGCCTGTACCCAGCCGGGCCTCGGCGGGACCGGTGGCCACCGCTCCCCTGGCGACCGGACTCGGCCCGTGCCGCATCGCGTCGTCCATGGGCGTGCAGATGTCGGAGGGCATGCCGACCCAGCCCGGCTACTCGCGCTCCACCGGCCAGATCCACGCACTGAACCTGATGATCGACTTCCCGGACGCGCCGGGCACCGAACCGGCCATGGACCGCCTCGCCGAGTTCTTCCCGCAGACCACGGACTGGTTCCGCACGAGCTCCTACGGCCGGCTCACCTACATACCCGAGGCCCCCATCACCTCCTGGCTGCGGATGCCGCTCCCCTTCTCGGAGTACGGAATCGAGCGCGGCTCGCCGTACGAACCGGGCTACCGCCACCTGGTCAAGGACATCGTCGCGGCCGCCGACCCGAAGGTGGACTTCGGCGCGTACGACCTGATCAACATCCTGGTCACCCCGAACGCCGGCCCCTCCGCCCTGGACACCGTGCTGTCGGTGACCTTCTCCGGCAACGACGACGCCCCGCTCGCGGACGGGGTGCCGCTCGCCAACACGTCCTTCGTCTACAGCCGCCAGGACGACGGCTCCGGCTCGTACGCCCAGACCGGCTACCGCGTCCTGCCCCACGAGAACGGCCACGTCTTCGGCCTGCCCGACCTCTACACGGTGGAGGGCGGCGGCTCGGTCGGGCACTGGGACATCATGTCCGAGGACTGGGGCGCCAACAACGACCTGCTGGGCTGGCACAAGTGGAAGCTCGGCTGGCTCGACAACGACCAGGTAAGCTGCGCCGCCCGCCCCGGCACCACGGACCACGTCCTGGAACCCCTGGCCACCCGAGGCGGCCTGAAACTGGCCTTCGTCCCCCTGACCGCCGAATCCGGCTACGCCGTGGAGGTCCGCACCCAGGCAGGCAACGACCAGGCGATCTGCCGCCCCGGCGTCCTCATCTACAAGGTGAACTCCAACGTGGACACGGGCCAGGGCCCGGTCTCGGTAGCGGACAGCACCAAGGACAGCCCCGGCTGCACCCGCCTCCCCAACGTCCACGCCGAACTCTCCGACGCCGCGTTCCAGCCGGGGCAGACCTTCACGGACCGGGCCAACGGGATACGGATCTCGGTGCTGGAGAAGGACGCGAAGGGCGACTACCGGGTGCAGGTGACGCGGCCTTGAGGGCCGGGGCCACTGTCCCAAGGGATGGGCTCCGGCCGGCGACACCACCACCAGCCGGCCGTGGCGGGCCCCGCGGAGGCACCCGACAATCCCCGGCGGAGCCCACCCTCCGGGTCCCTTGCCACGGCCTCCCGAGGCAGCTGCCGAACGGGCGCCTCGACCGCGGTGACCGTACGACCGTGGTACGGCTCATCGTCGGACGGTCCGAGCCGGGCCAGGGTGAGACAAGATCCCCAGCCATCCGAACCCCCCGTGCGCCGAGAACGCCACCCGCTACACTGGCGGGCGGCGAGCAGACCCTCGCAGGTCGATCGCCAACCTGCCCAGACACGTCAAGAACCGGCTCCGCGCACGGGGCCCACTCGACACACTTTGGACAGATCCCAGCCTTCGTAGCTCAGGGGATAGAGCACCGCTCTCCTAAAGCGGGTGTCGCAGGTTCGAATCCTGCCGGGGGCACAAGGGAAAGGGCAGCTACTGGATCCAGTAGCTGCCCTTTGACATCCATCTCCCTCCTGGAGTTACCGACCGCCTGCCGTGCGGCTCTCGCCGGGCACCGGTCGGAGCGGGTCCACGGGCATACCGTTCCCATCGCCGCCGCCTGGTGGAATGCCGAGACAGCCGCCGCTCGCCTGCCGGGTGCGCCCGTAGCGGAGCCCGGTGTCGCGGGGCTCAGTCGGGGCGACCTGTTCGTGGAAGCGCCCGGGCTCGATGCGGGCTCCGACGAGGAGTTGCTGCGGTTTCTGTGGCGCGTTCTCGCCTGGGGCAGCGGCATGAAGCTTCGGCTCAACCGTGCACGCATACAGGCTGTGGCGGCAGACCGGGCCTCCGCCGTGGCGGCTCTGCGGGAGGCGCTGCGGGTGGCCCGGGAGGACGATCCGGCGCGGGCGTACGAGGTTCTGCGCCCCCGTGGGCGTAACGCCGTCGCGTATCTGGGGCCGGCCTTCTCGACCAAGGTGCTGTACTTCGCCGGCGGTGGCGAGCTCGGCCACCCGTGCGTGATCCTCGATTCCCGGGTGGCCGTCACGCTCAGGAACACCTGCGGGTGGCGCTCGCTGGGTGTGGGCGGATGGCCTGCCGGCACCTACGCGCGGTACTGCGCGCTCCTGGGGCGGTGGGCCCGGGAGGAGAGTGGGCGGCTCGGGCGGGACGTTGGCCGGGACGAGATCGAGCGCTGGCTTTTCGGGGGTTGACGGATTTGATCCGGGCCCCGGACCGTCGGGTTCAGTCTCTCCCGTCAAGTGGATGGGCCCCGCGTTCGTTGCGCACTAAAGTTGTCCCATCACTGCTGGTTATGGGGCCGGGGCTCGCCGTGCGTACGCGCACCTGACGTCCTGGTGGGGAGGGCCTGCGAGGCATGAGTCGTCGCTCCAATGGGTTGGTCGGGGTCTGGGCCGAGGCGCAGCGCCAACAGCAACGTCAACGTGAGGCGCAAGCCAGGTATCAGCGGGATCGGGAGCGGGAACAGCGGGCGTACCAGCGGGAACTCGCGCGGAGTCAGCGGGAGCGGAAGGCGGCGTACCGGGAGCAGCGCGAGGCGGAGGCGCGGCGGCGTACGCGGGAGCTGGATGCGCGGGTCGAGGCGTTGCAGGGGTTGCTCGCGGCCGGGTGCCGGGCGCCGGCGTTCCGGGCTTCCGCGCTGACCCGGGTCGAGCGGGTCGAGGCGTTCGCGCCGGGGACGCTCGCGCATCCCGTGCGCATGCCGGACCCGGAGCAGTACCGGGCGCAGGGTGGCGGGTGGACCGCTGGGCGGCGGGCTCAGGCGGAGGCGGAGGCGCGGGCCAGGTTCGAGCGGGACTGGCAGGCGGCGCAGGCGGCGGAGGCGCAGCGGCAGGCGCAGTTCGCCACGTACCAGCGGCAGTACCAGCAGTGGGCCGACGCGCAGCTGGGCGAGATCCGGCGGCACAACGCGGGCATCGCGGAGATGACGGCCGGGCTGCGCAACGGGGATGCCGAGGCCGCCGTCGCGTACTTCTCGGCCGCGCTCTACGCCTCCACCGGCTGGCCCGACGATCTGCCGCGCCAGGTGTCCGCGGCGTACGACTCGGGTGCCCGGCAGCTGGTGCTGAACTGGGAGCTGCCCAAGTACGACGTCGTCCCGGAGGCGAAGTCCGTGCGGTACATGATCAACGCGGATGAGGAGAAGGAGTCGCCGCGGCCGGTGACGCAGCGCCGGGCCCTGTACCGGGACGTACTCGCCCAGTGTCTGCTGCTCGTCCTGCGTGACCTCTTCGCGGCCGACGAGTTCGGGGCGCTGGAGTCGGTCGCGCTGAACGGGTTCGTGGACGACCACGACCCGACGACCGGGCGGCGGACGCCCATGTTCCTCGGTACCGTCATGGCATCGCGCGCCGACTTCGCCGGACTGCACCTGGAGCAGGTGAACGCGGTCAACTGCCTGGTGGACGGGTTGCACGGGCAGTTGTCCGCGCGCCCCGACCAGTACGCGGCGGTGCGCCCCGGCCGGGTTCCCGAGGAGGTCGGCAACGGCGTCGTCACCCATGGGGGCGACGAGGAGCCGGACCTGTACGCGATGGACCCGCTGGCCTTCGAGGCGCTCGTCGCCGAACTCTTCCGGGCCATGGGCATGCAGGCCGTGACCACCCAGCGTTCGAACGACGGGGGCGTCGACGTCGATGCGCTGGACCCGGCCCCGATCCGCGGCGGCAAGATCGTCGTCCAGGTGAAGCGCTACCGCAACACCGTGCCGCCCACGGCCGTCCGCGACCTGTACGGCACGGTCCAGGACGCCGGCGCCAACAAGGGCGTCCTGGTCACCACGTCCAAGTTCGGCCCCGGCTCACACACCTTCGCCAACGGCAAGCCGCTGGAGCTGGTGCCTGGTTCCGAGCTCGTCGACCTGCTGCACCGGCACGGGCTGCGCGGGCGGCTGGGTGGCAGTGGCGAGCAGCCGGTCCCGGCCCAGCGGACCGCACCGGACAGCGAGAGCCGCGGCGGCGACCACAACGTGCTGGGCATGTACTGGTCGGGCGGCGTCGGCCTGGACGTCTGCGCCCTCGTCTGCCACGGCAACCGGGTCCTGGACGACGACCACTTCGTCTTCTACAACAACCCGCGCACCCCCGACGGCACGGTCCGCGAGCTCATCCCCGTCGCCCCCGACAAGGCCGCCATCCAGGTCGACTTCGACGCCCTCCCGGCCCGCGCCGACCGGCTCGTCATCATCGCCGCCATCGATCCCGTCGCCAACCCCGACGCCGATCTGTCCGGATTCTCCGATGCCGGTATCCGGCTGCTCGACGCCGAGCGGAACCCCCTCGACCAGCTGGACGTCTCCGACGGCCGCCCCGGCGAAACCGCCCTCGTCCTCGGCTCCTTCCGCCGCCGCGCCAACGGCGACTGGGAGTTCGTCACCGGTGGCAAGGGATACCCGGGCGGTCTGGAGGAACTGGTCCAGGACTACGGCATCGAGGTGGAGTAGGGACAGCAGGGGGAGTGGCGGGGGGTAGGGGCAGCAGGGGAAGCAGGGGAAGCAGGGGCGGTGCCGGCGGTGAAAGTGCGCCGCGCCGAAAATCGCAGGCGCTCCGTCCGTCCGCCGGGCCAGGATGAGTCATGGACACCGATACGGACACCGGCGCCCGATCCTGGCATCTCTTCCCCGACGTCCACGGCTTCCTCGCCCGCGCCGGCGACTTCCTGCGTTCACGGCCCGCTCTGCACACCCTCCCCCTGACCGTGACCGAGGGCCTGCGTACGCGGGGGGCCACGGCCTACGGGGACGGGGTGCCCGTCTTCGGGGTGCTGGAGCAGGCCGGTGACGTGCGTGCCGCGTACTTCCGGACACCGCCCCACCGGCTGGCCGTCACGCCCCTCACCGCCGAGGAGGCCGGTTCGCTGGCCGATCATCTGGGTGCCGTCGGCCACGCCGTCCCCGGCATCTCCGCGGACAGCGGGACCGCCGCCGCGTTCGCCGAGGTGTGGCGACTGCGTACGGGGGCGGCGCCCCGGCTCCACGAGCGCATGCGGCTCTACCGGCTCGGGACGCTCACCCGGCCCGGGCCGGCGCCCGAAGGGCGGAGCCGGATCGCCGGTGAGCGGGACCGTGAACTGCTCGTGCGGTGGTACGAGGAGTTCGTCGCGGCCATCGACGAGGTGGGTGGCACCAACGCCGGTGCCTGGGCCGATACGCGGATAGCCGAGCGCCGCATCACCCTCTGGGAGACCCCCGACGGCGTCCCCGTCTCCATGGCGGGGGTGACGGCCCTGGTCGCCGGGCAGATCCGGCTGGCGCCCGTCTACACCCCGGCCCACCTGCGCGGACGCGGCTACGCGGGCGCCGCTGCCGTCGAGGCCAGTCGCGCCGCTCTGGCCGAGGGGGCGGACGATGTGCTGCTCTTCGCGGATCTCGCCAACCCCACCAGCAACGGCCTCTACCAGCGCATCGGCTACCGTCCGGTCACGGACTTCGCCATGTACGACTTTCCTGCGGGCGGCTGAGCGGCAGTCGCGTCAAGACGTCGGACGGACGTCGTCGGACGGACGTCGTCGGACGGACGTCGTGTATGCGCCCGGTGGTGCACCTGGTCGTGCACCTGGTGGGCTCTTGGAGCCGGCCGAGGGCTCCGCGCCCGGGGAGGTCAGCAGGTTCGCGGCCCGTCGTTGGGGCAGGTGCGCGATGTCGTCGGCACTCCCTGAGCCTCAGCCCCCGGTCTCCGTCGTCACCTCGACCGTCAGGTACGGCGGCCGGGCCGCCGACCCGGCCGCCTCGGACGCGCCGCGCAGGGCGCGGTCCCACTGACCGACCCGCCGACCGAGCCGCCGGGGCCTGTCGCCCCAGTCCCGCCGACCGACCCGCCAACCGACCCACCGGGGCCCGTCACCGCAGTTCGTCCGGGCACGGGGTGCCGGGTGGGAGCTGGTACGGCGCGCCGAGGCGGTAGAGGCCGGGGCGGGGTGCCAGGAGTTCCGTCCACTCGTCGCCGTCCTCGTCCTCGTCGACCTTGATCAGGCAGCCGTTGGTGTTGACGAAGGACTTCGGGGTGCCGTCCGCGCGGTGCTTGGACGCCTCGGTCTCCTGCGGGCGTTCCAGGCCGTTGCCGGCCTCGTCCACGACGGCCAGCCAGCGCGAGTACGGGATACGGATCAGCACCCGGCCCGCCTTCTTCACGTGGATCGTCAGCTCGCCCTCGCCCGCACGCTCCACCGTCGCCGGCGGATCGGCCAGCGGCACCGGGCTGTCGACCTCGAAGAGCCGCCAGTCGGCGTTGGCCCAGATCGCCTTCAGGTACGGCAGGCCCTTGCCGACCAGTTCGGCCTCCTGGCGGGCGCCGCTGGAGTCGGGGTCGCCCTGCGGCAGCACCACGTAGTGCACCGCCCAGCGGTCGAGCCACTGGCGGTAGTTGATGGCGTCCAGGGTGTCGTCGTAGAAGAGGGGGTTGCGCTTCATGTCGGCCTGGCGGTTCCAGCCTCGGGCCAGGTTGACGGACCGCGGGAGCGCGGAGGCCTCGCGGTGGCTGCTCGGGGGGACCACCTCGACCCGGCCGCGCTCGGCCCCGACCCGCTGGAGCTGGTCGACCAGCGGGGCCAGCGAGCGCGTCCACGAGGCGGTGGGAGCGGTCCTGACGATGTCGTCCACGCCCTTGAAGCCGATCCAGAAGTTCAGCGCGGCGAAGGAGAGGACCAGCGCGTACCAGCGGCGGGAGCGGGGCGCGGTGTACGGCAGCGCGGCCAGCAGGACGATGCCCGCGAACAGCATCGCCATCCGCGACACGTTCGAGCCGATCTGCGAGTCGATGACGTACGTGAGCAGCGTCCCGACGCCGTAGACGGCCGACGCCGTGCGTACCGTCTTCCAGTCGCGCGGTACGAGGAAGAAGACGAGCCACGCGAAGATGAACGGCCCCGACAGCGTGGCGACGGACATCGGCTGCGTACCGGAGAACGGGAACAGCCACGCGGACAGCGCGACCACCGCGACCGGTGCCAGCCCCAGGGCGTACGCGCCCGGGCGCCGCTTGTTCAGGAAGAGCGCGGCCGCGACCACTCCGAGGAAGAGGCCCGCCACCGGGCTCCCGGCCGTCGCGAGGCCGGCGAGGGGCGCGGCGACGGCCGCCTTCGCCCAGCGCCTGTACCGCCAGCGGTACGGCCAGCAGAACACCGCCGCGGCGGCGCCGATCGCGAACATCATGCCGAGCCCGAACGTCACCCGGCCCGACAGCGCGTTGCACAGGTACGCGAAGACGCCCGCCATCGAGCAGGCCAGCGGGTTGCGGACCGCCTTCACCCGGTACAGGATCAGCGAGGTCAGCCCGGCCGAGATCGTGCCGGCGATCATCATCGTCGTACGCACACCGAGCAGCGACATGAGATACGGCGAGACGACGCTGTACGAGACGGGGTGCATGCCCCCGTACCAGGCGAGGTTGTACGCGGTGCCCGGGTGCCGGCCGACGAATTCGGCCCAGGCGTCCTGGGCCGCGATGTCGCCCCCGCTGTTCGCGAAGAAGAAGAACCACAGGATGTGGACGGCGGCGGCGACCGCGGTCGTCAGCAGGACCGGGTGGAGCAGGCACAGCTCCTTCAGGCCACCGAACCGGCCTCCGAACCAGCCGCCCGACCGGCCGCCGGAACGGTCGCCCGACCGGCCGACCCCGGGCGAGTCCGGGGTCCGCTCACCGGCGCCCCGGGACTTCGCTTCCGATCCCGGTTCCGCTCCCGCTTCCGTGGAGCCCGCGCCGGCGTCGTCGTCCGCCCGTGTCGGCTCGGCAGTGGTCACTGCGTCTCTCCCCGTCCCTCCCCGGACGCGTGGTTTCCGCCGGCTCTCCTGCTCGGGTCTCATGGGCCGAAAGACGCGTTCCAGGGTCCACGCGTTGCCCCCGGGACGCTAACACGCGGCGCCTTCCGGCGTACGGAAAGGCGGCCCCGGTCCGGCCGGGAGCGGGGGCGGTCGCGGCGCTGTTCCGGGGCGCCCCCGCTGGGCCGGTGAGACTCGCGAAAGCGCCCCCGTTCCGCTCAGCCCAGGCGGGTCAGCTTGGACCCGGCCGACGGCTTCTCCAGGTCGCTCTGCAGCGCGACCGCCACCTCCACCTGGCTGGCGCCCTCGCCCACGGTGAGCGTGCCCACGTGCGTACCGGCCACCGCCTCGTGCGGGATGGTCTTGCCGTCGTCGGTCAGTTCCAGCTTGACCGTGAGGCCGGACCAGCCGATCGCCTTCACGTCCTTCGTCGCTACGACGGGCGTGGTGTGGCCCATGCCGTCGTCGACCGCGCCGACCACATCGCCCTTCTTGACGATCTTGGAGCCCTTCAGCAGGTCCTGCGTGGCCAGCATCACCTTCTTGCTGACCCGGTTCACCTCGTCGATGATCGAGTCCTTGTCGTACTGCCCCAGCACCGCGCCGACGATCAGCTGGTCCGTGCCGTCGATCATCTTGTGCGCGGCGAAGAGCAGGTTGCCGCCCGCCTTGGAGGTGGAGCCGGTCTTGATGCCCAGGGCGCCGTCGAACGGTACGAGGGTGTTGTAGTTCCGCCACACGTGGCCCGAGGGGTCCTTCCACTCCGGCAGCTTGGTGATGTCCATCAGCGCCGGGATCTCCACGAGCTTCTCGCCCAGCTTCACCAGGTCCTCGGCCGTGCTGACCGTCGAAGCGGTGAGGCCGGAGGGGTCGGTGTACGTGGTGTTCTTCATGCCCAGCTCGTCGGCGGTCGCGTTCATCTTCTCGACGAACGCCTTCTCCGAGCCCGCCTCCCAGCGCGCGAGCAGCCGGGCGATGTTGTTCGCCGAGGGGATCATGATGGCGGTCAGCGCCTCGCGTTCGGAGAGGACGTCGCCCTCCTTCACCGTGCTCAGCGTGGACTCGCCCTCGGTGTAGAGCTTGCCGTCCGACTCCGCCTTGGCGTCGATCTCGATGTCCGGGCCGTCGGCGCCGCGCTTGAGCGGGTGGCTCTTGAGCACGAGGTACGCGGTCATCGCCTTGGCGACACTCGCGATCGGCACCGGCTTCTGCTCGCCGAACGAGTCGACCTTCCCGAGGCCGGTGGCCGCCATGTAGCCCTGGCCCTGGTCGGGCCACGGCAGCTTCGGGGTGCCGCCCTCGAAGCTGTACGTCGGCTTCGCCGTCATCGTGAGCGACGGGTCCGGCAGCGGCCGCACCATCTGCACGATCGCAAACACGATGAGCAGGAGGAGGACCAGCGGCGTCCAGATCTTGACCCGGCGCACGGCGGTGCGGGCCGGGGTCTCCGGCGGCGGCGGGGTGTTCGTCAGCTCGGCGAGCAGGTCGAGCGGCGGCTTGGGCGGCATCGGCTGCTGCCGCGTCCGCTCGGCACCGCTGAGCGAGGCGGCGGACGGGCGCACACCGGGGCCGACGCTGCCGGGCGCGGGGATCTCGGGCTTGCGCGCCGCGGGCGCGGGCGCGGGCCGTACGTCGTCGGCGCGCAGCGGTACGAAAGTGCTGGTCCGCTCGGTCAGGGACTCCGGCTCGGAGGCGAGCTGCGGCTTGCCCGAGGGCGACCGGGTGATCTTCAGCGCGGTGGTCGGCTGGTCGACACGGGGCAGCCGGGGCGCCTTGAAGACGGCGGTCGGCTGATCGACCGCGGGGGCCTTGTCGGCGGAGTCGTCCGGGGCGGGGGTGGCGTCCGGATCGGGGACGTCATCCGGATCGGCGGCGGCCGGGTCGGGCTCGGGCTTCTCGGCGCTGCCTTCGGGCTTGTCGGCGGCGGGCGCGGGGGCCTTCGCACCGGACCCGGCGGCGGGCTTCTCCTCGGCGTCCGGCTCTTCCTCATCGGCCGCCGGCTCGGGCTCCGCCCTCTCCGGGGCGGGCTTCTCCGCCTTCTCCGGCTTCTCCGGGGCGGTCTTGGTCGCTGTCCGGGTCGCCTGCTCGGCGGATGCCCCCTCGGGGGCCTCGTCGGAACCCTGAGTGGATCGGGCGGACTTGGACTCGGCCCGGGCGTCGGACACCGCATCGGACTCCGACTCGGCCTCGGACACCGCGGCGGGCTCGGCCTCCGGCTCCGTAACCGCTTCCTCGCGGGACCGGGGCACGCGGCCGACCGGCTCCTGCGGCACCGCGTCGTCGGACGCCGCGTCGTCACCGCCACCCTCGCCATCCGCATCGGCATCGGCGTCGTCCGTCTTCGACACCCACGCGGCCACCGCCGCACGGAGCCGCGCATCGCCCTCGCCGGGCTCCGCGGCCTCCCCAGCCGTCTCCGGGGACTCAGGGGCGTCCGAGGCTGCCGGAGCCGTCTCCGGGGCCTCCCCCGCGTCACCGGCCGGGCCCGGCGGAGCACTCTCTGCGGTCCCGGCACCCCCGGAAGCGGGTTCGCGGAAGACGTCGAGCCGCGGATCGCGCTCGTTCCGAGTCGTTCCCGACGACTTCTGCTGCTTCGACCTGTCGGGGGACTCGCCCGCCACCGATGCCTCCTCCATGCGGCGCGGGGAACCCCCGCGCTGTCCGAACCATCTACCAGTGTCCCGTGTGAACCCTTGGCCGGGCTGCTAGACGAGAACGACATACCTGCCGGTTCCCATACAAAGCCCCCAGGCACCCTCGACAGACGGATGTGAGAGGGGTCACCCTGTCATTCATCCACGCGGGGAGGCATGGATGGGCAGGAGCCGCAGAACAATTCCGGAGGAGCTTCTGCTGCTCGCTCTGGACCCGACCACGGGTACCACAGCGCAGCCGCAGTCGCTCGACCTCGGCCTCGCCGGAGCCCAGCTAGTGGAGCTGGCCCTGGCAGGACGGATAGCCCCTGACGGGGATCGTATCGCCGTGGTGATGCCACGGCCGACAGGAGATCCGACTCTGGACTCCGCACTGGAACTGCTGCGCAGGCGCGGCAGCCCGGTCCGGGCCGTCCACTGGATCGGCGGACCCCGGCTGGGGCTCCGCCAGATTTACCTCGCTCATCTGGAGCGGTGCGGCATGGTGCATGCCGTGGCGGGCCAGATGTGCGGAGTGCTGCCGACGACTCGCTACCAGGCGACGGACACGGCGATCAGCCGGGACATCAGAGCCCGGCTGGACAGTGCGATCCGCACCGGCGTACCGCCGGACCCGCGGACCGCGGCGCTCGCCGCACTGGCCCACGCGGTCGGACTCGGCAAGCACCTGTACCCCGGGAACGAGGGGCGTTCATCGCGCTCCCGGCTCCGGGACCTGATCAGGCACGACCCGATGGGCGGACTCGTGGCGCACGCCGTGATGGACGTCCAGAACGGGGCGGTCGCACAACCGCGCCGCAATCAGGCGGCCGGCGTTCCGTTGCAACCGCAAGCGCAGTCGCAGTCACGCCGCGGCAGCATGGCGCACACCGCGGTCCATTAGGAACCGCGTACACGCGCCGCTCGCACCACGACGCACGGACTCGCACCGCCGCGTCAACAACCGAATACCGCCGCGCCGTCGTCCTCAAGACCCGGTTCGGGAGCCGCACCAGACGCGGGGCAGCCGGATACCACCGGCTGCCCCGCGCCGCTGTGTGTGGCCATTTCCCAGCGCGGCCGGGGGAAGGGGTGGCAATCTGCTCAGCAGTAGATACGCACAGCTACATAGCCGGAGGTGCCGTTTCCGTGCCGTCCAACGTCAATCCCACCGTCAGGCGACGCCGGTTGGGTCAGGAATTGCGCCGACTGCGCGAGGTCAAGGGCATGACGGCCGAGGAGGTGGCGGAGCGGCTGCTGGTCTCGCAGTCGAAGATCAGCCGCCTGGAGAACGGCCGCCGCTCCATCAGCCAGCGCGACGTGCGCGATCTCTGCGGGGTGTACGAGGTCGAGGACCACCGCGTCGTGGACTCGCTGATGCAGATGGCCAAGGACTCCCGCCAGCAGGGCTGGTGGCACGCCTTCGGCGACATCCCGTACAGCGTCTACATCGGGCTGGAGACCGACGCGGAATCCCTGCGGGTGTACGAGCCGCAGGTGGTCCCCGGTCTGCTCCAGACCCGCCAGTACGCCGAGGCGGTGATCAGCGGGGCCCTGCCGGAGGCGCCGCAGTCCGACATCGACAAGCGGGTGAGCGTCCGCTCGCGGCGCCAGGAGCGGATCGCCGACCCCGAACGCCCGCTGCGGCTGTGGGTGGTGATCGACGAGGCCGCGCTGCGCCGGCTGGTCGGCGGCAAGCAGGTGATGATCGAGCAGCTGGAGCACCTGGTGGAGCTCTCCCACCTGCCGCACGTGACCGTGCAGGTGCTGCCGTTCGACATGGGGGCGCACCCCGGCATCAACGGGCAGTACGCCATTCTGGAATTCCCGGACGCGGCGGATTCGAGTGTCGTCTACATCGAAGGCGTCACCAGCGATCTCTATCTGGAGAAGGCGAATGACGTCCAGCGGTACAGCGTCATGTACGAACACCTGCGGGCCCAGGCGCTGAACGCGGACCAGACCCGGCATTTCATCGACCAGATCGCAAAGGAGTACACCCGGCTGAACACGGAATGAAATCCGGCCGGAACGACGCATCTGAACGCCCGGGGCGACAAGGCCCGTTATGCGTGAAATGAGCGGAAACGTGGATGGAGCGGCGGCACGATACACCGCCGCCTCCATTCCCCGGAAGATATACGCGGTAGACATCATCCGGACGAGTGAACGGCCCCTTCACTGAAGAAGTTTGGCGAGTAGCGTCGATCACGCCAGCGGGAACGTCGTTGGCGCCTCACACAACTCTCTGAACCGGAGTGAACATGGCCATTCGTCAGGGTGCTACGGAAAACTGGACGAAGTCTTCGTATTCCGGGGGCAACGGCGCCTGCGTCGAAGTCAAGTCCCCTCTCGTGCAGGCAATCGACGTGCGCGATTCGAAGGCCCCCGAGGGTCCTTCGATCACCTTCGTCCCCGGCGCCTGGAACGCGTTCGTGCGTGATGTCGCCGAGGGTGTCGTCAACGCCTGACCGATGCTCCCTTTACGCCGTATCGCCGCACCGGTTTCGGTGCCGCCGGTAGCCCTCTCGTCCGGTCCGCCGTCCTGGCCGAGAGGGCTCCCCGCACCACCCCCGACGGCCCCCGGCCAGCGCAGCTGATCACGGACCCCGGTCAGCGCAGCTGATCGACGTATCGGTCCGTCCCCGGCACCGTCGGGATGAACGGCGCCACCAGCTCCACCCGCCCCAGCCCTGATTCCGCGACCGCCGCGTCGAGCCCGGTGAACCGCTCGGCCCAACAGCTCCTCGGGTCCTCCTGAAGGAACCAGAGCAGGGTCAGCCGGGTGTCGACGCCCTCGACCTGTTTCACGTACGCCATCCGGTCCCCCGGCAACGGCGTGGGCCGGAACACGGTCACCATCGCCGCGGGCGACCCGTCCAGCCGCTGCGGCAGATGGTGCGAGCGCAGCCATTCCAGCAACCGGCCCCGCTCCTCGGGACCTTCGGCGTCGATCACCTCCAGGACGAGCCCCCGGTAGGGGTGGTCGAGGGCGTGGAAGTCCCGGGGCCCCGCGGCCCCGTCCCGGTAGACCGTCGCCTCGTGGTCCTGGAACGCGGTGAAGACGTGGGTCCGGTCCTGGTGGACCCGGCCGTCGCGGTTGAGCCGCTTGTTGATCCCGACGGTCCACCGCATGTGGTCGTCGTACCGCCCCTCGGTCACCCAGTACGTGGAGAGGTAGCAGCCGGCGCCGACGGGCCGGGCGACGGCGGACTCCTTCGGGTAGCGCAGCTCCTGGAGTTCCCGGGTGGCCACCCAGCGCCGCCCGGCGAACATCCAGGGCATCGCCATCGCCCCCGCGTAGTAGTGGTCGTCCTCGTACCAGCGGTTGTACGCGTGCTCATGGCCCGGGTGGGGTTCCACCAGGGTGATCAGCGCGTGGCCGGGGTGGACTCCGTACGGTCCCAGTGCGGCCAGCTCGCCGTAGGTCCCGCTCCGCGTCCCCTCGTTCCCCGCCGCCCTGTCCGGCGTTTCCTCGCTCATGCCGTTCCCCTTCCGTACGACGCCCGGGGGACCTACTCTGACGCTCCGTCAGGTGAACGGCCAGAGCCGGGAGGCGCCGATGTTGCTCGCGGGGAGGACCGTCATCGTGTCCGGCGTGGGCGCCGGTCTCGGACACCAGGTCGCGGCCGCGGTCGTACGGGACGGGGGGAACGCGGTCCTCGGGGCGCGGACCGGGGCCCGGCTCGCGAAGGCGGCCGCCGAGATCGACCCGGAGGGGCTGCGCACCGCGCACCTGGCCGCCGACATCACCGACGCGTCGCGGTGCGAGGCCCTTGCCGCGCTGGCCGTCGAGCGGTTCGGGCGGATCGACGCGGTGGTCCACGTCGCCGCGCGGGACAGCTACTTCGGCGGAATCGAGGACGCCGACCTGGACACCTGGAAAGAGGTCGTCGACGTCAATCTGCTGGGCACCCTGCGGATGACGCGCGCCTGCCTGCCCGCGCTGAAGGAGCGGGGCGGATCGGTCGTCCTCATCGGTACGCAGTCCGCGGTGGCGGCGCCCTCGCAGGTGCGGCAGGCGGCGTACGCGGCCTCCAAGGGGGCGCTCACCTCGGCCATGTACTCCATGGCCCAGGAGTTCGGGCCGCACCGCATCCGGGTGAACACCGTGCTGCCGGGCTGGATGTGGGGGCCGCCGGTGCAGGCGTACGTACGGTTCACCGCGCACACCGAGGGCGTCTCCGAGGCCGAGGTGCTGGGAAGGCTCTCCGGGCGCATGGCCCTTCCGGAGCTGGCCACGGACCTCGATGTGGCGGAGGCCGCGGTGTTCCTGGCCTCCGACCGGGCACGGGCGATCACCGGGCAGTCCCTGCTGGTCAACGCCGGCGAGCTGATGCGCTGACGTACCGCCGGCGCCGCCGCCCGCCCCTTCTCCGACAGTTCTCCTCCTCACCGGCCGCACGGGACCCGCATCCCGTGCGGTCTTCTTCGTGCCGTCTCCGCACGCACAGCCTGACGAAGTGCTCGCTCATCGTGTGGCCGTCGTCACGTTCACGACAACGCTCCCGTGCGTCAAGAACCGGCAAAATCGTTCGGGTTACTGATCGACGTTCACATCTCTGACCGACATGGTCCTTGACCGGGGTGCCGAGCAGACGGTTCAATCCCCCAAGTCCCCACTCCCGCACGGGGACACCGCTGAGCGGCCGTACTGGCGAAGTGCTTTCCCGTTCACAAGGCGGACCCCGGGAGGGGACACATGAACAGTCTCGACTGGGTCGTGCTCATCGGCTACTTCGGCGTGATGATCGCGATCGGGCTCTGGTCCCACAAACGTGTGGACAACGTCAGCGACTTCTTCACGGCCGGCGGCCGGATGCCGTGGTGGCTGTCCGGCATCTCGCACCACATGTCGGGGTACAGCGCGGTGATGTTCACCGGCTACGCCGGCATCGCCTACCAGTACGGCGTCACGTCCTTCGTGACCTGGTCGCTGCCGATCGCCATCGGCATCGGGATCGGCGCCAAGCTCTTCGCGCCCCGGCTCAACCGGCTGCGCTCGCGGCTGCACGTGGCCTCACCGCTCGAATACCTGAAGAACCGCTACAACATCCCGACCCAGCAGGCGCTCGCCTGGTCCGGGCTGCTGCTGAAGATCGTGGACGTCGGCGCCAAGTGGGCGGCCATCGCCACCCTGCTCTCCGTATTCACCGGCATCACCATCACCCAGGGCATCTTCATCACCGGGATCATCACGGCCGTCTACTGCACGGTCGGCGGCCTGTGGGCGGACGCCCTCACCGAGCTGGGGCAGTTCATCATCCAGCTGCTCGCCGGCCTCGCGATGCTCATCACCGCCATGCACGAACTGGACGGCTTCAGCACCCTGTGGACGGTCTGGGACAAGCTGCCCGAGGGCCACGCGGACCCGACGGCCGGCCCGTACACGGTGACCTTCCTGCTGGCGTACCTCTTCATCAAGACCTTCGAGTACAACGGCGGCATGTGGAACCAGGCCCAGCGCTACATGGCCACGGACTCCGCCGCCTCCGCGACCCGTTCGGCGCGGCTCTCCGCCATCCTGTGGCTGGTGTGGCCGACGGTCCTGTTCTTCCCGATGTGGTGCGCCCCGCTGCTCGTCGACGCGCAGAAGCCGGACGCCTCGGACAGCTACGCGCTGATGACCGAACAACTGCTGCCGCACGGACTGCTGGGCCTGGTCGTCGTCGGCTTCTTCTCGCACACGATGGCCATGTGCTCATCGGACGCCAACGCCATCTCGGCCGTCTTCACACGGGACATCGTCCCGGTGTTCTCCAAGGCCGCCCGCAACTGGAGCAGCCGGGCCGGGCTGCTGGCCGCGCGCCTGTCCACGCTGGGCTTCCTCGCCCTGTCCATGGCGCTGGCGACCCAGATCAACTCGCCGACGTTCAAGGACATCATCTCCGTCGTCATCAAGTGGGTCGCGGGTCTCATGGGCCCGATCGCGATCCCGTTCATGCTGGGTCTGCTGCGGCGCTTCCGCAGGTCGGGGCCGACTGCGGCGCTCATCAGCTGGGCGGCGGGGCTGCTGGCGTTCTACTTCACCAACTACGACCTGGACGGTTCGGTGAAGAACGACGTCGCGCTCCAGTACCAGGTGGCGTTGCCGCTGGCGATCTCGCTGGTGCTCTACATCGTCATCGGCTTCGTCCGGCCGGAGGACACCCCGGAGCGGGACGCGCTCATCGAGCGGATCAACTCGGACGGCGACGGCTCGGAGACCGGTGCGGCCGTACCGGCCCAGGGCGGGCCCGAGGAGGCGGCGGTGCCGGAGGGAGCCAAGGAGTAGGCCCCTTCAGCCGCGCGGGTAGCGGGCCAGCCAGCCCCGGGCCGCGGTGGCCGGGCTGTGCAGGGCGGGCCCCTGGGTCATCTCCATGGCGAAGTCGTCGGCGAGTTCGAGGAGGGTGGCCCGCCCCTCCAGCTCGGCGAGCCAGCCCGGCGGCAGCGCGGTCTCCCCGTGCAGCGCGCCGAGCAGCGCCCCGCACAGCGCCCCCGTGGCCGAGGACGGGCCGCCGTGGTTCACCGCCAGCCGCAGCCCGTGCCGTACGTCCTCCCCGACCAGGGCGCAGTACACCGCCACCGCCAGCACCTCTTCGGCGGATTCGGTGGCGCCCAGGGACTCGACGAGCGCGGGGCCCGGAATGCCCTGGCGTACGGTGCCGAGGGCCTGGCGCAGCGCCTCGGTGACGGGTTCGTGGCCGGGGCGTTCCGCGAGCAGCCCGAGCGCGTGCTGTACGGAGCCGTCCAGCGTCTCGCCGCGTGCCAGCCCGTGCACGATGACGGCGAAGGCGCCGGCGGAGAGCAGGGCGGTGGGGTGGCCGTGGGTGTGCGCGGCGCACTCGACGGCGAGCTGGAGGACGAGCTGCGGCTCCCAGCCGACGAGCAGCCCGAAGGGCGCGGAGCGGGTGAGCGCGGCCGAGTCGTGCGCGGCGGGGTTCTTGGGGCGGTCCAGGGTGCCCATGATGTCGTCGCCGAGGCCGCCCAGGCATTCCCGGGTGGGGGCGCGGCGGGCGTAGAGCCATTCCTGCACGGCGAGCCAGCCGTTGTCCTCGCGGCGTTCGTCGGGCCCCCAGTCGTGCTGGGTGGCGGCCCAGCGCAGGTGGGCGCGGTGCACGTCGGTGGGCGGGTGCCAGGCGCCGGTGTCGCGGCGGACCTGGGCGCGGATCAGCCCGTCGACGGTGAACAGGGTGAGCTGGGTGGCGGCGGTGACGGTGCCGCGTCCGCCGTGGGCGGGGACGAAGTCGGTGACGGCCTCGGGCCCGTGGGCGGCGCGGATCTCCTCCAGCGAGAGGGCGCTGACGCCGGCCCCGAGGGCGTCACCGATGGCGCCGCCGAGCAGGGCGCCGCGTACCCGGCTGCGGAAGTCCTGCTGCTCGGCACGGCCCCAGACGGCCGAGGTCCCTGTGCTCACCGTGCCCCTTCCCGCCTGCCCGTCGATTCGTTTCCCTGTGCGACGTTTCCCTGTGCGACGCTTCTCTGTACGGCGCTTCCCTGTGCGGCGTTTCCCTGTGCGACTGTGCGGTGACTGCGCAGCACTGTAATCGAACGGGTACGGCGGCCGAGGGGCCGGAACGGTATGTACGAGGTGGCGGCGTCGGTTCGGTTTTGGGCCCCGAAATCCGGTGTGCCGCTCTCGTGACCGGCCCATCGGGGGTGTCCTGCCCGGCCCGGAATTCCGTTGCGGCGCGCGGTGACCGGCACGATGATCGCCCGATGCCCTCATCTCACCCCGACGGCCGCGCCGGCATCGACGCCGCGCTGGTCGAGCGTCTGCTCGCCGCCCAGTTCCCGCAGTGGAGCCGCCTGCCCGTGGTCCCCGTCGAGGTCGACGGCTGGGACAACCGGACGTACCGCCTCGGCGACGCCATGACGGTCCGGCTCCCCACCGCGGCGGGCTACGTCCCCGCTATGGAGAAGGAGCACCACTGGCTGCCGAGGCTGGCCCCCTCGCTGCCCGTCCCGGTGCCCCCGGTGCTGGGCCTGGGCGCACCCGGTGAGGGCTACCCCTTCCCCTGGTCGGTCCGCCGCTGGCTCCCCGGCGAGACGGCGGCGCGCGGGCGGATCGACGACCTGTCCCGGTTCGCGGTCTCGGTGGCGGAGTTCGTCCGCGCTCTCCAGCGCTGCGACCCGGCAGGTGGTCCGGCGGCCGGTGAGCACAGCTGGTACCGGGGCGCCTCGCCCGCGTACTACGACGAGGAGACCCGGCGCTGCCTGGCCGCGCTGGAGGGACGCGTCGACACGGGCCGGGCGCGGGCGGTCTGGGAGGCGGCCCTCGCCGCCGAGTGGTCCGGGGCGCCGGTGTGGTTCCACGGGGACACCGCCTCCGGGAACCTGCTGGTCGACGGGGGCGAACTGTCGGCCGTCATCGACTTCGGCACCTCGGGGGTCGGCGACCCGGCCTGTGATCTGGTGATCGCCTGGGGCATGTTCGACGGTGAGAGCCGGGAGGCGTTCCGGGACGCGGTCGGCCAGGACGCCGGGACCTGGGCGCGGGCCCGGGGCTGGGCGCTGTGGAAGGCGCTGCTGAATCTGACGGGGGACGCCGGGTCGGACCCGGTGCGGGCGGCGGCCGAACGGCGCGTGATCGACGCGGTCCTGGCCGACCACGAGGCCTTGCGCTGAGGGCGTCCGCTCAGCTGGTCATGCCGCGTGCCTTGGAGTACACGTCGAGGACGGCCAGGCAGAGCGGGACGAGGGCGAGGAGGAGCAGCACCTCGGCCAGGTCGGAGAGGCGGCCCCAGAAGGGGGAGAGGCCCTTCTTGGGGATGATCAGCGCGATGCCGGTCAGCAGGGCGGCGCCGGCCGTGACGGCCGCGGCGAGCCACAGCGTACGGATGTCGAGCGGTCCGCGGTCGTGCTCGGTCAGGAGCTTGACGACGGCGTCGGCCGGCGGGTTGAGGGACAGCCCGAGCACCAGCAGGCCCAGGGCGGCGAGGCCCGCGCTCAGCACGGCGGCGACCTGGGCGGTGTAGCGGAAGATCCGTGCGCGCAGCAGCATGGCCAGCCCGGCGACCAGTGCGAGGATCTGGCCCCAGATGTCGGAGGAGAAGCCCAGGACTGCGGCCGAGGCGACGACCACCACGCAGCAGCCTCCGACGAGGCCGAGCAGCAGTTCGTGCCCGCGCCGGGCCTGGGCCGCGATGCGTTCGGTGTCGACGGGGTCGGGGTCGCCGAGGCCGGGCTCGTGGTCGAGGTCGGCGTCCGTCGTGGGGCGGGGGGCGGCGTAGCCGATCGGCAGCTGGGCCACCCTCGCGGAGAGTCCGGGCAGGAAGGCGATGGCGCCGATCGCGACGACCGCGCAGACCGCGGCGGTGTCGCGGGGGCGGGCTTCGGTGACGATCGAGCAGAACGTGGCGAGGGTGCCGACCGCCGAGGCGAAGACCACCGCGACGAACGGGGCGTCGCCGGTCGGCATCGCGACGACGAGCCCGGCGGAGACGAGGAGCACCGTGGCGCAGCCCAGCATGAACTGGAGGCGCCCGACCCCGGTCCCCGGGTCGAGCGCGAGGACGCCGGACCCGGCGATCATGACGTGCGGCAGGGCCGCGAGGCCGAGCGCGATGGCGGAGGCCCGGTCGGCGTAGCGGCGGGCCCGGACGCCGGCCAGCACGGCGAGCAGCGTGCCGACGGCGGCGGCGACGATGCCCGGCAGCCCGTGCATGTCGTGCCGGACCGGGTCGGCGAACCAGACCACGAAGCCCATGAGGACGAGCAGGAGCGCCCCGCCGAAGAGACCGGCGACGCCGAGCAGCTGGTCGCTCCACAGGGCGCGGTCGCGGCGGACGGCGGAGGCGACCGCGTCGGCGACGTCGTCGAAGACGGCCGGCGGGAGCGATTCGGTGAAGGGCCTCAGCCGCAGGACGTCACCGTCCAGGACACGCTGGACGGCCAGCGTGTGCGTGGCGTCCAGGACGGTGTTGTCGCGGCGGGTCAGGTGGTAGCCGGGGGGCGCTCCCGGAGGGGTTTCCTGGCCGGTCAGGCGCAGGATCTCCGGCAGGAGATCGGCGACGGCGACGTCGTCCGGCAGGGCTACGTCGATGCGACTGTCCGGCGCCACGACCGTTATGCGGCAAAAGCCGGTGGTTGTCAGGGTCGAACTCACCTGTGGGGTCCCCTCGTTCGCTGCACGCCGCGCTCCTGGGCAAGGCCGTGTCGGCAGAGTCCCGTCGTACGGCCGCAGGGCGTCACCCTATCGGGGCCCCTTTCCGTGCCTACATTAGGATGATCGGCGCGCGGAGGTAGGTCGCTGCCACGGGGGTGCCGGCCCACAACTCTCCGGGCCGCACTGAGGGACTGATTCGCCGGTGACCCAGATCGTCGTCAAGCGCCCGCCCCGCGCGCTGCCGCCCGAGGCGTCCACGACGGAATTGCGGCTCGAATCGCCTCCTGAACTGCCCCGCGGGCAGCAGGAGGGCATGGCCATGCAGTTGCTGCCGATGCTCGGCATGGGTTCCTCGGTGGTGTTCTTCTTCATGCCCGGCTCCCAGCCGTTCATGAAGATCATGGGCGTCATGATGCTGCTGTCGACGGCCGCCATGGCGGTGGCGCAGGTGATGCGGTACCGCAAGGGCACCCAGGGCGAGGCATTGGAGGGGCGCCGGGACTACCTGAAGTACCTCGCGCAGACCCGGCGCAAGGTGCGCCGTACCGCGCGGGCCCAGCGCGACGCGCAGTTCTATCTGCACCCGGACCCGGACCAGTTGTGGTCGCTGGTCGCCGAGGGCGAGCGGCTGTGGGAGCGGCGGATCGCCGACGACGACTTCGGGCAGGTACGCGTCGGTCTGGGCCCGCAGCAGCTGTGGACACCGCTGGTCGCGCCGACCACCGCACCCGTGGAGGAGCTGGAACCGCTGTCGGCCGGTGCCATGCACCGGTTCCTGGCCACCCACGGTGCGCTGGAGCGGCTTCCCATGGCCGTGTCCCTCCGCGCCTTCTACCACGTCGTGGTCTCCGGCGATCCGGAATCCGTACGCGGCTCCGCACGCGCGCTGGTGGCCGGCCTCGTCGCGCTGCACTCGCCCGAGGACCTGGTGGTCGCGGTGGTGGCGTCCACGGACGTGACGGACCAGTGGGACTGGACGAAGTGGCTGCCGCACACCCAGGTCCCCGGGTCGTCAGACGGGGCCGGCACCAAGCGGCTGTTCAGTGACGACCTGCCCGAGGTCGAGGCGCTGCTCCACAGCACCCTGGACGGCCGCTCCCGCTTCAACCGCGAGGGCACACCGCTCCTGGACCAGCCGCACGTGGTCCTCGTGCTGGACGGCGGCGTCGTACCGCCGGACTCGTTGTTCGCCTCGGCGGAGGGCCTGCAGGGCGTGACCGTCGTGGAGGTCGTCCCGGAGGAGCTGGCCGAGCCCCGCGGCGGGCTGCACATCGCCGTACGGCCGGGCCGGCTGCGGCTGGAGTCGGCCGCGGCCTCCTACCACGGCACACCCGACCTCCTGCCGGTCGAGACCGCGGAGGCGCTGGGCCGACAACTCGCCCCGTTCCGGATGGGCAGCGGCGCGGAGGACGACGAGCCCCTGCTCGCCAACCTGGACTTCACGGACCTGCTGGGCATCGGCGACCCGGCCGCGGTCGACACCAGCACGGTGTGGCGGCCGCGTTCGACGGCCGACCGGCTGCGGGTGCCGATCGGCGTCGGCGAGGACGGCTCTCCCGTCATGCTCGACCTCAAGGAGGCCGCGCAGGAGGGCATGGGCCCGCACGGGCTGTGCGTGGGCGCGACCGGTTCCGGCAAGTCCGAACTGCTGCGCACCCTGGTGCTGGGCCTGGCGGTCACCCACTCCTCCGAAACGCTCAACTTCGTCCTGGCCGACTTCAAGGGCGGCGCCACGTTCGCCGGGATGTCCGAGCTCCCGCACGTCGCCGCGGTCATCACCAACCTGGCGGACGACCTCACCCTGGTCGACCGCATGCGGGACTCCATCACCGGGGAACTCCAGCGCCGCCAGGAACTCCTGCGGTCGGCGGGCAACTACGCCAACCTCACCGACTACGAGAAGGCGCGCGCCGCCGGAGCCCCGCTGGAGCCCCTGGCCTCGCTGGTCCTGGTGATCGACGAGTTCAGCGAACTCCTCAGCGCCAAGCCCGACTTCATCGACATGTTCATCCAGATCGGCCGCATCGGGCGGTCCCTGGGCGTGCACCTGCTGCTGGCCTCGCAGCGCCTGGAGGAGGGCCGCCTGCGCGGCCTGGACACCTACCTGTCGTACCGGATCGGTCTGCGTACCTTCTCCGCCGCCGAGTCCCGTACCGCGCTGGGTGTGCCCGACGCGTACCACCTGCCGTCGGTGCCCGGCTCCGGGTTCCTGAAGTTCGGCACCGAGGGGATGACCCGCTTCAAGGCCGCCTACGTGTCGGGGACCTACCGGCCCGGGGCCGCCCCGGTCTCCGGCAACGGGGAACTCGCCATCGACCGGCGCCCCGTCCTGTTCACCGCCGCCCCGGTGGCGGTCCACTACCCCGAGCCCGAGCCGAACGTCTCCTTCACGCCCGGACACGCCACCCCCGACGCGCTGGCGGACACCGTCCTCGACGTCATCGCCCGCCGCCTGGAGGGTCAGGGCCCCCTCGCCCACCAGGTATGGCTGCCGCCGCTCACCGAGGCGCCCTCCCTCGACCGGATGCTGCCGCCGCTCGCGGTCACGCCCGAACGCGGCCTGCACGCGCCCGAGTACCAGCCAAACGGCGCGCTCGTCGTGCCCTTCGGCCTGGTGGACAAGCCGTTCGAGCAGCGCCGCGACACCCTGGTCCGGGACTTCTCCGGCGCCGCGGGCCACATGCTGATCGTGGGCGGCCCGCGGTCGGGCAAGTCCACCCTCGTCCGCTCCCTCATCAGCGCCTTCGCTCTCACCCACACCCCGCACGAAGTGCAGTTCTACGGAATGGACTTCGGCGGCGGCGGCATGATCGCCGTCGGCGGCCTGCCGCACGTCGGCGGGGTCGCCTCCCGGCTCGACCCGGAGAAGATCCGCCGTACGGTCGCCGAGGTCGCCGGCATCCTCAACCGGCGCGAGGCTTTCTTCCGGGACAACAACATCGACTCCATAGCCACCTACCGCCGGCTGCGCGCCGCCGGCCGGCTGCCGGACGAGGCGTGGGGCGACGTCTTCCTGGTCATCGACGGCTGGCAGTCCTTCAAGACGGACTACGAGTTCCTGGAGCCCGTCGTCGCCGACATCGCCGCCCGGGGCCTCGGCCTCGGCGTCCACCTGGTCGCGACCGTCTCCCGGTACATGGAGATGCGCGCCGCGCTCAAGGACCAGCTGCTCAACCGCCTGGAGCTGCGCCTCGGCGACCCGACCGACTCCGAACTGGACCGCAAGATCGCCAAGAACGTCCCCGTCGGCACCCCGGGCCGCGGTCTGACGGCGGAGAGGCTGCATTTCATGGGCGCCCTGCCGCGCATCGACGACTCGGCGGGCGGGGGCGGCGACGACCTGTCCGAGGCCACGGCCGCCTTCGTCAGGGCGATGACCGACAACTGGCCGGGCCCGCACGCCCCGGCCGTCCGGATGCTGCCCCGGATGCTGTCCGCGCGTGACCTGCCGACCGGCCCCGACCCCACGCGCGGCGGTGTCGCGATCGGCATCGACGAGATGAACCTCGCGCCGGTGTACGTCGACTTCGACACCGACCCGCTGTTCGCGGTCTTCGGCGAGTCGGAGTCCGGCAAAACGGCCCTGCTGCGGCTGCTCATCCAGCAGATCACCGCCCGCTACACCCCGCAGGAGGCCCTGATCTGCGTCGGTGACTACCGACGCAGCCTGCTGGAGTGCGTGCCCGAGCCGTACCTGGTCGGCTACGCGACGACGCAGCACGCGTTCGAGTCGTACCTGGGCGACATGAACACCCTCATCAGCAGCCGCACCCCCGGCACGGACGTGACCCCGCAGCAGCTGCGCAACCGCAGCTGGTGGCGCGGTCCCCGGGCGTTCGTCATCGTGGACGACTACGACCTGGTGGCCACGTCCTCCGCCAACCCGCTGGCCCAGCTGGTCGACAACCTGCCGTTCGCCCGGGACACCGGCGTCAACTTCATCATCGCCCGCAGCAGCGCGGGCGCCGGCCGCTCCTCGTACGAGCCGTTCATGCAGCGCTTCAAGGAGCTGGGCGCGCAGGGCGTCGTCCTGTCCGGCCACCCCAACGAGGGCGAGCTCCTCGGCACCGTGAAGGGCCGCCCGCTGCCTCCGGGCCGGGGCATGTTCGTGGCCCGCCGGGGTAACCCGGCCCTGATCCAGACGGGGTGGCTGGAGCCGGAGGTGGACTGAGGGGCGGGCCGCGCCGGGGCGCCTGCTCCGCTACGCCGGGGCGCCCGTCCCGCGCGCGCGGCCCTTGTTGCCCACGGGCCAGGGCCCGGCGACGTACGTACCCGGGTCGCGACGCCGAGGGGGTGGGCGGGAGTGGTCACAGCGACTGAACCAGCTTCAGGGCCTCGGGCAAGGGACACCGAGGAAATTGGCGCCTGAACCGGCGGGCAGCCACCAGCAACCCCTTTTCGTCACGGATCCGACGAAGTTCCGCCTCGTCCGTCACGATCGACCGCAACGCGTCGATGGAGCCGAATTTTCCGTACCAGTCCTTCTGGCGCCGCCGCTGCGCGTACCCCTCGCCCAAACTCGGAAGGAGAACGAAAAGCGCGTAAAGAAGGATCGTCAACGGCAGACTATGAGGCCGAACAGCGAACACCACATACAAGCAGGCCAGGGAGGCACACCAAAGCGGTACTCGAATCCAGTACATGCGAAACCATCACCTGTCTTTCAGAGAACCTGCCTCCCGGCATCATCAAGCACTGCCGAGCTTGCAAAACCAATTCGACAGCACCGCACCCGCATCAAACTATCGCGGACGGCCACTTACCTCCCGGGAAGGCACTGTTGTCGTTTGCTTCACCCTTGGCAACGGAAATTTGCCCAGCCTGCGCTGTCACCGTACCTGCCAGCGTCACCACGAGTCCGGAGATGATGCCGAAATCCGTCAGCGCTTCAACTACGGCCGCCGCAAAGCCCATCGGCGCACCTACACCAGTCGCCGCGGCAGCAGCTGCCGCGACCATGACAAGAATGGCCTTGATCAGAACGGCCAGCAGCGCCAAATAGAATGCCGCTCCGGCCACCGCACAAAGCGTCAATGCCGTGGCAAGCTTATCGGACGTCGTCTCGATCTGAGTGGCTGCGAGAGGCTGGCCCTTCACGGCCCCGACGTACGCCGTGGCACCTTCGCCCGTCCAGGTGAGGGGCGCCTTGAGCGCTTCCCCCGCAACGTTTCCGGCAACGCCCGACACCTTGCCCCGGATCGACGGACCTTGCCACTCCTGCGCATCCAAAAAAAACATCACCGGCGCGGCAGCGCCCTTGAGGCATTCGATGACCTTGTCCCGGATTCGGCACCCCAGCTCTATCAATCTTTTTGCAGCCCAGATCACCGGCTTGGCGACGGCATCCGGAATGTACCAATGGTTCATCGCTTTTTCGACGGCCGGGCCGATGAGATCCAACTTGGCCGACATCTTCGTAACGCCGGAGTTCAACTTCTCCACTGTCGCCTGCGTTTGAGCCACATTGAACGCCACTGCAAGTTTTCCTTATCAGTAGGCATCTTCGACGGATTTGGTGGTTTCCACCTCGTGATTGTCATAGGCGTTCGCGTTCCTGATCAACGCATCCGCGACCTCCGCCATGCGGCTTTCTCCCTCGGAGCATCGGGCCGAGATGTGATCGATGGCCTCGTTGTAGTTGGAGACAACCAGAAAAAAGAGGCCGGCCTCGAGGCGTGTGAGTCTCATCCCATCAGTCGCACGGGCCACCTCCCCCACGGAAACACTCTGCTCGTCCCACATTCTCGCTTCGGTCCGCAGCGCATCGGTTATGTGCTTCAGATCCGCCATTTCGACCTGCCCTTCGAAAGTCAGTCAATGAAACGTTGCGGATTTCGGAGTATGACCAGCGCCTCATCAAGCAAACTGTCCACCTGCAGGCCTGCAATGCCGTTCGCGCCGACAGCCTCAGTGCCGCTCAGCTTGTCCCTGGCATCTCCGAGTGCCTCTTCAAAAGCCTGGTTCAGTCCGATGTACGACTGTCCGGCCGCCCATCGCCGATCTACCTCACAGGAGCGCAGAGCGCCCTTGGTCACCACGAGGGTCACATGGCGGCCGGCGGACGTTCCCTCAACCTCGGCCGGCTCGGATGCCGTCTCGTCCATCCGGTCCAGCACGTCGAAGGCCGAAAGGACATCCTCGGCCAGCTCGTCGAGGGGGCGAGCGACGACGTAACGCAGGTCCCGCTCGGGAATCTCGGGGGGAGTCGCGGGAACAGACGAAGGGCCGAGCTGACCGATCGGTCCGTCGAGACGGTCGGCCTTGGCCTGCCAGTCGCTCCGCTCCAAGGCTCGGGCCCATCCCGACATCTGTTCGCTCATGGCCACGCCGTAGGCATCGACCACGGCGCCTCCGATGGCTTCCGGGCCCTGCCTGCGCTGCCAGTCCGTAGCGGCCGTGATGGATTCCGGAAGCCCGTCCGATGCCAGCCGTACGGTCACGGCACCTTGAGGGTCCGACCCTTCGCCACCCTGGGGCATTCGGTTCTGCATGTCCGTCATCAGGCTCTGCAGGCCCAGCGCATGCTGCTGGAACTGCTGCAGGCCCTTGATGAATTCATCGTCCATGGTGCCTCCTCCTAGCCTCTGCGCACGCAGATGGGGTTTGGTGTCAGAAGGTCGAGCCGGTACTCCTCCGGCGTACCAGGAGCACCGCGCCGCCGACGACGATCACCGCCGCGACCGCCCCGACGACGATCCAGACGGTCGTGTCCGTGCCGCCCTGTCCGTCGTCGTCCTTCGCCGCGGGGCTGGCGGAGGGCTTCGGGTCCTCCGAGGGGGACGCGGAAGCGGAGACGCTGGGCGACGGCGACGCGGAAGCGCGGGCCGCGACCAGGGGGTTCACGTCGGCGGGGCCCGGGTCGACCTTGCCTCCGAGGACGGTGATCCGGGGGCGGACCGTGCCGTAGCCGAGGTAGCGGCTGGGAACCTTGCCTTCGGTCGGTTTGCCCGCGGTGTCCATGAGAACGCGCAGTACCTGGTTGCCGGTCCAGTCCGGGTGCATGGACCAGATGAGGGCGGCGGACGCGGAGGCGATGGCGGTGGCCTGGCTGGTGCCACCGCTGTCGCAGTACCCGGCCATCCCGCCGCCGCAGAGGATCGGGATGTTCTCGCCCGGTGCGGCGAGCGCCACCTGAGGGCCCGACACGGAGTACTTCGTCACCGTGAGGGTCTTGTCGATGGCCCCGATTCCGGCAACGCCGAGACTCGCCGCCGGGTACGAGGGATCGTTCTCCTTGTCGCCCCGGTTACCGGTGGCCGCCAGAAGCAGCTTTCCGTGCTCAATGGCGTAATCCACCGCATCCTGGAGCAGCTTCCGCTCCTTGTCGTCGAGCATGTAGTACTCGAAGCCCAACGACATGTTGATGATCTTGGCTTCGCTGTCGGCGGCGTACCGGATGGCCTCGACCAGTGCCGGAATGCTGTTGGTGCCCGACTCCTTGGAGGACCCGAAGACGGTGAGCGGGAGGATGCGCGCGTCGGGCGCGAGGCCCTTCACGCCCTGGTCGTTCACCCCGTTGCCGGCGATCAGCATCGCCATGGCGGTGCCGTGCCCGTCCTTGTCCTTGTGCGCTCCCCGCTCGGGCTCCACGAAGTTCTTGCCCTTGAGCACCTTCCCCGTCAGTTCGGGGACGGAGGGGATCACCCCGGTGTCGAGCAGGGCGACGGTGATCCCCTTGCCGGTGCTGACCTTCCACATGGCCGGGGCCTGCATGCGGTCCAGGTACCACTCCCGGTCGCGCATGGTGTCCGCGGTCGCGGCCGGGGCGACGGCGCCGCCCAGGAGGAGCAGGGCGCCCAGCGCGGACACCACCGCCGACGTCCGCCCGCGCCGTCGCCAGACCGTTGACCTCATGCCACCCACTCGTGTTCTGTCCGCCCCACCGGCGCGGTGCTCGGATACAGGCTGCTAGTCGATCACGGGCGGGACCACGTCGTCCCCCGTGGCCCAGGTCTCCTCGTCCTCTTCGAGGTAGCCCGGGCTTTCGCCGTCCCGGCGCTGCGGACGCCGGCGCGCGCTCTGGGACCCGCCCATCGCACCGCCCATCGGACCCATCGCACCGGGGCGCGCCGATTCGCGGACGAGGCCGCTGCCACCGGGCGTGAACTCCCGCCCGGTTCCCATGCCGCGCGGTGTCCGCACCGTGCCGCCGGGCTGGGTGACGAGGCGCTGTGAGCCGCCGATGCCGCCGACACCGCCGCGTCCGGCGGACGACCCGACGGCGCCACCGCCGTGGCCACCCATCATCCCGTGGCTGGTCACCTGACGCTCCCCGCCGATCACCGTTCCGCGCGGTCCGTTCCCGACCGGGCCGGTCACGCTGCGGGCCGGCGTCCCGCCGTGGATGCCCGTGTCGGTCCGGGTGATCGCGGGCGAACGGACACCTTCGGCACCGCCCCTGCCCACCGGCCCGACAGGGATCGTGCGCCGGTTCCCGTCGGTGCCGGGGCCGACGGGCATCGTCCGTCGCTCCCCATTGGCGCCGGGACCGAGCGGACCCGACTGCGAGGGCAGGACCACCGGCGGAATCGGGTTCTGCCCCCCGCCGCCGACCGGGCTCTGCGGCGGGAGCCCGCCGGTGGGCGGGGTCGCCGTAATCGGTGGGGCGTCCGGCATGGTCACCGTGTCGATGTTCGTCCCGGTGGTGTCCGGGGCCCCGGACACCACGTTGACGTGCTGCGGCACATGAGCGGAGACGCTGTTGACCGACGACGTACTGGCGTCGACGGGCTGCGCGGTGACGGAGTGGTGGCCGACCGTCGAGGGGCCGGTGCTCGGCACACCCGACACCGACTGCGTGCCGGAATCGCCCCCGGAGACTCCGTAGCCCGACTTCCAGGTCTCGTACTGGCTGTCCGGAATCACCGCCTCCGGCAGCGGCTTGAAGTTCGGCTCGTCCTGCGCGGAGATCGTCTGCTGCGCCATCAGGTAGTACGAGGCCAGCTTGTTCATCTGCGGAATCGCTTCGTTCCGCGCCTTCTCGACGGCCTCCAGCCGGGCCTTCTCCTTCGCCTCGTCCGCGTAGCACATGGACGTGGCGTCGGAATGACCCTGAAGCACCTTGCTGACCTCGCTGAGCGCCTGGCCGGCCGTCTGCAGGGAAGCGCCCGCGGCGCCGGCGTAGTCGGCCAGCTTGATGGTCTCCTTGGCGAAGTCGTCGCCCCACTCGCGGAAGGCGTCGCCGCCCTTGCCCTTCCACGTGGTGCGGCTGACGTGCTCCTTGAGCTCGGTGCCGATCTTCTCGATCTCGGTCTGCGCGTCGATCAGCGCCGTGCCCCGGGCCATGATCGCCGTGGGGTCCACACCGCGGACCATGGCGAGCATGTCCTCGTACGACATGTTCTCGAAGTCGGTCGTGAGGTAGCAGGCGTTGAGCGGCGGCAGCTTGCCCTTGTCCCCCATGGTTATCCCTCTCCCCCGTGCACTTCCCTTGCCTACAAACCTTCTTGATCGGTGACAGAGCCCTTGCCGGTGGCCTCGTCGTCCTTCGGCAGTCCGGTCTCCGGATGGTCCGTACCCGGCTTCCGGTAGCCGACCTCGACGCGCTTCTGGATGGCGTGCAGGCGCTCGGCGTACTCCTGGTCGACGTTCTGGTACCCGCGGTCGGCCAGGTCGACCGTGATGCCCATCGCCTCCAGCTGCTCGCCGAGCGTCCTGGAGAGCTCGGTCAGGCGCGCGTGCACGATGTCGTAGGTGCCGGAGAGCCCGATGGCCTCCGGGAAGCCCGTGCCGTACGCGGCGGCGGTGACCTTCTGCTCGGTGATGCGGCTGTGGGCGGCCGGTGAGCCGTCGAGCGCGGTGAGGAGCTTGTCCACCCGCGTCTTGAAGCTCTTCAGGGACTCGCTCGGCGTGTCCAGGTCCGGCGCGCCCTTGCCCTTGCCGTTGTCGGGCAGTGGCGGATCGTCCGGAAGTCGCGATCCCATGGAAGCACCTCCCCTAAAGTGCCGCGGTACCGCAGGCGTGGGTGCCGGTCGCAGGGTCCGCGCCCCGCACCCACGGCGTGCCGGTTCCGTTGCGGTTCATCTGGCCTGCGTCAGCCGTGGAAGCGGCGGGACTGGGCCAGGTCGTTGGCGTGGTAGCCCTCGGTGGCTTCCATGAGCTTGGTCGAGATCTTCAGCAGCGTCTCGTGCATGTGGTTGACCTTGACGTCCCAGCCGCTGTGGCGGTCGTAGAACGCCCGCTGTGTCTCACCGTCCCAGGTGGCGACGACGGCCTTGACCCTGCCGTTCAGTTCGTCCAGCTGGCCCTTGATGGTGTTGGCGGTGATCCTGACCTGGTTAGAGGCCTCGACGACCCCTGAGTACGTGATCTCCATGGAATGGTCTCCTGACGCGAAGGTACGGAATGAGGGCGGGTCGGGTCGGCTGTTACGAGACCTGGAACCGGTCCAGGATGCCGTTGCTGCCCGTGTGGTCGGCGCCGTCGATGCCCTTGAAGCTGTTCAGCCGCTCGACCTCCTCGGCGTCGAAGCCGTCGCGGCTCATCTGGACGGCTTCGTGGGTGAAGGCCAGAAGCTCCTTCAGGTTGCGCACATCGAGGTTGACCTGCGTCTGGAGGCCGTTGTACGCGTTGGCCGCGACACCCTTCCAGTGACCCTCGACGGAGTCGATGACCCCGTTGAGGGCGGTGATCCTGCTCTCGAGCGTTTCGTGCATGTGGCCGAGATCCTTGATGAGCTGGTTGATCTCTCCGGCTGAAAGCTTGAGCTTGTCTCCCATAGCGCACCTTCCCCCATGAATTGGATGTTGCTGGCTGCCAGACCGTCGGACACCGCGTCCAGATCGGACCGCAATTTTGCGGTTATCACTTTAGCTGTGATGGCCAACGATTCCAACATGCTTATGTTTGCAGCAAGTTGTTTGGCATTCATCTATTCACGGACGGCGCCGGTCGCGCATCGTGATCGCGACACCCGCGATCACCGCGACGAGAAGGCCCGTCGTGGCAAGCACGTAGGTCGAGATCCGCGTCATCCGCTCCTGCCTGGTTTCACGCAGCTGGAGCGCGACCGGTTCCGGCCCCACGGGTCCGTCCGACACCGCGCGGTCCGGGGTCGGCGCCTTCACCGGGTGCTCGTCGTCGTTGAGGGCGCGCACCGGGTCGACCACCCCCCACCCGATGAAGTCGTCCCGTCCGTTCACCGCGCGCTCGGCGGTCTGCTCGATCTGGGCCACCACCTGGGCCTGCGTCCAGCGCGGGTGCTTGGCCCGGATGAGGGCGGCGACTCCGGCGACGTACGGGGCCGAGAAGCTGGTGCCGTTGTCGACGCACTGGCCGCCCTTCGGGACGGTGGACACCATGTCGACGCCCGGTGCCGCGACCCCGACGAAGTCGCCGGTCTGGGAGAACGGCGCCCGCTCGTCGTTGCGGTCCGAGGCGGCCACCGCGAGCACGCCCGGGTAGGCCGCCGGATAGGTCGCCTTGACCTGGGCGGTGAGCCCGTCGTTACCTGCGGAGGCGACCACCACGATGTCGTTCCTCAGCGCCTCGCGCACCGCCAGCGCCAGGTCTGAGTCGGCGCGCAGGGGCTTGGCGGTGTCCTGCGAGATGTTGATGACCCGCGCGTGCTTCTTGATGGCGTGGCGGATGGCCGCGGCCATCGTCGCCGCGGTGCCGGTGCCCTTGTCGTCGTTCTGCCGGATGGGTATGACCGTCGCTTCCGGAGCGAGACCGACGAACCCCGTGCCCGTACGCGGGCGGGCCGCGATGATGCCGGCGACCTTGGTGCCGTGGCCGACGAGGTCCGTCGTCCCGTCACCGCCGCCGCTCTTGCCCTTGCCCTTGGCCTTGGCCTTGCCCTTCGAGCCGGCCGAGGTCTTGGCCGCCGTGAGCAGGTCGGCTCCGGCGCTCCGGTCGACAGCGGTCGTCAGCTGCGGATTGGTGACGTCGACCCCGGTGTCGATCACCGCGACCCGGACGCCCTTGCCCTTGGTGTCCTGCCAGAGCTGGTCGAAGACCAGTCGCTGGAGCGCCCAGGGGCGGCCCTGAATCTGCTTCGGCATCGGGAAAGTGCACTCGCCGCTGCCCTCGGAACCCGTTTGCGGAACGGAATCCTCGGCCGCCGCGGGCACCGCCGGAAATACCGGCAGGACGACGCTCGCCGCGCATGTCAGAAGCAGTGCGACGGCTGCGGAGCGAGCCGGGGAACGAGATGCGGAACGCGATCCGGAAGGAGCCTGGCAACGGAATGCGGTGCGGTTGATCATTTCGCGCTTCCCCCTCTTCCTCTTCCTCTTCCGTCCTCAGGAACTCTGCGGCTGTTTCGCGCTGTTGGTGTCGAGCCGGGGCCCCTTGGGCAGCAGGCTCGACCAGTTCTCCGGCACCGGCAGCGGTTTCACGTTCTTGTAGCCGAGCCTGATCTGGGCCTGGTTCACCTCGGCCACCTGCTCCTCGGCCGTCTCGGGCTTCGCGGTCTCGCCGATCTTCGAGGGGTCCGCGCTGCTGTCGTTGTTGGACTGCACGGCGTACCGCAGCCCGGTGTCCGTCACCAGGAAGATCGACCCGGTGCTGGGGGACGCCCCGCTGAACTGCCGGTACAGCAGACCGCTGCCCGGTGTGACGTACGCGCTGGTGGCACCGTCCAGGAAGCTCACCGGGTAGCCGGGGCCGGCCCAGGTGGTCAGTTCGGGCACGCCCTTGGAACTGACGCCGTGCAGCACATTGCAGACGGTTCCGGTACGGGCCGAGGTGTCGTTGGCCTGGGTCGGGACGCTCTTCGGCCAGCCCTTCGCCGCGTAGAACTCCTCCGGCGACGAGGTGAAGGACTGCGGTGCGACTTCGGCGGCCTGTGCCTTCTGGCCCAGCGCCTCCGCCTCCGGGCTCGTCAGGAGCAGCCTGGCGACGAGGTCGGAGACGGGCGAGACCGCGCCCGGCAGGACGACGTAGTGCTGCATTCCGGTGCCGGCGACGGCCTTGAGCACCGTGCCCACCTTGTTCAGGCTCGGGTCCAGCCCGTTGACGCCGGCCGGGTCGCCGGCCTTGCCGGGGAGCTTCGGGAAGTCGATGGCCGAACCGGCGTGGAGGGTGCCGAGCCAGTCCTTGGTGACCTTCTGGGGCTGTGCGCCCTCGCTGAACAGCGACCGCCGCAGCACCTCGTCGCGGGCCGAGGGCTTGTCACCGCCGGTGGTCCCGATGGCGTGCCGCGTACCGTCCGCGTCCACCAGGTACCGGGTGCCGTCCCCGCCGTCCACCTCGACGTAGAGGGCCTGCCCGTCGTGGAGCCGCCGTTTGCCGCCGACCTTGTCCGCTTCCCGGTCGGCGAGCAGGAAGACCGCCTTCTGCACCCTGCCCCCGGAGCCGGCGCCCGGCTGCTCGCAGACCGCCCAGAGCTTGCTGCGGCCCGCCTCGTCCGCGCCGGGCAGCCGGTCGGGGGCGTACGGTATGCCGAGCATCGGGCCGCGCTGCAGCTTCCCGCTGTCGAGTTCGGACTCCGGCACCTGCATCACCGAGGAGTTGTCCGGGTCCAGAAGCAGTTTCGCCGAGGCGAAGTTCAGCACCGGGTGCAGCCGCTTGACGCCCTTGGTCTCCAGGACCACGTAACGGGTGGTCGATTCGCTGCCGACGATGACGTGGGCACCGGGGTCGGTCCAGCCCTCGGGGACCTTGGGCTTGAAGATGCCCCAGGCCCCGAAGCCCGCGAGCAGCAGGGCGCCCACCACCACTCCCGGCACCAAGGCGCGCAGCGGGCGCGGCGCCGCCTCGTCCGTACCCGCTGCCGACGGCTGCAGGAAGGCGGCGACCAGCCGCTTCTTCGCGAAGGTGTAGGCATTGAGTTCGTCACGCCGTGATGCCATCTGCCCGACTTCTCCCCGTGATTGTGGACGCCTCGCGAACCGCCCCCACTATGCCCGCCAGTCCTCGTCCGCCGCTGTCCGGGTGCGGGCCTCGGCCGGTCCGCCGGCGCCTGTGTCCGGCCCCGGACAGGGCCTGGCCCCGTTCGAAGCGCTCGCTTCCGGGCGTGGGACAGTGGGCGGTCGCGGGCCGGTGTGCCGATAGCGTGGGTCCGGCTCGCACACGCCGTAGCGCCGTGACACGGAGGGACAGACCGGGGGATGAGCAGCACGACGACCGCAGTGACGAGGTTGCATCCGCGACCTGGACGGATCGGTGGGGTGCGGCTGCACCAGGTGGTGCTGCTGGAGGTCGCCGGCGCGCTGATGCTGATCGCGTGGGTGACGAACAGAGTCCTGCTGGTGCCGCTGGGACTGGTCGCGGCGGTACTGGTGCTGATGGCGGTTCTGCGGTGGCGTGGGCGGCCGGTGCTGGAATGGCTCAAGGCTTACCTGACGCTGCGCGGACGGCTGAGGGCCGCACGACGGCCGTGGTCCACCGAAGGCGTCGACCCCGCGCTGGCACCGGTCCTCGAATGCGATGCGGCGCTGCGCACGTACACCTACACCGACCGGCAGCGCGAGCGCGCTGTAGGGATGGTGGGCGACGGTACGTTCCTGACGGCCCTGCTCCTCGTGCAGCCGCGGGACGAACCGCTGCGCACCGCCCGTGAGACGCGTCCGCTGGAGCTCGGTCTGCTGCACGAGGCCCTGGACGTGGACGGCATCCGGCTGGAGTCGGTGCAGGTCGTGCAGCACACGCAGCCCGCGCCCGGCCCGCACCTGCCGGAACAGGCCGCCGCGGCACGCTCGTACGCTGCGCTCCAGGCGCAGGCCGGCACGCCCGCGGTCCGGCTGACGTGGATCGCCCTGAAGCTCGACCCGAAGCTGTGCCCGGAGGCGGTGCAGGCGCGCGGCGGCGGGCTCGGCGGGGCGCAGCGCGCGCTGTTGCGGGCCGCGGACCAGCTGGCGAGCCGGCTGACGGCGGCCGGGTTCGACGCCTCGATCCTGACCGAGGCGCAGCTGACCTCCGCCCTCGCGACGTCCGCCGGGGTGAACTCGCAGGCCAGCGCGCTGGCGGTGCGGTCGGATGTGCCGGTGCGGCGCACCGCGGAGTCCAGCCGCACCTGGCGCTGCGACGACCGCTGGCACACGACGTACTGGGTCGGCCGCTGGCCGCACCTGGGCGCGGGGGCTGCGGCGTCGGCACAGGTGGTGGCACTCCTGACGTCGATGCCGGCTCCGGTCAGCACCTTCAGTCTGACGGTGTCGCGCGGGACCGGCGGTACGCCGGCCGTCAGCGGACACGTCCGCCTCACCGCGCGCGGGGCGGAGGAACTGGTCGCGGTAAGACGGGAGTTGGAGCGCGCCGCGCGTGGAGTGAAGGTCGGCCTGGTACGGCTGGACCGCGAACAACTGCCCGGTGTGCTCGCCACCCTGCCGCTCGGAGGTACCCGTTGACCGTCCACCGTACGAGCCCGGCCGCCGCCACCGGCCCCGCCGCTTCCGCCCCGCCGGCGGCCGGGCGGGGCCGGGCCGGGCGCGGGCTGCTCGGCCCGCGCCGCGGCCGGCACGCGCTGCCCGTGGAGCAGTTGGCCGCCCTGCGGCTGCCGCTCGGGGACGACGGGGTCGTGGCGGGCACCGATGCGAAGGGGCAGCCCGCGGTCCTCGGCCTCTTCCGCCCCGTCCAGCTCGACGTCGTCGTCATCGGCAGCGTGTGGACGGCGCAGGTGCTGGCGCTGCGTGCGGCCGGCACCGGTGCGCGGGTCGCCGTCGAAACGGCCCGGCCGCAGGCGTGGACGGGGCTCGCGCAGGCCGCGGGCGGCGGCCAGCAGTGCATGACGGTGCACGACGTGAAGCAGGTGGGGCCGCAGGGCGCGTCGGTCACCAGCCCGGTCCTGGTGGTACGGGACTGCGGCATGCGTCCCCCGCGCAGCCGGCTGGCACCCGGCCCCTGGCAGTCCGTGCTGACGCTGCTGCCGTTCCTGGGGCCGGCGGCACCGAAGCTGGTGGAGCATGCCGGCCTGGTCGGCATCCAGCGGGTCTCCCCGGAGGAGGCGGCGGTCCTCGGCCGGATTCTGCGCCTGCCCCGGGCGAACACGGAGGCGCTGTCCCAACTCGGCGACGACATGGTCCTGTGGTGCACGCCCCAGCACCGCAAGCTGGTCAAGGTGCAGCCGACCGACGTCGAGGCCGGGCTCCTCGGCGGCCCCCGCCGCCTGGACTGACGGAGTCCCGTACGGCTGTGGGCAGCACGCGCCCGGCACGAAAGCGCCGGGCGCCTACCCGGCCGGGGGTAGTCCTGCCCCGTCGCGTGCTGCCCCCTCGGGCCCTCCACAGTGTCCGCTGCGACCTGGTCACCCGTGCCTCCCACCGTGTATCCAGGAACCCCGCACCGCCGCACGTGAAGGAGCCGGCCTTGCCCGATCACAAGAACGTCCGGGAGACCGGCGCCCGGACCACCGCGCGCAGGGCCGTCTCCGTCCCGCCCCCCGCCACCCAGCAGGAGGGCCTGCTCGGCCTCCAGGCCACCGTCGGCAACGAGGTCGTCGTCCAGATGCTGCGCCGGGCGGCGCAGCTCCGGGAGCAGGAGGAGCACCGCCATGCCCCGGGGTGCGGCCACGAGGGGACCGGGCGCGAACCCCGTCCGGTGCAGCGGTCCACGGTCCATGACGTACTCCGCCGTCCCGGGCGGCCCATGGACGAGGCGACCCGCACCGACATGGAGGCCAGGCTCGGCGCCGACTTCTCCGATGTACGCATCCACAACGACGCCGCCGCGAAGGCCTCAGCGGCCGAAGTCGGCGCCCGTGCCTACACGTCCGGCAGCCACGTCGTCCTCGGCCGGGGAGGCACGGACAGACACACGCTCGCCCATGAGCTGACCCATGTGATCCAGCAACGACAGGGCCCCGTCGCCGGCACCGACGACGGCAGTGGGCTGAAGGTCTCCGACCCGTCCGACCGGTTCGAACGGGAAGCCGAAGCCAACGCGAAGCGGGCGATGGGCACCGCCCGTACCCCGGTCCAACGGGCCTCCGCCTCCGCCCCGCAGTCCAAGCACTCCGGCACCACCGGCACCACCGGCATGCCCAGCACCACCGGCACCCCCGGCAAGGAGTCGATCCAGCGGGTCAAGACCTGCCCCTGCACCGACCCGTACTGCAACGCCGGAGAACGATGCTCCCACGCGACGCCCTCCTACATGCTCGGCCAGCACGGCATCAAGGAGAAGGAGCAGGCGCGCCTGAGTGCGCAGTACAACACCACGGTGAACGGCACGACGCATCAGTCGGAGCATCTGTTCGGATACCGGGTTCTCCAGGGGGACAGCTCTCTGACGCGTGGCAAATCGGATGCGGCGAGGAACCTGGAGAACAACGCCCTCGCCTACCAGGAGCTGCATGGGGCGCATCGCGCCCACCCGGGGACCGGCACCTCGAAGAAGGTGGGCCCCTCGGGGTTCAACGCGGTGACGTACCGGGACGACACCCACAGCCTGCTTTCGGCACATCAGGCCGGTGCGGCCGGTCAGCTGAACACGATCGGGTACGTCCACAACCAGAACGGGCAGTGGCTGGACCTCAACGACCCCAACGTTCAGGCGATGAACGACTCGCACCTCCAAATGATCTTCGCGCAGGCGCGGCGGGGCGTCGACATGGCTGCCAGTGCCGGCGGGCAGAACGTGGTCCAGAACATACAGCTCTCGTGGGAGGAACTGCTGGAACAGCGAACGGCACACCTGATGCGCTCGATGAGCCGGCAGGACGCCGAGAAGCAGGCCAGAACGGAACTCGGTCCCTACTACTACTGAGCTGATTTCCACCCGTCAACGACGCGTCCGGGCAGCCTCGGCCGCCCTTCCCTCGCCCTCCCCGACCGGCCCGCGCCGCATGAACAGCGGGCGGGCCGGCCGGACACCCCCGGCCGTCAGTCGGGCAGCACCGGCCGTCAGTCGGGCAGCACCGGCAGCAGCTCCGGCAGGTGCCCGTCCGACGCGGCGGCCGCCGCGACCCGCTCCTCGGGCACCTCCTCGTACAGCGTGGTACGCGGCTTGGCCGGCCGCCCGGCGAGGTCCGCGATGGCGACGAGATCCTGGACCGACCGGTACGAGCCGTAACCCGACCCGGCCATACGGGAGATGGTCTCCTCCATCAGCGTGCCGCCCAGGTCGTTCGCGCCGGAGCGCAGCATCTCCGCCGCGCCTTCCGTCCCCAGCTTGACCCAGCTGGTCTGGATGTTGGTGATGTGCGGGTGCAGGAGCAGGCGGGCCATCGCGGTGACGGCCCGGTTGTCGCGGTCGGTGGGGCCGGGGCGGGCGATACCGGCGAGGTAGACGGGCGCGTTGGTGTGGATGAACGGCAGCGTCACGAACTCCGTGAAGCCGCCGGTCTCCTGCTGGAGCGCGGCCAGGGTGCGCAGGTGGCCCAGCCAGTGGCGGGGCTGGTCGACATGCCCGTACATCATGGTCGAGGACGAGCGCAGGCCGGTCTCGTGGGCGGTCCTGATGACCTCCAGCCAGGTCGCGGTGGGCAGTTTGCCCTTGGTGAGGACCCAGCGGACCTCGTCGTCCAGGATCTCGGCGGCCGTGCCGGGGATCGAGCCGAGCCCGGCCTCCTTCGCGGCGACGAGCCAGTCCCGGATCGACATGCCGGTGCGGGTGGCCCCGTTGACGACCTCCATCGGTGAGAACGCGTGGACGTGCATGCCGGGCACGCGCTCCTTCACCGCACGGGCGATGTCGAAGTACGCCGTGCCGGGCAGGTCCGGGTGGATGCCGCCCTGCATGCAGACCTCGACCGCGCCGACGTCCCACGCCTGGGCGGCCCGGTCGGCGACCTGGTCCAGGGAGAGGGTGTACGCGTCGGCGTCGGTGCGGCGCTGGGCGAAGGCGCAGAAGCGGCAGCCGGTGTAGCAGACGTTGGTGAAGTTGATGTTGCGCGTGACGATGTACGTGACGTCGTCCCCGACCACGTCCCGGCGCAGCGTGTCCGCGATCCGGCACAGCTCGTCCAGGGCCGGGCCGTCCGCGTGGAGCAGGGTGAGCGCCTGGTCGTCGGTGAGCCGCGTCGGATCGTCGGCGGCCTGGCTGAGCGCGGTCTTCACATCGCCGTCGATACGCGAGGGCACCATCCCGGGGGCCGCCGCCTCGCGCAGCGCCTCCCAGTCCCCGTACACCACGTCGAAGTCGTCGCGGCGGTCGCCGGTGCGGCCCTCGGTGTCGATGGTGCGGTGCAGGTCGGTGCGGCCTGAGGCGTTGAAGCCCTCGTCGGGCTCCTGCCAGGGCAGCCCGGCGGGGATCGCGCCCTCGCGGGCGAGGCCCGTCTCCGGGTCGGCCAGGGCCCGCACGTGCGGGAGCAGCCGGGGGTCGAGCCAGGGCTCGCCGCGCTGGATGAACTCCGGGTAGATGGTCAGCCGTTCCCGCAGCGTGAAGCCGGATTCGGCGGTGCGGGCGGCGAGTTCGTCGATGTGCGGCCAGGGGCGCTCGGGGTTGACGTGGTCCGGGGTGAGGGGCGAGACCCCGCCCCAGTCGTCGATGCCGGCCCCGATGAGCAGGGCGTACTCCGCGTCGACCAGGTTCGGCGGGGCCTGGATGCGGGCGGACGGGCCGAGGATGTGCCGGGCGACGGCGATGGCGGCGGCCAGCTCCTCCAGCTCCGCGTCCGGCATCCCGCGCATCGCGGTGTCGGGCTTGGCGCGGAAGTTCTGGACGATGACTTCCTGGATGCCGTGGTAGGCGCGGGCGGTGCGGCGCAGCTCGAACAGCGCGTCGGCCCGCTCCTCGTACGTCTCGCCGATGCCGATGAGGACGCCGGTGGTGAACGGCACGTTGGACCGGCCGGCGTCTTCGAGTACGCGCAGCCGTACGGCGGGTTCCTTGTCGGGTGAGCCGTGGTGCGGGCCGCCGGGCTCCGACCACAGCCGGGTCGCCGTCGTCTCCAGCATCATCCCCATGGACGGCGCGACCGGCTTGAGGCGCTGGAGGTCGGTCCAGGTCAGCACCCCGGGGTTGAGGTGGGGCAGCAGCCCGGTCTCCTCAAGGACCCGGATCGCCATGGCGCGTACGTACGCGAGGGTGTCGTCGTAACCTTCGGCCTCCAGCCACTCCCGCGCCTCGGGCCAGCGGTCCTCCGGACGGTCCCCGAGCGTGAACAGCGCCTCCTTGCAGCCCATCGCGGCACCTTCACGGGCGATGGCCAGCACCTCGTCCGGCGACAGGAACATGCCGTGCCCGGCCCGCCGCAGCTTGCCCGGCACGGTGACGAAGGTGCAGTAGTGGCACTTGTCGCGGCAGAGCCGGGTCAGCGGGATGAAGACCTTGCGGGAGTACGTGATGACGCCCGGCCGCCCCGCCGCATCCAGGCCCGCGTCCCGCACCCGGGCGGCGGACGCGGCGAGATCCGTCAGATCGTCGCCGCGCGCCTGGAGCAGGACCGCGGCCTCCGCGCTGTCGAGGGCGACTCCGTCACGCGCACGCTTGAGCGCACGCCTCATCGAATTGGTGGTGGGGCGTCCGCGCTGAGGATCGGTCATGCCAACGAGCATACGAGCGAGCGGGTGACCGCCGAATGCGCGGTTCTCCCGCAGGTCACGCACGCCCCTTGTGCCTCGGCCGTACGCGGGTCCGGGCCCCGTAGGCTCGGCCCGGTGATGGAAACGATCGTCCTCGACATCGGCGAAACACTCATCCGCGACGACCGGTACTGGGCGTCCTGGGCCGACTGGCTCGGCGTCCCACCGCACACGCTGAGCGCCCTGGTCGGGGCGGCGGTCGCCCAGGGCCGCGACAGTGCCGACGCGCTGACCCTGCTGCGCCCCGGTATGGACGTCACCGAGGCGGCCCACGCCCGCGCGGCCGCCGGGCGCGGCGAACACCTCGACGAGTCGGACCTCTACCCGGACGTACGCCCGGCCCTGGCCCGGCTGCGGGAGCTGGGCGTACGGGTGGTGGTCGCGGGCAACGGAACGGCGAAGGCCGGCGAGCTGCTGCGCGCCCTCGACCTCCCGGCCGACCTGGTGGCCACCTCCGGGGAGTGGGGAGTTGCGCCCCCGGACCCGGAGTTCTTCGCCCGCGTCCTGGATGCCTCCGGCGCGGACCCCCGCGCCACGCTCTACGTGGGCGCCCACCCGGCGCGCGGCCTGTTCCCGGCGAAGTCCTCGGGCCTGCGCGCGGCCCACATCCGGCGCGGGGCGGCCGGCTACTGGTGGGCGGACCACCCGGACGTGGTCGAGACGGCGGACTTCCACGTGTCCGCGCTGACGGAGCTGCCGGGGCTGGTGGAGGGCGCGGGGCCGGCGGAGCCGCCGGAACCGACGGAGGAGGCGCCGGGACGGACGCGAGTGCGGGCGCTGCGGGCGTTGTAGGGGGCGCTCACCCCTCTCGGGTACGGGACGCGCGACCCACTGAACAGAACCGCAACAAAGTGTACACTTCATTACATGAGTGACACATTCCCGATCACCGAGGCCCGCGCCCGCTTCGGTTCGCTTGTCCGTCGTGCTTCGAATGCCCGCGAGCGCATCACGATCACCGACCACGGTCAGCCGGCGGCCATACTGATCAACCCTCAGGAGCTCGCCGAGCTGGAAGACGCTCTAGCTCTCGCCCAGTACCAGGCCCGCCGGTCCTCCGGTGCCGTGGAAACCGTTCCTCACGACGAGGTGCGCGCGCGGCTCGGCCTGGAGCAGGGTTGACCTACCTGATCACCTGGGACGAGCACGCCATCGACCGGGCCGCCCGGTTCCTCAAGGACGACCCGGACGGACTGCGCCTGCTCATGGATGCCGTCGATCTGCTCGCCGAGAACCCGCTCCCCGAAGGAGCGGCGCCCTACGGCTCGTCCGCACTGCGCCGCATGCACGTCGGGCGCTACCGAGTGCTGTACGAGATCAAGGACACCCACGTCACGATCATCGTCATTCACGTGGGCCGCGTCGGCTGACCGCCGGCCGGCGGTCATCCCCCCGAGCCACCCGCGCCCACACCGTCTTGCCGACCACCCGCTCGGCCACGCCCCACTCCGCCGCCAGCGCCTCGACCAGGCGGAGCCCGTGCCCGGCCTCCGCACCGGGACCGCCCGCGCACACCTCCGGCCGCCGCTCCCCGCGCGCGTCCGACACCTCGACGCGGAACCCGTCCGCCACGGGAAGCACGCGCAGCTCGAAGTCCCGCCCCGTCACATGGCCGTGCAGCACCGCGTTGGCGGCCAGCTCGGCCACCACCACCGCCACGTCGTCGGACAGCTCGCTCCCGTACGGCACGCCCCACGCGTCCAGTTGGTGCACGGCGAGACGGCGGGCGAGCCGGGCGCCTCGACGGGATGCGCTGAAGCGCTGGACGAATTCGGTACCCACAAGGGTGATTTCGGCGTTCATGTGACTCAGCGTGGCCGTGTGCTCGTACGCTGACCAGGAGTGACACCACGACTCCGTAACGCTGTACGGGCCCGCCCGACCGGCTGTACGGGACGTCGGCCGTGACCGGACGGACAGAGGCGGTACGGGGAAGATGACGAACACGCAACGTGAAGAGCGGCCGGAGCGTCCGGCCGAATCGGACGGGACCGCGCACCTGTTCAGGGCGCTGGGCAGGCAGCTGAAGTTCCTGCGCGAACGCGCGGGCATGAGCCAGAGGGAACTGGCCACGGCGACCCACTGCGGCGAGGACCTGATCTCCGCGATGGAACGGGGCGTCCGCACCCCGCAGCCGGAGTTCCTGGTCCTCGCCGACCGCGCCCTGAACACGGGCGGTCTGCTGGAGGCGGCGGCGGACGAGGTACGGGAAGCGTTGGCGCGGTCGCGTACGCGGCATCCGGGGTGGTTCCGGGACTTCGCCCGGACGGAGGCGGAGGCGGTTGCGTTGCATGAGTACAGCGCGCAGGTGGTGCCTGGCCTGCTTCAGACTGAGGCGTACGCGCGAGCCACATTCACCCAGCGGCGTCCGCTGCTGAGCGAGGAGACCATCGAGAAGCGAGTCGCCGACCGGCTCGCGCGACAACAGGTCTTCGAACGCTGGCCTGCGCCAACCTTCAGCTACGTACTGGAGGAAACCGCCCTACGGCGCCCCCTCGGGAGGCGTGATGTGCACGTGGACCAGCTGCGGCAACTCCTGCGGGTCGGACGCCTGCGTAACGTAGAGATTCAGGTAATGCCTACGGATCGCGATGAACATCCCGCACTCGACGGCACGTTCACTTTGATCACCCCCAAGGGACGCTCCCAAGTGGCCTACACCGAGCTGTACGGGCATGCACGGCTGATCACCGAGCCAGAAGAGGTGCGCTTCTACAGCGAGCGCTATGGGATTATCCGGGCGCAGGCTCTCTCCCCGAGGGAGTCCCTAGCACTGATTGAGAAGATGTTGGGAGAGCGATGAACACCGAGCAACTGCACTGGTTCAAGAGCAGCTACAGCACGGGTGAGGGCGGCAACTGCATCGAGGTCGCCTACGACTGGCGCAAGTCCAGCTACAGCAGCGGCGAGGGTGGGCAGTGCATCGAGGTCGCCTCCTGCGCCTCCGCCGTCCACGTCCGCGACTCGAAGAACATCCCGGGTCCCCACTTCGACGTGGCGCCCACGGCCTGGGCCGCGTTCGTCACGTACGCGCGTCAGGGCTGACCAGCCGGACGGCGAGCACGGGCCCGACGCTCGCCGTCCGTCCGGCCCCGCTCAGCCGGCCGGCGTCTCGTCCACCTTGAAGCCCATGTCCACCTTGCCGCCGACGACGGACTTCGCGATGACCGTCACGCCGTACTGCTCGCTGCCATCGGTCAGCCGGCATCGGATCGTGGCGCCCATCCGGGCGGGAAGGTTCACGGGGCAGGAGAAGGCGTCGGGCTCCTTGCCGACCTGGGCCGCCAGGGCGGCCTTGCCCTTGCGGGCGACCTCCGCCTTGTCCACGGAGTGCGCCCCGCCGGTGTCGCCGCTCGACGTGTCGGTGGGCTGTGCGGAGTCGCTGGGCTGGGGGTCCGGGGAGGCGCCGGTGTCCAATCCGCCGTCCACCTTGTAGTCCATCTTCACGTTGTCGCCGTCGACCGACTTCACGGTGACCGTCATGCCCTGCTTCGTTCCGCTGTCGGTCAACGTGCAGCGCACGGTCTCGCCGACCTTGGCCTTGAGGTCGTCCTTGCAGGTCACGCCTTCGGGCTCGCGGCCGGCCACCTTGCCCAGGCCGGCCGAGGCCCGCTTGGCGACCTCGGCCTTCTTGACGACCTTGTCGCCACCCACGCTGAACGAACAGCCCGAGGCAAAGAGCAGGGCCAACGTCCCGGCCGCCGCTCCAGCCACCATCCGACTCCGCACCGACTGCTGCATGGGTCCCCCTTGGCAAAGCGTCCACGTCAGAACTGGCGTGCCAAGCTATCACCGAGCTCCGAACGGACGATCGAAGCCGGAGCGGTCAGCCCCGGGGTGGCAGATCGCTCCGCCGCCGCCCTGCCCTCACGCGTACGTCCACCGCCAGGCGCTCCCGCTGTAACTGCACTTGATGCGGGCACCGGCGGCCGTGGTCGTCAGGGCGCCGTGGTCACTGTTCCGGCAGAACTGGCCGGCGCTGTAGCAGTTCCCCGCGTTGGAGCGGATCGAACACGTGCTGGTCGCCGTGGTCCCACCGCCACCGGACCCACCGCTGCCGGACCCGCTGCCACCGGACCCGGAGGAGGTCGCCCTGGTGACGGTCGCCGTGACGGTCGGACCGGGCACCTTCACGGTCTTCGTCTCGGTCACCGTGGGCGCCGGGGCGGGTGTGGCGGTCTCGGTCGCCGTGGCCGTGACGGTCACCGTGACCGTGGGGGCCGGCGCGGCACTCGTCGCCGCCACGGAGGCCGCGTCGTCCTGCCCGGACTGCGTACAGCCCACCGCCCCGAAGGCGAACAGGGCGATGCCGCCTATCCAGATCCGCTTGCGCCGGCTCAACACCTTGGCCATGTGGTCCCCCCACGTCTCGGCATACGCCACTTCGAGTGGAATGACAGTATTACTTTGGACAAGATGTGCGGGAATTGGGGAGGCTGGGTGACTCTATTGTGACCAACCAGCATGCGGTGTACGGGCGTCGCGCCCGGGTACGCGACGGTGACCGCGAACGCCGCCCAGGCCATCGCCGACCCCGATGCCTGGCACGCGTCCCTGTGGGGAGCCCATGAGGCGCTGCGCCCCGGCGGACGCCTGGTCTTCGAGACGCGCGATCCGGCGCGGCGCACCTGGGAGGAGTGGACCCCCGAGAACTCCCGCAGCGTGACCGAGGTCCCGGGCACCGGCCCGGTCGAGTCCTGGGTCGAGGTGACCGAGGTGGCCGGGCCCCTGGTCACGTTCCGCTGGACCTACCGGTTCGCGGCGGACGGAGACGTAATGTCGTCGGACTCGACGCTGCGCTTCCGCGAGCGGGACGAGGCCGAACAGGACCTGCGCGCGCTCAGAGGTACGCCGCGTACGCGTCCAGCGTCCGCAGCACCTCCGGTTCGGCGGACGGGGGCAGTTGGAGGACGATCTCCTCGATGCCCAGGTCCGCGTAGTGGGCCAGCTTGCCCGGGTCCGGGAGGACCGCGTACGGGACGACGTGGAGGTCCTTCGGGTCGCGGCCCGCCGCCTCCCAGGCGGTGCGGAGCCGGGGGACGGACTCCGTGAGGCCCCGGCCGCCGATCGGGAGCCAGCCGTCCGCGGACTGCGCGATGTGGGCGAAGAGCCTGGGGCCCGCGGCGCCGCCGATCAGGGTGCGCGGGCCGGTCAGCGGGCCGCGCGGCTGCTGGAAGGGCTTGGGGTGCGCGTGGCTGGCCCGGACCGAGGCGAACTCCCCCTCGTAGGGCGTGGGTTCCGCCGCCCACAGCGCCCGCATCAGCGCCAGCCGCTCGCGGCCCAGGCTCCGGCGCGTCGACCAGGCCACCCCGTGGTCCGCGGCCTCCTCGACGTTCCAGCCGTAGCCGATGCCCAGGGTGAAGCGGCCGGCGGAGAGGTGGTCGAGCGTGGCGATCTGCTTGGCCAGGTCGATCGGGTCGTGCTGGGCGATCAGCGTGATGCCGGTCCCCAGGGCCAGCCGCTCGGTGACCGCCGCGGCCTGGGCGAGGGCGACGAAGGGGTCCAGGGTGCGCCCGTACTCGCGGGGCAGTTCGCCGCCCGCCGGATAGGGGGTCTCCCTGCTCACCGGGATGTGGGTGTGCTCGGGCAGGTAGAGCCCGGCGAACCCGCGCTGTTCGAGCTGGTGCGCGAGCCGCACCGGGGTGATGGTCTCGTCGGTGAGGAAGATCGTGGTGGCGATCCGCATACGAAGGCACCTCCGTCGTTGTCGCGTGACCGCTCCAACGTATGCGGTCCGGGGCGCCAGGCCGAGGCACCGGCGGATCGCGAGCCCGGTGTTCCCGAGAGCGGGCGTCAGGCCGTCCCGCCGGCGGGGGCACCGGCCGGCCGGGTCCGCTCCGCCGCCGGGGCCTCCGCAGTCCGCAACCTCCGTCCGCAGCACCGCTGTTGGACCACCGCCACCCCCGCGACCACCACCCCCAGCGCCAACCAGCCCGCCGGACCCGCGGCCATCACCACGCCCGTCAGGAGCGGTGGGCCCGCCGACTTCTGGATGGACTGGGACATGCCTGCCACGCCCAGGTAGGCGGCCCGTTCGTCCGGCGGGGCCAGGAGTACGGCCAGCTCCCACGAGCTGACCGAGCGCATCAGCTCGGCCATCGTGACCAGGACCGCCGCCGCGAGCAGGACGGTGGCCGCCGCCCAGGTCCCGCCGCCGGTGGCGCCGGCCAGCAGGGCGCAGGAGACGAACATCAGGACCCCGTACAGCAGCACCGCCCGTACCGCCTGGCGCGGGCCCTCGGCCCTTCGGGAGACGGCCAGTTGGAGTACGACGACGAGCACGGTGTTGATGACGAGGAAGGCCGGTACGAGGGCGTGCGGGGCGGAGGTGCGGTTGACGAGCCACAGGGGCAGGCCGACCCCGAGGACGGAGTCGTCCAGGTTCATGGGGATGTCCAGCAGGGCGAAGCGGAGGTAACCCCGGTCCCGCCAGGGGCCCTTGGGGCGGGCGGGGGCCGCGGCACCGGGTACGGGCACCGCCCGCGCCACCTCCGTCGTCCGGCCGTCCGGCTCGCCCGTGCGCCACACCAGCGCGGCGGCGACGACGAAGGAGAGGGCGTTGCCGAGGATCAGGGCGCGGTAGGCGTCCGTGGTGCCGATGGCGAGGCCGATGGCGGCGATCCCGGCGCCGACCCCGTACCCGGCGTTGGCGGCGCTGCGGGACAACGCCTGGTAGGCGGCGCGCCGTTCGCCCGCCGCGCGGGTGGCGAACAGCATCTCCAGGGTCTTGGCCGCCCTGTCCCCCAGGTAGGTCACCGCGATCACGGGGAGCAGCGCCTCGAAGTCCGCGCAGAGCAGCACCAGGGTGAGCGTCACCAGCCGCAGCAGGTGGCAGCCGATGAGCAGCGGGCGGACCGGGAAGCGACCGGCCAGGCGCCCGGCGAGGGGTGAGCCCGCGATGCCCGCGACACCGGCCGTGCCCAGCAGGACGCCGATCTGCTGGGCGCTCAGGTGGGTGACGAAGGTGAGGTAGAGGACCGAGGACGCCGCCCACAGGCCGGAGCCGGTGCGGTCGACGGCCAAGGCGAGCAGCATGATCCGGGCGTCCCGGCCGCCCGGTGGGTTGCGTAGCTGGGCCAGCAGACCCGGGCCGCGCTTCGGCGCCCCCGCCGTCCTCGCCGCCCCGCGCGTGCCCGCCCCTGCGCGTCGCACCGCCGCCCACCCCCAGGTATCTCGGCATCAAGAGATCAACAGACCTGGGGAAGCCTGCCGGGTCACTCTCTCGATGTCAAGATACTTGATGGCGAGATAATGGGTTCTCTCACCCCGGCCAGACGATCGCCTGCACCTCGCTGTACGCGTGCAGCGCGTACGAGCCCACGTCCCGGCCGACGCCGCTCCGTTTGAACCCGCCGAACGGCGCCTCCATGTTCCGGCCGATCGTGTTGACGCCCACCCCGCCGGCCCGCAGCCTGCGGGCGACCCGGAAGGCGCGGGCCACATCGCCGGACCAGACGTAGTCGATCAGCCCGTAGTCGCTGTCGTTGGCCAGCGCGATACCCTCCTCCTCGTCGTCGAAGGGGACCACCACCACGACCGGGCCGAAGATCTCCTCCCGCACCACCCGCATGTCCGGGGTGCAGTCCGCCAGCAGGGTCGGGGCGACGTAGAAGCCCCGGCCGGTCGGGTCCGGGCGCTCGCCGCCCGTGACGATCCGGGCCCCCTCCTTGCGGCCCAGCTCCACGTACGACTCGACGCGGTCGCGGTGGGCGGCGGAGATGACCGGGCCGACGACCGTGCCCTTCACCGCCGGATCTCCGACCGTCAAGTACCCGGCGTACGCGGCCAGTTTGGCGATCAGCGCGTCCTGGGCGCCCCGCTGGACCAGGACGCGGGTCGGAGCCGTACAGATCTGTCCGCTGTAGAACGAGAACGTCGTACCGATGCCAGCCACCGCCGCGTCCAGGTCGGCGTCCTCGAAGACGAGGGCCGCGCCCTTGCCGCCCAGCTCCATCAACTGCCGCTTCATGGAACGGCCGCAGACCTCCGCGATCCGCTGACCGACCGCCGTGGAACCGGTGAAACTCACCATGTCCACGTCCGGCGCGTCGACGGCCGCCTCGCCCACCGCCGGGGCCGAGCCGCTGACGACGTTGACGACGCCCGGCGGGACGCCCGCCTCGGCCAGCGCCTCGGCCATCCGGTAGACGGAGAGCGGGTCCTGCGGGGCCGGCTTCACGACGACGGTGTTGCCCATGGCGAGCGCGGGGGCGATCTTGCCCGCCGGGTTGGCCCAGGGGTTGTTGTACGAGGTGATGCACGTGACGACGCCGACCGGCTGACGTACGGCGAGCGCGCCGAAGACCCCGGCCCGGCCCATCGGCCCGGCCTCGTTGATCTGCGGCGCGACCGCCTCCTCGACCGGTTCGAGCGCCCCCTTCGCGTACCGCCGGAACCGGGCCGCGCCCACGGCGACCTGCATGCCCCGGGCCGTCGCGGTGGTGGCGCCGCTCTCCGCGCGGGCGAGGTCCGCGTGGGCGGCCGCGTCCCGCTGGATCAGGGTGGCTGCGCGGTCCAGGATCGCGGCGCGCTCCTCGGGGCGGGTGCGGGACCAGGAGGTGAAGGCGGCGCGGGCGGCGGTCGCCGCCTCGTACACCTGCGCGCGGCTCGCCTCGGGGGCGAGGCCGACGGTCTCCTCGGTGGCCGGGTCGGTCACCTCGTAGTGGCCGTCGGCCGGTTCGGTCCACTCGCCGCCGATGAACAGGCGCTGGGGCGTGGTGGTCATTGCGTGCTCACCGTCCGGGTGTCGCGGCCGGAGCGCAGGACCGTGCCCGGGACCGCCCCGGTCACCTTGTCGTCGCGCAGGGTCTCCACCCCGTTGACCCGGACCGACACGATCCCGAGCGCCTTGGAGTCGAGCCGGGGGCTGTCGCCCGGCAGGTCGTGGACGAGGGTCGCCGGGCCGGCGTCGATGCGCTCGGGGTCGAACAGGACGAGGTCGGCGTGGAAGCCCTCCTCGACCCGGCCGCGCTCGCGCAGGCCGAACAGCCGCGCCGGGTCGTCGGTCAGCATCTTCACCGCCCGCTCCAGCGGTACGAGCTTCCGGCCGCGCAGGCAGTCCCCGAGGAAGCGGGTCGTGTACGGGGCGCCGCACATCCGGTCCAGGTGCGCGCCCGCGTCCGAGCCGCCGAGCAGGACGTCCTCGTGCTCCCAGGTCTCCTTGCGCAGCGCCCAGGAGTCCGGGTCGTTGTCGGTGGGCATCGGCCACAGGACCGTCCGCAGCTCGTCGGCGGCGCAGATCTCGACCAGGCAGTGGAAGGGGTCCTGGCCGCGCTCGGCCGCGATGTCCTTCACGACCCGGCCGGTCAGGCCCTCGTTGGCCGCGCTGTAGGTGTCCCCGATGACGTACCGGCCGAAGTCCGCGAGGCGGCGGAAGACCCCGGCCTCCTTGCTGTCGGCGCGGCGCAGCATCTCGGCGCGGGTGTCCGCGTCGCGCAGCCGCTCGATGCGTTCGGGTACGGGCAGGGCGAGGATGTCGCCCCAGCCGGGGATCAGGTTGAGCGCGCAGAACGTGCCGAGCGACATGTTCATCGGGGTCAGGATCGGCATGGTCAGCGCCACGATCCGGCCGCCCGCCCGGCGGGCGCGCTCGCTGGGGACCAGCTGGCGCGGCACGCGTTCGGGGACGGCGGCGTCGATGGTCAGGACGTTCCAGTTCAGCGGGCGCCCGGCGGCGGCCGTCATGTCCACGAGCAGGTCGATCTCCTCGTCCGCGAACTGGTCGAGGCAGCCCGCCACGATCGCCTCGATCTGCGTGCCCTCGTGCTCACCGACGGCCCGGCAGAGCGCGAGCAGTTCCTCCGGCAGCGCGTGCCGGGACGCGACCGGCTGCCCGTCGCCGTCGGAGTGGGTGGAGGACTGCGTGGTCGACAGGCCCCACGCGCCGGCGTCCATCGCGTCGTGGAAGAGGCCGAGCATGGCGTCCATCTGCTCGGGCGTCGGCTGCCCGCCGACCGCGTCCGCGCCCATCACATGGCGGCGCAGCGCGCAGTGGCCGACCATGAAGCCGGCGTTGACGGCGATACGGCCTTCGAGCGCGTCCAGGTACTCCCGGAAGCCGGACCAGGTCCAGTCGACGCCCTCCTCCAGCGCCTTGAGGGCCATGCCCTCGACCCGGGCCATCATGCGCCGCGTGTAGTCGGCGTCCTCGGGCCGGTCCGGGTGGAGCGGGGCGAGCGTGAACCCGCAGTTGCCGCCGGCGACGGTGGTGACGCCGTGGTTCATCGAGGGGGTGGCGTACGGGTCCCAGAACAGCTGGGCGTCGTAGTGCGTGTGCGGGTCGACGAAGCCGGGTGCGAGGACGAGCCCGGTGGCGTCCTCGCTGGTCACGGCCTCCTCGGTGACGGTGCCGGGTTCCGCGATGACGGCGATGCGGCCGCCGCGGACGCCGACGTCCGCGGCGTAGGAGGGACCGCCGGTGCCGTCCACGACGGTCGCTCCGCGGATGAGGTGGTCGAGCATGGGGGGTCCCTTCCTGTGGATGGTGGGTGGTGCGCCGGGGTGCGTACGGCCGCGGTACGCACCCCGGCGGGGAGCGGCGGTCCGGGAAGACGCCGCCCGTGCGGGGGGGCGAGCCGGGTGCGATGGGGGGCGGGGCGCCTGCGGCGGGCCTGTTCCCCTACCCGCCCCTTCCCGTTACCGGGGCTCCGCCCCGCACCCCGCTCCTCAAGCGCCGGAGGGGCTGGGTTTGTGGGGCTCCGCCCCGGCCCCGCTCCTCAAGCGCCGGAGGGGCTTGAGAAACCAGCCCCGCCGGCGCTTGAGGCGCGGGGGTTCGGGGGCAGCGCCCCCGGGACTACGCCGCGTCCCGGAACCGGGTCGTCCGGTGGACCGGGTCCGTGTCGATCTTCGGGATCACGTGCTCACCGATCAGCCGGATCGATTCGAGCGTGTCCTCGCGCCCGATCCCGATCGGCAGCCCGAAGCTCAGCTGGTCCGCCCCCGCCCGCTCCCACCTCCGGCACTGGGCCAGCACCTCGTCCGGGTCGCCGCAGATCATCAGTTCCTCGGCGATCAGCAGCTCGATGATCTCCTCGGTGTACTCGGGCAGCAGCTCGGGCCACTCGGGGATGCCCTCGGGGCGGGGGAACGTGTCGTGGTAGCGGAACAGCAGCGACTGGAGGTAGTTGAGCCCGCCGCCGACCGCGATCTCGACCGCCTTCGCGTGGGTCTCGGCGCAGATCGCGGTGGAGGTGACCATCACGTTGTCGTTGACGAAGTCACCGACCGGCTCGGCGTCCTTGACGGCGGTCTTGTAGGAGTCGACGACCCACTCCATGTCGGAGACCTTCTGCACGCTGAAGCCCAGCACGCCGAGCCCCTTCTTCCCGGCCATGGCGTACGAGGACGGCGAGCCGGCCGCGTACCACATCGCCGGGTGGGACTTCCCGTACGGCTTGGGCAGGATCTTGCGGGGCGGGAGCGACCAGTGCTTGCCCTGGAAGCCGACGTACTCGTCCTGGAGCCACATCTTGGGGAACTCGGCGATGGTCTCCTCCCAGAGCTCCTTGGTGTGGTTCATGTCGGTGATGCCCGGCATGAACCCGAGGATCTCGTGGCTGCCCGCCCCGCGCCCGGAGCCGAATTCGAAGCGGCCCTCGGAGAGGTGGTCGAGCATGGCGACCTTCTCGGCCACCTTGACCGGGTGGTTGACCGGGGCGAGCGGGTTGAAGATGCCGGAGCCGAGGTGGATGCGGTCGGTGGCGTGGGCGAGGTAGCCCAGGTAGACGTCGTTGGCGGAGATGTGCGAGTACTCCTCCAGGAAGTGGTGCTCGGAGGCCCAGGCGTACTTGAAGCCGGACTTGTCCGCCTGGATGACGTACTCGGTCTCCTCGATCAGCGCCTTGTGCTCTGCCCCGGGGTCCGCCTGGGCCCGCGCGGCGGGCACGTACCCCTGTACAAAGAGCCCGAATTCCAAGGGGGTTCACCGTCCTCAATCGTTTCTGACGCTCCGTCAGGTCGTGATGTGTGTCCGACTGTTCCACCGGGGCCCCGGCCCGTCAATACCTGACGCTACGTCAGAAGAGACTGACGCCCGCCAGCCACCCGCCGTCGATGACGAACGGCTGCCCGGTGATGTACGAGGAGTCGTCCGAGGTCAGGAAGAGGGCGAGGGCCGCGACCTCCTCGGGCCGGCCGATCCGGCCCAGCGGCACGAGCTTGCGGTAGAGCGCGTCCACCGCCTCCTTGGTCTCCTCCGGGTCCGCGTCCGGGTCCAGCGCCGCCGGGTTGGTCATCGCGGTGTCCACCGCACCCGGGCACAGCGCGTTGACCCGGACCGACTTGGCCGCCAGCTCCACCGCCGCCACCCGGGTCAGGCCCAGCACGGCGTGCTTGCTCGCCGCGTACGCCCCGACGAACGCCATGCCGGTGAGCCCGGTGTACGAGGAGGTGTTGACGATCGTGCCGCCCCCGGCCTCCGCGATCAGCGGCGCCACGGTCCTGATCCCGAGGAACGCCCCCACCTGGTTGACCTGCACCACCTGCTGGAACTCCTCCAGCGGCGTGGAGACCAACTCGTTGAACCGCAGGATGCCCGCGTTGTTGACCAGCCCGTCGATCTTCCCGAAGGCGCCCTTCGCGGTGGCGACGGCGGCCTGCCAGTCCTCCTCCCGGCACACGTCCAGGTGCACGAAGAGCGCGGACTCCTCGCCCAGCTCCTTCGCCAGCGCCGCGCCCTGCTCGTCCAGCACGTCGGCGATCACCACCTGGGCGCCCTCGGCGGCGAAGAGCCGCGCCTCCTGCTCGCCCTGCCCGCGCGCGGACCCGCTGATCAGCACGGTCCGCCCGTCCAGCTTGCCCATGGCCTGACTCCTACCTGTCGAGGTGAGGTGCGACTTCGGCGGCGAACGCCGCCATCTGATCGGTCAGTTCGCTCACGCCCCGGCTGCGGAAGCGCACCTGGATCTGATGCACACCCATCGCGGCGTACGCGCGCAGCGACTCCGCCAGCGCCTGCGGCTTCCCGCTGAGCGTGCGCCGCCCCACGGGCCAGCCGGGCTCCCCCACGTACAGCGGCTCGGTGAGGGCGCCGACGACGACCGGCTCGGCGTTCCCGGCCTCCTCGCGCAGGGCGTGCAGCCGGGCGATCTGCGCGGGCAGCCGGTCCCGGGGGTCGCCCTGCGGCAGCCACCCGTCCCCCCGCACGGCGGCCCGGCGCACCGCGGCGGGCGAGGAGCCGCCCACCCAGAGCGGTACCCGTTCCTGGGCCGGGCGCGGCAGCTGCCCGAGCCCGGCGAAGGAGAACCGCTCCCCCGCGAACTCCGGGTACTCCTCCGGCCCCAGCGCGGCCTTCAGCGCGTCGATCGTCTCGTCCAGCAGGGCCCCGCGCCCGTCGAAGTCGGCCCCGAGCGCATCGAACTCCTCGCGCACATGGCCGGCCCCGACCCCGAGGATCAGCCGGCCGCCGCTGAGGTGGTCGAGGGTGGCGTACTGCTTGGCGGTGACCAGCGGGTGGCGCAGCCCGACGACGGCGACGTGGCTCATCAGCAGGACGCGCTCGGTGACCCCGGCGAGAAAGGCGAGGCTGGCCACCGGGTCGTACCAGGCGGTGCCCATGCCCGCCGCGAGCCGCCGCGGTACGGCCACGTGGTCGCAACTCGCGATGTAGGCGAATCCGGTCCGGTCGGCGGTCCTGGCGATCTCGGCGAGGTCGGCCGGGGTGGCCCCGGCCTCCCACGGCTCGGCGTAGAGGGCGCTCTGCGACTGGATCGGCAGCTGCATCCCGTACGACAGCGGCCCGGTGAGTGGTATCGGCACCGCACGACCCCTTCCCCTTTACCTGACGACCCGTCATGCGACGGCCGTTGGGGGCCATCGTCTTATCTGACGGGTCATCAGGCAAGGGGAAGGGGTGAACCGCGCGGACCGCCTACTCGGGGTCGCGGGCGAACCGCGCCCTGGACCAGAAGTAGCCGAGGACGGTAAGACCGACACACCAGGCCACCGCGAGCCAGCCGTTGTGGCCGATCTCCGTACCGAGCAGCAGGCCGCGCAGGGTCTCGATGGCCGGCGTGAAGGGCTGGTACTCGGCAATCGGCCGGAACCAGCCGGGCATCGACTCCAGCGGGACGAAGGCGCTGGAGATGAGCGGCAGCAGGATCAGCGGCGTGGCGTTGTTGCCGGCGGCCTCCGCATGGGGGCTGCCCAGGCCCATACCCACGGCTATCCAGGTGAAGGCCAGGGCGAAGAGCGCGAGGAGCCCGAAGGCCGCGAACCACTCCAGGACGGTGGCGTCGGTGGAGCGGAAGCCCATGACCACCCCGACCCCGCCGACGACCACGACGCTCATGAGCGTCCGCAGGACGCTGCCCATGACGTGCCCGAACAGGATCGAGCCGCGGTGGATGGCCATGGTGCGGAAGCGGGCGATGATCCCTTCGGTCATGTCCATGGAGACCGAGACGGCGGTGCCGACGGTGGTCGAACCGATGGTCATCAGCAGGATGCCCGGCACGATGTACGCGATGTACGCGGAGCGGCCCGCGCCGCCGCTCATGGTGTCGCCGAAGACGTAGACGAACAGCAGGAGCATCATCACCGGGGTGAGCAGCAGGTTCAGGGTGAGCGAGGGGTAGCGCCGGGCGTGCAGCAGGTCGCGGCGGAGCATGGTGGCCGAGTCGCGCACGGCGAGGGAGAGGGTGCTCATCGGACGGCCTCCTCGGCCGGGGCGGGGACGGCGGCGTCGGTGAGCGCGAAGAAGACATCGTCCAGGTCGGGGGTGTGCACGGTGAGTTCGTCGGCCTCGATGCCGGCGGCGTCCAGCCGGTCGAGGATGGCGCGCAGGTCGCGTTGGGTGCCGTCGCTGGGGAGTTGCAGGGAGAGGGCTTCGTCGTCCGCGGTGGCCTCGCCGAGGGCGAGGGCGAGGGCGGCGGCGCGGTAGGCGTCCGGGTCGGTGAAGCGCAGCCGTACGTGCCCGCCGGGGACGATCCGCTTCAGCTCGTCGGCGCTGCCCTCCGCGGCGATCCTGCCGCGGTGGAGTACGGCGATGCGGTCGGCGAGTTCGTCGGCCTCCTCCAGGTACTGGGTGGTGAGGAAGACGGTCACCCCGTCGGCGACCAGGCCCCGGATGATGCCCCACATGGTGTGGCGGCTGCGCGGGTCGAGGCCGGTGGTCGGCTCGTCCAGGAAGATGATGCGCGGGTTCCCGACGAGGGTCATCGCGATGTCGAGGCGGCGCTTCATGCCGCCGGAGTAGGTGGAGGCGGGCTTCTTCGCCGCGTCGGTGAGGTCGAAGCGGGCCAGGAGTTCGGCGGCGGTCCGCCGCCCCTCGGCCTTGGACAGGTGGTGCAAATCCGCCATCAGGAGCATGTTCTCCTCGCCGGTGATCAGCCCGTCCACGGCGGAGAACTGCCCGGTGACGCCGATCGCCGCGCGCACCGCCTGCGGGTCGGCGGCCAGGTCGTGGCCACCGACGCTGATCCCGCCGGAGCCGGCGCCGGGCGAGATCAGGGTGGAGAGGATCTTGACGACGGTGGTCTTGCCGGCGCCGTTCGGGCCGAGCAGCGCGAACACGGTCCCGGCCGGGATGCGCAGATCGATCCCGTCGAGCACGGCCTTGTCGCCGTACGCCTTGCGCAGCCCGCTCGCCGCGATGGCCGGGTTCGTCATGGCAGAAGCTCCTTCAGGGCCTTCTCCGGTCGTGCGGGCCCCACCGGCCCGTACTTTCCGATGCCAGAAACGCTACGTTGCGTTCACGATACGGGCAACGACTCACGCGCATCGGAACCCAATAACCCCAGTTCATAGCCAGTAAGTTGATGCAATGACACACACATAACGCAACGATCAGCCACACCGCTCGTTGCAATGGAATGAGCGCGAACGCTATAGTCGGCCCATCGGCCGTCCCAGGGCCACCGCGCCCGGGCCACGAAGGAGACCGCGATGCCGGGAGGCAGGCTCACCCAGCAGGAACGCCGGCAGATCGCCCGGGGCCTGGCCGACGGCCTGGCCTACGCCGAGATCGCCCGGAACCTGGACCGCCCCACCTCCACGGTCACCCGCGAGGTGACCCGCAACGGCGGCCCCTCCGGCTACCGCGCCGAGGCCGCCCACCGCGCCACCGAGCACCGCGCCCACCGCCGCAGGAAGGCCGAGCCCCGCGAGGCGCGCCCGGCCCCGCAGCCGTACGGGCGCGACCCCGAGGCGGTGCGCGCGTACGAGGAGGTGTTCACCGCGGTGATCATGGCGTCGGGCGCGCCGCCGATGGTGTCCCGGGTGCTGGCCTGCCTGTCCCTCACCGACAGCGGGAGCCTCACCGCCGCCGGTCTCGCCGAGCGCCTCGGGGTCAGCCCGGCGTCCGTCTCCAAGGCGATCACGTACCTGGAGGGCCAGGGCATGGTCCGCAGGAAGCGTGATGGGGGCCGCCGCGAGCGCTACACCGTGGACGACGACATCATGTACGAGTCCATGATGGCGAGCGCCCACTCGACCGCCCAGCTCGCGCTGACCGCGCGCCAGGGCGCCCCCGTCCTCGGCCACGACACCCCGGCGGGCACCCGCCTGGAGAACATGGCCCGGTTCCTGGACCACGTGTCCGAGGCCATTGCCCGCGCGGCTGAGCAGGCCCGCGAACTCCTCCACACGAAACCGGGTACGCCGCCCCCCGACACCCCCGCCTGACCGCGCCCCGTCCCCGCCCGGACGCGGTCAGGTCGCCACCCTCACTTCCGGTACAGCTCCTCGATCTCCTCCGCGAAGTCCCGCGCGATGGCGTCCCGCTTCAGCTTCAGCGACGGCGTGAGGTGCCCGCCCTCCTCGGTGAAGTCCACCGGCAGGACCGTGAACTTGCGGATCGACTCGGCCCGGGAGACGAGCCGGTTGGCCTCGTCCACCGCGCGCTGGAGGGCCGTGCGCAGCTCCTCGTCGTGGACGAGTTCGCGCATCGGCACGTCCTGCTTCTTGCGCATCCGCCGCCAGTGCGCGAGCCCGTCCGGCTCCAGGGTGATCAGGGCGGTGACGAACGAGCGGTTGTCGCCGACCACCATGCACTGGCTGACCAGCGGGTGGGCGCGCAGCCAGTCCTCCAGCGGGGCCGGGGTGACGTTCTTGCCGCCCGAGGTGATGATGATGTCCTTCTTGCGGCCGGTGATCGTGAGGTAGCCGTCCTCGTCCAGCGCGCCCAGGTCGCCGGTGGCGAACCAGCCGCCGTCGAGTACGGGCACGGCCTCACCGCGCCCGGCGTCCCAGTAGCCCCTGAACACCTGCCCGCCGCTGAGCAGCACCTCGCCGTCGTCGGCTATGCGGACGGCGGTGCCGGGCATCGGCCAGCCGACCGTGCCCAGGCGGGGTTTGAGCGGCGGGGTGACGGTGGCGGCGGCGGTGGTCTCCGTCAGTCCGTACCCCTCGAAGATCTCGATGCCGGCGCCCGCGTAGAAGGCGGCGAGCCGGCGGCCCAGCGGGGAGCCGCCGCAGATCGCGTACCGGACGTGGCCGCCGAGCGCGGCCCGGATGCGGCGGTAGACCAGCGGGTCGTACAGGGCGCGGGCGGCGCGCAGCCCGAGGCCGGGGCCTGGGCCGGTGCCGTGTTCGGCGGCCTCGACGGCCTGGCCGTAGCGCTGGGCGATCCGGGCCGCCCGGTCGAAGGAGGAGGCGCGGCCCATCTTCTCGGCGGTGGCCCGGCCGGTGTTGTAGACCTTCTCCAGGACGTACGGGATGGCCAGCAGGAACGACGGCTTGAAACCGGCCAGGTCGGCGAGCAGGTCCTCGGTCCGGATCGACGGGGCGTGGCCGAGGCGGACCCGGGCGCGCAGGCAGCCGATCGCGACCATCCGGCCGAAGACGTGCGAGAGCGGCAGGAACAGCAGGGTGGACGCGGGGTACTTGCTGACCGACTTGAAGACCGGGTGCAGCAGCTCGATGGCGTTGTCGACCTCGGCGAAGAAGTTGCCGTGGGTGAGCACGCAGCCCTTGGGGCGGCCCGTGGTGCCCGAGGTGTAGATGAGGGTGGCCGGGGTCTCCGGTTCCAGGGTCGCGCGGCGGGCGCCGACGACGTCGTCCGGGAGGTCCTTGCCCAGCTTCTTCAGCCGGCCGAGCGCGCCCGTGTCGAACTGCCAGAGGTGGACGAGGCCGCCGAGCTGCTTGCGTTCCTGGCTGATGATCCGGCCCTGGTCGGCGGTCTCGACGGCGCAGGCGACGGCCCCGGAGTCCTGGAGTATCCAGCGGGCCTGGAAGGCGGAGGAGGTCGGGTAGATGGGGACGGTGACCAGCCCGGCGGCCCAGGCGGCGAAGTCGAGCAGCGTCCACTCGTACGTCGTGCGGGCCATGATCGCGATGCGGTCGCCGCCGCGCAGGCCCTCCGCGATCAGGCCCTTGGCGACGGCGAGCACCTCGGCGGCGAACTCGGCCGCCGTCACGTCCTGCCAGCCGCCGTCCGGCTGCTTGCGGCTGAGGACGGCGTCGGCGGGGGCCTCGCGGGCGTTGTCGAACGGTATCTCGGCGAGCGAGCCGCGCCGGACGGGCGGGGCGAACGCCGGTACGGAGACCTGCCGGACGGTGCCGTCGGCGGCCCGGACCTTCGCCGGCTCGACCAGGACGGGGGCGGCGGGTGCGGGGGACGGGGCGGGTGGCGTGGACACGTGCGGCTCCTCGGCATCGGGGTCGGGCGCTTCACTGGGACCGGCGGTGACAGCCGGCTGGTGCTCGTACGAGGTGCTGGGGCCGGTCGGCGCTGGACGGCTGGTGTTGTACGGCTGGCGCTGGGCGTGGCCGGCGGCCGGGGGGTGCTGCCAGGCCCCGCGAGGGTGGACACGGCGGGCGGTCCCGCCGCGCACCGCGCACGTCCTCGCGGGGCGCGTCCTCACACGCGTTCGAGGATGGCCGTGACGCCCTGGCCGCCCGCCGCGCAGATCGAGATCAGGCCCCGGCCCGGGGCGTCCCGTTCCGCGAGGAGCTTCGCGAGCGTGGCGACGATCCGGGCGCCCGTCGCGGCGAACGGGTGCCCGGTCGCGAGGGAGGACCCCGCCACGTTGAGCCGGTCCCGGTCGACGGGCGCGAGCCCCTGCTTCTCCCAGGCGGCCAGCGTGGCCAGCACCTGGGAGGCGAACGCCTCATGGATCTCGAAGAGGTCGAAGTCCTCGATGGAGAGCCCGGCCCGCTCCAGCATCCGGGGCACGGCGTACGCGGGCGCCGTCAGCAGCCCGTCCTCGCCGCCCACGTAGTCGACCGCGGCCGTCTCGTACAGGGAGAGGTATGCCAGCGGTTCCAGACCGTGCCGCTCGGCCCACTCCTCGCTCGCCAGGAGCACGGTCGCGGCGCCGTCCGTGAGCGGGGTCGAGTTGCCCGCGGTCATCGTCGCGTCCGGGTGGTCCGTACCGAACACCGGCTTCAGCGTGGCCAGTTTCTCGACGGTGGAGCCGGGGCGCAGGTTCTGGTCGCGGTCCAGGCCGAGGTACGGGACGACGAGGTCGTCCAGGAAGCCCCGTTCGTAGGCGGCGGCGAGGCGCTGGTGGCTGGTGGCGGCCAGGAGGTCCTGGTCGGCGCGGGCTATGTCCCACTGCCGGGCGGTGACCGCCGCGTGGTCGCCCATCGAGAGGCCGGTGCGGGGTTCGGCGTTGCGCGGGATGTCGGGGACGAGGTGCCGGGGCCGTACGCCCGTGAGGGCCTTCGCCCGGCCGCCCGCCGACTTCGCGCGCCGGACCGACAGCAGCAGCCTGCGCAGCTCGTCGTTGACGCCGAGCGGCGCGTCGCTCGTGGTGTCGGTGCCGCCCGCGATCGCCGAGTCGACGGCCCCGAGCATGATCTTGTTCGCGGCGGCTATGACCGCCTGGAGGCCGGTACCGCACGCCTGTTGGACGTCGTACGCGGGGGTGCGCGGGTCGAGCCGCGAGCCGAGCACGGTCTCGCGGGCCAGGTTGAAGTCCCGGCTGTGCTTGAGGACCGCGCCCGCGGCGAACTCGCCGACCCGCTCCCCCTGGAGCCCGAAACGCTCGACGAGCCCGTTCAGCGCGGCGGTCAGCATCTGCTGGTTGGATGCCTGTGCATAGGGCCCGTCGGAGCGCGCGAAGGGAATGCGACTTCCGCCGATGACCGCGACCCGGCGGGGCTGCGGGAGTGCGAGGGGGATCAACTCGACCAACTCATCTCGACCAGCTCCTGACTCTTGAGTAACCTTACTCCGGAGTAAATCTACGACCGAGCAGGGAGTCTGGACAATGGCCGACCGCTATCTGCACCTGACCGGCACGGCACCCGGCAAGTTCCTCACCCGGAAGCTCGGCCTCCCGCAGCCCGCGCGGCTGCGGCGCTGGACCCTGGAGACACCGGCGCTCACCGGCCCGGTCCTCCACCTCACCGCCGGGGAGTCCGCCGTCACCCAGGAGCTGGCCGCGATCCTCGCCGCGACCGGCCTGGAGGTGGTCGCGCGCGCCGACCGGCCCGCCGCGCTCGTGCTGGACGCGACGGCCGTCGACACCGCCGCCGGGCTCGCCGCCGTGCACACGGCCCTGCACCCGGTCGTCCGCTCGCTCGCCCCCGGCGGCCGGGTCGTCGTCCTCGGGGTGCGGCCCTCCCCGGACGACCACCACCAGGCCGCCGCCCAGCAGGCGCTGGAGGGGTTCGTGCGCTCCCTCGGCAAGGAGATCGGCAAGGGCTCCACCGTGCAGCTGGTCCGCATCGTCCCCGAGGCCGTCGCCTCGGCCGAGTCCACGCTCCGCTTCCTGCTCTCACCCCGGTCCGCGTACATCAGCGGCCAGGTCATCGAGGTGACCGCCGCCGCCCCCGACCCGGTCGCCGACTGGGCCGCCCCGCTCGCCGGCCGCACCGCCCTGGTCACCGGCGCCGCCCGGGGCATCGGGGCCTCCGTCGCCTCGGTCCTGGCCCGCGACGGCGCCCACGTCATCTGCCTGGACATCCCGCAGGCCCAGGAGGACCTGGTGCGCACCGCCGACCGCCTCGGCGCCACCGCCCTCCCCCTGGACATCACCGCCGACGACGCGGCCGAACGCATCGCGGCCGCCGCCCCCGACGGGCTCGACATCCTCGTCCACAACGCCGGCATCACCCGCGACCGGCGGCTCGCCAACATGCCCGCCGAACGCTGGGCCTCGGTCATCGACGTCAACCTCGACAGCGTCCTGCGCACCACCGACGCCCTGCTGAAGGCCGGCACGGTCAACCGGGGCGGCCGGATCGTCGCCACCGCCTCCATCGCGGGCATCGCCGGCAACAACGGCCAGACCAACTACGCGGCCAGCAAGGCCGGCGTCATCGGCCTCGTCCGCTCCCTGGCCCCGCGCGCCGCCGCCGACCACGGCGTCACGGTCAACGCGGTGGCCCCCGGCTTCATCGAGACGAAGATGACCGCGGCCGTCCCCCTCCTCATCCGCGAGGCGGGCCGCCGGATGAACTCCCTGGCACAGGGCGGCCTCCCGGTCGACGTCGCCGAGACCACCGCCTGGTTCGCCCAGCCCGCGTCGACGGCCGTCAACGGCCAGGTCGTCCGGGTCTGCGGCCAGAGCCTGCTGGGAGCGTGACCCCGTGCCGAGCCTGACCCTCTCGCTGGCCCGGGGCGCCCTCACCTCCCCCCTCAAGCGGGCCGGACGGCCGGACGCCACCCTGCCCGCCGACCGCCCGAGCCTGCCGGCCGCCCCCGCGGCGCCCGGCCCGCTGGCCGCGTACCGCCGAATATGCGGCTTCGCTGACTCCGGCCCGCTGCCGGTCACGTACCCGCACGTCCTGGCGTTCCCGCTCGCCATGCGGCTGATGACCCGCCGCCGCTTCCCGCTCCCGGTCACCGGACTCGTCCACACCTGGATCGAGATATCCGCCCACCGCACCCTGCACCCCGAGGACCGGCTCGAACTCACGGTGTACGCGGAGGAGTTGACGCCGCACCGACGCGGCACGGAGGTCACCGTGGTGACCGAGGCCCGCGTGTCCGGCGAGCTGGTGTGGGAGTCCCGCAGCGGCTACCTCTCCCGCCACGCGACGCGCCCCGGAACATCACCCGCCGCCGCACCACCGAAAGCCGCCCCGGACCCCGCCGCCGCGGATCTCCCCGCCGTCGCCGAGTGGCGGCTGCCCGCGGATCTCGGGCGGCGGTACGCGGCGGCCTCCGGCGACCGCAACCCCATCCACCTGTACCCGCTGACCGCCCGGCTGTTCGGCTTCCCCCGGGCCATAGCCCACGGCATGTGGACCGTCGCCCGCTGCCTCGCCGAGGCCCCCGCGCCGGACCTGATCCGTACCGTACGGGCCGACTTCCGCGCGCCCGTCCTGCTGCCCGGCACGGTCACCTACGCCACGGACGGCACCGCCTTCCAGCTGCGCGGCGGCGGGGACGGCGAGCGGGTGCACCTCACGGGGACGGCGAGCGCGTCCGGTACGCCAAGCGCGGGCTGATGTTCCAGCGGTAACTTGCGGTTTGGCCTGAGGTGACGCAGCGGTGGGATGGAGGGAATCACGGACCAGGAAATCGTCCCCTTTCAGGGATTCCTCTGTGCCGAAGTTGCCCGCACGTCCGACGGGGGTCAAGCAGTCCAGGACAGCACGGGCACGTCTCGAACTGTTCAGTCCTGAACACGGGACGAGTGAGCTACCTCACGAGGGCCAAGGCCGATGAGTTCGGCGAGTAGGGCTTAGCGCCCGATCATGGCAATACATCCTCAACCAAGGAAGGGCCCCCGCAGACAGGCAAGTCATCCAGTCGTCGCACGGCGTTCCTCGACGACGACCCGAACCTGCTCTGCGGCCATCTCGGGGTCCTCGTGTTCCCAGAATCGAAGAACCGACCAGCCCTGCTCCTTGAGCGCCAGCGTAGTAGCCGCATCACGGTCTCGGTTCCCCTCGATCTTCTCCGCCCACGCCTGGCCTCTTTTCTTCGCCGGCCGGTAGTGCTCCGGGCAGCCGTGCCAGAAGCAGCCGTCCACGAATACGGCCACCTTGGCCTTGGGGAAGACCACATCCGCCGTCCGACGTAGTTGCGGGAGCGGCCGGATACCCACTCTGTAACGCAAGCCCTTCCGGTAAAGAGCGGCGCGCAGACGTAGCTCGGGCTTGGTGTCCTTCCCCTTGTTCGCGCTCATGACCGCGCGCACAGAGACCGACGAGGCGGAGGAACTGGCGGGCAGCCGCTCGTCAACCACCATTCCGGCCTCACGCGCCCTGCTCCAAGCCACCTCAAGGTTGGCCTTGCGGGTCAGTTCATGGACTTCGCAGACATAGCGCTCCTCCGTCCCCCCGCCGTCCGACCAGCGCAGGTAGGCCCTGATTCGACGCGTACTCCGGTACAGACGGAGCGAGATCGACGCACGGGCGAACTGTTCATCATCGAGAGGGACCGCGCGACGATGCCTGCCACCGGCGGCCCTGTCCTGCTCAGCGCTCCTCTTCTCGCGGGACAGGCCGGGTTGTGCCTTGTACGCCTTCCCCGGCGGAAGCCGATCGTTCCAGCCTTGCTGTCCTGCGACGGCCGCCCCAGTCACCGCTTCAGGCCAGGCTTGTCCAGGGCTCCGACGGAGTCCAGCGCGGCCGCGACCGCCTCACCGAAGACTCTGGCGAGCTTCACAGGCACGGCGTTCCCGAGCTGGCGCATCTTCTCGCCTCGCGGGCCTGCCAACCGCCAATCATCCGGGAAGGTCATGACGCGCGCCGTCTCGCGGACGGTCATGTAGCGATACCCGCTCCCGTCAAAGGTTGGATCATCCATCATCATCACGGACTCCCCTCCCGGTACACCGTGCACGCCGGCCTTGACGGTCTTGGCCGGACGGTCCAGCAAGTTCGGAGTGTGTCCGGTGTAGATGCGTGCGCCTGGCCAGCCGAAGTGATCCGAGATCTCGCCCACTTGCACCTTCCCGTTGACGTCGTCGGTGTTCACGAACGGCAGGGAATGGCCCTTGAACTCGTCAATGCCCTGGATAGCGTCACGAAGCGTGCGCCAGGGCCGGAGCGCCACCAGCTCCCTCGTCCTGGCGTTGTCGAGGTTGAGCGTGGGCAGGTTGGCGATCGCGCGAGCGCGGGCCTCGGAATCCACCCAGCTGTACCGCGACCAGTACTCACCGCCTTCGCGCATGGAGTGGATCAGCGCCTCGTCGGAGTGCGTCTGCCTCGGCCTGCGCTCCTCCCAGACATTCTCCCAGTCGGCGCACAAGTCGGCACGGAAGGCGACGATGATCACGCGCTGGCGAATCTGAGGCACGCCGAAATTCGCGGCATTCACCGGCACGGCCTCGACGTAGTACCGCTCCGAGGCCGGGACGGAATCGTTGGCAAGGAGCTTCTCGATGACCTCGTTGTGCTCCTCCCAAGTCGCCCCCTCGGTCCGCTCGACGAATGGGAGGCGCAACTCGTTGAGGATGTAGTTGAAGTACGGCTCGAAGGACTTTCGTAGGAGGCCGCGCACGTTCTCGCAGATGACAGCCTTCGGGCGCATCTCTCGGATAGCCCGGAACATCTGCGGGAACATGTTCCGCTCGTCCTCGACGCCCTTCGCGACGCCACCCAGGCTGAACGGCTGACACGGCGGGCCACCGGCGAGGACGTCCACCTGGCCGTCCAGTCTCTTGAAGTCCTCGGTCAGGGACCGGACGTCACCGGGCTTGAGTGGCCACTTCCCACCACCGGGCATCTCGTTCGTCTGAAGTGTCTCGATGGCCCGCTTTGCGTACTCGTTCACCAATAGCGGCCGGAAACCGGCGTCGTGAACGCCCATGGCAAGGCCGCCGCCTCCGGCGAACAACTCCACACAGGTTCCCACCACAGGGCGGTTCTTTCGCAGCTCAGGCATGTCAAAACCATACCGCGGAGTTATCGATCAAGTGAGCGCTTCACGGAAGTCCGGCCCCGTATCTCCCGGATTCACCGATTAGAGTGATGCCAATCACTCGCCACATGTCAGGAGGCCCTGGTCGTGCCGCTGGAGAACCACGCCGAGTTCAAGCTCAGCATCACCAAGGCCCTCGGTGACCAGCTCGCGACAGCACTGGAAGGCTTGACCCCCGCTAGGCTAACCATGTCCAACATTCGCGCCCTTCGCCCGCTTCCCGGCGTGTACCAGCTCTACAAGGCCGGCGACCTCGTATACGTGGGCAAGGCCGACCGAAGCCTTCCACAGCGCGTCGAGAAGCACTTCCGCAAGATCTCGGGGCGCACGAACATCGACATCACGGAGATGGCATTCACCTGCCTCTACGTCGACGAGGACTTCGGGGCAGTGGCACCCGAGCGCCTACTGATCAATCAGCATCGCGGCCAGGGGCAGGTGCCCTGGAATTACAACGGCTTCGGGAACAACGACCCCGGCAAGCGCCGTGACACGACCGAGGTCGACGATGACCATTTCGACCACCACTACCCCATCGATCTCGACTTCAAGATCACCGAGTTGCCGGTCCAAAGCATGCCGCTCGACGCGGAAGTGTCGTTGAGCACGCTCCTCCAGGCAACCAAGACGAAGCTGCCCTACGTCTTCCGCTACCAGGCGTCGAACGAGTTCGACGACATCACCGTAGAGCCCCCCGCCCACGAAACGACCGCCGACGAACTGCTCCGTACCATCGCCGCGCGTCTCCCGAACCAGTGGCAGATCACCTCGCTGCCGGGATACCTGATCATGTACCCGAAGACCGAGGACTACCCGAGCGCACGCCGCTACTACCGCAACACCGGCGTCGTGGACGTCCACGCGCCGTAAGCCAACCACCTCGGTAACAACCACGATTCGGAGGACAGTTGTCGGTTCCCCCTAATCCGCCGTACGGCGCTCTTCCCGCTCCGGTGAAGCCCTCGCCGAAGCCGCGGAAGACCAAAGCATGGCACAAGACCGCAAATGAGTTCCGCTCCGCCCCATACAACCCTCTGGACCTGGTGAACCTGGGCCGCAGCGTCGAGGCCGAACTCCTGAACAGAGAGGCCGAACCACTGGAGTCGGTCACTCCGGTGTACGGCGCCGGAGTGTATGCCCTGTACTACTGCGGCCCGCACTCCTTGTACGCACCGATCAGCTCAGCCGAGTGCCGGATCCCCATCTACGTGGGGCAAGCCCGGCCCGCCGGCGTACGCAAGGGGACGGCAGAGGAGAAGCCCGACGCATCGACTCTGTGGGATCGGATGTACGAGCATCGTCAGTCGATCCTCCAAGTCCATGATCTCGATGTTGCCGACTTCCGCGTCCGCTACCTGGTCGCGATCGAGGCGTTCGTAAGCATCGCGGAACGGGTCATGATCCGGCACTACCGACCGGTGTGGAACAGCATCGCCGACGGTTTCGGCAACCACGACCCGGGCGCCAACCGACGCCCGACCAGTCTCCGTCCTCCGTGGGACGAACTTCATCCCGGCCGCTGGTGGTCACACCCGGACAACATGCCGACGCCGAGCAAGACGTCAGCCGATCAGTCACGGGAACGGATTCGCGCGCTGTTCACGGATGAACTCTCCGAGGAGCAAATCCTCGAAATCGAGGCGGAGCAGGACGAAGAAGAGTAGACGCTCTCGAACGACGTATGTTCCGGCCCGCGATCACGGCAACCACCGCCGCAAGCGCCATAATCGCCGTCAACAGCCGTCGATCGGCCACGCGGTTGGGCCCGTAGCTATCGGAGCAGGTCCCGCATTGAGCGCTAAGCACCCTCCGGCGGCAGCTGCCACGGGCGCCCGTTCATCAGGTTCTCCAGGCCCGCCCAGGAGAAGTTCATCAAGGTGGCCGCCGCCTCCCGGGCCGAGACGCCCGGGGTCTCGTTGGCCCAGCCGGCCAGCGCCTCCGCCGCGCCCACCAGCGCCTGCGCGAGGCCCGCCACGTCCCGGTCCGGGAGCGCCGGGTCGTGGTGCGCCTCGCGGGCGGCGGCCCCGATCAGACCCGTCACGAACGCGACGATCTCCTCGCGCATCACGTTGACCTCGGTGGCGAACGGCTCCCCGTGCGTCCGCGCCTGCCGGTACAACACCGCCCAGCCGTCCGGGTTCTCCGCGGTGTGCGTGAAGAACGCCCGTAGCCCGGCCCAGAGTTGGCGGTCGGCCGGCAGCCCCGGCTCGACGCCCGCCCGGACCGCGGCGAGCAGCGCCTGCGCCTCGCGCCGGATGCACGCGGTGAAGAGTTCGTCCTTTGAATTCAGGTAGAGGTAGACCAGCGGCTTGGACACACCGGCCAGCTCGGCGATCTCGTCCATCGAGGCGGCCCGGTACCCCCGCTGCCCGAACGTCTGCACCGCGGCGTCCATCATCTGCCGCTCACGCACCGCGCGCGGCATCCGCTTGTTCCTCACAGCACCCACGTCGACTTCCTCCCTCCCCCGCAGCACTACTCCCGGGTAAGGGTACGGGGCGCGCCCGGGGCCCGTCGTACGGAGCGCACCAGGGCCCCTCCTCCGCGACGGAGAAGGGGCCCACAGGTGCGACGGGCGGTCAGCGCCGGTCAGACGGCGACCGGGACGCGCTCCGGCTCGGTGTCGCGCGGCTCGACGTCGTCGACCGGGGAGGCCGAGGCCGAGTTGTACGCGTCGTGGTCGAGAATCTTCTCGCGGGCCGAGACCAGCACCGGGACGAGCGCCTGACCGGCCACGTTCGTCGCCGTCCGCATCATGTCCAGGATCGGGTCGATGGCCATCAGCAGGCCGACGCCCTCCAGCGGGAGGCCCAGGGTCGACAGGGTCAGCGTCAGCATGACCGTGGCGCCGGTCAGACCGGCGGTGGCCGCCGAACCGATGACCGAGACGAACGCGATCAGGATGTAGTCACCGACGCCCAGCTGCACGTCGAAGATCTGCGCGATGAAGATCGCGGCGAGCGCCGGGTAGATCGCGGCGCAGCCGTCCATCTTGGTGGTGGCGCCGAACGGGACGGAGAAGGAGGCGTACTCCTTCGGGACGCCCAGGCGCTCGGTGACCTGCTGGGTCACCGGCATGGTGCCGACCGAGGAGCGCGAGACGAAGCCCAGCTGGATCGCGGGCCAGGCGCCCTTGAAGAACTGGATCGGGCTGACCTTGGCGACGGTGGCGAGCAGCAGCGGGTAGACGCCGAACATCACCAGGGCGCAGCCGATGTAGACGTCGGCGGTGAACGTGGCGTACTTGCCGATCAGGTCCCAGCCGTAGTCGGCGATCGCGTAGCCGATGAGGCCGACGGTGCCGAGCGGGGCGAGGCGGATGACCCACCACAGGGCCTTCTGGAGGAGTTCCAGGACGGCTTCGCTGAGGGTCAGGATCGGCTGCGCCTTCTCGCCGAGCTTGAGGGCGGCGATACCGGCGACGGCGGCCATGAAGACGATCTGCAGGACGTTCAGCTCGGCGAACGGCGTGATGACGTTGCTCGGGACGATGCCGGTCAGGAAGTCGAGCCAGGAGCCGGCGTGCTCGGGGAGCTTGCCGTCCTTCGGGGTGAGGCCGGTGCCGGAGCCCGGGTTGGTGATCAGGCCGATCGCGAGGCCGATGGCTACGGCGATCAGCGAGGTGATCATGAACCAGAGCACGGTGCGCCCGGCCAGCCGGGCGGCGTTGTTGACCTTGCGCAGGTTGGTGATCGACACCAGGATCGCGAAGAAGACGAGGGGCGCGACGGCCAGCTTCAGCAGCTGGACGAAGATGTGGCCGACCTTGTCGAGCGTGGTGTAGAGCCAGTCGATGTCCTGGCTGCGGGCGAGCCAGCCGAGCAGGACACCGAGGACCAGACCGGCGACGATCTGGGCCCAGAACGGGACCTTGGGTATACGGAAGCCGGAGCCGGCGGGCTTCTCGGCGGTGGACGCGGGGTTCGCGGACACGGACACACTCCAGATGTGACGCATCGGGACGCACGGGGACGGTGTGCGGAGGGGGACGGGGGTGCGGCGCCCGCGTCAGGGGCGGCGCCGCTGCATGGTGCCGGTTTCAGACGTTGCGGCAACAGACCGCGGACATACAGCGGCAGAGGTCGACATGAAGGCGCTCCACGAGCGGGACGCTCGTGGCAGGTCGGAGGCGCACATCAGTCTTCACGTCGAACACGTTAACACTTGAACTTTGAGAACCTCAAAGGTCTTCTTTGGCACGGAACAGCGCCCCGCAAGCCCCGCAGGACGGACCGGAATCCTCAACTCCGCCTGGAAACGCGAGAAACCCCAGTACAGGAGCGAGTGCTCCCGTGCCGGGGTTCGTCGGAAAAGGCGGGGCGTGTGAGGAAGCTTACGTTCCCCTTACACGCTACGGCGTGACGCCGTCCTCACGCGTGCGGTTGGCCTCCAGGCGGGCCTTGGCGCGGTCGACCGAGGAGACGATCTGCTCGGACATCTCGTCCCGCTGCTTGCGCAGCAGGACGTAGCTGAGCGGTGCGGACAGCACCAGGGCGAACAGGATGACCCAGACGAGGTTCGATCCCCCGGCCCCGGACGGCACCAGTCCGAGGTTGACGGCGATGGCGGCGACGACGAAGCAGCCGACGAAGATGCTGAGACGCATCGCGGTGTACCGGATCGTTGCGCTCGGCTTGGCAGCGGACACAGCTGGCCTTCTCTCTACGTACGACAGTCCTGCCCGACCAGTGAAGCATGCCCCGCAATCGATCGATTCGCAGGGCTCCATCCTGGCGGTGATCAGCTGAGCGGCAGCAGCATGATGATGTCGTCGCGGTCGTCGCCGTCGGCCACCCGGATCGCCCCCGGCACCCGCCCGACCTCCTTGTATCCGCAGGCCGTGTAGAAGCGGTCGGCGCCCGTGCCGCCCCGGCAGGTGAGCCGGATGGCCTCGATGCCGTCGGTCGCGCGGGCCGCGTCGGCGGCGGCCGCCATCAGGTCGCGACCGTATCCGCGGCCCTGGTGGCGGGGGTGGACCATCACGGTGTAGGCCCACAGCCAGTGCGTCATCAGCCGGTGCGTGTTGCGCGCGAGGAAGGCGGTGGCGGCGATCGTGCCGTCCTCGTCGTAGCCGACGAGGAGCCGGGTGCGGCCCTCGGCCATGGCGACCAGGTGCTTGACCAGCTCGGGCCGGACGTCCTCGGCCGTCACGGGCGGTACAAAGCCCACGGCGCCGCCCGCGTTGGACACGTCGGCCCACAGCGCGGCTATGCCGTCGCGCACGGACCGGTCGAACTTCGGGTCCACCTCGAATGTAAGCGCCATAGAGGCAGATTAGCCATTACGCCCCCTTCGACTCAACCAGGGTCCGGAACGCGAGAAAGCCCTGCGGACGCGAGAAAAGTCCTGCGGGCGCGAGAAAGCTCCGGCCGGGGACGGTGGCCGGAGCTTTCGTACGTGCAGCGCCGCGAGCGCGACGGCGCCGGGGGTCAGACCCGCATCGGCTGCGGCGACTCGCGCCGCTCCGCGTCCGGGCCCGGGTACTCGCGGATGATCTCGTACCGGGTGTTGCGCTCGACGGGCCGGAAGCCGGCGTCGCGGATCAGGTCGAGCAGATCCTCGCGGCCGAGCTTGTTCGGCGTGCCGTAGTTGTCCGCGTCGTGCGTGATCTTGTACTCGACGACCGAGCCGTCCATGTCGTCCGCACCGTGCTGCAACGCGAGCTGGGCGGTCTGCACGCCGTGCATCACCCAGAACACCTTGACGTGCGGCACGTTGTCGAACAGCAGCCGGGAGACCGCGAAGGTCTTCAGCGCCTCGGCACCGGTCGCCATCGTCGTCCGCGCCTGGAGCTTGTTGCGGATCTTGCCGTCCTTCATGTCCACGAAGTCGTGCTGGTAGCGCAGCGGGATGAAGACCTGGAAGCCGCCGGTCTCGTCCTGGAGCTCCCGCAGCCGCAGCACGTGGTCGACGCGGTGCCGGGGCTCCTCGATGTGCCCGTACAGCATGGTCGCCGGGGTCTTGAGCCCCTTCTCGTGGGCGAGCCGGTGGATGCGCGACCAGTCCTCCCAGTGCGTGCGGTGGTCCACGATGTGCTGGCGGACCTCCCAGTCGAAGATCTCCGCACCGCCGCCGGTCAGCGACTCCAGACCGGCTTCGATCAGCTCGTCCAGGATCTCCGACGCGGACAGCTTGGAGATCGTCTCGAAGTGGTGGATCTCGGTGGCCGTGAACGCCTTGAGGGAGACCTGCGGCAGCGCTTCCTTCAGCGCGCTCAGCGAGCGCGGGTAGTAGCGCCACGGCAGGGAGGGGTGCAGCCCGTTGACGATGTGCAGCTCGGTGAGGTTCTCGCCCTCCATCGCCTTGGCGAGCTTCACCGCCTCCTCGATGCGCATCGTGTACGCGTCCTTCTCCCCCGGCTTTCGCTGGAAGGAGCAGTACGCGCAGGAGGCGGTGCACACGTTGGTCATGTTGAGGTGCCGGTTGACGTTGAAGTGGACGACGTCGCCGTTCTTGCGCGTACGCACCTCATGGGCCAGACCGCCGAGCCACGCCAGGTCGTCGGACTCGTAGAGCGCGATCCCGTCCTCGCGGGTCAGCCGCTCACCGGCCCGGACCTTCTGCTCCAGCTCGCGCTTGAGTCCCGCGTCCACTAGGGCGCCTCCCATTTCTCTCCGTAACCGACCCCGCCCACCGTACGCCTAGTGCCCCGACAGGCGAGACACCCCCTAGCTCTGCTCGGGGAGCTCTCCGACCCGGTTCTCCCACTTGGTGGACAGCACGATCGTGGTACGGGTGCGCGAGACGCCCTTGGTGCCGCTGAGCCGGCGGATGGTCCTCTCCAGGCCGTCCACGTCACCGACGCGCACCTTGAGCATGTAGGAGTCGTCGCCCGCGATGAACCAGGCGTCCTCGATCTCCGCGAGGTCCTTCAGCCGGCGCGCCACGTCCTCGTGGTCGGCGGCGTCGGACAGCGAGATGCCGATCAGGGCCGTCACGCCGAGCCCGAGCGAGGCCGCGTCCACGGTGGCGCGGTAGCCGGTGATGACACCGGCCGATTCCAGCCGGTTGATGCGGTCGGTGACGCTGGGCCCGGAGAGCCCCACGAGCCGTCCGAGCTCGGCGTACGAGGCCCTGCCGTTCTCCCGGAGGGCCTGGATGAGCTGCCTGTCCACCGCGTCCATGTGACTGAAACCTTCCATTGTTCAGCAGTATCGCAAGTCTACGTGTAGAATCTAAGGCGTGCAGGCATTGAGGCCTGCAAATCTTCTCGCTTAATCAAAAAACGCTTTCGAATCTTCAGGAGTGATAGCACCGTGTACACGATCGAGATGGCCTACGCCCGGATGCGCGAGCTGCAGGACCTGGCCAACCGCTCGCGTGCCCACCAGCCCGCCGCCGCCCTCCGGGTCGACCGGACCCGCGGCCCGCGCGCCCCCAAGAAGCGCTGACCCCGCCGGATCAGCCCCCGGAGCCACCCTCGGAGCCACCCCCCAGCTCCCCCTCCCAGCGGCGGTACAGCCGGTGCGGCACCCCCGCCGCGTCCAGCACCCGCCCCGCGACGAAGTCCACCAGGTCCTGGATGTGCGTCGCCCCCGCGTAGAACCCCGGAGAGGCGGGCAGCACGACCGCGCCCGCCTCGTCCAGGGCCACCAGATGCTTCAGCGTCTGCCCGTTCAACGGCGTCTCGCGGACCGCCACGACCAGCTTCCGCCGCTCCTTGAGCGTCACGCTCGCGGCCCGCTGCAACAGATCCTTCGAGAGCCCGAGCGCCACCCCCGCCACACACGCCGTCGACGCCGGGACGATCAGCATCCCCCTGGCGGGGTACGACCCCGAGGACGGCCCCGCGGCCAGATCACCGGCCGCCCAGTGCCGTACGCCGGACACGTCCACGCCGAAGGTGTCCGGCTTCCCGTCCGCCCCCCGCGCCAGCCAGCCGGCCAGGTCCTCGCGCCAGTGCGCGTCGCGGAAGGCGATCCCGGTCTCGTCCAGCAGGGTCAGCCGCGAGGCCCGGCTCACGACCAGATCGACGCTCTCCCCCGCCGCCAGCAGCCCACGCAGCACCGCGGCGGCGAATGGGGTGCCCGAAGCGCCGGAAACCCCGACAATCCAAGGCATTCGCTGCTGCTGACTTACTGAAGTCCGGGAATCCACCCCCCGAGCCTATCCGGCGCACGGCACCCGGAACTGTCCGAGGGGGCTGGTACGTTCCGACGGGTGAAGGGGGGTGCCGTGCCATGAACGACGTACGTATGAGGACCGGCGACCGGGCTCTCATGGCCGGAGTGGTCATGCTGGGGTGGGTCGGGCTGCTCTGGGCCCTGGAGGCCATCGACCTCGCGACCGGCCACGGCCTGGACGACCACGGCATCAGCCCCCGCGAGCCCGGCGAACTGCTCGACATCGTCCCCGCCGCCTTCCTCCACGACGGCTGGGCCCACGTCGCGTCGAACAGCGTCCCCCTGCTGGTCCTGGGCTTCATAGCCGCGCTGGGCGGCCTGCGCCGCTTCGCCGGAGTGGTGCTCACCGTGATCCTGATCGGGGGCCTCGGCGTCTGGCTCATCGCCCCCGCGGGCACCGTCACGCTCGGCGCGTCGGGCGTGGTCTTCGGCCTCTTCGGCTACCTGCTGGTCCGCGGCTTCGTGGACCGCCGCCCGCTCGACGTGGTCGTCGGCCTGGTCGTCGCCGCGGTGTACGGCTCACTGCTCCAGGGCGTCCTGCCCACCGACCCGGGCGTCAGCTGGCAGAGCCACCTCTTCGGGCTGATAGCCGGGGTGGTGGCGGCCTTCACGCTGCGCCGCTCCACCCCCCGCCCGCTCACACCGTGAGCCCGCGCGCCACCAGGTCCAGCAGCGCGCACACGAACAGCGCTATGCCGATGAAGCCGTTCACCGAGAAGAACGCCCGGTTCAGCCGGGACAGGTCGTGCGGCCGCACCACCCGGTGCTCGTACACGAAGGCCACCGCGACGATCACCATGCCGGCCCAGTAGAAGGCCCCCGCGTCCGTCGCCAGACCGAACCAGACCAGCAGGCCCGTCGTCACCACGTGGCAGACCCGCGCCCCCCACAGCGCGGCCGGGATACCGAAGCGCGCCGGGAAGGACAGCACCCCGTGCGCCCGGTCGGCCCGCACGTCCTGGCAGGCGAAGATCAGGTCGAACCCGCCGATCCAGATCCCGACCGCGAGACCCAGGATCACCGCGTCCCACGACCAGCTGCCCGTCACCGCCAGCCAGGCACCGATGGGCCCGATGGCCTGGGCGAGCCCCAGGATCGCGTGCGGGAAGTTCGTGAACCGCTTGCCGTACGGGTAGACCACCATCGGGATCACGGCGACCGGCGCCAGCGCCAGACACAGCAGGTTCAGCAGGGCCGCGGCCCCGAGGAACACGACGACGGCGACGAGCGCGCCCGTCCACGCCGACTTCACCGACACCGCACCGGTCACCAGCTCACGGGTCGCGGTACGCGGGTTACGGGCGTCGATCTCGCGGTCGATGATCCGGTTCGCGGCCATCGCGAACGTCCGCAGCCCGACCATCGCGAGCGTGACGAGCAGCAGCCTGCCCCAGTGGATGTTCTCGTCCATCCGGAACATCGCGGTCAGGGCGGCGATGTAGGCGAAGGGCAGCGCGAAGACCGAGTGCTCGATCATCACGAGCCGCAGAAAGGCTCTGACCTTGCTGTTCGGTTGCGCGGGCCCGGAGCCCAGAGTCGCTTCGGCGGCGCTCACAGTCCGTACTCCTTCCAGCGTCGCGTGACCCGTTCGGCCGTCTCCGGGTCCGACTCGACCATGTCCGGCCAGCCCCCGTCCCGGGTGTAGCCCTCCTCGGGCCACTTCTTCGTCGCGTCGATGCCCGCCTTGCCGCCCCAGAACTGCTGGTACGAGGCGTGGTCGAGGTGGTCGACCGGGCCCTCGGAGACCGTCAGGTCGCGCGCGTAGTCCGTGTTGCCGAGCGCCCGCCAGGACACCTCGTGCAGGTCGTGGACGTCGCAGTCGGAGTCCACGACGACGATCAGCTTGGTCAGCGACATCATGTGCGCACCCCAGATGGCGCTCATCACCTTCTGGGCGTGCTTCGGGTACTTCTTGTCGATCGAGACGATCGCGCAGTTGTGGAAACCGCCGGACTCCGGCAGGTGGTAGTCCACGATGTCCGGCACGATGATCTTCAGCAGCGGCAGGAAGAACCGCTCGGTGGCCCGCCCCAGCGGCCCGTCCTCGGTCGGCGGCCGGCCGACCACGATCGACTGGAGCAGCGGCCGCTTGCGCATGGTCACGCAGTCGATCGTCAGTGCGGGGAACGGTTCCTGCGGGGTGTAGAACCCGGTGTGGTCGCCGAACGGCCCCTCGGGCAGCGTCTTGCCGGGCTCCAGCCACCCTTCGATGACGACCTCGGCGTTGGCCGGGACCTGGAGCGGCACGGTCTTGCAGTCGACCATCTCGATGCGCTTGCCCTGGATGAACCCGGCGAACAGGTACTCGTCGATGTCCCCGGGCAGCGGCGCGGTGGAGGCGTACGTGACGGCGGGCGGCGCGCCGAACGCGATGGCGACCGGCAGCCGCTCCCCGCGCCGGGCGGCGACCTGGTAGTGGTTGCGGCTGTCCTTGTGGATCTGCCAGTGCATGCCGATGGTGCGCCGGTCGTGGCGCTGGAGCCGGTAGAGCCCGAGGTTGCGGACGCCGGTCTCCGGGTGCTTGGTGTGGGTGAGGCCCAGGTTGAAGAAGGAGCCGCCGTCCTTGGGCCAGGTGAACAGCGCGGGCAGCAGGTCCAGGTCGACGTCGTCCCCGGTGAGGACGACCTCCTGGACGGGCGCGTTCTCGCTCTTCACCTTCTTCGGCGGTACGTGCACCATCGTGCCGAGCTTCCCGAATGCCTCCCGGACCCCGACGAAGCCGTGCGGCAGCTCGGGCCTGAGCAGCCCGCCGATCTTGTCGCTGATCTCGCCGTAGGACTTCAGCCCGAGCGCCTTGAGCAGCCGCTTGTCGGTGCCGAAGACGTTCATTGCCAGGGGCATCGAGGAACCCTTGACGTTCTCGAAGAGCAGCGCGGGCCCGCCGGCCTTGTTCACCCGGTCGACGATCTCACCGACCTCCAGGTAGGGGTCGACCTCGGCCTTGATGCGCTTGAGCTCGCCCTCGCGCTCCAGAGCCCGGAGGAGGGATCGAAGATCGTCGTAAGCCATACGGCCAAGTTTGACATCCTCCCCGGCGGCAGCCGCCAGGGCTCCCCCGCGTCAGCCCTCCGCCGACGCGGTGGCACGCCGGCGAGCCGACGACCCGGTTGACGTTTCACGGTCCCGGCAGACGCCTGGAGGGCTCCACGTGGTCCGGCCCGGTGGGCCCGTCGCTGCCGCCGGCATCAACCGCTACGCCTCGATCTTCGAGCACACCGCCCTCGCCCATCTCGACCGTGGCTCACTCCAGCAGGGCATCGCCGAGATCCCGGACAGCGGATCGCGCGACGGGAAGAAGGGCTTCACCGAAGCCCATTGCCACACCGGTCCGGAACTGGACGCCGAGATGTGCGAAGCCGGCTTCACCGAGACCCAGGTTCACGGCGTCGAAGGCCCCGCCTGGGCGCTGCTGAAGGCAACCGAGCGCCACACGGGAGACTCCGTTGTCGGATCGCGCTCGTTCGCCTCCGCGCCGGCTGCCGCCCGCACGGCCGAACCGTATCCGGACCTGCTCGCCGCCAGCTCCCACCTGCTCGCCGTGGGACGTGAATGACACCCGCTACTCTGGGCCCGTCACCGGGGCGGGACATTGCCCCGCCAACTCTTCTCGGGGGGATTTCTCCACCATGCTCCGGGCCCTGATCTACCTTCTGCCGCTGGCGCTGACGATCTTCGCGTTCATCGACTGTCTGAACACCCCGGAGGACGAGGCCAAGCACCTGCCGAAGATCGCCTGGGTCTTCATCATCCTGCTGTTCTGGATCGTCGGCCCGATCGTGTGGCTGGCCGCGGGCAAGGTGCGCGAGGTGCCCGCCGGGGGCCGTACGCCGTCCGAATGGCACCGCAGCCACCGCCAGCAGTGGGTGGCGCCGGACGACAACCCGGACTTCCTGAAGTCGCTGAAGGAAGAGAACAAGAAGGACGAGGGGCTTCTCAAGGACTGGGAGGCGGACCTGCGCCGCCGCGAGGAGGAGCTCAAGCGCCGCGAGAACGGCCCGGAGGGCTCGACCCCGCCCGCTGGGTGAGCCCGCACGACGCACGACGGCTGCCCGCCCCCGGTTCTCCGGGTGGCGGGCAGCCGTCGTGAAGGGGGTGTCAGACGCCGGCGTAGGAGTGCTTGCCGGTGACGAAGATGTTGACGCCGTAGTAGTTGAACAGCCAGCAGCCGAAGGCGACGAGGGCCAGGTAGGCGGCCTTGCGGCCCTTCCAGCCGGCGGTGGCGCGGGCGTGCAGATAGGCGGCGTACGCGACCCAGGTGATGAAGGACCAGACCTCCTTGGGGTCCCAGCCCCAGTAGCGGCCCCAGGCGTCGCCCGCCCAGATCGCGCCCGCGATGATCGTGAACGTCCACAGCGGGAAGACGGCGGCGTTGATCCGGTAGGAGAACTTGTCGAGGGTCGACGCGGCGGGCAGCCGGGAGAGCACGGAGTGCGCGAACGAGCCCGGCTCACCGCCGTTGGCGATCTTGTTCTCGTAGCTGTCGCGGAAGAGGTAGAGCAGGGTGGCGACCGCGCCGATGTAGAAGACGGCGCCGCAGATGATGGCGGTGGAGACGTGAATCCACAGCCAGTACGAGTGCAGCGCGGGCACCAGCTGGTCGCTGGAGGTGTAGAGCACCGTGGTCGCGATGCCGAGGTCCAGCAGGACCGTGGTGACCAGCAGCAACCCCATCCAGCGGACGTTCTTCTTCAGCACGAGCAGGACGAGGTACGCGCCGACCGCCACCGTGGAGAAGGTGATGGAGAACTCGTACATGTTGCCCCAGGGGGCGCGCTGTACGGACATGGCGCGGGCGACGACGCCGCCCGCCTGGACGAGGAACGCCAGCACGGTCAGGGAGACCGCCATCCGCCCGTAGAGGTCGCCCTTGAAGGTGCCGCCGGCGGCGCCGGGGCCGTCCGGGACGTCGCGCGAACCGGCTGCGGACCGGGTGATGATCTTCGGCCGTTCCAGTACGGCGGTGGCCCCGCCCTTCTGGGCGACCTCGACCTTCACCGCGGCGGCGGCGGCTTCCTCGGTGGTGAGCGCGGCGGCGGTGCGGCCGACCTTGCTGCGGCTGCCGAACACCCACTCCGCGATGTGCGCGAAGAAGGCCAGGGTGTAGACGGCCATCGACGAATAGATCAGCACATTGCTGGTGTGCGCCAGGTTCTCGTTGGTTGCGGCGGCGAGATTCACTTCTCAGCCCCTTCGGCAGGCTCTACGGGGGACGCGGCGCCGGCGGCGTCCGGGTCCGGCTGGGGGTCGGGTTCGTGGTCGGTGCCGGGCGCGGTGGGCGCCTCGGCGTTGAGCGTGACCGCGAGACCGGCCAGCTCCTCGGGAAGTTTCGCGGACTCGCTGCGGCCGAGCCCCGCCATCTCCACGACGGTGACGCCGTCGGCGCCGCGTACGGCCCGGACCCAGATCCGGCGGCGCTGGATGAACAGCGAGCCTGCGAGTCCGGCGATGGCGCCGATCGCCCCGGTGAGCGCCCAGCCGCTGGCGGGCTGCTCGGAGATCTGGAAGCTGGCCCACTCCTGAAGGCCCTCGAAGGTGATGGAGCCGGCCCCGTCGGGCAGCTTCATCGTCTCGCCGACGAGGAGGCGCTGCTTGAGCTGCTTGCCGTCGGAGTCCTTGAACTCCGTCATCTTGGTCTTGTCCAGCTGGTACACGTTCTGCGCGATGCCGGAGTCGACGCCGAGCGAGCCGTGGTAGCCGTTGAGCGCGAGGACCGGCATGTCGGCGGCGGGGAACTGCGAGAACATCGTGCCCTGGCCGTTGCCGGCGAAGGTCGGCACGAAGAACGCCTGGAAGCCCAGCTGCTCCTTCTTGCCGCTCTTGTCGCGGTAGCCGTCCATGACCTTGATGGCACCGCTCGACGTGACGTTGTTGTCGAGGGGCAGCAGCGGCACGGCGGCCTTGTAGACCTCCTTGCCCCGGCCGTCCTTGACGGAGACGACGGGCGCGTAGCCGTGGGCGTTGAGGTAGACCTTCGTGCCGTCGACGACGAGGGGTTCGTTGACCTTGATGACGGTCTTCTTCGGCTTGCCGTAGGCCCCGTCGGAGTACGTGACGTGCGCCTCGTACGTACGCGGGGTGCCGATCTGCGGGCCCTTGCGCTCGTACGTGCCGATGAAGTCGTCCAGGGTGAAGCTGAACGGGGTCAGCGAGTCGTTGTCGAAGAGCGAGCCGGACTTGAAGTCGTCGTACTGGGTGATGGTGTTGGAGAACCCGTCGCCCTCGACGACCAGCTTGGCGCCCTCGGACTTGAACAGCTGCCCCACGGCGAAGGCGACCAGCATCACGATGAGCGCGATGTGGAAGACCAGGTTGCCGGCCTCGCGCAGGTAGCCCTTCTCGGCGGCGACGGCGTCCCCGGCGACGTGGGCCCGGTAGCGGCGCCTGCGCATCATCGCGAGCGCGGCCTCGTGGACCTGCTCGGGCTCGGCCTCGGTGCGCCAGGTGGTGTACGCGGGCAGCCGGGTGAGGCGCTTGGGGGCGCCGGGCGGGCGGCTGCGGAGCTGGCCGACGAAGGTGGCGGTGCGCGGGACGATGCAGCCGATGAGCGAGACGAACAGCAGGATGTAGATCGCGGAGAACCACACCGAGCTGTAGACGTCGAAGAACTGGAGCTTCTCGTAGATCGGTGTGACGACGGTGTGCGCGTCCTTGAAGGTCTGCACCTTGAGTTCGTCGACGCTGTTCTGCGGGATCAGCGAGCCGGGGATGGCGCCGAGCGACAGCAGGAAGAGCAGGATCAGGGCGACCCGCATGGAGGTGAGCTGGCGCCAGAACCAGCGGACCCAGCCGATGACGCCCATGGCGGGGAGGTCGGCCAGGGGCTCCTCGCGCGGGGCGGTGGAGAGCTGGGCGCCGGCGGCACCGAGCTCAGAGGTGCTTTCCTGGTCCCGGTCCCGCTGGGAAGGGTTGGACGTGGTGTTGCTCATTGGTACTCAGATCCCCACCTGGAAGCCGGTCGACCAGCCCTGCAGTTCCTGCATCATGCTGCCCCACGCGCCGGTCAGCAGGAGCAGCCCGGTCACGATCATCATGCCGCCGCCGATGCGCATGACCCAGGCGTAGTGGCGCTTGACCCAGCTGAACGCGCCGAGCGCCTTGCGGAAGGCGACGGCGGCGAGCACGAAGGGGATGCCCAGGCCCAGGCAGTAGGCGACGGTCAGTATGGCCCCGCGCCCGGCGGTGCCCTGGTCCAGGGCGAGCAAGGACACCGAGCTGAGCGTGGGCCCGAGGCACGGGGTCCAGCCGATGCCGAAGAGGGCGCCGAGCAGGGGGGCGCCCACCAGGCCGGTCACCGGCTTCTTGTGGATACGGAATTCGCGCTGGGTCATCCACGGCATGAGGCCCATGAAGAAGACGCCCATGAGGACCATCAGCACGCCGAGGACCTTGGTGAGGGGCCCGCTGTACTCCTGGAGCGTGTCGCCGAAGTAGCCGAAGAGCGCGCCGCCGGAGACGAAGACGGCGGTGAAGCCGACGACGAAGAGCGAGGCGCCGGCGACCATGCGGCCGCGCCGGGCGTCGGCGAGGTCGGCGCCGCTGACCCCGGTGACGTAGCTGAGGTAGCCGGGGACGAGGGGCAGGACGCAGGGCGAGAAGAAGGAGACGAGCCCGCCGAGGAGGGCGATGGGCAGAGCGACCAGGAGGGCTCCGTTCAGCACCGTCTCGTTGTGCGTGGCGGCGGCGAGGGTGATCACCTGGTCACTTCTCCGCGATCAGCGGGTCGATCATTTTGTGCAGCTGGGTGTCGTCCAGCCCGCCCACGAAGCGGGCGGCCAGCTTCCCGTCCCGGTCGATGACGACGGTCGACGGGATGGACTGGAGCCTGAAGGTGCCCTTGGGGAAGCGCAGCAGGAGCTTCCCGGTCGGGTCGTAGAAGCTGGGGTAGGTGACGCCGAAGTTCTCTTCGAAGCTGACGGCCTGGGCCCGCTCGGTGTCACGGGTGTTGACCCCGATGAACTGGACGCCCTGGTCCTTGGTGGCCTCGGCCACCTTCTTGAAGTACTTCGCTTCGAGTCTGCAGGGGGCGCACCACGAGCCCCAGGCGTTGAGGACGATGATCTTGCCCTTGTAGTCGGCGAGATCGAGCTTCTTGCCGTCCAGGCTCTGGCCGTCGAGCTTCGGTGCGTCGGCGCGCTCGCCCTTGGCCGCGGTGGAGATTCCGCCGCTGCCCGTGACGAAGTGCGTGTCGCCGCCGCCACCGGTCTTGTTGCCGGAGCCGCACGCGGTCAGTGTCAGTGCGAGCGCGGCGGCCGCCGCGGGGGCGGCGAGCAGGGTGAAGCGGCGTCGGGGTGCGCGGCCATGGCTCATGTGAAAAGTTTCGCATGGCGCTTTCGGGGATCTTGGGCACCCCCCTCGGTGCCCGTAAAGCCCGTTGTCAGGCTTGTTTAAAGAAGGTGTTCCAGCCGCCCGCGGGTGCCTCTCCGACCTGGAGCGTACGGAGCTTGGCGAGGACCGCCGGGTCCTGGACGTCGAGCCAGTCCACGAACTGGCGGAAGGAGACGAGGCGCACATCCTGTTTGCCGGCGATGTGCTTGAGGGCGTCCTCGACGGCGTCCATATAGATGCCGCCGTTCCACTCCTCGAAGTGGTTTCCGATGTAGAAGGGTGCGCGGTTCGTCTCGTAGGCGCGCTTGAATCCGCTGAGATACGACTGCGTGGCCTGCTCGCGCCAGCCGGGATAGCGGGAGGGCATTCCCTTGGTGGAGTTCTGCGACTGGTTGGCCAGGATGTTGTAGTCCATGGACAGGACCTCGAAGCTGTGGCCGGGGAACGGGATGCCCTGGAGCGGCAGGTCCCATACGCCCTGGCGCTTGCTGGGCCAGACCTGGGTGCCGCCGGGCGAGCTGGCGTCGTAGCGCCAGCCCAGCTTCTTCGCGGTGGGCAGCAGGTTGTCCTGTCCGAGCAGACAGGGGGTACGGCCTCCGACGAGTTCCTTGCGGTAATCGAAGGGGAGGGATTCGAGGTCGTTCCAGCCGGTGTTGGTGCGCCATTCGGTGACGAAGGAGATCGCCTGGTCGATTTCGCTCTGCCACTGGGCGGGGGTCCAGTTGCCGACCGATCCGGAACCGGCGCAGAAATGCCCGTTGAAGTGGGTGCCGATCTCGTGTCCGTCGAGCCAGGCCTGCCGGACGTTCTTCAGCGTCTCCTTGAGGTGGCCGTCTGTGAGATAGCCGATGTCGGAGGCGCCGACGGGGTTGCCCGGCGGGCGGTAGAGCGTTTTCTTCGATTCCGGCAGCAGGTAGAGGCCGGAGAGGAAGAAGGTCATCGACGCGTCGTGTTCCCGGGCGAGTTCCAGAAAGCGCGGGAACAGTCCGTTGCCGACCTCGCCGGCCCCGTCCCAGGAGAAGATCACGAACTGCGGCGGCTTCTGGCCGGGCTCCAGCGGAACGGGGGCCTGCGGCTGCTTCGGCTGCTTCCCGGTGTCGGCGGTGGAACCGTCCCCGATGGCGCGGACGTCCTTCTTCTTGGTCCCGGCGCCCTTGGAGGTCCCGCCGGCCGCCTTCTCGCCCGTGGCACCCTTGTCCGGGGTGCCGCTCCCGGTGTCGGACGTGCCGGCGGTACTGCAGCCGGCCATTCCGGCGGCGGCCGCGGCCCCGAGCCCGGCCCCCAACAGTCCCCTTCGGCTGATCTCTCGCATGCGGCTTCCCATCTGCGGTCGTTTTGCCTCAAGTACATACAAACTGGCAAACGCTTAGATGAGTGAAGCCACACGCGGGTTCCCCCGATTAGCACACAATTCTTTACGGAACCAGCCCCAAGCGTTGACCGAACAGAGTTCCTAGCTTCAGCCCGTCCGGCGATTGAGGACAAAACGCCCGCGGGCGACCCGGGCCCACGCACCGACCGCAACCGGCGCGGGCCCGGACCGAAGACCCCGGCCCGACAGGGCCGCTACGCCCCGAACCCCTTCGACGCGCCCTTCACCGGCTTCGCCCCCGCCAGCAGGTGCGTGGGCACCAGGTCCCGGGCCGGCTCCGAGTACCCGACGGACACGATCTTGTCGCCCCGGTACGTGAAGCTGGTCAGCGAGGCGAGGGTGCACTGCCGCTTGCGCGGGTCGTGCCACAGCCGCCGCCGCTCCACGAAGCTGCGCACGATCCAGATCGGCAGCTGGTGGCTGACGCAGACCGCCTCGTGCCCCCGGGCCGCGTCCCGCGCCGCGTCCAGCGCGCCCATCATCCGGACGACCTGCTCGACGTACGGCTCGCCCCAGGACGGGCGGAACGGGTTGGTCAGGTGCTTCCAGTTGTCCGGCTTGCGCAGCGCCCCGTCACCGACGCCGAAGGTCTTGCCCTCGAAGGCGTTGGCGGCCTCGATGAGCCGTTCGTCGGTGGCGAGGTCCAGGCCGTGCGCCTTGGCGACGGGCGTCGCCGTCTCCTGGGCGCGCTCCAGCGGGGAGGCGACGACGTACGTGATGTCGCGCTTCTCCAGGTGCTCGGCGACCCGGTCGGCCATCTTCCGCCCCAGCTCGGAGAGGTGGTAGCCGGGCCGGCGCCCGTAGAGCACGCCTTCCGGGTTGTGCACCTCGCCGTGGCGCATCAGATGGACAACGGTGATGTCCTTGCGGGTCTCGTCGCTCATGCGGTGGCCTCCGATGCGGCGCGGGCGGCGGCGGGCAGGGCGGCGGCGATGCGCTCGACGGCCTGCGTGTCGTGGGCGGTGGAGACGAACCAGGACTCGAACGCGGACGGCGGGAGGTAGACGCCCTGCGCCAGCATCGAGTGGAAGAACGGCGTGAAGCGGAAGGCTTCCTGCGCCTTGGCGTCCTCGTAATCGCGGACGGGCTCGTCGGTGAAGAAGACGGAGAACATGTTGCTCGCCGCCTGGACGGTGTGCGCGACGCCCTCCTTCTCCAGGGCGGCGCTCACCAGCCCCCGGATCTCGGCGGAGACCGCGTCGACCTTGGCGTACGCGGCGTCGTCGAGCAGCCGCAGCTGGGCGAGACCGGCGGCGGTGGCGACCGGGTTACCGGACAGTGTGCCCGCCTGGTAGACGGGCCCGGCCGGGGCCAGGTGGGCCATCACGTCGGCGCGCCCGCCGAACGCCGCGGCCGGGAAGCCGCCGCCCATGACCTTGCCGAACGTCATGAGGTCGGGCCGCACCCCGTCGACGCCGAACCAGCCGGCCTTCGACGTACGGAAACCGGTCATCACCTCGTCGGAGATGTACAGGGCCCCGTTGGCGGCGCAGATCTCCTTGAGCCCCGCGTTGAAACCGTCCAGCGGCGGCACGACGCCCATGTTGCCCGGCGACGCCTCGGTGATCACGCACGCGATCTCGCCGGGCTGGGCGGCGAACGCGGCGCGCACGGCCTCCAGGTCGTTGTACGGCAGCACGATCGTGTCGCCCGCCTGGGCGCCGGTTACCCCGGGCGTGTCCGGCAGCCCGAAGGTCGCCACCCCGGAACCGGCGGCGGCCAGCAGCGCGTCGACGTGGCCGTGGTAGCAGCCGGCGAACTTCACGACCTTCGCCCGCCCGGTGAAGCCGCGCGCGAGGCGGATCGCGGACATGGTCGCCTCGGTCCCGGACGACACCAGCCGCACCTGTTCCACCGGCTCGACGCGTGCGACGATCTCCTCGGCGAGGGCGACCTCGCCCTCGCCGGGCGTACCGAACGAGGTGCCGCGGGCGACAGCCTCCTGAACTGCGGCGATCACCTCGGGGTGGGAGTGGCCGAGAATCATCGGCCCCCACGAGCACACGAGGTCGACGTACTCACGGCCGTCGGCGTCGGTCAGGTACGGACCGGTACCGGACACCATGAACCGGGGCGTACCGCCCACGGCCCGGAATGCACGGACGGGAGAGTTCACGCCGCCGGGCGTCACGAGGGACGCGCGGTCGAAAAGCGTCTGCGAAACTGGGGCGTCATAGGGAAAGCTCACACATGCCATGGTGTCAGAGACACGGACGGTCTTTGCGGACAGGTGTTTCACCGCACGCCCGTGGGGGAGGTCACTGACACGATGATCGGGTTGCACGGCGGGGGCTGTGCCTCCTAGTGAGTAGTCGGGTGGATGAGATATGCATCGCGGTGGCGGAGTGGGCGAGGGGACGGACGGCCCGGGGCCCGAGCCTGCCCGGCGGGGTCGGCACCGGCGCGAGGCTGAGCGCAAGCAGGCCATACAGGCCGGTGAGGCGCAGACAGGCGGTGGAGCCGGGAGCAGGAGTGGTGGCCGGGTGGGGGTGACCTACAAATATTTCGGGGCTCCCGACGGGGCCACCGCCGCACGCGTGCCCATTTCCATGCGCCCCGAGGAACTCGGCGGCGACGAGCTCGGCATGGGCGGCATGTTCACCAAGATCAAGCCGGAGACGGTGGCCGCGATGGTCCTCACCGGCATACAGGGCATACCTCTGCACAAGGTCCCCCCGCTCGAACTGGTCGTCCTGCACCCGGACTACGCGGTGGTCAAGCTCCCGATGACGGTCGTGGACCCCCTGCGCGGCGTGGGCGAGGAGTCCGTGGGCGCCGCAGCCTTCATCTGGTCCACGGTCCCGGACCGCGGCGGCCCCCGCGACGCGTTCAACGTCTACCAACTGCTCCACGAGTGGCAGGACTTCTCGCACCGGCTGCACGACGCGGGGCACCAGGCGTACTGCCTGGTGTGGCCGTGAACACACCCGCGTCCTCACGCCGGTAGGCGGGCGGCCCCAGACGCCGGTAGGCGGCATCCGCCTCGCCGGTAGGCGGCATCCGCCTCGCCGGTAGGCGGCATCCGCCTCGCCGGTAGGCGGCATCCGCCTCGCCGGTAGGCGGCATCCGCCTCGCCGGTAGGCGGCATCCGCCTCGCCGGTAGGTGGCGTCCGCCTCGGGCGGGGACGGCGCAGGGCCAGGGCCACCCGGGCGTCCGCTTCGTCCCGGTGGCACCCCGGCGCCCGCCCTGCCCCGGCGCCCACCGGCGGTCAGGTGCGGCCACGTGCGGTCACGTGCGGTCACGTGCGCGAAGGACATATGTCGGCCATGCATATCCGGCCATTCATTGGCCGGAGACTGGTCTTCAGGGGAGCGGGCAGACGTGCCGATGCAGGAGGCATGCCGATGCAGGAGGCATCGAGCCTGAAGGAGGCCTGCCATGGGCGACATTCTGCTGGCCCTGTCCGTCCCCGCGCTGGTCTTCGCCAGCGGTCTGTACGCGGCGGCCGAGACCTGGTGGCGGCGCAGGCACCCGGCCCCGCCGTCCCCGTACACCCATCAGGCCGCCCGGCTGGCCGAGCGGGCGATGCTGGTGGACGCCGAACGGATCGTGGACGAGGCGTACGGGACGCTCGGCGGGCTCTACGACGGGCAGAGCGGTCCGGCCCTCCTGCGGCGGGACTTCGCGGACACGGCCTGAAGCGAACCCGGTCTGAAGCGGGCACGGCCTGAAGCGGGCACGGCCTGAAGCGGACCCGGCCTGACGCGGACACGGCCTGACGCGGACCCGGCCTGACGCGGACCCGGCCTAAAATCGGTCGTCATGGCCGGTCACCGAGGTCCCCGGCGCGACACCCGCGGCATCGTCGACGCGCCCGACCTGTTCGCACACGTACAGTTCCGGCGCCGCGAGCCCGCCCCCGCGCTGCGGCCCTATCTGGAGCACTACTGGCTGATCGACTGGGACCTGTCCCAGCCGTACGCCTCCCACGTCGTCCCGCACCCCAGCGTCAACCTCGTCTTCGAGCGGTACGCGGGCTGCGGCGACGAGGAGGCGGGGTACGCGGAGGTCGCGGGCATCGGCCTGGAGCTGTTCACGCAGAAGCTGGAGGGGCGCGGGCGGGTCTGCGGGGTGCAGTTCCGGCCCGGCGGCTTCCGGCCCTTCGCACCCGGACCGCCCGTGTCGCGGTGGACCGGGCGGCGGCTCCCGGTGGCCGAGGTGTTCGCGCCGCCCGCCCCGCCCTCGGCCGTGCTGGACCCGGAGGCCGGGGAGGACCGGGTCGCCGCGCTCGACGCGTACCTGCTGGCGCTCGGCCCCGAGCCCGACCCCCGGGCCGAGCGGGCGATGGCCCTGGTAGACCTGGTGCGCACCGACCGCACGGTCCTGCGCGTGGACGCACTCGCCCGCGCCGAGGGGGTGTCGGCCCGCTCGCTGCAACGGCTGTTCGCCGCGTACGTGGGCGTCGGCCCCAAGTGGGTCATCCTGCGCTACCGCATCCATGAGGCGCTGGAGCGCGCCGGATCGGAGCCGGCCGTGGACTGGGCGGCCCTCGCCGCCGACCTCGGCTACAGCGACCAGGCGCACCTGGTCAGGGACTTCACTGCGACGATCGGCGTACCGCCCACGGCACTGGGCGCCCGCTGACCGCCCGCGTCCCGTCCGATCTGTCAGTGCCCGGCTCTAAAGTGCCGTCATGGAGCGCACCGCAGCATCTTCCGTACGGATCGAGCCCTGGTCGGACAGCGACCTGGACCTCCTCCGCCGCGCCAACGCGCCGGAGCTGATGGCCCACCTCGGCGGCCCCGAGCCGGAGGAGCAGCTCATGGGGCGGCACGCCCGCTATGTCGCGCTGAGCGCGGACCGTACGGGCCGGGGCAGGATGTTCCGCATCGCGCTGACCGGCGAGGCCGATGCGGTGGGCACCATCGGGTTCTGGGAGCGGACCTGGCGGGACCAGGAGGTGTACGAGACGGGGTGGACCGTCCTGCCGGAGTTCCAGGGCCGGGGCATCGCCTCGGCGGCGACCCGCGCGGTGGCCGGCCGGGCGCGTGCCGCGCGCAAGCACCGCTATCTGCACGCGTACCCGTCCGTGGCCAACGGTCCGTCGAACGGCGTGTGCCGCAAGGCGGGCTTCACGCTGCTCGGTGAGTGCGAGATCGAGTACCCGCCGGGACACCCGCTCCTCACCAACGACTGGCGCCTGGACCTGCACCCGGACGAGACGGCCGCCTGACACCGGGCACCTGACACCCGGGCACCCGGGCACCCGGGCACCCCGCCGGCACAGACGCCGCGTAATCCGTTTGACGGGCGTAATCGTTTGACGGGCGCGGACCTCCTCGCACATATTTAGCTGCGTCACGCAGTTTATGGGTGACACAGGAAGATGCCGCAAACGGACCAGGAGAACCGCCCCATGCTCACGCTCGTCACCGGATGCCGCGGCCGCGTCGGCTCCGCGCTCGCCGCCCTCCTGCACCAGGGCGGCCACGCCGTCCGCGCCGCCTCGCGCAACCCCGCCGGGCTCTCCCTGCCGACCGGCGTCCCGGCCGTGGCCTGCGATCTCGGCGACCCCGCGACCTTCCCCGCCGCCCTGGAAGGCGTCGACTCCGTCTTCCTGTACGCCGAGCCCGCGCACATCGACGCCTTCCTCGCCGCGGCGCAGGCCGCCGGAGTGCGGCACATCGTGCTGCTCTCCTCCAGCTCCGTCCTCGTCCCGGACCCGGCGTCCAACCCCGTCGCCGCCTCGCACCACGCGGTCGAGCAGGCCCTGACCGCCTCGCCCCTCACCACGACGCTCCTGCGCCCCGGCGCCTTCGCGACCAACGCGTACCAGTGGTCGGGCGCCTTCCGGTCCGGGCACTCCGTCGACCTGCCCTACCCCCGGAGCGAGGGCGCCCCGATCCACGAGACCGACATCGCCGAGGCCGCCCTCGCCGTGCTCACCGACCCGGCGCTCCAGGGCGCGGCGTACCACCTCACCGGCCCCGAATCCCTCGGCGCCGCCGAGCAGGTCGCGGTCCTGGCCTCGGCGTCCGGCTCCCCCGTCACCGTCAACGCGGTGAGCCCGGCCGCGTGGAAGGAGGCCATGGCCCCCTTCATGCCGGAGGCCATTGCCGACGGGCTGCTCGCCTACTGGGTGCTCACCGACGGCGCGCCGGCCGAAGTGACCGGTGATGTCGAGAAGCTGACCGGCCGTCCGGCCCGCACGTTCGACTCCTGGGCCGCCGAGCACGCCGCCGCCTTCCGCGCCCGAACGTGACGTTCCGCCCAGGACCCCCGCACGGCCCACGCGCCCCCACCGCACGGCCCGCACCGCCTGAACCGCACGGCCCGCCCGCCCCGAACTGCGTGGCCGGTTCCCAGGCCCCGATGGCATCCTGACCAGGTGAACGGACCGGAGATCCACCTCGAAGTCGCCCCCGAACTCAGGCTTTTCGTGGCCCACGGGCGCCGGCAGGGGCGGACACCGGTGACCACCGACGGAGCGTCCACGCTCGGCCATGTCGTGGAATCCCTCGGCATCCCGCTCACCGAGGCGGGCCTGCTGCTGGTCGACGGCCGCCCGGTCCCCGTCTCGCACATCCCGGCGGCGGGGGAGGTCGTCGAGGTGCGCCCGGTGCCACGCCCGCAGCGCGTGCCGGGCGCGCCCCTGCGCTTCCTGCTCGACGTCCACCTCGGGACGCTCGCCCGGCGGCTGCGGCTGCTCGGGGTCGATGCCGCGTACGAGAGCGAGGACATCGGCGATCCGGCACTGGCCGCGCTCTCGGCGAAGGAGCGGCGCGTCCTGCTCTCCCGGGACCGGGGGCTGCTGCACCGCCGGGAGATCTGGGCGGGCGCGTACGTGTACAGCGACCGCCCGGACGAGCAGCTGCGGGACGTACTGGAACGGTTCGCGCCGGACCTCGCCCCGTGGACCCGGTGCACCGCCTGCAACGGCCGGCTGAAGGCGGCCGACAAGGACACGGTCGGCCCGCACCTGGAACACGGGACGCGGCGCTCGTACGACGTGTTCGCGCAGTGCGCGGAGTGCGGGCGGGTCTACTGGCGGGGCGCGCACCACGCCCGCCTGGAGGCGATCGTGACGGAAGCGGTCCGCGAATTCGGTGCCGCGACCGCCGACTGACCGACCGCCGACTGACCGACCGCCGGCTGACCGACCGCCGGGGTCAGGGACCGGCCGGGGCGTCGCCCTCGGCGCGCAGCCGCGCGATCTGCACCGCGCTCAGCTCCACCGTGCGCCGCATGTGGGTGAGGAGCAGGGCGACCTCGTCGTCGTCGTACGCGTCGAACAGGACGTCCCAGCCGCCGGTCAGCCGCCCCCAGACCGCGCCGAACTCCGCCATCCGCTCGGGCACGATCGTCACGAGCACCCGCCGCCGGTCCGCCGTGTCCCGCGCGCGCGTCACGTAACCGGCCCGCTCCAGGCGGTCCACCAGCCGGGTCGCGGAGCCGGTGGTGAGCCCGGTCAGCTCGGCGACGCGGCCCGTGGTGACGGGCCCCGCCTCCAAGCCGAGCAGGTTGAGGCACTGGAGGTCGGTGGGATGGAGCCCCAGCCGGTCGGCGACGGCCTGGTTGAACAGCGCGTACGCGGCCATGTAGCGCCGCGACGCGGTGGAGAGCTCGGCCAGCAGCGCGCTGCGGCGGGGGGACGGCTTGGGCGGCATGCGGAGAGTGTACGAAGCGGAGAGGCGGGGTCCGGCCCGTCGCCCGAGCTCAGAACACGTACGGGTCCCCGGTCGCCGGGGCCAGCACCTCGTGCTCGCTGTTCTTCGTGTTCCGGTCCGTGGCCCCGCCGTTCCACGCGGTGTCGATGCGTACGACGACCTCGTCCGGCCGGCCCCGCAGCTGGAGGTGGAGCGCGAGCCGCCGCTGCTGGGAGCCGTCGGCCCGCAGCGGGCCGGTCCGGCACAGCACGGTCCGAGGGTCGGCCCGGAGGCACGCCCCGGGCAGCTCCTGCCGGTCGGCCGGCGGCACGGACACCCGCAGGCGCACGGTCACCCCGGGCAGGTCCGAGGGCCCGCTGTTCTCGCTGCGCAGCCAGATCCCGAGCCCGCCGTCCCGCAGCGAGACGTGCCCGTGGTGCGACACATCGGCCTCGGGCGCGATGCCGCCGACCGCGGGCGAAGCATCCGCAGGCGAAGCACCCGCGGGCGAACCGCCCCCGGACGAAGCATCCGCGGGCGAACCGGCCCGGGGCAGAGGCGAACCGGCCACCGGCGCGCCGACGGCCGTGGCGGTCCCGCCGGCGGCCGGAGCCATCACCACCGCCGTCGCAGCCATCGCCGCCGCGGCGGACACCCCGAGCAGAGCCTTACGCGTCAGAACCATGCCCCGAAGATACCGATCACCCCTAATTGTGCGTATTTACCCACCGGTTCGGCGCGTCCTGCGGTACGCGGCCCATGGCACCCTGCTCCCATGTCCGTGCTCCGCTCCACCGCCCTGTTCGTCCTCGCCGCGCTCTTCGAGATCGGCGGCGCCTGGCTCGTCTGGCAGGGCGTGCGCGAACACCGCGGCTGGGCCTGGATCGGCGCGGGGGTCATCGCGCTGGGCACGTACGGCTTCGTGGCGACGCTCCAGCCGGACGGCGAGTTCGGGCGGGTGCTCGCGGCGTACGGCGGGGTCTTCGTCGCGGGGTCGATCGCCTGGGGGATGGCTGCCGACGGCTACCGCCCGGACCGCTGGGACGTGACGGGCGCGCTGGTCTGTCTGGCCGGGATGGCCGTGATCATGTACGCCCCCCGCAACCACTGATCCACGACGGCCCTGCCTATCCTGGGCCCCTACCGATCAGCTGTCCGAGGAGCCCGTCATGGCCGCATCCCCCATCGCCGTCATCACCGGAGCGAGCAGCGGCATCGGTGCCGCGACCGCCCGGCAGCTGGCGGCCGCCGGCTACCGCGTCGTGCTCACCGCCCGCCGCAAGGACCGCATCGAGGCGCTGGCCGCCGAACTCACCGAGGCGGGCCACCAGGCGACGGCCTACGCCCTGGACGTCACGGACCGCGCCGCGGTCGACGAGTTCGCCACCGCGTTCCGCGGCCTCGCCGTCCTCGTCAACAACGCGGGCGGCGCGCTCGGAGCCGACCCGGTCGCCACGGGTGACCCGCAGGACTGGCGCCAGATGTACGAGACCAACGTCATCGGCACGCTCAACGTGACCCAGGCCCTGCTTCCCGCCCTCACCGCGAGCGGCGACGGCACGGTGGTCGTCCTCTCCTCGACCGCGGGCCTGTCCACCTACGAGGGCGGCGCCGGGTACGTGGCCGCCAAGCACGGCGCCCACGTCCTGGCCGAGACCCTGCGCCTGGAGATCGTCGGCACCCCGGTCCGCGTCATCGAGGTCGCCCCGGGCATGGTCAAGACCGAGGAGTTCGCCACCACGCGCTTCCGCGGGGACACCGAGAAGGCCGCCAAGGTCTACGCGGGCGTCGACGCCCCCCTCACCGCCGACGACGTGGCCGACACGATCACCTGGGCCGTGACCCGCCCCAGCCACGTCAACATCGACCTCCTGGTGGTCCGCCCCCGCGCCCAGGCCTCCAACTCGAAGGTCCACCGCACGAACTGAACCCCCGCACCACAGGGCCCGGCTCAGCCCTGCCCCACACCGCAGGGCCGGGCTCAGCCCTTCACGCAGATGACCTGCTTCAGCTTCGCGACGACCTCGACCAGGTCGCGCTGCTGGTCGATGACCTTCTCGATCGGCTTGTAGGCGCCCGGGATCTCGTCCACGACGCCGGAGTCCTTGCGGCACTCCACGCCCCGCGTCTGGTCCGCCAGGTCCTTGGTCGAGAACCGCTTCTTCGCCGCGTTCCGGCTCATCTTCCGGCCCGCGCCGTGCGAGGCCGAGTTGAAGGACTTCGCGTTGCCGAGTCCCTTGACGATGTACGAGCCGGTGCCCATCGAGCCGGGGATGATCCCGAAGTCGCCGAAGCCGGCCCGGATGGCGCCCTTGCGGGTGACCAGCAGGTCCATCCCGTCGTACCGCTCCTCCGCCACGTAGTTGTGGTGGCAGGAGATGACCGGCTCGAACGTGACCTTGGCCTTCTTGAACTCCTTGCGGACGACGTTCTGGAAGAGCGCCATCATGACCGCGCGGTTGTGCTTGGCGTACTCCTGCGCCCAGAACAGGTCGTTGCGGTAGTCGCGCATGGGCTCGGTGTCCGCGAGGAAGACCGCCAGGTCACGGTCGACCAGGCCCTGGTTGTGCGGGAGCTTCTGCGCCTGGCCGATATGGAAGTCGGCCAGCTCCTTGCCGATGTTCCGGGACCCGGAGTGCAGCATCAGCCAGACCGAACCCGACTCATCGAGACAGAACTCGATGAAATGATTTCCCGATCCGAGCGTTCCCATCTGCTTCGTCGCCCGTTCCTGACGGAATTTGACCGCTTCGGCCACCCCGTCGAACCGTCCCCAGAAGTCGTCCCAGCCCGGTGCCGCCAGCCCGTACAGACCGGACGGGCCCACCGGCTCGTCGTGCATCCCCCGGCCCACCGGAATGGCCTGCTCGATCTTCGAGCGGAGCCCGGACAGGTCCCCGGGCAGATCGTTGGCGGTCAGCGAGGTCTTCACCGCGGACATGCCGCAGCCGATGTCCACGCCGACCGCGGCCGGGCAGACCGCCCCGTGCATCGCGATCACCGAGCCGACGGTGGCGCCCTTGCCGAAGTGGACGTCGGGCATGACGGCCAGGCCCTTGATCCAGGGCAGCGTGGCGACGTTGCGCAGCTGCTGCATCGCCACGTCCTCGACCGAAGCCGGATCGGCCCACATCCGGATGGGAACCTTCGCCCCCGGTACCTCTACATACGACATAACCCCTCGATTCCCCCGAAAAGACTGAAAGCGCAAAACCGGCGCCAAGATCGGCAATAAGGTCGGCCGACCGGCATTCACAGCGGCGCGTGCGATACACATTGTGTCCACCGGCCGTCATCGAGCGGCAACCGTTTTTCGCACGAAGGGAGCCCAGGACCGTGCGACGAATGGCGTACGCGGCCGGCGCCGTGCTCATCGCGGCGCTCGCCGCCGGCTGCTCCAGCGACTCCGGAAGCGGCGGTTCCGCCCCCGACAGCAAGCCCGGGACACCGGCCGCGTCGTCCGCGCCCCCGGGCAAGTACCGCACCCTCCCCGACGCCTGCCGCGCCATCCCGCTCGCCACCCTCAAGGACCTCCTGCCCGGCACCGCCGAGATGCCCGAGGCCCAGCAGGAGAAGGTGTACGAGGGTGCCGCCACGGTCACCTACGACACCGACCGCAGGATCGGCTGCCGCTGGAAGTCCGACGCCCCCGAGGGCGCCCGCAGCATCCACCTGGACTTCGAGCGCGTCGTCTCCTACGACACGTCGGTGAGCGACGACGACCGCGCCCGCGAGGTGTACGCGAAGAAGGAGGCGGCGGCCGACCTCCCCACCTCCTCCCTCCCGTCGGGCGGCGCGACCGGCGGCACCCACGACACCTCCGCGTCCGGCTCCGGCAAGGCGGACCCGGACGCGAGCGGCGACCCGAGCGGCGACGCGGACACCGACGGCAAGTCGTCGGACGCGACCGCCGACGGCGGCACGTCCGACGGGGACACCGGCGGCAGCCCCGCCGAGAACCTTCAGCCCCGGCTCCTCGACAAGCTCGGCGACAGCGCGTTCCTGGACGATCTGCTCACCCGGGCGGGTTCCACCGCGCAGCACCGCACGGTGAGCGTGGTGTTCCGCACATCGAACGTCATCGTCACCATCGAGTACACGGCCCAGCCGGCCCTCTCCACACAGGTCCCCGACAGCAAGGAACTCCAGGAGAAGGCCCAGGCACTGGCGCGGCGGCTGGTCGAATCGTTCAACGCCTGACGCCGCCCGCGGCCCGCCCGGCCCCGGCCCGGACCGCTCCCCGGGCCGTCCGGCCGAGGCGGCATCCGGCCGCCGTCCGTCGTACCGTGGCCCTCCGGAGCCACCGGCGGCCGCCCGCCGCCGCCTGCCTCCGCACGGCTACCGCCGCGCAACCGTCCCCCGACCGCCGCGCCATCCGACTGAAGGAACCATGCACCGATCAGCCTCGCGACTCCCCCGCATACTCGCCTGCGCCGCCGTCCCGGTGATGCTCGTCGTCGCCGGCTGCTCGTCGGACTCCGACGGCAAGAAGGAGGCGGACTCGTCCGCTTCGGCCTCGCCGGAGGCGACGAAGTCGGAACCGGCCGTCGAGGCGGCGAAGTTCGCCGAGCTGCCGGACCCCTGCGCGTCGGTCAAGGCGAAGACCGTCAAGTCCCTGGTGCCCTCGGCCAAGAGCGCGAAGGGCACCCGCGGCAAGTCCAGCGACTCCTCGGCCCGGGGCAGCTGTTCCTGGAACGGCCTGGCCGACAAGGGCGTCAAGGGCTCCCAGTACCGCTGGCTGGACGTCGGCTTCACCCGCTTCACCTCGGACCAGACCCTGGGCAGCGGGGCCTCGCGCGCCGGGGACGACTTCGCCAAGCAGGTCGGCAAGGCCCAGGCGACGGACGGCGCGAAGAACGTCAAGTCCGCCCCCGTCACCGGCTTCGGCGACCAGGCGACCAAGATCACGTATGACGTGACCAAGACGGGCGAGGACTTCAGGTACACGACGATCGTCGCCCGTACGGGGAACGTGGTCGTCGTCGTCAACTACAACGGCGCGGGTTACGCGGGCTCGAAGACCCCCACCGCCGAGACCGTCCTGAAGGGCGCCACGATGGCGGCCAAGGACGCGGTCGCCGCCGTCGCCGACGCCAACGGCAGCAAGGAGGAGCCCAGCGGCTCCCCGGAGCCGAAGACCTCCAACTCCCCCAGTTCGTCGGCCAAGTCCAAGAAGTCGGACTGACACCCGGGACCGGCCTTCTCCCCTCCCCCCGCGACACCCCTCGCACACATGTGCCAGGCTGTGCCCGCCGGAAACAAGCCAAGGGCACGAGGACAAGGGAACAGGGAGGGGATGGGGGGTGGCTGCGATGCAGCTGACGCGCACGCATCGCGTGCTGATCGGGTTGGTGGTGGCCGGCGCGGTGCTGATCGCCGCGATCGGCTTCGCCGGTTCCTACGCGGCGGTGCGCGAGCTGGCCCTGCAGAAGGGGTTCGGGGACTTCTCGCTGGTCTTCCCGATCGGCATCGACGCGGGCATCTGCGTCCTGCTGGCCCTGGACCTGCTGCTGACCTGGCTGCGCATCCCCTTCCCGCTGCTGCGGCAGACGGCCTGGCTCCTGACGGCCGCGACCATCGCGTTCAACGGCGCCGCGGCCTGGCCCGACCCGCTCGGCGTCGGCATGCACGCCGTGATCCCGGTCCTGTTCGTGGTCTCCGTCGAGGCCGCCCGCCACGCGGTGGGCCGGATCGCGGACATCACCGCCGACAAGCACATGGAAGGCGTCCGCCTCACCCGCTGGCTCCTCTCCCCCGTCCCCACCTTCCGCCTCTGGCGCCGCATGAAGCTGTGGGAGCTGCGCAGTTACGAGCAGGTCATCAAGCTCGAACAGGACCGGCTGATCTATCAGGCCCGCCTCCAGGCCCGCTACGGCCGCAACTGGCGCCGCAAGGCGCCCGTCGAGGCCCTGATGCCGCTCCGCCTCGCGAAGTACGGCATCCCGCTGGCCGAAACCGGCCCCGCCGGCCTGGCCGCCGCCGGCATCGAACCGGCCCTCCTCCCCCCGGCCCCGGCCCCCGCCGTCGTGGAGACGGCCCAGCAGCACCCCGAACTCCCCCGGACCGCCCACCCGGAAGCTCCCGCAGGCCCCCCGGCCCCCACAGCTGCCACAGCCCCCCAGGACCACCAGCAGCCGCAGCCGCAGCAGCAGCCCCACGAGCACCAGCAGCCCCAGCCGCACCAGCAGCCCGAGGACCACCCCCAGGCGGCCCAGGCCCCCCAGCAGCCCGCCTCCGACGAGAACCCCTGGTTCCCGGCGCAGGCGACCGCCAAGGTCTACGAGGGCGGGTACGACCCGGGCTACGAAGGCCCCGAGCCCGCCCCGCTCCAGGTCCCCTCGGGCCCCAACGGCCGCACCCGCCCCCTGGGCAACGTGGGAACGGTGGGCAGCACCGCCCCAGACGCCCTCACCGAGCAGCAGTTCCCGCAGCAACCGCTCCCGCAGCAGCACATCCAGCCGCCGCACATCCAGCAGCCGCTGCCGGAGCAGCCCGTGACCGAGGCCGCCGAGGAATGGGCCGAGGAATGGGCGCAGGAGGACGCGGAGTTCAGCGAGATCGCGTACGAGGTGTTCGCGGCGTTCGTGACCGAGAACCATGACTACCCGAGCATCGCGGTGCTCGACATACACCTGTCGGACGGGCACAACGTGCGGCACCCGCGCAGCGAGGCCCTGATCCGGCAGCTGATGCCGCTGTTCAAGGAGCGCTACGCCGCGGAGCAGGCAGAGCTCGAAGCCGACCACATCGCCTGACCGGGGAACCACAGACGCAAAACCGAAGGGCCGCCCCCCACCGCGGGGGGACGGCCCTTCAGCGCATCCGCGCGCTCACGCGCCCAGCAGCCTCCGCACCCGGTCCGCCCCGACCGCGAGCAGCAGCGTGGGCAGGCGGGGCCCCGTGTCACGGCTGACGAGCAGCCGGTACAGCAGGGCGAAGAAGGACCGCTGGGCGGTCTTCAGCTCGGGCGTCGGCTTCGCGTCCGGCTCCAGACCGGCGAGGACCTTCGGCACGCCGTAGACGAGGGTGGTCAGCCCGTCCAGGGACCAGTGCGTGTCCAGCCCCTCGATCAGCAGCCGCAGCGACTCGCGGCCCTGCTCGTCGAGCGAGCCCAGCAGGTCCTTGTCCGGCTCGTCGCGGACGACGGTGCGGGCCTCGGCCGGGACCTGGGTGGTGATCCAGGACTCGGCGCGGTCGAGGCGCGGCCGGGCCTCGTCCAGCGAGGTCAGCGGGTTCGCCGGGTCCAGCTCGCTGAGAATGCGCAGCGTCTGGTCCTCCGCACCGGCCGTGATGTCGGCGACGGAGGCGAGGGTGCGGTACGGCAGCGGGCGCGGCGTGCTCGGCAGCTCACCGGCCGCGGTGCCGACCGCGCGGGCGTACGCGGCGGCGTCGGCCGGCAGCACGGAGCCGTCGGCGACCTTGCGGCCCAGCGAGTCCCACTCGTCGTAGAGCCGCTGGATCTCCTGGTCGAAGGCGATCTTGAAGGACTGGTTGGGCTTGCGGCGGGCGTAGAGCCAGCGCAGCAGCGGCGCCTCCATGATCTTCAGCGCGTCGGCCGGGGTCGGCACGCCGCCCTTGCTGGAGGACATCTTGGCCATGCCGGAGATGCCGACGAAGGCGTACATCGGGCCGATCGGCTGGACGCCGTCGAAGATCTCGCGGACGATCTGGCCGCCGACGACGAAGGAGGAGCCGGGCGAGGAGTGGTCGACGCCCGAGGGCTCGAAGATCACGCCCTCGTACGCCCAGCGCATCGGCCAGTCGACCTTCCAGACCAGCTTGCCGCGGTTGAACTCGCTCAGGCGGACCGTTTCGGCGAAGCCGCAGGCCGAGCAGGCGTAGTTCAGCTCGGTGGAGTCGTCGTCGTACGAGGTGACGGTGGTGAGGTCCTTCTCGCAGTTGCCGCAGTAGGGCTTGTACGGGAAGTAGCCAGCGGAACCGCCGCTGCCGTCGTCCTCGCTCGCCGCGCCGGAACCGGCCTCGGCCTCCAGCTCGGCTTCGTCCACCTTCTTCTGCTGCTGCGGCTTCTTGCCGCCCTTGGCACCGCCGGCCGCCGGGTCCTTCTTGGTGCGGTAGCGGTCGAGGACGGCGTCGATGTCGGCGCGGTGGCGCATCGCGTGCAGGATCTGCTCGCGGTAGGTGCCCGCGAGGTACTGCTCGGTCTGGCTGATGCCGTCGTACTCGACGCCCAGCTCGTCCAGGGACGCGGTCATCGCGGCCTTGAAGTGCTCGGCCCAGTTCGGATACGAGGACCCGGCGGGCGCGGGCACCGAGGTCAGCGGCTTGCCGATGTGCTCGGCCCAGGTCTCGTCCACGCCCGGGACGCCGTTCGGCACCTTGCGGTAGCGGTCGTAGTCGTCCCAGGAGATCAGGTGCCGCACGGTGTGGCCGCGGCGGCGGATCTCGTCGGCGACCAGGTGCGGGGTCATGACCTCGCGGAGGTTGCCGAGGTGGATCGGGCCCGACGGGGAGAGGCCGGAGGCGACGACGACCGGTTTGCCAGGCGCACGACGCTCCGATTCGGCGATGACCTCGTCCGCGAAGCGGGAGACCCAGTCGGTCTCGGTGCTGCTCTGACTCTGAGCCACGGTCGGCACGTCCTTCTCTCGGGTAGGACTCGTAGGGGCACCGCCCATTCTCCCAGGTGCGGCCCGCAGCGCGAAAACGGCTTTACGGGGCCCTGCGGCACGGGCGGAAAACCCGTTTACACGCCGTGGGATACTTGAGGTCATCCCTTGTACCCCTACGGAAACGGCAGCCAGCTCATGGCCTCGGTCAATTCCCTCGCTTCCACGCTCCAGCAGCAGCTGGCGGACGCCCTGACGGCAGCACTGCCGGAGGCCGGCACCGCGGACCCGCTGCTGCGCCGAAGCGACCGGGCCGACTTCCAGGCCAACGGCATCCTGGCGCTCGCCAAGAAGCTCAAGGGCAACCCGCGCGAGCTGGCCGACCGGGTCACGGCCGCCCTCCCGGCCTCCGAGCTGATCAAGGACATCGAGGTCTCCGGCCCCGGCTTCCTGAACGTCACGCTCACCGACCGGGCGATCACCGAGACCCTCGCGGCGCGCGCCGCCGACGGCGACCGGCTCGGCATCCCGGCGAACGACGCGGCGGGCACCACCGTCATCGACTACGCCCAGCCGAACGTGGCCAAGGAGATGCACGTGGGCCACCTGCGGTCCGCCGTGATCGGTGACGCGATGGTGCAGATCCTGGAGTTCACCGGCGAGTCCGTGGTCCGGCGCCACCACATCGGTGACTGGGGCACCCAGTTCGGCATGCTCATCCAGTACCTCATCGAGCACCCGGACCAGCTGGACCACGAGGGCGGCAAGGAGGACGGCGAGGCCGCCATGTCCTCGCTCAACCGGCTCTACAAGGCGTCCAGGGCCCTGTTCGACTCGGACGAGGAGTTCAAGGCCCGCTCCCGGGACCGGGTGGTCGCGCTCCAGGCCGGGGACGCGGAGACGCTGGCCATGTGGCAGCGGTTCGTGGACGAGTCGAAGATCTACTTCTACTCGGTCTTCGACAAGCTCGACATGGAGATCAGCGACCCCGACATCGTCGGCGAGTCCGGGTACAACGACATGCTGGAGGAGACCTGCCGCATCCTGGAGGAGACGGGCGTCGCCGTCCGCTCCGAGGGTGCGCTCTGCGTCTTCTTCGACGACGTGCTGGGCCCCGACGGCAACAAGGTCCCGCTGATCGTCAAGAAGACCAACGGCGGCTACGGCTACGCGGCGACCGACCTCTCCGCGATCCGCGACCGGGTGCGGAACCTCAAGGCGGACACCCTGCTGTACGTGGTGGACGCGCGGCAGTCCCTGCACTTCAAGATGGTCTTCGAGACGGCCCGCCGGGCCGGCTGGCTGAACGACGACGTCAAGGCGCACCAGCTCGCCTTCGGCACGGTGCTCGGCAAGGACGGCAAGCCGTTCAAGACCCGTGAGGGCGTCACGGTCCGGCTGGAGGACCTGCTGGACGAGGCGGTCGAGCGGGCGACGGCCGTGGTCCGGGAGAAGGCCGAGAAGGTGGGCCTGTCCGAGGAGGAGATCGTCGAGAACGGCCGGTACGTCGGCGTGGGCGCCGTGAAGTACGCGGACCTGTCGACCTCCGCCGTGCGGGACTACAAGTTCGACCTGGACCAGATGGTGTCGCTGAACGGCGACACGTCGGTGTACCTCCAGTACGCGTACGCGCGCATCCGGTCGATCCTGCGCAGGGCCGGGGACGCGAAGCCGGTCGCGCACCCGGAGCTGGAGCTGGCGCCGGCGGAGCGGGCGCTCGGCCTGCACCTGGACCAGTTCGGCGAGGTGCTGGCGGAGGTGGCCACCGGCTACGAGCCGCACAAGCTGGCCGCGTACCTCTACCAGCTCGCGTCGCTCTTCACGACGTTCTACGACCAGTGCCACGTCCTGAGCGAGGACAACCCGGCCGAGGTCGTGGAGAACCGGCTGTTCCTCTGCGACCTCACCGCCCGCACCCTGCACAAGGGCATGGCGCTGCTCGGCATCCGGACCCCCGAACGGCTCTGAGCACACCGGCGCACGCCGTAAGCGGAAGGCGGGGCCCGGCAGCACTCCGGTGCGCCGGGCCCCGCCTTTCTCGGATGCCCCCGAAATTATTCGGGTACGCAACGCGTCTCGGGGGCAAAAGAAGAATTCAGGCCGTTCGACGAACCTTTCTCTGGGGGCGAAAGATGAGTGACCATTGCACAGCACATGACCCGCCTTCGCCGGAGGCCATTACCGAGACCGTGCCCCCGCCGGCGAAAGCGGCCGAAGCCCGTGCGGCGGCTGTCGCATTCGTGGAAGCGCTCGATCCCCTGCCCTCGCCCTCGGCGGCCCAGGACCTGCTGCTGCTCGTCTCGGAGCTGGTGACGAACGCGGTACGCCACGCCGGGGCCGTCACCGCCCTGGCGTTCGGAGCCGACGAGAAGGCGCTGTACGTACAGGTCGCCGACCCCAGCCCCGACAGCCCGCAGCAGCGCGTCCCGGACATGAGCGGCGCGGCCGGAGGTTTCGGCTGGCCGCTGGTCCTGAAATTGGCCAGGAAAGTCACCGTCCGGAACCACATGGGCCAGGGAAAGATCATCAGCGCGACAATGGCCCGCTGACCCCCCACTCGCTTTCCCGGGAAAACGAAAGGCGTACCCCGCGGCATCGTCACCCAAATGGCGTTGACCGCGCGCCCCGCCGCAGGGGATGGTGACGCGTCCGGTGAGCACCGGACGCGTCACCAGGGGTGGGGATCACATGCAGGACGCCGGGCAGACGAACACGCCCGAAACGGCACCGCCGCCGGAGGGACCGAGACCGGAGCCCGGGGCACGGGCCGCGTCCGAGGCCGCCGCGGCAGCCGTCCGGGAAGCCCTCCGGAGCAAGCGCCCGGCGGCCGCCCGCGAGCAGGCCGCCGCCGCGCTGGAGGCGTACGGCCCCGACCCCGACCTGTACCTCCTGCTGGGCCAGGCGCACGTCGCCGAGGACGAGGACGACCACGACGACGAGGCCGAACGCGCCTACCGCCGGGGGCTCGACGCCTTTCCCGACCACCTTGCCCTGCTCACCGCGTACGCCGAACTCTGCCGGGCGGCCGACGCGCTGGACCGCCCCGGCCGCCACGCCCGCGCCGACCGTCTCATGGCCCGCGTCGCCGAACTGGCCCCCGGCTCACCGGAAGCGCTCCGGCTCAGCGACCCGGCCCCGGTCTGGGCCGCACAGCCCCCGACGCCCCGCCTCTCCGTCTCCCACACCCAGCGCCACGACGTCCGCAGCGCCCTGGCCGCCGCTCCGAACCTGGCGGAGGCGGCCCGCCGAGCCGACGAGGAGGCGGGGCAGCACCCGTACGACCTGCGTCTGGCCATCCGTGCCGAAACGCTCACCGCGTTCCTCCACCCCGGCCGGAGGCTGCTCCTGGGCCAGGTCAGGGCCCCGTATCTGAGCGTGCTCGCCGTCCTGGCCGTGGGCGCCGTCGCCCTCGTCCCCGAGTCGGCCGCGCCCTGGTCGATGTGGGCGGGGGCCGCCGCGCTCCTCACCCTCGTCCCGTACCGCCTGCTCGCCGTCCTGGAGAGCGGCGCCCGTTCCCGCGCCGTCCACCGCACACCGCCGCTCCCGGAGGGCGCGCCCGAACCGGCGAGTCCCCTGCCCCCGCCGCCCCCGCCCGGCGCCCGGGACTTCGTGCTGCTGGGCACGGCCCTCACCCTGGCGGTGTTCGCGGTGGTCTCGCCGCTGGCGCTCAAGTACCCGGCGGACACGAGCTATCCGCACTACACGGCGACGGCACCGAAGACGTTCCGGGGCGCCCCGCTGTTCTCCGCCGTCCCGGTGGTGGACGGCGTCAGCTCGGACATGGCCTCGCTGTGGACCCAGGCCCTGAACGCCGAGGGCGCGTTCGCCTACGTCTACGGCGACCTCGCGGACCCGGATGGCCCCATCGGCCCGGCCGCCCTCGTCTTCGGCGCGGTGGGCGACTTCCGCAACACCCCCGACAAAGCCCTCAAGGGCTACGAACTGGGGCTCGCCGAGTCGGACTCGACCATCGACGGGGTCTGGAAGCCGGACCCGGGTCCGGACGGCCGCCGGCTCCGCTGCGTCTCGTACGCGAACGACTCGGAGACCCCCGGCTCCCGCGTGGCGTGCAGCTGGGTGGACAACGGCAGTTACGGCACGGTCGTCATGAACGAGCCCGGTCTCGACCACGAGACCGCCACGAAGGCCGTCCGCACGGCCCTGGACGCGGCTCTGCTTCGCGATGATCGCGCACTGTAACCACCCGTACACGTATCTTGTACGGGTCGGGCGCGCGTGAAGCAGGGGCCCGGGTGGGGAGTGGGCTCCGTATGCAAAAGAACAACCGCCTGCGCAAAGACGCGACGGCCAAGAAGCTCGTGGGCGCGCTGGTCGCCCGGTTCCGTCGGGCGAGCGGCCTGACTCAGCATCAACTCGCTGACGAGGCCAACGTCCAGCCGGAAACCATCGCCTCCATCGAGCAGGGCCGCAGGAACCTGGTTCCCGCGCTGGCCCGTGTCCTGGACGCCATCCTGGACACCAAGGGGGCGCTCATCACGGCGCTGGAACACCTGCCGGAGACCGACCTGATCCCGGTCTGGGCCGAGGAGTACATGGACCTGGAGCAGGAGGCGCTGTCCCTGTCCTGGTACGACAACCAGCTGCTGCCGGGCCTGCTCCAGACCGAGGCGTACGCCCGCGCGGTCTTCCGCAACCGCGTCCCCGTCTTCAGCGAGGAGCAGATCGCGGACCAGACCGCGAACCGGCTGAAGCGCCAGGAGATCATGCACCGCGACAACCCGCCGACGATCAGCTTCGTGATCTGGGAGCCCGCGGTGAGGATGCAACTCCTCAGCGACGAGGAGCACATGGAGCAGCTGCGCCATCTCCGCCGCTGCGCCGACCTCCCGGGCGTCTGCATCCAGATCCTGCCCCTGAACCACCGGACGCACGCCGGTCTGAACGGCCCCTTCACCCTGCTCGAAACCCCGGACTTCCAGCGCGTCGGGTATTCCGAGACGCAGCGCGGCAGCCTGCTCATCTCCGACCCCGACGAGGTCAGCATCCTCGCGCAGAAGTATGCGATGCTGCGAGCCCAGGCCCTCACGCCTGAAGAGACGAGGGCCTTCTTGGACAGGTTGCTGGGAGAGCAATGAGCACTGCACGTACGTGGTTCAAGTCCAGCTACAGCGGCAGCGAAGGCGGCCAGTGCCTCGAAGTCGCCTACGACTGGTTCAAGTCGAGTTACAGCGGTGACGAGGGCGGCCAGTGCCTCGAAGTCGCTTACCACTGGGTCAAGTCCAGCCACAGCGGCGACGAGGGCGGTGCCTGCGTCGAGGTCGCCGCGCACCCTGCCGCCGTGCACGTACGTGACTCCAAGAACCTGGAGGGCCCCGTCTTCACCATCGCGCCCGCCGCCTGGGCCGCGTTCACCGGGCATGTGGGGCGCTGAGAAGTCCACTGTCAGTGGGGGCACTTAGAGTCACCGATATGGCGACGCTCCCGAATGCACTTCGTTCACCGGCCGATGCCGGGCTGGAACTCCCGCCCGGCACGCTCGTGGACACCACGATCGACGAGACCTGGCACGAACCCCTCCTCTGGTACGCGGACGGGCCCGCGACCCCCGGGGTCTGGGCCGAGCTGCGCGCCGCCGGGCGGCCGGCCGGTCTGCTGCCGGTCCTGGTCGACGGCGGCAGGCGTGCCGCGTGGCCGGAGGACTGGGACCTGGACCCGGCGAGTACGTCGTATCCGGGCGATCATGACGCCGAGACCGTGCTGACCGAGGCATGGGAGGCGCACGAGAGCGACGAGCCGGGCCTCGTGGACTCGGACGGCGCGTGGCCGGGCCTCGCGCCGAGCCCGTCCGAGGCGGGACCGGACGAGCCGGATGCCCTCGCGGCCGAGATCGCGGACCAGCTGACCGCTCCGGGGAGCCCGATGGCGGGGATACGGATCGCGCTGGTCCCCGCGCGCCGCAGCGCGGACATACCGGCGGCGATCGGCTGGTCCGGCCCGGCGAATCATGAGAACGACGTGGCGAGGCTCAGCGCGGTGCTGCGCTCCTGGGAGGACCGGTACGGGGCACGGGTCCTCGTGCTCGGGTTCGACACCCTGGTGCTCTCGGTGAGCCGCCCGCCCACGACGATGGCCGAGGCGGAGGCGCTGGCGGCGGAACACTTCGCGTTCTGCCCGGACAACGTCCAGCAGTCCAGCCTCAACACGCTCCGCGCGTACGCGGAGACGGCACTCCTCAAGCAGGAGACCTGGGCGTTCTGGTGGGACTGAGCCGGGCCTGCCCCGCCCCGCCCCCGCGCCTCACCACCAGGTACCGAATCACGCATTGGTCTTGACCAATTTTCGCAACTATGGGAATCATGACCGGAGTCGCCACAGAACCTTCATAACTGCCCCGCAGGAGAACCACCCACTATGCGCATACCCACCTCTGCCGCACTCGCGGCGCTCGGCGGTGCCCTCGTCCTCGGGCTCACCGTCGCTCCGGCCGCCCAGGCCACCCCCGCCTCGGCGGACTGCACCACCGACGCCTTCGGGATCGCCGGCAAGTACGGCGAGTTCGTCCTGGGGGACGACGTCCACTCGCCCGACGCGGAGGGCGCGGTGGCCGTCGGCGGCAACGCGGACTTCCGGGGCGGGTTCAGCGTCGCCAACGAGCTGTCGGCCGCCGAGGTCGACGCCCTGCCCGGCCGGGCCTCGCTCGTCGTGCGCGGTGACCTGCTCAACGGCGGTTCGGCCACCGTCGTGATGAAGGGCAACGCGGTGGTCGGCGGCCAGGTCAAGGACCGTGCCGTCGAGCTGCACAACGGCAGCTTCAGCCAGAAGGCCGACCTGATCGACTTCGACGGGGAGTTCGCCAAGCTCCGGTCCTACTCCGCCGCGCTGGCCAAGGAGTCCGCGACCTCGGGCGCCGAGGTGCGGCTCGACGGGGACCGCCTGACGCTGACCGGCACGGACAACGCCCGCAACGTCTTCTCCGTACCGGCGGCGCAGCTGGAGAAGGCGAAGGAGGTCTTCATCAAGGTCCCGGCCGGGGCGACGACGATCGTCAACGTCAGCGGCCAGGAGTACGACATGGCGGCGGCCCGCACCACGGGCTTCTTCCTGTCGGGCGGTCAGGACTTCGTCCTGGACGACAAGCTGCAGAGCGCGTCCGGCGGCGCGGTCCGGGCCAAGCTCCTGTGGAACTTCCCGGACGCCACCAAGGTCGTCAAGAACAGCCAGGCCGCCTGGCCGGGCAGCGTCCTGGCGCCCCACGCCCACCTGGAGCTGGGCACGGCCGCGCCGGTCAACGGCTCGGTGTGGGTGGCCTCGCTGCACGGTTCGGGCGGGGCGGAGACGCACCACTTCCCGTTCTCCGGCTGCCTGCCCGGGGTCCCCGGCACCGAGACCCCGTCGCCCAGCGCGACCCCGAGCGGTACGCCCACGACGACGCCCCCGGCGACCGGCACGCCGTCGGCCTCGGTGACCCCGCCGTCCGACAGCGCCACGCCGACCGACACCCCGTCGGGCTCCGCGACGCCGGGCGCCCCGGCCCCGTCCGCCGGCCCGTCGCAGCCCGGTGAGGGCGACCTCGCGACGACCGGCAGCAGCAACATGGTCCCGATCACCATCGGAGGCGCCGTGGTCGTCGCCGCCGGTGCCGGCCTGGTCGTCATGGCCCGCCGCCGCAAGCGCGCCTGACCCATCCCTTCCGGAACGCGGCCCTCAGGACGACTTCTCAAGGTCCTTGAGGGCCGCGATCCGGTCGCGGACGTCGACGGCACACCCGGCGGACGACGCGGACGACGCGCACGGTTCGGCGTGTCAGCCTGACGGCAGGCCCGGCACAGCCCGTCCGGCAGCGCCTCGATCGGCCCCGGAACCCCGCACTCCGTGCACTTCGCCTTGGCGGGGTGCACAACGGGCCCGGTCGCCTTCGGGCATGATCGGAGCGAGCCGAGTCCGAGGGCAGGACACCGGCGAGGGGGCCAGAGTGCGGGATCAACTCCTGGGAGACCGCTACCGGTTGGTGCGCCGGCTTGGCGAGGGCGGCATGGGCGAGGTCTGGGAGGCGCAGGACGAGACGCTGGACCGGCGGGTGGCGGTCAAGGTGATCTCGTTACTCGCCGGGGCGGAAGCCGAGGGAGCGACCCGCCGGGCGGCGGAGGACGGTCAGCGCTTCTCCCAGACCGAGGTGTCGTAGCGGTAGTAGTACTCGGGCCGCCCCGCGATGCTGCTCGTACGGAACGGCTGGCCGCCGTCGTCGACGCGCAGCGTCCCCGTGCGGCCGCCGCTGCTCCACTCCAGCTCCAGGTACCAGCTGACGTCGTGGCCCTCCACATGCGCGTCCAGGTCGAAGACCTCCACATCGCTGGACGAGACCCGGAACGGGAAGTCCTTCGCCGGCACGACCTCGTCCCCCTGCGTGCCCGCCACCGGGGTGAGCGTCGGGCGGCTGTTGTCCAGGTCGATGTCGAAGGACTGGGGTTCGATGCCGCTCCCGCAGCCCTCGCCCATGGAGAACGCCGGCTGTTGCACGGGGGCCCGCTGGCTCAGGACGCGGACGTGCATGCCGGTCAGGACGACGGCCGCCTGGGAGCTGCCCTGCACGGTGAGTTCCAGCTTCATGCTGCCGCCGTCCACCCCGCCGAGCGAACGGGCCCATCCCCGGGTGCTGGTGGGCGGGGGCGGGGGCGGGACGGTGGCCGGGTCCTGGCTGAGCAGGTAGAACTGCCCGCAGGGCGCCTCCCAGTTGTACGAGCTGATGGTGACGGTCGGCGGCCCCCCGGTACCGCCCACAGCGGTGGGCGAGGCGGAGACGGAGGACCGTACGGAAGGACTGGCGGACCCGGCGCTCGCGGAGGCGCCGGCCCGCTCCGACGCGGACGCGGAGACCGACGCCGACGCCGACGCCGACGGGCTCTCCGGGCTTTCGGACACGGCGTCCGCCCCGTTGCCCTCCCCCGTGTCCCGCCCACCGGGCACGCCCACGGCGGCGTCCGAACCGGTCTCCTTGAGCTGCCCGATGACGACGGCGGTCGGCACGGTGAGCGCGACGACCGCAGCGGCGGCGAGCAGCACCCGCGTACGGGCGGAGGCCCGGCGCCAACGCGAGGAGGGCTCGGGGACGAAACCGGGATGGGGCTCGACCTCGGGAACGGGTTCGGGCTCCGGCTCGGTGGCCGAGGCGGGCTCAGCCGGAGCCGGAGCCGGAACCGGGGGCGGGGCGGGCTCAACCGGAGCGTCCGCTTCCGGCACCGCGTCCGGAACCTGCGCCCCCGCAACGGGGGCGTCCGGCTTCCCCCGCCGCCGTGCCGCATCGGCGAGAATCCACCGGCGGTGCAGCTCCACGAGCTCGTCGGCCGTGGCCTCGCAGAGGCGGGCGAACCGCTCCACGGGGGCGTACTCGCCCGGCACCGCGTCCCCGTTGCAGTACCGGTGGAGCGTCGACGTACTGACGTGCAGCCGGCCGGCCAGCACCCCGTAGCTGCGCCCCGAACGGTCCTTCAGTTTCTTCAGCAGGCCCGCGAATTCCTCGGCCTCCGGCGTCGCCACTACGGCGTTCCCCCTCCTGGTCCGTCCCGGATCATCGTTCCAGGGACGTGGAATCTGCCCAGGTCACAGTACGCGCAAGCATTCCAGCATCCCCAATGGTGCGGCGGGCGTTGCGGCCGGAATCCGCCGTGCCGCAAGCTCGGATCACACCACAGCGACCACGGGGACCGACGCAGTGCGAACCCTCTTCCGCATCGAGTTGACCGATGCCCTGGCCATCGGGGTGGTGATCGCGACAACCGCGATCGTCCTGCTCCTGATCTGCCGGAACTGACCACAGAACGACTCGGACCGCGCACCACGGAACGACTCGGACCGCGCGCCACAGAACGACCAAGACCGCACCACAGAACGACTCGGACCGCACCACAGACCGCACCACACAGAACACGCCTACGGGGAGTACCACCATGCGCAGCAACCGCATCCGCACCACCGTTCTCGCAGCCACCGCCCTGCTCGCCGCGCTCTCGCTCACGGCGTGCAGCGGGGACGAGGGCACCGACACCGGCAAGCCCGACGCGGCCGCCGCGGCCGGCCCGACGGCGGACAAGGACGGCGGGAACTCCCCGGCGCCCTCGGCCACCCCGGCCAAGGACTCGACGTCGGCGACCGACACCGAGCCCGCCGCCGACGCCAAGCCGAAGACCCCGGTCGCGGACACGAAGCCGAAGACCCCGGCCGCGGACACGAAGACCAAGGCCCCGGCCAACCCCAAGCCGAAGTCCCCCGTCACGTGCACCGGCTCGAACACGAAGGTCACCGTCACCAAGGTGAGCCGCCCGATCAACCACCTGCTGCTCACGGCGACCAACACGGGCGACCGCCCCTGCTACGCGTACCACGCGCCCATGCTCCGCTTCGACGGCGCGCAGGCGGTGTTCCAGGTCCTGCAGAGCAGCCGGCCGCAGGCCGTGGTGACGCTCGACCCGGGCCAGTCGGCGTACGCCGGCATCGCCCTGACCGGTGAGCCCAACGGCCAGAAGCCGTACCAGAGCAAGCACCTCGGGGTCATCTTCGCCGACCGCGGCAACGCGCCCGTCAACTCCTCGCCGGCCGAGCTGACGCTGCCCGGCACGACGTACTGGGACGACAACGGCTTCGTCACCTACTGGCAGAGCGAGATGGACCAGGCGCTCACCTACTGACCGGCCGTCTCGAAGTCGAACGAGATCCGGTGCGTACCGTCCGCATCGATGGCGGGACCGCCGCCCCCGCTGATTCCGGCGGGGGCGGCGGTCCCGCTCGACGGCACGACGGTGAAGAAGTCAGGGTTGCGGAACCACCTAGGTACGACAACTCATGTGCGCGGTCGCCGCGTCTGATGGAATCGCACACATGTCTCACCACGTCGTCGCGGACGACCGCCCCCGCAGAACCTGGATCGCCTCGCTGGCCTCCACGGTCGTCACGCTGCCGCTCGCCTTCCTCGCCCTCGCGTTCGGCGCGCTCGCTCCGATGGCCTGCGACTCGTGCTCGGAGGCGGACGCCCACCGGTTCGACGCGAGCTTCGCCCCGGCCTGGACGGCGTCCCGCTGCGGCCTGGTGCTGGCCCTGGGCGTGCTGGTCGCGAGCTGGGTGTGCGCCCGCCTCAAGCCGACGGCCGCGGTCGTCCTCGCCGCGGCCGCACCCGTCACCGTGTTCCTCGCGTGGGTCGTCTTCATGGCCCTCCTGGACTGGCCGTGAGCGGCGCTCAGCCCCGCAGTCGCTGCGCGACCTCCGTCGCCCAGTACGTGAGGATCATCTGCGCACCCGCCCGGCGGATGCCCGTCAGGCTCTCCATGATCGCCGCGTCCCGGTCGATCCAGCCCTTCTCGGCGGCGGCCTCGATCATCGCGTACTCACCGCTGATCTGGTACGCGGCGACCGGCACGTCCGACACTTCGGCGACCTTCGCCAGGATGTCCAGGTACGGGCCGGCCGGCTTGACCATGACCATGTCCGCGCCCTCTTCGAGGTCGAGCGCCAGCTCGCGCAGCGACTCGCGGATGTTGGCCGGGTCCTGCTGGTACGTCTTGCGGTCACCCTGGAGCGAGGAGCCGACGGCCTCGCGGAACGGGCCGTAGAACGCGGAGGAGTACTTCGCGGTGTACGCGAGGATCGACACGTCCTCGTGCCCGGTCTGGTCGAGCGCGTCGCGGACGACGCCGACCTGGCCGTCCATCATGCCGCTGGGGCCGACCACATGGGCGCCCGCGTCGGCCTGGACCTGGGCCATCTCCGCGTACCGCTCCAGCGTCGCGTCGTTGTCGACGCGGCCGTCCCCGGTCAGCACACCGCAGTGGCCGTGGTCGGTGTACTCGTCCAGGCACAGGTCGGACATGACGACGAGATCGTCCCCGACCTCCTCGCGCACCGCGCGCAGACCCAGCTGGAGGATGCCCTCCGGATCGGTGCCGGCCGTGCCCCGGCCGTCCTTCTTCTCGTCCAGGGGCACACCGAACAGCATGATCCCCGAGACCCCGGCCGAGACCGCGTCCACGGCGGCCTTCCGCAGGGTGTCCAGGGTGTGCTGCTGCACACCGGGCATGGCCGAGATGGCGACCGGGGCGTCGATGCCCTCGCGCACGAAGGCGGGCAGGATCAGATGCGCCGGGTCGAGCCGTGTCTCGGCGACCATCCGCCGCATCGCGGGGGTCGTCCGCAGCCGCCGGGGGCGGGAGCCGGGGAAGTTTCCGTACACAGTCATCCTTCGAGACTAGACCCGTACACATCACGCTCTTGCCGACACCCGTGCCGGGAAACGGGCCGGGAAACGAGGCGGGGCCCGGCCGCTTCGAGAAGAAGCGGCCGGGCCCCACGCACGACGGGATCAGGTCGTCGTACGACGCCTCCGCGCGCCCGGGCGCCGCTCGCTCGGCCGGGTCACCGGGTCGCCGGCCTCCCGCGCCGCGTCCCGGCGCCGCGCGCCGAACTCGGCAAGGGCCTCGGCCAGCTTGTGCACCGAGGGCTCCGGCGACAGGACGTCCACGCGCAGCCCGTGCTCCTCGGCGGTCTTCGCCGTGGCGGGGCCGATACACGCGATGACCGTCACGTTGTGCGGCTTGCCCGCGATGCCGACCAGGTTGCGCACGGTCGAGGACGAGGTGAACAGCACCGCGTCGAAACCGCCGCCCTTGATGGCCTCCCGCGTTTCGGCGGGCGGCGGCGAGGCGCGGACCGTGCGGTACGCGGTGACGTCGTCCACCTCCCAGCCCAGCTCGATCAGCCCGGCCACCAGCGTCTCGGTGGCGATGTCGGCGCGCGGCAGGAAGACGCGGTCGATCGGGTCGAAGACCGGGTCGTACGGCGGCCAGTCCTCCAGCAGCCCGGCGGCCGACTGCTCGCCCGAGGGCACCAGGTCCGGCTTCACACCGAAGTCGATGAGCGCGGCGGCGGTCTGCTCACCGACGGCCGCGACCTTGATCCCGGCGAAGGCGCGGGCGTCGAGCCCGTACTCCTCGAACTTCTCCCGGACGGCCTTCACGGCGTTCACGCTGGTGAACGCGATCCACTCGTACCGGCCCGTGACCAGGCCCTTGACCGCCCGCTCCATCTGCTGGGGCGTACGCGGCGGCTCGACGGCGATCGTCGGCACCTCGTGCGGCACCGCACCGTAGGAACGCAGCTGGTCGGAGAGCGAGGCCGCCTGTTCCTTCGTACGCGGCACGAGGACCTTCCAGCCGAACATCGGCTTGGACTCGAACCATGCGAGCTGATCGCGCTGGGCGGCGGAGCTGCGCTCCCCGACCACGGCTATGACCGGCTGGTGCCCCTCCGGCGACGGCAGCACCTTGCCCTGCTTGAAGACCTGGGCGATCGTCCCGAGGGTCGCCGTCCAGGTGCGCTGGCGCGTCGTCGTACCGGCGGCCGTCACGGTCAGCGGGGTGTCGGGCTTGCGGCCCGCCGAAACCAGCTCACCGGCGGCCGCGGCCACCGCGTCGAGCGACGTCGAGATGACGCACGTGGCATCGCTCGCGCCGACCTCGCTCCAGCAGCGGTCGCTCGCCGTACGGGCGTCGACGAACCGGACGTCCGCGCCCTGCGCGTCCCGCAGCGGCACCCCGGCGTACGCGGGCACCCCCACGGCGTTGGCGATGCCCGGCACGACCTCGAAGGGGATGCCGGCCGCGGCGCAGGCCAGCATCTCGCCGCCCGCGTTCCCGTCCAGGCCGGGGTCACCGGCCACGGCACGCACGACCCGCCTGCCGCCCTTCGCGGCCTCCATGACAAGATTGGCCGCATCCCTGAGAACGGGTACTCCGGCAGCTGCTGACTGCGCGTCAACAACCGCCAGCTCAGGGGTACTTACCCCTGCCCGCGCATGGCAGCGAACGACGCCGAGAACGTCCGGCTCGGCGACAAGAACGTCCGCGCTCGCAAGCGCCTCGACGGCGCGCAGGGTCAGCAGTCCCGGGTCGCCGGGACCGGCGCCGAGGAAGGTGACGTGCCCTGCGGACAGGACAGGGAAATCGGATGCGGCGGGGCCGGTGGGGCTCAAAGTGCTCGCTCCCCCATAAGACCGGCCGCACCCTTGGCAAGCATCTCGGCCGCGAGTTCGCGACCGATCGCCGCCGCGTCGTCGTGCGACGTGGGAACGGGACCGGTGGTGGACAGCTGCACCAGCGAGGAACCGTCGGTGGTACCGACGACACCGCGCAGGCGCAGTTCGTTGACAGCCTGACCGTCGGCGAGGAGGTCGGCCAGCGCACCCACGGGTGCGGAGCAGCCGGCCTCCAGGGCGGCGAGCAGGGCACGCTCGGCGGTCACGGCGGCCCGGGTGTACGGGTCGTCGAGCTCGGCGAGCGCGGCGGCGAGGTCGGCGCTGCCGGCAGCGCACTCGATCGCCAGTGCTCCCTGACCGGGAGCGGGCAGCACGGTGTCGACCGACAGGAAGTCGGTCACCTCACCGCTGCGGCCCAGACGGTTGAGCCCGGCGGCGGCGAGAACCACCGCGTCCAGCTCACCGTTGCGTACGAAACCGATGCGCGTATCGACGTTGCCCCGGATCGGGACGGTCTCGATGCCGAGGCCGTGGCTGCGGGCGTACGCGTTGAGCTGCGCCATGCGGCGCGGCGAGCCGGTGCCGATGCGGGAGCCGGACGGCAGCTGCGCGAACGTCAGCCCGTCCCGGGCCACCAGCACGTCACGCGGGTCCTCGCGCACCGGCACGGCTGCCAGGACCAGGCCCTCGGGCTGCGTGGTCGGCAGGTCCTTGAGCGAGTGGACGGCGAAGTCCACCTCGCCGCGCAGCAGCGCGTCGCGCAGCGCGGCGACGAACACGCCGGTCCCGCCGATCTGCGCCAGGTGCTCCCGGGAAACGTCCCCGTACGTGGTGATCTCCACGAGTTCGACGGCGCGCCCGGTCACCTCGCTGACCGCGTCGGCGACGTGGCCGGACTGCGCCATGGCGAGCTTGCTGCGCCTAGTCCCCAGCCTCAGGGGTGAGTTGTCGGTCATGACCGCCCTCGATTCGGGTCGTTCAGGTCTGCCCGGGAGACGGCGGCGACCGTCTGCGGGTCGAGGTCGAAGAGTTCGCGCAGCGCGTCCGCGTACCCGGCGCCGCCGGGCTCGCTGGCGAGCTGCTTGACCCGCACGGTGGGCGCGTGCAGGAGTTTGTCGACCACGCGGCGCACGGTCTGCGTGATCTCGGCGCGCTGCTTGTCGTCCAGGTCGGGGAGGCGGCCGTCCAGCCGTGCGATCTCGTCCGCGACCACACCGGCGGCCATCGTGCGCAGGGCGACGACGGTCGGGGTGATGTGGGCGGCGCGCTGGGCGGCACCGAAGGCGGCGACCTCGTCGGCGACGATGGTGCGCACCTGGTCCACATCGGCGGCCATCGGGGCGTCGGCCGACGCCTCGGCGAGCGACTCGATGTCGACGAGGCGCACACCGTCGAGGCGGCCGGCGCCGCCGTCGATGTCGCGCGGCATGGCGAGGTCGAGCAGGGCGAGGCGCACCGGCCCGGTGGACTGCGCCGGGATCAGACCGGCCCCGTCCCGTGCGGGCACGCGGTCCGGGCCGAGCGCCCCGGCGACGGCGTCGGCGGTGAGCACGAGTCCGGTGGCGCCGGTGCAGGAGACGACGATGTCGGCACGTGTCAGTTCGCCGGAGACCTCGGCCATCTCCACGGCGTGCGCGCGCGTGCCCGTACCGCCGGGCTGGTTCAGGATCTCGGCGAGCCGGTCGGCGCGGGCCCGGGTGCGGTTGGCGACGACGATCTCGGCGACGCCGGTGCGGGCCAGGGTCGCGGCGGCCAGCGAGGACATCGAGCCGGCGCCGATGACCAGGGCGCGCTTGCCCTTGGCCCAGGCGGCGGTGTCGCCGCCGTCGGCGAGCTGTTCCAGGCCGAAGGTGACGAGCGACTGCCCGGCCCGGTCGATCCCGGTCTCGCTGTGGGCGCGCTTGCCGACCCGCAGGGCCTGCTGGAACAGGTCGTTGAGCAGCCGGCCCGCGGTGTGCAGCTCCTGACCGAGGGCCAGGGCGTCCTTGATCTGGCCGAGGATCTGGCCCTCGCCCACGACCATCGAGTCCAGCCCGCACGCCACCGAGAAGAGGTGGTGGACGGCCCGGTCCTCGTAGTGCACATAAAGATACGGAGTCAGCTCGTCCAGACCGACGCCGCTGTGCTGGGCGAGGAGCGTGGACAGCTCGGCGACGCCCGCGTGGAACTTGTCCACGTCGGCGTACAGCTCGATGCGGTTGCAGGTGGCGAGGACGGCGGCCTCGGCCGCGGGCTCGGCGGCCAGGGTGTCCTGGAGCAGCTTGGCCTGGGTGTCAGCGGCCAGCGAGGCCCGTTCCAGCAGGGAGACGGGGGCGCTGCGGTGGCTCAGACCCACGAGGAGCAGGCTCATGCCGGCATCACGGCGGGCATGTCCCCGTCAGGTCCCTTCCGGCCGGTGTTCGTGGTGGTGGTGGCGCGCACGGGCGGCGCGGCCGGGTCGGGACCGGCGTCGACGCCTTCCTCACCGGCCTTGCGCTGCTCGTGGAAGGCGAGGATCTGCAACTCGATGGAGAGGTCGACCTTGCGCACGTCGACGCCGTCGGGCACCGAGAGGACGGTCGGGGCGAAGTTCAGGATCGAGGTGACACCGGCGGCGACGAGCCGGTCGCAGACCTGCTGGGCGGCGCCGGGCGGGGTGGTGATCACACCGATCGACACGCCGTTCTCGCTGATGATGCGGTCCAGGTCGTCGGCGTGCTGCACGGGGATACCGGCGACGGGCGTACCCGCCATCGCCGGATCGGCGTCGATCAGCGCGGCGACGCGGAACCCGCGCGAGGCGAACCCGCCGTAGTTGGCGAGGGCCGCGCCGAGGTTTCCGATGCCGACGATGGCGACCGGCCAGTCCTGGGTGAGGCCCAGCTCACGCGAGATCTGGTAGACGAGGTACTCGACGTCGTAGCCGACGCCGCGCGTCCCGTACGAGCCGAGATAGCTGAAGTCCTTGCGCAGCTTCGCGGAGTTGACCCCCGCAGCCGCGGCCAGCTCCTCGGAGGAGACCGTGGGGACCGAGCGCTCGGAGAGCGCGGTCAGCGCACGGAGATACAGCGGAAGTCGGGCGACGGTGGCCTCGGGAATTCCTCGGCTACGGGTCGCCGGTCGGTGATTTCGGCCAGTTGCCACGGTGCTCCTGCGGGATGAGCGGGGCTGCAGGCGGCCGTATGTCCCAGGACCGCCCCGTCGAATGCAGGCTATGTCTTTGTGAACGCGTGCACAAAGATTGTGTCCGGTTTGTCCGGTCAAAGTGACCGGGGTCACGCACATCCGTCGCGCGATCCAGGAACCATGGATCGCATCAGCCCGTTGCAGGCCCGAAGGGGGCAAAGCGGTACACACTCCTCACAGCTACGCCCCCGAGACCACTCAAAACGCCCACGATGGTAACCGGGTTTCACTCAGGAAAGCAGCGCGCTGCGCAGTCTTGCCGGGTCGACCCGCCAGAATGTGTGCTGTTCGTTATCCACGAGCACCACGGGGATCTGCTCCCAGTACTCCCGGTACAGCTCCTCGTCCCGGGTGATGTCCTTCTCCTCCCAGGACGCGCCGGTCTCCTCGCACACCGCCCGCACCACCGCACGGGCGTCGTCACAGAGGTGACAGCCCGGCTTCCCCACCAGGGTCACCACACGCTCGGCGGGGTTCTTCTTCCTACGACGCAGCAGGGCACTCATGCCCTCATTCTGGGCCCCCCGGGAATCCGCGGACACCAGGAGTTCACACCACGGCACCACGGCCGGACCGGAAGGACCGGGCCGACTGGCTATGCTCGCCGCATGGCCGCTCTTGGATGGCTCACCCCCCGCAGGCGTTCCGCGACCGCACGCAGCGTGCTGGCAGGCGAAGCGGCGGCGGAGGCCGCGCGGAAGTCCTCGCTCGAAGCCGAGTCCGCCGCCGAGGAAAACACAGCGGAAAGCACCGCGGAAGGCACCGAACCGGAGGAGCCCGAGTTCCCCGTCGTCGGCGACGAACGGGCCGCCGCCTTCTTCGACCTCGACAACACCGTGATGCAGGGCGCCGCGATCTTCCACTTCGGCCGCGGCCTCTACAAGCGCAAGTTCTTCGAGCGCCGCGAACTCACCCGGTTCGCCTGGCAGCAGGCCTGGTTCCGGCTGGCCGGCGTCGAGGACCCCGAGCACATGCAGGACGCCCGCGACAGCGCCCTGTCCATCGTCAAGGGCCACCGCGTCTCCGAACTGATGTCGATCGGCGAGGAGATCTACGACGAGTACATGGCCGACCGCATCTGGCCCGGCACCCGCGCCCTCGCCCAGGCCCACCTCGACGCCGGCCAGAAGGTCTGGCTCGTCACCGCCGCCCCGGTGGAGACCGCCACGATCATCGCCCGCCGCCTCGGCCTGACCGGCGCGCTCGGCACGGTCGCCGAATCGGTCGACGGCGTGTACACCGGACGCCTGGTCGGCGAACCCCTGCACGGACCCGCGAAGGCCGAGGCGGTACGCGCCCTGGCGGCGGCGGAGGGCCTGGACCTGGCGCGCTGCGCCGCGTACAGCGACTCCCACAACGACATCCCGATGCTGTCGCTGGTCGGCCACCCGTACGCGATCAACCCGGACACCAAGCTCCGCAAGCACGCCCGCGCCCGGGACTGGCGGCTGCGCGACTACCGCACCGGCCGCAAGGCCGCCAAGGTCGGCATCCCGGCCGCGGCCGGCGTCGGCGCCCTCGCGGGCGGCACCGCGGCGGCCGTCGCCCTGCACCGCCGCCGCCGCTGACCCGGCCCCGCCGCCGCCGACCCGGCCCCGCCGCCCCTCCGGGCATCCTGCCGCCCCCTCCGGGCGGCCCTGCCGCCGACCACAACCCGTCGCGCTCGCAGACAGATCCGGAAGTAAATCGATCAAGAAGCGATCACTTTGTGCTGCCTGATGCGTCGAAAAGTTGGCACGGAAGCGACGTAATCGGTGATTTGAGCAACTGGGTGTAGCACAGCCTGTACGAAGCGTTATTCTCCTCAGACGCATTCCGGACCCGCCACTCACTACGACGAGTGACGGATTCGCACTGCTCGTGATGGAAGCTCTGCCTCTGGGAGTCCCGTGTACCCACACGTCGGGGTTGACGCCTCGGGCCTGGCTACGCTGCGCGCATCGGTCGCCGACCGCCTGCGCGGCTTCGTCCCCACCGCGTACGCCGTACCCGCCTTCGCCGCCCCTGCACCTGTCGGCCCCTGCTACGCCCTGGCCGAACGCAGTGCGGCGGTCGGAAGACGCAGCACCCGCGGGGCCACGTCCACCTCCACCGTCCGCCGGCCGACCGCCGACAGCGACAGCGCGCGCATGATGGAACTCGTCGAGCGCGCCCAGGCCGGCGAGGCCGACGCCTTCGGCCGCCTCTACGACCAGTACAGCGACACCGTCTACCGCTACATCTACTACCGCGTGGGCAGCAAGGCGACGGCGGAGGACCTCACCAGCGAGACCTTCCTGCGCGCCCTGCGCCGCATCTCCACCTTCACCTGGCAGGGCCGCGACTTCGGCGCCTGGCTGGTCACGATCGCTCGCAACCTGGTCGCCGACCACTTCAAATCCAGTCGTTTCCGACTGGAAGTGACCACCGGCGAAATGCTCGACGCCAACGAGGTCGAGCGCAGCCCCGAGGACTCCGTCCTGGAGTCCCTCTCCAACGCCGCACTGCTCGACGCCGTGCGCCGGCTCAACCCCCAGCAGCAGGAATGCGTGACCCTGCGCTTCCTCCAGGGCCTCTCGGTCGCCGAGACCGCCCGCGTCATGGGCAAGAACGAGGGCGCGATCAAGACCCTCCAGTACCGCGCCGTCCGCACCCTCGCCCGGCTCCTCCCGGACGATGCCCGCTGACCCCACCTCCCCCGACCGGACCGGCCCCGGCGATATGTTCATCACGCACTGGTCCGATCATCTTTCGTGCGTAACCCAAGTGCCGCGCCACTCGTTGTGCCGGATGCAGGCCCCCTGTCGTCACACCATGTCCGCAGACGCTCACTCGATCGTGTGGAAGCGCTCAAGGTGTGCAACCTTCCGGATTCCCAGGGGAGTCGACCGTCATGACGAGAGGAGGTGCCGCCAGTGATCGCAAACGTTTCGGCACACCGGCGGGCGAACGCCTTCGCCCAGGCCCTGGAGGAGCAGTCGCTCCGCGGTGCGGCGGCCGTACAGCCCGAGGACCCGGCCGAACAGGCCGACCGAGGACCGCTGTTGGCCCTGGCGAACGGCCTCGGCGAGCTACCGAAGCCTCAGTTGGACCCCGAGGTCAAAGTGGTGCAGCGAGCCCAGCTCGTCGCAGCCATGGAGGCCATGTTCGCCGAGGGTGGCGCGTCCGCGGACCCTACGGTGCCCGGACAACGGAGCAGGGGCAGCCACCGCGCCTCCCCGCTCCGCAAGCTGCGCCCGAGATCCCGCTGGTCGAAGGGGCTCGCCGCAGGCGGACTCACGGTCGGTGTGGCCGCGGGAGCCTTCGGCGGAGTGGCCGCTGCCAGTTCCGACGCCCTCCCGGGTGACTCGCTCTACGGCCTGAAGCGCGGCATGGAGGACATCCACCTCGGGCTCACCAACAACGACACCGACCGCGGCGAGATCTACCTCGACCAGGCGTCGACCCGCCTCAGCGAAGCCCGCCGCCTCATGGAGCGCGCCCGCTCCGGCCACCTCGACCACGAACAGCTCGGCGAGATCAGGCGCACGCTCAACGGCATGACCCACGACGTCACCGAGGGCCACCGCCTCCTCCACGCGGCCTACGAGCGGGACGGCGCCATCGGCCCGATCCAGACCCTGGACACCTTCTCCCGCTCCCACCGCGACAGCTGGACCAACCTCCGCGACCGCCTCCCCGTCCAGCTCACCGACGTCGGCGACCAGGTCAGCTCCGTCTTCGCCGCCATAGACGAAGAAGTCGCGCCGCTGCAGTCCCTGCTCCCGCGCGCCCCGGAGAAGAGCGGCGAATCCCAGCGCTCCGGCCCCACCGGCACCAGCGCGGACCCGTCCACCGGCGCCCGCACCCCGTCGCCCTCCTCGTCCGCCCGCCACGACGACGGCGGCAAGGACACCAGCTCGTCCCCGCGCCCCTCGGACGCCGGAAGCACCCCGGCCGACGGCCTGATCGGCGGCGGCACGGACGGCGGCCTCTTCGACCCGCCCTCGCCCGACGCCACCACCCCGCCGAAGGACACCCCGAGCACGCCCCCGACCCCGGACGTCACGCTGCCGCCGCTGATCCCCGGCCTGATCGGCGGCCTCGGCATCCACGCCGAGGACGACAAGGGCTGACCCACGCTGGTGCGGCGGCGGCCGTCAGAAGAACACCGACCGCCGCTGCACCAGCAGCTTGTACAGCGTGTGCTGGATCTGCTCCCGCACCTGATCCGTCAGGTTGAACATCAGCATCGGGTCCTCGGCAGCCTCCAGCGGATAGCCGTCCGTCTCAATCGGCTCCCCGAACTGGATCGTCCACTTCGTCGGCAGCGGCACCGCCCCCAGCGGCCCCAGCCACGGGAACGTCGGCGTGATCGGGAAGTACGGGAAGCCCAGCAACCGCGCCAGCGTCTTGGAGTTCCCGACCATCGGATAGATCTCCTCCGCGCCCACGATCGAGCACGGCACGATCGGCACCCCGGCCTTCAACGCCGTCGACACGAAACCGCCCCGCCCGAACCGCTGAAGCTTGTACCGCTCGCCGAACGGCTTGCCGAGCCCCTTGAAGCCCTCCGGCATCACACCGACGACCTCGCCGTTGCGCAGCAGCCGCTCCGCGTCCTCCGCGCACGCCAGCGTGTGCCCCGCCTTGCGGGCCAGCTCGTTGACCACCGGCAGCATGAAGACCAGGTCCGCCGCGAGCAGCCGCAGATGCCGCCCCGCCGGATGGTTGTCGTGCACCGCGACCTGGAGCATCAGCCCGTCCAGCGGCAGCGTCCCGGAGTGGTTGGACACGATGAGCGCCCCGCCCTGGGCCGGGATGTTCTCGATGCCCTTCACCTCGACCCGGAAGTACTTCTCGTACACCGGCCGCAGCAACGACATCAGGACCTGGTCGGTCAGCTCCTCGTCGTAGCCGAACTCGTCCACGTCGTACTCACCGGTGACCCGCCGTCGCAGGAAGGCGAGCCCGCCCGCGATCCGCCGGTCCCAGTCGCCCCGCCCCGCGCCCTCCCGCGTGCCCTCCTGGGGCTCCCCGGGTGGCGGCGAGGCGTCCGGCTGCCCCGGAAGCGCGCTCACGGACCCGGTGCCGCGTGCCGGAGGCCGCCGGCGCGCGGCGCGCGGCAGACCCCCCGACCGCGAACGGTCGTCGTCGAACGGAATGACCTTGGCATCCGCCATCGTCGCTGCGCTCCTCTACCTGGCGCTCGGAGTCGGGTGTGTGTCGCCGTCCGCCCCGGCGACCCGGGGCACCGACGCGGCCACGCGGTCCACGGCCCGGCCCACCGCATCGGGCGGCAGCAGCCCCGGCGCCCGGCTGCGCGCGAAGTCCGCGAACGTCTCCGCCGTGGAGTGGCGCGGGGAGAACCCCAGCGTCTCGCGCATCTGGACCGTGGAGACCACCCTGCCATGGGTGAGCAGCCGGATCTGCTCCGGCGAGAAGTCCGTCATGCCGGCCGCCCGGAGCGCCTGCCCGACCCAGGTGACGGCGGGCAGCAACAACGGCACCGTGGGCCGCCCCAGCCGCCGCGAGCACTGCGAGAGCAGCAGCACCCCGTCCCCCGCGATGTTGAACGTGCCGCTGTTCAGCGTCCCGCGCCGGGGCTCGCTCGCCGCGATGCCCAGCACGTCGATCACGTCGTCCTCGTGGACGAACTGGAGCCTCGGGTCGTACCCGAACACCGTCGGCAGCACCGGCAGCGACAGGTAGTCCGCGAGCGGCGAGTCCGCGTCCGGCCCGAGGATGTTCGCGAACCTCAGCACGCACACGGCCACGTCCGGCCTTCGACGCGCGAAGCCCCGTACGTACCCCTCGACCTCCGCCGCGTCCTTCGCGAAGCCGCCGGCCGGCAGCGACTTGGGCGGGGTCGTCTCGTGGAAGACCGCCGGATCGCGGGGCGCGGAGCCGTACACACCCGTGCTGGACTTCACCACGAGACGCTGCACGGCCGGCGCCTTCTGGCAGGCGCCGAGCAACTGCATGGTGCCGATGACGTTGGTCTCCTTGACCGCCGTACGCCCCTGCGCCCCGAGCGCCATGCCGCTGACGTCCAGGTGCACGACGGTGTCCACCGCGTGCTCGGCGAGCACCCTGGCGATGGCGGACTGGCGGATGTCCGCGCGGACGAAGACGGCGTCGCCCAGCTCGTGCTCCGGCTCCACCGCGTCGACCGCGATCACCCGCTCCACGTCCGGATCACGCTGGACACGCCGCACGAAACGGCCGCTCAGCTGCCGGGCCGCTCCCGTGACGAGCACGACCTTCCCCAAGATCAGCGCCTTCCGTCGGTCTCCCGTGCGAGAGGTGAGAAGCCCCCCAGGACGTCACCGTAGCGGGTGGACACCCCCCGCACACAGCACCGCAGCCCTCCCGCCGGGACGGCGGAAGGGCTGCGGATTCACGAACTGCGTTCGCTACTTCTTGTTGCGACGCTGAACGCGCGTGCGCTTGAGCAGCTTGCGGTGCTTCTTCTTGGCCATCCGCTTACGCCGCTTCTTGATAACAGAGCCCACGACTACCCTCGCTCACTTCTTCTTCACTGGTGCGGGGCGTCTGGGCCCACACGACCTACGTCGGCCTAGCCTACCCGCCACCGCGTGAGGGACGTAATCCGAGGGGAATGTCAGGCCGATGCCACCCCCACGAAGGACTCGCGGAGATACTCGTGAACCGCTTGCTCCGGCACCCGGAAGGACCTGCCCACCCGGATCGCCGGCAGATGCCCGCTGTGCACCAGGCGGTACACGGTCATCTTCGACACCCTCATGACCGAGGCGACTTCCGCCACGGTGAGAAACTTGACCTCGTTCAGAGGCCTCTCGCTGTCAGCAGCCATGACTCACCTGTACCTTCCGCACGAGACGCGCACCGGCTTCCCCTCCGGTGACTCTTCGTCGTTGTGCGCTCACTCCCCAGGTTAGGGGCGGGTGATGCGAGTGGGGAAGAGGAGAGACGATCGGCCGCTACTGTGACAGACACGCCCGATTGAGTACATAGCGCGTGAGCGGCAGGTAGTACGCGGAGCGCACGGCATCGTCCAGCGGAACGGCCACCGCCACCCTCCCCTCGGCCTCTCCGACGAACAGCGCCGGATCGTCCGTATCGGCGAGCCCGATCGCCTCGATGCCCAGCTGACCTGCCCCGCAGACCCACCCGTGGTCCCCGACGACCAGTTCCGGCAACGGCCCCCGGCCCGCCGCCGCGGCCTCCAGAACCACCCTCACCGGAAGCGGCGAATGGGAGTGTGCGCCGGTGCCACCACCAAAAGCCCCCGCGCCGGGTTCACGCACCAGCGCGACTCCCCGTACGTAGTCGAGGTTGTACGTACGTACGCCAAACCGAGTCGTTATGTCGATACATCGCCCCTGCGCCGGGGTGAGAACAGGGCACCCCGCCGCCGACAAAGCGTCTGCCAGCGCCGCGTAGAAACCGAGCAGCCGGTGCGGATGCCCCGTCCCGAAGAGCACCGGCGCCCGCCGCACCGCCGCCTGTGCCAGCCGCGCGGCGAACGCGTCGAGACCCGCCACCGTCCGCTCCGGATCGATCACGTCAGGACCCGACACGTGCGCGGGATCGTCCGAGACCCCGCACCTGTCCGCCATCAGCCGCAGCAGTTCCCGCTCCCCCCAGCCGCGCCCGGGGTCGAGGCCCAGCGTCACCCGGGGGTCCCTGGCCGCGAACAGCCGATAACTCCGCAGACTCACCTCACGCGAGGTCGCCACGGGCCCGGCCAGCCGGGCCGCCAGCAGATGCGCACGCAGCGCTCCGGTGCTCAACACCCCACCGATGCTGCCCCACCCGCACCACCCTGGGACCAAAAGCCGGATTTCGCCCCACAGTCGGCGTAACCCGTACTCACATCCCGTACGGCCCTCAGGCCAGCAGCCCCCGCAACGGGAACGCCGACCGCCGCGTCGCCAGCACCGCCTGGTCCAGCCGGTCCGCCGGGTCGTACCCGTCCTCCCACGACGACCACGACGGCGTACGCCCGTCCGTCATCCGCCCCGGCCCCGGCTGTCGCGTCCGCGCGTACACCTCGTCCCGCCAGGACGGCGGAATCACCGTCTCGGGGTCCACCGGAGCATGCGCGGCGATGCCCACCAGATGCGTCCAGGACCGCGGCACCACGTCCACCACCGCGTAACCGCCGCCGCCGAGCGCCACCCACCGCCCGTCGTCCGCGTACGCGTGGGCCAGGTCGTGGCAGGCCGCCATCACGGACCGCTGCGCGTCCAGCGACACCGCGAGATGCGCCAACGGGTCCTCGAAGTGCGTGTCCGCCCCGTGCTGCGTCACCAGCACCTGCGGCCGGAAGTCCGCCAGCAGCTCCGGCACCACCGCGTGGAACGCCCGCAGCCACCCCGCGTCCCCCGTACCGGCCGGCAGCGCCACATTGACCGCACCGCCCTCACCTGCCCCCGCCCCGGTCTCCTCCGGCCAGCCCGTCTGCGGGAACAGGGTCCGGGGATGCTCGTGCAACGACACGGTCAGGACCCTCGGGTCCTCCCAGAAGGCCGCCTGCACCCCGTCGCCGTGGTGCACGTCCACATCGACGTACGCGACCCGCTCGGCGCCCAGCTCCAGGAGCCGCGCGATGGCGAGCGCCGGGTCGTTGTAGATGCAGAACCCCGCCGCGCCCCCGGGCATCGCGTGGTGCAGCCCACCGGTGAAGTTCACCGCGTGCCGGGTCTCGCCCCGCCACACCGCGTCGGCGGCCGCCACGGACTGCCCGGCGATCAGCGCCGACACCTCGTGCATCCCGGCGAAGGCGGGGTCGTCCACGGTCCCGAGCCCGTACCCCTGATCCGCCGAACGGGGATCGGCCGACGCCGCCTTCACGGCCGCCACGTAGTCCGGCCGGTGCACGAGCCGCAGCGTGGAGTCCCCGGCCGGCTTGGCCGCCACCACGTCCACCGCCCGGTCCAGACCGAACGCGCGCACCAGCCCCATCGTCAGGGCAAGCCTGACCGGGTCCATCGGATGACTTTCCCCGAAGTCGTATCCCGTTACTGCGTCATCCCACATCAGCTGTGTGCGGCCGCTCATGCCCGCCACCGTATCGGGCGGGTTCCGCCCCGAACGACTTGGCGTACACGAGCGTCGCGAGCACCAGCACCATCGGCACCAGCATCGCGCCCCGGTAGCTCCAGGCGTCCCCGAGCGCCCCCACGAGCGGCGAGCCGACCAGGAAGCCCGCGTAGTTGAAGATGTTCAGCCGGGCGATGGCGGTGTCGCTCGCCCCGGGGAACATCCGCCCGGCGGCGGCGAACGTCTGCGGCACGATCACGCACAGCCCGAGCCCGAGCATGGTGAACCCGAGCATCCCCGTCCACGCCCCGCCGGCGACGGCCACCACGGCGAACCCGGCCGCCGCCAGCACGGTCCCGGCCCGCACCACGGCCACCGCCCCGAACCGCCGCACCCCGAGGTCCCCGACGGCCCGACCCAGCAGCGTCGTCACCATGTAGACGTTGTACGGCACGGTCGACAGCTGCTCGGAGCTCCCCAGCACGTCCTGGAGGTACTTCGCGCTCCAGTTGGAGACCGTCGAGTCCCCGATGTACGCGAAACACATCACCAGGCACAGCGGCATCAGCAGCCGGAACGAAACCGACGCGGCCTTCCCCGCCCCGGCACCCTCCTCCTGCTCCTCGTCCTCGCTGCCCTCGACGTACCACCGGCTCCCGACGAACGCGACGGGCAGCAGCACCACGACCACCGGCAGGTACGAGACCAGCAACGACAGGTCCCAGTGCGCCCCGGCCCACGCCATCGAGGCCCCGGCGATCCCGCCCAGGCTGTACGCGGCATGGAAGCCCAGCATGATGGAACGTCCGTAGGCCCGCTGGAGGCTGACGCCCATCATGTTCATGGAGGCGTCCAGCGCACCGACGGCCAGCCCGAACACCCCGAGCGCGAGGGCGGCCTCCCACACCTCGCTGCCGGCCCCGACACCGAGGAGCGCGAGCAGGACGACGGGCTGCGCCCACCGCAGGACCACCCGCGGCCGCACCCGCGCGACCACCTTCTCGGTGGCCACGCTGCCCACCCCGGCCAGGATCGGCACGGCGGCGAGGAACACCGGCAGCAGGCCGTCGGATATCCCGTACCGGTCCTGAATGGCGGGAATCCGCGTCACCAGAAGGGCGAAGGTGACCCCCTGCACGAAGAAGCTCAACGCGAGGGACGCCCTGCCGTGCCGCAAACGTGCATCTGTCATGGCCGCGAGCGTAGAGCCAGTTCCTACCCGTGGGTAGACGCGTCAGGCAAGCAATTCCGGCAGCTGTCCCATGTCGGAGAAGTACCCGGTCACACCGGTCAGCCGGTCCGCGGGCATCATCGACGTGAACCCGTACACGTCCATGCCGGCGGCCCGTGCCGCCTCGACTCCGAGCGGGCTGTCCTCGATGACGACGCACCGCTCGGGCGCGACCCCCATGCGCTCGGCGGCGAGCAGGAACAGGTCGGGCGCCGGCTTCCCCCGGCCGACGTCCTCCGCACTGAAGATCCACTCCTCCTCGAACCACTGGTCGAGCCCCGTCTTGCGGTGGCTGACCCGGATGCGCTGGTGGCTGCTGGAGGACGCGACACAGTACGGGATGCCGTCGGCGACGAGCTTGCCCAGCAGGTCGTCGACCCCCGGGACGGGCTCCAGCTCCTGCTCGAACGCGGCGAAGACCCGCGAGTGGAGCGTGACGTCGAAGTCGTCCGGCAGCTTGGCCCCGGTCCGCTCCTCCACGAGGTCGTGCACGCGGTGCACGGCGGACCCCATGTAGTCCCGCAGGGACTCCTCGTACGAGGTGGGGTGCCCCAGTTCCGTGAGGTAGCCGGCCAGGATGGTGTTGGAGATCGGCTCGCTGTCCACGAGCACACCGTCGTTGTCGAAGATGACAAGTTCGTAGCGCATGGCACGACCTTAAACGTTCAGAACGCAGAAAAGCCCCGTGCCACAAGGGCACGGGGCTCTTCCTAAAAGGAGTTCGGCGGCGTCCTACTCTCCCACAGGGTCCCCCCTGCAGTACCATCGGCGCTGAAAGGCTTAGCTTCCGGGTTCGGAATGTAACC
>NZ_SSBK01000070.1 GCF_004795035.1 Streptomyces sp. A0958
GCGACCTCCGGTGACGACGGCGCGTACGTCACGCCGCTGGTCCGCAAGCTCGCCGCCGAGAACGGCGTCGACCTGGGCTCGGTCAAGGGCACCGGCGTCGGTGGCCGTATCCGCAAGCAGGACGTCGTCGCCGCCGCGGAGGCCGCCAAGGCCGCCGCTGCCGCCCCGGCGCCCGCCGCCGCCGCTTCGGCCCCCTCCAAGGCGGCGCCGAAGCTGGATGCCTCCCCGCTGCGCGGTCAGACGGTCAAGATGACCCGCATGCGCAAGGTCATCGGCGACAACATGATGAAGGCGCTGCACTCGCAGGCCCAGCTGACCTCGGTCGTCGAGGTCGACGTCACCAAGCTGATGAAGCTGCGCAACAAGGCGAAGGACGGCTTCGCGGCCCGCGAGGGCGTCAAGCTCTCCCCGATGCCGTTCTACGTCAAGGCCGCCGCCCAGGCGCTGAAGGCCCACCCGGTCATCAACGCCCGGATCAACGAGGACGAAGGCACGATCACGTACTTCGACTCGGAGAACATCGGCATCGCCGTGGACGCCGAGAAGGGCCTGATGACCCCGGTCATCAAGGGCGCGGGCGACCTCAACATCGCCGGCATCTCGAAGAAGACCGCCGAGCTGGCCGGCAAGGCCCGCGGTGGCGGCCTGACGCCGGACGACATGTCCGGTGCCACCTTCACCATCAGCAACACCGGCTCGCGCGGTGCGCTGTTCGACACCGTCATCGTGCCGCCGAACCAGGCAGCCATCCTGGGCATCGGCGCCACCGTCAAGCGTCCGGCGGTCATCGAGACCGAGGAGGGCACCGTCATCGGCGTCCGCGACATGACGTACCTCTCGCTCTCCTACGACCACCGTCTGGTGGACGGCGCGGACGCCGCCCGTTACCTGACCGCGGTCAAGGCGATCCTGGAGGCCGGCGAGTTCGAGGTCGAGCTCGGCCTGTAACCAGCCTCACGATCGGCGCCCCCGTCCGGAACACTCCCGGGCGGGGGCGCCGCCGTATTGTCTAGACACCACAGGTCGCCCCGGCCACCGTGCCGGTGCAGGCGTACCGGTCTGTCCGAAGGAGCCCGTCATGACCCCGCCCGTCGTCCACTCGCTGCGCGAACAGATCCGCGAGCACATCGTGGAGGGGATCGTCAGCGGGCGCTGGAAGCCGGGCGAGCGGATCGTGGAGCGGCGCATCGCCACCGAGCTCGAGGTCAGCCAGACGCCCGTGCGCGAGGCGCTGCGGGAGCTGGAGACGCTGCGGCTGATCGAGTCGGCGCCCAACAAGGGCGTCCGGGTCCGCAACCTCACCGCCGCCGACCTGGAGGAGAGCTACCCCGTACGGGCGGGCCTGGAGCAGATCGCCGCCGAGCTGGCGGCCCCCGGGCTCGGCGAGGACTGCTCGCTGCTGGCCCCGCACGTGGCGGCGCTGTACGAGGCCGACCGGCTGGCGGACGGCGAGGCTCAGGTGCGCCACACGGTCGCCTTCCACCGCGAGCTGGTGCGCTCCGCGGGCAACGCGGTGCTGCTGCACACCTGGGAGGGGCTGGGCATCGAGGTGTTCACGGCGCTCTCGATCCGCTGGCTGGGGACGGTGCAGAAGTCGTACGCCGAGGAGCACGAGGCGCTCATCGACGCCTTCCTGCGCAAGGACCCGGACATAGGGGCTCTGGTCAAGGCACACGTGCTGGGCTGCGCGCCGCGCGCCTGAGCCCGCGCCGGGCGATGACGCATCTGTCGCGAGGGGCGCTCACCCGTGCAGGCGGGCGCCCTTTTTGCCTGCTAAATCCCGTCACTGGGTGCCCCATTTCATGGCACCGCATGCCAATTTCTTCATATCGAGAAGTTTTCCCTTTCATCCTTTGATCGATCATCGATCGGCGACTTACAGTTCACTTCGCGGGCCCACCGGCCCCATCGCCCTGTCCTGCCAGTCAGGGACTTCTCCACCCCCCTCCTCACCGGAAGGCGGCGATCATGACCGACCCCGTTGGAAAGCTTCCGAGCGAGCTCGACCAGCTCCCGGACCGCGACCCGGAGGAGACCGCTGAATGGGCGGCCTCCCTGGACGCCGTCACCAAGGCCGCGGGCCCGCACCGCGCCGCGTACCTGATGCGCCGTTCGCTCCAGCATGCCGAGGGCGCCGGTCTCGCGCTGCCCAAGCTGCTGGAGACCGACTACGTCAACTCCATCCCCACCGCCGCGGAGCCCGCCTTCGACGGTGACCTGGAGATGGAGTCGAAGATCACCGCGTGGAACCGCTGGAACGCGGCCGCGATGGTCACCCGCGGCGCGCGCCTCGGCGTCGGCGGCCACATCGCCACCTTCGCCTCGGCGGCCTGGCTGTACGAGACCGGCTTCAACCACTTCTTCCGCGGCAAGGAGGGCGAGGGCTCCGGCGACCAGCTGTACATCCAGGGCCACGCCTCCCCCGGCATCTACGCCCGCGCCTTCCTCGACGGCCGGCTCAGCGAGCAGCAGCTCGACAACTTCCGCCAGGAGGCGGGCGGCGACGGCCTGCCGTCCTACCCGCACCCGCGGCGGCTGCCCTGGCTGTGGGAGTTCCCCACCGTCTCGATGGGCCTCGGCCCGCTCTCGGCGATCTACCAGGCCCGCTTCAACCGCTACCTGGCCAACCGCAACATCAAGGACACGTCGAACTCGCACGTCTGGGCCTTCCTGGGCGACGGCGAGATGGACGAGCCCGAGTCGACCGCCGCCCTCGCCCTCGCGGCCCGCGAGCGGCTCGACAACCTGACCTTCGTCATCAACTGCAACCTGCAGCGCCTCGACGGCCCGGTCCGCGCCAACTTCCGCGTGGTCCAGGAGCTGGAGGGCGCCTTCCGCGGCGCCGGCTGGAACGTCGTCAAGACGCTCTGGGGCACCGCCTGGGACGAGCTGTTCCAGCTCGACACCACGGGTGCGCTGGTACGCCGGCTCCGTGAGGTGCCGGACGCGCAGTTCCAGACGTACGCCACCCGCGACGTCGCCTACATCCGCGAGCACTTCTTCGGCGCCGAGCCCGCCCTCGCCGAGCTGGCGAAACTGCTCACCGACGCGAAGATCGCCGAGTGTTTCCACACCTCGCGCGGCGGCCACGAGGCCCGCAAGGTCTACGCGGCGTACCGGGCGGCCCTGGAGCACAAGGGCGCGCCGACGGTGATCCTGGCTCAGACCGTGAAGGGCTACACGCTCGGCCCGGGCTTCGAGTCGCGCAACGCCAACCACCAGATGAAGAAGCTGGACGGCAAGCAGTTCCGCGCCATGCGCGACCTGCTGGAGCTGCCGATCCCGGACTCGAAGCTGGACGAGGGCCTGGTGCCCTACGCGCACCCGGGCGCCGACTCCCCCGAGGTCCGCTACCTCCAGGAGCGCCGCGCCGCCCTCGGCGGCCCCGCCCCGGCCCGCCGGGTGCACGCGGTGGCGCTGCCGGCGCCCGAGGAGCGCGCGTTCGCCGCGCTGAAGAAGGGCTCCGGCAAGCAGGAGCTGGCCACCACGATGGCCTTCGTCCGCCTGGTCAAGGACCTGATGCGGGACAAGCAGACCGGCAAGCGCTGGGTTCCGATCGTCCCCGACGAGGCCCGGACCTTCGGCATGGAGGCGCTGTTCCCGTCGGCCGGTATCTACTCGCCGCTGGGCCAGACGTACGACCCGGTCGACCGCGACCAGCTGATGTACTACAAGGAAGCCAAGGACGGCCAGGTCCTCAACGAGGGCATCACCGAGGCCGGCGCCATGGCCGACTTCATCGCCGCCGCCACGTCGTACGCGACGCACGGCGAGCCGATGATCCCGTTCTACATCTTCTACTCGATGTTCGGCTGGCAGCGCACGGGCGACCAGTTCTGGCAGCTCGGCGACCAGCTCGGCCGCGGCTTCGTGGTCGGCGCCACCGCCGGCCGTACGACGCTGACGGGTGAGGGCCTCCAGCACGCGGACGGCCACTCGCACCTGATCGCGTCCACGAACCCGGCGTCGCTCAACTACGACCCGGCGTTCGCGTACGAGATCGCGGTGATCGTCCAGGACGGTCTGCGCCGGATGTACGGCCCCGACGCCGAGGACGTCTTCTACTACCTGACGGTCTACAACGAGCCCAAGCAGCAGCCCGCGATGCCGGAAGGCGTCGAGGAGGGCATCGTCAAGGGCCTCTACCGCTTCAAGGAGGGCACGCCCGCCAAGGCGGACGCGCCGCGCGCCCAGCTGCTGGCCTCCGGTACGGCGATCCACTGGGCCCTGGAGGCCCAGGAGCTGCTGGCCGCCGACTGGGGTGTCACGGCCGACGTCTGGTCCGCCACCTCGTGGGGCGAGCTGCGCCGGGAGGCGCTGGAGTGCGACGAGGCGCTGCTCCGCGGTGAGCAGCGGGTGCCGTACGTGACACAGGCGCTGGGGGGCGCACCGGGTCCGGTCCTCGCGGTCAGCGACTGGATGCGCGCGGTGCCGGACCAGATCAGCCAGTGGGTCGAGCAGGACTGGTCCTCGCTCGGCACGGACGGCTTCGGGATCTCCGACACCCGCGACGCGGCCCGCCGCCACTTCGGCGTCGACGCCCAGTCCGTCGTGGTCGCGGTCCTGGCCCAGCTGGCCCGCCGCGGCGAGGTCCCCGCGACTGCGGTCAAGGAAGCCCGCGAGCGTTACGGGCTCTGACCTCACGCACCGTCGGGCCCGGGCCGTTCCGGCCCGCCCGGCGGTCGAGGACATGCCCCGGCCCCGGCCGGGCCGGACGACACGTCCGGCCCGGCCGGGGCTCGTCGTCTCCGCACCGGACCGCGGGCGCCCCGTACCAGCGGCCACAATGGCCGCATGCGTGCTGCCCGGCTGATCAGAATGGTGCTGCTCCTGCAGTCCCGCCCCGGTATGACCGCCGCCGAGCTCGCCTCGGAGCTGGAGGTGTCCGAGCGGACCGTCACCCGGGACGCCCAGGCCCTGTCCGAGGCCGGCATCCCGGTGTACGCGGAACGGGGCCGGGCGGGCGGCTACCGGCTCGTCGGCGGGTACCGCACCGGGCTGACCGGCCTCGCCCGTGACGAGGCCGAGGCGCTCTTCCTGTCCGGCCTGCCGTCCGCGCTGCGCGAGATGGGCCTCGCGGACGCCGCGTCCGCCGCCCGCCTGAAGGTGTCGGCGGCCCTGACGCCCGCCCTGCGGGACGCCCCCGCCGGGGCCGGCCGGCGCTTCCACCTGGACGCGCCCGCCTGGTACCAGGAGCCGGTCACCCCGGAGCTGCTGCCCGCCGTGGCCGAGGCCGTGTGGGGCGACCGCACGGTCCTCGCCCGCTACCGGCGGGCCGGCCGGGACACCGACGCGGAACGGGAGCTGGCCCCGTACGGCCTTGTCCTGAAGGCCGGGGTCTGGTACCTCTGCGCCCGCGCGGGCGACGACTTCCGGGTGTACCGGATCGACCGGTTCACCGCCGTGACCGTCTGCGACACCCCCTTCGTCCGGGACCAGGACTTCGACCTGCCCGCCTTCTGGGCGGAGCGGTCGGCCGCGTTCGCCCGCTCGCTGCTGCGTACGGAGGTGACAGTGCGGCTCTCGGAGACGGCCGTTCGCCTGCTGCCGCGCACCGTGGACCGGGCCGCCGCGCAGGAGGCGCTGGACGCGGCCGGGCCGCCGGACGCCGACGGGTGGGTCACGGTCACCCTGCCGGTCGAGTCCCTGGACGTCGCCCACGGCCAGCTGCTGGGCCTCGGGCCGGAGTTGGAGGTGGTGGAGCCGGCCGCCCTGCGGACCAGGTTCGCGACCGCCGCCGCCCGGCTGCACGCGCTCTACGGGGACACTTCCTGAACCCTCGTTCCGGTGTCTGGGCGTGCATCGTCCGCGCCCAGGGCAGATGCTGGACCCGTGATGGACGAGACGGAGTTCTGGGAGCTGATCGACAGCACCCGCGAGGCCGCCGACGGCGACCCCGAGGACCATGCCGACCTGCTGGTCGAACGGCTGGTGCGGCTCGATCCCGAATCCGTGCTGGACTTCGCCCGGCACTTCGAGGCCCGCTTCAACCGCGCCTACCGCTGGGACCTGTGGGCCGCGGCCGGTGTGCTGCTGGGCGGGGCGGACGACGACGCCTTCGACTACTTCCGCTGCTGGCTGATCGGCCGGGGCCGGGAGGTCTTCGAGGGCGCGGTGCACGACCCGGACAGCCTGGCCGAGCTGCTGGACGACTTCGACGAGGAGCTGGACGGGGACGCGGAGGAGCTGGGGTACGCGGCCGACGAGGCGTACGAGCAGCTCACCGGCGCGGTCGCACCGGACCTCGGGCTGCCGCCGCAGGCCGAGGAGCCGGAGGGCACGCCGCTGGACCCCGACGACGACGCGGCCCTGGCTGCCCGGCTGCCCGCCCTCTGGGAGCGGTTCGGCCCTGAGTGAGACCCGCGCCCCTCACGGGGTGAGCGGCCGGCCCATCATCACGTCGTCCACGTACCGCCCGTTCAGGAAGAACTCCCCGGGCAGCACGCCCTCGACGGTGAAGCCCTCCGCCTCGTACAGCGCGCGGGCGGGCGTGTTGTGGCCGAGGACCCGCAGGGTCATCCGGCTCGCCCCCTCACCGCGTGCCGCGAGGCAGCCGGCCCGGACCAGGGCGCGCCCCACGCCACGGCCGCGCGCCCAGGCGGCCACGGCGAGGCCCTGTATCTGACGCACGTGCGCGTTGCAGGCCAGCGGGGTGGGCGGCACCACGCGTATGTATCCGGCCACGACCCGCACCCCCGCCTCGTTCGCCGCCTCGGCCACCAGCATGTCCTGGGGCAGGTGCCGCTCGTCGAAGAACGGCTCGTACGGCGGCTGCGGGCGCGGCTGCACGGCGTGCAGCGTCGACCAGGTGGCCCGGTCCAGCTCACCGAGAGCGGGGCCGTCGTCCAGGACGGCGCGGCGGACGACGGGGGCGGAAGCGGCGGCGGGATCGGTCATGGCCGCCACTGTGCCACGGCCGTGTCCGGCGGGGCCCATGGGGCAGGATGGGGGTTATGCCGCACTCCCGTATCGCCGTCACCGGATCGACCGGACTCATCGGAGCGGCGCTGGTGCGCTCGCTGCGGGCCGACGGGCACGAGGTGGTCCGCCTGGTGCGCCGCCCCGCGCGGGGCGGTGACGAGGTGGAGTGGGACCCGAGGCGCGGTTATGTGGACGTGGCCGGTCTGGTGGGCTGCGACGCGGTCGTGCACCTGGCCGGGGCCGGGGTGGGCGACCACCGCTGGACCGAGGCGTACAAGAAGGAGATCCGCGACAGCCGGGTGCTCGGAACGGCCGCCGTCGCGGACGCCGTCGCCTCGCTGGACGCCCCGCCCGCCGTGCTGCTGTCCGCGTCGGCGATCGGCTTCTACGGCGACACCGGAAACCACGCGGTCGACGAGGGCGCGCCGCCCGGCGACGGGTTCCTGCCGTCGGTGTGCGTGGAGTGGGAGGAGGCCACGGCCGCCGCCGAGGAGTCGGGGGTGCGTACGGTGCACGCCCGCACCGGTCTGGTGGTCGCCCGGGAGGGCGGCGCCTGGGGTCGGCTCTTCCCGCTGTTCCGGGCCGGGCTCGGCGGCCGGCTCGGCAACGGGCGGCAGTACTGGAGCTTCATCGCGCTGCACGACCACATCGCCGCGCTGCGGCACATCCTGGACACGCCGGAGCTGTCCGGCCCGGTGAACCTGACCGGCCCTGCGCCCGTCACCAACGCGGAGGTGACGGCGGCGATGGGTCGGGTGCTGCGGCGGCCGACCCTGTTCACGGCCCCCGCGCCCGCGCTGCGGGTCGCGCTGGGCGAGTTCGCCGGGGACGTGCTGGGCAGTCAGCGGGTGCTGCCGGGGCGGCTGCTGGACTCGGGATTCTCGTTCGCCTTCCCCGGCATCGACGCCGCCGTCCGCGCGGCCCTGCACTGATCGGCAGGACACCTCCGGCGCCACCCGGCACCACTCGGCGCCACAAATAATCAGACGGGTGTGCGACCCCGTGCACCGGTGCCCCGGTACGCGCGCGACTGCGCACGATCGGGCCACTCTCCTAGCCTCCTGGTGAACTCACGCATTCCGGTGGGCGGTTGAGGGCAAGAGCCCCCCACCAATTGCGCCGAACCGGGGAGGGCACGTGCTCAGCACGGCACACCACGCGGACGTGGTCATCATCGGGGCCGGGATCGCCGGCCTGTCAGCGGCCCACCGACTGACCAGCGCGGGAGTCAGTGTCAGCGTCCTGGAGGCCGGCCCCGGCGTCGGCGGCCGGATGACGACCGACGAGGTGGACGGGTTCCGGCTCGACCGCATCGGCCCGCTGCTCAACACCGCCTGCCCGGAGCTGCGCACGACGCCCGGACTCGACGGACTCGTCCTGCGCACCTTCGACCCCGGGGTCCTCGTCCACAGCGACGGCCGCCGCCACCGGACCGGGGAGACGCGCGGCGTACAGGGCTCACGCAGCGCACGGGGCGCGCTGAAGGCAGCGCGCGCCCTAGCGAGCGCCCCCCGGCCGCCGCGGGCGGGGGCCCTCACCGGAGCCATGGGCGGCGCGATCGACCAGGCACGGCTCGGCGTGGCGCTGGCCCGCCTCGCCGCCACCCCGCCGGCCCGCATCCTCGCCCGGCCCGAACGCGCCGCGCTCGACGCCCTGTCCGGCCGCCTGTCCGCCCGTACGCTCAACGGCTTCGTACGCCCCCTGCTCACCGCGCTGCTCAGCGATCCGGACCTCGCCACCTCCAGCAGGTGCGCCGACCTCGCCCTGCGCACCTACGCGAGCGGGCGGCTGTTCGTACCGGGGGGCGGGGCGGGCACCCTGCCGGCGCTCCTGGCCGCTTCCCTGCCGCCCGGCACCGTACGCACCGGCGTGCACGTCACGTCCGCCGACATCACCTCGGTCCGCACCAAGGAACACGGCGAACTGGGCTGCCGCTCCCTGCTGGTCGCGACCGGCGCGAGCGCGGCGGTGGAGCTGCTGCCGGGCCTGCGCCTGCCGTCCTTCCACCCCGTGACGGTGCTCCACCACACCGCCCCCACTCCCCCGCCGACCGGCGCCTCGCTGCTGCTGGACGCCGACCGCCACGGGCCGGTGGCGCACACCGCGGTGATGAGCGAGGTCGACCCGGCACGCGCCCCGCGCGGCCGGACCCTGATCAGCTCCACCGTGCTCGGCACCCCGCCCCCCGACCTCGACCGCACGGTCCGCGCCCACCTCGCCGCGCTCTACGGCGTCCCAACCGACGACTGGGAGCTGCTGGCCGCCCACCACGACCCGGAGGCGGTGCCCGCGATGACGCCCCCGCACGACCCGGCCCGCCCGGTCCGGGTGCTCGCGGGCCTGTACGTGTGCGGCGACCACCGCGACACGGGCACGGTCCGGGGCGCCCTGTCCTCGGGCCGCCGGGCCGCCGCCTCGATCCTGAGCGACCTCGGCGTACGGCCGGCCCTCGGGGACGCGGCGGCGCTCCCCGAGGCGGCCTGACGTGGCTCAGCCCAGCGCGGCGACCCGCTCGCGGTAGCCCCGGACGGGGGCGGCGTCCCGGAAGGGTTCGAGCCGCCGCTCGAAGTCGCGCACGTACTCCGCGGCCCGCACCGAGCGGATCTCGGCGGCCTGCTGAGCGGCCTCCGCACCCAGCCGGCAGGCCTGCTCCAGCTCACCGAGGCCGAGCCGGGCACAGGCCAGCACCACCCGGCAGAACAGCCTGCTGCGGGCGTACGCGGGGGCGCGCAGCTGGAGCGAGCGCTCGGCGTGCTGGGCCGCTGCCCGGTGCTGCTGGAGGTCGCGGTAGCAGTGCCCGAACTCGTCGGCGAGCTGCGCCTCGTCGAAGTCGCGCGCCCACTGCGGCACCTCGTCGCCGGGGCGGGCGGTCTCCAGCGCCCGTTCGGCCCGGGTGAGGGAGGCGGTGCACGCCTTGGCGTCCCCGAGCACCGCGTGGCCGCGCGCCTCGACCGCGTGCAGCAGGGCGAGGACGGCGTGCGGCGCTGCGGAGCCGATGCCCTGCTGGGCGACCCGGGCCAGTTGGACCGCCTCCCGGCCGTGCGCGAGGTAGACCGCCTGGCGGCTCATGGTGATCAGTACGTAACTGCCGTAGGCGCGGTCGCCCGCGGCCTGGGAGAGCCGCAGGGCCTGCACGAAGTAGCGCTGGGCGAGCCCGTGGGCCGCGATGTCGTACGAGGTCCAGCCGGCCAGCCGGGTCAGGTCGGCGGCGGCGGCGAACAGGCGCCGCCCGGTGGCCTCCGTGTACGTGCCGCGCAGCATCGGTTCGGTCTCGTGCTCCAGGTACCGGACGAGGGCCTGACGGGCGTGGCCGCCGCCGTAGGCGTGGTCGAGGGTGCGGAAGAGTTCGGCGACCGAGCGCAGGGCGGCGACGTCACCGTCGCCGACCCTCAGCCCCGAGCCCCGCTCGGTCTGCCGCTGCCGGGGGACGCCTGGGGCGCCCGGGACGACGGCGGCCGGGGCGCCGGGCGGGGCGGGCGTGCCGCCGGGCCTGGACGGCGCGGGCCCCCGGAGATC
>NZ_SSBK01000071.1 GCF_004795035.1 Streptomyces sp. A0958
GGCACGCTGTTGAGTTCTCAAGGAACGGACGCTTCCTTTGTACTCACCCCTGCGGGCTTTCCTCCGGGCGCTTCCCTTCGGTCTTGCGTTTCCGACTCTATCAGACTCTTTCGTGTCCGATTCCCGGCCGAAGCGGGCCCTGCTTTTTCGCTTTCCGGTTCTTCGCTTTCGCGTTTCCCTTTCGGCGTGTCCACTACTTTAGCGGATTCTCCCGGTTACTCATAATCGAGTCAGCGGGACCGAATTCCGGCATGCCGAAATCCGCACCCTCTGGGGTGAGTCGTAGGTAGTGGTTGGCCGCTTCGGGTAGGCGCGGCGTGCGATCCGATGGACCGAACCAACAGCTGTACCCGTGTCAAGCGACTCGGTCAACATTAGGTGCCCCGCATGGGCGAGTCAAGTTGACCTCCGGCGCGGTACGTGGGCGCGGTACGGACTCACCGTCGGGTCACCGCCGATCCAGAACCGCCATGGGTGCACCGCCCCGTCGCCGCCCACTCCGGTACGCGGTCCGTTGCGTACCTGGTCACGGGGTGGCGGCGTGCCGTGGAGCACGGACAGCTCGGCGCCCTCGTGGGCGATGGCGTCGGTGCCGTCCAGCGCCCGGCCGATGTCCAGGGCCGCCGCCAGGCGCGCCGGCCCTTTGGCCAGTTCTCTGTCATTACGGGCCGAAACTCGACGTTTACGCAGGCCCAGGGAGTGCTCGATCTGTCCACCCCGTCCGGCCGTCTGGCTGCTCGCATCGGCGCTGTGGTGGCTCGCAACAAGACGGAGATGCGAGTAGAGCGTCAGGTACTCGGACACCAGCGCCGTAGAGAGTCGGGCAGGCCGTTCTGGAGTACTCGCCCCTTCGGCTTCGAGCGCGACGGCAGGCACCGTGAGGCAGAGGCGGAAGCCCTGCGGCAGGCGTACCGGGATGTCCTGACCGGTGTCTCCCTCTGGTCCATCGCGAAGGACTGGAACGCCCGTGGACTGCTCTCGCCGCACGGCAAGGAGTGGCGCAGCTCGAACCTTCGGGGTGTCCTCTTGAAGCCGAGGAACGCGGGAATCCAGACGTACTCGCAGTGGGTCGAGAAGCCGGACGGGAAGCGCGTGCGGCTGACCGGGGAGACCGGTGCGGGCAACTGGGAGGCGATCGTCTCCGAGGGCATGTTCCGGGCACTGGTCCGCTACCTGAGCGATCCCGAGCGCAACACGGGCGGCGGCGGCAAGCGCAAGGCCTTGTTGTCTGGCGTCGTCCGCTGCTCGAAGTGTCAGGCCGTCGCCACTCAGGGGTGGAGCAAGAAGAACGCGGCAGGCGAGCGGTACCGCATCTACACCTGTTCAGGTGGCCGGTGCATCACCTGCCCGGCAGATGCTCTTGACTCCTTCGTGGTCCGGAAGGTCATCGACAAGGCCGAGGAGTGGAACGCGGCACCGGCCACGGACACCGGAGACGAGGATCGAGAGGCCGAACTGCTGGCCGAGGAGACTGCCGCGTCCGAGAGGCGCACCGCCCTCTGATGTAGCCAGCCATCCCCCACTGTGACTGAGCACTCCAGTTGGCACCGCTCGCCAGATCGAGCGCTCAGCCTGAGACATCCTCAAGCGGAAGGTGGTCTCGGAAGTACTGCGACTCCAGCCACTCCTCCTTGACGAAAAGTGGACGTGTAAGGCGCGCTTTCCCGACCCGCTGCGAACGCAGAAGAAGTCTGAGATCGGTCAGGGAAAGCGACTCGTCAGGGGTGTAAAGAATCGAGTTCCCATGCTCCGCGGCGTGGTCCAGCAGAAACTGACGGCCCTGCACTGGATCGCTTCCTGCCAACGGGAAGCCGGCCAGGAAGACCTGCGGACCGGTGACTGCATCCAGCGCGACGCATGCAAGCTTGCCCGCGTCGTAGAACGCCTGCACCCCGTCCGGGAAATCTTCCTGCTCGTACGGACCACCGACCCGCGCCAGAGGCCCAGAGACCAGCAGTGCGTCGGCGACCTCGGCTGGAGACATCCCGAACTTCAGCGGCCCCACGCCTTCTCCGGATCGCAGCTCCCAGCCCTCCCGCTCCACATCTGCGCTCATCCACCCACCCCTACGTCTGACCGGCCCAGATCTGCGTCTGTTGCTTTGGTTCGCATGCACCAGGCAGGGACAAGATCCCAACTCAGCTGCTCAAATGCCAACTGGAGTGCCCAGTCACACCCACCCGTCCGGTCCGAGTCGGCGCACGTCGGCAGTCGACCGGCCAGGAACGCGTCACACGTCGCGCTCGCGAACGATCACGCAACTTCTGGTCCGACTCCGCGCCGACTCACCGGCGGGCCGTGAGCAAGGCGCACAGCGGCTCAGGCCCCGGCGGACGGCTTGGCTCTCGGGCTCAGCCGGTACACCGAGACCGTCGGATCACCGGCGAGGTAGAACCGGTGTTGCCAGTCGTGCGCCTTGCTCACGCCTACCCGAGGACCAACCTGGATGAGCGCGGTAGGCACCGACTCACCCTCGGACAACATGACCGAGGTACCTGTCAGGAGGTCTGCGCCGTTGTGCTCCCCCGTGATGCCGAGTGCCTGACAGAAGTTCCCGGGACCTCGGGCGAGGCGTGGGCTCTCGACCCTCTCCCCTCGTCGCTTGCGTGCCAGGTCCTCCCCCTCGATGACCCTGCCTGCCCGGATGAGGACAGCCGAGGCGATGCCGTCCGTCCCGGTGACGACGTTGGCGCACCAGTGGAGGCCGTGGGACCGGTAGACGTACAGGTGTCCTGCGGGCCCGAACATGACGGCGTTGCGGGGTGTCCTGCCCCGGTAGGCGTGTGAAGCCGGGTCGGCCGTACCGGAGTACGCCTCGGTCTCCGTGATGGTGATACTCACGGTTCCCTCGGGGGTCTCGTGGGTGAGGATGGCACCGAGCAGCCTGGGGGCGACTTCTTCAGCAGGGCGAGCGAGGAGGGCAACGTTCATGCTGATCGCCTTGACATGCCGTACGTGAAGTAAACGTACGCGTGGCCGGGCGGTCCGTACATCGCGGTGTTGCGCTGCGTGCGGCCGCGGAAGGCGTGCGAGCCGGGGTCGATCTCGCCCGCGTACGCCTCCACCTCCGTGAGGCGCAGGGCGATCGGGCCGTCCGGCGTGCTGCGGACCAGAGTCCGGCCGAGGAGGTCGGGCGCCACCTCCAGAACGGGGCGGTCGAAGAAATCCCGCGTCAGCGGCGTACGGTCCGGGCTGTCGATCATGAGGGTCGAGGTTAGCGGGAACCGACCGTGATCGTCGCGCGTATGTAGGGGTCAGGATCTAGGAGGAGAAGACATGGGCTTCAAGCGGCTGCTCGCGAGCATGGGTGCCGGTGGCGCTTCGGTGGAGACGGAGCTCGCCGAGCTCAACGTCGTCCCGGGCGGAGTCGTTCAGGGTGAGGTGCGCATCCAGGGCGGGTCCGTGGACCAGCAGATCGAGGGGCTCTCCGTAGGTCTTCAGGCCCGGGTCGAGGTCGAGGGCCACGACCACGAGACCAAGCAGGACATCGAGTTCACCAAGCTGCGGCTCGGCGGCGCCTTCGAGGTCCGGGCAGGGGCGGTCCACGTCGTGCCGTTCGGCCTGGAGATCCCGTGGGAGACGCCCATCACCATGTTCGCGGGTCAGCACCTGCACGGCATGGACATCGGGGTGACCACCGAGCTGGAGATCGCGCGGGCGCTGGACTCGGGCGACCTCGACCCCGTCAACGTGCACCCGCTGCCGGCCCAGGAGGCCATCCTCGACGCCTTCGGCCGGCTGGGCTTCGGCTTCCGCAGCGCGGACATGGAGCGCGGCCACATCCGCGGCACGCGTCAGCGGCTGCCGTTCTACCAGGAGATCGAGTTCTACCCGCCGTCGCAGTACCGGGGGCTGAACCAGGTGGAGCTGTCGTTCGTCGCCGACGACCGCGAGATGGACGTCGTCCTGGAGATGGACAAGAAGGCGGGTCTCTTCAGCGAGGGCAGCGACTCGTACCGCGCTTTCAGGGTGGGTCTGCACGACTTCCACGAGACCGACTGGGCCGCATATCTGAACCAGTGGCTGGCTCAGGTCGGCGGTCAGCGCAACTGGCTCTAGTGTCGGAGGGAGAGAGATCTCCCGAGCAAGCCGACAGGCCGACCAGACCGACAGAGCCGACAGAGCCGACAGAGAGGTGCTGACGTGACCGAGCCGAAGAGGGCGCCGCTGCCGCACGACTTCCACCCGGAGGTTCCCTCGTTCACGGTGGTGAGCGAGGACATCGCCCCGGGGGCCGTGCTTGCGGACGCACAGGTGTACGCGGCCGGGAACACTTCGCCGCAGCTGCGGTGGGAGGGTTTCCCGGCGGAGACGAAGAGCTTCGCCGTGACGTGCTTCGACCCGGACGCCCCGACGGGCAGCGGGTTCTGGCACTGGGTGGTCTTCGACATCCCGGCGTCGGTGACACAGCTCCCGGCGGGTGCGGGCAGCGGGAAGTTCGAGGGGCTGCCCGCCGGTGCCGTACAGGCCCGCAACGACTACGGGACGAAGGAGTTCGGCGGGGCCGCTCCGCCGGCCGGGGAGAACCACCGCTACGTGTTCACCGTGTACGCGGTGGACAGCGAGAAGCTCGGTCCCGACAGTGACGCCCCGCCCGCGGCGGTCGGTTTCAACCTGCGGTTCCACACCCTGGGCCGCGCCCAGTTGATCGCCGAATACGCGGAGCCCGCCGAAACCGACTGAGACGAAAACTTCCTCAGCCGTTTGCCCTGCCCTGGTCCTGGAGAGATCAGGGCAGGGCGTTTTTTAATGCGTTGTCCATCACGGCCCGCCCGGCCAGAGTTGATCCGGGCCTGCCAGGGGGCGGCCGGCACACGGGAGGTGGGCGGGATGCGGGACACGCTGGTTCTGAACGCGAGCTTCGAGCCGCTGTCGACGGTGACGCTGAATCGTGCGGTGGTGCTGATTCTGCAGGACAAGGCCGTCGTCGAGCAGTCGCACCCCGGCCTGCGGATGCGCGGGGCCGCCGTGGACATCCCGCTGCCCCGGGTGATCAGGCTCTGCCGGTACGTACGGGTGCCGTTCCGAAGACAGGCCCCGTGGTCCAGAAGGGGTGTGCTGGTCAGGGACCAGCACCGGTGCGCGTACTGCGGGAAACGTGCGAGCACCGTCGACCACGTCGTGCCGCGGGCCCAGGGCGGGCAGGACACCTGGCTCAACACGGTGGCCTCGTGCGCCGAGGACAACCACCGCAAAGCGGCCCGTACGCCGGAGCAGGCGGGGATGCCGCTGCTGCGGCAGCCGTTCGTGCCGTCCCCGGCGGACGCGATGCTGCTGGCGCTCGGGGCCGGTGACCGGTCGGCGCTGCCGGAGTGGCTGGCGCAGTCCGCGGCGTAGCCGCCGTACGCCCGACGACGTGTCCGAAGCCCGTCCTCCGTGCGGAGGCGGGCTTCGGTCCGTCAGCGGAGGACCAGTTGGACGATGGCCGCCGTGCCGACCGTGACGATGAGGGCGCGCAGGAAGGCGGGGCTGAGCCGGCGGCCGACCTTGGCGCCGATCTGGCCGCCGAGCGCGGAGCCCACCGCGATCAGTACGACGGCCGTCCAGTCGAAGTCGGCGACGAAGAGGAAGAAGAGCGCGGCGATGCTGTTGACGACGGCGGCGAGGACGTTCTTCACGGCGTTGAGGCGCTGCATGGTGTCGTCGACCAGCATGCCCATGAGGGAGAGGTAGATGATCCCCTGCGCGGCGGTGAAGTAGCCGCCGTAGACGCTGGCGAGCGTCAGGCCGATGAAGAGCAGGGGGCCGCCGTCGGGGTGGGCCGGAGTGCCGGTGCGGGCGCGCCTTTGCTGGACGGCTCTGCTGATGCGCGGCTGCAGGATGACCAGGACGAGGGCCAGGGCGACCAGGACCGGGACGATGGTCTCGAAGGCCGTGGAGGGCAGGGCGAGGAGCAGGGTGGCGCCGGTGAGGCCGCCGACGAGGGCGCCCACGGTGAGTTTGAGGACACGGGGGCGCTGGCCTTCGAGTTCCTTGCGGTAGCCGATCGCGCCGCTGATGGAGCCGGGGATCAGGCCGAGCGCGTTGGAGACCGTGGCGGTGACCGGGGGCAGGCCGGTGGCGAGCAGCACGGGGAAGGTGATCAGCGTCCCCGAGCCGACGATCGTGTTGATCGTGCCGGCGCTGATTCCCGCGGCGAAGACGGCGAGCATCTCCCAGATGGACATGGCGTATCCCCCGTGCATGATCGGTGCTTGCTGGACCGATCATGCACGGGGGTGTACACGTCAGTCGAGCGGGGGTTCCTCCCGGCGTTCCTTGCCGGTGTTGAAGCCGGGTACGCCGGAGCCGAGGTTGCCGAAGGCGCCGCTCAGGCCCTTGAGGGCGTCGCCGATCTCGCTGGGCACGATCCAGAGCTTGTTGGCGTCGCCCTCGGCGATCTTCGGCAGCATCTGGAGGTACTGGTACGACAGGAGCTTCTGGTCCGGGTCGCCGGCGTGGATGGACTCGAAGACCGTACGGATGGCCTGGGCCTCGCCCTCGGCGCGCAGGGCGGCGGCCTTGGCCTCACCCTCGGCGCGCAGGATCGCCGACTGCTTCTCGCCCTCGGCGGTGAGGATCGCGGACTGGCGGGTGCCCTCGGCCTGGAGGATGGCGGCGCGCTTGTCGCGGTCGGCGCGCATCTGCTTCTCCATCGAGTCCTGGATGGAGGTGGGCGGCTCGATCGCCTTGAGCTCGACGCGGTTGACGCGGATGCCCCACTTGCCGGTGGCCTCGTCCAGGACTCCGCGCAGGGCCGCGTTGATCTCCTCGCGGGAGGTGAGGGTCCGTTCCAGGTCCATGCCGCCGATGATGTTGCGCAGCGTGGTGACGGTGAGCTGCTCGATGGCCTGGATGTAGCTGGCGACCTCGTACGTCGCGGCCCGGGCGTCGGTCACCTGGTAGTAGATGACGGTGTCGATGTTGACCACCAGGTTGTCCTGGGTGATCACGGGCTGCGGTGGGAAGGGCACGACCTGTTCGCGCAGGTCGATCCGGTTGCGGATCGAGTCGATGAACGGGACGACGATGTTCAGGCCTGCGTTCAGGGTGCGGGTGTACCGGCCGAAGCGCTCGACGATGGCGGCGCTGGCCTGGGGGATGACCTGGATCGTCTTGATCAGAGCGATGAAGACGAGCACCACCAGAATGATCAGGACGATGATGATCGGTTGCATCGTTTCCTCGTGCCCTTCGGTTGATGATCGTCATCGAGTCTGACAGAACACGCCTTGGTGTGGGGGCCGTTCGGTCACATGACGACGGCCGTCGCCCCGTCGATGTCGACCACATCGACCTGTTGGCCCGGTTCGAAGCTGATTCCGGCGTCGAGCGCGCGGGCCGACCAGATCTCCCCGGCCAGCTTGATGCGGCCGCCCCCGCCGTCCACGCGTTCCAGGACGACGGCCTGACGGCCCTTCAGGGCGTCGATGCCGGTGGCGTGCTGGGGCGCGCGGTCCGCGCGTTGTCTGCCGGCGATCGCACGCACCACGGCGGTCAGCGCCACCGAGACGATGACGAAGACCAGGACCTGGGCGACGATTCCGCCGCCGAGGGCCGCGACGACCGCGGCGGCGACCGCCCCCACGGCGAACATGCCGAACTCGGGCATCGCGGTGAGGACGAGCGGAATACCCAGTCCCACCGCACCGATCAGCCACCACACCCACGCGTCGATGTCCACGCGGCCATCGTAGGACCGCGGACACCTCTAAAGACAGGGCGCAACCGGGCGGGTACGGCGGCCGGGCCGCCGTACCGGCTCAGGCGAGCGGCAGTCCGCGCGCGGTGTAGCGGTCGCCCTGGTGCTCCACGACGAGCGGCAGGCCGAAGCAGTGGGAGAGGTTGCGGGAGGTGAGCTCGGTCTCCATGGGGCCGGCGGCGAGCACCTTGCCCTGCCGGATCATCAGGACGTGCGTGAAGCCGGGGGCGATCTCCTCGACGTGGTGGGTCACCATGATCATGGAGGGGGCGTACGAGTCGCGGGCCAGCCGGCCGAGGCGCCGGACGAGGTCCTCGCGGCCGCCGAGGTCGAGACCGGCGGCGGGCTCGTCCAGGAGGAGCAACTCGGGGTCGGTCATCATGGCGCGGGCGATCAGGGTGCGCTTGCGCTCGCCCTCGGAGAGGGTGCCGAACTTCCGGTCGAGGTATTCGGTCATGCCGAGCCGGTCGAGGAAGGCGCGGGCCCGGTCCTCGTCGACCTTGTCGTAGTTCTCGTTCCAGGTGGCGGTCATGCCGTAGGCGGCGGTGAGCACCGTCTGCAGGACCGTCTGGCGCCTGGGGAGCTTGTCGGCGAGGGCGACGCCCGCGATGCCGATGCGGGGGCGCAGGTCGAAGACGTCGGTGCCGACGCCGCCGAGCCGCTCACCGAGGACGGTGACGCTGCCCTTGCTGGGGAAGAGGTAGCTGGACGCGATGTTCAGCAGGGTGGTCTTGCCGGCGCCGTTGGGGCCGAGGATGACCCAGCGCTCCCCCTCCTTGACCGACCAGGAGACGTCGTCCACCAGAGCGCGTCCGTCGCGGACCACGGATACGTCCACCAGCTCCAGTACATCGCTCATGAGCGCGTTGTCTCCCCATGCAGTGTCGAGATCGTCGCGTGCCTGTAGGCACAGCTCCCAGGGAAAACCTACGCCACCGCGGGAGTGCGGAGGGCGCTGGGCCCGTCGTCGTGCGGCAGACGGGGGTGTGGCGGGAGCTTCTAAGCTGTCGGCATGCTTTCGGAACCACGCTCAGGTCTGCTGGCCGCTTGGGGCAACGCGTTGCTCGCGGGGCTCGTGTCGCCGGACGACGCGGCGCTCGCCATCGTCGGGGAGGACGCGGTGCACCGCGTCGAGGGGCTGCCCGGTGAGGCGGGACCGGTCGGTCTCACGTTCGCGCTGGGGCGGCTGCGGTCGCTGGGGGTGAGCGGGTTCCGGGTCGCGCTGCCGGTGCCGGGGCATCCGCTGGGACTGAGCGGTCCGGCCGATTTCAACGCCCGGGCGCTGGACGCGGAGGAGGCCGTGGTCACCCACGGTGCGCCGTACGGGCTGGTGCCCGAGGTGCGCGAGGCGGGGCCGGCCGGGGATCTGCACGTGGATGTGGTGTGGCACTGCCTGGCCGTACGGGAGGCGCCGCCGGCCGATGTCCCGTCGCTGGGCGAGGCGGAACGGGAACTGGCGGAGGCGTTGCGGGACGCGACGGCTCTGTTGTCCCGGCTCGACGTGGCCGGGTCGGGGCCGGTGGCCGAGGCGGCGGTGGACGCGTACCGGGCACGGGCGGAGCGCGGGCGCGAGGTGCTGGCCCCCGGGTACCCGCCGCGGGCGGTACGGGTGCTGGAGCTGGCGCAGCGGGTCGGGCTGCTGATCTCGGTGGCGTACGAGAACGGGCACGGCGGTGCGGTGAGCGCGTCGGAGATGGCGGCGCGGGGCGAGGCGCTGCGGCCGGTGGAGCGGGTGGCCCGGCGGGCGCAGGTGGCGGCGTACAACGCGTATGTGGAGGAGCGGGCCCGCTAGGGCCTCTCCGGCGGATCTTCGTGGGCCCGCGACGATCCGCCGGACAGACCCTAGAAGATTGCTGAAAATGTTGGGTTCTGGCCCCGCTCCGGGTGGAGTGGGGCCAGTCTTGTGTTCATGCAGGGTGAGTGGGCTGGGGAGAGCGTCGGCGAGGACGTGTGGGAGTCGTGCCGGG
>NZ_SSBK01000072.1 GCF_004795035.1 Streptomyces sp. A0958
TCGGCCGCCGCCCCAGACCACCCGAGATACCTCAGATGGCCTGGATCAACGACCCGGCCAAACGGAGAGACCCCGCACCACAAACCTCATAGCGTCACGACCGTCTCACTGGACTTGAAATCTTCCGATCCACTCAACTGGTCAAAGTGGCCTGGTGGAAGTACATCCGCCAGCCCGTCTCCGTCAAGCGCCACACAGAACTCCGCCATGCCCGGCGGTCCTGGTTGTCGGCGAAGTACGTCAGATGGACGATGCCCGGAGCGAGGACGACTCCGGCCACTTCACTGACCTTGACCGGAGACTCCGGAGACACCGAGCCTCCGCTCGTCACCGTGAGGATCGACTCCACGTCCCACCGGCGCCCAGAAGCCCCGAACTCGATGAACTCCGGATCCAGAAGCTCCAGGACACGGGCCGGGGAAGCACGCACCTCGGGATCGAGAAGCCGCATCTCCCCATCGATGGCCGCCTGCACGGCCCGCTCACTCTCATCTGTCATGTGCAAACCCTACGGATGCTGCTTGCCAAGGCACATTGAATTGATCACTCGCCGCGACGACGGCACGGCGCTGCCGTCAAAACTCGCGAACATCTCTCGGCGGAGTGATCACCAACTGCCACCGGAACTCATGCACAAGTGCTGCCGCCGAACGTGAACGAAGCCAGCCTCGCCTGGACTGCGCCCTGAAGGAGATCGCCGAGCGGGGCGGGGGAGGTCGTTCTGATCGATGGCACCCTCATCATCACCCGGCGCCGCACCGGCAAAGCGAACCGCCCGAACTGCTCCGGCAAGCGTAGACGCCACGGTCTGCACGTGTGCATGCCCTGACCGACGAGCGGGGCCGTCCAGGAGTGGATACCGGCTGCCCGGCCCGGCCGCCCCCACGACATCACCGCCGCGCGCCGCGACCATATCCTGGCCCACTGCGCGCTGCCGGTCTCGGCGCCCAGGCCGACCTGGGCTTCCTCGGCCTGGACGACGACAGGGACGACCCCGTGGGCGTCACCGGCTTCGAGGCCACCCGTGTCCGCAATCTCGCACTCGCCGAAAGGGAGGCCAACCGCATCCGGGCCGCCGGACGGGCCCCGGACGAACGACTTCGCCAACCTGAAGAACTGGCGGGCCCTCACCAAGCCCCACATCGACCCCGCTCGCGCCACCCACCTGCATCACGCACTGCTCGCCGACGAACCCTGAGGCCGCTACAGGCAATTGACCTCAACCACAGGCAGCCCGCGACCGGCACAGGCACCCGGAACAGCGTCACTGAGCCGGGATCGGCTGGGTGAGGTTCACCGGGTTGCCGTCGGGGTCCTGGATGTGGGCGACGCGCTGTCCCCACGGCATGTCGTTGGGGCCGCTGCGGACCGAGCCGCCCAGCGCCGTCACCCGGCCGAGCGTCTCGTCGACGTCGTCGACGCCGATGCTGAGCACGATCCGCGGTGCCGCCCCGGTCCCCGGGTCCTTCTTGGCCACCAGCCCGACGTCGGTGTCGCCGATGCGCAAGCCGAGGTAGAAGGCCGGGCCTTCCTCCGGTACCCGGAAGATCTCCTCGGCGCCGAACAATTCCGTACAGAAGCCGAGCAGGACGTCCTGCTCGGCAGTGATGACCACTGGCTGGATGGTGGACATAGCACTCCTGTCGAGAACGGTCATGTCGCTGGGTAGACCGTTCGAGAACGGCGAACTCATCGGCCAAACCACCCCGCCAGACGATCTGCCCCCAGACTGCCGCCCGCGACCAGTACAAGCATCCCCGAAAGCGACGCCACGCCTCCTCTGCTCACCAGCCACTCCGAAATGGCGCAGCCTCCACCTCTTGGTACGCCGGAACGCGATGCCCTGCCGTGCAATCTGCTGCAACCGCTGCCCCTCTTGGTCGGGTGGATACCGTCGATCATGTTCGACACCGAACCCGTAGGCGCCCTGGCACCATAGGTCGGTGTCCGCATCCTTCGAACGTCCTATCATCACGCAGCGGAACCTGGCGCCGTTGCTGTGCGGCCTGGCAGGCAACCCCGCCGCACAGCCCGCGACCCTTGTTCGCCTCGCTGCGGCGAACATCGATCGGACCGTGCTTGCACGGCGCCGTGACCTGCCCGCGCAGGCCGCGGTAATCCTTGCTGGCGATGAGGATGAAAAGCTGCGGTCGGAGCTTGCTGCGAATCCGAGTCTCCCGGCCGAGGTCCAGACCGTCCTTGCCCGAGACGTCGACCCGCGGGTGCGTGACCGGTTGGCGGAAGGTGCCCCGCACTTCACCGCCTCCGGCGCGCACGGGCTGAATTACCCGAAGCCGTTGCCGAACGAGGTCTACGAGCTGCTGGCCCGAGACCCGGAACCGAAGATCCGCCGTGCCCTGGCCTTCAACCGCCAACTGCCCGACGACATCCGGGCCAGGATGCTCGATGACAAGGATGCGCGAACGGCCGCCATCGCTGCCACCGAGTGGAACCCTGCGCCGACCGCCCGGATCGGTGAACTCCTTTCGCATGCCACCCGAGCCTCCCACCGCGAGATGATCTTGCTCCGCCTGGACGGTCCGCTTCCCCCCGAGGCCGCCCGCGGCATGCTCGCGGACATCGACTCCTGCGCAGACCCGGCGAACAGCGCGGCGGTACTGCGGCAGATCACCGCGACCGCCGACCTGGACGCCGACCTGACCGACCGCTTCCTGACGGACCCGCAGGTGCGCGCTGCGGTTGCGGCCAATCCGACACTGGACCCTGAGCATGTCGCGGCTCTGGCACACGATCCCGACAACGAGGTCCGCGCGGCAGTCGTCGCACGCCACGGCCTCGACCCGGTACTGCGTGAGTCGGTACCGGTCGAGTACGACGACCGCAGCAGCGGCAACGCCGTCGAGTGGCTGCTGGCCGCCGACCTGTCCGAGTCCGATCAGGTCGCCTTCGCGCGAAGCCGTCACCAAGTCTTCCGCAAGACGCTGGCCATGCGCACCGACCTGTCTGACGAGGCCGTGGGTATCCTTGCCATCGATGAGAGCTTCGCCGTGCGGCTGTTCGTGTGCGAGCGCCAACCGAACGCCCCCGGTTGGCTGCTGGCGCGCATTGCTGCCGACTGGAACGGCTTCAGCCGCTGGGACATGGTCGCCCACAAGAACTTCCCCGCCGATGCCGCCACTGCCCTGGCCCGCTCCGACGACCCGCGTGACCGGGGCGTCGCCGCAGCACATCCCGGGCTTCCGATCGCAACGATTGAGGCGCTGCTGGCCGACGACGCCGACTACGTGCGAGGTCGAGCAGCGACCAACCCGTGCATCCCAACCGAGCGGCTGATCACTCTCCTTGCGGCCGACGAGCCAGCCGTCGTCACCGGGGCGGCCGCGAACCGGACGCTTCCCGTCGTGACGATGCACCACGTGCTCGAACGGGCCGGGCTGTGAGTATGTGACGCCCGCTGACGGTGCGGCGGTGCCGTCAGCGAAGGGTGGGGAGGTAGCCGGGCGCCTTGCGGGCGTGGGTGGCCTGTTCGAATGCGCACGCATAGCCGAGGAGACGCGCGTCACTGAAGCGTGTCCCGAGGAAGGAGATGCCCACGGGCAGCGCTCCACGCGCGTATCCGGCGGGCACGGTGATGTGAGGGTACCCGGCCACCGCCGAGTTCCGGGTGGAGCTCTCGACAGCGCGCCGCGGGAGTGTTCAATGATCGGCGGATCCGATGATCAAGGAGACGCCAGATGAGCGACACCACCATCGAGCAGATACCGGGCAGTGAGCCGACGGCGGCCGTGCCGGCGAGTGACGAGCAGTTGGTCGCAATGCTCGTGGACCGGGCCCGCAGCGAGGGTCTGCAGCTGACCGGGGAAGGCGGGCTGCTCCAGCAGCTGACCAAGCGGGTCCTGGAGTCCGCCCTGGAGGGCGAGATCACCGATCACCTCGGATACGAGAAGCACGACGCCGAGGGCCGGAGCAGCGGCAACTCCCGCAACGGGACACGGGCGAAGACGGTGCTGACCGATGTCGGTCCTGTCGAGGTGAAGGTTCCCCGGGACGTGGCCGGCACGTTCGAGCCGGCCATCGTCAAGAAGCGGCAGCGGCGCCTGTCCGGCGTGGACGAGATGGTGCTGTCGTTGTCCGCGAAGGGGCTCACCCACGGCGAGATATCCGCGCATTTGGCCGAGGTCTACGGCGCGAGCGTGTCCAAGGCCACGATCCCCACGATCACCGACAAGGTGATGGACGGCATGGCGGAGTGGTCCAACCGGGCACTGGACCGCGTCTACCCGGTGCTGTTCGTGGACGCCATCAACGTGAAGATCCGGGACGGGCAGGTGGCGAACCGCCCCATCTACGTCGTGATGGCGGTCGCGGCCGAAGGGCACCGGGACATCCTGGGGATCTGGGCCGGTGACGGCGGCGAGGGCGCGAAGTACTGGCTCTAACCGCCCGCTCGACTTCTCACCGGCCCGCCGCAGGGCGGCGTGGATGCGCGGGGCCCCGTAGGCACCGCGAGATCCGGCGTGGAGCACCCGGATCTCGCCCACCAGCACCTCCTCGGCCCGCTCCCGCACCGTCCGGGCCGGCTCCGAAGCCCTGTGCGCGTAGTAGGTGGAACGCGGCAGCCCCAGCGCACGGCACAGAAACGAAACGCTGAGACCTGCGGGATTACCCTCCGACGCCTTCTCCGCATCGATGAAGTGACACCGTGCCGCGGTGTCTACCTCATCTTGTCCTGAGCGAAGAAGGCAGTCGCTTTCCCCAGAATCTCGATCGTCGCCTCCTGCTCGCGGACCTTCCGCCGCAGCCGGACCAGCTCCTCACGCTCCGCAGTGGTCAAAGCCCCGGCGGGCCCCTCACCTCGGTCGATCTTCGCCTGCTCCACCCACCCGCGCAGCCCTTCCGGACTCACGCCCAGACCCCTCGCGACCTCGGTGACCGTCTTCTCCGAGGACAACGCCAAGGCGACCGCGTCCCGCTTGAACTCGGCCGTATACCGCTTACTCGTATTACTCTTCTTACTCACTACCTGTGACTGCTTCCTCCGAGACCATCCGTCCCAGTATCAAGCTGTCCAGCCAACAGGGGGAACTTCACGAAGCCCTGTTGGTTTCCTATCCTGCCGTACTCGACCTGCCTCACGCCCTGGTCGAGTGGGTCACGATGCTCATCGTCACCCGTGAAGGTGACCGCCGGTGCAAACTCCCGCCGCACCGGCGTGCGCTGATCGCACTGGTGTACCTGCGTCGCCACGACACCCTCGCCCGTATCGCCTCGGCCTTCGGGATATCCGTCGGCACCGCCCATGCCTACGTCACCACGGTCACCGGCCTGCTCGCCGAGCAGGCACCTGGCCTGCTGAAGACGCTGCGCGCACACGATCCGGACTTCGTTCTCCTGGACGGCACGCTCGCGGAGTGCGACCGCGTCGGTGACAGCAGGGCCGACTACTCCTCGAAGCACAAGCGGCACGGGGTGAACGTGCAGGTCGTCACGGACCCCGGCGGGCAGATCCTCTGGCTGTCACCGGCACTGCCGGGCCGGACCCACGATCTGACAGCCGCCCGTACCCACCGAATCTTTCGGATCTGCGCGCGGCAGGGCATCCCCATCCTCGCCGACATGGCCTACATCGGCGCCGGCGACTGGGTCACCACCGCCAAGCGCCGCCCGCCAGGCGGCGAACTCACGCCCACCGAGCAGACCGCGAACCGGGCCCTGTCCGCAGCCCGTGCACCCGTCGAACGAGGCATGGCACGACTGAAGTCCTGGCAGATCTTCCGCAGATCCCGCATCAGCCCCAACCGCATGAGCGTCATCGCCAGAGCCGTCCTCACCCTGGAGAGGAAACGCTGAAAAGGCTCACTGAGTCCAAACCTCGGCCCGATGCACAGTAAGCCATCGAACATGACAAGTGCCCGCCTGCCCGCTGTCCGGGCCGACGGGCACGCCCACGGTTCACAGCCTGGTCCTCCCTGCTTCCCGGTCACCCGAAGAAAGGCCATGCAGCAGTACGCACCGCCCCGGCGAAGAATGCGACGGAAATGACCAGATAAAGAGTTGCCTGGGGAATACTCAGAACGGATTCGCTCGCCACCTTGGGCCTTTTTGGATCACATACAATATCCAGCCTGTCACCGAAGTTCACGTGACGCCACTGCTCCCCACCACCAATCGACACCTCGCGCACCGATCCATCAGGGCCCTCATAGCGGATAACCGAGGAAAACCCCTTCTGAGCTACGCATGCTCCGGTCACAAGAACGCCACGAACCTTGAGTATCACAATATTGAAACCAATTTCAAAGAAAAGGAAGGAAGCCAGAGAAAAACCTCCCACGCCTATGAACCAGGGAATCCAGTTCTGAGGATCGAAAGACTCATTCACGAGAAGCATCATAGCGGGATCATCGATCGAAAGAGTCCATCGAGCGGTTCGATCGCGGACACTTCCCGGCGGATTAGCCTGGCACCGCTGGACCTCTTCCGGGTACCTGATGACCTGTACATTTACTGAGCCAATCGATTTCGCGTTGGCCCCGCCGGAAGGAGGGCCCTGGAATTTCCGGGGCCCTCCTTCGCGTACCGCCTATGCCGATCGGGTCACCACCACGTAGGGCAGGGTCTTTGAGCCTCGATCCACCGCGTGATGGCCGGGCTGTGGATGTTGAATCCAGAAGAGGTGCCTGCTGACCTGGGATGATGGGAGTTCTCTACGCTTCCATCAGCACCAACCGGCAAGGCACCTCTCGAGTGAAATCTTCCCACGGCCCGGCGCGGGTGTTTGCCGCGTTCGACGAATCGAATCTGATCGCGCACGCCGGGCTGGTCCCGGTGATCCGGCTGGCCGAGCGGTGCGACCTGCCCGCCCTGGTCGCCGAGAAGGTCAAGCTGACCGGCGCGAAGAACGGCGCCGGCACGGCGGCTGACGCGAAGACGATGAGCATTGTGGGCGGCATGGTCGCCGGCGCCGACTCCATCGACGACCTGGATATTCTGCGCCATGGCGGGCTGGGGAAGCTGTTCGGCGGGGTGCGGGCGCCGTCCACACTGGGCACCTTCCTGAGGGCCTTCACCTGGGGACACGTCCGCCAACTCGAAGCGGCAGCCCGAGCGTTCACCTGCAACCTGGCCGCCCACACCGGCCTGGTCCCCAAGACGGACGAGGTCGTTTTCGTCGACATCGACTCCAAGGTCAAGCAGGTCTACGGACCCGCCAAGCAGGGCGCCTCCTTCGGCTACACCAAGGTCCGCGGCCTGCACTTCCAGATCGTCACCGTCAAGACATCCACCTGCGCACCGGTCATCGTCGCGACAAGACTCCGCAAGGGCTCGGCAGGCTCCGGCAAGGGCGCCGCCTCGCTGCTGCGCGAGGCCCTGGCCACCGTGCGGGCCATGGGCATCACCGCGCAGATCGTCGTCCGCGCCGACTCCGCCTACTTCTCCCACAAGGTCGTGGATGTCTGCCGCAAGGCCGGCGCCCGCTTCTCCCTGGCCGTCGCGGTCACCAAGACCATCCGCGCGGCCATCGAGACGATCGGTCCCGACGTCTGGACGCCGATCAAGTACACCGACGCGGTCTGGGACGAGGAGGAGGAACGCTGGATCTCCGACGCCGAGATCGCAGAAGTCCCGTTCACCGCGTTCACCAGCAAGAAGAAGGCGTTCCACACCACCGCCCGGCTGATCGTGCGCCGCGTGAAGCGGCTGAACCCGAAAACGGTGCCCGACGGGCAGAGCGAGCTGTTCGCCGTCTGGCGCCACCACGTGATCTTCACCGACAGCGTTTTCGTCCTGACCGACGCCGAACCGATGCACCGCGCCCACGCCGCGGTGGAACAGGTCTTCGCCGACCTGGAAGACTCCGCCCTGGCCCATCTGCCCTCGGGCAAGTTCACCGCGAACGCAGCCTGGCTCACCCTGGCGGCAGCCGCCTACAACCTCACCCGCGCCGCCGGCCACCTCGCCTCCATCTTCCATGCCAAGGCGCGGACCGGCACGATCCGTCGTCACCTCATCCACGTCCCGGCCCGCATCGCACGCCCGGGACGACGGATCGTGCTGCACCTGCCCCAACACTGGTGCCAGGCCGATGACTTCACTGACCTGTGGACCGCCCTCGGGCAGCGGATGCAAACCTGACAGCCGGACCCCGCCGCCCACCCACGCCCCGGAAGACCTCGGAGAACCCGCCACCGGCAGCGGCCAGCCGGAAAACCGACCTGCCCGGAACCCAAAATCCGCCCCAAAAGCAATCACACCGCGTGATCAGAGATCACGCGGTGGATCGAGGTTGAGGCCGAACGCCCGCCAGATCCGCGAGACGGCCGACTGCGACATGCCCTGGGCCTGGGCCATCGAACGTGTCGACCAGTGCGAATCGCCTGTTGGTGGGCTCTGGCCCAGCGTCGTGGCGACCAGGGCTTCGACCTGCTCATCCGTGATCTTCCGCGGTGCACCCGAACGCGGCCGGTCCACCAGACCCTCCAGCCGGTCCGCGGCGAACCGGGACCGCCACTTGCGCACCGTCTCCCGCGAGACACCCAGGTCGTCCGCGACCCGCGCGTTCGACCGGCCCTCTGCACACGCCAGCACGATCCTCGACCGCAGCACCAGTGCCTGCGACGCCGTCTGCTTGCGTAACCAGCCCCGCAGCACCCTGCGTTCGTGATCGGATAGCTCCAGCGACAACGGCTTCGGACCAGGCATCGCCACACTCTACAACCGCACGCGAACTAACGACTCAGGACACTAGGCGGAGATCCACACTTCGTAGTGCGTGCAGACATTCGAAGTGTCGCAAAGATGCCCGCCAGGGTCTGAAATCGCGACCTTGCACACATGGAGTTTGGGTGATAGCCGCCAAACCCGGCAGTCCGAGTGGGCCGCCGCAGGTGGTGCCGCCCATGTCGACCAGGCCGCGCACGTCCTGGTCCTGGCCGCCGCCGCGTTCGCCCTCACCGTACTGAGCTGAACGACCCTCCACCCACCTACATCTTGAGAATGGGGAAGACCATGGATCAACAGGAGATCGCGGAGCAGCTGCGCCGCGCAGCCGAGGAGCAGGAGCGCGCCGCCTAGTGTCCTGAGTCGTTAATTCGCGTGCGGTTGTAGAGTGGGGCGATGCCTGGCCCGAAGCCGTTGCCGCTGGAGTTGTCCGATCATGAACGCCGGGTGCTGCGGGGCTGGTTGCGCAAGCAGACCGCGT
>NZ_SSBK01000073.1 GCF_004795035.1 Streptomyces sp. A0958
CTCCCGGCACGACTCCCACACGTCCTCGCCGACGCTCTCCCCAGCCCACTCACCCTGCATGAACACAAGACTGGCCCCACTCCACCCGGAGCGGGGCCAGAACCCAACATTTTCAGCAATCTTCTAGAAGCTGCCTTCACCAGCCACGGGCGCGCCACTCCGGCAGATGGGGCCGTTCGTCGCCCAGCGTGGTGTCGCCCCCGTGGCCCGGGTAGACCCAGGTTTCGTCCGGCAGCGGGGCGAAGAGCTTGGTCTCCACGTCGTGCAGCAGGCGGGCGAACGCCTCGGGGTCCTTGCGCGTGTTGCCGACCCCGCCGGGGAAGAGGCAGTCCCCGGTGAACAGGTGCGGCGCCCCGTGCGGGTCGTCGTAGAGCAGCGTGATCGAGCCCGGGGTGTGCCCGGTCAGGTGGCGGGCGGTCAGCGCCACCTGACCCACCAGGATCGTGTCGCCGTCCTCGACGAGCACCTCCGTCGGCACCTCGATGCCCTCGGCGTCGAACCGCCCGGCGTAGGTGCGCGCCCCGGTCGCCGCGACCACCTCGGCCAGTGCCTGCCAGTGGTCGCGGTGCCGGTGGGTGGTGACGACCGAGACGATCGAGTCGTCACCGATCAGCCGCAGCAGAGTCCCGGCGTCGTCGGCCGCGTCGATCAGCAGCTGCTCGCCGGTGGCCCGGCAGCGCAGCAGGTAGGCGTTGTTGTCCATCGGGCCGACGGCGACCTTGGAGATCATCAGATCCGTCAGTTCGTGCACGTCCGCAGGGCCGCCGACCCTGACCGCTCCGCTGTACGTCATGCTCTTCAGCCTATAGCGGGGGCAGCGCCGGAAGGGTGCCGCCGTCCACCGTCAGTGCCGAGCCGTCGCGCCGCCCGCTGAGCCAGCCCAGCAGCTCGCACGCGGTGCCCCGGACGGCGACGGGGCCGCCCTGCGCTCCGCCGCCGGTCGTCCAGACGCGGCCGGTCCCGTCGCGGAGACCCATTGACACGACCTCCGGGTGCCCGGCGAACCGCTCGGCCAGGAAGTCGATCTCCCGCGCCGTGAACTCGTCCGGCGGGTCCTCCAGCTCGTAGCCGACGTTCAGATCGACGTGGTGCAGCTCGACCTCGATCCGGCGGCGGAAGGGAATCCGGGAGGCCGAGTCCGTCACGCCGTTGCGCAGGGTCACCGTGCGCGACCAGTCCGCCGGGGTGGCCGCCGCCGCCACGAAGCGGGCCGCGCTCCCGGCCAGGTCGGCCAGCTGCTCCGCCTGCGGCCGGGGGGCGTCCCGCTCGATGTCGCGGTCGCGGGTTTCGCTGTCTGCGTACATCGGCCGGCCCTGGAGAACATTTACGAGTGCGTCGGCGTTACGAGAGAGGTGCGCGACGACATGACCGCGGCTCCAGCCCGGCAGCCGTGACGCTTCGGCCAGTGCGGCGTCGTCCAGTTTCGCCGTGGCGCTGAGCAGCCGATCGGTCGCTTCACGCAGTGCTGCCAGGTCGTGCGCATGATCAGTCATGGGGTCGAGCCTAGCCTCGGCCACTCGTTCGGGTGAAGGAGGCATCAGCCGTCCGCAATTCGAATGTGCGTGCTATACGCTCGGAGTCGAAAGCTCCGTACACCGCTGTGGCGCCCCCCATAACCTGGGCCAGGGGCTCAGTTCCCCCGCTTCTCTCTAGAAAGGTGCGGACCGGCGTGGCCGACCGTCTCATCGTCCGTGGCGCTCGCGAGCACAACCTCAAGAACGTCTCGCTCGACCTCCCCCGCGACTCCCTCATCGTCTTCACCGGGCTCTCCGGGTCGGGCAAGTCGTCGCTCGCGTTCGACACGATCTTCGCCGAGGGCCAGCGGCGCTACGTGGAGTCCCTCTCCTCGTACGCCCGGCAGTTCCTCGGCCAGATGGACAAGCCGGACGTCGATTTCATCGAGGGCCTGTCGCCCGCCGTCTCCATCGACCAGAAGTCGACCTCGCGCAACCCCCGCTCCACGGTCGGCACCATCACCGAGGTCTACGACTACCTCCGGCTGCTCTTCGCCAGGATCGGCAAGCCGCACTGCCCCGAGTGCCACCGGCCCATCTCGCGCCAGTCGCCGCAGGCCATCGTGGACAAGGTCCTCGGCCTGCCCGAGGGCAGCCGCTTCCAGGTGCTCTCGCCACTGGTGCGCGAGCGCAAGGGCGAGTTCGTCGACCTCTTCGCCGACCTCCAGACCAAGGGGTACAGCCGCGCCAGGGTCGACGGCGCGACCATCCAGCTCTCCGAGCCGCCCACGCTCAAGAAGCAGGAGAAACACACCATCGAGGTGGTCATCGACCGCCTCACCGTGAAGGACAGCGCCAAGCGCCGGTTGACGGACTCCGTCGAGACCGCGCTGGGCCTCTCCGGCGGCATGGTCGTGCTCGACTTCGTCGACCTCCCCGAGGACGACCCCGAGCGCGAGCGGATGTACTCCGAGCACCTGTACTGCCCGTACGACGACCTCTCCTTCGAGGAGCTGGAGCCGCGCTCCTTCTCCTTCAACTCGCCCTTCGGCGCCTGCCCCGACTGCACCGGCATCGGCACGCGGATGGAGGTCGACCCTGAGCTGATCGTCCCGGACGAGGAGAAGTCCCTCGACGAGGGCGCGATCCACCCCTGGTCGCACGGCCACACCAAGGAGTACTTCGGCCGCCAGATCAACGCGCTGGCCCAGGCCCTCGGCTTCCGTACGGACATCCCCTGGGCGGGGCTGCCGCAGCGCGCCAAGAAGGCCCTGCTGCACGGCCACAAGATCCAGACCGAGGTCCGCTACCGCAACCGCTACGGGCGCGAGCGCGCCTACACCACGCCGTCCTTCGAAGGCGCCGTCCAGTTCGTCAAGCGGCGGCACTCCGAGGCCGAGAGCGACTCCAGCAGGGAGCGCTTCGAGGGCTACATGCGCGAGGTCCCCTGCCCGACCTGTGAGGGGACCCGGCTCAAGCCGATCGTCCTCGCGGTCACCGTGATGGAGAAGTCCATCGCCCAGGTCGCCGCGATGTCGATCAGCGAGTGCGCCGAGTTCCTGGGCCGGCTCAAGCTGAACGCCCGCGACAAGAAGATCGCCGAGCGGGTGCTCAAGGAGGTCAACGAGCGGCTGAAGTTCCTGGTCGACGTGGGCCTGGACTACCTCTCGCTCAACCGCGCGGCGGGCACCCTGTCCGGCGGCGAGGCCCAGCGCATCCGGCTCGCCACCCAGATCGGCTCCGGCCTCGTTGGCGTGCTGTATGTGCTGGACGAGCCCTCCATCGGGCTGCACCAGCGCGACAACCACCGGCTGATCGAGACCCTGGTCCGCCTCCGCGACATGGGCAACACGCTCATCGTCGTGGAGCACGACGAGGACACCATCAAGGTCGCCGACTGGGTGGTCGACATCGGCCCCGGCGCCGGTGAGCACGGCGGCAAGGTGGTCCACTCCGGATCGCTCAAGGAGCTGCTGGCCAACGACAAGTCGGTCACCGGCCAGTATCTGACCGGCAAGAGGTCGATCCCCGTGCCCGACGTCCGGCGTCCCGTCGACCCGGCGCGGCTGCTCACGGTGCACGGCGCCCGGGAGAACAACCTCCAGGACATCGACGTCTCCTTCCCGCTCGGGGTGCTGACCGCCGTCACCGGTGTCTCCGGCTCGGGCAAGTCGACGCTGGTCAACGACATCCTCTACACCCACCTGGCCCGCGAGCTGAACGGCGCCAAGTCGGTGCCCGGCCGCCACACCCGGGTCGACGGGGACGACCTCGTCGACAAGGTGGTGCACGTCGACCAGTCGCCCATCGGCCGTACACCCCGGTCCAACCCGGCCACGTACACCGGCGTCTTCGACCATGTCCGCAGGCTGTTCGCCGAGACGATGGAGGCCAAGGTCCGCGGCTATCTGCCGGGCCGGTTCTCCTTCAACGTCAAGGGCGGCCGGTGCGAGAACTGCTCCGGCGACGGCACGATCAAGATCGAGATGAACTTCCTGCCCGACGTGTACGTCCCGTGCGAGGTCTGCCACGGAGCGCGCTACAACCGGGAGACCCTGGAGGTCCACTACAAGGGCAAGTCCATCGCCGAGGTGCTGGACATGCCGATCGAGGAGGGGCTGGAGTTCTTCGAGGCCGTCCCGACCATCGCCCGCCACCTGCGCACGCTCAACGAGGTCGGTCTCGGGTACGTGCGGCTCGGCCAGTCCGCGCCGACGCTCTCCGGCGGTGAGGCCCAGCGGGTCAAGCTCGCCAGCGAGCTCCAGAAGCGCTCCACCGGCCGCACGGTCTACGTCCTGGACGAGCCGACCACCGGTCTGCACTTCGAGGACATCTCCAAGCTGATCAAGGTGCTCTCCGGTCTGGTCGACAAGGGCAACTCGGTGATCGTCATCGAGCACAACCTCGACGTCATCAAGACCGCCGACTGGGTCGTGGACATGGGCCCCGAGGGGGGCAACGGTGGCGGCCTGGTCATCGCCGAAGGCACTCCGGAGTACGTGGCGGGCGTCCCCGCCAGCCACACCGGCAAGTTCCTCCAGGACATCCTGGACGCGGACCGGGTCAGCGAGGCAGCCGTCCCGGCGGCCCGCAAGCCGGCCAGGAAGACGGCGGTGAGGAAGACGGCCGCCGCGAAGTCCGCCCCCGCCGCGAAGACGGCGTCGGTGAAGACGGTGTCGGCGAAGGCCGCGGCGAAGAAGCCCGCAGCCAAGAAGACGGCCCGCGCCCGCAAGGCCTGACAGCCGGACGACACCCCCGGGCCCGGCGCCGGGGTGAAGCGGTGCGAGGCGGCGGCCCCCTCCCAGGGGCCGCCGCCTCGCCGTGTTCCCGCCCCTGACCAGGCAGGACCGGGCAGGACCGGCCCGCGCGCAGCCCCGTCCTTCTCCGCCGGTATCGTCGGTTACGTCACCGATGCCGCCGCCGCCCCGGGCAGCCCCGGCACGGCTTTCCGCTCTGCCCCTTCTGTCGCTTCGACCCGTGGAGACCGCATGTCCGGCCAGCCCGCCGCCCGCCGCACCGTGCTGAAGGGCGCCGCCCTCGCGGGCGTCGCCGGGCTGGGAGCGGCCGCCTGCTCGACCGACTCCAAGCTCGGCCACGCCCAGACGCCGACCCCCACCGCCCCCGTCGAGCTCGGCGCGCCGGAGGAGATCCCGGTCGGCGAGTCCAAGCTCTACCGCGAGCAGCGCGTCGTCGTCACCTGCCCGGCCAAGGGGCAGTACAAGGCATTCAGCGCCCAGTGCACCCACGCCGGCTGCCTGCTCGACAAGGTCGAGAAGAACGAGGGCCACTGCCCCTGTCACGGCAGCCTCTTCGACACGACGACCGGCAAGGCCGTGCACGGCCCCGCGACCGTGCCGCTGCCCTCCGTCCCGGTCCGCGTCGAGGGCGGAAAGCTGATCGCAGGCCCCGAAGCCTGACCCGCCCGGACCGAGGCCCCGGCCCGCCCGGACCGCGGCCCCGACCCGCCCGGACCGGCCCCCCGGCCCGCCGGACCGGCCCCTGATCCGCCCGGACCGGCCCCGGCCCCGGCCTGCCGCCCTACTCCCAGTCCCAGTCGATCCCGACCAGTCCCGGCCGCACCTCCTGTTCCACCACATGCACGGTCCGGTGCCGGCCGGTGAGCGTGAGGTCCGCCCGCGCGCCCCGGGGCGCGCCCGCCGACACCTGGGCGAAGCTGCGGCACCGTACCGGCAGCGCCTCCTCGTCGAAGCCGACCTGGAGCACGTACTGCCCGCCGCCGAAGGTGAAACCGCGCAGGTACTCGTCGCACGGCCCTCCCGTACCGTCCTCGAAGCCGTAGCCGAACAGGTACGTGTCGCCCGCCCGCAGCCGGGTGTCGAAGAGGAGTTCGGCGACCAGCACCCCCGTCTCCCGGTCCCAGCGGACCCGGCCCGTCCGGCAGTTCTCCCGGGCGCTCACCGTCACCTGCCCCGGATCACAGCCCGGGTCACCGATGTACACGGCGAGATAGCGGTCGATCCCGTCGCGGTGGGCGCGCACGACGTGCCGGGAGTCGCGGTACCGCATCTGGCGGCCGGGTCCGATCCGTACCCGCTCCTGGTGGCCCACCGTGTGCAGCCCGCCGTCCGCCGGTGACTCGATGCCCGCGAGCAGCCGCTCCACCGCCCCGGAGGAGTCCGTCAGCGAGCGGTACGAGCGGGCCGGCGGGCGGTCGGGGTCCGGGCGGGACACCCCGTCGTCCAGCAGCCCGAGCAGCGAGTTCACGGGCAGCCCGAGCACCTCCTCCAGGGCCTTCACGGCCCGCAGCGACTCCGGACGCTGCGGGCGGCGGGCACCCTGCTGCCAGTAACTCAGGCTGGTCACCCCGACCTTGACCCCGCGATGCGCCAGATGGTGCTGGACCCGCTGGAGCGGCAGCCCGCGCACCGAGAAGGCGGTGCGCAGGGCCAGATGGAACGGTCCGGTGTGCAGCACCTGCGCCAGTTCGGCCTCGGTGTGCTGCATGGGTCCTCCAGGTGAACGTTCACGCCGGCCGGGCACGGGGCCGCGCCGACGGGTGCCGGTCCGCAGGTGGTCAGGGGGGCGCGTTCACGCCGGGGCCCCGGGCGTTCACACCGCGGTGTTCACCCGCATTGAAGCGTGTTGACCCGTTCCCGACAACGGTTGATGCTCCTCCACAGCGTCCGGACGCGCTCCTTGGACCCCCACCCCCCGCCCGGGAGGAACGCCATGCACAACCGAAGAATCCGGCCGGCGCGGCTGTCGTTGACAGCCGTTCTCGCCGCCGTCCTGCTCGCCGCACCCACGGCGACCGCCACCGCCGCCGACCAGCCCCGCACTGCCACCGCCGCGGTCCAGGGCCACCACCCGGCAGCCGCAGCGGTGCCCGACCGGGCCGCCTCCGCCCCGACGGCCGCCCTCGCCGCCACCCGGCGGCTGGACATCACCATGCAGGCGCAGCAGAAGACCAACTGGTGCTGGGCCGCGTCCGGCAACACCGTCGCCACCTGGTTCGGCCGCAACTACACCCAGAACCAGTTCTGCAACGCCGCCTTCGGCCGCGCCCAGGGCTACGACTGCCCCAACTCGCAGGCCGCGCTCGACAACGTCCAGAACGCGCTGTACTGGGCCGGCATCAACCCCGGCTCGTACGTCACCGGCTGGCTGCGCTACCCCACCGTGCAGGCCGAGATAGCCGCCGGACGGCCGGTGGAGACCCGCATCCAGTGGTCGTCGGGCGGTGGCCACATGCACGTCCTGTACGGATACGACGACGCGAACAGCCTCGTCTACTGGGGCGACCCCTGGCCGTCCAGCAACCGCTACAACTGGGCCTCGCACGCCTGGTACGTGAACAACAGCGAGTTCTCCTGGACCCACTCGCTCTACCGGATCGGGGCGTGACGGCATGACCTCCGACAGCATGACCTCCACCAGTTCCCCGGCCCGCCCGCGCGCCGCCCGCCGCCTCGCCGCGGCCCTGGCCGCCGGCGGTGTGCTGGCCGGTGCCGCCCTGCTCACCGTCGCCCCGCAGGCGGCCGCCGCCACCGGACCCTCCGCCACCCCCGCCGCCCTGGCCGCCGCCCACGACGCGGCCACCGACGCCGCCACCCTGGACACCCTGTCCCGGTTCTTCGCCCGGGAGGGCGCCGTCAGCAGGGCGGCGGCCGCACCCCGCATCGAGGGCGCCGCCGTGCCGGTGCGCACCCTGTCCGCCGGCTTCGTCGCGGGCGAGCCCGGAGCACCCATCGCCTCACTGGACTACCTGGCCAGCACGGCCGTCTCCTCGGACGGGCAGAAGGCCTCCCTGTGGACGCTGCCCGAACCGGGCAAGGACGGCAACTGGCAGGTGGTGAACATCGCCACCGGCGACGACGAGGCCCGGTACACCGCGGCGGGCGCCCGCAAGCTGCCCGGCGGCATCGTCTTCCACGAGCCCCAGATCGACGCCTGGTACGTCCAGAAGGGCAGCCGGGTCCTCCCGCTCGACCAGGACGCCGTCCGGGCGGTGGGCGCGCAGGGGACGACCGTGTCCGCCTACCGCACCCGGGTGCGGGCCGCCTACGCCGACAAGCTCCCCGGTTCCGCCTACGCCCGCAAGGGCGAGGCGGGCGGCTACGGGCCCTCCGAGGCGAAATCCGCCCCCACGGAGCACTCCGGGCCCGCCATCGCCGCAGGCGGCGGCACGGAGACGGCCCTGACCGCGGGCTCCACCGCGGCCGCCGGGGGCGCCGTCGCCGCCCTCGCCCTCTGCGGCGTCACGGCCCTGCGCCTGCGCAACCGCCGCAGGGCCGGGTGAGGCGCACCCCATGACCCCGCGCTGTCACTGCCCGCAAGTAGGGTGGGAGACATGGCAGACCCCTCCAGCTACCGCCCCAAGCCGGGACAGATCCCCGACTCCCCGGGGGTCTACAAATTCCGCGACGAACACCGTCGGGT
>NZ_SSBK01000074.1 GCF_004795035.1 Streptomyces sp. A0958
CCCCCCGGGCCGCGGCACGCGCGGCGGCGGGCCCCGACCCGGCGTCCGGCTGCGGGGCGGGGGCGTGCGGGGCCGGCTGGGGGGCGACCGGGGCGTGGGCGAGGGCCTCGGGCCCGGGGACGTATCCCATGGCGGGCCCGGGGCCGGTCGTGGCGAAGGAGGCGCCCCGCTCCAGCCGGTCCAGCCGGGCCTGGAGGGAGCGCTCGTCGTCGAAGGCGGCGGGCAGCAGGACCCGGGCGCAGATCAGCTCGACCTGGAGCCGCGGCGAGGTGGCGCCGCGCATCTCCGTAAGCCCCTCGTTGACCAGGTCGGCCGCGCGGCTCAGCTCGGCGGCCCCGAACACGGACGCCTGGGCCTGCATCCGCTCCACGACGTCGGCCGGTGCGTCGATCAGCCCCTTCTCGCCGGCGTCCGGCACGGCGGCCAGGATCACCAGGTCGCGCAGCCGCTCCAGCAGGTCGGCGACGAACCGGCGCGGGTCGTTGCCGCCCTCGATGACCCGGTCCACGACCTCGAAGGCCGCCGCCCCGTCGCCCGCCGCGAAGGCGTCCACGATCGAGTCGAGCAGCGAGCCGTCCGTATACCCGAGCAGTGACGTCGCCATGGCGTACGTCACACCCTCGTCGTCCGCGCCGGCGAGCAGCTGGTCCATGACGGACATCGAGTCACGCACGGAACCGGCACCGGCCCGCACGACGAGCGGCAGGACGCCGTCGTCGACGTGGCTGTTCTCCTTGCCGCACACCTCGGCGAGGTAGTCGCGCAGCGTCCCCGGCGGCACGAGCCGGAACGGGTAGTGGTGGGTGCGCGACCGGATGGTGCCGATGACCTTCTCGGGCTCCGTGGTCGCGAAGATGAACTTCAGGTGCTCCGGCGGCTCCTCGACCACCTTCAGCAGGGCGTTGAACCCCGCCGACGTCACCATGTGGGCCTCGTCGATGATGTAGATCTTGTAACGACTCGACGCCGGCCCGAAGAACGCCTTCTCCCGCAGATCACGGGCGTCGTCCACGCCACCGTGCGAAGCGGCGTCGATCTCGATCACATCGATCGACCCCGGCCCGTTGCGCGCCAGGTCCTGGCAGGACTGGCACTCCCCGCAGGGCGTGGGCGTGGGCCCCTGCTCGCAGTTCAGACAGCGGGCCAGGATGCGCGCACTGGTCGTCTTGCCGCAGCCTCGCGGGCCGCTGAACAGGTACGCGTGATTGACCCGGTTGTTCCGCAGGGCCTGCTGGAGCGGGTCAGTGACATGCTCCTGACCGATGACCTCGGCGAACGACTCGGGGCGGTAGCGGCGGTACAGCGCAAGGGACGACACACATACGAGGTTATCGGGGCGGACTGACAACCGGCCCCGCCCCGGGCCCCCACCGGCCCCGGACACGCAAGGGCCCCCCACGCACCCGCCAGAGCCGACCTACCCTTGCTGCCTTCCGGCCCTGGGGGAGTTCAGTCAGATAGCGCCACGTGAGGGGCTGACGCCCACCTTAACCGATCCCCACCCCCGCAAGTCCACCTCCCCCGCCTCCACGAACACCCCCCGCACCCGCCGGACCCCCTCCCCGGGGAACGGGTTCGCGAGCACTCCTCAACGTCTTGTATTGTTTGCGGCGGAGGATTCGCCTAGTGGCCTAGGGCGCACGCTTGGAAAGCGTGTTGGGGGCAACCCCTCACGAGTTCGAATCTCGTATCCTCCGCCATTGCTCTCACCGGGCAATACGTCGAAGGGCCCCACCGCTTGCGGTGGGGCCCTTCGACGTTCGGGGTCTCAGTTTTGGTCTCAGTTGTGCGGGAGCGGACAGCCGCGTACCTCCACGCACAGGCATCGGCTTCCCTCTGCCGCGGCCCGGTCACGAGGTCGTGGTCGTCGATCGCACCAGGCCGAGACCTCCTGCGCGGCCAGCTCGAGACTCTGCGCCCCCTGCGTGGCCAGTCAGCCCCTTGAACTGGCAAGGAGAAGGGTGGACCGCGGCCTCAGTGTCAGCGGGACAAAATAGGATGCCCAGCGGAAGCTCCACGGCCCTGAGATCGCAAACGGACACGAGCAAGGACACCCCCAACTGATGGCAGTGACCCAGCAGGAGATCGAGAACCGACTGTGGGACGCCGCCGATGAGCTGCGCGTGGCGATGCCCGAAGCGCAGTACTCCTCTGTCGTCTTCCCCCTGATGTTCTGGAAGTACCTGTCGGATACCTGGGAGCACAACCACCAGGAGTTCCTGTCCCAGTACGAGGACCTGGACGGCCTCTCCCCCGAGGAAGCCCGCGAGATCGAGTACCGCGACCACCAGTCCTTCGAGATTCCGGTCATCCACGCCGGCACCGTCCAGGAACGTCGCGCATCTTGGTCGTCCATCCTCGCCACCGTTGCCCAGCACGGTCTCGGCCAGCGGGTTCGCGCATCCCTCCAGGCCATCGAATCCGCCAACCCTGACAAGTTCTCCCATCTGTTCGGATCCATGAACTGGACCTCCGAAGCGGCGCTGCCGGGGGAGGTGCTGGCGTCGGTCATGCAGGCGATGGACCGCACCCCCAAAATGCACGAGGGCAACATGTCCCACGACGTGCTCGGCGGAGCGTATGAGTACCTACTGAAGCGCTTCTCGGACGGTTCCGGCACCCGCGCCGGCCAGTTCTTCACCCCGCGCGAGGTCGTCGAGCTGATCATCGAACTGCTGGCACCCAAGAACCACGAGTCGGTGTACGACCCGACCTGCGGGTCAGGCGGCATGCTCATCGCCGCTGCGACCCTCCTGAAGTCCCACGGCGGGCGGGGATACACACTCAGCCTGAACGGGCAGGAGGCGGTAACGGACACTGCGGGCGTGGCCCGCATGAACCTCTTCATGCACAACCTGACCGAGTTCAAGGTCGAGATCGGTGACACCCTGAGGGACCCGCGCTTCAAGAAGCCGGACGGGTCCATCAAGCAATTCGACGTGATTGTCGCCAATCCGCCCTACAGCCTGAAGTGGAAGCCCTGGACCAACGATCCCCGTGCCATCGGAGGGGTCGCCCCACAGTCGTCGGCGGACTGGGCGTTCGTGCAGCACATGATCGCCAGCATGGACCCGAAAAAGGGTCGCGCGGGCGTCGTCCTGCCGCATGGCGTTCTCTTCCGAGCCGGCCAGGAGGCAGCTATCCGCCGACGCGTGCTGGACGATGACCTTCTGGATGCCGTGATCGGGCTGCCGGCGAACCTCTTTTACAGCACGACCATTCCGACCTGCATTCTCGTCTTCCGTGCCCCCGGCACCAAGGCTCCGGCACGGCAAGATGGCGTGCTGTTCATCGACGCCTCCGCACGATTCACCAAGGCCAAGAACCGCAACGTCCTCACTGACGTAAACATCACCGATGTCGTCACCGCCTACCACTCCCACTCCGACAGCGGCGACGAGGCCAGCCTCTCGGCACGGTTCGTTCCCACTGCAGAGATCGTGGCGAACGGGTACGACCTCAACATCGGCCGCTACCTCAAGCAGGCCGCCGCTGAGCAGGAAGACCTCAGCACCCTCATCGACGCATACAACATCGCCCGAGCCGAGCGCCAGAAGACCGAGGAGCGCATGTTCGCAGTCCTCTCTGCTGCCGGGATCGAGGGCTTCGATGAGTGACTGGCAGCAGATCAGCCTCGGTGACCTGGAGACCCCTACGCGCCGCAAGGTGGCCGTTCCCCCGCAGGGATCGAGGACTTCGATGAGTGACGATTGGGTTCTCACTACCTTCGGTGAGGTTCTGACTTCGGTCTCGCGCTTGCGCAAGGTCGCGGTCACAGATCTTGAAGCGATTCCCTACGCAGGAGTCCGCTGGAACGCCGAGGGTGTCTACCACAGGGACACCGTCTCTACCGAAGGGATCACAGGTAAGGCGGTCTACCGGATCGAGAAAGACGATGTGGTTTACAACCACATGTGGCCGACCAAAGCAGCGTTCGGCGTCGTCAAAGACGATACGGCGGGTTGCTATGTGACGAACCACTTTCCACTGTTCACAGTCAAGCCTCACTTTGCCATTCCTTCATTCATCGAGGCCACATTTCAGTACCCCGAGTTCCAGGCTGAGGCGGCGCGCCGTGCCGTTGGGACAACAGAGCGGAAACAGATCAGCAATGCGTCCTTCGCGTCACTCCCAATCTGGGTACCGCCATTGTCGGTGCAGGAGCGGATCGTCGAGATCATCGGGGCGGTGGACGACCAAATCACCGCGCTCAGCGTCGAAACTGAGACACTGGCAGCGATTCTTCGTCGCCGCCGAGCCGACCTCATGACCGACGGCTCTGTTGAAGCCGTGAGGGCGGAGCACGCCTTCGACTTTTCAACCGGAGTGCGCAGGACACCCGACAGGGCGACCGGCCCGTACATGACGCCCTACCTCCGCTCGGCAAACGTCGGCTACGGGAGGCTCGACCTGTCCGACGTACTTGAGATGAACTACGAACCAGCGGAGCGCGAGAAGTTCGGCCTCCGCTACGGCGACGTCGTGGTATCCGAAGGCAGCGCAAGCGCGAATGCGGTCGGAATGCCCGCCATGTGGCGAGACGAGCTGCCAGGACCAGTCTGCACCCAGATGACCCTGCTCCGTCTCCGGGCGATGGACGAGATCTGTATCCCCGAGTTCGTCTTCCACTGGAGCATGTGGGCCTACGAGTCCAGGGCCTTCCTCGACATCGCGGGGGGCACCAACATCAAGCACATCAGCGCCAAGCGTGCGAAGGGCATGGTTGTACGCCTACCGTCCCTCGACCGCCAACGCGAGATGTCAGTGGAACTTGACACGATGGAAGTTGCGTTGGCGTCGGCCCGAGCGGAAACCGCCCGCCTCCGCGAAGTCAAGGCAGGGCTGCTGCCGAGGCTGCTGAACCGCACCATCGACATCAAGTCCGCCGAGTTGTTGGAGGTCTGAGCCGTGGCGAAGGGCGTACGGGAACGCGAGTTCCAGAACCTTATGATCCAGTGGTCCCTCCCTATGGGTTGGGGCTACACAGCGGGCAGGTCGCTGTCGCGCGAGACGACGCAGACGGTGGTCGTCGGTGAGTTGCGGGACGCCATCGTCCGGCTCAACCCTGAAGTGATCGACGGGTTCGACGTGGACACCGTTGTCGAGGAGATCATCGCCACGGTCAACGCCGTCGATGGCGGGCTGGTGCGGGCCAACGAGCAGGTGCTGAAACTGCTGCGTGGGCACAAGGAGTTTCGGGGCGCCGACGGCGTGTGGCGCGCCTTGAAGGTCATCGATTTCGAGCACCCGACTGACCCGACCGCTAACACGCTGGTCCTGTCGGATGAGGTGACCATCACCGTCCCCGGCAAGACCCCTCGCCGGTTCGACCTTGTCTACTGGGTCAACGGCCTGCCTCTGGTAGTCGTGGAGGTGAAGTCTCCGACGGCGAAGTCCGGGTGGGCCGACGCCGCGCGTGAGATCAACGACGTTTACGCCACCGAGTATCCGTGGTTTTTCACCCCCAATGTCTTCTCGGTCGCCTCCGACGGGCTCAAGCTGCGGTTCGGGGCCGCCAGCGCGCCCCTGAACCAATGGCAGCCATTCCGGTCCACCGATGACGACGAGAATCTATCCGGGCAGGCCGACGTGCAGCGCTCCGTCGAGTTGCTGCTCAAGCCGGCCGCGGTCCTGGACATGCTCGGCAACTTCGTCCTCTTCTCCACCTCCGGAGGCGGGGCGGACAAGAAGTACCTGCCCCGCTACCCGCAGATGGAAGCCGCCCACCTGATCCACGAGCGGGTCCTGTCCGACGGTCAGAAGGGTCTGATCTGGCACCACCAAGGCAGTGGGAAGACGCTGCTTATGGTGTTCGCCGCCTCGCTGCTGCTGGCCGACACCCGTACCGAGTCGCCCACGATCATCCTGCTCTCGGACCGGACTCAGCTTGTCCGGCAGACCTCCGGGGTGTTCACCTCCGCGATGGGGGACGCCTACTTCCATCAGCCCGCCACCAGCAAGAAGTTGTGCTCCCTGCTGGCCGACGACGTGCGCGGCGTCATCTCCACGACCGTCCACAAGTTCGCCGACGCCGGCAAGGACCTGTCGACGCGGGGCAACATCATCGTGCTGGTCGACGAGGCACACCGCACCCAGTCCGCCGAGGAGGAGTCCCTGGCCGGGCAGATGCGCGCAGCATTGCCGAACGCGAAGTTCTTCGGCATGACCGGCACCCCTATCAGGAACCTCTCCACCAACACCTTCGCCCTCTTCGGTGAAGAGGCCGACCCGGACAGGGTGCTGCACCGGTATTCGGTGTCCCGCTCTCTGCAGGATGAAGCAACCGTCCCGGTCGTGCTGGACCCGCATCCGGTCCTCTTCGAGATGAATGACCAGGCGTTGCAGGCTGAGTTCGACCAGTTCGCCGACGAGTTCGACCTCGATGACCCGGACCGTGAAAACCTGTCCCGCAAGTTCGGGCGCCTCACCTCGGTGTTTGCTAACCCCGAGCGCATCCAGACGGTCTGCCAGGACATCGTGGACCACTACCTGGCCGGCGCCTACCGCAATGGCCTCAAGGCCCAGGTTGAGGTTCCCCCGCTGTGCGGGAGGTGTTGACTAGCTGGTCAGGGCGGGGTGACGTAGTTTCAGGTTCACTTGTTCGGTCGTTGCCTGGTTGGCGTAGTGCTTCTCCTCGTACTCGATCGGGCTGAG
>NZ_SSBK01000075.1 GCF_004795035.1 Streptomyces sp. A0958
TCCCCCGGCCCCTTCGGCTGCAAAGACATCGACACCCACCCCATACGACAACGCCGGCTCCCAAGACCACAACCAGATCTTGGGAGCCGACGTCACGCACAGGCCCGAATTAACCAACAGCGTCCGAGAGCGGTACGGGCCCCTTCCGGAAGACCGCGGTCCGGCGGATCAGCCGTACATGCGGCGCATCGCGAAGTCGACCATCTGCTCGACGGCCTTGGCGTCGAAGACCATCCGGTGCTCGCCCTCCATGTCCAGGACGAAGCCGTAGCCGGTGGGCAGCAGGTCGATCACCTCGGCGCCGGTGATCACGAAGTACTTGGACTCCTTGCCCGCGTACAGCCGCAGCTCCTTGAGCGTGGTGAACATCGGGATCACGGGCTGCTGGGTGTTGTGCAGCGCGAGGAAGCCGGGGTTGTCGCCGCGCGGGCAGTAGACCTTCGACGTCGCGAAGATCTGCTGGAAGTCCTCGGCGGACAGCGAGCCGGTCGTGAACGCCCGTACCGCGTCGCCCAGCGAGGGCGGCGAGGGTTCGGGGTACAGCGGCTGCTCGCCGTAGCCGCCCCCCATAGGCTGCTGCGCGCCCTGGTTCTGGTCGTAGCCGTACATGGGACAAAGAGTAATCGGCCACATCTGCGGCTCGGGGGGTTGCGCCTTATTACTGGCGGGTAGCATCATCGTAAGGGTCAGCTGATACGTCCGGGCCACCCCTCCACGGGGCGCTGCGCGCCACTGCTATTGATTACGGAGCCTTCCCATGGGGCACTACAAGTCGAATCTCCGCGACATCGAGTTCAACCTCTTCGAGGTCCTCGGGCGCGACAAGCTGTACGGCACCGGACCGTTCGCGGAGATGGACGTCGAGACCGCGAAGAGCATCCTCGACGAGGTCGCCCGCCTCGCGGAGAACGAGCTCGCCGACTCCTACGCCGACGCCGACCGCAACCCGCCGGTCTTCGACCCGGAGACCAACACCGCACCGGTCCCCGACACGTTCAGGAAGTCGTACCAGGCCTTCATGGACTCCGAGTACTGGCGCCTGGGCCTGCCCGAGGAGATCGGCGGCACCACCTCGCCGCGCTCCCTGATCTGGGGCTACGCGGAGCTGCTGCTCGGCGCCAACCCGGCCGTCTGGATGTACTCCTCGGGCCCGGCGTTCGCCGGCATCCTCTTCGAGGAGGGCAACGAGGCGCAGAAGAAGATCGCCGAGATCGCCGTCGAGAAGCAGTGGGGCTCGACGATGGTGCTGACCGAGCCGGACGCCGGCTCCGACGTCGGCGCCGGCCGCACGAAGGCCGTCGAGCAGAAGGACGGCTCCTGGCACATCGAGGGCGTGAAGCGCTTCATCACCTCGGGCGAGCACGACATGTCCGAGAACATCCTCCACTACGTGCTGGCCCGCCCCGAGGGCGCGGGCCCCGGCACCAAGGGCCTCTCGCTCTTCCTCGTCCCGAAGTACCACTTCGACTGGACCACCGGCGAGCTGGGCGAGCGCAACGGCGTGTACGCGACGAACGTCGAGCACAAGATGGGCCTCAAGGCTTCCAACACCTGCGAGATGACGTTCGGCGACCGCCACCCCGCCAAGGGCTGGCTCATCGGCGACAAGCACGACGGCATCCGCCAGATGTTCCGCATCATCGAGTTCGCCCGCATGATGGTCGGCACGAAGGCCATCGCCACGCTCTCCACGGGCTACCTCAACGCGCTGGAGTACGCCAAGGAGCGCGTCCAGGGCACCGACCTGTCGCAGTTCATGAACAAGACGGCGCCCAAGGTCACCATCACGCACCACCCCGACGTGCGCCGCTCGCTCATGACGCAGAAGGCGTACGCCGAGGGCATGCGCGCCCTCGTCCTCTACACCGCCTCCGTCCAGGACGCGATCCAGGAGAAGGAGGCCGCGGGCGAGGACGCCAAGGCGCTGCACGGCCTCAACGACCTGCTGCTCCCGATCGTGAAGGGCTACGGCTCCGAGAAGTCGTACGAGCAGCTGGCCCAGTCGCTCCAGACGTTCGGCGGCTCCGGGTACCTCCAGGAGTACCCGATCGAGCAGTACATCCGTGACGCCAAGATCGACACGCTGTACGAGGGCACGACGGCCATCCAGGGCCAGGACTTCTTCTTCCGCAAGATCGTCCGCGACCAGGGCGCCTCGCTCAACGCGCTCTCCGAGGAGATCAAGAAGTTCCTCGCGGGCGCGCAGGACAACGAGGAGCTGGCCGGTGCGCTGGACAGCCTCGCGAAGGCCGCGGTGGACCTGGAGGCGATCGTCGGCACGATGATCACCGACCTCACCGCCACCGGCGAGGACGTCAAGAACATCTACAAGGTGGGTCTGAACACCACCCGCCTGCTGCTGGCCTCCGGCGATGTCGTCGTCGGCTACCTGCTGCTCAAGGGCGCGGCCGTGGCCGCCGAGAAGCTGCCGACCGCCGCCGCGAAGGACGTCGCCTTCTACCGGGGCAAGATCGCCGCCGCGAAGTTCTTCGCCGCGAACATCCTGCCGGGCGTCGGCGCCGAGCGCGCCCTCGCCGAGTCCGTCGACAACTCCCTGATGGACCTGGACGAGGCCGCGTTCTAGGGCCTGTCTTCAAACTGCCGTCGTCGCCCGAAGGGCGGCCGGGCGGCGTCAGGTGCTTCCCCAAGTTCTCGGCTTCGCTCGAACAGGGGAGACCCCACTCCTCGGCGTGCCGGCCCCAGGCCCCTGTACTGGACGTACCGGGGTCTGGGACCGGTGCGGCGAGAGTGCGTGCATGGCGTCGCCCGGCAGACGGCAGTTTGAAGACAGGCCCTAGGACGTCACGGCACGATCGTCGACGGCGCCGCCGCCCGGACACGCTCCCGGGCGGCGGCGCCGTCGTACCGGCTGGCCGGAAACCGACCTCGTCGATGAGCCGGGCCGTCGACCGCGGCACCGGATTCCCGGGGCGACGGGACAAAGGGCGCGGGAACCCGGGGGCGACGGTGAATCCTTTCGGCCAGGCGTGGCTACAGTGAAGAACATGAGTTCCTCCCCCCGCTTCGACCGCGGCCACACCGACGATCTGATGGCCTTCCTGATGGCCGCCCCCTCCCCGTACCACGCAGTGGCAGCCGCCGCCGCACGGCTGGAGAAGGCCGGGTTCAGGCAGGTGGAGGAGACCGCGGCCTGGGACGGGACCACGGGCGGCAAGTACGTCCTGCGCGGGGGCGCGATCGTCGCCTGGTACGTACCGGAGGGCGCCGGGGCGCACACCGCGTTCCGGATCGTCGGCGCGCACACCGACTCGCCCAACCTCCGCGTCAAGCCGCTGCCCGACACCGGCGCGTACGGCTGGCGGCAGATCGCCGTGGAGATCTACGGCGGCACCCTCCTCAACACCTGGCTGGATCGCGACCTCGGCCTCGCAGGCCGGATCTCGCTGCGCGACGGCACCGACCGGCTCGTCTCCGTCGACCGCCCGCTGCTGCGCGTCCCGCAGCTCGCCGTGCACCTGGACCGGTCGGCCAACACCGACGGGCTCAAGCTGGACCGGCAGAAGCACATGCAGCCCATCTGGGGGCTCGGGGACGTCGAGGAGGGCGACCTCATCCGGTTCGTCGCCGAGGAGGCGGGCGTCGACGCCGAGGACATCACCGGCTGGGACCTGATGCCGCACCCCGTCGAGCCGCCGTCCTACCTGGGCCGCGACCGCGAACTCGTGGCCGGGCCCCGCATGGACAACCTGCTCTCGGTGCACGCGGCGACCGCCGCGCTCGCCGCCGTCGCCGGGCAGCCCGACGCCGAGCTGCCGTACATCCCGGTCATGGCCGCCTTCGACCACGAGGAGAACGGCTCGCAGTCCGACACGGGCGCGGACGGACCGCTGCTCGGCACGGTCCTTGAGCGCTCGGTCTTCGCCCGCGGCGGCGGTTACGAGGACCGCGCCCGCGCCTTCGCCGGCACGGTCTGCCTCTCCTCCGACACCGGCCACGCGATCCACCCCAACTACGCCGAGCGCCACGACCCCACGCACCACCCGGTCGTCAACGGCGGACCGATCCTCAAGATCAACGTCAACATGCGGTACGCGACCGACGGCAGCGGCCGTTCCGTGTTCGCCGCGGCCTGCGAGAAGGCGGGCGTGCCGTGGCAGACGTTCGTCTCCAACAACGCGATGCCCTGCGGCACGACGATCGGCCCGATCACCGCGGCCCGGCACGGCATCCGGACCGTCGACATCGGCGTCGCCATCCTGTCGATGCACAGCGCGCGCGAACTGTGCGGCGCCGACGACCCGTACCTGCTGGCGAACGCGCTGGTGGCCTTCCTGGCCGGCTGACGCCTCCGCCCCAACCCCCCGCCGCGCATGCTCGTTGGCGGGCCGGGTACGCGCTCCGTACACGGCCCGGAGCTTCCGGGCCGTCGAGGAGGCGGAACTCATGGGACTCGGAGGATGCATCATCCTCATCGGCGCGGGAGCGATTCTCGCCTTCGCGACCGACTGGGAACTGGACAGTGTCAACGTCGACCTGGTCGGCTGGATCATGATGATCGTCGGCGTCATCGGCGTCTTCGTCTACGCGAGCGTCATGCGGCGCCGCCGCATGCTCGTACCGCCCACCACCACGGTCGTGTCCGACGACGAACGGCGCCTGTGACCGGGCGTGATCCGGCCGCACCCCTGAAGCACCCCTGCGGAATCCCCGATATTCTGGGCACTTGTCCGTGACCCGGCACCGGGCGCGTCAGACCCGGAAGGGGAGCCGCTCGTGGAGTTCCGGCTGCTCGGCACCGTCTGCGTCGACACGCTGACCGGGTCGCTGCCCCTCGGACCCGTCAAACGCCGAAGCCTGCTCGCGGCCCTCCTGCTGCACGCCAACACCCCGGTTTCCATGGGGCGCCTGACGGACTGCCTGTGGGACGACGCCCCACCGCTGCACGCCCGCACGGTCATCCAGGGCCACGTCTCCCGGCTGCGCGCCCTGCTGATGGGCTCGGACGCACAGGCGTACGGGGTCGAGCTGGCGACGCTCGGGGACGCGTACGTGCTGCGGGTGCCGGAAACGCTGCTGGACTCCCAGCGCTTCGAGGAACTGCTGATGCTGGCCCGGGAGCAGCGCAGCCCCGCCGACACGGTGCTGATGCTGAAGGAGGCCCTGTCGCTGTGGCAGGGGCCCGCCCTCACCGGCACCTACGCGAGCGCCCCGCTCCAGGCCGCCGCGCACGCGCTGGAGGAGTCCCGGCTCTCCACGGTCGAGCAACTGGCGCACGCCTACGGCGTCCTGGGCGAACACCACCGGGCGGCGGCCGTACTGCGCACCGAGGCCGTCGCCCACCCGATGCGGGAATCCCTGGCGGCGGGCCTGATGACGGCGCTGTACCGCTCGGGGCGCCAGTCCGAGGCGCTGGACTGGTTCCACCGCACCCGCCGACTGCTCGCCGACGAACTGGGCATCGACCCGGGCCGCGAACTGGCCGACGCGTACGCGCAGATCCTGCGCGGCGAGCCGGCGGGGGCGGGTGCGCACAGGGGCGGCGCCCCGGAGGCCGGCCCGCACGGAAGCGTCGGCGGCCGGGCCGCGACCGACGCGCCACCGGCCCAGGCGCCG
>NZ_SSBK01000076.1 GCF_004795035.1 Streptomyces sp. A0958
TTGCCGAGGCGGGAGCGGACGAGGAGGTGCTGACCGTCGAGTTCGACCCGGCCAAGGTCGCCGCGACGCGGGAGCAGTTCCCGGCCCTCAAGGACCGGCGGCTTGGGCTGGACGCACCGAAGGCCCGTCAGGAGTGACCCGTGCGATCAGTCCTCGTGCTCCTTCTCGGCGAGCACGATCACGCACACCGCCACCGCGATCAGCAGCGCCGGGTCGGCGTCCTCCCGCACGATGTCGATCCCGTACGTGTCACGGACGGTCAGCCAGCGGCGGGAGATCTGGGCCAGCAGCTCCCCCTCGTAGTCCACCGCGAACTCGCGGTCCAGGATCTTGCCGCTGACGTCGAGCTCGGTGCCGTCCGCCAGGGTCACCCGGTAGTGGTTGCGCAGCAGCGACAGCCGCTTCCGCTTGACCTTGGCGAGCTGTTCGCCGTCCCGCTCGATCAGCATCGTGTCGCGCAGGCTGATCAGCTTCTGCCGGATCTCCACGACGACCCGGCCCTGCGCGTCCTTCAGCTCGAAGGTGTCGCGCACCCGCATGGCCTTGCCGTCGACCAGGAAGACCTTGCGGCCGTCCGCGTCCTCGATCCAGTAGTCGTCGCCGATGCCGAAAATCCGCTCACGCACGAGAAGTCTCATGTCCCACAGGTTCCCCGAGGGGCCTGTGGAATGCGGGGACGCCACGGTGATGTTGACTGTTCACATGGCAACACGTGCGCGCGTCAGGGCCCCCGAACTCATCGGCAAGGGCGGCTGGCTCAATACAGGCGACCGGCAGTACACCCTCGCTGACCTGCGAGGACGCATCGTGATCCTGGACTTCTGGACCTTCTGCTGTGTGAACTGCCTGCATGTCCTGGACGAGCTGCGCGAGCTGGAGGAGAAGCACCGCGACACCGTCGTGATCATCGGCGTGCACTCGCCGAAGTTCGTCCACGAGGCGGAGCACCAGGCCGTCGTGGACGCCGTCGAGCGGTACGGCGTCCACCACCCGGTGCTCGACGACCCGGAGCTCGCCACCTGGAAGCAGTACGCCGTACGCGCCTGGCCCACGCTCGTCGTCATCGACCCCGAGGGCTATGTCGTCGCCCAGCACGCCGGTGAGGGGCACGCCCACGCCATCGAGAAGCTGGTCGAGGAGCTGGAGACGGAGCACGCGGCCAAGGGCACCCTGCGGCGCGGGGACGGGCCGTACGTGGCGCCGGAGCCGGTGGCCACGCATCTGCGGTTCCCGGGCAAGGCCCTGCTGCTGGCGGACGGCGGCTTCCTGGTCTCCGACACCACCCGGCACCGGCTGGTCGAGCTGGACGCGGACGGCGAGAGCGTGCGCCGGCACTTCGGGACGGGTGAGCGCGGGTTCGCGGACGGCGGGCCCGACGAGGTCGCCTTCAGCGAGCCGCAGGGGCTCGCGCTGCTGCCGGACGGGCGGATCGCCGTCGCCGACACGGTCAACCACGCCATCCGCGCGCTCGACCTCACGACCGGGGCGACCACCACCCTCGCCGGCACCGGCCGCCAGTGGTGGCAGGGGGCGCCCACCAGCGGCGCGGCCCGCGAGGTCGACCTGTCCTCGCCGTGGGACGTCGCCTGGTTCGACGGCCGGCTCTGGATCGCCATGGCCGGTGTCCACCAGCTGTGGACGTACGACCCCGAGGACGGCACCGTACGGGTCGCGGCCGGGACCACCAACGAGGGCCTGGTCGACGGGCCGGGCGCGGAGGCGTGGTTCGCCCAGCCGTCCGGGCTCGCGGCGACCGAGGAGCGGCTGTGGGTCGCCGACTCGGAGACGTCCGCGCTGCGCTACGTCGACCGCGAGGGCGCCGTCCACACCGCCGTCGGCACCGGACTCTTCGACTTCGGCCACCGCGACGGCGCCGCCGCGCAGGCCCTGCTCCAGCACCCGCTGGGCGTCACCGCCCTGCCCGACGGGTCCGTCGCCGTCTGCGACACGTACAACCACGCACTGCGCCGGTACGACCCGGCGAGCGGTGAGGTCAGCACGCTGGCCACGGACCTGCGCGAGCCCAGCGACGCCGTGCTGGTGGACGGCGACCTCGTGGTCGTGGAGTCCGCCCGGCACCGGCTGACCCGGCTGCGGCTGCCCGAGGAGGCGGTACGCGTCGCCGAGCAGGCCCACCGCACCCGGCGGGCGGCCACCGAGATCGCCCCCGGCGCCCTCCGGCTCGACGTCGTCTTCCAGGCGCCCGCCGGCCAGAAGCTCGACACCCGCTACGGGCCCTCGACCCGGCTGCTGGTCTCCTCGACCCCGCCCGAGCTGCTGGCCGAGGGGGAGGGCGCGGGCACCGACCTCTTCCGCGAACTGGTCCTCGCCGACGGCGTCACCGAGGGCGTCCTGCACGTCTCCGCGATGGCCGCGTCCTGCGACGACGACCCGGCGAACGAGTACCCGGCCTGCCACGTCCACCAGCAGGACTGGGGCGTCCCCGTCCGCGTCGTGCCCGGCGGGGCCGCCCGGCTGCCGCTGGTGCTCGCCGGTATGGACGAGGCCGCGGACACGCGGGACTGAGACGCCCGGCGCGCGGCGGGGAGGGACCGGCAGCGGCGCTCCCCGCCCGTGTCAGACGTCGTCGGCGAGGCGGCGGACCGCCTCATCGCGGCGCCGTACGTAGTCCGTGGCCGCCGTCACCCGCAGCAGCGCCTCCAGGGCCCGCACCGCGCCCTCGTCGTACCCGGCCTGCTCCGCCTCCGTGGCCGCCCGGTCCAGGAGCCGTATGCCCTCGTCCTCCGCGCCGAGGGCGAGGTGGGCCTCGCCGCTGACGGTCAGCAGCAGCACCCGGCGCGCCGCCTCCTCGTGCTCGGGCCCCAGGTCGAGGGCGGCGCGGGCGGAGTCCAGCGCGTCCTGCGGGTGGCCGGCCGCGAGCCGCATCCGGGCCAGGTGCTGGAGGGCGAGCATCTCGGTATGGGCGTCGGTCTCCTCGCGGGCCAGGCCCAGGGCCTGTTCGCAGCCCTCCGTCGCCAGGTCGAGGCCGCCCTGTTCGGCGTGCACGATAGCCAGGTTGATCAGTGCGGTCGCCTCGCCGAGCCGGTCCCCCGCCTGCCGGGCCAGACCGGGTGACGGTTCCAGGAGGGCGACGGCCTCGCTGGTCCTGCCCTCCTCCGACAGCACCCAGCCCAGCAGGTTGCGGACCCGGGACTCGGCGTACGGGTCGTCGCACGCCACGGCCGCCGCGAGGGCCAGTTCCAGCATCGGGGCCCAGCCGTCCCGTACCCGCCACACCACGTGCGGCCATTGCAGCAGGATGATCCGCCAGGCCCGGTCGTCGAGACCGGCGGCCCGGGCGGCCGCGGCGGCCAGGGTCAGGTCCTCGCGCTCGGCCGCCAGCCAGCTCATGGCCGCGGCCCGGTCCGTGAAGTCCCGCGTCGCGGTCGGTTTGCGGTAGTCCTCGGGCAGCACAAAGCAGGGCTCGCCACCCGGTTCGGCCGTGTCGGCGGCGGCGAGCGCGGTGGCGATGTAGTGGTCGAGCACACCGAGGAGCGTGTCCGGCCCGGCCGCCGGGTCGAGCCCGCGCGCGTACAGCCGCACCAGATCGTGCAGCACCCAGTGCCCGGTCCTCGTCTCCGTGACCAGATGGGCGGCGGCGAGCTGTTCCAGCGCGGCCCCGGCGGCGACCGGGTCGCTGCCGGCGAGCGCGGCGGCGGTGTACGGGTCGAAGTGGCTGCCCGGGTGGTGGCCGAGCCGGGTGAAGTGGTGGACGGCGTCCGGCGGGAGCTGCTGCACGGTGAGCCGCAGCGCGGCGGAGACGCCGGTGTCCTCCACGTCCAGGTAGGAGAGCCGGCTGCGCTCGTCGGCGAGTTCGTCGGCCATGCCGGCCAGCGTCCACTGCGGGCGGCCCGCCAGCCGGGCCGCCGTGACCCGCAGGGCGAGCGGCAGTCCGCCGCAGAGTTCGGCGAGCCGCCGGGCGGCCACCGGTTCGGCGAGGACCCGTTCCTCGCCGAGCACCCCGGCCAGCAGCGCGGTGCCGTCCGGCGGTTCCAGTATGTCCAGCGGGACCGGGACGGCGGCGTCCGATGCGATGAGCCCTTCGAGCCGGCGCCTGCTGGTGATCAGCGTGACGCAGTCCGCGCCACCCGGCAGGAGGGGCCTGACCTGGGCGGAGTCGCGGGCGTTGTCGAGGACGACGAGGAGGCTCAGCCGGTCGGTCAGCGAGCGGAACAGGGCCGCCGCCCCGGCCACGGACTCCGGCACCCGGCGGGGCGCGACGCCGAGCGCGAGCAGGAACTCGCGCAGCACTTCGAGCGGGGTCGGCTCGGCGGTGTCCCCGAACCCGCGCAGATCGGCGAAGAGCCGCCCGTCCGGGAAGGCCGCCGGGGACCGGCGTGCCCAGTGCAGGGCCAGCGCCGTCTTGCCCACCCCGGCCGGGCCCGTAACCAGGCAGACGGGCGCCTCGCCGGCCGCAGCCCGGGAGAGCGCGGTCAGTTCGGCACCGCGCCCGTGGAAGCCGCGCGGGGCGCGGGGCAGCAGATCGGCGGGGTGCGGTGCGCCTGCGGCGTACGGGGAGGGCAGTGCGTGCGCGAGCCGGGGGGCGGTGGGCGGCGTGCCCGCCGCCTCGGCGGGGCCGGAGCGTGCCGGGGCGGCGACGGTCTGCGGTCCGCCGGGGGCGACGGGACCGACGGACGGCCGCGGCGCGCCGGGCGCGTCGGCCGCCGCG
>NZ_SSBK01000077.1 GCF_004795035.1 Streptomyces sp. A0958
GGGACATCCGCCGCTGGATCAACGAGTGGAACAAGAACCCCAAGCCATTCGTCTGGACGAAGACTGCCGACGACATCCTCGACACCCTCGCCGCATACTGCACACGAATTAACGACTCAGGACACTAGGTCTTGTCTCTCCGATCACGCTGGTAGCCCGGGAATTCAGCGGCCACGATGGGGCCCTGGAGGGCATCGCTTCCAGGGCCCCACGCAATCAGCGCAGGTCGCGGTCCGGGTTCGAGATCCTGAACTTGGCTACGTTCTCCCCGGTCGTCCAACAGCGGAAGCCGGCCTTCTCCAGTACTCGGACTGAGGCCGGGTTCGACAGTTCCACGTCGGCGGACACGGTGTGGACTTCTGGCGCGGTGAGGGCGAAGTCGGCGAGGGCCTGGGTGGCCTCAGAGGCATAGCCTCGGCCACGCCGGGAGGCCACGATGCCGTAGCCGATCTCAAGGACCCCCTCGGTGGGCGGCCAGAACAGGCCGATGGACCCCACCACCAGGCCACTGCTGCGCTCGATGACCAGACGGTGGCCGTAGGCGCCGAGCCAGTCGGGGTACTGCTCGAAGAGGCCCGCGACCACGCGATCGCCCTCAGCGGGAAAGTCGTCCGCCCAGTACGGGGACCGGGTGCCGTCGAGGACCGCGGTGGCCTCGCTCCTGGTCCAGGGCCGTAGGACGAGGCGCTTGGTGTCCACGTCGGCGTGGACGGGTGAAGAAGAGGAAGACATGTGTCTCTCCTGGTCGTTGGAACGACCGGCCGCGCTCTGTTATCGCACAGGCCGGATGAGGGCATGCTGATGACGGTCGGCGGCAGCCATATTCATCAACCTCCTCATCCCGAGATCACGCGTCTGTCGCGCTGGCGTGAGGGTAGTAGCTCCTGCTCTGCGGGGGCAACTCCTTTCGGGGCTGCTGACTGGGGCTTTCGCTCGCTGAAGGTCGTATCCCTTCGAGCGGCGGCTCGTTGCTTTGATCATGCTCAGCAGACCGGGATCTCAGCGACGACGAGTGGGCGGTCCTGGAACCGCTCCTGCCCAAGGGCAACAACCGGTGCGGCCGGTGGCGGGACCACACCAGGTGATCAACGGGATCATCCACCGGCTCGGTACCGGCTGCCAGTGGCGCGCGCTGCCCGAACGCTTCGGCCCGTGGCAGACCGTCCACAAACGCCACCTGATGTGGTCGGCCGACGGCACCTGGAAGAAGCTGCTTCAACATGTCCAGGCCGTCGCCGACGCTACGGGTGACATCGACTGGAATATCAACATCGACTCCACCTCGATCCGCACCCACCAGCACGCCGCCGGGGCCCCGAAAGACCCGCCGCCGGCAACATCCGGCGCTTCAAAAGGGGCCGCGCAAAGATCAGTTCACGTGCAGGTGCACATGCGGATAAGCCCGTTCCCGGCGGGGGCGGTGCTCCAGGCGAAGCCCTCGGCCGCTCGCGCGGCGGGCTGACCTGCAAGCTCCACCTGAGCACGGACGGCAAGAGCCGCCCGCTCTCCGTGGTCATCACTGCGGGGCAGCGGGCGGACTGCACCCAGTTCGAGCGGGTCATGGACGAGATCCGCGTCCCCCGGCTCGGCGTCGGCAGGCCACGGCGGGTACCGGACAGCGTCGGCGCCGACAAGGCATACAGCAATGGCGTAATCCGCGCCTACCTGCGGCGACGCGCTATCCGGCACGTGATCCCGGAGAAGAGCGACACCAAGACGGCCCGCCTGCGCAGAGGTTCACGTGGCGGCCGACCCGCCCACTTCGACAAGATCCGGTACAAAGCCAGGAACACTGTTGAGCGAGGGATCAACAGAATCAAGCACTTCCGGGCCGTCGCCACCCGTTACGACAAGCGAGGATACGTCTTCCTCGGCACCGTCACCGCCGCCGCACTCCTTATCTGGCTCCGCTCGTGACCGAAGACGGCCTCGGGGATTCGTGAAACCGTGGTTGTCGGGCACTCGGTGATCCTCGACCCGAACAGGCTCGTGGGCTGCGCCCTCCGGCTCGGCATCGAGGAGCCCAACGAACAGTCAGTGGGATGGGGTCACGGTCTGAAACGTGCGGGTCTGGGCAGCACGCTGCCCAGACCCGCACTGCCCGGAGTGTCAGCGGCTCATCAGCGCAAAGACGCCCCAGCCGAGGTACTCACGGGTGTACTGCACGTAGCGTGCGGGTCCTGTGGCGAGTTCGGCCCGCACATTGGCGGCCAGCTCGTCATCGGGTTCTGGTCGAGCCAGCAGCGGAGGTTGAACCACTGCGCCGCCTGATACCGGTCCCAGCTGTCCTGATCGGCCAGCACCATCTCCACGACGTCGTACCCGAGATCGCCGAAGTGCCCGATCAACTCCGGCAGCATCCGAAAGTCGGCTCTGCTGCCGGCGCGGCAGCCCTCGATGACGTCCTGGGTCGGCGGTGCCTGACGCCAGTACGGCTCGCCGATCAGCATGAGACCGCCCGGGCGCAGGCTGCGGCCCAGCAATTCGACGGTACCGGCCACGCCGCCCCCGATCCAGGTGGCACCCACACACGCAGCGAGATCGACCGGCTCGTCCGCGACGTAGCCAGAGGCGTCGCCGTGAACGAAGTCGATCTGGTCGGCGACTCCGAGTTCAGCGGCACGGGCGCGGGCCTTTTCGGTAAACACTGTGCTGATGTCCACCCCCGTCCCCGTGACGCGGTGGTCACGTGCCCAGGTGCACAGCATCTCGCCCGTTCCGCTGGCGAGATCCAGCGTACGCGTGCCAGGTGCCGGACGGAGCGCCTTGCCCAGTACGGCGAGCTTGTCAGCGGTGATCGGGTTGTGAACGCGGTGGCTGCTCTCGCGAATGGTCCAAATACGTGGAAGATCCACAGGAGGAATTCCTTACGACGTGGTCCACGATTGAGGCCCCGACATGTTGGCCTGGCGGGTTGGCTGGTATTTGATCAGAAGGCGTCTCGCCGGACGAGTACCAGTGCGGTGCTCAGCTTGCGGCGGGTTTGCCGGTGAGCGGAGCGGTCCGATACCAGCGAGGCAATCGCGCGGTGGGTTTCGGCGTAGTCCTCGCGTCGGAAGGTGTAGCGCTGGAGCGGGCGCCACTGCCGCAGTTCGGCGTTGGTGTGCTCGACGCAGATGCGGGCCGAGGACTGGCGTCGGCGCATTTCCTGCCATGCGTAGTGCTTGCCGGGCGGCGCGTCGTCCTTCGGCTTCCTCGGTGGGGCGCTGACCTGATCGGGGAATGCGTTGGCCAGGCCCCGATAGCCCTCGTCGACCTCGGCTTTCACCATCGGATGGAGCCGGAACTGCTCCGTGATGCCCTCGGTGCGCACCGCGGTCTGGTCGTGCATGCGACCGGGCTGGCTCGCGCCCGACCACAGCAGACGGCCCTGTCCATCGCTCACTGTGGTGGTCTTGATTGTGTTCTGCCTCCTCTTGCCTGATACGAAGGCTCGTCGTCCTGGCCGACCGGCCTTCGGGCGGCGAACCTGGGTCTCGGCGCCGTCGATTCGTAGACGGATCCCCTCGGCCTCGGTGTAGGCGAATACATCCGCCAGGGTGCGCAGCCTGACGCCGGGGCGGTCGGGGACAGCGAAGCCACGTGCGGCCAGCAGCGGGCGGATCTCGCTGATGGCCCGGGAGATCGTGGAGCGGGCTGTGCCGTACAGCTCGGCCAGCGCGACGTGTGGGAGCCCGGTGCGCAGATGCACCAGCGTGACCAGCACACGGTCGGTAAAGACCAGGTCGTGCTTCGGTCCGGCACCAGCGTCCCGCTGCCTCTCGGCACCACGTCGCTCACACAGTGCAGACTCACACCGGGCAAGCCACGGGCCTGCCAACTCCTCAATTAGCCCCCCGAGACGCACGCGGGATATGAAGTTTCCCCGTGATCATGGACACGTTTCCGTTATGCCGCGAGGGCCTGTGCCTGCTGGTAGCGAAGGCGTGTTTCGTGGGGCGTGAGGTAGCCCCAGGTGATGTGCTTGCGAAGTCTGCGGCGG
>NZ_SSBK01000078.1 GCF_004795035.1 Streptomyces sp. A0958
TCAGCCCGATCGAGTACGAGGAGAAGCACTACGCCAACCAGGCAACGACCGAACAAGTGAACCTGAAACTACGTCACCCCGCCCTGACCAGCTAGTCAACACCTCCCGCACAGCGGGGGAACCTCAATCGGCATTCCTGACAGCAACCGAGCCACCCACAACAACCCACAGAGCAGCAGAGAGCCCGCTACTCACCCACTGACATCAAAACGCCGAACCACCACCGACAAAAACTGGCAGATCATCACCGACCAGCGGCGTGCCTACCGGGCTGGGACCATGAACGGCGAGCGTGCCGACGAGCTGGAGGAGCTCGGCATGGTGTGGGACACCGCCGACGCCGCCTTCGAGGAAAACCTCGCCGCCGCGCGTGCGTACTTCACGGAGGCCGGGACACTGGCCGCGCCCCGGCACGCCACCGCCCTCGACAAGCCCATCGGGCAATGGCTCACCAACCTCCGCCGACCCGAAGGACTCGGCAAGAACACCGGCCGGGCGCAGCGGCGGGCGGAGCAGCTCGCCGCGATCGATCCGGACTGGAACCCGCGGCTGCTCGGGTGGACGGTGGACTGGCAGCGCTGCTACGTCGGCCTGGCCGCGCTCCTGGACGCCGGGAGCGCGCTGGAGGATGTCCAGCCAGGGGTGACGTACCGGGGCGACGACATCGGCCGCTGGGTCGTCCGGCAGGCGCGGGACTGGGCGCAGCTCAACGCCGAGCAGCGGCGGCGGCTGGAGGAGCTGGGCGTGCGGCCGCGGGCGGCTGTACGGGCACAGAAGCCCCCCGCACGGGGTACGGCGAAAGCTGGGGCCGGGAAGGGCTCCGAGGCATTCCAGCGGGGGGTGGAGGCGCTGCGGCAGTACATCGCGCGGGAAGGGACAACTGTTGTCGGTCGGCAACACACCGAAGAGCTGCCCGACGGGACGTCCGTGCGCCTGGGTGTGTTTCTGAGCAACCACAAGAGCAGGCGCGACCGGCTAAGCGAGGACCAGCTCACCACCCTCGTCGGCTTGGGGCTGGAGTGGGCGGCGACGGAAGGAGCAGCGTGATGACCGCGCCCGAGGGAGAGCGGCCGTGCAGGACGCAATGCGGCGGCACGCGCGCACCCGTGGCCTTCGTGGAGGCGGAGGGCGTCATCTCGGCTGTGCTGTCCGACCCGGGGTGCAGGCGACGCGAGCGGGTGGAGGCGGCGGAGACGGAGCTCGGGCTGGAGCTGTCCGCCCATCTCCAGCCATTCCAGGACTGCTACGAGCAAGCTGTGGCAGCAGGCGACGCGGATGGGTTGCCGGGCTCTGTGCGGGCGAGCACGGCCGCTGGGGGCGGATCTGCGCTCCTGCCCGACGGGCACGAGACGTCATGGAGGGACCACACTGGGGCCGCAACAGCGAAGGCCGGCCGATCGCATGGTTGGCAGGGCACCTGACGATTGATGATTGCCACTACTGTCATTGGGCTGCACTACTGAAGTCTGTGCAGCCCAATGAATGTCAATTCTTCGCAGACGCCCTCAGTCACAGAATGCGGAAGTGGCACACGGGCTCCCGCCGAATGTGACCTTCGTTACCAATCAGCACGCTGGGCGCTCTAATACTTTGCTTGCGCACAAGCCGGACACGTTTCGGATTGTCCGGACACTGTCCGGAGATTTGTCCGGAGATTGTCCGGACAGGTTTCTCGGACTGTGCACGATCCACCCCTACCCGAACCGCTGCTGAACTGCATGGACACCCTCCGGGCACTGTCCGGAAAAGTTCCGGACACTGTCCGGTCCATTTCCTTCGCCTGTCGTATGCGCTGCCTCTGACCTGCCCGGACACTGTCCGGTAGGTGTCCGGACAGTGTCCGCACGCGGAGGAGTTTCCGGACACTTTGCGCGGACAATGAGCGGACATCACATCCGTGAAATCTGCAACGCACTAACCGATCTGTTCGATTTCCCAGCGCGTTGCACCGGCTTCGATCACCCCTAAACTCCTTCTCGGTCCTAGAAGTCAACGGATCACGAGTCTTCTATTTCACTAGGGGTTGAGGAATGAAAATTAAAATTTTCAAGAAGTCACATGCTGGTGGTGAAGGCCGGGAGCAAGGCCAGGGCCGCGTCGCGCGGTGGTGTACGTGCTCGGCAGATGTGGATTCCGCCGGAGGCCGGCGAGCAGACAGAGGTATCTGACCCCCTTACCCCTCCCCGACGAAGGACCGGTCGACACGGGCTTCGTCATGCCTCAGAAAGTTTCTGGCTGCTCTCTGCTGTCCAGTCACCGGCCTTGGCGCCTATGGGGTGAAGACGCTGATCCTGCCGGACCGAGACAGCGGTATCCGAGCCGTCCCGCCCGCAGGCCGAACACTCATGGAGGAAGCGCTCATGACTACCCAGCAGGCAGCGGGGGCAGCACATCCGCCCACCAGCGCTACGGTGGATACGTCAACACCGCCACCCTGGGCGGCGGCTGAAGCCGGACTGCAGGGACGTGCTCACGAGAGCCGAAGCAGGACCGCCGACCGCGCGGCGTACACCCCCGCGGACGACACCACGCAGGTGTCCGGCCCTCTTCATCTCCACGCTCAAGGAAGCACCATGACCCGGGATAATGTTCCCCCGCGCGTCCAGCTGCCCGACCCGGCGCCGCCCGTTCCTCAGCCGCCCAGCTCCGACCGCGCCCTCACCTCCCAGATGGCCCAGGTGGCCGCCCAGGGAGCTGTTCAGGGCGCGTTGCGTGCCTTCGTAGGCCGGGCGGTGGACAAGCTCCTCACCCACCCGCCCGACTGGATGAAGAGCCTGTGGCACGCCCTGCCCCGCCCCTGGGAGTAGCGGCGAGAGCGCGTAACCGCCCGACCGGCGGGGTTGTCGAGGACGTTCCCTCCTCGACGACCCCGCTGCTGGCTTGTTCACGAGAACGACAGCACCGGGTCTCGCGGCGCGTCATGCTGCAGGGGTGACCACTGCATCGGACCTGCCTGCTCGCCGTCGCCGCCATGGGGTTCCCCCGATGCTCCTATGGTTGTCAAGCCGCAGCAGCGAGGGCGGTTTGAGTGATTCGTTCCGTGGGCTTGGTGGTCAGCGCGCGGTAGACCTCGCGGGCGACGAATCGCTTGAGACAGCGCATGATGTCCTT
>NZ_SSBK01000079.1 GCF_004795035.1 Streptomyces sp. A0958
TTGAGAACTGCACAGTGGACGCGAGCATCTGTGGCCAAGTTTTTAAGGGCGCACGGTGGATGCCTTGGCACCAGGAACCGATGAAGGACGTGGGAGGCCACGATAGTCCCCGGGGAGTCGTCAACCAGACTTTGATCCGGGGGTTTCCGAATGGGGAAACCCGGCAGTCGTCATGGGCTGTCACCCGCTGCTGAACACATAGGCAGTGTGGAGGGAACGAGGGGAAGTGAAACATCTCAGTACCCTCAGGAAGAGAAAACAACCGTGATTCCGGGAGTAGTGGCGAGCGAAACTGGATCAGGCCAAACCGTATGCGTGTGATACCCGGCAGGGGTTGCGTATGCGGGGTTGTGGGATCTCTTTTTCATAGTCTGCCGGCTGTGAGACGAGTCAGAAACCGTTGATGTAGGCGAAGGACATGCGAAAGGTCCGGCGTAGAGGGTAAGACCCCCGTAGCTGAAACATTGACGGCTCGTTTAAGAGACACCCAAGTAGCACGGGGCCCGAGAAATCCCGTGTGAATCTGGCGGGACCACCCGTTAAGCCTAAATATTCCCTGGTGACCGATAGCGGATAGTACCGTGAGGGAATGGTGAAAAGTACCGCGGGAGCGGAGTGAAATAGTACCTGAAACCGTGTGCCTACAAGCCGTGGGAGCGTCGCGCATCGAGCTTGCTCGGTGCGTCGTGACTGCGTGCCTTTTGAAGAATGAGCCTGCGAGTTTGCGGTGTGTTGCGAGGTTAACCCGTGTGGGGAAGCCGTAGCGAAAGCGAGTCCGAATAGGGCGGTTTAGTAGCGCGCTCAAGACCCGAAGCGGAGTGATCTAGCCATGGGCAGGTTGAAGCGGAGGTAAGACTTCGTGGAGGACCGAACCCACCAGGGTTGAAAACCTGGGGGATGACCTGTGGTTAGGGGTGAAAGGCCAATCAAACTCCGTGATAGCTGGTTCTCCCCGAAATGCATTTAGGTGCAGCGTCGTGTGTTTCTTGCCGGAGGTAGAGCACTGGATAGGCGATGGGCCCTACCGGGTTACTGACCTTAGCCAAACTCCGAATGCCGGTAAGTGAGAGCGCGGCAGTGAGACTGTGGGGGATAAGCTCCATGGTCGAGAGGGAAACAGCCCAGAGCATCGACTAAGGCCCCTAAGCGTACGCTAAGTGGGAAAGGATGTGGAGTCGCAGAGACAACCAGGAGGTTGGCTTAGAAGCAGCCACCCTTGAAAGAGTGCGTAATAGCTCACTGGTCAAGTGATTCCGCGCCGACAATGTAGCGGGGCTCAAGCGTACCGCCGAAGTCGTGTCATTCCAGCATATACCTCTAACGGGGGCTGGGATGGGTAGGGGAGCGTCGTGTGCCGGGTGAAGCAGCCGCGGAAGCGAGTTGTGGACGGTTCACGAGTGAGAATGCAGGCATGAGTAGCGATACACACGTGAGAAACGTGTGCGCCGATTGACTAAGGGTTCCTGGGTCAAGCTGATCTGCCCAGGGTAAGTCGGGACCTAAGGCGAGGCCGACAGGCGTAGTCGATGGACAACCGGTTGATATTCCGGTACCCGCTTTGAAACGCCCAGTACTGAATCAGGCGATGCTAAGTCCGTGAAGCCGGCCCGATCTCTTCGGAGTTGAGGGTAGTGGTGGAGCCGATGAACCAGACTTGTAGTAGGTAAGCGATGGGGTGACGCAGGAAGGTAGTCCAGCCCGGGCGGTGGTTGTCCCGGGGTAAGGGTGTAGGCCGTGTGGTAGGTAAATCCGTCACACATTGAGGCTGAGACCTGATGCCGAGCCGATTGTGGTGAAGTGGATGATCCTATGCTGTCGAGAAAAGCCTCTAGCGAGTTTCATGGCGGCCCGTACCCTAAACCGACTCAGGTGGTCAGGTAGAGAATACCGAGGCGTTCGGGTGAACTATGGTTAAGGAACTCGGCAAAATGCCCCCGTAACTTCGGGAGAAGGGGGGCCATCACTGGTGATGACATTTACTGTCTGAGCTGGGGGTGGCCGCAGAGACCAGCGAGAAGCGACTGTTTACTAAAAACACAGGTCCGTGCGAAGCCGTAAGGCGATGTATACGGACTGACGCCTGCCCGGTGCTGGAACGTTAAGGGGACCGGTTAGCTGACTTTCGGGTCGGCGAAGCTGAGAACTTAAGCGCCAGTAAACGGCGGTGGTAACTATAACCATCCTAAGGTAGCGAAATTCCTTGTCGGGTAAGTTCCGACCTGCACGAATGGCGTAACGACTTCTCGACTGTCTCAACCATAGGCCCGGTGAAATTGCACTACGAGTAAAGATGCTCGTTTCGCGCAGCAGGACGGAAAGACCCCGGGACCTTTACTATAGTTTGATATTGGTGTTCGGTTCGGCTTGTGTAGGATAGGTGGGAGACTTTGAAGCGGCCACGCCAGTGGTTGTGGAGTCGTCGTTGAAATACCACTCTGGTCGTGCTGGATGTCTAACCTGGGTCCGTGATCCGGATCAGGGACAGTGTCTGATGGGTAGTTTAACTGGGGCGGTTGCCTCCTAAAGAGTAACGGAGGCGCCCAAAGGTTCCCTCAGCCTGGTTGGCAATCAGGTGTTGAGTGTAAGTGCACAAGGGAGCTTGACTGTGAGACCGACGGGTCGAGCAGGGACGAAAGTCGGGACTAGTGATCCGGCAGTGGCTTGTGGAAGCGCTGTCGCTCAACGGATAAAAGGTACCCCGGGGATAACAGGCTGATCTTCCCCAAGAGTCCATATCGACGGGATGGTTTGGCACCTCGATGTCGGCTCGTCGCATCCTGGGGCTGGAGTCGGTCCCAAGGGTTGGGCTGTTCGCCCATTAAAGCGGTACGCGAGCTGGGTTTAGAACGTCGTGAGACAGTTCGGTCCCTATCCGCTGTGCGCGTAGGAATATTGAGAAGGGCTGTCCCTAGTACGAGAGGACCGGGACGGACGAACCTCTGGTGTGCCAGTTGTTCTGCCAAGGGCATGGCTGGTTGGCTACGTTCGGAAAGGATAACCGCTGAAAGCATCTAAGCGGGAAGCCTGCTTCGAGATGAGTATTCCCACCAACTTGATTGGTTAAGGCTCCCAGTAGACGACTGGGTTGATAGGCCAGATGTGGAAGCC
>NZ_SSBK01000007.1 GCF_004795035.1 Streptomyces sp. A0958
CTCGGTCACGGCCTCCGCGGCCGGTGCGGGCACGGTCGCCGCGCCCTCGGTGAGGGCCGAGCCGCCACGGGTGCGGCGGCGCTGACGCGGCGTGCGCGGCGGGCGCTCCTCGCGGACGGCGGGGGCCGAGGCGGCGGCGGACTTGCGGCCGCGGCCGCCCGTCTCACCGAGGTCCTCGATCTCCTCGGCCCGCAGACCGGCCCGGGTGCGCTCGGCGCGCGGCAGGACACCCTTGGTGCCGGCCGGGATGTCGAGGTCCTCGTACAGGTGCGGGGACGTGGAGTACGTCTCCGGCGGGTCCGGGAACTTCAGGTCCAGGGCCTTGTTGATCAGCTGCCAGCGCGGGATGTCGTCCCAGTCGACCAGCGTGATCGCGATGCCCTTGGCGCCCGCGCGGCCGGTCCGGCCGATGCGGTGCAGGTAGGTCTTCTCGTCCTCGGGCGACTGGTAGTTGATGACGTGCGTGACGCCCTCGACGTCGATACCGCGGGCGGCGACGTCGGTGCAGACCAGCACGTCCACCTTCCCGTTGCGGAAGGCCCGCAGCGCCTGCTCGCGGGCGCCCTGGCCGAGGTCGCCGTGGACCGCGCCGGAGGCGAAGCCGCGCTTCTCCAGCTGCTCGGCGATGTCGGCCGCGGTGCGCTTGGTACGGCAGAAGATCATCGCGAGTCCGCGGCCCTCGGCCTGGAGGATGCGCGAGACCATCTCGGGCTTGTCCATCGAGTGGGCGCGGTAGACGTACTGCGCCGTGTTCTTGACGGTCGTGCCCTCGTCGTCGGGCGAGGTGGCGTTGATGTGGGTCGGCTGCGACATGTAGCGGCGCGCCAGCGAGATGACGGCGCCCGGCATGGTGGCCGAGAACAGCATGGTCTGGCGCTTGGCCGGCAGCATCGTGATGATGCGCTCGACGTCGGGCAGGAAGCCCAGGTCCAGCATCTCGTCGGCCTCGTCGAGGACCAGCGCGCGAACCTTGGAGAGGTCCAGCTTGCGCTGGCCCGCCAGGTCGAGCAGCCGGCCCGGGGTGCCGACGATCACGTCGACACCCTTCTTGAGGGCCTCGACCTGCGGCTCGTACGCCCGGCCGCCGTAAATCGCGAGGACCCGCACGTTACGCACCTTGCCGGCGGTCAGCAGGTCGTTGGTGACCTGCTGGCACAGCTCGCGGGTGGGTACGACGATCAGGGCCTGCGGGGCGTCGGTCAGATCCTCGGGCCGGGCGCGGCCCGCCTCGACGTCGGCGAGGACGGTGACGCGCTCCAGCAGCGGCAGACCGAAACCGAGCGTCTTGCCGGTGCCGGTCTTGGCCTGCCCGATGACATCGGAGCCGGAGAGGGCGACGGGGAGCGTCAGCTCCTGGATGGGGAAGGGGGACATGATGCCGACGGCCTCAAGGGCCTCGGCCGTCTCGGAAAGAATCCCGAGGTCTCGGAACGTAGTCAGGGTGCTGCCTCTTCTGTGAGACGCGGTCCGAGGCGAACGAAGGGGGTCGTACCGTGCCGGGGGTTGGTCATCCGGCCGGAATAGGCCGGGTGGCGCGGGACCACTGCCGTCGCTCGAGCGCTCGTGCCGCTGAGGGGGCCCCTCACTGTGCGGTCGTACGTGTCGCACACACCGCGTGGAGGGCTGTCGGGTCGGAGCCGATCGGGCCACCGACCGGGCATCCTCATTCAATTTCGCGCCACGAGCAGATGCAAAGTGCTCAGTAAGCGCATTACCACTGTACCCCGGATTCGCGCATCTGTGTTGGGCGAATTCGTCGGAACGGTGTGACGCCGGTCGACGACCGCACCCTTCCGCTGGTCTGCGGGCGGGCTATTCTGCGCTGCATGGAGACGCCTGACAACGCCACTGAAGCCCCCGCGATCACCCGAATCGCCGACCAGGACTGGACCACCGCGTCCGCGCAGCCGCAGTACCGGGCTGCCGTGGTCGACCTGCTGGGAGCGCTCGCCTACGGGGAGCTGGCGGCCTTCGAGCGGCTCGCCGAGGACGCCAAACTCGCGCCGACCCTGGCCGACAAGGCGGAGCTGGCGAAGATGGCGTCCGCCGAATTCCACCACTTCGAGCGGCTGACGGAGCGGCTGACGGCCATCGAGGTGGAGCCGACCGGGGCGATGGAGCCGTTCGCCAGGGCGCTGGACGAGTTCCACCGCCAGACCGCGCCCTCGGACTGGCTGGAGGGCCTGGTCAAGGCGTACGTCGGCGACTCGATCGCCAGCGACTTCTACCGGGAGGTCGCGGTCCGGCTCGACTCCGACACCCGCTCCCTCGTCCTCGGCGTGCTCGACGACACCGGCCACGGCAACTTCGCCGTCGAGAAGGTGCGCGCCGCGATCGAGGCGGAGCCGAGGGTCGGCGGCCGGCTCGCGCTGTGGGCGCGGCGGCTGATGGGCGAGGCGCTGTCGCAGGCGCAGCGCGTGGTCGCGGACCACGACGCGCTGTCGACCATGCTGGTGGGCGGGGTCGCCGACGGCTTCGACCTGGCCGAGGTCGGCCGGATGTTCTCGCGGATCACCGAGGCGCACACCAAGCGGATGGCCGCCCTGGGGCTGGCCGCGTAGGTCGTCAGGCGGCGGCAGACCGGCCCAGCCGGCGGCTGCGCGGCCGGATCAGCAGGGACACCGTCACCGCCGCGATCAGCACCGCGCCCACCACCGTGGCCGCCCCATGGCCGGAGCCGAGCACCGAGTGCATGAGGGAGGCGCCGAACAGGGCCCCGAGCGCCCCGGCGCCGAACACGGTGCGGCGGGCCGGGAGGCGGCCGGGCAGCGAGCGCAGGGCCGCCCAGGAGAGGGCCACTCCGAGCACGACGGCGCTCAGCGTTTCCAGGATCACAGACGATCACCTCGCAGGATGGCGGGACGGGTATATCGGTCCTGGTCGTACTACCCGTGACCGGCCGGTCACAACCCTCCCGCGCACAAGGTTCGCTCAGCCGCCGCACAGCGAAGCCGGACGGGGGAAGCGGAGAGCGGGCAGCGCGAACGGAGAGCGGCCCGGCGGGATTCCGCCGGGCCGCTCTCCGCGGTTTCTGTGTCCGTACGCCGCTACAGCGTGCCGAACCCCACCCGTCGTGCGCTGGGCTCGCCGATCTCCACGTAGGCGATCCGGTCGGCCGGCACGAGGACCTTGCGGCCCTTCTCGTCCGTGAGGCTGAGCAGCTGCGCCTTGCCGGCGAGAGCCGCGGACACCGTGCTCTCGACCTCTTCGGCGGAAAGCCCGCTCTCCAGAACGATCTCCCGGGGCGTGTGCTGCACCCCGATCTTGACCTCCACGGCTATGTCCCTCCGACGGTCAGTCCCTGCGCGGTGAACCGCGCCGTACGCAGCACACATTAGCCCGCTGAGGGGACTCGTCCGGGCGCCGTGGGCCACGCCCGCAGCGAACACGGGCGCCGCCCGTCGGTCAGTGCTGATCGATGCCGTGCAGCGGGAAGCCCGCGATGCCGCGCCAGGCCAGCGAGGTGAGCAGCTGGACCGCCGTGTCGCGCGGAATGGCCGACTGGCTGGAGAGCCAGTAGCGGGCGACCACCTGGGACACCCCGCCGAGGCCCACCGCGAGCAGCATGGACTCGTCCTTGGACAGGCCCGTGTCACCCGCGATCACGTCGGAGATCGCCTCGGCGCACTGGAGCGAGACCCGGTCCACCCGCTCGCGGACGGCGGGCTCGTTGGTCAGGTCGGACTCGAAGACGAGCCGGAAGGCGCCGCCCTCGTCCTCGACGTACGCGAAGTACGCGTCCATGGTCGCGGCCACGCGCAGTTTGTTGTCGGTGGTCGACGCCAGCGCCGTACGCACCGCCTGGAGCAGTGACTCGCAGTGCTGGTCGAGAAGGGCCAGGTACAGCTCCAGCTTGCCCGGGAAGTGCTGGTAGAGCACCGGCTTGCTGACCCCGGCCCGCTCCGCGATGTCGTCCATCGCCGCCGAGTGGTAACCCTGCGCGACGAAGACCTCCTGCGCGGCTCCCAGCAGCTGATTGCGTCGGGCGCGGCGGGGCAGGCGAGTGCCCCGCGGGCGCGCCGCCTCGGTCTGCTCGATGGCTGTCACGCCGCCTCCCAAATTCGTGGTCCGACACAGCCGTTCCGTACACGCCGTGCCATACCGACATCGTACTTTTGGGTAACCCCGGTATGCGCGGCGCGGACGCAGAATTTCACGGACCGGACGGCTGCGGAAGCCGGAGGTCGCTCGGCTCCCGCCGCAGAGCGGGACGTATCAGCGGTAATCGTCCTCATCCTGCGGCACGACGCGGGCCTGGTCGGCCGCATCGCCCTCGCTGACGTCGTCGCGGTCGTGGTCCGTGAGCGGTTCGTCGTCCTCCGGGCGCAGGTCCGTCTGCTGCTCCGCGGCGTCCGCGTCGGGCGTCTCCTGGTCGGGCTCGTCCGGCTGGACGTCCTCGAAGGTCTCGGGGTCCCTCGGGTCGACCGTCATGGTGACTCCCTTCGTTGGTTCGAGCCTATGAGGTACCCCCGAAAGCCGCTATGCGATCTGTGACGGCGAACACATGAATCGTCGTGTGATCATCTCGTAACATTGCCGCATGTCTTCGACCGAGCTGCCGGGAGTCCGCGCCGCCGCCGCAGCGGTGGCACCCACGGTGAGCACCGTCAGGGTCTCGGAGGGGGAGCGGCTGCGCTCCGTCGAGCTGCCGGGGCTGACGCTCACCATCCGTTCGCGGCCCTCCCGGCGGCCCGGACTGCCGCCCGCCCTCTTCGTCCACGGGCTCGGCGGCTCCTCGCAGAACTGGACGGCCCTGATGCCGCTCCTGGAGGACGTGGTGGACTGCGAGGCGGTCGACCTGCCCGGGTTCGGCGACTCCCCGCCGCCCGACGACGGCAACTACTCGGTCACCGGGCACGCCCGCGCGGTGATCCGCCTGCTGGACGCCCAGGAGCAGGGCCCCGTCCATCTGTTCGGCAACTCGCTGGGCGGCGCGGTGGCCACCCGGGTCGCCGCGGTCCGCCCCGATCTGGTGCGCACCCTCACCCTGATCTCGCCCGCGCTGCCCGAGATCCGGGTCCAGCGCTCAGCCGCCCCGACCGGGCTGCTCGCACTCCCGGGCGTCGCCTCCCTGTTCGCCCGGCTGACCCGGGACTGGAGCGCGGAAGACCGCACCCGCGGAGTCATGGCACTCTGTTACGGCGATCCGGCACGGGTCTCCGAGACGGGCTTCCGCGACGCGGTGGCCGAAATGGAGCGCCGGCTGGAACTGCCGTACTTCTGGGACGCCATGGCGCGTTCCGCCCGTGGCATCGTCGATGCGTACACCTTGGGCGGACAGCACGGGCTGTGGCGCCAGGCCGAGCGGGTGCTCGCGCCGACCCAGCTGGTGTACGGCGGACGGGACCAGCTCGTCTCGTTCCGGATGGCCCGCAGGGCGTCCGCGGCCTTCCGCGACGCGCGCCTGCTGACACTGCCCGACGCCGGGCACGTGGCGATGATGGAGTACCCGGAGGCGGTCGCCCAGGCGTTCCGGGAATTGCTCGACGAATGCGGCGGGAGCTGATTCAGGGCGTGGGACGACACAGCCGTAAGGGCCCTGCGCCCAGGGTGCCCGAGACCGGGCAGGCGGAGGCGAACGAGGCGGGGCGCGAGGCCGCCCGGCCCGCCGCCGGCAGCGGGCGGCGCAGACGGCAGGCCGAGCCGGCCGGCCCAGGACCGTTCCCGGGCGCGCCCGAGGTGCGTGGCGGTCACCCCGAACAGCGTGAATCCGGCGGCGGTTGGGGCGCAGGACCCATGAGCCGCGCCACCGACGGTCCGGGCCCGGGCCGGCCCGGCCTCCAGGCGCCCGCGCCCGGCGGCCGCCCCGGCGTTGCGCGCCCCGCGCACCAGCCTCAGGACCCCGCGCGCGACCAGCGGGCGACCTCCACGCGGTCGCTGATACCGGGCCCGCGGCGCGAGTTCGTCGAGGCCTTCGACAACCCGCCCGCACCGCCCGCGCCGCACCGGCAGGCAGCGGCGCCCGCCGACCCGTACGGCTCCGTCACCGAGTGGGACGAGCGCCCGCCCGGGCGCGGGCGCGACGAGGCGGCCCCGGCCAGGGACGCCAGGGGCGGCAAGGGCCGTACGTTCACCGGCATCGCCGCCGCCGCGGTCACCACCGTGCTCGCGGTCGTCGTGGCCGGTCAGGTCGCCCACGACAGCACCGGCGGCAGCGGCACCGCGCAGGCCGCAGGCGTGGACCGGGACGAGGCCGACGACGCCTCCCGGTCGGACAGCCGGAACACCCCGTCCCCCGAGACGGCGGCGGTCAAGCCCCTTACGTATGAGCAGAAAATGGCCAAGCCTTATCCGCTGGCACCGACGCTCATGGGATCGGGGGACTTCGAGACCGTCCCCGGCTCGGCCGAGGCGCCGGGCAAGGGCACGAAACACCGCTACCGCATCGACATCGAGAAGGGGCTCGGGCTCGACGCCCAACTGTTCGCCCAGGCCGTGCAGAAGACCCTCAACGACGACCGGAGCTGGGCGCACGGCGGCGATATGACCTTCGAACGGATTTCCAAGGGTGATCCGGATTTCGTCATCACGCTGGCAAGTCCCGGCACCACCGGCAAGTGGTGCCGGAAATCGGGCCTGGACACCACCGAGGACAACGTCTCCTGCGACTCGGCCGCCACCGAGCGCGTGATGATCAACGCCTACCGCTGGGCGCAGGGTTCGGCCACCTTCGGGCCGGACAAGCTGTACTCCTACCGGCAGATGCTGATCAACCACGAGGTCGGCCACCGGCTCGGCCACAACCATGTGAGCTGCGGTACGGAGGGCGCCCTCGCGCCGGTCATGCAGCAGCAGACCAAGACGCTGGACATCGACGGCATCAAATGCCGCCCCAACCCCTGGGTGTATCCCCAGGGCTGAGCGGGCGTCAGGAGTCCGGTGTGCGGGCAGCCTCCGCCGTGCCATGAGCCTGACCCTGAGTGACCATCCTCCTCCATAGCGCGACTGAACGCTATCGGGGCGGGAAAGTTACGCCGGTTCACCCCTTTCGGTGGTGCGACGGACAACCGTCCGTCGCACCACCGGCGTATCCGCTTACGGTCGTCCCGCCGCGAGTCGCCGATCCAACGGCGGCCGCTCACAAGGGAGATCGGGGGTGCACTCGTGCGGATCGGACTGCTCACCGACGGTGGTTATCCGTACGCGACCGGTGAATTCCGGCTCTGGTGCGACCGTCTGGTGCGCGGGCTCGCGCAGCACGAGTTCGACCTCTTCGCGCTCAGTCGTACCGCCGAGCAGGAGGCGCGGGGCTGGGTCCGGCTCCCCTCCCGGATCGGCCATGTGCGTACGGCCCCCCTGTGGAGCGCCGACGAGGAATCCCTCGGCCTGCACGCACCCAGGGGCCTGCTCGGGCGGCTGCTGACCGGCGGGGGCGCACGGGCCTACGCCCGGCGCGAACGGCGGCGCTTCGCCACACACTTCACGGCCCTCGCGGCTTCGGTCTGCACGGCCGGCGCCGCGGGCACCGAGCGCGGCGACGCGGGCCCGGACACCGTACGGACCGCTGCCGGTACGCGGGTCGTCGCCGATCTCCGGACCGGCGACGAGCAGTTCACGCAGGGCCTCTACGGACTCGCCGAACTGGCCTGGGAGCACGGCGGACTGCCCGCCGCCCTCCGCTCCGAGACCGCGGTGCGCATCCTGGAGGCCGCCTGCCGCGCCCCCGGCACCGGACGCACCGTGCAGACCGCCACCGTCGCCGACCTCCTCGCCTTCACCGCGGAGCTGGACCGGGCGCTGCGCCCGCTCTCCCTCGACTGGTACGACGAGGACGGCCTCGGTGCCGTCGACCTCTGCCACGCCACATCCGGCGGTGCCGCCGCCCTGCCGGGCCTGCTGGCCAAACGCTTCTTCGGGGTGCCGCTGCTGGTCACCGAGCACTCCGTGCAGGTGCGGGCGCACTACCTCTCGTCGGGCGGTACGCCCGTCAGCGCGCCGGTGCGCGCCCTCCTGGCGAACTTCCACGGGCGGCTCGCCACCGAGGTGTACCGGCAGGCCGCGCTCATCACCCCCGGCAACACCCACGCCCGCCGCTGGCAGGAGCGCTGCGGCGCCGATCCCGCCAAGGTGCGGACCGTGTACCCGGGCATGGAGTCCGCCCGGTTCGCCGCGCTCGGCGAACGCGAGGACGACGGCGGCCCCGACACGCTCGTCTGGGTCGGCCGGATCGAGCCCGCCAAGGACCTGATCGCGCTCCTGCACGCCTTCGCCGAGGTGCGCCGGGCCGAGCCGAATGCCCGGCTGAGGATCATCGGGGCGCCGGCCCCGGGCCCTGCGGGCGCCACCTATCTCGCGCACTGCCGGGCCGTGGCCGCCGAGCTCTTCCCCGACGAGGCGGCAGGTACGCACACCGCGGACGGGGGCCCGGTCTCCTTCGAGGACATCGGCGGCGCCGAGGTGCCTGGCCTCGCCCAGGCGTACGCGGCGGGCGGTGTCGTGGTGCTCTCCAGCGTGGTCGAGGGCTTCCCGATCAGCCTGGTCGAGGCGATGTTCTGCGGCCGGGCCACCGTCTCGACGGACGTCGGCGCGGTCGTCGAGGTCATCGGCGGTACGGGGCTCGTGGTCCCGCCGCGCAACCCCCGGGCGCTCGCGGACGCCTGCCTCGCGCTGCTGCGTGACCCGGAGCGCCGTGCGCGCCTGGGCGCGGCGGCGCGCGCCCGCGCCCTCGAACTCTTCACCGTCGAACAGAACCTCGCGGCCTTTCGCGGCATTTACCTGGAGCTGATCGCGCAGGCGCCGGTACGCACCAGGCCGCTCCCGGAGGCCGACGACGGACCGCGCCCCTTCGCCACCCCGCCGGAGGCCCACGTCCTGGGCCTCTGGCCGGAACCGGTACCCGAGTCGAACCCCGGCGACCGCACCCCCAGCTGGGCGGGCGCGCCGGGCGCGGGGGAGAGCGATGCGTGACCAGGAGACGGCCGGCCCGGCCCGCCCGGGACCGCACGAACACCGGCCGGGACCGCACGAACAGCAGCACGGAGGAACGACGATGGGCCCCCAGACGGACGCCCGGACGGACGCCAGGGAAGACGCCGGGGCGGGGGTGGCGGGCGCGCCCGCCACCCCCGCGCCCGCCACCCCCGCTCCGGCGCCCGCGCCCGCCACCCCGGCGCACGCCCCCATCCGAGCGGGCGCCGACGCCTCCTCCGGCGCGCCCGCGCACACGCCCGCGCGCGCCCCCGAGGTGGCCCACACCTCCCCTGACGCCCCCGCGCGCAAGGCCGTCGGCGGGCGGCGCGGAACCGCCGACCCCGTGAAGGCCCTCATGCACCGGCACCGTGAGCTGTGCGAGCGGGCCGTCGATCCGCTGGAGATCGCCGCCGGGCTCGAAGCCCACGGGGTCACCGACCGCACCGCCGCCCGCTACCGGCACCGCGACGTGTTCTCGCTCGCCGAAGAACTCTTCGCGCGGGTACCGGCGGTCGCGGGGGAGCCCGCCGCGGTCGGCCCCGCTCCGGCGCGCGACATCGAGACGCGCGCCGCCTGGTCGCTGCGCGCCCTGCTGCCGGGTGCCGCCTGCCTGGCCACCTTCGTCGCACTGCGGCTCACCGACGGAGTCCTCGGCGGCGACGCACGGCTCGCCATCGGCTCCGGTGGCACGCTGCTCGCGCTCATCGGCCTCGCCCTCGCCCTGCGCACCGGCCCGCTCAGCGCCCCGGGCGGCTCCTCGGGCACCGCCGCCCTCTGCGCCTGCTGGCTCCTCGGCTACGTCCTGTACGGCGACGCCCTGCTCCACCAGGTCCTCAGCGGCGGCCCCGAAGGCCCCTGGACGCTGACCCCGGCGCCCCTGCTCGGGCTCGCCGTCGCGGTGGCCCCCGCTGCCTGGTGTGCCCACCTCTTCTCCCTGTACGCGCGCCGCAGACTCCACGGCAGCCGCGCGCTGGACGAGTTCGCCGCCGGCGTGCGCCCCCTGCTCTTCGGCGTCGTCGCGCTCTTCCTCTGCGTCCTCGCCGTACTGCTGTACCTCGCCCGGCTCGGGCTCGGCACCGGCGGCGCACCGGCCGGGGCCGCCGCCCTCGGGGTGCTGCTCCTGCTGGCCCGCCTCCTCACCGTCCACGGCTTCCCCGAACCGGCCGCCACCGGACTCGCCGCCGCCTGCGCGGTCGAGGCCGCGGCCCCCGCCCTGATCCTGGCCGGGCGGCTGCCCGGCCTCGACCCGCTCGCCCGCCCCGTCGACGCCCTCGTCGAGACGGCGGGCGCCGGGGCCGTACCCGCGCTCGCCTGCGGCGCGGCCGCACTCGGCCTGCTGACCACCGCCACACTCGCCCTCTCCCGGGCATCCGCCCACACCGCCGCCTGAGGCGCCCAGAACTCCCCGCGGAGCCGACGCCGCGGGTCGTCACCACCCGTTCAGCCCGTAACTGCCCCAAGGAGACACCGGACATGACCCCCCAACCCCCCGCACCGGCAACCCGCCGTCGGCTCCGAGGCGGTGCGCGATGAGGGTGCTGCTGCTCGGAGCCAACGGATTCATCGGCCGGTTCGTGGCCGACCGGCTGCTCGCCGACCCCGCCGTCCACCTCACCGCGCTCGGACGCGGCGACGACGCCGACGTACGGTTCGACCTCGCCGGCGGCAGCCCCGGAGCGCTCACCCGCTTCCTGGACGCCGTCCACCCCGGAGTCGTCGTCAACTGCGCCGGCGCCACCCGGGGCGGGGCGCGCGACCTCACCCGGCACAACACCGTCGCCGTCGCCACCGTCTGCGAGGCGATGCGGCGCAGCGGCTGCACCGCCCGCCTCGTCCAGGTCGGCTGTGCCTCCGAGTACGGGCCCTCGCAGCCCGGCTCGTCCACTGCCGAGGACGCCATCCCGCGCCCCGGCGGCCCGTACGGCGTCAGCAAGCTTGCCGCCACCGAACTCGTCCTCGGCTCCGGCCTCGACGCGGTCGTGCTGCGGGTCTTCTCCCCGGTCGGCCCCGGCACCCCGGCCGGCTCCCCGCTCGGCCGACTCGCCGAGGCGATGCGGCGCACCATGCAGTCCGGCGACGGCGAGCTCAAGCTCAGCGGCCTCGGCGTGCAGCGCGACTTCGTCGACGTACGCGATGTGGCGCGGGCCGTGCACGCCGCCTCGCTCTCCGCCGCGCAGGGCGTCGTCAACATCGGCACCGGCCGGGCCGTCCGGCTCCGCGACGCGGCGGCCGTCCTCGCCAAGGTCGCCGGATACGCCGGCGCGCTCCACGAGCTGGACACGCCCCCCGCCCGCCTCCCCATCGGCGCCCCCCGCACCTCCGCCGAATCGGTCATCGAACACCTCTCGGCCACCCCGTCCCCGTACCCGGACGGCTGCGGCGCCTGGCAGCAGGCCGACGTCCGCACCGCCCGCGACCGGCTCGGCTGGCGTCCCCGGATCAATCTGGAGGAGTCGCTCGCCGACATCTGGATGGAGGCGGCGTGCCGTATCTGACCAGCACCGGCACCGCCCGGCGGAGCAGCGGCGCCGAACAGCTCGGCTTCGGCGTCCCCGGCTACGCGCACCCGCTGCTCGCGGCGGCCGAGTGGGCCGAGCTCGCGCGCCCCGGCACCCCGCTGCACTGGGCCGTCCTCAACATCGACAACGGCCCCGGCAGCCGGCCCGACCCGCACTGCCTGGAGGCCGCGGGCCGGCTCCGTAACGCCCGCGCCCGCGCGCTGCACGGCGGGCAGCCGCTCGACACCGTGCGGGCGGCGGGCGGCCGGCTGCTCGGGCAGCTCGACCTCGCGCACGGCCGGCGGCCCTTCGCGGAGCTGCTGGCAGACGCCCGGTCCTTCCTGGAGTGGTACCGCGTGGACGGCTTCTACCTCGACCGCTGCCCGGCCGACCGCGCCGATCTGCCGGCCGTCCGCCGTCTCACCGGCACGCTGAGGGCCTTCCTCACGGACGCCGACGGGCCGCTCGTGCTGGGGCACGACACCCACCCGTACCCCGGGTACGCCGAGGCCGCCGACCAGCTCGTGACCTTCCGCGGCGCGTGGAGCGACTACCGCTGGTCGCAGGTGGCGGAGTGGACCGCCGCCTACCCGCCCGGCCGTTTCGCCCACTTCGTCCACGGCGTCCCGCGCACCCACCTGGAGGAGGCCATGCGGATCGCCCGCTGGCAGGGCGCCGGGACGATCTTCTTCACCGACCGCGGCGGGCAGTCGGAATCCGGACGCGGTCGCGGACAAAGCGACCCATTCGCGGCACTGCCCAGCTACTGGGACGAAATTGTCTCGCGGATCGGACCTGGTATCTCGGAATGAGAGGGGGCGTGGCAGTGTTACGGCAAGAACAACCGTACGTAGTCGAAGTACGTAGAAACCGACCACCTGCATTGTTGAGGTTCCTGTGTCGCTGCCACCCCTGGTCGAGCCAGCTGCTGAGCTCACCGTCGACGAGGTCCGCAGGTACTCCCGCCACCTGATCATCCCGGATGTCGGGATGGACGGGCAGAAGCGGCTGAAGAACGCGAAGGTGCTCTGTGTCGGCGCCGGGGGCCTCGGCTCGCCGGCCCTGATGTACATGGCCGCCGCCGGTGTCGGCACGCTCGGCATCGTGGAGTTCGACGAGGTCGACGAGTCGAACCTGCAGCGCCAGGTCATCCACAGCCAGGGTGACATCGGCAAGTCCAAGGCCCTGTCGGCCAAGGAGACCGTGCAGGGGATCAACCCCCTGGTCGACGTGGTCCTTCACGAGGAGCGGCTGGAAGCCGACAACGTGATGGACATCTTCTCCCAGTACGACCTGATCGTGGACGGCACGGACAACTTCGCCACCCGCTATCTCGTCAACGACGCCGCGGTCCTGCTGAACAAGCCCTACATCTGGGGCTCGATCTACCGCTTCGACGGCCAGGCGTCCGTGTTCTGGTCCGAGCACGGCCCCTGCTACCGCTGCCTCTACCCGGAGCCGCCCCCGCCGGGCATGGTTCCGTCCTGCGCCGAGGGCGGCGTCCTCGGTGTGCTCTGCGCCTCCATCGGCTCCATCCAGGTCAACGAGGCCATCAAGCTGCTCGCCGGCATCGGCGACCCGCTGGTCGGCCGGCTGATGATCTACGACGCCCTGGAGATGCAGTACCGCCAGGTCAAGGTCCGCAAGGACCCCGACTGCGCGGTGTGCGGCGAGAACCCCACCGTCACCGAGCTCATCGACTACGAGGCCTTCTGCGGCGTCGTGTCCGAGGAGGCCCAGGAGGCGGCGGCCGGTTCCACGATCACTCCCAAGCAGCTCAAGGAGTGGATCGACGCCGACGAGAAGATCGAGATCATCGACGTCCGCGAGCCGAACGAGTACGAGATCGTCGCGATCCCGGGCTCCCGGCTGATCCCGAAGAACGAGTTCCTGATGGGCAACGCCCTCCAGGACCTCCCGCAGGACCGGCGCATCGTCCTGAACTGCAAGACGGGTGTCCGCAGTGCGGAAGTCCTCGCGGTCCTCAAGTCGGCGGGCTTCGCCGACGCGGTGCACGTGGGCGGCGGCGTGATCGGCTGGGTCAACCAGATCGAGCCCGAGAAGCCGGTGTACTAGAACGACTCGAAGGGGCCGGTCCGCGTCTGCGGGCCGGCCCCTTCGGCGTGTGCGGAGCCGCTACGAGCAGGTCTTGCCGTCCGCCGGGACCTTCCCGTCCAGGAAGTAAGCGTCCACGGTCGAGGTCACACAGCTGCTGCCGCCGTAGGCGCCGTGCCCCTCGCCCTTGTTGGAGAGCAGGACGCCGACGCCCTTGCCCAGCTCGTCCGCCATCTTGCGCGCACCCTCGTACGGCGTCGCCGGGTCGCCCGTCGTCCCCACGACGAGGATCGGACCGGCGCCCGGGGCGCTCGCCTCGGGCGTGTCGTGCTCGCCCTTCACCGGCCAGTCGGAACACCAGCCCGCCGTGTCCCAGGCCAGGAACGCCCCGAAGACCGGGGACAGCTTCTCGAACTCGGGCAGCAGCGCCTTCGCCTCGGCCACTGTGGGCCGGGCCTTGCTGTCCGCGCAGGAGATGGCCCGCTGGGAGTGGTTCTGGGTGTCGTAGTGCCCGTTCTCGTCACGGCCGTTGTACGAGTCGGCGAGCTGGAGCAGCGTGGTGCCGCTCCCCTTCTCGGCCTCGTCCAGGGCCTGGGTGAGGACCGGCCAGTTGTCCTTGGAGTACAGGGGGAGCACGATGCCGGTGACCGCCAGCGACTCGTTCAGCTCGCGGTCGGTGCCGGTCGGCAGCGGCTTGGCGTCGATGCGCTTCAGCAGGGCGGCGATGCGCCGGGTCCCCGCCTTCGGGTCCTGGCCGCGGTCCTTGAAGTAGTTCTCCAGCGCCCGCTGGAAGCCGGTCGCCTGGTTGCGGGCGTGCCCCGTGTTGTCCGCGGTCGGGTCGACGACCGCGTCGAAGACCGTACGTCCCACGTTCTCCGGGAAGAGGTGGGCGTACGTGCCGCCCAGCTCGGTGCCGTACGACATGCCGAAGTAGGTCAGCTTCCGGTCCCCGAGGACCTCGCGGATCAGGTCCATGTCGCGGGCGGCGTTCGTGGTGCCGACGTAGGGGAGGACCTTGCCCGAGAGCCGTGCGCAGCCGGCTCCGAAGTCGGCGCCGTCCTTCATGAACGCGGTCTCCTCGGCCGCCGTGTCCGGGGTCATGTCGACCTTCCGGTAGGCGTCCTCCTGCTCCCGGTCGCTGCGGCACCGCACCCCGGCGCTCTCCGCGACCCCGCGCGGGTCGAAGCCCACCAGGTCGTAACGGGAGTTGAGGTTGGTGTACGAACCGGCGGCGCCCGGCAGTATCGAGACGCCCGAGCCGCCGGGCCCGCCGAAGTTGAACAGCATGGAGCCCAGGCGCCGGCTCTTGTCGCGGGCCTCCTTGCGGATCAGGGCGATGCCGATCGTGTCGCCCTTGGGCTTCGCGTAGTCCAACGGCACCTTCACCTTCGCGCAGCGCCACTGCGCCCCCGGCGTGCTGCCGCCCTCGGGGGCCTTGCAGCGGGTCCAGTCCAGGCGCTGCGAGGTGAGGGAGGCGGGCAGCGCCGGCAGCCCGCCCGCGTCAGGGGAGGAAGCGGCGGACGGCGAGGCGGCCGATGAGGCCGTGCCACCGTCCGCCCGCTTGCCCGGCTTGTCGTCCGAACCGTCCTCGCAGCCCGCGAGCACCCCCGTCAGGAGCAGTGCGGCGGCGGCGAGTGCCCCGGCCCGTGCGTGTGCGACCACGTGTGCGTACCTCCCCGTTGAGCCCTGCCCGTCCGGCAGTTCGCCCATGGTAGGCGCGCGCGGGAGCTGCCTATCCGCAGACCGTTCCGTCGGCCGGCACCTTGCCGTCCAGCAGGTAGCCGCCCACCGCCTTCTGCACGCAGGCGTCGCCGCTGTTGTACGCGCCGTGCCCCTGGCCCTTGTACGTCATCTCCACGCCGACGCCCTTGCCCAGCTTCTCGGCCATCGCCTTGGCGCCCGCGTACGGGGTCGCCGGGTCACCGGTGTTGCCGATGACCAGGACGGGGGCGGAGCCGGGGGCGCTGACGTCCGGGGTCTTCCAGGCGCCCTTCACGGGCCAGTCGGTGCAGCCCATCAGGCCCCAGCCCAGGTAGTCGCCGAAGACCGGCGAGGCCTCCCGGAAGGCGGGGAGCTTCGCCTTCGTCTGCTCCAGGGTGAACCGTTCCCGGGAGTCGGCGCAGCTGATCGCGGTGTAGGCGGCGGCCGAGTTGTCGTAGCGCCCGTCCTCGGAGCGGCCGTTGAGGGAGTCGGCGAGCGCCAGGAGCAGCGAGCCGTTCCCGCCGTCGGCCTCGTCCACACCCTGTTCCAGCAGCGGCCAGGTCTCCTTGGAGTAGAGGGCCGCCGCGATGCCGGTGGTGGCCTGGGTCTGCGTCAGCTTGCGGGCGCCGATGCCCTTGACGGGCTTCTTCTCCAGCCGGTCCTGCAGGTCGACGATGCCCTGCTCGATCTCCTTCGGGGTGGACCCGGGCAGCTTGCAGGCGTCGCCCCGGTCCGCGCAGTCCTTCGCGAAGTTGTCCAGGGCGAGCTGGAAGCCCTTGGCCTGGCCGAGCGAGGACTGCTCGGCGTCCTCGGTCGGGTCGACCACCGCGTCCAGCACGGACCTGCCGACGTTCTTGGGGAACAGGTGCGCGTAGACGCCGCCCAGTTCGGTGCCGTACGAGATGCCGAAGTAGTGGAGCCGGTCGTCGCCGAGGACCTGGCGCATCAGGTCCATGTCGCGGGCCGCGTCGGTGGTGCCGACGAAGGGGAGCTGCTCGCCGGACCTCTTCTCGCAGGCGGCGGCGTAATCCTTGGTGTCCTTGACGAACGCCTTCTCCTCCGCCGCGTCGTCCGGTGTGCCGTCCTCCTGGTAGCGCGCGTCCAATTGCTTGTCGGTCTCGCACTCGACCCCGTCGCTGTTTCCCACCCCGCGCGGGTCGAAGCTCACCAGGTCGTAGCGGGCGCGCAGCTTGTCGTACTGCGTGCCGAACGCGGGCAGGGTGGCGACGCCCGAGCCGCCGGGGCCGCCGAAGTTGAAGACGAGCGAGCCGATCCGCTTCTTCCGGTTGATCGCCTTGGCGCGGATGAGGGCCAGCTCGATGGTGTCGCCGTCCGGCTTCGCGTAGTCGAGGGGGACCTTCATCGAGGTGCACTCCCAGGCGGCCCCGCCGGGCAGCGGGGAGGGCGCTTTTCCACCGCCCTGTGCCTGGGAAGGGGCGGGGCACTTCTTCCACGTCAGCTTCTGGGAGGCGAGGCCGGACGGGCTGCCGGTGGCGGCGTTCGCCGCGCGCGGCGGGCTGGTCGAGCGGTCGGTCGCGTCCTTGTCACCGCCGTCCGCACAGCCGGCGAGGGGAATCAGCACGGTCACGGTGGCGGCGAGGGCCGCGGCGCGCAGGGCAGGGGAGGTCCTCATCGCTCCATGCTGCGGCGGCGCCGGGGCGGGTGCACGGGGTGCCGGTCCAAGCGGGTGGCCGGTGCGTTGTTCAGAGCTCGCCCTTGCGGGTGAGGTGGTTGAAGCAGAGCCAGCCGGGAAGGACCGGCAGCCACAGGGTCAGCAGCCGGAACAGCAGCACCGCGGGGGCGGCGACCTCCTTCGGCAGCCCGACCGCGATCAGACCCAGCGTCAGCGCGCCCTCGACGGCGCCCATGCCGCCGGGCGTCGGGGCCGCCGAGCCCAGCGCGTTGCCGGCGAGGAAGACGACCGCGATGCTCGCGTAGCTGAGGTGTGGGGTGTCCGGTCCGCTGAACGCCCGCACCGACGCGTCCAGGCACATCACGAACACGCCGGTCAGCAGCAGCATCCCGCCGATGCCGGTGAGCAGCTTCTGCGGCCGCTGCACGACGTCGAGCATGCGCGGGACGACGCCGGCGAACAGCGACCGCACCCGGGTCACCACGAACTTCCGCAGGAACGGGATCGCCGTCACCACCAGCACCAGCACGGCGACCGTCAGCAGCCCCGCGATCACGGTCCTGGACGGGGTCAGCGAGGACGGGGTCTTCTCGGTGCCGGTCAGATAGCCGAAGGCGCCGAGCAGCAGGATGTGGCAGCCCAGGCCGAACAGCTGCGAGGCGCCCACACTGGCGACCGCGAGTCCCGGCCGGACCCCGGAGCGCTGGAGGAAGCGGGTGTTCAGCGCGACCCCGCCGACCGCCGCCGGGGCCACGATCTTCACGAACGAACCGGCGACCTGCGCGAGGACCGTCTTGGCGAACGACACCCGCTCGGGCACGAAGCCCAGCAGGCTCATCGCGGCCGCCACATAGCTGAGCGCCGAGAAGCCGACCGCGGCCGCCACCCAGCCCCACTCCGCCTGTTCGACCACCGCGCCGAAGTCGGCCTGGGTGACCTGGGAGATCAGGAAGTACGCGGCGATGGCACCGGCGATGAAGCTGAACAGGGTGCGCGGCTTGATGCGCTCCAGGCGGATCGGTTCGACGGGGGCCTGCGGCCGGATCAGCAGGACCTCCCGGCGGATCTGGGTGAGCAGGTCCTCCTCGCGCGCCTCCTCCAGCGCGTCGTCCATGGCCCGCTTCTCGGCCTGCTTCTCGGTGCGCAGCGACTTGCGGTCGGCCTTGCGGCCCCCGTCCCCGTCCTTGGACAGCTCCTCGGGGGCCTCCCCTTCCCCGGCCCTGGCCCGCTTCGCCGCGTCCGACGCGTCGAGCACGGCCTCGCGCTCGCGCTGCGACCGCTCCCGGGCGAGCCTGCGCAGGTGCGCCCGGGTGGACCGGCTGAGCGCGATCGGCTGGAGCAGGGGGAGGCTGTCGGCGACGGCGTCCGGGCCGAGTACGGCGAGCGCGGCGGCCACGGCCCGCTCGGGGCCCACCCGCAGACCGGTCGTCGTGAGCAGCTGCGCGACGTCCATCCGCAGCACCAGGTCACCGGCCGCGATCTCCCCGCCGCGCAGATCGGTGACGAACACCTTGCCGAAACGATCCACCAGGATGGCGTCTCCGGTGAGCCTGCGGTGCGCGATCCGGCGCGACTGGAGGGCCTTCACCTGGTGCCAGGCGCCGCGCACCAGCTCGTCGGTGATCTCGGCGTCCTCCAAGGCGTCCAGGGACCGGCCGCCGATGTGCTCGTAGACCAGCATCACGGCGTCCGGGCCCAGCTCGGACGTGGCGATCAGCTTGGGCGCGTTGGCCCCGGCGGCGATCGCGGCGTACGCGAGCAGCGCCTCCTGCTCCAGCGCCTGGCGCAGCGACTGGATGGATCGCCGCTGGGTGATGCCGCGCAGGGTGAGCCTGCGCCACACCCGGTAGAAGAAGCCCTGGGCCTGCTGCTCGCGGTCGACGACCGTCACATCCAGCGGTGGCCCGTCCTCCAGCGAGACCAGATAGCGGCGCCCCCGGTCGCTCTGGTCGCCGGAGTCGGGGGCGTCCTCGGCCCGCATCGCGGTGACCGGGCGGAAGCCGACGTGGCGCAGCCCGGCCATCAGGTGCTGCCCGGTCGGGCGGACGTTCGGTGAGCCGACCGCGTACAGCGTGCCGTACGCCACCGACCAGCCGATCAGGACCGTCAGGACGATGGAGAACGGGGTGGTGTAGCCGCCGACCAGCATGGCGAACGCGTCGAGCAGCAGCACCACCCACAGCACGACCCGCCAGCGTGGCCGTCGCGCCATCCCCACCGCCGTCATATAGGCGATCACGGGGGCGAGGTAGCCGTGCACGGGGTCGGTCACCGCGTCACCGGGCGTCGGCTGGGTCAGCGCGTCCTGCACGGTGCCGGATGCGGACTTGGCGACCCACAGATCCGTGGCGAGCGTCACGCCGTGCGCCAGCACCGCGGCCAGCACCCCGTCCGCGATCCGCAGCCCGTCCCGTTTGATCAGCCGCTCGATGGCGAAGGCGACCGGCACCAGGAGCACGGCGATGCTGGAGACCAGACCGGCCAGCTTGATGAGCAGGTCGGGGGCCTGGCCGGTGCCCTTGTTGATGTCCTGTTCGAGCCCGGTGGTCGTGCCGTGGGCGAAGGCGGCGACGGAGAACAGCACGACGACCAACAGCACCCCGATGAGCAGGCGCAGCAGGTCGGAGGGGCGGTGCACCCGGGCGGGCAGCAGGGGTTCGTCCCCCGAGACGCGCTCGGCGAGCGCCTCCTCGGAGGTGGCGAGCGTCGAGCCGGTCAGATGTCCGGAAGAGCTCTCCGCGTCCGTGTCCGGCTCCTGCCGGGCCTTGTCCGGACGCGGCTCGGCATCGGAGGCGTCGTCGGCCGCCTTCGGTGGCTGCACGCCCTGCTCCTTCGTCGCCTCTGGTTGGTCTTCGTGGTCTCGTATCACCGGTCACCGCCCGCATGATGGTGGCACGGCCGACGAGCACAGGGGGGCATCAGGGTGCGATGCGGGGGCGTGCGATGCGCAAGATACGCTCCTTTTCCGCCGCGCGCACGCTGCGTGTGCGCCCGGACACGCACCCCGCCGGGCTGTCGGTGGCGTACGGCAGGATGGGCCCGGTGAGCGAACACCCGACGGGCGACGCGCTGCCGGAGTACGCGGAGCGCGTGCTCGACGTCGCCGATCTGATCCCGCCCGGCCGCGTCATGACCTACGGCGACATCGCGGAGTGGCTGGGCGACGGCGGCCCGCGCCAGGTCGGCCGGGTCATGGCGCTGTACGGGGGAGCGGCGCCGTGGTGGCGCGTGGTGCGCTCCGACGGCGCGCTGCTGCCCGGCCACGAACTGCGCGCCCTGGACCACTACCGAGAGGAGAACACCCCGCTGCGCGAGGCCCCCCGCAGCGCGGAGGGCCACCTCCCGCGCCTGGACATGCGGCGCGCGCGATGGGACGGCGTGACGGGCGGCGGCGGTGGGGGAGCTCACACCTGACAGCTTCGGCCATCCGACGGCGTATCGGGCGGAGCCCGGTCCGTACGGTGTGCGCGGAGCGCGGCGCTGAACCGGGGCGCCGCCGTTCGCGGAACGTGACGATCCCCGCAGCCCTCCCGCCGCATTCGCGGTCCGCGCCGGAGTAGCGTCGTCAGTTCGCGGCAGACACCGCGCCCTCACCACCCGTACACCCACCAGGACCGGCGATCCCACGTGAGCACCTCCTCCACCACCCGGCACAGTCCTCGCCGTCAGGCACGGCAGGGGGCCCAGGGCCCGTACCGGCTGGTGCGCACCCTGCCGGGTTCCGTGGAGCCCCCTCTCCTGGACGCGGCGCAACGCGCGGTGGTTGACCATCCCGGCGGCCCGCTCCTGGTGCTCGCCGGACCCGGTACGGGCAAGACGACCACGCTCGTCGAATCCGTCGCCGCCCGCATCGCCCGGGGCGCCGACCCGGCGCGCGTGCTCGTCCTCACCTTCAGCCGCAAGGCCGCCGTCGAACTGCGCGACCGGATGGCCGCCCGGCTCGGCGCCGCCCGGGGACCGCAGGCCACCACGTTCCACTCCTTCTGTTACGCCCTGGTCCGCGCCCACCAGGACGCCGACCTCTTCGCGGACCCGCTGCGCCTGCTCTCCGGACCGGAACAGGACGTGACCGTCCGCGACCTGCTGGCCGGCCAGCTCGACCTGGAGAAGGAGGGCCGCCCGCACATCCGCTGGCCCGACGAGCTGCGCGCCTGCCTGACCACGCGCGGCTTCGCCGACGAGGTGCGCGCGGTGCTCGCCCGCAGCCGCGAGCTGGGCCTCGGCCCGGACGCCCTCGCCGACTTCGCCCGGCGCACCGGCCGGCCCGACTGGGGCGCCGCCGCCCGCTTCCTCGCCGAATACCTCGACGTGCTGGACGCCCAGGGCGTGCTGGACTACGCCGAGCTGGTCCACCGCGCGGTGCTCCTCGCGGAGCGCCCCGAGGTGTCGGCGCTGCTGGCCGGGAAGTACGACGCGGTGTTCGTCGACGAGTACCAGGACACCGACCCGGCCCAGGTGCGGCTGCTGCACGCGCTGGCCGGCAACCGGGGCAGCGCTCCGGGAGGCGGCGGCGGACGCGACCTGATCGCCTTCGGTGACCCGGACCAGTCGATCTACGCGTTCCGGGGCGCCGACGTGAACGGCATCCTCGACTTCCCGGAGGTCTTCCGGCGCGCGGACGGCGCCCCGGCCCCGGTCGGCGTCCTCACCACCTCGCGCCGCTCCGGCGACCGGCTGCTCGCCGCCACCCGCCTGCTCACCCGGCGGATGCCGCTCACCCGGCTGCCGTCGGCGAAGGTCCGCGCCCACCGGGATCTGGGCGCGGTCCGCGAGGGCGGCAGCGTCGAGACGTACACCTACCCGACCGCCTCCACCGAGCTCGACAACATCGCCGACCTGCTGCGCCGGGCGCACCTGGAGGACGGTGTGCCGTGGCACGAGATGGCGGTGCTCGTCCGGGCCGGCGGCCGCACGCTCCCCGCCCTGCGCCGGGCCCTGACCTCGGCGGGCGTTCCCCTGGAGGTGGACGGCGACGACCTGGCCCTGCGCCACGAACCCGCGGTGGCCCCCCTCCTGACCGCCCTGCGCGCGGTGGCCGCGGCGGCCCTGCACGGGGGAGCGGCCGAAGGGGAGGAAGCCGCCTGGCTCGACACCGAGACCGCCCTGGCCCTGCTCGCCTCGCCCCTCGGCTCCATGGACGCCGCCGATCTACGCCGGCTCGGCCGCGCCCTGCGGGACGAGGAGCGCGCCGCCGGGAACCGGGTGCCCGCGCCCTCCGGCGAACTGCTGGCCCGCGCACTCGCCGAGCCGGAGCGGCTTGTGGCGCACGATCCGGCGTACGCCCGTGGCGCCCAGCGCCTGGGCGCGCTGCTGCGCACGGCGCGCGAGCTGCTCGAAGCCGGCGGCACCGCCGAGGAGGCCCTGTGGACGCTGTGGTCCGGCACCCCGTGGCCCGGCCGGCTGGAGCGCGCGGCCCTGCGCGGGGGCGCGGGCGGGCGCAACGCCGACCGTGACCTCGACGCGGTCTGCGCCCTCTTCGACACCGCCGCCCGCGCCGAGGAGCGCATCGGGGGCCGGGGCGCGCTCAACTTCCTGGAGGAGGTCGACGCCCAGGACATCGCGGCCGACACCCTCTCCCGGCGCTCGGTGCGTCCCGACGCCGTACGGCTGATGACCGCCCACCGGTCCAAGGGCCTGGAGTGGCGCATGGTCGTCGTCGCGGGCGTGCAGGAAGGCCTCTGGCCCGACCTGCGGCGCCGCGGCTCGCTCCTCGAAGCCGACCGGATCGGCCGCGACGGCCTCGCCGAACCCCTCACGCCCGGCGCCCTCCTCGCGGAGGAGCGGCGGCTGTTCTACGTGGCGGCGACCCGGGCCCGCGAGCGCCTGGTCGTCACCGCGGTCAAGGCCCCCGCCGACGACGGCGACCAGCCCTCCCGCTTCCTGACCGAGCTGGGCGTCGAACCCCGGGACGTCACCGGCCGCCCGCGCCGCCCCCTCGCCGTCGCCGCGCTCGTCGCCGAGCTGCGCGCCACCACCGTCGACCCCGCCGCCTCCGACGCCCTGCGCGAGGAGGCCGCCCACCGCCTCGCCCGGCTGGCCGCGCTCACCGACGACGACGGCCAGCCGCTCGTGCCCGCCGCCCACCCGTACCGCTGGTGGGGGCTGTACGAGCCGACGCGCTCGGCGGTACCGCTGCGCGACCGGGACCAGCCCGTCGCCCTGTCCGGGAGCGCGCTCGACCAGCTCGCCAACAGCTGTGCGCTCCAGTGGTTCCTGGGCCGCGAGGTGAAGGCCGACGCGCCCGCGACGGCCGCCCAGGGCTTCGGCAACGTCGTCCACGTCCTGGCCGACGAGGTGGCTTCCGGCCGTACGCCCGCCGACCTGGCCGTCCTGATGGAACGGCTCGACTCGGTCTGGGACGGGCTGGTCTTCGACGCCCCCTGGAAGTCGCACCAGGAGAAGGAGCAGGCGCGCGCCGCCCTCGAACGCTTCCTGCGCTGGCACGTCATGGACCGGGCCGGCCGTACGCCTGTGGCCAGTGAGCACGACTTCGACGTGACGCTGGCGGCGGGGGAGTTCGAGGTACGCATCCGGGGCTCCATGGACCGCGTGGAGCGGGACACCGAGGGCCGGGCCTATGTCGTCGACTTCAAGACCGGCAAGCAGTCCCCGACGAAGGACGAGGTCGCCCGCCACCCCCAGCTCGCCGTTTACCAGCTGGCGGTCCGGGAAGGGGCGGTCGACGACGTCTTCGACGGTACGCGGCCCGAGCCGGGCGGCGCCGAACTCGTACAGCTGCGCCAGGCCGCCCCCAAGAAGGAGGGGGGCGACGCCGCGCCCAAGGTGCAGGCGCAGGCGCCGCCGGACTCCGAGTGGGTCTCCGACCTGCTGGCGACCGCCGCGGGCCGGGTCCTGGACGAACGGTTCACCCCGACGACCGGCCAGCACTGCACCCACTGCACCTTCCGGGCCTCGTGCAGCGCGCAGCCGGAGGGCCGGCACGTCCTGGAGTAGGAGCGGGGTCAGTGCTTGCGCGCCACCAGGCCGTACACGCTGACGTCCGCGTCGGTGACGTCGTTGATGTCCTGGTAGCGCGTACGGTCCAGCTCGTCCAGGCCCGCCACGAACTCCGGGTCGGGGTTCCTGGCCTCCGGCAGGTCGGTGACCTGCTCGGGGCGCCAGCGGTGCACGGGGACGATGCCGGGGTCGAGCAGTTCCAGTCCGTTGTCGGTGACGAAGCGTTCCATCTGGGCGTACGAGCGGCGGACCATGGCGAAGCCGCGCTCCTTGAACCCCTTGGTGATGCTGCCGACCTGCTCCGTGTTGAGGTCCGCACTCACATTGCTCAGGACGACGACGCTGCCGGGTGCGAGGGAGTCGACCAGCTGCCTCACGACCGGGTAGGCCGTGTCGTCCTCGATGAAGTGGAGGACGGCCGCCAGGACGAGGGTGACCGGGCGGTCGAAGTCGAGGCTGCGGCGGGCGGCCTCCAGGATCTTGCCCGGCTCGCGCAGGTCCGCCTCGATGTAGTCGGTACGCCCCTCGGGCCCGCTGGTGAGCAGGGCCTGCGCGTGGACGAGGACGACCGGGTCGTTGTCGACGTAGACCACCCGTGCGTCGGGCGCGATGGCCTGGGCGATCTGGTGCACGTTCTGCTGGGTCGGCAGCCCGGTCCCGATGTCGAGGAACTGCCGGACGCCGTCCTTCGCCGCGAGGGTCACCGCCCGCCGCATGAAGTCCCGGTTGTGCCGCACGGTGAGGTACCCGCGCGGGTTGGCGGCCAGGGCCATGGCGGCGGCCTCGCGGTCGGCCGGGTAGTTGTCCTTGCCGCCCAGGAAGACGTCGTAGACCCGTGCGGGGTGCGCCTTCGTCGTGTCGATGCGCTTCCGGAGCCCGGAGGCGTCAGGGGCGGGTGCGTCGGCGCTCATGTGACCGTCCTCGTAAAAATGTTGATGCGACAAGCGGATGATTTACGGGCCTTCACGGCTTGCGCGCCACGAGGACATAGATGTTGACGTCCTCGTCCGTCGCGTCGGAGATGCTGACGTACCGGCCCCCGTCCAGGTGGTCCAGCTCTTCCGGCGCCGGCCCCCGCGTCTCGGTCGCGTCGGCCGCGTGGTCCGGGCGCCAGTGCCGCGACGGGACGATGCCGGGGTCGAGCAGTTCCAGGCCGTTGTCGGTGACGAAGCGCTCGATCTCCTCGCGCCGGCGCAGCACGAAGGAGAACCCCCGCTTGCGGAACGTCTCGGCCACCTTGTTGATCGGCACCGGGTTCATGTCGGCGGTGAGGTGGCTCAGGACGAGATGGCTGCCGGACGGCAGTGCGCCGAGGAGCCGGGCGACGACGGGGTAGGCCTCGTCGTCATCGATGAAGTGCAGGATGGCGGCGAGGACGAGGGTGACCGGGCGGTCGAAGTCGAGGGTGCGGCGGGCGGCCTCCAGGATCTTGCCCGGTTCGCGGATGTCCGCCTCGATGTAGTCGGTGCGGCCCTCGGCGCTGCTGGTGAGCAGGGCCTGCGCGTGGACGAGGACGATCGGGTCGTTGTCGACGTAGACGACCTGTGCGTCCGGGGCGATGGCCTGGGCGATCTGGTGCACGTTCTGCTGGGTCGGCAGCCCGGTCCCGACGTCGAGGAACTGCCGGATACCCGACTCGCCCGCGAGCACGGTCACAGCCCGCCGGACGAAGTCCCGGTTGTGCCGGACGTCGAGATGGCCGCGCGGATTGGCCTTCGCCGCCATGGCGGCGGCCTCGCGGTCGGCCGGGTAGTTGTCCTTGCCGCCCAGGAAGACGTCGTAGACCCGTGCGGGGTGCGCCTTCGTCGTGTCGATGCGCTTCCGGAGCCCGGAGGCGTCAGGGGCGGGTGCGTCGGCGCTCATGTGACCGTCCTCGTAAGGCTGTTGGTGCGACCAGCAGATAATTTAGACCCATCCGGGATTCCTGCGTCCCACCGGGAGGCGGAGACAGCTGCGCACTCCGGGGCTTCGCGGGTTGTCGGTGGCTCCGGTTAGCCTCTGTGGAGTGTCCCCGCGCCTGACCGACCCCGAGCAGCTCAAGGAGCTTCTCGGCATCCCCTTCACCCCGGAGCAGACGGCCTGCATCACCGCGCCGCCCGCCCCGCAGGTGATCGTGGCCGGGGCCGGGTCGGGGAAGACCACGGTGATGGCGGCACGCGTGGTGTGGCTGGTCGGCACCGGCCAGGTCGCCCCCGAGCAGGTCCTCGGGCTCACCTTCACCAACAAGGCGGCCGGCGAGCTGGCCGAGCGCGTACGCAGGGCCCTCGTCGCGGCCGGCGTCACCGACCCGGACGCCATCGACCCGGACAACCCCCCGGGCGAGCCCGGCATCTCCACGTACCACGCCTTCGCCGGGCGGCTCCTGACCGAGCACGGGCTGCGCATCGGACTCGAACCCGCCACCCGCCTCCTCGCCGACGCCACCCGCTACCAGCTCGCCGCCCGCGTGCTGCGCGAGGCCCCCGGCCCCTACCCCGCCCTGACCAGGTCCTTCCCGACCCTGGTCAGCGACCTGCTGGCCCTCGACGCCGAGCTGGCAGAACACCTCGTACGCCCCGAACAGCTCGCCGCGTACGACACCGAACTGCTCGGCACGCTGGAGACCGCCAGGCTCAGCAACGCCGAACTGCGCAAGATCCCCGAGACCGCCGAGGCCCGCCGCGAACTGCTCTCGCTGACCCGGCGCTACCGCGAGGGGAAGCGCAGCCGCGACCTCCTCGACTTCGGCGACCAGATCGCCCTGTCCGCCGAGCTGGCCCTCACCCGCCCCGAGGTCGGCGCGATCCTGCGCGAGGAGTACCGGGTCGTCCTGCTCGACGAATACCAGGACACCTCCGTCGCCCAGCGCCTCCTGCTTGCCGCCCTCTTCGGCAGCGGGCCCGACGGCACCGCCTCCGGGCACGCCGTCACCGCCGTCGGCGACCCCTGCCAGGCCATCTACGGCTGGCGCGGCGCTTCCGTCGCCAACCTGGACGACTTCCCCAGCCACTTCCCGCACGCCGACGGCACCCCCGCCACCCGCTACTCCCTCAGCGAGAACCGCCGCAGCGGCGGCCGCCTCCTTCACCTCGCCAACGGACTCGCCGCCCCCCTGCGCGCCATGCACGAGGGCGTCGAGGCCCTGCGCCCCGCCCCCGGCGCCGAGCGCGACGGCCTCGTCCGCTGCGCGCTGCTGCGCACCCACGCCGAGGAGATGGCCTGGCTCGCCGACTCCATCGCCCACCTCGTGCGCACCGGCAAGGCCCCCGGCGACATCGCCGTCCTGTGCCGCACCGCCGGTGACTTCCCGGAGATCCAGGCCGCGCTGGTCGCCCGGGACATCCCGGTCGAGGTCGTCGGCCTCTCCGGGCTGCTCCACCTCCCCGAGGTCGCCGACCTCGTCGCCGTCTGCGAGGTGCTTCAGGACCCCGGGGCCAACGCCGCCCTGGTCCGCCTGCTCACCGGTCCCCGCTGGCGGATCGGCCCCCGCGACCTGGCCCTGCTCGGCCGCCGGGCCCGTCTCCTCGTCCACCGCGCCGCCCACGGCGACGACGAGGACCCCGACCGCCGGCTCGCCGAGGCCGTCGAGGGTGTGGACCCGGCCGAGGTGATCTCCCTCGCCGACGCCCTGGACACCTTCCTCGACGCTGGCGGCGAGGAGGACGACCGGCTTCCGTTCTCCGCCGACGCCCGGGTCCGCTTCGCCCGCCTCGCCGCCGAACTGCGCGACCTGCGCCGCTCGCTCGCCGACCCCCTGATGGACGTGCTCCACCGGGTCCTGGCCACCACCGGCCTGGAGGTCGAGCTGTCCGCGTCCCCGCAGGCCCTCGCCGCCCGCCGCCGCGAGACCCTGGGCAACTTCCTCGACGTCGCCGCCCGCTTCGCCGCCGTCGACGGCGAGGCCACCCTGCTCGCCTTCCTGGGCTTCCTGCGCACCGCCGCCCAGTACGAGAAGGGCCTGGACAACGCCCTGCCCGGCGGCGAGAACACCGTCAAGGTCCTCACCGCCCACAAGTCCAAGGGCCTGGAGTGGGACGTCGTCGCCGTGCCCGGCCTGGTCACCGGCCAGTTCCCCAGCGGCCAGTCCCGCGACGCCTGGACCTCCCAGCCCCAGGTCCTCCCGCACGCCCTGCGCGGCGACAGGGCCACGCTGCCCGCCCTCCACGCCTTCGACGCCAAGGGCCTCAAGGGCTTCAAGGAGGAGATGAAGGAGCACCAGCACACCGAGGAGCTCCGCCTCGGCTACGTCACCTTCACCCGCCCCCGCACGCTGCTGCTCGGCTCCGGCCACTGGTGGGGCCCCAGCCAGAAGAAGCCGCGCGGCCCGTCCCCCTTCCTGCACGCGCTGTACGAGCACTGCGCCGCCGGGTACGGCGAGATCGAGGCGTGGGAGGACGAGCCGGCCGAGACCGAGGAGAACCCGGCCCTGTCCGAGGCCGCCGCCGACCACGCCTGGCCGCTCCCCCTGGACGCCACCGCCCTGACCCGCCGCCGGGCGGCCGCGGACACGGTCCTGGACCACCTGGCGGCGCTGGCGGGGAAGGCTCCGTTGCCCGAGGGGGCGAGCGTCACGGAGGAGGCGCCGCTGCCGGAGGAGACCCGTTTCCCGGACGGGGGCGCGCGCCCGGACGCGGTGCCCTTCCCGGACGGGGTTCCGCTGACGGACGAGGTGCCCTTCCCGGACGAGGCGCCCTTCCCCGACGAAGCGTCCTACCTGGACGACGAGCCGTTCCCCGACGAGCCGCCTTTCCCGGACGAGGCGCCTTTCCCCGACGAGGCCCCCTTCCCCGACGATGACAGTGACGACGACGCCCCGCCCCCGCCGGCTCCGGCGCCCTCGCCGGCCCCGCACGTCCCGGCGGCCCGTACCCCCGCTCCCGCCCCCGCGCGGCTCACGCCCGAGGAGGTCCGCACCCTCGCCTCCTGGGACCGCGACCTCGAGGCCCTCGCCGGGGAGCTGCGCCGCGCCCGCGCCACCGTGCGCGACGTCCTCGTCCCCGCCTCCCTCTCCGCCACCCAGCTGCTGCGCCTGGCCGACGACCCCGACGGCTTCGCCCGGGAGCTGGCCCGGCCCATGCCCCGCCCCCCGCAGCCCGCCGCCCGCCGGGGCACCCGCTTCCACGCCTGGGTCGAGTCCCGCTTCGAGGAGCTGCCGCTGCCCATGCTCGGCCCCGACGAACTGCCCGGCGGCGACGAGAGCGACGCCGACATCGCCGACGAGCGCGACCTCGCCGAACTCAAGGAGGCATTCGAGCGCACCCCGTACGCCCGCCGCACCCCGTACCGCGTGGAGACACCCTTCCAGATCACGCTGGCCGGGCGGGTGATCCGGGGCCGTATCGACGCGGTGTACCGCACGGGTAACACGTACGAGATCGTCGACTGGAAGACCAGCCGCACCCACACCGCCGACCCCCTCCAGCTCGCCGTCTACCGGCTGGCCTGGGCCGAACTGCACGGGCTGCCGCTCACCGACGTCACGGCCACCTTCCTCTTCGTCCGCAGCGGTGAGAGCGTCCGCCCGGCACGGCTCCCGGGCCGCCCGGAGCTGGAGCGCATCCTCCTGGACGAGCCACCTCCGTCGGACGGATAAGCTGAAGGTCATGAGCGACACCCCGGACAGCGCTGTCCGTACGTACACCGAGCAGCACCGCACGGCCTTCCTCGACGACCTCGCCGAGTGGCTGCGCATCCCCTCCGTATCCGCTCAGCCGGAGCACGAGGGCGACGTACGGCGCAGCGCCGAGTGGCTGTCGGCGAAGCTGAAGGAGACCGGTTTCCCGGTCGCCGAGGTATGGGAGACGGACGGGGCGCCCGCCGTCTTCGCCGAGTGGCCGTCCGACGACCCGGCAGCCCCCACGGTCCTGGTGTACGGACACCACGACGTGCAGCCCGCCGCCCGCGAGGACGGCTGGAGCACCGAACCGTTCGAGCCGGTGATCCGCGACGGCCGGATGTACGGACGCGGCGCGGCCGACGACAAGGGGCAGGTGTTCTTCCACACCCTCGGCGTCCGGGCCCACCTCGCCGCGACCGGCCGCACCACTCCCGCCGTCCACCTCAAGCTCATCGTGGAGGGCGAGGAGGAGTCCGGCTCCCCGCACTTCCGCGCACTGGTCGAGCAGCACGCCGACCGCCTCGCAGCGGACGCGGTGATCGTCTCCGACACCGGCATGTGGAACGAGACCACCCCGACCGTCTGCACCGGGATGCGCGGCCTCGCCGAGTGCGAGATCGAGCTGCACGGGCCGGAGCAGGACATCCACTCGGGCTCGTTCGGCGGCGCCGTCCCCAACCCCGCGACCGAGGTCGCCCGCCTCGTCGCGGCGCTCCACGACACCGACGGGCGGGTCGCGGTCCCCGGCTTCTACGACGGCGTGGCCGAACTCACCGACACCGAACGCGCCCTCTTCGCCGAGCTGCCGTTCGACGAGGACACCTGGCTGCGCACCGCCAGGTCCGGGGCGGCGTCCGGCGAGGCCGGGTACTCCACGCTGGAGCGGATCTGGGCCCGCCCCACCGCCGAGGTCAACGGCATCGGCGGCGGATACCAGGGCGCGGGCAGCAAGACGATCATCCCGTCGTCCGCCCGCGTGAAGATCAGCTTCCGCCTGGTCGCGGGCCAGGACCCGGACCACGTCCAGCAGGCCGTACGGGCCTGGGCCGAGGCCCGCGTCCCGGCCGGAATCGGCCACCGGATCACCTTCCTCCCCGCCACCCGCCCCTGCCTGACGCCCCTGGACCACCCGGCGCTGCAGGCCGTCGCCCGCGCCATGGGACGGGCCTTCGGCCAGAAGATCCTCTTCACCCGGGAAGGAGGCTCCGGTCCCGCCGCCGACCTCCAGGACGTGCTCGGCGCGCCCGTCCTCTTCCTCGGCATCTCCGTACCGTCCGACGGCTGGCACGCTCCCGACGAGAAGATCGAGCTCGGCCTGCTGTTCAAGGGCGTGGAGACCGCCGCCCACCTCTGGGGCGAAATGGCGGCCGCCCTCCGCTGAATCCTCTGAACACCCGATCCATCCCGGGGGAGTAGGAAGCACCTGTGAGCACCTTCGACAACGCCACCGCAGACCGGCCCATCGGTCTGACCGCGCCGAGCGGCATCGACCGCGCCGCGCACCACCGCCTCGACGAGGCATGGCTGTCCGCCGCGTGGAGCCACCCGACGACCCGGGTCTTCGTCGTCTCCGGCGGCCAGGTGCTGATCGACGACACCGACGACGGCACCGAACTCGTGATGACTCCCGCCTTCGAGGCGCCCGTCACCGAGACCCACCGCTACTTCCTCGGCACCGACGCGGACGGCGTCAGCTACTTCGCCCTCCAGAAGGACACCCTGCCGGGCCGCATGGACCAGTCGGCACGGCCCGCCGGGCTGCGCGAGGCCGGGATGCTCCTCGGCGCCCGCGACGCCGGTCTGATGGTGCACGCGGTGGCCCTGGAGAACTGGCAGCGGCTGCACCGCTTCTGCTCCCGCTGCGGCGAGCGCACGGTCATCGCCGCGGCCGGCCACATCCGCCGCTGCCAGGCCTGCGGCGCCGAGCACTACCCGCGAACCGACCCGGCGGTCATCATGCTCGTCACCGACGACCAGGACCGCGCCCTGCTGGGCCGCCAGGTCCACTGGCCCGAGGGCCGCTTCTCCACGCTCGCCGGGTTCGTCGAGCCGGGCGAGTCGATCGAGCAGTCCGTGGCGCGCGAGGTCTTCGAGGAGGCGGGCATCACGGTCGGCGAGGTCGAGTACGTCGCCAGCCAGCCCTGGCCGTTCCCCTCCAGCCTGATGCTCGGCTTCATGGCCCGCGCCACGACGTCCGAGATCAACGTCGACGGCGAGGAGATCGAGGAGGCGCGCTGGTTCTCCCGCGAGGAGCTGACGGCCGCCTTCGAGTCCGGCGAGATCCTGCCCCCGTTCGGCATCTCGATCGCGTCCCGGCTGATCGAGCTCTGGTACGGCAAGCCGCTCCCGAAGCCGGTCCGCGCGGCGGGCTGACCGGGCCCGGACGCAGCAACGCCCCCTCCGGTGCGCTGACCGGAGAGGGCGGGGTGGGCGCGGGGCGCGGGGGTCCTCAGACGGCGAGGGCCTGCTTCACCTGGGCCAGGCTCGGGTTCGTCATGACGACGTCGTCACCGCCGTCGGCGGGGACCACCAGAACCGTCGGGACCGTCTGGTTCCCGCCATTGGCCTTCTCGACGAAGGCCGCCGACTCCGGGTCCTGCTCGATGTTGATCTCGGTGTAGGCGATGCCCTCACGGTCCATCTGGCCCTTGAGCCGACGGCAGTAGCCGCACCACGTGGTGCTGTACATCGTCACAGTGCCCGGCATGTCTTCGCGCTCCTCTGTCTCATCGGTCCCGGCAACCCCTCACGCCCGGACGCGGGTCCGGTGCGTCGCACAGGGGCCGGGACGTGCGTTGCCGCACGCAGGGTGAACGTACGGAACCCGGTTGCCATTCCCGGTGCCGGGGTCCGCATACGGCGGCGGCCGCCGTGCCCGGGTCCGGCCGCCGTGCCGGGCGGCGCGTGCTGAGCGCGGCGGCCGTGCTGTGCGGCGCGTGCTGAGCGCGGCGGCCGTGCCGTGCGGCGTGTTCCGGGTGCGGCCGCCGTGCCGTGCGGCGTGTTCCGAGCGCCGGGTGCCGCCGCCGCATTAGTACGACGGATACGTCACCCCTGTGGACAACCACCGCACCCGCCCCGTGCGACCTGGCAGCATGGCGGGGTGACATCAGCAACGCACTCCACCCTCTTCCCCCAGGTCCCCGACTCCGCCGACGCCGTCCTGGACGGACTCGACCCCGAGCAGCGCGAGGTCGCCACGGCCCTGCGGGGCCCGGTGTGCGTGCTGGCCGGAGCCGGTACGGGCAAGACGCGGGCCATCACGCACCGCATCGCCTACGGAGTGCGCGCCGGGATACTCCAGTCGTCGAGCGTGCTGGCTGTCACGTTCACCAACCGGGCCGCCGGCGAGATGCGCGGCCGGCTGCGGCAGCTGGGAGCCGGCGGGGTGCAGGCGCGCACATTCCACTCGGCGGCGCTGCGGCAGCTCCAGTACTTCTGGCCGAAAGCAGTCGGTGGCGATCTGCCCCGGCTGCTGGAGCGCAAGGTCCAGCTGGTGGCCGAAGCGGCGGCCCACTGCGGCATCCGGCTCGACCGCAACGAGCTGCGGGACGTCACCAGCGAGATCGAGTGGGCCAAGGTCACGCAGACCGTGCCCGCCGACTACCCCGCCATGGTCGCCAAGTCCCAGCGGGAAGCCCCGCGCGACCCGGCGGAGATCTCCCAGGTCTACGCGATGTACGAGCAGCTGAAGCGCGAGCGGACGGTGATCGACTTCGAGGACGTGCTGCTCCTGACGGTCGGCATCCTGCAGGACCGGCACGACATCGCCGACCACGTCCGCCGCCAGTACCAGCACTTCGTGGTGGACGAGTACCAGGACGTGAGCCCGCTCCAGCAGCGGTTGCTCGACCTCTGGCTCGGTGACCGGGACAGCCTCTGCGTCGTCGGCGACGCGGGCCAGACGATCTACTCCTTCACCGGGGCCACCCCCGACCACCTGCTGGGCTTCCGCACCCGCCACCCCGGGGCCACCGTCGTCAAGCTCGTCCGCGACTACCGCTCCACCCCCCAGGTCGTCCACCTGGCCAACGGGCTGCTCGCCCAGGCCACCGGCCGGGCCGCCGAGCACCGCCTCGACCTGGTCTCCCAGCGCGAGCGCGGCCCCGAGCCCGCCTTCGTGGAGTACGCGGACGAGCCCGCCGAGGCCGAGGGCACCGCCCGCCGCATCCGCGACCTGATCGCTGCGGGCGTCCCGGCCGGTGAGATCGCCGTGCTCTACCGGGTCAACGCCCAGTCCGAGGTCTACGAGCAGGCCCTCGCGGACGCGGGCGTGCCCTACCAGCTCAGGGGCGCGGAACGTTTCTTCGAGCGCGCGGAGGTGCGGGAGGCGGGCATCGCCCTGCGCGGTGCCGCCCGCGCGGGGGGCAACGACTCCCTCCTGGACGACGCGGAGGGCCTGCCCGCCGAGGTGCGGGCGGTGCTCTCCACGAAGGGGTGGCGCAGCGAGCCGCCCGCCGGTTCCGGCGCGGTGCGCGACCGCTGGGAGTCCCTGGCCGCCCTGGTCAGGCTCGCCGAGGACTTCGAGCGGGCCAAGCCGGGCGCGACCCTCTCCGACCTGGTCGCCGAGCTCGACGAGCGGGCCGCCGCCCAGCACGCCCCCACGATCCAGGGCGTGACACTCGCCTCGCTGCACTCGGCGAAGGGCCTGGAGTGGGACGCCGTGTTCCTGGTCGGACTGACCGAGGGCATGATGCCGATCACCTACGCCAAGACCGCGGAGCAGGTCGAGGAGGAGCGCCGGCTGCTGTACGTCGGAGTCACCCGGGCCCGCTACCACCTCACGCTGTCGTGGTCGCTGTCCCGTTCGCCCGGCGGCCGGCCCGGACGCCGGCCGACCCGGTTCCTGAACGGGCTGCGCCCCGGCTCGACCGGGCCCGGCGCCCGCAGCGCGGCGGGCGGAGCGGGTGGGGCGGGTGGAGGCGGCGGCGTCGAGCGGCCGGTCGTGGCCCGTCGCAAGCCCCGGGGGCCCGCGCGGTGCCGGGTCTGCGGCAAGACGCTGACGGACGCCGGCGAGATGAAGCTGATGCGCTGCGACGACTGCCCGTCCGACATGGACGAGGCGCTGTACGAGCGGCTGCACGACTGGCGCGCCGGCCGGGCGCGGGAGATCGGCCAGCCCGCCTATTGCGTGTTCACCGACAAGACGCTGATGGCCATCGCGGAGGCGGTGCCCCACAGCGAGGGCGAACTCGCCGGGATCTCGGGGGTCGGCGCGCGGAAGCTGGGCCGCTTCGGCGCCGCCGTTCTGGACATCTGCGCAGGTGGGGACGGGAGCGAGGAGATCGCGGAGGCCGACGGGGAGATGTGAGAAAAACTCGTCGAAAAAATAGTTTGCGCCCGCCCCAGTCATCACCATAGGTTCTTAACCACGGAAACAGCGGCTTCTCCGAAGCGCTGGCTCTGTGCTGTACTTATCCGAATACGCAGGACCGGCTCGCCGGTCCCTCCGAGACGCCGAGAGGAGGCGATTGAAGTGATCAGCATCTTTGAGACCAACAAAATGACCGATCTCTCGGTCGTCTCCGCCTGCTCGCTCGGCCTTCTCGCCCGTTCCTCGAAGTCCTCGCTGCGTGCCACCGGTGTGTCCGGCGTCTCCGCCGTCGTCCCGATGTCCCTGGCCGGCCTTCCCGTGCGGGAGCGCAATGAGCGACCGACCCAGGCACCGGCAGCAGCAGTAGCGAAGGGACAGGCCCAGGCCTATGCCTTTGGGGCCGTCGGTGCGGGAGCGGAAGCCGGCGTCACCGAGCAGACGATGCACCACCACACGATGTGGGCCTTCCGTGGGCCTGAACCCTGGAGTGATCCAGCCTGATCCATCATCAGGCCGGCGCCTTCAGGGCCGCGGAACCCCACTCGGGTTCCGCGGCCCTTTTGTTTTGTCCGAACGGACGGGACAGCGCGAAGGAGCCTCGGGACAAGCAGGACCTGGTACCAGCCGCCCCCCGGCCAACAGGCCGGAAACGACCAGACGAGGACACCACCACCGTGCAACTCGAAGCGCACGCCCCGTCAGTACCGCCTTCCGACACGATCTCCCCGCCCGGCCTCACGGAGGACTCCACCTTGACCCCCCTCACCGCGCTCACCGCGCTCGACGACGCCATCGAGAACCTCGGTGTGCCCGTCCCCTGCCGTGCCTACGACCCGGAGGTCTTCTTCGCGGAGTCGCCGGCCGACGTCGAGTACGCCAAGTCCCTCTGCCGCACCTGCCCGCTCGTCGAGGCCTGCCTCGCCGGCGCCAAGGAGCGCCGCGAGCCGTGGGGCGTCTGGGGTGGCGAGCTCTTCATCCAGGGTGTCGTCGTTGCCCGCAAGCGGCCGCGTGGCCGCCCGCGCAAGAACCCGGTCGCGGCGTGACCGCCGACCTGGGGGTCACGGCCCCCAAGCCCATGAAGCGCATCGGAACCATCGACCGTCCCCTCACCCACGACCCCCGAAACCAGGCTCCAATGACCATCCCCACGTCAGAGCCCGTCGGCTCCGCGACACCAGACGTCACCATCATCGGCGCGAACGACTCGCGTCAGAACAGGACCCGCGAAATGCAACTCATCCCAGAAGCCCTGGCCCGTGCGCATATGCACGACCGCATGCGCGAAGCCGAAGCGGACCGTCAGGCCGTGCGCCTGATCTCCGCGCGGCGGATGCAGCGCCGGGCCGAGCGCGCCTCGATGCGCGCCCGCCGCGCGCTGGCCATGGCTGTCATGAACTGACCCGCAACACCCCGGCCCGAACAGGTCGGACGAGGCCGGTCACCAGCGGTGCCCGTCGGCGCGCAGCCGCTCTCTGCGCCCCGCCGGGCCGCACCTGGCCGGCAGCACCCACCCAGCAGTACCCCTGTCGCGGGGCCGGTCCGTCCAACGGACCGGCCCCGCGGCCGTTCCGCCTACCTGCTTCCGCCTACCTGCTTCCGCTACCCGGCGTCCACCGTCTCGGCGGCGCCGGCCACGGCCTCCTTGCCCACGGATTCCTAAGCCACTGGCTCGTCCGCCACTGGCTGTTCCGCCACGGGTTCTTCGGCCGAGGGTTCCTCGTCCAACTCCTCCTCTGCCGCGGGGTCTTGCTCCTGCTCAGGCTGGTCCGTCTCCTCGGACGGGTGGAACCCCGGGAGCCAGGACTCCAGTTCGTCGCGCAGCCGGACCGTGGCGCCGAGCTGGCACAGCACCCCGATCGTGCTCAGCGTCACCCGGTGTATCAGCAGGTAGGAGGGCGGCAGGTTCAGCTGCTTGCCCAACTGATGGGCGGGGGAGCGCGGATCGGCTATCCGGGCGGCCTGGTGGCGCATCCAGCTCCGGCTGAAGGTGAACTCCTCCACCTCGGCCGGTTCGATGATCGGCAGGAGGTAGTCGAGCACCGCGTCCGGCTCCAGGTCGATCGAGTCCTTGACGAACCCCTCCGCCCGCAACATCTCGTAGACCGCGTTGGCGTCCCCTCGCAGCGTCAGTCGCAACGAGTCCCCGATGGTCTGCGGCAGTCCGCCCGGCAGCCGGTCCACCGTCCCGAAGTCGAGCACCCCGAGCCGCCATTGAGCCGCGTCGTCGGTCACCTCCCCAGTCTCCCCGGCCTCGACGGTCTCCCCGGCCTCGACGGTCTCCCCGGCCTCGACGGTCTCCCCGGTCTCGTCGGTCTCCCCGGTCTCGTCGGCCTCCGCCGTGGTGGCGGGCAGGGCCGGGGGCAGCAGCCGGAAGTTGCCCGGGTGCGGATCGGCGTGCAGCAGACCCGTGCGCGCGGGGCCGGAGAAGAGGAACCTGGCGAGCAGCTGACCGGCCCGGTCGCGCTGTCCGGCCGTTCCGCCGACGATCACCTCGGCCAGCGGGACCCCGTCGATCCACTCGGTGACCAGTACCTGGGCGGACTGGTGGACCACCCCGGGGATCACGACATCGGGATCGTCAGCGAACTCCAGCGCGTGCTCATGCTGGGACCGCGCCTCCTGCTCGTAGTCCAGCTCCTCCGACACCCGGTCGCGCAGCTCCGTGATGAGCGGCTTGATGTCCATGCCCGGGACCAGCGGGCCGAGCAGCCGCGCGAACCGGCTGAGCTGGGTCAGGTCCGAGAGCAGGGCCTCGCCCGCGCCCGGATACTGCACCTTCACCGCCACGTCCCGGCCGTCGTGCCACACCGCCCGGTGCACCTGCCCGATCGAGGCGGCGGCCGACGGCTTGTCGTCGAAGGTCAGGAACAGCTCCCGCCAGTCCTCGCCCAGCCGCTCCGCCAGCACCGCGTGCACCGTGCCGCTCGGCATGGGCGGGGCGGCCTCCTGGAGTTTGGTGAGGGCCGCACGGTAGGGGCCCGCGACCTCCTCGGGCAGCGCGGACTCGAAGACCGACAGGGCCTGGCCGAGCTTCATCGCCCCGCCCTTCAGCTCGCCGAGCACCTTGAAGAGCTGGTCGGCGGTACGCTGCTGCACCTCACGGGCCACCAGCTCCGCGGACTTCCCGCCGATGCGCTTGCCCAGGCCCCAGGTGGCGCGGCCGGCGAACCCCAAAGGCAGCGCGGCCAGCTTGGCGGTTCGGGTGACCGCCTTCCGGGGAAGATCAGACATATGCCCCTCCAAATCCCAGACTGCCGCGCTGCGTGCGACGGTTACCCGGCCATTGTGTCGTGCGCCCTGCCGGCTCCGGAGGCGCGGACCCCCTCAGTGTGACCGGCGGCCCCACAAGAACAGTCGAGGTGAGCCCCGATCCGTTCCGACCTCCAGTCCAACAGCGGCAGCGCCGCCTCCCACCGGGACCCGGTGCTCGCCGGAAGCTCACCGTCGAGGAAGGCCAGCGCGTGCGCCGCCGCGAGACCCGCCACCGCCGTCGCCAGCCCCAGGTCGCACGCCTGCACGGCACCGCGACGCCCGGACTGCCACTGCGCCAGCATGCGCGGCCACTGAGGGTCCCGGTCCCGCCGGTTCAGATGCAGGCAGCCGGCACAGGCCGTGCCCCCGGGGAGGACCAGTGGCCCGACGAACCCGGTGGCCTCCATCACCCCGGCGTACAGATGGGGCGTGCCCGACGAGATCCACGGCTCAGCCGTGCCCGGATCGGGGACGTACCCGGACAGACCGTCGCGCGGGGCGACCACGATCAGGGACAGACCGGGCTCCCGGCCGGCCGGACCGGTGCCCGCCGCCCCGGGTGCTCGCGGAGCCGGGCCGGGAGCGGAGCGGCGTACCAGCTGCCGGGCCGCCATGTCCCTGCGCTCGCCGACGGCGGAGGCGGGCAGCCCGCCCGGCGCCACGTCACCGGGGACCGCGCATCCGCCGTCCAGCACCTCGACCCGCCCCACACCGGCTCCGGAGAGCACCGCGGCGACGGCCGCGCCGACCCGGCCCGCGCCCCTCACCTGCACGCGCATCGAGCGGCGGGCCGCCAGCCGGCGCATCGCCGCGCCGGGCTCGGGATGCACGACGGAGAGCGACGCCAGGTCGGGGCGGTGGCGCTCCAGGATGTCCGCCCTGTTCCGCAGGGTGTCGGCTTCGGGGCCGCCCGCCCGTACGTCGTCGACCAGGCCGGCGTCCATCAAGCGCATGACTAACGCGTCCACATGACGTTCGCTCAGGTCCATCGCCCGTGCTTCCTCGCGCAGCAGAGGCATGCCCCGCGTTCCGTCGAGCAGTTCCATGAAACAGCCCGTCGCGATATCCATCGGGCCCACCTTCACCGCATGCGCGGGCGTCACTCCGAATTGCACGGTGTCGCGTCCGCGCCATGCGCGGCGCAGTGCGGGCTTCAACATCGGATGCACGGCTTCCCCCGGTCTGTGTGCGGTCTGTGTGGCTGTGACTGCTGTGCGACTTGCATTGCCAGAATGCAGCGGACCGCCGAGGTGTGCGGAAAGTTATCCACAGGCGTGGGCATTAGTCGTTCAAATGGTGCAAGGCGTGGAGCCGATCATGCGGAACGGTCCCCGGGGCGGGACTTCCCGCCCTGGCAGCGGGTAACGTCGTGCCGTGCCCGCCGACCCGTCGCCCGGCTCCGCCGGGGAGCCTGCCGCGCCCGGCGCCGGAACCCACCGGCGCAGTGCGGCGGACCATGCCCGCCGCGCCTCGGCGACGAGCGCCGTCGAGGTCCGCAGGAGCGCCCGTCGCAGCAGAACGGTCTCCGCGTACCGGGAGGGCGACCGCACGATCGTGCTGATTCCCGCCCGGATGTCCGAGGCCGAGGAGCGGCGCTGGGTGAGCGTGATGCTCGACAAGCTCGCGGCCCAGGAGGACAAGCGGATCATCGGCGACACCGAGCTCGCCGAACGAGCGGAGCGCCTGTCCGCCCAGTATTTCGAGGGCCGGGCCAGGCCCGTCTCGGTTCGGTGGGTGACCAATCAGAACACCCGGTGGGGCTCCTGCACCCCGGCCGAGGGCAGCATCCGTCTGTCGCACCGGCTGCAGGGCATGCCGGAGTACGTCGTGGACTACGTGCTCGTCCACGAACTGGCACACCTCCTGGTGCCCGGGCACGGACCGCGGTTCTGGCGGCTCCTCGACGCCTATCCGCGCACCGAACGCGCGCGTGGCTATCTCGAAGGGGTGGTGGCGGCCGACCGGCTGCCGCACCTGCCGGCCGCGCGCGGTGAGTGACGTCGGGCGCTTCTGTACCGGGTCTGTACCGGCTTCGTCCGACGCCCGAGTTTGCGGATAGCCTGACGCGACGCATTCAGCTTCCGGATGGGGGACGGTCGTTACGCATGGCCAGGGAATTCCAACGCGGCCACAAGGCCAAGATCAGCGATCTCACGCCGGGGACGGACCTGTACGTAGGGGTGCAGATCGCCGGCCCGGGACTGACCTTTGACATCAGCTGTTTCGGGCTCGATGCCAATGAGCAGCTCTCCGACGACCGTTATTTCATCTTCTTCAACCAGCCGAAATCCCCCGAGGAGTCCATTCAGCTCCTCGGTGCCCAGGCCGGTGACACAGAGTCGTTCCGCGTCACGCTGGATCGCATTCCGGCGAACATCCACAAGCTGTCGTTCACCGCGACGGTGGACGGCGCCGGGCAGATGTCACAGGTCGGCCCCGGCTACATCCGGATCGTCGCGGGCGGCGAGGAAGTCGTCAGGTACGCGTTCACCGGCTCGGAGTTCAGCACCGAGCGCGCGGTCATGCTGGGCGACTTCTACCGCAAGGACGTCTGGCGGTTCGCCGCGGTCGGCCAGGGCTTCGACGGCGGCCTGGAGGCGCTGCTGAAGAACTTCGGCGGCGAGGTCGCCGAGGAGGAACCGGCCGCCCCGCAGCCGCAGACCGCCGTTCCGCCGTTCGCCCCGCCCGCCCAGGCAACCCCGGCCCCGTCGTTCGGCACCCCAGCAGCACCACAGGCCCCCCAGGCACCGCAGCCCGCACCGTCCTTCGGCACCCCACCCGCCCCCGCTCCGCCCCCCGCCCCGCAGCCGCAGATGCCCGCCGCCCAGCAGCAGATGCACGCCGCGCCGACGATCGTGGCCCCCCTTGCTCCGCAGGGCGGCACCGTACCCCCGCCACCGCCGCCCCCACCGGCCCCGTACGGGCAGCCGGGGCAGCAGTTCGGGCAGCCGCCCCAGCAGCCGCAGTTCGGACAGGTCCCGGGCCAGGCCTCCGGACCGTACGGGCAGCCGGCCCCGGCCCCGTACGGGCAGCAGCCTCCCGGGATGCCGCCGGGCGGGCAGCAGGGCGTGCCGCAAGGCGTTCCGCAGGCCGGCGCGGGGCTGCTGGCCGCGCTCCAGCCGTACAAGGAGACCGCCACCGGTCAGCGCTGGACCTCGCAGAACAGCCAGCTCATGCGGGTCGACCTCACCATGAGCGGCGGTGCCGGAGTGCTGGCCCGGCAGGGCAGCATGGTGATGTACCAGGGCAAGGTCGACTTCAGCTACAAGGGCGCGGGTTTCGCCGGCCGCATGGTCGGTAACGCCACCGGCCAGGAAATGCAGCTGATGCGCTGTACCGGCCGCGGACAGGTCTTCCTCGCCGAGGACGGCACCCATCTGCACGCCATCGAGCTCCAGGGCGACGGCATCTGCGTCTCGGCCGAGAACGTACTGGCCTTCGACGAGTCGCTTCAGTACGAGGTCCGCAGGATCGAAGGCCACGGCATCCCCGGCGGCGCCCTGTTCACCATGCAGTTCCAGGGCACCGGCACCATCGTCGTCAAGACCCACGGCACCCCCGTGGTCCTGCCGGTCACCCCGACCACTTTCGCCGACTGCAACGCCGTGGTGGCCTGGTCGTCCGCTTCCCAGGTGATCGTCTCCAGCCAGGTCCGGCTGCGCCGCAACGCCTACCCCGGGCACAGCGGGGAGACCGTGAACCTCCAGTTCCGGGGCGCCCCCGGCAACTTCATCGTCGTCCAGCCCTACGAGGTCTGAGGGAGCCCGTCATGAACCAGCAACTCGCGGGCTACGCCCCGACCCCGGTCACGGCCCGGATGGAGAACCACGGCCATTCCATGCTGAAGGTCGCCATGGCGACCGGCCAGGACCTCTACGCGCGCACCGGTTCGATGGTGGCGTACGAGGGCTTCATCCAGTACGAGCCCAACCCGCCCGCCGTCCGCCAGATCGCCTCGCAGTGGATCACCGGCGAGGGTGCGCCCCTGATGAAGTGCACCGGGGACGGGCTGCTCTACCTGGCCGACTACGGCGCCGATGTCGTCGTCATCAACCTCAACGACGACTCCCTCTCGGTCAACGGCACCAACGTCCTGGCCTTCGACGGCCACCTCACCTGGGGTGTCGAGCGGGTCAAGGGGCTGGCGAAGTTCGCCGGTCAGGGCCTGTGGAACGTGTGCATCTCGGGTACCGGCTGGGTCGCGATCACCTCGCGCGGCACGCCGATCGTCGTCGACTGCGGACGCGGCGAGGACGAGACGTACGTGGACCCCGACGCCCTCGTGGCCTGGTCCCCGAACCTCAAGGTGAAGGGCAAGCGCAGCTTCAAGGCCTCCTCGCTCATCGGGCGGGGCAGCGGCGAGGCGTTCCAGATGGCCTTCTCCGGCCAGGGGATCGTCGTCGTCCAGCCGAGCGAGGACAGTACCGACCGCCTGCGCATTCGGAACTGACGGGGAGGGAGAACACACCATGCAGAGTCCGCTTTTCAACTACACGGAACAGCAGTCCCAGGACCGGTACACGGTCCAGAACCCGCAGCTCCTGCGGGTCGCGCTGGCCGGCCGCGACGACGTCCTCGCCCGCAAGGGCGCCATGGTCGCCTACCAGGGGCTGATGGAGTTCGACGCCGAATACCAGTCGAACGCGCAGCTCCTCGCCCGCGCCCACACCGGTGAGGGCCTCGACCTGATGCGCTGCTCCGGGCAGGGCACCGTCTTCCTCGCCAACCTGGCGCAGTACATCCACGTGGTGGACGTCGACCACGACGGCCTGACGGTCGACAGCTCCTACGTCCTGGCGCTCGACTCCTCGCTGCACACCGAGGTCATCGCCGTGGACAGCCAGTACGGCATCTCGGGCACCGGCAAGTACCAGCTCAACATCTCCGGCACCGGCAAGGTCGCGCTGATGACCTCGGGCCAGCCGCTGATGATGCAGGTCACGCCCGACAAGTACGTCAGCGCCGACGCCGACGCGATCGTCGCCTGGTCCAGCTCCCTGCGGGTGCAGATGCAGGCCCAGACGCACTCCTCGGGTGTCTTCCGCCGGCGCGGCAACACGGGGGAGGGCTGGGAGCTCAGCTTCCTCGGACAGGGCTTCGCCCTGGTGCAGCCGAGCGAGCTGCTGCCGCCGCAGAACGCCCAGATCGGGCAGGGTCTCGCCGCCCAGTTCGGCGTCGGCCAGCACGGCGCGCACGGCCAGAACCAGAACAACTCCTGGGACTGAGCCACACCGCCAGCAGTGACCACACCACCATCGGTAAGGGGCGGCCTCCCAGGAGGCCGCCCCTTACCGATGGTGTCGTACGGGCGGCTACCGGCCGCCGTCGATCGCCGCGCGCGTCCGCTCCACCAGCCGGACCACCGAGGCGTCGGCGACCCGGGCCACCTCGTCATAGGGGAACCAGCGCAGGTCGAGGGACTCCTCGCTGATCCGCTCCGTGGAGCCCGACGGGGCCAGCGCCGCGTACTGGACGTCCAGGTGCCAGTGGCACGGGGCGGGGATCGGATGACGGTCCAGGACCACCGGCCCGCCCGGCAGCAGGGTCAGCCCGGGGATGCCGGACTCCTCCGTCGCCTCGCGCAGCGCCGCCGCGGCCGGCGTGGCGTCGCCGGGCTCGCAGTGGCCGCCCATCTGCAGCCACATCCGCAGCTTTCGGTGCAGCGTGAGCAGCACCCGGCCGCGCTCCGGGTCGACGACCAGGGCGCTGGCCGTCAGATGCCCGGCCCCGCAGGCCTTCCACATGCCGTCCGGATGGAGCGCCAGGTGCTCCAGGTAGGCCTCGCGCAGCTCCTGCTGGGCGGTGTCGGCCCCGGTTTCGTAACCCTTCAGTACGAGAACGGCTTCGTCGTGCAGGCTCACTTGTCGGTGTTGTCCTTGCCGTCGTCCTCGCCGTCGCTCTTGCCCTTGCTGTCGCTGTCGCCGTCCTCCGAGGTGTCCGCACCGGGCGCGGGCTTCCGCGGCCCGTTCGCCGCCTCGCCGAGCATCTTGTCCAGCTCGGAGAAGTCCAGCTGCTCGTGGTGGACGAAGCCGTCCGGGTCGTCCAGGTCGTGCGCCGTCGGGAGCATGTCGGGGTGCTCCCACAGCGCGTCGCGCCCGTCCAGCCCGCGCGCGTCCGTGAGCGAGGCCCACAGCCGCGAGGCGTCACGCAGCCGCCGCGGACGCAGCTGGAGGCCGATGAGCGTGGCGAACGTCTGCTCGGCGGGGCCGCCGGACGCGCGCCGCCTGCGCATCGTCTCGCGCAGCGCGTCGGCCGAGGTCAGGCGGGACTTCGCGGCCGCGTGCACCACGGCGTCCACCCAGCCCTCGACGAGGGCGAGCGCCGTCTCCAGCCGGGCCAGGGCCGCCTTCTGCTCCGGGGTCTCCTCCGGCTGGAACATGCCCTGCTGCAGCGCCTCCTGCAACTGCTCGGGCTGCGACGGGTCGAACTGGCCGACCACGTCCTCCAGCTTGCTGGTGTCCACCTTGATGCCACGCGCGTAGCCCTCGACCGCACCGAACAGATGCGAGCGCAGCCACGGCACATGGGCGAAGAGCCGCTGGTGGGCGGCCTCGCGCAGCGCCAGATACAGCCGCACCTCGTCCTGCGGAACGCTCAGGTCCTTGCCGAACCGCTCGATGTTCAGCGGAAGGAGCGCGGCCCGCCCGGCCGGGCCCAGCGGCAGTCCGATGTCGGTCGAGCCGACCACCTCGCCCGCCAGCACGCCGACGGCCTGCCCGATCTGCTGGCCGAACATCGCGCCGCCCATCGACCGCATCATGCCGATCAGCGGTCCCGCCATCGCCTGCATCTCCTCGGGCAGCACATCGCCCATGGCGAGGCCGACGCGCTCGGCGACCGGGTCGACCAGCTGCTGCCAGGCGGGGAGCGTCGCCTCGACCCACTCCGCACGGCTCCACGCCACGCTGGAGATCGAACCGGAGGGCAGCGACGTCGCCCCGTCCAGCCAGAGATCGGCCAGGCGCAGCGCCTCGTCGACCGCGGCGCGCTCGGCGGGGCCCACGCTCGCGTCCTTGGAGCCGTCCGGCGTGCCCTGCGACACCGTCTGGCGGGCGATCTGCTTGGCCATGTCCCAGTTCACGGGACCGCCCTCGTAGCTCAGCATCTGGCCGAGCTGCTGGAACGCCGCGCCCAGGTCGTTCGGGTTCATCGAGCCGAACATGGCGGCGAAGGGGTTGTCACCGCCCGCGCCGGGGCCGAAGCCGAACGGGTTCGCCGGACCGCCCGAACCCTGCCCACCTCCGGTGGGGTCGTTCTTCTTGCCCTTGTCGCCGTCGTCCGGCTCCTCCGGCGGAAGGCCGAATCCGAATGGGGTGTCACTCACGGGTTTCCTCGGCTCGTAGGGCCGCCGGTGGGAACCGACGGCGACTGCCCGACATCACCATCCAGCGTAGACACCAAGTCCGCTCAGGGCCTCAGTGCTCCGTCGGCACCGGCCCTGCGGCAGGATGGACGCCACCTGGTACGTACGTGTCACGCGGGTACGTACTGAAGACAACCGCTGGAGACGCCCGGTGAGTTCCCCAGATCCGCAGGTTCGCGCAGCGCGAAACCTGGCCGACCCATCGCCCGAGAAGATCCCCGAGAACAAGTCCGTCCCCGGCCGCCCCAGAAGCCGCGGCCCCGTCGTGGCCGTCACCGGAGCCGCGAAGGGCGTCGGTGAACTCCTCACCGCGCGCCTCGCCGCGTCCGACGAGATCAAGCAGGTCATCGCCATCGACGAGCGCCGGGGCGACGTCTCCGACGCGACCTGGCACCTGCTCGACGTGCGTGACCCGGCCATCGCCGAGAAGCTGCGCGGCGCGGACGTCGTGGTGCACCTGGCGCTCGACCTCGACCTGGAGACGGACCCCGCCGCGCGCACCGCCTACAACGTCCGCGGCACCCAGACCGTGCTGACCGCCGCCGCGGCCGTCGGCGTGCACCGCGTCGTCCTGTGCACGTCCGCGATGGTCTACGGGGCGCTGCCCGACAACGACCTCCCGCTCGCCGAGGACGCCGAGCTGCGGGCCACCGCCGAGGCCACGGGCGTCGGCGACCTGCTGGAGATCGAACGGCTCGGCCGCCGCGCCCCGCGCGCCCACCCCGGGCTCCAGGTCACCGTGGTCCGCCCCACCGTGCTCGTCGGGGGCACGGACACCGCGCTGACCCGCTACTTCGAGTCGCCCCGGCTGCTCGTCGTGGCCGGTTCCCGGCCCGCCTGGCAGTTCTGCCACGTCGACGACCTGGTCACGGCGCTGGAGTACGCGGCGCTGGAGAAGATCGACGGGGAGTTCGCGGTCGGCTGCGACGGCTGGCTCGAACAGGAGGAGGTCGAGGAGCTGAGCGGGGTGCGCCGGATGGAGCTGCCCTCCGCCGTAGCGCTCGGCGCCGCCGCCCGGCTGCACCGGATCGGCCTCACCCCCTCGCCCGCGGGTGACCTGGCGTACACGATGCATCCCTGGGTGGTCAGCGTGAGCCGGCTGCACGACGCCGGATGGCGCCCGAGCTGGACCAACGAGGAGGTGCTGGCCGCGCTCCTGGCGGAGGTGGAGGGGCGCCACACCGTCGCCGGCCGCCGGCTCGGCCGCAAGGACGCCACCGCGGCCGGAGCCGCCGGTGCGACCGTCGCCCTCCTCGGCACCGCCGCCCTGGTCCGCCGCGCCCGCAAGGCCCGCCGCCGCATCTGAGGGCACCGGCCCGCGGTCCGGCGGCTGTAGGAGGCTCCAAGGCGCGGCGCGGCCCGCCGGGTGAATGGGCAATTCCGTGTTGTCGGTGCGGTACGGCACGATGGTGGTCATGGCACTCACGTACGACCACCCGGGCGAGCAGACGGCACTGGACCCGATCCGGCTGCTGGACATCCGTGACACGCCGCTGTCGGTGGACGAGGTCTTCGGGGCGGTCGGCGACGACGCCGCGGGCGGCACCGCGCTCTTCGTCGGCACCGTGCGCAACCACGACGGCGGCCAGGACGTCGACGCCCTCGGCTACTCGTGCCACCCCTCGGCCGGTGACGAGCTGCGCCGGGTGGCGGAGAAGGTCGTCGCGGACTTCCCGGTCCGGGCGATGGCGGCGGTCCACCGAGTGGGTGACCTGCGGGTGGGTGATCTCGCCGTGGTCGTGGCGGTCTCCTGCCCCCATCGCGCGGAGGCGTTCGCGGCCTGCCGCAAGCTCATCGACGACCTCAAGCACGAGGTTCCGATCTGGAAGCACCAGCACTTCTCGGACGGTACGGAGGAGTGGGTCGGAGCCTGCTGAACGCAAACCGGAACGGCGCGCATCAGCCCCGATTTGCGTAACCGCACCCCGGCCGTGAGCGTTGGTCCTGCAGATGGTTAATCTGCTGATCGGTCAGTTGCGACCGCTCATGGGGCAGGGAGGTCGGCATGGCAGCACTCGCCTGGTTGTTGATTCCGCTTTTCGCTGCGTTCGGAGCAGCGATATGGGGAAGCTGGGCCGCCCGTAATCGCACAGCCGGTGACGTCACCGAACTAGCCGGGTACGCACGGTTCCGTGAAGCGATGGAGAAGTCGCACTCCGCTTCCGAACCGGTCGAGCAGATATCGAACGTCTGAGGCCGCGGAAACCGCCCCTCACCGCACCCGCCCCGGCCCCCGTACGGACCGGCCCCGGCGGTGCACTGACAGACCCTTCCCGTACTGTCGTTCCATGCCACGCCGCACCGCGACGATGCTCGCATCCACGTTGATCCTGATCGCGCTAATCTGTGCAGGCGTGCCGTTCAAAGTGCCGTACTCGGAGATGTCCCCCGGCCCGACCGTGAACACGCTCGGCACGGTGGGGGGCGAGCCCGTCCTGCGGATCACCGGCCACGAGACGTACAAGACGTCCGGCAACCTCAACATGACCACCGTCAGGGTCACCGGCGCCGACTACAGCATGAACCTCGTGGAGGCCGTCTACGGGTGGCTGGCCCACGACAGTGTGGTCGTACCGCATGGCACGCTCTACCCGGACGGCAAGACCGAGGAGCAGTCGACGCAGGAGAACGCCGAGGAGTTCAGCCAGTCCCAGGAGAGCGCCAAGGTCGCGGCCCTCACCGAACTGGGCATCCCGGTGACATCGCACGTCGTGGTCTCCACCGTCGTCAAGGACAGCCCCTCCCAGGGCAAGCTCCACGCGGGCGACATCGTCGAGGACGTCGACGGCACGGCGGTCGAGCAGCCCGAGGACGTCGCGAAGCTCGTCACCCGGCACAAGCCCGGCGAGGACGTCACCTTCACGGTGATCCCGGCCAAGACCGCGGCGGCGGCCGAGAAGGCCGGCAAGGAGCCCGAGGGCTCCGAGAAGGTCACCATCACCACCCGCAAGGCCCCCAAGGAGAACCGCGCGATCGTCGGTATCCAGGCGGGGACGGACCACACCTTCCCCTTCGACATCGACATCAAGCTCGCCGACGTCGGCGGTCCGAGCGCCGGTCTGATGTTCGCCCTGGGCATTGTCGACAAGCTGACCCCGGGGCAGCTGACCGGCGGGAAGTTCATCGCCGGCACGGGCACCATCGACGACGACGGCAAGGTCGGCCCGATCGGCGGGATCAACATGAAGCTGGTCGGCGCGCGGAACGCGGGCGCACGCTACTTCCTGACCCCCGACGAGAACTGCAAGGCCGCCGCCGCCGACACCCCCGACGGGCTCACCCTGATCCGGGTCAGGACCATCGGCGACGCCAAGAAGTCCCTGGACAAGCTCCGCGCGGGGGACACGGCCGGACTGCCGAGCTGCTCGGCGGGCTGACCGCGCCCCCGTACCGGGTGGAGCGGGACGGTCAGGACTCGAAGGTCGCGGCCAGGGCCTCGGCCAGCCCCGGAACCAGGCCGGCGCCGGTCAGCACCTCGCTCGGCGAGTCCTTCTCGCGCAGGCGTACGGCCGACTCGCGCGCCCCGTCCCGGAGCACGGCCACGGTCATCCGGACCTCCTGCCGGTCCGGGTGCTTGGCGACCCAGTCGGTCAGCCGGGCATCGTCGAGACCTTCCGGCACGGAGGCCTCGGCGGACGGCGGCAGCATCAGCCGCTCCACCGTCATCGCGCACCCGACGACGGCGTCGGGCCAGGCGATCGTGGCGAGGAACTCGTCGAGCGCGGTGCCCGCCGGAAGCTCCTCCTGCTCGATGGGGGTCAGCGCGGCGGGCTTCGAGCTGTCGTCGTCCAAGCCGAGCTGGGCGGCGAGCCCCGGCTCCTGGACCCGCAGCCGCGCGGTGTCGACCAGGGCGAAGAGCCGGGCGGGCTGGTCCCAGCCGAGGTTGGAGATGTACTCGTCGATTTCGAGCACCGCGACGGTGAGCGGGCTCGCGGCCATCGGGGGGCCTGAGGGGGAAACGTTGGGCATGGACAACATCCTGCCTCCTTCCGCCCCGGGAACGGGAACTAGGTAAAGCATCAGTAAGTTGAAGGGATGGGCTCTACGATCGCTGGGCCCGCTCCACACGACCCGCGAACTTCGAGGTGCGCACGTTGGCTTTCCAGATGCCGGACCGCGGCGGAGGCCCGACCGGGCCACGGATCAGAGTCGGCCGCCCGTCCCGGCGCGCCCGAACCCTGCTCATGACACTCGGCGTCCTGGCGATTCTCGCCATGGCGTTCGTCATGTTCGCCGGGTTCTGGACGGACTGGCTCTGGTACCGGTCGGTCGCGTATTCGTCCGTCTTCACCACCACCCTGTGGACCAAGATCGGGCTGTTCCTCGTCTTCGGACTGCTGATGGCCCTGGCCGTCGGTCTGAACATCTGGCTCGCGCACCGGCTCAGGCCGCCGCTGAGCGCGATGTCGCTGGAGCAGCAGAGCCTGGACCGCTACCGGATGAGTCTCGCCCCGTACAAGAAGTGGGTGCTGCTCGCGATCACCGCGCTCGTCGGTCTGATCGCCGGGGCCTCCGCCTCGGGCCAGTGGCGTACCTGGCTGATGTATGTGAACGGCGTGTCGTTCGGCCAGAAGGACCCCCAGTTCCATCTGGACGTGTCGTTCTACGCCTTCGACCTGCCCTGGTACCGCTTCCTGCTCGGCTTCGGCTTCGCGGCCACCGTCCTCTCGCTGATCGCCGCCGCGCTGACCCACTACCTGTACGGCGGGCTGCGCATCACCAGCCCCGGCGCGCGGGCGACGGGTGCGGCCACCGGCCACCTCTCGGTGCTGCTCGGCGTCTTCGTGGCGCTGAAGGCCGTGGCGTACTGGCTGGACCGCTACGGCCTGGCCGTGAAGTCCAGTGACTTCAAGGCCACGGACAACTGGACGGGCCTGCGGTACGTCGACGCCAACGCCTACCTGCCGGCGAAGACGATCCTGTTCTGCATCGCCGCGATCTGCGCCGTGCTGTTCTTCGCGACGCTCTGGCGGCGCACCTGGCAGCTTCCGGTGATCGGCTTCGGGCTGATGGTCCTCTCGGCGATCCTGATCGGCGGGCTCTACCCGGCGATCGTGCAGAAGTTCCAGGTCCAGCCGAACGAGCAGGCCAAGGAAGCCCCGTTCATCCAGAAGAACATCAAGGCCACGCGCGAGGCCTACGACATCGACGACGCGCAGGTCACGGACTACACGGGCAAGTCGACCGAGGACGACGACGCCAAGCTCCGGGCGAGCGCGGACTCCGCGGCGAGCTACCGGGTGATGGACCCCAACGTCGTCTCGCCGGCCTTCCAGCAGCTCCAGCAGAAGAGGAACTACTACCAGTTCCCCAAGACGCTGGACGTCGACCGCTACAAGGACGCGTCCGGCAAGGAGCAGGACACGGTCATCGGTCTGCGCGAGCTCAACATCCAGGGCATCCCCAAGCGCAACTGGATCAACGACCACTTCACCTACACCCACGGCTACGGTGCCATCGCCGCCCGGGGCACCACGACCGGCAAGAACCCGAAGGGATCTCCCGACTTCACCGAGTCCGGCCTGCCGACCACCGGCGACCTGGGCACGTACAAGCAGGAGATCTACTACGGCGAGAAGACCGAGCAGTACTCCATCGTCGGCGGGCCCCAGAAGGAGCTCGACTACGAGGAGGACGGCGAGAAGACCACCAGCTACCAGGGCGACAGCGGGGTCAGTCTCTCCAACGCGTTCAACCGGGCCGCGTACGCGGTGGCGTTCAGCGAGCCGCAGATCCTGTACTCGGGAGCCATCGGCGACGGTTCGCGGATTCTCTACAACCGCACGCCCAAGGAGCGCGTCGAGGCGGTGGCCCCCTGGCTCACCATCGACGGCGACGCCTACCCGGCCGTGGTGAACCACCGCATCCAGTGGGTGGTCGACGCCTACACCACGACCAACGGCTACCCGTACGCCTCGCGCACGACGCTCGGTGACACCACGGCCGACTCGCTGACCACCAACCAGCGCGCGGTCGTCGCCCAGCAGAACCAGGTCAACTACATCCGCAACTCGGTGAAGGCGACCGTCGACGCGTACGACGGCACGGTCACGCTGTACGAGTGGGACACCAAGGACCCGGTCCTCAAGACCTGGCGCAAGGCGTTCCCCGGGACCGTGAAGCCCAGGGCGGACATCCCCCAGGAGCTCATGGACCACCTGCGCTACCCGCAGGACCTGTTCAAGGTGCAGCGCGAGCTGCTGACCCGCTACCACGTCACGAGCCCCGCCCAGTTCTACAGCGGCAGTGACGCCTGGCAGGTCCCGGACGACCCGACCAACAAGGAGTCCGGTTCCGTCCCGCCGTACTACCTGAGCATAAAGATGCCGGACCAGTCGGCTCAGAAGTTCTCGCTGACCACGACGTTCACCCCCAAGGGACGGCCCGACCTCGGGGCGTTCATGGCGGTGGACGCGGATGCGGCCGGCAAGGACTACGGCACGATAAGACTCCTGAGAGTCACCGGTGCGGTGAAGGGCCCGGGCCAGGTACAGAGTGAGCTCAACGGCAACGACGACGTCGCCGAGTTCGTGAGAAACCTCAAGGGCACCGACTCCGACATCGAGTACGGCAACCTGCTGACCGTGCCGCTCGAAGGGGGCTTCCTCTACATCGAGCCGGTCTACACGCGCGGTGGCACGCAGAACTACCCGCTGCTGCGCAAGGTCGCCGCCTCCTACGGCTCGAAGATCGTCTTCGAGAACAGTCTCGGTGAGGCGCTCAACGCCGTCTTCGGCGCCGAGGGTTCCGATACGAGCGAGCCACCGTCCGACACCACCGAGCCACCGGACACCTCCCAGCCGCCGGCCACCGGTGACGCCGCCCTCAAGAAGGCGATCGCCGATGCGCAGAAGGCGTACACGGAGGGTGAGGCGGCCCTGAAGAAGCAGGACTGGTCGGCCTACGGCAAGGCGCAGACCGATCTCCAGGACGCGCTGGAGCGGGCGGCCGCGGCCCAGTCCAAGGCCGACAGCGACAGCAAGAGTGACAAGCCCGACAAGAGCGACAAGACTGACAAGAGCAACAAGGCTGACGCCTCGGACAAGTCGGGTGAAGTAGATGATGCGGCGAAGGGTGACAGTGGGGGCTGAGTGACCCGGTAAAGCTTCACCTCCGCGTCGTGGTACGGTTTGAACACAACGACGCGGGGTGGAGCAGCTCGGTAGCTCGCTGGGCTCATAACCCAGAGGTCGCAGGTTCAAATCCTGTCCCCGCTACTGAAAGACGAAGGCCCGGATCTCCTCCAGGGGAGATCCGGGCCTTCGTCGTGTCGCGGCGACTCTTTCGTGTGGTGGGCGTGAAGTGCGGTTCGCGGGGCACGAGTTGGCCGCGGACGTGTTTGACTTGTCTCTCTGTGGGCATGTCGACAAAACGCTGAAGTGACCTCACTGGCCGCGATATACCAGGTGTACGCGGGTTGCAGGTGGTGCGACGATGGTATTTATGGGGGACAGGGCAACTCTGTTGAAGACAGGGCGGTTTGTGCAGGGTCACGTCCATCCGGCGGAAAAAATGGCGGATGTGGTGTTTGCCGCTGCCACCGCGCAGTACAACGACATCATCGAGAGCGCCGAGACTGCGGAGCGTGCCGCGAGCGTCGAGAGTGCAGAGACCGCTGAGACCGCCGACGGCGTGGAGAACGCCGAGGGAGCGGAGACCGCGGCGAGCGCGGACAACGCCGAGAGCGAGGCCCGCCACCGCCGCGCCGCCGACGCCGGGGACACCGCTTCGATGAGCGTGCTCGGCGCGCTGCTGCTGCGCCGCGGCGACCTGGCCGGCGCCGAACCCTACCTGCGCGCCGCCACCGCCGACGGCGACCGGGCCGCGGCCAACAACCTGGGCGTCCTGCTGCACCAGCGCGGATACCCCGACGAGGCCGCGGGCTGGTGGCGGACCGCCGCCGTCGCCGGCTCCGCCGCCGCCGCGCACGCCCTGGGCCGTCACCTCCGCGAGCGCGGGGACGAGCCCGGCGCCGAGTACTGGCTGCGCCAGTCCGCCGAGCAGGGCCACGCCCTGGGCGCGTACGCCCTAGCCGACCTCCTGGAACACCGCAGCGACGTCGGCGCCGAGCGCTGGCTGCGCGCCGCCGCCGAGCAGGGCCACCGCGAGGCGGCCTACCGGCTCGCGCGCATGCTGGAGCGCAACGCCGCCGAAGCCGACCACGACGTGTTCGGCCGCACCGGCCTCGGCCCCCGCACCGGCACGGGCCCCCGCACCGGCACGGGCCCCCGCACCGGCACGGGCCCCCGCACCGGCCTCGGCCCCCGCACCGGCACCGGCCACGGGGCGGGCCCGGCCGCGCCCCGGCGCACCGCCGCACGCAAGGGCGACAGCCCGGTCGCCGGGCCCGAACCGGCCGGCACCGGCGAGGCAGAGCAGTGGTACCGGCAGGCCGCGGCGCGCGGCCACCGGCGCGCCGCCCTGCACCTCGGCGCCATCCTCGAACAGCGCGGCGAGCTCAGGGAGGCCGGCCGCTGGTACCTCATCGCGGCCAAGGCCGGTGAGGCCCGGGCCGCCTGCGCGCTCGGTTTCCTGCTGCGCGACGCGGGCGACCGGGAGAGCGCCGCCGTGTGGTGGCTGCGCGCCGCCCAGGACGGCGACGGCAACGCCGCGAACGCCCTCGGCGCGCTGCACGCGGCCCGGGGCGAGCAGCAGACCGCCGAGCGCTGGTACCGCGCGGCGATGGACGCGGGCGACGTCAACGGCGCGTACAACCTCGGGCTGCTCTGCGCCGCCCAGGACCGCACGGCGCAGGCCGAGCAGTGGTACCGCCGCGCCGCCTACGCGGGCCACCGCGAGGCCGCCAACGCGCTGGCCGTGCTCCTGCTCCAGGCCGGCGACCCGGTCGGCGCCGAGCCCTGGTTCTCCAAGGCGGCCGAGGCGGGCAGCGTCGACGCCGCCTTCAACCTCGGCATCCTGTACGCCGGGCGCGACGAGGACCGCACGGCCCTGCTCTGGTACGAGCGGGCCGCGGCGGCAGGCCACACCGAGGCGGCGCTCCAGGTCGGCATGGCGCTGCTGCACCACGGCGAGGAGCGCGAGGCCGAGAGGCATCTGCGCTGCGCGGCTGGCGGCGGCAGCGCGGAGGCGGCCTTCCGGCTTGCCGGGGTGCTCGACTCGCGGCAGCCGCCGCCCGGACCGCCCGCGCTGGGCGAGCCGCTGCCGGAGAAGACCGAGTGCGAGGAGTGGTACGAGCGGGCGGCCGAGCAGGGGCACCGCCGCGCCCAGGTCCGCGTCGGCATGCTCGCCGCGTCCCGGGGGGACGTGGAGAGCGCCGGCCGCTGGTACCGCGAGGCGGCCGAGGCGGGCAGCCGCAACGGGGCCTTCAACCTCGGCCTGCTGCTCGCCCGCGAGGGCAGTGAGCGCGAAGCCGCCCTGTGGTGGACCCGGGCCGCCGCCGAGGGGCACGGGCGGGCCGCGCTGCGCCTCGCCCTGCTGGCCGCGCGCCGCGGTGAGCTGACCGAGGGGCAGCGCTGGTGTGCGCGCGCGGTCGAGCTGGGGCCCGCAGAGGTCGCGGAGCGCGCGGCGCGGCTGCGCGAGGCGCTGCACCAGGAACTGACCGCCTAGGCACCCGCGCAACGAATTTGCGCTGGTCCGAGGGGTGCCGTAGGGTTATGAACACAACGACGCGGGGTGGAGCAGCTCGGTAGCTCGCTGGGCTCATAACCCAGAGGTCGCAGGTTCAAATCCTGTCCCCGCTACTGAAGACAGAAGGCCGGATCTTTTCGAAGATCCGGCCTTCTGTGTATGTGCCGCACACGCGCCGAAGGGAATGTCCGGCGTAGGCGGCGGGAAGCGCGTGGTTCAGGCGGCCGCGGCGCACTCCGGGCAGACGCCCCGGTAGGTCATCTCGACGCCGGAGATCGTGAAGCCGAAGCGCTCACCGGACGGCAGGTCCGCCAGCGGGTCGCCCGACGGGTGCACATCGCGGATGGCGCCGCACTTCGCGCACACCAGGTGGTGGTGGGCGCGGTGGGCGTTGGGGTCGTAGCGCTTGGCGCGGCGGTCGGTGGAGACCTCGATGACCTCGCCGAGGGTCACCATCTCGCCGAGCGTGTTGTAGACGGTGGCGCGGGAGATCTCGGGCAGCTTGGCCACCGCCCGTGCGTGGACCTCGTCGGCCGTCAGGTGCACATGGTCCCCGTCGAGGACCTCGGCCACGACGCGCCGCTGTGCGGTCATACGCCAGCCGCGTCCTCGAAGTCGTTCCAGCAGGTCACTCATGGGCGCCAGTCTAGCAGCGCGCGAGCCATATCTTGAATAGGTGCGACTTTGGATGTCTGCTTGACTTGGATTTTGTCTATTGTAGGATCGCTTAAGGCATCGGCCGGAGGACAGGAAGGCCGCGAAGCCGTGCACGCATGAGGACATGACGTGCGGAAACGACTCAGGAGGCGCACGTGACGCAGGGACCGCTCACCACGGAGGCCGGCGCACCGGTCGCCGACAACCAGCAGAGCGAGACCGCGGGTGTCGGCGGTCCGGTCCTGGTGCAGGACCAGTCGCTGCTGGAGAAGCTCGCGCACTTCAACCGCGAGCGCATTCCGGAGCGCGTGGTGCACGCACGCGGCGCCGGCGCGTACGGCACGTTCACGCTGACCCGTGACGTATCGCAGTGGACGCGGGCCAAGTTCCTCTCCGAGGTCGGCAAGCAGACGGAGACGTTCCTGCGCTTCTCCACCGTCGCGGGCAACCTCGGCGCCGCCGACGCCGTACGGGACCCGCGCGGCTTCGCGCTGAAGTTCTACACCGAGGAGGGCAACTACGACCTCGTCGGCAACAACACCCCGGTGTTCTTCATCAGGGACGCCATCAAGTTCCCCGACTTCATCCACACCCAGAAGCGCGACCCGTACACCGGCTCCCAGGAGGCGGACAACGTATGGGACTTCTGGGGGCTGTCGCCCGAGTCCACCCACCAGGTGACCTGGCTCTTCGGTGACCGCGGCATCCCCGCCTCGTACCGCCACATGGACGGCTTCGGCTCGCACACCTACCAGTGGAACAACGAGGCGGGCGAGGTCTTCTGGGTCAAGTACCACTTCAAGACCGACCAGGGCATCAAGAACCTCACCACCGACGAGGCCAACCGCCTCTCCGGTGTGGACCCCGACAGCCACCAGCGGGACCTGCGCGAGTCCATCGAGCGCGGCGACTTCCCGTCCTGGACCGTGCTGGTGCAGATCATGCCGGCGGCCGAGGCGGCGACGTACCGCTTCAACCCGTTCGACCTCACCAAGGTGTGGCCGCACGCGGACTACCCGCCGATCGAGATCGGCAAGCTGGAGCTCAACCGCAACCCGCAGAACATCTTCGCCGAGGTCGAGCAGTCCATCTTCAGCCCCGCGCACTTCGTGCCCGGCATCGGCCCGTCCCCGGACAAGATGCTCCAGGGCCGTCTGTTCGCGTACGGCGACGCGCACCGCTACCGCGTCGGCATCAACGCCGACCACCTGCCGGTGAACCGCCCGCACGCCACCGAGGCGCGCACCAACAGCCGTGACGGCTACCTGTACGACGGCCGCCACAACGGCGCGAAGAACTACGAGCCGAACAGCTTCGGCGGCCCCGCCCAGACCGACCGGCCGCTGTGGGAGTCCACCCCCGTCACGGGCGGCACCGGCCACCACGAGACCCCGCGCCACGCCGAGGACGACGACTTCGTGCAGGCCGGAAACCTGTACCGGCTCATCTCCGAGGACGAGAAGATCCGGCTGATCGACAACCTCTCCGGGTTCATCGCGAAGGTCTCGCGCGACGACATCGCCGAGCGCGCGGTCAACAACTTCCGCCGGGCCGACGAGGACTTCGGCAAGCGGCTGGAAGCGGCCGTGCAGGCGCTGCGCGCCTGAACCCCTCGTCGCACCATGACCGGCCCGGCCCCCGCACCCGGGGGCCGGGCCGGTCATGTGTGCGGTGCGGTGCGGTCAGCCGACCAGTTCGGCCGGGTGGCGGCGCAGCGGTGACCAGCAGCGGATGATGTCGCGCACCGAGACGATCCCGACCGGCCCGTCGTCGTCCAGCACGATCAGGTGGCGGAAGCCGCCGTGCGTCATGGCCGCCGCGGCCTCTTCGAGGGTCCAGACAGGTGCGGCGAAGACCACGTCGTTGGTGGTGTGCGCGGATGCGGTCTCGGTGTCGGGGTCCTGGCCCGAGCCGACCGCGTCGAGGATGTCGCGCTCGGTGAGGATGCCGAGCCCGCTGGTATCGGGGTCGTGCACGACGGCCGCTCCGATCCGGCGGGCCGACATCAGCCGGGCGGCCTGGCGCAGGGTATGGGCCGGGCCGATGGTGAGGACCACCGTGCTCATGGCGTCACGGACGAGCATGAAGAGAGTCACCTCCTCGGTGAAGCGACCACGCGAGCCGATTCACAAGTTCACAAGTGGGGGAGCTCTCAGAGTCGCACCGATACGAGAGGGCAACAAGGGGTCGCGAAGATCACTGGAGGGGCGTGCGGGCGTGCGGCACGCCCCTCCGGTGTCGGGTACGCCGTCCGGCGGGATCGGGTACGCCGTCCGGCAGGCGGGGAAGCGGTCAGTAGCGCTGGTTCAGATAACCCAGCAGCTCATGGTGGAGCGTGCCGTTCGACGCCGCGGCGTTCCCGCCGCCCGGCCCGCTGACACCGTCCAGACTGGTGAAACTGCCCCCCGCCTCCTGGACGATGACCGCGTTCGCCGCCATGTCCCAGAGCGAGAGCTCCGGCTCCGCGCAGATGTCCACGGACCCCTCGGCGACCATCATGTAAGGCCAGAAGTCCCCGTAGCCACGGGTGCGCCAGCAGGCCCGGGTCAGGTCCATGAACCCGTCGAGCCGGCCCTGCTCCTCCCAGCCGGTCAGCGAGGAGTACGCGAACGAGGCGTCCGCGATCCGCTCCACCTTCGACACGTGCAGCCGGGTCGCGGAGGTCAGGCTGCGGCCGGTGAACGCCCCCGCGCCCTTCGCCGCCCACCAGCGCCGGTTCAGCGCGGGCGCCGACACCACCCCGACCACCGGCTGGAAGCCCTCCTCGCCGGCCTCCATCAGCGAGATCAGCGTCGCCCAGACCGGCACGCCCCGCACGTAGTTCTTGGTGCCGTCGATCGGGTCGACCACCCAGCGCCGCGGCCCCGTGCCTTCGATCCCGTACTCCTCGCCCAGGATCGCGTCGCGCGGGCGCGCCCGGTGCAGATGCCCCCGGATCAGCTCCTCGGCGGCCTTGTCGGCCTCGCTCACCGGCGTCATGTCCGGCTTGGTCTCGACCTTGAGGTCCAGGGCCTTGAACCGGTCCATGGTCACCGCGTCGGCGGCGTCCGCCAGCACGTGGGCGAGGCGCAGATCATCGTGGTAATCGGGCATGCCGTCACAGTATCGACCCGCGGGTGACCCGGGCCACAGGGCCCCGGAGCGGTCAGTGGGCGGAGCCCGAGAGCTGGAGGCCGATCACGCCGAGGATGACCAGCGAGATGGAGATCAGCTTGAGCACCGAGACCACGTCGTTGAGGAAGATCATGCCGTAGATCGCCGTGCCCGCCGCGCCGATGCCGGTCCACACCGCGTACGCGGGCCCGACGTCGAGCTTCTTCAGCGACAGGGTCAGCAGGCCGAAGCTGCCGAGCGCGAAGGCACAGAACGCGATGGTCGGCCACAGCCGGGAGAAGCCGTGCGAGAGCTTCAGGCAGACCGCGAAGCCGGTCTCCAGAAGTCCCGCGACCACGACCAGCAGCCACGCCATCGTCAGTGCCCTCCCGCATCGGTGACCGCCTGGTGGCGCCCGGTGCCGCCGGGCGTGATTCGTGATTATGCACTTACCGGCGGCGAGTGATCGCAAACGTACCCGGCCCGGTCGTCTCGCGTCGCATCCGGCCCCCCGGGGACCGGTCGTCCGCGCCTCGTACCCGGACCGGGCAGACCCTAGTCGCCCTCGCGCCGGTTGCGGGTGGACAGCAGCCGGCGCAGCGAGTCCAGCCGCGCCGGGTCCGCGTGCCCCGCCGCCACCCAGGCGTCCAGCGCGCATTCCGGTTCGTGGCTGTCGTGGGTGCAGCCGCGCGGGCACTCCTCGGTGCCGGGCTGGAGGTCGGGGAAGGCGTTGATGACCCGGGACGGGTCGACGTGGTGCAGCCCGAACGAGCGGACGCCCGGGGTGTCGATCACCCAGCCCCGGTAGTCCGGCAGCGGCAGGGCAAGCGCCGACGTCGTGGTGTGCCGGCCCCGGCCGGTGACCGCGTTGACGACCCCGGTGGTGCGCCGCTTCTCCTTCGGCACCAGCGCGTTGACCAGGGTGGTCTTGCCGACGCCGGAGTGCCCGACGAAGGCGGTCACCCGGTCCTTGAGCTGCTCGCGGACCCGGTCGGCCGCGTCCCCGTTCTCCAGCTCCTCGCGGCTGGTGACGACGAACGGCACGCCCAGCGGGGTGTACGCGCTCAGCAGCTTGTCCGGCGAGGCCAGGTCGGACTTGGTCAGCACCAGGAGCGGGGAGAGCCCGCCGTCGTACGCGGCGACCAGGCAGCGGTCGATCATGCGCGGGCGGGGTTCCGGATCGGCCAGTGCGGTGACGATCGCCAGCTGGTCCGCGTTGGCCACGACCACCCGCTCGAACGGGTCGTCGTCGTCCGCCGTCCGGCGCAGCACCGAGCGGCGCTCACCGATGCGCACGATCCGGGCGAGGGTGTCCTTGTCGCCGGACAGATCGCCGACCAGGGAGACGGTGTCGCCGACCACCGCGGCCTTGCGGCCCAGCTCGCGGGCCTTCATCGCGGTGATCGTGCGGCCGTCCACGAGACAGGTGAGGCGGCCCCGGTCCACGGTGAGGACCATGCCCTCCTCGGCGTCCTCGTGCTTGGGCCGGATGTGGGTACGCGGCCGGTTGCCCTTGCGGTTGGGGCGGACGCGGATGTCGTCCTCGTCGGGGTTCTTGCCGTAGCGGCGCATGTCTCAGGCCCCGAGCATTCCGGTCCACATCTGCGGGAAGTCGGGCAGGGTCTTGGCGGTCGTCGCCACGTTCTCGATCTCCACTCCGGGGACGGCAAGGCCGATGATCGACCCCGCGGTGGCCATCCGGTGGTCGTCGTACGTATGGAAGGTACCGCCGTGCAGCGGTCGCGGCCGGATGTGGAGTCCGTCCGCGGTCTCGGTGACGTCGCCGCCCAGCTCGTTGATCTCCTTGGTGAGCGCGGCCAGCCGGTCCGTCTCGTGGAGCCGCAGGTGGGCGACGCCGCTCAGCGTCGAGGGGGAGTCGGCCAGGGCGGCGACGGCCGCGATGCCCGGGGTCAGCTCGCCGACCTCGCCGAGGTCCACGTCGATGCCGTGGACGCGGCCCGAGCCGGTGAGGGTGAGCCCGTGCTCGGTCAGCTCGCAGCTGCCGCCCATCGCGGTGAAGATCTCGCGCAGCGCGTCACCGGGCTGCGTGGTGCGCAGCGGCCAGTCCGGGATGGTGACCCGCCCGCCGGTGACCAGCGCCGCGGCCAGGAACGGCTGGGCGTTGGAGAGGTCCGGCTCGATGGTCAGGTCGCGGCCGAGCAGGGCGGAGGGGGAGACCCGCCAGACGTTCGGCTCGCCGCCCGTCTCCGGCTCGTCCACCTGCGCGCCCACGGCCCGCAGCATGTCGACGGTCATCCGGATGTGCGGCATGGAGGGCAGCCGGTCGCCGATGTGGCGGACCTCCACGCCCTGGTTGAAGCGCGGCGCCGACAGCAGCAGCGCCGAGACGAACTGGGAGGACGAGGAGGCGTCGATCGCGACCGGGCCGCCGTCCAGCGCCCCGCTGCCGTGCACGGTCATCGGCAGCGAGCCCCGGGAGTCGTCGTCGATCCGGGCGCCGAGCACCCGCAGGGCGTCGATCACCCCGGTCAGCGGGCGCTCGTAGGAGCGCGGGTCGCCGTCGAAGCGGACCTCGCCCTCGGCGAGCGTGGCGACCGGGGGCAGGAAGCGCATGACCGTACCGGCGTTGCCGACGTCCACCGTGACCGGGCCGTGCAGGGGGGCGGGGATGACCCGCCATGCCTCGCCCGCGGCCTGCGGGCCCTCGGCGCCGTCCGTCGCCGCGGAGCTGGACGACACCGTCTCCTCGATGCGTACGCCCATGGCGCGCAGCGCGTCCGCCATCAGCAGGGTGTCGCGGGAACGCAGCGGGCGGCGCAGCCAGCCCGGCTCCGAGGAGAGCGCGGCGAGCACCAGCGCGCGGTTGGTGACCGACTTGGAACCGGGCACGGTGACGGTCGCGTCGACGGCCCCGCTCGCGTGGGGGGCGGGCCAGAGGGCGGGATGCACGGCGCTTTCGGTCATGCGCTCACTTTAGAGGTTCGGGCCGTGGTGGGCCCGGTCACAGCCCCAGCAGCCAGCGGCCCCCGCCGATCAGCGAGCACAGCGAGACCGCGTGGAACAGGAACAGCCAGAGCGCGGCCGGTACGTCGGTCAGCCGGGCCAGCTGGTCCGCGTCCGAGTCCGGGGCCCCGCCGCGCCGCCGCTTCGACTGCAGCTCGAACGGCGGGCGCACCCCGCCCAGCAGCAGGAACCAGACCGCGCTGTAGGCGAACAGCGACTGCCAGGCCGGCGAGGCCAGCCAGGACACGAGCAGGAAGAGCGAACCGGTGAAGATGACCGTCAGCGCCCCGTACACGTTGCGGATCATCACCAGCATCACCGCGAGCAGGGCCGTGGCCACCCACAGCAGCAGCGTGATCCGGCCGTCCACCAGCAGCCAGGCGCCGCCGAGCCCGAGCAGGGAGGGCGCGGTGTAGCCCGCCGCCGCGGTCAGGACCATGCCGATGCCGGTCGGCTTGCCCCGGCTGACGGTCAGCCCGCTGGTGTCCGAGTGCAGCCGGATACCCGAGAGCTGCCGGCCGGCGAGCAGGGCGACCAGACCGTGGCCGCCCTCGTGGGCGATGGTGATCGCGTTGCGGGACAGCTGCCACAGGGCGTTCGGGACGACGGCGATGAGGGCCGCCGTGGCGGTGACCACCACCAGCCACTGCTCGGGCGCGGGCTGGGTGCCGACGACGCGGTCCCACAGATTGCCGAGATCGGTGCTGTCCATGGGGTGGGCGGCTCCTTGCGGGAATGGGGTCCGGTCGGGACGGCGGTCGTGGCAGTCTGGCACTTATGTGCGGACGGTATGCAGCGAGTCGGCGGCCCGAGGATCTGACCGGACTCTTCCAGGTGGAGAGGTGGGAACCGGTCGAGACGCTGGAGCCCGACTACAACGTGGCGCCGACCAAGGAGGTCTACGCCGTACTGGAACGTCCTGTGAAAGACGCGGACGACCAGCGTCCGGTTCGCCAGCTGCGCGCCCTGAAATGGGGGCTGGTCCCGTCCTGGGCCAAGGGCCCCGAGGGCGCCGCCCGGATGATCAACGCCCGCGCCGAGACGGTCCACGAGAAGCCGTCCTTCCGCCGCCCCTTCGTCTCCCGGCGCTGCATCCTGCCCGCCGACGGCTATTACGAGTGGGTGACCGGTGCCGAGGAGAGGCAGCTGGAGGAGAAGGGCCGCCGCAAGCGCCCCCGTAAGCAGCCCTACTTCGTGACCCCCGCCGACGGCTCGGTCTTCGCCATGGCCGGTCTGTACGAGTTCTGGCGCGACCGGACCCTGCCCGACGACCACCCGCAGGCCTGGTGGGTGACCTGCTCGGTGATCACCACCGAGGCGGAGACCGGCCCGCTCGCCGTGGCCCCCGCCGACGGCCCGGCCGCGCTCGCCGACATCCACCCCCGGATGCCGCTGATGCTCACCCCGGACCGCTGGGACGACTGGCTGGACCCCTCGCGCACCGACATCGAGGAGCTGCGCGGCCTGCTCGCACCGCCGCCCCCGGGCCTGATGCGCGCCTACCCGGTGGCGACCGCCGTCAGCAACGTCCGCAACAACGGGCCCGAGCTGAAGGACGAGCTGGCCGAGCCCGAGGTGAGCACGCTCTTCTGACCCACGCGCCACCCGCGTACCGCGCACCGGAGTTGGTTGGATGGGAGCCGTGAACACCGACGGCACGACACCGCCCACCGAAACGGTCGAGACCGAGGCCGGGACCGCCCGGATCACCTGGCTGACGGCCACCGCGCCGCGTCTCCTGCTCGCGCTCGGCCACGGCGCCGGCGGCGGCATCGAGGCCCGCGACCTGAAGGCCCTGGGCGCCGCCCTGCCCGCGCACGGGGTGAGCGTCGCCCTGGTGGAGCAGCCCTGGCGGGTCGCCGGCAAGAAGCTCGCGCCCGCACCGAAGACCCTGGACACCGGCTGGCGCGGCCTGTGGCCCGCGCTTGCCGCCCCCGGGCTCCCGGTCGTAGCCGGCGGGCGCAGCGCCGGGGCCCGGGTGGCCTGCCGCACCGCGGCCCCGCTCGGCGCCCGGGCGGTCCTCGCGCTCAGCTTCCCGCTGCACCCGCCGGGCCGCCCCGAGAAGACCCGCGCGGACGAACTGCTGGGCTGCCGGGTGCCCGCGCTCGTCGTCCAGGGCGGCAACGACCCGTTCGGCAGGCCCGCCGAATTCCCCCCGGGCGACTACCGGATCACCGAGGTGCCGCACGGCGACCACGGCTTCGCGGTACCCAAGAGGTCCGGCCTGACCGAGGCTCAGGCGATGGAGTCCATCACCGCGTCCGTCACCGAGTGGCTGGCGGACATCGTGTGACGTGCGTCGCGGCGTTCCCCCGCCCGCACGGCCCGGGAATGCCCGGCACAGGGCCGCTGTTGTTCCGGACATCGGTACACCAACGTCGTATGTGGAGAGGGAGTCCGTCGCATGGGTTCGACCATCTGCCCGCGTCGCTCGAACACCGCTGACCTGGAGTGGACGGTCCTGCATGCGGCCAGGACCGCCCCCGAGCGGTCCCTCGGCGCGACGGAACGACAGCCCGCGCCGGACCAAGGTCGACTATTCTCCGATGCGAGCGGGTCCGGTTTCGGCTCCGCCCCAGCGTTGGAGGAGGTGGGTCCGGTCACTGGGACCGACACAGGGACCGACGACGGCCGCCCGCAGGAGACGACGGCCGAGCGCAACGCGCGCTTCGAGCGCGACGCCCTCGGTTTCCTCGACCAGATGTACTCGGCGGCGCTGCGCATGACGCGCAACCCCGCGGACGCCGAGGACCTGGTCCAGGAGACGTACGCCAAGGCGTACGGCTCCTTCCATCAGTTCCGTGAGGGCACCAACCTCAAGGCGTGGATGTACCGCATCCTGACGAACACCTTCATCAACACGTACCGGAAGAAGCAGCGCGAACCCCAGCGCAGCGCCGCCGAGGAGATCGAGGACTGGCAGCTGGCCCGCGCCGAGTCGCACATGTCGACCGGGCTGCGCTCCGCCGAGTCGCAGGCCCTCGACCACCTGCCCGACTCGGACGTGAAGTCCGCACTGCAGGCGATCCCGGAAGAGTTCCGCATCGCGGTCTATCTCGCCGATGTCGAGGGCTTTGCCTACAAGGAGATCGCGGACATCATGGGGACTCCCATCGGTACGGTGATGTCCCGACTGCACCGGGGCCGCCGTCAACTGCGCGGCATGCTGGAGGACTACGCCCGTGACCGCGGGCTCGTCCCCGCCGGCGCCGGTGAGTCGGACGATCGGAAAGGCTCGGGCTCATGAGCTGCGGAGAGCCGCACGAGACGGAGTGCGCAGAGGTCCTCGATCACCTCTATGAGTTTCTCGACCGGGAGATGCCCGACAGCGACTGCACCAAGTTCGAGGCGCATTTCGTCGAGTGTTCCCCCTGCCTGGAGAAGTACGGCCTGGAGCAGGCCGTCAAGAAGCTGGTGAAGCGCTGCTGCGGTCAGGACGACGTCCCGGCCGACCTGCGCTCGAAGGTGATGGGCCGCATCGACCTCATCCGTTCGGGACAGGCGGTGCCGGAACAGGACGTCACGGTCTCCGGCACCGAGGTGCCGACCGCCGCCAAGGAATGACGCTTCACCCGAACGTGCTAATCGCCCCCATCCGCACCCGCCCGTAAGGCCCCGCTCGCTAGCGTGGCCCCTCCACGGGCGATGCTGGGGGCGAGCGCAGGGTGAGAGCCACACGCGGGGCGGCGCGGGCCCATATCGCCGCCGTCGCCCTCGGCGCCACCCTGTGCGTCCGGCCCGCGCTGGCCCCCGGCGCCGACACTCCGTGGCTCACCCTCGCACTGCTCACCGGGCTCTACCTCGCCTGCGAACTCCCGGGCCGCTGCCCGCTCTTCGGCGGCTCCATGCCGGTCGGCGCGGGATCGTTCTTCCCCCTGCTGCTCGCCGCCGCCTTCCTGCTCCCGCCGTCCGCCGCCGCGCTCGTCGCGATCCCCGGCTCGCTCGTGGGCCGGGTGGACGAGCCCCCGGCCGCCGCCCGCCGGATCTGGCGCGCCGCGCAGCTGGCCGTCACCGTCTGGGCGGCCGCCACCGTCCACACCCTCCTCGGCGGACCCGCCGCGCTCGGCGCCCCCGACCCCGGCCGGCTGCCCGACCTCCCGTACGCCCTCCTGCCGGTCTGCGCGGCCGCCCTCGCCTTCAGCGCCGTGCTCGCCGCCCTCGACGGCTCGATCCTGGCCGCCGCCGAACAGCTGCCGCTGCGCCGCGCCTGGCGGGGGCTGCTGCCGCGCTCGCTCGCCCCGCACCTGGTGCACGGCCTCGCCGGGCTCATGATGGCCGTCCTGTGGAACAGCCCGTACGGACCGCTGGCCGCGCTCTTCGTGCTCCTGCCCATGTACATCTCCTGCTGGGTCTTCGCCCAGTACCACCGCGAGCACGCCGCCCACCGGGCCACGATCAGGGCCCTCGTACAGGCCGTCGACATCAAGGACACCTACACCCGGGGCCACAGCGAACGGGTCGGCCGCGCCTCCGTCCTCATCGCCAGGGAACTCGGCATGGCGCGGGAGCGCGTCGAAGTGCTCCGGTTCGCCGGCATCCTGCACGACGTGGGCAAGCTCGGCGTGCCCACCCGGGTCCTGCGCAAGGACGGCCCGCTGACCCCCGAGGAGCGGCGGGTGATCGAGCTGCACCCGGAGTACGGGCACGAGATCGTGCGCGGCATCGGCTTCCTCGGCGAGGCACGGGCCGCGATCCTGCACCACCACGAACGGCTCGACGGCAGCGGCTACCCGTACGGACTCGCCGGCCGCGCCATCCCCGAGTGCGCCCGCGTCGTCGCCGTCGCCGACGCATTCGACGCGATGACGTCGACCCGCTCCTACCGGCCGGGGCGCCCGGTCCCGGTCGCCGTGGAGGAGCTGAAACGGTGCGCCGGCACCCAGTTCGACCCGCAGATGGTGCGGGCGCTGGCGCGCGCCCTGGAACGGTACGGATGGTTCGGGGCCGTGACGGCGGACGATGTGCGGGTACCGCCGCCGCGGGGCGAAAAAGGCCACCGGGGCGCGGGTGCCGGGGTCGCCCGACTGCCGGAGGGCCTTGAGGGGAAGGCGCCCCGGTGACCCTCCGGTGGGCCCGGCAGGCGCCCGCGACCCTCGGAGTGCGCGGCGCCGCCCTCGTGCTCGCCGTCGCCGGACTCGGGCACACCCTCTGGCGCGGCGTCCACGAACCGGGGCACGCCCTCGCCTTCGGGGCCCTCATCACCATCGGCGAGCTGGCCCGCTGGGGCGCCCTGCCTGGGGAACGGGAACCCGCGCCGCTCGGTGCCGCCGGGGCCCTCGCGTACGCGCTGCTCGGGCGCAGCGGCGGTCAGCCCACCAGCCACGGGGTGCTCCAGGTGGTCGCCGTGCTGGCCGCGGCCCAGCTCGTCGCCTCGGTGCCGCAGGTGGCGCGCGACGCGGGGCCGGGCGCCGACCAGGCGGCCCGGCGCCTGCTCACCGTGACCTTCGCGGCGGTCTGCTTCCAGCCGCTGTACAACTCGGGCCGCTGCGAGGACTGGTTCGGTGTCGGCCCCTACTACGCGGCCTTCCTGCTCCTGCTGCTCGGGCTCACCGCCCTGTGCGACGCCGTCCTCACCGCCCTGCTGCTGCGCGCCCGCACCCGGCCGCCCGGCTCACGCGCCACCCCCGCCCCCTACGGTCCGCTGCTCCGGGACGAGCTGCGGGCCCTGACCGGCATCGGGTCCGCGGTCTGTGCGACCGGCGCGGTCATGGCGCTGGGGGTGGCCGCCGCCGGGCTGTGGGCGCTGCCCGTGCTGTGCGTACCGCTGCTGCTCACCCAGCTCTCGTTCCGCCGCTTCACCGCCGTGCGCACCACCTACCGGCAGACCATCGCCTCGCTCGCCCGGTCCACCGAGATCGCCGGCTACACCCCGCACGGCCATGCCCGCAGGGTCGCCGAGCTGTGCACGGCCGTCGGGCGCGAGATGGGGCTCTCCGGGCCCGAGCTCACCGTCCTGGAGTACGCGGCGCTGATGCACGACATCGGCCAGCTCTCCCTGGTCGACCCGGTGCCGGCCGGGGCGACGGCGGTGCTGCCGGTCACCGAGCAGCGCCGGATCGCCCTGCTCGGCGGGGCGGTGGTCCGCCAGACCGGGGTGGACGCGAAGGTGGCCGTCGTGGTGGAACAGCAGGCCGACCCCTACCGCGAGCAGCCGCTGTCCGCCAGGATCGTCCGGGCGGTGAACGCATACGACGACCTGTGCGGGGAAAGTCTCTCCGGGCCGCTGGGTGCGCTGGAGCAGCTCAGGCTCGGGACCGGGCACGATTTCCAGCCGCAGGTGGTGGAATCGCTGGCCCGGGTTCTGGCCAGGGGCGGTCTGACCCCCGTCCCGCCCGGGTAACCGATGGGTAATGAGCGGGCGTCCGGCCGGGCATGGTTGGATGCGAAGAGAGCGGTAGAACGAGGGTGTCCAGTCGGGACAGGCGGGAATCGTGAGGATCTTCGGGAAGGTACGGCATCGGCCGTCCGCCTCTTGGCGGCAGGCCACGGACCGCGCGTTCACGCTGATCGGCGACGGCCGGTACGAGGACGCGGGCGCGCTGCTGACACGTGCGGCGGACCTGGAACCCTGGCTCTCGGAGTCGTGGTTCAACCTGGCGCTGCTGCATAAATTCCGGCACGACTGGGAACAGGCGAGAGCCGCCGGTCTGCGGGCCGTCGCACTGCTCGACAAGGAATCCGGCGCCCCGGACTGGTGGAACGTCGGGATCGCCGCGACCGCGCTCCAGGACTGGCCGCTCGCGCGCCGGGCCTGGCAGGCCTACGGGCTCAAGGTCCCCGGCGGCGGGCAGCAGACCCCGGCCGCGGGCAGCGAACCGGTCGGTATGGAGCTGGGCAGCGCGGCCGTGCGGCTGTCGCCCGAGGGCGAGGCCGAGGTCGTCTGGGGCCGCAGACTGGACCCGGCGCGGATAGAGGTGCTGTCGATCCCGCTGCCGTCCTCCGGGAGGCGCTGGGGCGAGGTCGTGCTGCACGACGGTGTGCCGAACGGCGAGCGGATCACCGCGGCCGGCCCGTCCTATCCCGTGTTCGACGAGATCGAGCTGTGGGCCCCGTCGCCCGTGCCCACCTGGGTGGTGCTCCTGGAGGCGGCCACCGAGGCGGACCGGGACGCGCTGGAGCAGCTGGCGTCCGACGCCGGCTTCGCCGCCGAGGACTGGTCCTCCTCCGTGCGGCTGCTGTGCCGGTCCTGCTCGGAGAGCCGGATGGAGAGCGACGAGGGCGACGGCGAACACCTCGACCCGCACGACCACAGCGAACCGGGCCATCCGGGGCCGCTGGGCCACCGCACGGCCGGTGAACTGTGGGTGCCGGAGCGCGAGTGCGGCCTCGCGGCGCCGGCCGGCCTGGTGCGCGGGCTCCTGGACGGCTGGGTGGCGGACAGCCCGGACAGCCGCGAGTGGCGGGATCTCGAAGAAGTCTGCTGACCGGTGCCCGTAGGCTGTACGCGCACCGATTCCGGTGCTCGGGCGCCCGCGTTCCAGCGAGCCGCGGCCCCGGGTTTCAGGTTGTGAGGAAGGCGTACGGCGGACATGGCGCAGCAGGAGACGGACGAGCAGATCAGCGTCGACGAGGAGGGCTTCCTGGTCGACACCGAGGACTGTGAGGCGCGCGAGACGGCCCACCGCGAGCGCGGCACCTCCCGCCCGATCACGGTCGTGGGCAACCCGGTCCTGCACAAGGAGTGCAAGGACGTCACCGCGTTCGATGACGAGCTGGCCGCGCTGATCGACGACATGTTCGCCAGCCAGCGGACGGCGGAGGGCGTGGGCCTGGCCGCCAACCAGATCGGCGTGGACCTCAAGGTCTTCGTCTACGACTGCCCGGACGACGAGGGCGTGCGGCACGTCGGGGCCATCTGCAACCCGGTGCTGGAGGAGCTGCCGCCCGAGGGCCGGGTCCTGGACGACTCCAACGAGGGTTGCCTGTCGGTCCCGACGGCGTACGCCTCGCTGGCCCGCCCGGACTACGCGGTGGTACGCGGACAGGACGCGCACGGCAACCCGGTCAGGGTGCGCGGCACGGGCTACTTCGCGCGCTGCCTCCAGCACGAGACGGACCACCTCTACGGCTACCTGTACATCGACCGGCTCTCCAAGCGCGAGCGCAAGGACGCGCTGCGGCAGATGGCGGAGAACACCCCGCGCTACGAGGTCGTCCCGAACGACTGACCCCGCTCCACGCGCCGCCGCGCGGGCCCGTCCCGGTGTGCCGAGGAGGGCCCGCGACGGCTCGTACGGGCCCGCCACCACCGGCCGTCGCCGTCGCGCGCTTCCAGGCCGCCCACGGGCCGGCCGCCGACGGCATCGCGCGCCCCGCCGGAACCAGGCGAGCCCCACGGCCGTGCCGGTGCGCAAAGGCGCGGCCGGGGAGCGTCAGGCGACTTCGGTGACCGCGGACGGCCCCCGGAAGGTGCGCCGGTAGGCGTGCGGCGTGGTGCCCAGGGAGCGTACGAACTGGTGGCGCAGGGCGGCGGCGTTCCCGAAGCCCGTCCGCCCGGCGATCGTGTCCATCGTCTCGTCGGACGTCTCCAGCAGGTGCTGGGCCAGCAGGACCCGCTGGCGCAGCAGCCAGCGGTACGGCGTGGTGCCGGTCTCCTGCTGGAAGCGGCGGGCGAAGGTGCGCGGCGACATGTGCGCCTGGGCGGCGAGCTGTTCGACGGTCATCTCCCGGTCGAGGTGGCGCTCCATCCAGACGAGCGTGTCGCCCACCGTGTCGCAGCGGGTGCGCGGCAGCGGGCGCTCGATGTACTGCGCCTGCCCGCCGTCCCGGTGCGGCGGCACCACCATTCGGCGGGCGATGGTGTTGGCGGCGGCCGGACCGTACGCCTGGCGGACCAGGTGCAGGCAGGCGTCGATCCCCGCCGCCGTCCCCGCCGACGTGATGACCGGGCCCGCGTCCACGTACAGCACGTCCGGCTCCACGGAGCACCCGCCCACCGCAAACGACCGACGCCGCACGGCCGGTGAGGGCCGCACGGCGTCCGTACGTCAGGAGCTGGGCCAGGATCTAGATCCAGGTCCTAGAAGTCGTCGTCGAAGCCGACCGTTCCTTCGACGGCCACCTGGTAGGCGGACGGGCGCCGCTCGAAGAAGTTCGTCAGCTCCTGCACCCCCTGGAGCTCCATGAACGAGAACGGGTTCTGCGATCCGTACACCGCGGGGAAGCCCAGCCGGGTGAGCCGCTGGTCGGCGACGCACTCCAGGTACTCGCGCATCGACTCGGTGTTCATGCCGGGCAGCCCGTCGCCGCACAGGTCGCGGCCGAACTGCAGCTCCGCCTCGACGGCCTCCTTCAGCATGTCGGTGACCTGCTGCTCCAGGGCGTCGTCGAAGAGCTCCGGCTCCTCCTTGCGGACGGTGTCCACGACCTCGAACGCAAAGTTCATGTGCATGGTCTCGTCGCGGAAGACCCAGTTGGTCCCCGTGGCGAGACCGTGCAGCAGACCGCGCGAGCGGAACCAGTACACGTACGCGAACGCGCCGTAGAAGAACAGCCCCTCGATGCACGCCGCGAAGCAGATCAGGTTCAGCAGGAAGCGGCGGCGGTCGGACTTCGTCTCCAGCCGGTCGATCGATTCGACCGAGTCCATCCACTTGAAGCAGAACTGCGCCTTCTCGCGGATCGAGGGGATGTTCTCGACCGCCGCGAACGCCGCGGCCCGGTCGTCCGGGTCGGGCAGATAGGTGTCCAGCAGCGTCAGATAGAACTGGACGTGCACGGCCTCCTCGAACAGCTGCCGCGACAGGTACAGCCGCGCCTCGGGGGAGTTGATGTGCTTGTACAGCGTCAGTACGAGGTTGTTGGCGACGATCGAGTCACCGGTCGCGAAGAACGCCACCAGCCGGCCGATCAGGTGCTGCTCGGCGGGCGACATCTTGGCGAGGTCCGCCACGTCGGAGTGGAGGTCGACCTCCTCCACGTGCCAGGTGTTCTTGATCGCGTCCCGGTAGCGCTCGTAGAAGTCCGGGTAGCGCATGGGCCGCAGGGTCAGTTCGAAGCCCGGGTCCAGCAGGTTCTTGTTGTTGGAGCTCATCACTGGCAGGCCTCGCAGGACTCGGGGTTTTCGAGGGAGCAGGCGATGGCGTCCGCGTCGGGCGCCTGTGCCTGCTGTACGGGAATGGGCGCGGCGGCCGCGGCCTGGCCGGACGCGGCGCGGGCGATGCGGGTCGCCGGGCGCGAACGCAGGTAGTACGTCGTCTTCAGCCCCTGCTTCCAGGCGTACGCGTACATCGAGGAGAGCTTGCCGATCGTCGGCGTCTCCAGGAACAGGTTCAGCGACTGGCTCTGGTCGAGGAAGGGCGTACGGGCCGCCGCCATGTCGATCAGGCCGCGCTGCGGGATCTCCCACGCGGTGCGGTACAGCGCCCGCACGTCCTCGGGAATCCACGCGAAGCCCTGCACCGAGCCGCTGGCCTCGCGCAGCGCCTCACGGGTCCGCGCGTCCCACACGCCGAGCCGCTTCAGCTCGTCCACCAGGTAGCCGTTGACCTGGAGGAACTCACCGCTCAGCGTCTCGCGCTTGAAGAGGTTGGACACCTGGGGCTCGATGCACTCGTAGACCCCCGCGATCGAGGCGATCGTCGCGGTCGGGGCGATGGCCAGGAGCAGCGAGTTGCGCATCCCGGTCTCCGCGATCCGGGCGCGCAGGGCCTCCCAGCGCTCCGGCCAGTTCAGCTCGGTGTCGTAGTGGTCGGGGTGCAGCACTCCGCGCGCGGCCCGGGTCTCGGACCAGGCGGGGAGGGGCCCCGACCGCTTGGCGAGATCGCAGGACGCCTCGTAGGCGGCGAGCATGATCCGCTCGGAGATCTTCGTGGAGAGCGCGCGGGCCTCGGGGGAGTCGAAGGGCAGCCGCAGCTGGAAGAAGACGTCCTGGAGGCCCATGGCGCCCAGGCCCACCGGCCGCCAGCGGGCGTTGGACCGGCCGGCCTGCTCGGTCGGGTAGAAGTTGATGTCCACGACCCGGTCGAGGAAGGTGACAGCGGTACGGACGGTGGCGTCCAGGCGCTCCCAGTCGATCGTGCCCTCGGTGACGAACGCGCCGAGGTTGACCGATCCGAGGTTGCAGACGGCCGTCTCGCCGTCGTCGGTGACCTCCAGGATCTCGGTGCACAGGTTCGACGAGTGCACGACGCGGCCCGGCTCGGCGGTCTGGTTCGCGGTCCGGTTGGAGGCGTCCTTGAACGTCATCCAGCCCTGGCCGGTCTGCGCGAGGGTCCGCATCATCCGGCCGTACAGCTCGCGCGCCGGCAGGGTCTTGCGGGCCAGGCCCTTCGCCTCGGCCGCCCGGTACGCGGCGTCGAACGCGTCGCCCCACAGGTCGGTCAGCTCGGGCACGTCCGCCGGGGAGAACAGCGACCAGGTGCCGTCCGCGTCGACCCGGCGCATGAACTCGTCCGGAATCCAGTGGGCCAGGTTCAGGTTGTGCGTACGGCGCTGGTCCTCGCCCGTGTTGTCGCGGAGCTCCAGGAACTCCTCGATGTCCGCGTGCCACGTCTCCAGGTAGACGGCGGCGGCGCCCTTGCGCCGGCCGCCCTGGTTGACGGCGGCGACGGAGGCGTCGAGCGTCTTCAGGAACGGGACGATGCCGTTGGAGTGCCCGTTGGTGCCGCGGATCAGCGAACCCCGGGCGCGGATACGGGAGTACGAGAGGCCGATGCCGCCCGCGTGCTTCGACAGGCGCGCCACCTGGTGGTAGCGGTCGTAGATCGAGTCCAGCTCGTCCAGCGGCGAGTCCAGCAGGTAGCAGGAGGACATCTGCGGGTGGCGGGTGCCGGAGTTGAAGAGCGTGGGGGAGGAGGGCAGGTAGTCCAGCCGGCTCATCAGCCCGTACAGCGCGGCGACCTCGTCCAGGGCGCGTTCGGAGTTGTCCTCGGCGAGCCCGGCGGCGACCCGGAGCATGAAGTGCTGCGGCGTCTCGATGACCTGGCGGGTGTGCGGGTGGCGCAGCAGGTAGCGGCTGTGCAGGGTGCGCAGTCCGAAGTAGCCGAAGCGGTCGTCGGCGCCGTCGGCGAGCGACCGGTCCACCAGCGCGTCCAGGGCCGCGGCGTGCAGCGACACGAACTCGGCGGTGCGGTCCGCGATCAGGCCCTCGCGGTGCCCCACGGCGACCGAGGCGGAGAACGACGTCGAGCCCTGCCCGGCGGCCTCGTCCGCGATGGAGCGGGTGAGGAGGCGGGCGGCCAGCCGGGAGTAGGCGGGGTCCTCGGAGATGAGGCCCGCGGCGGCCTCGGTGGCCAGCGAGCGCAGCTCCGCCTCGTCCGACCGGGCGTTGCGGCCGCGCAGGGCCGCGGCGGCGACGCGCCCGGGGTCGGTGTCGGGCAGATCGGCGGTGAGGTCGGTCAGGGTCCGCAGCAGTGCGGTGCCCGGTCCGTCCTGCGCGGGGCCGGTCGCTGCGGACTCGGCCGCTTCGGACGTGGCCGCTGAGACCGGATCGGCTGGCGCGATGGTCACGTGGTGCTCTCCCTCGCTCGGCTCTGGGCCGGCGGGGGAGCGGGGGCAGCCGGGCGGGGCGGGCCCGGACAGGGCAGCACTCCGTGCGGCGTCCACCGGCCCATCCACGAGGCCCGGACGTCTGGGCGTCCGGTTCGGTCGAGCCGGACGCGCTGTCGGCAGGTCCTCGGACTCATGGGTGCGCAAAAGCACACCGAACACACCGTTGCGGGACAGTTCCGGATTCGCACCGGATTCCCCTGCGGCGACAGCGAGCACGAGCATACATGTGGGGGCCGCCCGATGAGGCGGCCCCCACATGTTGTGTCGCGTGACGTAATGGTGTGCGGTCAGTGACCGCCCGGAGCCCCGGCCGTGGCCGGCGGCAGCTCGGTCTGGACGCCCGGGTCGCCCGCGTCCCCGGTGTAGTCGCCCGGAGCGGTCTCGTCGACCCCGGCGGGCGCCTTCGCGGCGTTCAGGACGAAGGTCAGCACCACGGTGACGACGATGTTCAGCACGAAGGCCGTCAGGCCGATGTAGCCGATCTCACCGAGGCCCGGGATCTCCTTGGAGGACCCGCCGAAGTGCTTCTGCGTCGGACTCGCGACCCCGTACGCGGCGGCCGTTCCGTAGATCATGCCGACCGCCCAGCCGGCGAGCAGCGCCCAGCGGTGGAACCAGCGGGTGAACAGGCCGCCGACCAGGGCCGGCATCGTCTGGAGAATCCAGATCCCGCCGAGCAGCTGGAAGTTGATCGCGACGGTCTTGTCCATGGTGAGGACGAAGGCGAGGGCGCCGACCTTGACCAGCAGCGACACCACCTTGGAGACCTTGGTCTCCTGCTCGGGGGTCGCGTCGGGCTTCAGGAAGTCCTTGTAGATGTTGCGGGTGAAGAGGTTCGCCGCGGCGATGGACATGATCGCGGCCGGCACCAGCGCGCCGATGCCGATGGCGGCGAAGGCCACCCCCGCGAACCAGTCGGGGAACATGTTCTCGAACAGCTGAGGGATGGCCAGCTGGCCGTTGTCCACCTTGACGCCCGCGGCGATCGCCATGAAGCCGAGCAGCGCGAGCAGGCCCAGCATCAGCGAGTACAGCGGCAGGATGGTGGTGTTGCGGCGGATCACCTCACGGCTGCGGCTGGAGAGCGTCGCCGTGATGGAGTGCGGGTACATGAAGAGCGCCAGCGCCGAGCCGAGCGCCAGGGTGGCGTAACCCCACTGGCCCGCCTCGGCCGGGGCGAGCGCGCCGGTCGGCTTGGAGCCGGGCGGTCCGGCGAACTTGTCCTGGGCGGCCGAGAAGATGTCGTCGAAGCCGCCGAGCTTGATCGGGATGTAGATGATCGCCACGACGATGACCAGGTAGATCAGCCCGTCCTTGACGAACGCGATCAGCGCCGGCGCGCGCAGCCCGGAGGAGTACGTGTACGCGGCGAGGACCGCGAACGCGATGAGCAGCGGCAGGTCCTTGACGAACCAGTTGGTGTTCTCGCCGCCGCCGACGCCCATCACGTCCAGCACCGCCTGGATGCCGACGAGCTGGAGCGCGATGTAGGGCATCGTGGCGAGGATGCCGGTGATCGCGACGGCCAGCGACAGCCCCTTCGAGCCGAAGCGGCCGCGGACGAAGTCCGAGGTGGTGACGTAGCCGTGCTTGTGCGAGACCGACCACAGGCGCGGCAGGAAGGTGAAGATCAGCGGGTACACCAGGATGGTGTAGGGCACCGCGAAGAAGCCGGACGCGCCCGCCGCGTAGATCGCCGCGGGGACGGCGACGAAGGTGTACGCGGTGTAGAGGTCGCCGCCGAGCAGGAACCAGGTGACCCAGGTGCCGAACGACCGTCCGCCCAGGCCCCATTCGTCGAGGGTGGCCTCGTTCTCGGCCTTGCGCCAGCGGGCGGCCAGGAAGCCCATGACCGTGACGGCCAGGAAGAAGAAGATGAAGACGCCGAGCGCGACGCCGTTCACGCCGTCCTTCATGCCGACGCACCCCCCTTGCGGGAGCGCTGGTCACGTTGCCACAGCTTGTACGCGATCACGGTGAGGGCGGTCGAGATCAGCACCCACAGCATCTGGTACCAGTAGAAGAACGGGATACCGATGAAGGTCGGGTCGATCTTCGCGTACGAACTCACCCAGAGCATCGCGACGAACGGCGCGACGAGGCAGAGGGCGATCACCACCCGCAGCGGTGTGACGGTGGGTGGCTTTCCCTCTGGTTCTTCCGGCATGGCGGCGACTCCGTCCCCTCGCTGATCACCTGGTGCGATGCGCAGGAAATCTAAGGGAGGCCGTCGGCCAGCGTCACCCCCTGTCCGCATTGCGGTCCGGCAACGGTTGCCGCAGGTCGGGCGGATGGTCGAAAACGCGGCAAACGTCCGGGACTTGGTCCGGTCCTGGAGGTGCCGGCGGGCGCGCGGAACGCCGAACAGCCCCCGGGGCGGGCCCGGGGGCTGTTCGGCGCGCACATACGTACGGTGGGTCAGTCCAGGGGCCGCTTCAGGCGGGCCACGAACTTGTAGCGGTCACCGCGGTAGACCGAGCGCACCCACTCGACGGGTTCGCCCTGCTCGTCCAGCGAGTGGCGGGACAGCATCAGCATCGGCAGGCCCACGTCCGTGCCGAGCAGTCCGGCCTCGCGCGGGGTGGCGAGCGAGGTCTCGATGGTCTCCTCGGCCTCGGCCAGCCGGACGTCGTACACCTCGGACAGCGCCGTGTAGAGCGAGGTGTACTTGACCAGTGAACGGCGCAGCGCCGGAAAGCGCTTGGCCGACAGGTGCGTGGTCTCGATGGCCATCGGCTCGCCGCTCGCCAGGCGCAGGCGCTCGATCCGCAGGACCCGGCCGCCCGCGCTGATGTCGAGCAGCCCGGCGAGGGTGTCGTCGGCGGTGACATAGCCGATGTCCAGGAGCTGCGAGGTGGGTTCGAGACCCTGGGCCCGCATGTCCTCGGTGTACGAGGTGAGTTGCAGGGCCTGGGAGACCTTCGGCTTGGCGACGAAGGTGCCCTTGCCCTGGATGCGTTCCAGCCGGCCCTCGACGACCAGCTCCTGGAGCGCCTGGCGCACGGTGGTGCGCGAGGTGTCGAACTCGGCGGCCAGGGTCCGTTCCGGTGGTACGGGGGTGCCCGGCGGCATGGTGTCCGTCATGTCGAGGAGATGTCGCTTCAGCCGGTAGTACTTCGGGACGCGCGCGGTACGCGCACCGGCGCCCGCGCCCGTCTCGTTCTCCGAACTGCCCCCGTCGGCACCCATGGCCCGCCTTCCCGACTGCTGCGTTGCTGCCGTCACCGGCTCCTCCGTCTGTCGCGGCTCACATGGTGGCACGGTCCGGTCACGGCTCGTCGCCCTCCCTCAGGTGTCGGTCCTATAACGGACGCGAGTGCACTTCTTATACACCCTTGACACCCCTAAAGGTCTAGGCCAAGCTCCCGGTACTGGTCTAAACCATTAAAGACCAGGTCCCAGCCCCAGTAGTACTCGTCGACGTTTCTGCGCGGTGGGGGAGGGGGTTGCAGCATCCCTGAGGAGGGTGGCGTGAAGCGCAAGCTCATCGCGGCGATCGGCGTCGCGGGCATGTTGGTTTCCATTGCGGCATGTGGTGGTTCGGACGACAAGTCGTCCTCGAAGGACCCGAAGGACCGCAAGGAAGACCTGACTGTCTGGCTCATGGGCGAGGCCCAGTCGACCTGGCCGGAACTGGTCAAGGACGTCAACGCCCAGTTCAACAAGAAGTACCCGAACGTCAAGGTCAAGATCCAGTACCAGGGCTGGGCGGACAAGGTCAAGAAGCTCGACACCTCCCTCGGTGGCGACAAGTTCCCGGACGTTGTCGAGCTCGGCAACACCGAGACCATGCAGTACATCCTCAACGGTGCGCTCGGTGAGATCGACACCGCGAAGTACGAGAACTCGGACTCCTGGATCAAGGGTCTGAAGGACACCTGCTCCTTCGAGGGCAAGATCTACTGTGTCCCGTACTACGCCAGTGCCCGTCTGGCGGTCTACAACAAGGACATGCTGAAGGCCGGCACCGGCAGCGACACGCTTCCGCAGAACGAGGACGACTTCCTCAAGGCCATGGACAAGGTCCAGGCCGAGCTCGCGAAGAAGGACAAGCGCGCCTCGTCCCTGTACTACCCGGGCCGTTACTGGTACGCCGCCATGTCCTACGTCGCGGCCGAGGGCGGCCAGATCGCCAAGTACGACGAGGGCTCGAAGGAGTGGAAGGCCACCCTCTCCGCCCCCGAGGCGCAGAAGGGCATCCAGCACTTCATCGACCTGGTCAAGAAGTACAACAAGGCCGACCAGACGAAGGACGAGCAGGACCACGCCAACGTCATGGCCAACGAGAAGGCCGCGGTCATCTACGGCCAGGCCTGGGAGGCCGGCAGCGTCACCACGGGCGAGAACGGCAACCCGAAGCTCGACGGCAAGATCGCCACGGCCGGTATGCCCGGCCCGAACGGCAAGGCGCTCCCGTCCTTCATCGGCGGCTCCGACCTCGCCACGATCTCCAAGTCGAAGGTCCAGGACCTCGGCCAGGAGTGGATCTCCCTCTTCACCAACGCGAAGTCCATGGACGTCCTCGCGTCGAAGAACATCCTCCCGAACAACGAGAAGCAGCTCGAGCCGCTGAAGGCCAAGCCCGAGACGGCCGCCATCGCCAACGCGGTGCCGGACGCCTGGTTCACGCCGATCGCGCCGGGCTGGGCCTCCGTCGAGAAGGAGGAGATCCTGCAGAACATGCTCCTGAAGATCCTCAAGGGCACCTCCGTCGCCGACGCCACCAAGAAGGCCGACAGCGAGATCGACGCACTGATCAACAAGAAGGCCTGAGCCTTCTGATCGCCAGGCGGGGGCCCGGCACTGCGCCGGGCCCCCGCTCCTTTACCAGCAACGCCGTGACTTCCGGGGGCTGCCTCGGACCCGCGATGGAAGGTCAGCCACGTGACTGCCGCCGATACCAAGGCCGCCGGGCCACCGGTCCCCGTACCACGTGATCCCAAATCGGCCGTGAGCCCGCTGCCCATCGAGGGCGGCAAGGGCCCCCGCGCACCGAAGAGGAAGCGGAAGAAGGGTGAACTCCTCCCCTACTTCCTGATCCTCCCGGCGATCGTGGCGATCGCCGCCGTCTACCTCTACCCGCTCGCCAAGACCGTCATCATGTCCTTCCAGGACATGGGCCGGCGCGAGCTGTGGACCGGTGATCCCGCACCCTGGGTCGGCTTCGACCAGTTCACCAACATCCTCGGTGACTCCGATTTCTGGTGGGTGACCTTCCGCACCGTCGTCTTCATGGCCGTCTGCGTGACGCTCACCATGGGCCTCGGTCTGCTGATCTCCCTGCTGATGCGCCGGCTGTCCAACTGGGTGCGGCTCATCCTGACCTTCTGCCTCATCGCCGCCTGGGCGATGCCGCTGATGGTCGCCGCCTCCATCTTCCGGTTCATGGCCGACTCCGACTACGGCCTCATCAACACCCTCATCGCGAAGGTCGTCGGCGAGGACTGGCTCGGCCACAACTGGTACCTGGACCCGCTCCAGGGCTTCGCGATCATCACCCTGCTGGTGGTCTGGGGCGCCATCCCCTTCGTCGTCGTCACCCTGTACGCGGCCCTCACCCAGGTCCCCCAGGAACTGGAGGAGGCCGCCTCACTCGACGGCGCCACCGGCTTCGGCATCTTCCGCTACGTGACCTGGCCGGTCATCAAGCCGGTGTTCAGCATGGTCTCCACGCTGTCGGTGATCTGGGACTTCAACGTCTTCGGCCAGATCTGGCTGCTGCGCGGCAGCAAGCCGGAGCCGGAGTACGAGACCCTCGGCCTCTACTCCTACTCCAAGGCCTTCGAGTCCACCTCCTTCAGCCAGGGCACCGCGATCGCCCTGATCACGGTGATCCTGCTGTCCGCCGTGGCCGTGTACTACCTGCGCCAGCTCATGAAGACGGGAGAGGTCGAATGAGCACCACGACCGACACGCCACAGGTCCTGCGCCCGGACCGCAAGAAGTCCCGGGTCGGCCTGAACATCCTCGGCCTCGGCATCGCCCTGGTCATGTTCTTCCCGGTCTACTGGCTGGTCATCAGCGCCCTGCGGCCCAGCCGCGAGATCCGCTCCTACGACCAGACGCTGTGGCCCTCGTCGATCACCTTCGACAACTTCTCCCGGGCCATGAACCAGCCGAACTTCGGCACCGCGGTCCAGTCCAGCCTGATCGTCTCCATCACCGCCGTCGTCGGCGGCATGATCATCGCCACCCTGGCGGCCCTCGCCATCGGCAGGTTCCGCTTCTTCGGCCGCAAGCCCCTGCTCCTCATCCTCATCCTGGTCCAGATGCTGCCGCCGACGGCGATGCTCATCCCGATCTACGCCCAGCTCAACGCCATGGGCGGCATCGACGAGTACTGGAGCCTGATCGTCGTCTACCTGGTCTCCACGCTGCCGTTCGCGACGATCATGATCCGCGGCTTCGTGGTGAACATCCCGGTGGAGCTGGAGGAGTCCGCCATGGTGGACGGCTGCACCCGCTTCGGCGCCTTCCGCCGCGTGATCCTGCCGCTGCTCGCCCCGGGCCTCGCCGCCGCGTCGATCTTCGCCCTGGTGAACGCGTGGAACGAGTACCTCTTCGCCTACATCCTGATCAACGACAACTCCAAGTACACGCTCAACGTGTGGCTGATGACGTTCACCAGTGAGCGCGGTACGGACTACGGTGCCCTCATGGCGGCGTCGACCATGATCGCCCTTCCGGTCGTCATCTTCTTCATGTTCGTGCAGAAGAAGATGGCCGCGGGCCTCACCTCCGGCGCCGTGAAGGGATAACGCCGCCCCATGACCACCCTCATATCCACCACGGACACCGTCACCCGTGACGCGCTGGCCGTCCTGCAGCCCGGCTTCACCGGCACCACCGCGCCGGAATGGCTGCTGCGCAGGGTCGGCGAAGGGCTGTCCTCCGTCGGCCTGTTCGGCCGCAACATCGAGACGCCCGAGCAGCTCGCCGCGCTCACCGCCCAGCTGAGGGCCGAGCGTGACGACGTGCTCGTCGCGATCGACGAGGAGGGCGGCGACGTCACCCGGCTGGAGGTGCGGCATGGCTCTTCCTTCCCCGGCAACCTGGCGCTCGGTGCCGTCGACGACACCGAGCTGACCCGGGCCGTCGCCCGCGAGCTGGGCCGCCGGCTCGCCGAGTGCGGGGTCAACCTCAACTGGGCCCCGTCCGCGGACGTCAACTCCAACCCGGGCAACCCGGTCATCGGCGTCCGCTCCTTCGGCGCCGACCCCCAGCTGGTCGCCCGGCACACCGCCGCGTACGTCGAGGGCCTCCAGGCCGCCGGCGTCGCCGCCTGCACCAAGCACTTCCCGGGACACGGCGACACCGCGGTCGACTCGCACCACGCGCTGCCGCGCATCGACGTGGACCTGGAGACGCTGCACGCCCGGGAACTGGTGCCGTTCCGGGCCGCCATCGCGGCCGGCTCCAAGTCGGTGATGAGCGCGCACATCCTGCTGCCCGCGCTCGACCCGCACCGCCCGGCGACGCTGAGCCCGCAGATCCTGACCGGTCTGCTGCGCGAGGAGCTGGGGTACGAGGGCCTTATCGTCACCGACGCGGTGGAGATGCAGGCCATCGCCTCCACGTACGGGATCGAGCGCGGCTCGGTGCTCGCCGTCGCGGCCGGTGCCGACGCGCTGTGCGTCGGCGGCGGGCTCGACGACGACAGCACCGTGCTGCGGCTGCGGGACGCGCTGGTCGCGGCGGTGCGCTCCGGTGAGCTTCCCGAGGAGCGGCTCGCCGACGCCGCTGCCCGGGTACGGGCCCTCGCGTCGTGGACGCGGGAGGCCAGGGGGGCTGTCCGGGAGCCGGGCGCGGCAGTGCAGGAGGGGACCGCGCCCGGCACCGTACGGAGCGCGGGCGTCGCCTCGGACATCGGCCTGGTCGCGGCCCGCCGCGCGGTGAGGGTGACCGGTACGGCGCAGCCGCTCACCGGCCCGGCCTACGTGGCCGCCTTCACCCCGGTCGCGAACATCGCGGTCGGCGACGAGACCCCGTGGGGCCTCGCGGCCGAGCTGACCCGGCTGGTGCCGGGCACCGGTACCGACACCTACGACAGTGAGTCCGAGGCCCCGGCCGAGGCCGCGCTGCGGGCGGCGGGGGAGCGGCGCATCGTCGCGGTGGTCCGCGACGCGCACCGCCACGCGTGGATGACCGAGGCCCTGGACGCGCTGCTCGCGGCGCGCCCGGACACGGTCGTGGTCGAGATGGGCGTCCCCCAGGCCGAGCCCCGGGGAGCCCTGCACATCGCCACCCACGGCGCCGCCAGGGTCTGCGGCCAGGCTGCGGCGGAGATCATCGCCTCGCGGTAGGCCAGATCAAGCCCGTCCGGCGATCGAGGACAAAGCGCCCGGCAGGACGCATCGGCGCAAACGTGAGGGCCGGGACACCACCAGGTGCCCCGGCCCTCACGCGTACCGCGAAGACCTACAGCCCCTGCCAGGCCGGCTTCGCCGCGAACGTGGCGCGGAAGTAGTCCGCCAGCTTCAGCTTCGAGGCCGCCGCCTCGTCGACCACCACGGTCGCGTGCGGGTGCAGCTGGAGCGCCGACGCGGGCACGACCGAGGCGACCGGCCCCTCCACCGTCTGCGCCACCGCGTCCGCCTTGCCCTCGCCCGTCGCGAGCAGGATCGGGTGGCGGGCCTCCAAGATCGTGCCGATGCCCTGGGTGATGACGTGGTGCGGCACCTGGTCGATGTCGTTGTCGAAGAAGCGCGCGTTGTCGACCCGGGTCTGCTCGGTGAGCGTCTTGATCCGGGTGCGGGAGGCGAGCGAGGAGCACGGCTCGTTGAAGCCGATGTGCCCGTCGGTGCCGATGCCGAGCAGCTGGAGGTCCACCCCGCCGGCCTCGGCGAGCGCCTTGTCGTAGGCCTCGCAGGCCGCCTGGACGTCCTCGGCGGAGCCGTCGGGGCCCATGAACGAGGACTCGGAGAGACCGAGCGGTTCGACGACCTCGCGCAGCACCACGGAGCGGTACGACTCCGGGTGGCCCGCCGGCAGCCCGACGTACTCGTCGAGCTGGCAGATGCGGGCGCGCGAGGCGTCCACGGCACCGGTACGGACCTTGTCCGCGAGGGCCTGGTAGATGGGCAGCGGGGTAGAGCCGGTGGCAACGCCGAGAAGGGCGTCGGGCTTGCGGCTCAGCAGGGCGCCGATGGCCCCCGCGATCAGTTCGCCGCCTGCCTTGGCGTCCGGGACGATGACAACTTCCACGCGGGGCCTGCCGATCCGATTGAAGGCTGAAGGGTGTGTGGTATAGACCAATCAACTGCCCAATCTAGCAGACCCGGCCCGCCGTGACACGGCCCGTACCGCCCTTCGGACGAACGGTCCGCTCTCCGGGCTCCATACCCCCGGCCGCCGCCCGCTGGCGGCCCCTCGGCGCCCCGTGTTCGACTTGTCCGACGCATCGCGACCACCCGGGAGGCCTCAGACATGTCCGCCCCGTACCCGGCCGGCGACGACGCCGAACGGCCCGGCCGCATCATGTCCGGCGAGATGGCCGAGCAGCCCGCGGTGCTCCGGCGCATCCTCGAACGCGGCGCACCCGTCATCCGGGAGACCGCCGAGCGGATCGCGGCCAGGAACCCGCGCTTCGTCCTGCTCACCGCCCGCGGCACCTCCGACAACGCCGCGCTCTACGCCAAGTACCTGCTGGAGATCAGGCTCGGGCTGCCCTGCGGGCTGGTCTCGATGTCCACCACCACCGCGTACGGCGCGAAGCCCGACCTGCGGGACGTCCTCGTCATCACCGTCAGCCAGTCGGGCGGCTCGCCCGATCTGGTGGCGTCGACCCGGGCGGCCCGCGAGGCGGGCGCGGTGACGCTGGCCGTGACCAACAACCCGGACTCGCCCCTCGCGGCCGTCTCCGAGTACCACATCGACATCCTGGCCCGGCCGGAGAAGGCGCTGCCGGCCACCAAGACGTACACCGCGTCCCTGCTCTCGCTGTACCTGTTCGTGGAGGGGCTGCGCGGCGGCGACGGCGCGGCGGCCGGCGTCCTGCCCGACCTCGCCGAGGAGGTGCTCGCCCGCAAGGACGAGGTGAAGGCCCTGGCCTCGCGCTACCGGTTCGCCGAGCGCATGGTCATCACCTCGCGCGGCTACGGCTATCCCACGGCCAAGGAAGCGGCCCTGAAGCTCATGGAGACGAGCTACATCCCCGCCCTGTCCTACTCCGGCGCCGACCTGCTGCACGGCCCGCTCGCCATGGTCGACAACATCTCGCCGGTGATCGCCGTGGTGACCGACGGCCGGGGCGGCGAGGCCCTTCGGCCCGTCCTGGACCGGCTGCGCGGCCGGGGCGCCGACCTCTTCGTCGTCGGCCCCGAGGCCCAGGTGGCGGCGGCCTCCGCGGGGTTCGTGCTGCCGACGGCCGGGGTGGCGGAGGAGGTCCAGCCGGTCCTGGAGATCCTGCCGCTCCAGATGCTGGCCTACGAGGTGACGATCGCCCGGGGCCAGGACCCGGACGCGCCGCGCGCGCTCGCGAAGGTCACCGAGACCCGCTGACCCGGGCCCGCCGGGCAGGAAGGCCCCCGGAAACACCCGCGGGCCGCGGCGCCGGGCCGGGACCCTCAGCCCGACCAGCACCGCAGCCCGGAGTAGGGCCGCCCTCGCGGGCGGCCGGCTCGGCCGGCGGTGTGCGGTGCCCCCGGCCGGGGAGAGGCACCGGCGCAGTCAGGGCAGAGAGCGCGGTACCTCGATCCGCTCTCCTGTGCGGGGAGAGCGGAGGCTCTTACATCAAGCATTGTGGACTAGACCATTAGTCCCTGTCCATCCGTGGGCCCCGCCGATGCCGGCGCCTTGCTCCAGGCACGTACGCGCTCGGCTTCCGGTTCGGACCCGGCGCACATCCACGGGTACGCTCGCACACGTGCCCTCCATGAACGACCTCGTACGCCAGCACACCGCCCTCAGCGACACCGACCTCGAGTGGCTCCACCTGCTGGTCTCGGAGTGGCAGTTGCTCTCCGACCTCTCCTTCGCCGACCTCGTCCTGTGGGTTCCCACCCGCGACGGCACCCGCTATGTGTCCGTCGCGCAGATGCGGCCCAACACCGGCCCCACCTCCTACCAGGACGACATGGTCGGCCACCTGGTGCCGCGCGGCCGCCGCCCGCTGCTGGACGCGGCCCTGGACGAGGGCCGGATCGTGCGCGAGGGCGACCCGGAGTGGCGCGAGGAGGTCCCCGTACGGGTCGAGTCGATCCCCGTACGCCGGGAGGGCCGGGTCCTCGGCGTCATCGCCCGCAACACCAACCTCCTCACCGTCCGCACCCCGTCCCGGCTGGAGCTGACCTACCTCCAGTCCGCGTCCGACCTGGCCCAGATGATCGCCGCCGGGGCCTTCCCCTTCCCCGGCCAGCAGGTCGACATGGACGCCTCCCCGCGCGTCGGCGACGGCCTCGTCCGGCTCGACGCCGACGGGGTCGTCCAGTACGCCAGCCCCAACGGCCTCTCCGCCTACCACCGGCTCGGCCTCGCCTCCGACCTGGTCGGCCAGCACCTCGGCCAGATCACCACCGAACTCGCGCCCTCCCGGGGCCCGGTGGACGAGGCCCTGGTCAAACTCGCCAGCGGTTACGCGCCCCGTGAGTTCGAGGTGGAGTGCGCCGGCGGGGTGATCCAGCTCCGGGCGATCCCGCTCAAGCCCAAGGGGGTCCGCATCGGCTCTCTGGTCCTGCTGCGGGACGTGACCGAACTGCGCCGACGCGAGCGCGAGTTGATCACCAAGGACGCCACCATCCGGGAGATCCACCACCGGGTGAAGAACAACCTCCAGACCGTTGCCGCCCTGTTGCGGCTGCAGGCCCGCCGGATGGACTCCGCGCAGGGCCGCGAGGCGCTCAACGAGGCGGTGCGGCGCGTCGGTTCGATCGCCATCGTGCACGAGACGCTGTCCCAGAACCTGGACGAGCGGGTGGAGTTCGACGACATCGCGGACCGGGTGATCGCGATGGTCGCCGAGATCTCCCCGGGCAAGGTCACCTGCCGCCGCACGGGACGCTTCGGCGTGCTCGACGCCGAGGTGGCCACCCCGCTGGCGATGGTCCTCACCGAAGTCCTGCAGAACGCCCTGGAGCACGCGTTCGGCGTCGCCGAGTCCGGCACGGTCGAGGTCTCGGCGGTCCGGGGCGGTTCGCCCACCGAGGGGCGGCTGCTCATCACCGTCCAGGACGACGGCTGCGGTCTGCCGGAGGGTTTCGACCCGCAGCGGGCCGGCAATCTGGGCCTCCAGATCGTGCGGACGCTGGTGGAGGGCGAGTTGAGCGGCTCGTTCGGCATGGTCCCGGCGCCGGAACGCGGTACGCGGGTCGTCCTCGACATCCCGGTCCGCGTCGACAAGTAGCCCCGCCCCCCGCACAGCAGAGAGCCCGGACCGTCGATGAACGGTCCGGGCTCTCTGGTCAAGCATGCGCTTCGGGGGTACTGCGCGCTGCGACTCGGGGGGCGGGGTGGTACGTACGCGCTGTACGCGCCGCCTGGCTGAGGTTCGTAGCGGTGGCGTCGGTCAGGCGCTGGCGTTGCGCGCCCGGTTGCGAGCGGCGCGGCGCTTCATTGCGCGGCGCTCGTCCTCGCTGAGGCCACCCCAGACGCCGGAGTCCTGGCCGGACTCGAGCGCCCACTGCAGGCACTGCTCCATGACGGGGCAGCGACGGCAGACGGCCTTGGCTTCCTCGATCTGCAGCAGCGCAGGACCGGTGTTGCCGATGGGGAAGAACAGCTCCGGGTCTTCCTCACGACAAACGGCGTTGTGACGCCAGTCCATGGCTGCTACCTCTCCTTGGTATTACGTACTGTGGCTTGTGAATGTGAACGCTTTCACGAATCCCCCCGCAGGTACAGGGCCGACGCCCAGATGAACTGGTTGTGGTCCTGTGCAGTGAGGAGGGGTTCTGGCTTTCAGTGGAGGCCGTTGTTGCGGGCCGTCCCGATCGCCATGTAGAGATTCGCAAACCTCGGCTGCGGATACAACCCCTTCAGGAAAGTTTTTTTTGATTCCTCGGTGTCGGCTAGGTCACAGCCGTACTTCTAGAGGGTGGAAGCCAGTCCAAACGTTCGAGTTAAAGGACTTTGGTCCCTTCCACTCACACAATCACACGCAGTGCACGGCGTACGCCTGTGAACGTCACACTCGTACGCACTCCGAGGTGGTCACCGTCCATCTGGAAGGGCAGTGGCACCTTTGAATGCAAGGTGAAGTCCGTGAGGTCGTGCCGTGCAACCGCGTGCTTGCCGCGAGGGCCCTTCTCGGGGCTCGAAGTGAGCAGTTGGGTGGCGTAGCGGCTGACCGCCGCCGTGGACAGTTTCCGCAGGCCCAGCACGTCCAGGGCGGTGTCGAAGGAGGCCTTCGGGGCCGCGTAGATCGGCCGGTTCCCCAGGTACGTCCAGGGGGCCGTGTTGCAGATTATGGAGAGCGCGAGGTCGGTGACCGGCTCCTGGCCGGGCGCGTCGAGCGTTATCACACCCTGCCGCCGGTGTGGCTCGTCGAGGAACTGCCGGACCACCTGGCGCACGTACAGCGCATGGGTCGAACGCTTGCCGCGCTCGCGGTGCTGTTCGACCCGGCCGATCACCCCGGCGTCGAATCCGAGGCCGGCGCAGAAGGTGAACCAGCGTTCCGGCACCGATTCGTCCTCCGTGCCCGGCGTACCGGCCGCGAGGCCGAGGCCGACCGTGCGCTCCGTCCGGTCGGCCAGCGCGTCCAGAATGGCGCCGGTCGCCTCCACCGCGTCGTTGGGCAGCCCGAGGGCGCGCGCGAAGACGTTGGTGGAGCCGCCGGGCACCACGGCCAGCTTCGGCAGGCGGTCGAGGTCCGGGCCCCGGTGCAGCAGGCCGTTCACGACCTCGTTGACCGTACCGTCGCCGCCCAGCGCCACCACGAGATCGATGTCGTCGCTGTCGGCGGCCCGTCGCCCCAGGTCGCGGGCGTGCCCGCGGTACTCCGTGGTGACGGCCTCCAGCTTCATCTCGCTGGCCAGCGCGTGGATCAGCACGTCACGGGTCCGCGCACTGGTGGTGGTGGCAGCTGGGTTGACCACAAGAAGTGCGCGCATGACTGCCAGCCTACCTACCGCGGGGTTTCGGCCCGAAGTCCTGCCCGGTGGTCCTCACGCTCGGTGACGGTACGGGAGCGGGGCGGCGGCGCACCTCTCCCGTACGGGTGGTGCGGCGACCCCCGGGTTTCCTTTCCCGGGGCCGGGATGCCAACCTGCAAGGGTGAGTACTCAGCGACACGCGCCCTCGCCGGCCCCCTCGGCCGAGCCCGCGAAGCCGGCCAGGATCACGCTGGTGGCCGGGCTGAACGCCCTCGAAGGCGCGGCTCTGGCCGTCGGCGGGATCTACATGCTGGTGATGGGGCTGCTCGGCCGCCCCGACAGCCCGGAGCAGGCCGAGATGGGCGGGCTGACGGTGATCGCGCTGGGGCTGATCCCGCTCTTCGCCGCGCGCGGACTGCTGCGGCGGCGCAGCTGGAGCCGGGGCCCCGCGCTCATCACGCAGATCATCGCACTGCCGGTGGCCTGGACGCTGCTGCGGTCCCACGGGGTCCTGATCCCGGCCGGGGTCGTCCTCGCGGCGGTGGCGCTGACCGCGCTCTACCAGCTGGTCAGGCCCGCCACCATCGAGGCCCTCGGCATCCGCGGGCCGGGCGCGACGCCCGACGCGGACACCACCGACGCCTGACGCGCGCGAGGCCGCCGGGACGCCCCGGCAGCCTCGGTGGGCCGCGCCGCCTACTCCTCCACGAGCAGCCGCTCGCGCAGCTGCGCCAGCGTGCGGGCCAGCAGCCGCGAGACGTGCATCTGCGAGATGCCGACCTCCTGCGCGATCTGCGACTGGGTCATGTTGCCGAAGAACCGAAGCAGCAGAATCCGCTTCTCCCGCGGCGGCAGGTCCTCCAGCAGCGGCTTCAGCGACTCCCGGTACTCGACGCCCTCCAGCGCCTCGTCCTCGGAGCCGAGGGTGTCCGCTACGGCGGGGGCCTCGTCGTCCGTGTCCGGCACGTCCAGCGAGAGCGTGCTGTACGCGTTGGCCGATTCCAGGCCCTCCAGGACCTCTTCCTCGGAGATCCCCAGCCGCTCCGCCAGCTCGTGCACCGTGGGCGAGCGGCCGTGCTGCTGGGAGAGCTCCGCGGTGGCCGTGGTCAGCGAGAGCCGCAGCTCCTGGAGGCGGCGCGGCACCCGCACCGCCCAGCCCTTGTCGCGGAAGTGGCGCTTGATCTCCCCGACGACGGTGGGCGTCGCGTACGTGGAGAACTCGACGCCCCGCTCCGGGTCGAACCGGTCGACGGACTTGATCAGCCCGATCGTGGCGACCTGGGTCAGGTCGTCCAGCGGCTCCCCGCGGTTGCGGAAGCGGCGGGCCAGATGCTCCACCAGCGGCAGGTGCATCCGCACCAGCCGGTTGCGCAGCTCCGCCTTCTCCGGCGAGCCGTCGGGGAGCTTGCCCAGCTCGATGAACAACGCCCGCGCCCCGCTGCGGTCGTTTGGATCGTGGTGCCCGTGCTCGCTCATCTGGCCTGCCCGCTCCGCCTGCGACTGCTCCACCGCGACCGTAGTGCCGGCGGACCCGTCCGCCCCGTCCACCGCACGGGGCAGGTCCGCCCCGTCCACCGGATGAGGCAGGGCCTGCTGCTCCGGGATGCCTGCTGCGCGCACCACCCCTGGTCGGATCGTCTCGTCCCGCACAGGACCGTCCCCGTTCCCGTTGCTCACGCCGGCCCGGGTCCCGCGCCGCGCTGTTTGTACAGGCTGATGCTGACCGTACGGTCGTCGGCGACCGAGGAGTCGACCTTCCCGGCCAGGGCGGAGAGCACCGTCCAGGCGAAGGTGTCGCGCTCCGGGGCGCGGCCGTCCGTGGTCGGGGCCGCGACCGTCACCTCGAGTGAATCGTCGATGAGACGGAACACGCAGCTGAGGACGGAGCCGGGCACGGCCTGCTGGAGCAGGATCGCGCAGGCCTCGTCGACCGCGATGCGAAGGTCCTCGATCTCGTCGAGAGTGAAGTCCAAACGTGCTGCGAGACCGGCCGTGGCCGTGCGCAGCACCGACAGGTAGGCACCCGCAGCGGGCAGCCGGACCTCTACGAAGTCCTGATTCCCGGGCTCGCCTGCGATCTGGGACACCCTCACCTCCAAGGTGGCACAAACTCATTCGAGGTTCCGGGAAGGGCGCCCGGAGCCATGCGGTACGTCTTCGGTTCCAGTCCCGGCGACGCTATCGCCATCCATGATGCCGTGTCGCCGGAACCCCCTCCCGCGACTGTCACTCATGGTAGGCCCATGCGTACACACAGTGGGTAGGGGTCTGCGCCGGTCAATTACGAACGACGGGCGCCGGTTTGACGTACCCAGACGTCAGACGATCGAACCGTCCACGAAGCACCAACGCCAGTTCTCGCCGGCCTCGAAGCTCCGCATCACCGGGTGACCGGTCTCCTGGAAGTGCCCCGTGGCGTGCCGCGCGGGCGACGAATCGCAGCAGCCGACATGGCCGCAGTCCAGGCACAGTCGCAGTTGCACGGGCTGGGTGCCCGCCGCCCGGCACTCGAGACAGGTGTCGCTCAGGGGCGCGGGCTCGGGGCGCGGCAGGTCCGATACATGCGGGCACACACTCATGATGGCCAGGTTACGACGGATGCGAGGACGGTGAGATGGACGCATTGCCCCTGGTTGCACTGGTCGCGGCCAGTGCGGCGACGGCGGGTCTCGCCCGCCGCACGCCGGTGCCGGCCCCTCTCCTGCTGGTGGCCGTGGGGCTGATCGGCTCCTACGTGCCGGGGGTGCCGACGTACACCCTGGACGCGCACGTCGTGCTCCCGCTGCTGCTGCCGCCCCTGCTTTACACGGCCGCCGTGGACAGCTCCTACCTCGACCTGCGGGCCAACCTGCGGCCCGTCGCCCTGCTGTCGGTGGGCTACGTGCTGTTCGCGACCGTCGCGGTGGGCTGGCTGGCCTACCGGCTGGTGCCCGACCTGCCGCTCACCGCCGCCCTGGTGCTGGGCGCGGTGATCGCCCCGCCGGACGCCGTCACGGCCGCGGCCATCGCCCGCCGGGTCGGGCTGCCCGCGCGCGTCACGACGATCCTCCAGGGCGAATCCCTCGTGAACGACGCGACCGCGATCACCGCCTTCAAGGTCGCGCTCGCCGCCGCCGTGGGCGAGGGCATCAGCTGGGGCGCCGGGGTGGGCGAATTCCTCCTCGCCTCGGTCGGCGGCGTCGGGGTCGGCCTCCTGCTCATGGTGCCGCTGCACTGGCTGCGCACCCACCTCAGGGAGCCGCTGCTCCAGAACACCCTCTCGCTCCTGATCCCGTTCGTGGCGTACGCGGCGGCCGAGCGCGTGCACGCCTCCGGGGTGCTCGCCGTGGTCGTCGTCGCGCTGTACCTGGGCCACCGTTCCTGGCAGGTCGACTTCGCCACCCGGCTCCAGGAGGCCGCCGTCTGGAAGATGATCGCCTTCGTCCTGGAGTCCGCCGTGTTCGCGCTGATCGGCCTCCAGTTGCCGTTCGTGCTGAAGGGGCTCGGCACGTACGCCGTGGCGGAGGCCTTCGGATACGCGGTGGCGGTGTTCCTCGCCGTCGTCGTGGTCCGCTTCGTCTGGGTCTACCCGGCGACCTACCTGCCGCGGTGGCTGTCGCGGCGCATCAGGGAACGGGAGCCGCTGACGGACTGGACCTCGCCGCTGATCGTGGGCTGGGCCGGGATGCGCGGGGTCGTCTCGCTCACCATCGCCTTCTCCATCCCGCTGGTCACGTCCGACGGCGCGGCCTTCCCGGCCCGCAACCTGGTCCTGTTCCTGACGTTCACCACCGTCATCGGCACGCTCGTCATCCAGGGGCTCACGCTGCCGCTCCTGGTGCGCGTACTGAAGCTCCCGGGCCGCGACAGGCAGGCCGAGACGCTCGCCGAGGCGCAGGCCCAGAGCGAGGCGTCCACGGCCGCCGAAGCCCGCCTGGCGGACCTGCTCACCGACGAGCGCAACCGCCTGCCCCAGCCGCTCACCGACCGGCTGCGCACCGTCCTGGAACGCCGCCGCAACGCCGTGTGGGAGCGGCTGGGCGCGGGCAACCCGGTCACCGGCGAGTCGGCGGACGACACCTACCGGCGGCTGGCCGGCGAGATGATCGAGGCCGAGCGCGAGGTCTTCGTACGGCTGCGGGACGAGCGCAGGATCGACGACGAGATGATGCGGACCCTGCTGCGCCGCCTCGATCTGGAGGAGGCGGCGGCCTACCGGGAGGACGACGACAGGCCCTAACCGTCGGCGCCGGGGTCCGGGCGGCCGGTGATCACGGCCGCGACGCTGCTCCCGGCGGGGAACGCGCCCTCCTCGGCCAGCACCGTGAGCGCGTGCAGCATTTTGGCCACATACAGTCGCTCGACGGGCAGCCCGTGGCGGTCCTCGAAATCCTGTGCGAAGGCGTGCAGGGCGGGAGTCGTACGGGCGTAGCCGCCGAAGTGGAAGCGCTCGTCGAGCCACCAGTCGCCGGCCGGCCCGCCGAACGCCTCGCGTTGCAGCTCCCGTACCGCGTCACCGAGGAAGCCCCCGCGCAGGACCGGGACGCCGAGGGCGCGCTGCCCCGGTGCGAGGCCGGCGGCCAGCCCGGCCAGGGTGCCGCCGGTACCGCAGGCCACCGCGGCCACGTCGGCCACGCCCCGCAGTTCGCGCCCGAGCGCGGCGCAGCCCCGGGCCGCGAGGGCGTTGCTGCCGCCCTCGGGGACGACCTCGCACTCCCCGTGGGCGTTTCGCAGCTCGGCCAGGACCGCCGGATCGGCCTTGGCGCGGTAGGTGCGCCGGTCCACGAAGTGCAGCCGCATGCCGTCGGCCGCGCACCGGGCGAGCGAGGGGTTCAGCGGGCGGTCGGCCAGCTCGTCGCCCCGGACGACACCGATCGTGCGGAAGCCCAGCAGCCGGCCCGCGGCGGCGGTGGCCCGCAGGTGGTTGGAGTAGGCACCGCCGAAGGTCAGCACGGGGCGCCCGGCGGCGGCCGCCAGGTTGGGAGCGAGTTTGCGCCATTTGTTGCCCGGCAGGTCCGGGTGGATCAGGTCGTCGCGTTTGAGCAGCAGTGTCACGTCGTGCCGGGCGAAGCGCTCGTCCTCCACCCGCTGCACGGGCGAGGGGAGCACCGGGCGCAGCCGGGAGAGTCCGGGCATGTCGGGCGGCGGGGCGGGCGCATCGGGCATGCCGCCATTGTGGGTGTACGCTCCCGCCGCCCGAGCCCGAGGCGGCTACTTGAGGCGGTCGTGGACGCGGTCCCGCATGTCGGCCATCGTGAAGCCGCGCGGGTCCACCTTGCCGGGCTGCCACTCCAGGTGCCCGATGACCGAACGGGCGGTCCAGCCGTGGTGCCGGCAGATCGCCGCCGCGGCCTTCTCGATGGCTTCGAGCTGGGCGTCGGGCCACGGGTCCTTGCCGTCGCCGAGGTTCTCGCACTCGAAGCCGTAGAAGTGCCGGTTTCCGTCGGTGTTGGTCTCGTTGTCGCCGGGAAGGTGCTTCTTCTCGGCGACGACGGCACGCAGGACGTCGTCGTCGCCCAGTCCCGCGTGGTTGGTCCGTCCGTAGCCGACCAGGTGGACCCGGCCGTCCTTGGCGATGACGCCGTGGCACAGCGGCCCCGGCAGGTCGGGGTGGCCGTCGCGGCACATCCGTACGGTGGCGTCGGTTCCCTCGGTGGCGGAGTGATGGATCATCACACCGTTGACGGGGCCCCAGGAGCCCTTGTGGTTGCGGTTGTGGCTGCGCCAGTCGCCGACCTGGACGACGGTGAGCCCTTCGTCCTTCAGGGCGGCGAGGAAAGCGCTCGCGGACATGGGTGAGGACATGACCGACTCCTTTGGTGCGTGGGGGAGTGTGTCCGTACAGCGCTTCTACCCGTCGGGCAGGGCCCCGACCGGTCGCGGAGCAACCGCGGGGCCCTGTTCGGATGCTGTGCGAGCCGATCCGGTCAACTCGGCGAGGGTCGTGCGGTGGTCAGGAGGCGAGCCACAGGTCGGGGCCGAACACCTCGTAGTGGATGTCGGACGCCGGGACGCCCTTGGCGAGCAGCTGGGTGCGCACGGACCGCATGAAGGGCAGCGGACCGCAGAGGTAGGCGTGTGTGCCCGAGGCGATGACCAGGCCGCTCAGGTCGACCAGGCCGGTCCGGTCGGCGGGGTGGCCGTCCTGCGGGTCCTCGTACCAGAAGTGGGCCGCCGCGTCGGGGAGCTTGCCGGTGAGCGCGGCGTGGTCGCCGCGCATCGCGTGGTCGGCGGGGGAGCGGTCGCCGTGCACGACGGTGACCGGGGTGCGGTGCCCGGAGTCGGCGAGGTGCTCCAGCATCGACAGGATCGGGGTGCAGCCGATGCCCGCGGAGGCGAGCAGCAGGGGGGCGTCGGCGGACTTCAGCACCAGGTCGCCGTACGGGGCCGAGACCCGGAGCCGGTCACCGGCACGGACCCGGTCGTGCAGCTGCCGCGAGACCTCGCCGTCCGGGGCGCCGCCGCCGTGCACCCGCTTGACCGTGATCGAGCGGAGCGCCGAGCCGGGGGCGCAGGAGAGGCTGTACTGGCGTATCTGGCGGGCGCCGTCCGGCAGTTCTACCTGTACGGAGACGTACTGGCCGGGGCGGAAGGCGGGGGCCGGCGAGCCGTCGGCCGGGCGGAGGCGGAAGGTGGCGACGTCCTCGGTCTCCTCGGTGCGCGAGACGACCTCCCAGTCGCGCCAGACGTCACCGGCGACGACGCCCTGCTGCGCGTACAGCCGTTCCTCGATGGCGATCAGGGCGTTGGCCATCAGCCAGTAGACCTCGTCCCAGGCGGCGGCGACCTCGGGGGTCACCGCGTCGCCCAGGACCTCGGCGATGGCGGCGAAGAGGTGGGTGTGGACGACGTCGTACTGGGCGGCGGTGACGCCGAGCGAGGCGTGCTTGTGCGCGATACGGCTGAGCATCACGTCCGGACGTGTGTCGGGGTGCTCGATCAGCTGGGTCGCGAACGCGGCGATGGAACCCGCGAGTGCCTGGCGCTGGGCGCCGGAGGCCTGGTTGCCGCGGTTGAACAGGTCGCGCAGCAGCTCCGGGTGGGCGTCGAACAGCTTGCGGTAGAAGAGATCGGCGATGTCCCCGATGGCAGCGCCCACGGCGGGGAGGGTGGCGCGGACGGTGGCGGTCGACGACTCGGAGAGCATCGGTGACTCCTCGGATGTTGAATTGGCATCTGAGATGCGTATTTATGAGCAGTGTAGGAACCGGTCCCAGGGCCCGGTACGGCGGGGTGGGTCGAGAGGGTTGGGCCGGGCCCGGCGCCGGAGGCTCAGTCGCCGGGCGGGGGGCCGCTGCTGATGCCGATCAGGAGCGGGCCGGTGGGGGTGGCGACCAGTTCGGCGACGGTGAGCGGGTCGAGCGAGGCGTAGAAGGCATCCTCGGCCTGGCGCAGGGCGCCACGCAGCCGGCAGGCCGACCGCAGCGGGCACGGGGTGCCCCCCTCGCAGTCGACGACGTCTCCGGGCCCCTCCAGCTCGCGCACGAGACCGCCCACCGAGGCGGACCGGCCGGCGTCGGTGAGGGTGAGCCCGCCGCCGCGCCCGCGCCGGGCCTCGACCAGGCCGAGGTGCTGGAGGCGGGCCACGACCTTGGCGGCGTGCGAGTACGGCACCTGCATCGTCGCCGCCACCTCGCGGGTGGTCGGCGGGTCCTCGTGCTTCACGACGGCGAGGCGCATCAGCACGCGCAGCGCCACGTCCGTGAATCTCGTCAGCCGCATGACGGCGAGGCTAGGTTAATTTGCATGCGAGATACAAATTAGGGATCGGTCGGGGCATCGCGCAGCGTTGTGCCCAGCCCAAAGGCCGATTAGTCACACTCTTTTGTGTAATGGCGTGCCGCCTCCTCGTGCTGGAAGTCTTCTTCTCGCAGGTCAGCCGATAAATCGAGAGGACGACAGATGTCCGTTGGTGAAGAGGTTCAGAACGCGCAGGTGCCGCCGCAGCAGAGTCTCGGCACGGCGGCCGCGCGGAACCTCGCGACGACCACCAAGTCCGCTCCGCAGATGCAGGAGATCACCTCACGGTGGCTGCTGAAGATGCTTCCGTGGGTCCAGGTGCAGGGCGGTACGTACCGGGTCAACCGCCGGCTGAGCTACTCGGTCGGGGACGGCCGCGTGACGTTCGTACAGACCGGGGACCGGGTGGCGGTCATCCCGGCCGAGCTCGGTGAGCTCCCCGCCCTGAGGGACTTCGGGGACGAGGAGGTCCTCGCCGAACTGGCCAGGAGGTGTGAGCAGAGCGACATCCCCGCCGGGCAGCTCCTGGCCACGGCGGGCGAGGAGGCGGACCGGGTCTACCTGCTGGCGCACGGCAAGGTCGAGAAGATCGGCACCGGGCCCTACGGGGACGAGACGGTGCTCGGCGTCCACGCGGACGGGGCCTACTTCGGGGACCACTCCCTCATCGAGGGCGACGCAGTCTGGGAGTACACGGCCCGCGCCGTCACCGCGTGCACGGTGCTGACGCTCAGGCGGGCCGACGTGCTCAACCTCGCCGAGCGGGCCGAGCCGCTGCGCGACCACCTCGCCGGCCTGCTGGCCGTCCCGCAGCAGCGCACCAACAAATACGGCGAGGCGGAGATCGACCTGTCCGCGGGCCACGTCGGCGAGGCCGTCGTCCCGCACACGTACGTGGACTACGACGCCGCGCCCCGCGAGTACGAACTGAGCGTCGCCCAGACCGTCCTGAAGGTCCACAGCCGCGTCGCGGACCTCTACAACCAGCCGATGAACCAGACCGAGCAGCAGTTGCGGCTCACGGTCGAGGCGCTGCGCGAGCGCCAGGAGCACGAGCTGATCAACAACCGCGAGTTCGGCCTGCTCAACAACTGCGACTACGGCCAGCGGCTCCAGCCGCACGACGGGGTGCCCAGCCCCGACGACATGGACGAACTGCTCTCGCGCCGCCGCGGCTCCAAGCTCTTCCTCGCCCACCCGCGCGCCATCGCCGCCTTCGGCCGCGAGTGCAACAAGCGCGGACTGGTGCCGGAGAGCGTCGACATCGGCGGACACCGCGTGCCGGCCTGGCGCGGGGTGCCGATCTTCCCGTCCAACAAGATCCCGGTCAGCGACGCCCGCACCACCTCGATCATCTGCATGAGGACCGGTGAGGCCGAGCAGGGCGTCATCGGCCTCCAGCAGACGGGCATCCCGGACGAGATCGAGCCCAGCCTCTCGGTCCGTTTCATGGGCATCGACGAACAGGCGATCATCTCCTACCTCGTGACGGCCTACTACTCCGCGGCGATCCTCGTCCCGGACGCCCTCGGCGTCCTTGAGAACGTCGAGGTCAGCCGCTGGCGGTGAGCTCAGGGCGGCCCGGACCCGGCGGGGTCCGGGCCCCCGGCCCGCAGCGCGCGCAACCACAGCAACCACCCACGTCCCCGGCCCCCGGCGCGACAGCGGCCGAGGCGGGACGGCAACGACAGGGGTGACCGATTGACCATGACCCGAACAGACGCCGCGACCGAGGGCAACGAGGCCGCGGCCCTGCTGGAGTACACCCGTACCCTCGTCGACCCCCACCTGCGCGCCGCCGTCGCCTCCCTGCCCGGATCGCTCCGGCGGGTCGCGATGTACCACTTCGGCTGGGAGCACGCCGACGGCAGCCCGGCCGCGGGCGGCGCGGGCAAGGCGATCAGGCCGGCGCTCGTCCTGGCGGCCACCCGCGCGCTGGGCGGCGACCCCGAACAGGCCGTACGGGCGGCCGTCGCCGTGGAGCTGGTCCACAACTTCACCCTGCTCCACGACGACGTCATCGATGAGGACCACACCCGCCGCCACCGGCCCACCGCCTGGACGGTGTTCGGGGTCGCGGACGCCGTCATCGCCGGCGACGCGATGCTGGCCCTCGCCCAGCGGCTGCTGGCCGAGGACGACAGAGCGGTCTCGGCCCGCGCCTCGGCCAGACTCTCGACGTGCGTCATCGAGCTGTGCGCCGGCCAGCAGGCCGACTGCGCCTTCGAGGAGCGTGATCCGGACCAGGTCTCGCTGGACGAGTGCCTCACCATGGCCACGGCGAAGACGGGCGCGCTGCTGGGCTGCGCCTGTGCACTGGGGGCGCTCTACGCGGGCGCCGACGAACGGGCCGTCGGGGCGATGGACGGCTTCGGCCGGGAGGCCGGGCTCGCCTTCCAGCTGATCGACGACCTGATCGGCATCTGGGGGGACCCGGCGCAGACCGGGAAGCCGGTCGGCGCGGATCTCAGCGCCCACAAGAAGTCGCTGCCCGTGGTGGCCGCGCTCACCGCGGGCGGCCCGGCCGCGGCGGAGCTCGCCGCCCTGTACCGGGGTGCGATGAACACGCATGCCGAGGTGAGCCGCGCCTCGGCGGCCGTCGACAGAGCCGGCGGCCGGGACTGGGCGCAGGGCTGCGCCGGGGACCGGATGGCGCGCGCGGTGCACCACCTGTCCCGGGCGGTCCCTGACCTGTCGGCGGCGGGCGATCTGCTGGCCCTGGCGGAGTTCGTCACACGCCGCACGCACTGAGAATCCGGAGGCATGTGTGAGTGAGGGAAGGGGACGATCTACGGCAAGGCCACGGGGGTCGGGGGGACAACCGGAGGGGCAACCGGAGGGCGGCAGAGGTGTTGTCGGAGGCAGGGGCTACAGTCCCTGCTCATGACAGATGAGTCGTGGGCAGGGTGGTACCGGGACCGGCAGGGCTCCGACGCCGTCATCCTCACCACCGACGGGCAGCAACTCCGCATCCGTATCAGGGGCGTGGACTTCGAGGGCACGAGCTTCGACGGCCTGCGCCCGGTGGCCGGCGGACCGGTGGAGAGCGAGTTGTTCGCCCTGACGGACGGGGCGCTCAACGACTGCGTCCTGGAGTGGGACCTGCCGTTCCCCGTCACCGCGGAGGGGACGGAACGTCAGGCGACGCTCAGCTGCCTGTTGTCGTTGCGCAGGCCCGACCCGTATCTGTATCTGGAGCTGCAGTTCGGCGGGGCGGCCTTCCGGTCGCACCGGGCCGAGAACGACTTCGGGTCCGCGCTGGCCACGATCCAGCGGGAGCTGCCGCCCGGAGTCATGCTCAGGACCTGCATAGCCTGCGCCTTCTCCGACTACTTCCCGGCCCAGGACCCGGCCCCCGGGCGCGGCCTCTCCGGCGGGCTCGCCTGCTTCCGGGGCGCGAAGGAGGAGTACCGGGGCACGGCCGGTGAGCAGGACGTGCTCGGCCTGTGGGACCGGCGCACCGGCTTCGTCCAGGAGGTCTGGAGCTGCCGCGAGTTCGAGCCCCGGCCGACGGCGGGCGCGGGCACGGGGCACCGCGGAGCGTTCCCGCTCGAAACGGCCTGACCGCCCACCCCACCGGGGCTCGTTCTCTCGAACGCCGGACCGCCCGACGGCCTTGCGCCGCCGGGCGGTCCGGCGTTCCCGGCATCGCACCGCAGCTCCCCCTCTCGTCGCCATGGCCACATGTTTCGTTGCCACGGCCATGTTGTTTCGTTGCCACGGCCGCCTTGTTCTACTAGCATGCGAACAATGGAGGTTTTCATGAATCGGAAGCACGTCGGCCGCGTGGTCCTCGCCGCCCTGCCGTTCCTGCTCGCACTCGCCGCCGACCTGATCCTCTTCGCCTCCCGACGCGACCGGCTGCCCACGCAGCTGGCCAGCCATTTCGTGGGCAACGGCCGGGCGGACGACTACGCGGGCCAGACCTCGTACGTCGTCGTCACCACGCTGCTACTGCTCGGCACCGGCGTCCTGTGGACGCTGATGGCGGGCCTGGGGAAGTACTACGGCACGGCGGCCCGCACACTGATCGCCTCCGGCTACGCCGTCGCCGCGCTCCTCGGCTACCTGATGGCGGTCGTCATGCTCATCAACGTGGACGCGGCCGAGGACGCGCGGGGTCGGGGGCAGGACGTGTCGTTCCCCCTGTGGCACCTGGCCGTGGCCGTCGGGGTGGCCGCCGTCGCCTTCGGGCTGGGATTCCTGGTGACCGCGCTGGCCCCCGCGTCCGAGCCGGACGAGGGCGACGGGGCCGCCGGGGAGAGGAAGCGGATCGCGCTGCGTGCCGGTGAGGTCGCCGGGTGGGGGCGCGGCGCCGGCTCCTGGTGGCTGCCGCTCACCGCGCTCCTGATCCTCGGCTCGGGCGTCGCTCTGCTGTTCACCGTGAGCTGGCCCTTCGGCGTACCGGTCCTCGTCCTCGGGCTGCTCGCCGCGAGCTTCGTCCGCCCGTACGTGACCGTGGACCGGCGCGGGATCACCGTCTCCGGCCTGCTGCCCTGGCCGCGCGTCCACATCCCGCTCGACCGGATAGAGGGGGCGACCAGCCGCGACATCAACCCGCTCACCGAGTACGGCGGCTGGGGCTACCGCATCCGCCCCGGCCGCACCGGCGTCATAACCCGCTCCGGGGAGGGCATCGTGGCGCGCCTGGTCAACGGCCGGGACTTCGCGGTGACCGTGGACGACTCGGCGACCGGCGCCGCGCTGCTCAACACCCTGATCGACCAGCGCCGGACGGAACACTGACCATGCTCTTCCGGGTCGACCCCACCTCCACCGTGCCGCTCGGGGACCAGATCGCGGCCTGCGTCCGCCGCGCCGTGGCCGACGGCGCGGCGGCCCCCGGGGAGCGGTTGCCCGCCGCCCGGGTCCTCGCCGAGTCGCTCGGCGTCAACGTGCACACGGTCCTGCGCGGCTACCAGCGGCTGCGCGAGGAGGGCCTGATCGAACTGCGCCGGGGACGGGGCGCAGCCATCGCCGACGGCGCGTCCCCGCACCGCGCCCGCCTGGTGGAACGGGTGCGCGAGACGGTCGGCGAGGCCCGCGGCCTGGGGCTGACGCTGGACGAGCTCCAGGCTCTCGTGAGTAACGAATTCGGTGCCGGCTGACGGCCGGTGGGCCGCCCCGTCCTGCGAGGCGGCCCACCGGCGGGACCGGTACGGTCAGGAACCGCCGGCGGTGAGCGCGGCCGCGAAGCCGTACTGCCACAGGTAGTTCACCTGGTTGCGCTCGTTGGCGTCCGGATACGGGTTGGTGCAGGACGGGCCGGGGCCGCCGCCCGACATCAGCTCGCTGCACGGGCCCGTGTAGTGGTCCGGCAGACCGAGCACGTGCCCGGTCTCGTGGGTGGTGACCCGGGTCGAGTCGTACTGCTGGTTCTGCGCGTAGTCCAGGAATATGTAGCCGCTGCCGTGCCCGTCGGTGCTCGCGTAGGAACCGCTCGGGTCGTTGCCCTCGTAGTAGGCGAAGTCGGCGTTCGAGCCCTCCTGGAGCCGGACGTTGGAGACCGAGCTGTTCCAGATCTGCGCGCTGTTGGCTATCTGGGTGCGGAAGCTCGGGGCGTTGGCGGTGCTGTAGACGATGGTGACGGCCTGGGCGCCCGGGTGGGCGGCCCGCTTCTCGGCCACCGACTTCGCGACCGTCTCGAAGAACGCCTTGTTGGCGGCGGCGCTCTCGTGCGAACCGGGGTGGGCGGAGTACGCCACGTGCGCGGTGGGGGCGGCGGACGTGGGGTTGGCGATCGCGGGGGCGGTGCCCAGCGCGGCGGCGATGCCGAGGCCGAGGCCGAGCACGGCCGACATGACGGTCCTGGGGTGTCTCATGTGGGGGGTCTCCTACCAGTTACCTGTCAGAGGAACCCGTCCGATGATCGGACTCGGACGGGGTCGGTACGCAGAGAGTGTCGGGGAAGCGGAGCCCGGGCGGATGATGTCAGCCGGTGATAGCGCCGCACTATCACTCGCGTACGGCCCACGGGCGCACGCGCCGTACACACCCGGTGCACGCTCCCCGTCCACCGCCCCGACCGCCGGTGAATTGCGCGCCTTTGACAGGGTTACGGCCCGTGGTGCGCTCGGTCGGGTCGCCCTACCCTCGGCAGCATGGAGCTTGAGGTGAGGCACCTCAGGGCGCTGTGCGCCATCGCCGACACCGGCAGCCTGCACCGGGCCGCCCGCACACTCGGCGTGAGCCAGCCCGCGCTCACCACCCAGCTGCGCCGGATCGAGAACGCGCTGGGCGCCGAACTCTTCAGCCGCGGACGCACCGGCTGCCGCCCCACCCTCCTCGGCCGCGCCGTCCTCAGCCGCGCCCGCCCCCTGGTCGACGGCATGAGCGCCCTGGTCAGCGACGCGAAGGCGGAGGTGGACGCCGCCCGGGCCGAAGGGCCACGGCTGCGCATCGGCTGCACCGCGAGCCGGGTCATCGGCGGCTGGCTGCGCCGCCTGCGGCTGCGACTGCCCGGCACGGACATCTCGCTGCGGGTCGACGTGTCCGCCCACGCCCTGCTGCGCGCGGTCGGGGCGGGGCGGCTCGACGTCGCCTTCGTGCACGAGGTGGAGGGCTGCCCGCTCGCCGTACCGGAAGGCCTGGAACAGCGGGTGCTCGTAGACCGCGAACCGCAGTTCGTCTCCATGGCCCGTGACCACCCGGCCGCCGCGCTGCCCGTCGTCGACCTCACCGACCTGGCCGCCGACCGGTGGATGGTCGACCCCACGGTGGACGGCGAGTGGGACGGGCTGCGCCGGGTGTTCAGCGCGGCCGGGGTGGCGCCCGCCGTGCTGCACGGCGACTACCTGACCGCAGCCTCCCTCGTCGTCCTCGGCGAGGCGGTCGCCCCGTGCCAGCCGACCTCGGGCCCGCGCGACGACATGGCGATCCGCCCCCTGCGCGACGACCCGCTCGGCGTCCGGCTGCTCCTCGTCTCCCGGCCGGGCGCCGACACGGCGGCGGTCTACGGCGAACTCGAGGCCGCCTACCGCGAGGCGGCCCGGCGGGTGGCCGGATACCACCAGTGGCTGCTGCGCCACCGCAGCCCGCTCCTGACGTCCACCGCCTCCGCCGAGTTCCCGGTCCGGTCCGATTCCGCCGAGAGCGTGGACCGTTCCGGACCGCCGCGCCGCAGGGCAGAGTCACCATCATGAGGCTTCTGATGCTGGGTGGTACACAGTTCGTCGGCCGGGCCGTCACCGAGGCGGCGCTCGCGCGCGGCTGGGAGGTCACCGTCTACCACCGGGGCCACCACGCGCCCCCGCCCGGGGTGGCCGAGCTGATCGGCGACCGCACCGCCGACGACGGTCCGGCCGCGCTCGCCGCAGCCGACGCGCCGGACGCGGACGGCCACACCTGGGACCTGGTCGTCGACACCTGGAGCGGCGCGCCCTCGGCGGTGCGGGACGCGGCCCGCCTGCTCTCCGGCCGGGCCGCCCGGTACACGTACGTATCCAGCCGTTCCGTGTACGAGGACCCGGCACCGGCCGGCCTGTCCGAGGACGGTCCGGTGGTGGAGGGCGCCTCGCCGGACGCCGGCGACGGCGAGTCGTACGCCTTGGCCAAGCGCGGTGGCGAACTGGCCGTGCTGGACGCCTTCGGTGACCGGGCGCTCCTCGCCCGCGCCGGCCTGATCATCGGCCCCTGGGAGAACATCGGCCGACTGCCCTGGTGGCTCAACAGGATCGCCCGCGGCGGCCCCGTGCTGGCGCCGGGCACCCCCGACCTGGGCCTCCAGTACATCGACGCCCGCGACCTCGCCGGCTGGCTGCTCGACGCGGCGGAGCGCGGGCTGCACGGCCCGTACAACCTGGTCAGCCGGCCGGGGCACACCACGATGGGGGAGCTGCTCGAAGCCTGTGTGCGGGTCACCGGTTCGGACGCCGAGCTGCGCTGGACCGATACGGAGAAGATCCTCGCGGCGGGCGTCGAGCCGTGGACCGACCTGCCGGTCTGGCTGCCGCCGGGGGAGCTGTACGACACCCTGCACCAGGGCGACGTCAGCCGCGCGCACGCGGCGGGGCTGCGCTGCCGGCCGGTCGGCGAGACGGTCGCCGACACCTGGGCATGGCTCCGCGAGCTGGGCGGTACGGCACCGCAGCGCCCCGACCGGCCCGCCCCGGGGCTCGACCCCGAGACCGAGGCGAAGCTCCTGGCGGGCTGAGCGGCCGAGGGGCCCGGGGGCCTGTACGGCGGACCTTGCCCGGCCGCCCGGCGTGGCACGGCCGGTGCTGGACCCGTGACGCTGCATATTGCGCTCCATGGGAACAAAACTCATCAAAGGTGATAAAAGGCGTCGCATGGCGGTGACCGTCGCGGCAGCGGCGGTCGTGCTGGGCGCTGCGGCGCCCGCCGCCTTCGCCGCCCCGCTGCCCGGCGGGCTCGGGCCGTGCCTGGGTGACGACTGCCCCACCACGTGGAACGACCCGAACAACAACCCGGTCGTCAACCACGACAGCAACATCAACGTCTACGTCGGCGGCGACTACCTGGTCAGGGAGGCGGCGGCCGAGGCCGAGGGCAAGATCGTCACGCTCGGCGACTTCGACATGAACAAGCGGGCCGGCGCCTCGCAGATCTACAACGTCGGCGTCGCGGGCGGCGGTTCGCGTGTGCCGCCGCCCAACGGCAGCGACTACCTGACCGTGGGCGGCGACATCACCATCACGAGCGGCCAGCGGATCGTCGCCGTGGAGATGCGGAACACCGGCCGGGTCCGGCACGCGCAGACACTGACCGGCACCGTCGACCCGGCGGACGCCCCGGTCCACGACCCCGCCGCGACCGAACCGTACGCCGGGCTGCGCGACCAACTCACCGCGGCCAGCCACTGCTACGCGTACGACGACGACGCGGACCACCGGCGCCCGGTGACGGGGACCACCGTGAACGACGGCTTCGAGACCGTCTTCACCGGTGACGGCACCTCCGCCCTCCAGGTCTTCGCCCTCGACGCCGACGTGGCGAGCGGCTCGGGCGGCGACCAGGGCATCGTCTTCGCGGGCATCCCGGACGGTGCGACCGTGCTGGTCAACGTCTACGGCGACGCCCGCGACATCAGTACGTACATGGGCTCGCTGCCGCAGTCGGGCCTGCGCGAGCACCTGATGTGGAACTTCCCGGACGCCGCCACGGTCGGACTGAAGGGTTCCGGCCAGTTCCAGGGCAGTGTGCTGATCGGACAGCAGTCGAGCCGGGCCACGGTCAGCGTGAGCGGTGTCAACGGCCGCTTCTACACCGCGGGTTCCCTCACCCACACCTCGGCGGGCGAGTCGGGCGGGCAGGAGCTGCACTCCTACCCGTTCGACGGCGACCTGCCGGACTGCGGCGACGAGCCGTCACCGTCCCCTTCACCCACGGACTCCCCGTCCCCGTCGCCCACGGACTCCCCGTCCCCGACGGATGCGCCGACCCCGACTCCGGCCCCGACCGACGAGTCCCCGACTCCGACTCCGACGCCGACGCCGACTGACGAGTCCCCCACGCCGGCGCCGTCCCCGTCGCAGCCCACGCCCGGCCCGGAGCCCACCCACACCTGGCCGCACCGCCCGCACCACCCCGGTGGTGAGCTCCCGAACACCGGTTCGCGCGGCGGTGAACGGGTGATGGGCGGCATCGCGGCGGCACTGCTGGCCGCCGGTACGGCCGCCACGGTGATGGCCCGCCGGACGCGGCGACGCGGTTAGCGGTTATCCACAGGGCCGGGCCCGGCGCCGTTCCCGGCGCTAGCCTCGGCCCATGGCCGAACTGCTGCACCTCACCGAAGGCCCGCTGTGGGAGGCGGCCCGCGGGATCGGGACGTACGAGATGTCCACCCGCGGCCGCACCCTGCACGAAGAGGGCTTCATCCACTGCTCGCTGCCCCACCAGCTCCCCGATGTGGCCGAGATGCTGTACGGCGCGGGAAGCCGGGCCGGAGCCGTTGACCAGGACCTCGTGGTGCTCGTCATCGACACCGGCCGGCTGCCCGCCCCCGTGCGGTACGAGGCCGCATCGCCCGGCGGCGAGGAGTTCCCGCACATCTACGGGCCGCTCCCGGTCGACGCGGTCGTGGAGGTGCGCCCCTGGCCGCACGAGGAAGGCACCCCCGCATGAACGCACCCGACCCCACCCACGAACCCAACCCCACCCACGCATCCGACGCCCTCACCAGCGGCCCCCTCACCGCCGTCACCGGCGCGAGCGGCGCGCTCGGCGGCCGGGTCGCCACCCGGCTGGCCCGGGCCGGAGTCCCCGTCCGGCTGCTGGGCCGAGACCCGTCCCGGCTGCCCGAACTCCCCGGCGCAGACCCGGCACCCCCCGCCCCCTACGGCGACGGCGAGGCCATGCGCCGGGCCCTGGCCGGGGCGCACACCCTGTTCCTCGTCTCGGCGCATGAGAGCCCGGACCGGGTGCGCGAGCACACGACGGCCGTGGACGCGGCGGTCGCGGCCGGCGTCGAACGGATCGTCTACGTCTCCTTCCTCGGCGCCGCACCCGACGCCACGTTCACCTTCGCCCGGGACCACTGGGAAACCGAGGCGCACATCCGGACCACCGACGTCCGCTACACCTTCCTGCGCGACAGCTGGTACCTCGCCGGGCTCCCGGCGATGACCGGCGCCGACGGCGTGCTGCGCGGCCCCGCCGGTGACGGCCGGGTGGCGGCGGTGGCCCACGAGGACATCGCCGACGCGGCGACCGCCGTGCTGCTCGCGGACACCGATGCCACCGGCCCCTCCCACGACGGGCAGACGTACGAGCTGACCGGCCCCGAGGCGTTCACCCTCGCCGAGGCCGCCGAGGAGCTGAGCCGGGCCGCCGGACGCACCATCACCTACGAGCCGCAGACCCGCGAGGAGGCCTACGCCTCACGGGCCCACTACGGGGCTCCGGACTGGGAAGTGGCCGGCTGGGTGACCTCGTACGAGGCCATCGCGGCCGGTGAGATGGCCACCGTCTCGGCCGCCGTACCGAGGCTCACCGGCCGCCCGGCCAAGAACCTCGCCACCTACCTGCGCGAACACCCCGACAGCTACCGCCACCTCCTCACGCCGGGCTGACCGCCATGCGCACGGACACCCCCTGGGGCCCCTGGGACCCGCCACCGCTCGCCGAGGCCGTCCGCCTGCTCGCCCCGCTGCGCACACCGTGGTGGATCGCCGGCGGGTACGCGGTCGAGCTGGCCGTGGGCCGCGCCTTCCGGGACCACGGCGACATCGACGTACTCCTGCTGCGCCGAGATCAGTCGGAGATCCAGCGGATTCTGCCGGGCTGGGAGTGGTGGGCCGCCGACCCGCCCGGCACACTGCGGCCCTGGCGCCCCGGCGAGATCCTGCCTCCCGGCGTCCACGACATCTGGTGCCGACCGGGCCCGGACGAGCCGTGGCGCCTGCAGTTCATGCTGGACGACGCGGAGGGCGACGACTGGGTCTTCCGCCGCGACCCCAGGGTCCGCCTGCCGCTGGACCGGCTGGGCCGGGTCTCCGAGGACGGTGTCCCGTACCTCGCCACCGAGGTCCAGCTCCTCTACAAGTCCAGGGCCCGGCGGCCCAAGGACGAGCAGGACTTCGATGCGGCGCTGCCCGTCCTCGACGACGACCGGCGCGCCTGGCTGGCCGAGACGATCACCCTGGCGCAGGGCGCGGCCCACCCGTGGGCGGCCCGGCTGCGCACACTCCTGGCGGCGTGAGGGAGCCCAGATCCCCGTTCAGTTGACCTACGCGCCGGCCTTCGCGACGAGGCCGGCGGCTTCGGCGGCCGGGCGGTGGGCCGCTACGGCACCCCCGCGCCCCATCGTCACCAGCGGCGTCGGCACCCACACACACGACCGCACCCGGCCCACGAAAGGCCGGGTGCGGTCATCCGCGCTGCCGTTGAACGGCTCGACGCGAGGTCAGGCCTTCTTGGTCTCCCAGAAGATCTTGTCGATCTGGGCGATCAGGTCCAGCGCCTTCTGGCCCGTGGCCGGGTCGTTCGAGCCCTTGGCGGCCGAGAGGGCCTTCAGGGTGTCGTTGACCAGCTGGTGCAGCTCCGGGTACTTCTCGAAGTGCGGGGGCTTGAAGTAGTCGCTCCAGAGCACCGAGACGTGGTGCTTCGCGAGCTCGGCGCGCTGTTCCTTGATCAGGATCGCGCGAGTGCGGAAGTCCGCGTCCTCGTTGGCCTGGTACTTCTCCTGGACGGCCTTGACGGACTCCGCCTCGATGCGGGCCTGGGCCGGGTCGTACACGCCGCAGGGCAGGTCGCAGTGGGCGCTGACCTTCACCTTGGGGGCAAACAGGCGGGAAAGCATTGAGCTGTCCTTCCTCGTGATCGTCTTCTCAGGTGGGACATTACTCCGTGAGAAGCCTCTTTTTGCGGGTGCCCCCAGGGGCTTAGGCCAAAAGTCCGGCATGAGGGTGGGACCAGTGGCCGAATGTACGAAACCCTGTCGTGGACGGTGTACTGGACGGACTGGGGAGGTGCCGGAGGAGATGAGGGAGGTGCCGGAGGTGCCGGAGCTGGCCGATGAGCAGCCCGCGCGGGGGTTGGCGGCGCGGGTGCCGTTCCAGGTGGTGGAGGTGACGGGGCCCTCGATGGTGCCCACGCTGTACCACGGGGACTGGCTGCTGGTGCAGTACGGGGCGCCGGTGCGCCCCGGGGACGTGGTGATTCTGCGCCATCCGTTCCAGCAGGACCTGCTGGTGGTCAAGCGGGCCGTGGAGCGGCGGGCCGGGGGCTGGTGGGTGCTGGGGGACAACAGTTACGCGGGCGGGGACAGCACGGACTACGGGACGGTTCCCGAGGAGCTGGTGCTGGCCCGGGCCCGGGCCCGCTACCGGCCGCTGACGAAGGATCAGCGCTCGGTGCGCGGGGTGGTGGCCTGGGCGGTCTCCGCGCTGCGGCCGGTGTCGGCGGCGCGCTCGGTCTCCAGGCGCTTGCGGGCCCGGTAGGCGGCCACGTTGGCGCGGGTCGCGCAGCGGTCCGAGCAGTAGCGGCGGGAACGGTTGGTCGAGGTGTCGAGGTAGGCGTTGCGGCACGGCGCGGCCTCGCACAGGCCGAGCCGGTCCACGCCGTACGAGGTGAGGTGGAAGGCCAGGCCCATGGCGGCGATCGCGGCGTAGCCCGCGGTGGCGTTGGACGGGTGGTCGGCCAGGTGCATGTGCCAGTCCGGCTTGCCGTCCGCCTCGCGGATGTCGTGGTCGGAGATCTGCGGGCTGACCGGGAACTCCAGCAGCAGCGAGTTGAGCAGGTCGACCGCCAGCCTCTCGTCCCCGTCGTCGGCCGCCTCGAAGACCGCGCGCAGCCGGGCCCGTACGGACCGGAAGCGGGTGACGTCCGCGTCGGTCGCCCGCCGGGCCGCCTGGCCGTTGGTGCCGAACAGGTCCCGTACCGCGTCGACCGAGGTGAGGACGTCCTTGTTGCGGGCCGGCTCCTCGGTGTTGACCAGGCGCACGGCGTAGTCCGAGTAATAGGCCAGTTCCACGAATAGTCCTTACGGAGTCGGTCCACGGGCTGTGCGGTACGGGCGTAATGGGTCGTTAAGGGTACAGGGTATTACGGGTCGGGGGTGCCTGGTTGCCTGTGCCGGGTGGTGGTCCCGTCTCCCGTTTTTCTTCCAGGACTTCTGCAACCTGCCCTGCCCCCCACCGCACTGGAAGGGTGAGACGGTCCGCACCCGCGGGCCGGAGGAAGGACACCGAGGATGCGGAGCGATGACCACGCCGCGCTGCACGCCTTCGTCGAGAGCAGACGCACCGCCCTGTTCCGCAGTGCGTTCCTGCTCTGCGGCGACCGGCACGAGGCCGAGGACCTGGTCCAGACGACTCTGGTCAAGGTGGTGCTCGGCGGGCGGCGGCACGGGCGGCTCGACAACATCGAGGCGTACGCACGCAAGACCCTGGTTAACACCTTCATCGCGGCCCGCCGCCGGTTCTGGCGGCGCGAGCAGGCGTACGGGGAACTGCCCGACCGTGCCGCCCAGGCACCCGACACGGACACCGGCCTGGCGGTACGGGCGGCGCTCGCCCGGCTCACGCCCAGGCAGCGGGCGGTCCTGGTGCTGCGCTACTGGGAGGACCTGAGCGTCGAGGCCACCGCCGAGATGCTCGGGATGCGGGAGAACACGGTCAAGAGCCATGCGGCTCGGGGATTGGCGGCGCTGCGCGCCGAGATGGCGGAGGCATTGGTATGAACGACGTGCGTGAACTGCTGGGACGGGCCGCCGAGGAGGCGGGGCGTCCGGTCATCAGTACGGAGGCGGTCTACGCCAAGGCCGCGCGGGTGCGGTGGCGGCGCCGGGCCGCGGTGTCGGCGGGGGCGGTGTGCACGGTGGCGCTGGGGGCGTTCGTCGTGCCCCAGCTCTCCTCCTCAGCACCGGAGTCGCCGCGGACCTCGTCCGTCGCGGCACCGGTCAAGTCGCCGGGCCATACCGGACGGGCCGCGCGGCTGACCGAGCTGCTGCCCGGTGGCGTCGGTGCGATAGAGGAGGTGTCGTTCGCCGACATCATCAAGCACGCGTCGCCGCTCCCGCCCGAGCCGCCCAGGACCGGGCCGCTGGACGGGCAGTACGCGGTGCGCCGGGACGGTGGCGTCGGCTATCTGACCGTCGACGTCAGGGACGCTAAGGCGGTGAAGCGGAAGCTGGGCGGCAGCCCGCGGGTCAAGGACCTGTGCAAGCCGGGGAACGGGGAGCCGGCCCGTACCGACTGTGTGCGCGAGGTGCTGTCGGGCGGGCGGGTGCTCACCATCTGGAGCGACGCGATGGACTACGGCGACGGCACCCCGCAGTGGGGGCCGGAGCTGACCGCCCGCCTCACCCTCGCCGACGGCGGTGAACTGGCCGTGCGCGACAGCACCGGCTTCGAGGCCGACATCGTGCAGGGGCCGCTCCTCAAGACCCCGCCCCTCACCCGCGCCCAGCTGCGGGAACTGATGCTCCGTCCGGAGCTGCTGCCGAAGAAGTGAGACGGATACGGGTACGGGGGTGGGGAGGCGGTCCGCACCGCCTCCCCACCCCCGTATCCGCCCTCGTGGCTAGAGCACCTTGGAGAGGAACGACTTCGTCCGGTCGTGCTGCGGGTTGGTCAGGACGTCGCGCGGGTGGCCCGACTCGACCACCACCCCGTCGTCCATGAAGACCAGCGCGTCGCCGACCTCGCGGGCGAAGCCCATCTCATGGGTGACCACGATCATCGTCATGCCGTCCTCGGCGAGGCCGCGCATCACGTCGAGCACGTCACCGACCAGCTCCGGGTCGAGCGCCGAGGTGGGCTCGTCGAAGAGCATCAGCTTCGGCTCCATGGCCAGGGCCCGGGCGATGGCCACCCGCTGCTGCTGCCCGCCGGAGAGCTGCGAGGGATAGTTCTTCGCCTTGTCGCCGAGGCCGACCCGGTCCAGCAGCTTCTCGGCCCGGGCCCGGGCGACCGCCTTGGACTCGCGCTTCACCTGGACCGGGGCCTCCATGACGTTCTCGATCGCCGTCATGTGCGGGAAGAGGTTGAAGCGCTGGAAGACCATGCCGATGTCCCGGCGCTTCAGGGCGACCTCGCTGTCCTTGAGCTCGTAGAGCTTGTCGCCCTTCTGGCGGTAGCCCACCAGCTCGCCGTCCACGTACAGCCGGCCGGCGCTGATCTGCTCCAGGTGGTTGATGCACCGCAGGAACGTCGACTTGCCGGAACCGGACGGGCCGATCAGGCAGAAGACCTCGCGCGGGGCGACCTCCAGGTCGATGCCCTTGAGGATGTGTGCGGCGCCGAAGGACTTGTGGACGCCCTCGGCCTTCACCATGGCGGTCATGCCATGCCTCCCTTCGGGCGGCCGAACGACAGCAGCGTGGCCCGGACCTTCTGCAGCGGGGTGGGCGGCAGACTCCGGCTGGAGCCGCGCGCGTAGTACCGCTCCAGGTAGTACTGCCCGACGCTCAGCACCGAGGTCATGATCAGATACCAGGCCGCGGCCAGGAAGTACATCTCCACCGGCGCCCCCGAACTCTGCCCGATGTCCTGGGCGTATTTGAAGAGTTCGTAGAACTGCACGGCCGCCACCAGCGAGGTGGTCTTCAGCATGTTGATGACCTCGTTGCCCGTGGGCGGCACGATCACCCGCATGGCCTGCGGGATCACGACGCGCCGCAGGGTCCTGCCGTGGCTCATGCCCAGCGCGTGCGATGCCTCCGTCTGGCCCTCGTCCACCGAGAGCAGACCGGCCCGGCAGATCTCCGCCATGTACGCGGCCTCGTTGAGGCCGAGGCCGAGCAGCGCCGTCAGCAGCGGCGTCATGAAGCTCGACCAGTAGTCCTTGTAGATCGGCCCGAGGTTGATGTACTCGAAGACCAGACCCAGGTTGAACCACACGAACAGCTGGACCAGGACCGGCGTCCCGCGGAAGAACCAGATGTAGAACCACGCGATGGACGAGGTCACCGGGTTCTTCGACAGGCGCATGACGGCGAGCAGAATGCCGCCGACCACGCCGATGACCATCGACAGGGCGGTCAGCAGCAGGGTCTGCCCGACGCCCTTGATGATGCGGTCGTCGAAGAAGTAGTCCGGGACCGCGCCCCAGTTGATCCTGCCCTGGCTGAAGGCGTAGATGATCGCGACGAGCGCGGCGATGGCGACGAGCGCCGAGACGTACCGGCCGTAGTGCCGGACCGGGATGGCCTTGATGGCCTCCGGTCCGGACGCCGGCGCGGCGGGGGGTGCGGGCGGCTCGACCGCCGGGCCCGTCTTCTTCTCGATGTCAGTCACGGCTGATGCCTTTCCGGTCGGAATCCGGTCAGGACCCGCCGTTCACCTTGGCCTCGGTGACCGCACCGGCCTCGACGCCCCACTTGGCGATGACCTTCTCGTACTCGCCGCTCTTGATGATGGCGTCCATGGCCGCCTTGATGGCCTTGGTGAGCTGGTCGTTGCCCTTGGCGACGGCGATGCCGTACGGGGCCGCCTCGACCTGGTCGCCGACGATCTGGAAGTCCTTGCCGCCGCCCGAGGTCTTCACCGCGTACGCGGCGACCGGGAAGTCGGAGGAGCCGGCGTCGGCGCCGCCCGAGCGCAGCCGGGTCTGGGCCTCCAGGTCGTTGTCGTACGGCTCGATGGCGATCTTCTTGCCGCCCGAACACTTCTTGGACTCGGCCTTGGCCAGGTCGTGCGAGACGGTGTTGCGCTGGACGGCGATCTTCTTGCCGCAGAGGTCGGACCAGTCCTTGATGCCCTGGTCGTCACCCTTCTTGGTGTAGATCGAGACACCGGCGGTGAAGTAGTCGATGAAGTCGACGCCCTCGCCGACCTTCTTCTTCGTCTCCGGGTCGATGCCCTCCTGGCGCTCCTTGGTGTCGGTCATCGCCGACATCGCCAGGTCGTAGCGCTTGGAGCGCAGGCCGGTGATCAGGGTGTCGAAGGTGCCGTTCTCGAACTGGAACTCCACGCCCAGCTCCTTGCCGAGCGCGTCGGCGAGGTCGGGGTCGATACCCACGGTCTTGCCGGACTTGTCCTTGAACTCGACCGGCGGGTACGCGATGTCCGAGCCGACCTTGATGACGCCCTTGGACTTGATCTCCGCGGGGAGCAGGTCGGCGGGCGACGTGGTTCCGGCGGAGGCGCCGGCGCTGGTCTCGGTCTTGTCCGAGCCGCTGGAGTCGTTGTTCTTCGTCTGGTCGCCACAGGCGGTCAGCAGCATGGTGCCGGCGACCGCGATGGCGCCGACCGCGGCGATGCGGGACTTCGCGGCCGTACGACGGGTGGAGCGTGCGGTCATGATCGGGTTCCTCCGGCAGGTGAGGGTGGTCGCCAGGGCGGTAATGGCACATGGCGTCGGGTGTCGCCGCCTTGTGTGATTACGGCATGTTGCCATTCGGACTAGCCCGAACAGGGGGCCTGTCATGTCAAAATCGGGTAACGGGCGATCCCCGAACCTCTTGAGGCCGGTACACCAAGGCCGGACCTTCTATGGGGTTTCCTTCCGACGGCCGGAGAATCTGCTGCGCGTCCCTCGTGGCGGACGCAGGCCCGGCACAAGCCTGACCTGTTCAGATATTCGCCTATGAGTCACGTCACGGAGTCGATATGGACTCGTCCGTGACCAGGTCCGTCCGGTAAGAAAGACCTTTACACCCCTCATCCGGGGCTCAGGGCGCGTGTGCGGCGCGCCCGCGCGTACGTACCACCCCCCTGCCGGGGCGGGCCAACCGCCCGGCGCAGGGCATGTACGCGGTGCCCGCCCACCCCTCCTCAACCAGGAGTGGCCACCCTCAAACGATGAAGACTTAAGGGGTCAACACCATGGCAGCGGAGATCGTCAATCCTCGCAGCGACAGCAGCACGGACATCGCGGCGGCCGGCGCCGCGGACAGCACCACCGACGAGCCGTTCGATCCGGCCTTCGCGCTCCACCGGGGCGGGAAGATGGCCGTGCAGGCCACCGTCCCGATCCGGGACAAGGACGACTTGTCCCTCGCGTACACGCCGGGCGTGGCGAAGGTGTGCAGCGCGATCGCCGAGCAGCCCGAGCTCGTCCACGACTACACCTGGAAGTCGCAGGTCGTGGCCGTCGTGACGGACGGCACCGCGGTGCTCGGCCTCGGCGACATCGGTCCCGAGGCGTCCCTCCCGGTGATGGAGGGCAAGGCGATCCTGTTCAAGCAGTTCGGCGGCGTCGACGCGGTGCCGATCGCGCTCGCGACCACCGACGCGGACGAGATCGTCGACACCGTCGTCCGGCTCGCCCCCTCCTTCGGCGGGGTGAACCTGGAGGACATCTCGGCGCCGCGCTGCTTCGAGATCGAGCGCAGGCTCCAGGAGCGGCTCGACATTCCCGTCTTCCACGACGACCAGCACGGCACCGCCGTGGTCACGCTCGCCGCCCTGCGCAACGCGGCGAAGCTGTCCGGGCGCAGCCTCGGCGACCTGCGCGCCGTCATCTCGGGCGCGGGCGCGGCCGGGGTGGCCATCGCCAAGTTCCTGCTGGAGGCGGGGATCGGCGATGTCGCCGTCGCCGACCGCAAGGGCATCGTCAGCCGGGACCGCGAGGACCTGACCGACGTCAAGCGGGAGCTGGCCGAACTCACCAACAGGGCGGGCATCTCCGGGTCCCTGGACACCGCGCTGGCCGGGGCGGACGTCTTCATCGGCGTCTCCGGCGGTACGGTGCCCGAGCCGGCCGTCGCCTCGATGGCGCCCGGGGCGTTCGTCTTCGCCATGGCGAACCCGAACCCCGAGGTCCACCCCGACATCGCGCACAAGTACGCGTCCGTCGTGGCGACCGGGCGGTCGGACTACCCGAACCAGATCAACAACGTGCTCGCGTTCCCCGGCATCTTCGCGGGCGCGCTCCAGGTGCGGGCCTCGCGGATCACCGAGGGCATGAAGATCGCCGCGGCGAACGCGCTGGCGGACGTGGTGGGCGACGAGCTGGCCGCCGACTACGTGATCCCGTCCCCGTTCGACGAGCGGGTCGCCCCGGCGGTGACGGCCGCGGTGGCCGCGGCGGCGCGGGCGGAGGGCGTGGCGCGGCGCTGAGGCGACGCACGGCGCGGGGGTTTCGGGGGCGCTGCCCCCGGGCCCCCGCTCCTCAATCGCCGGAGGGGCTTGATTCTGCCCCCGCCGGTGGGCAACTTGAGCTGCGTCGGCGCGCAAGATCCAGCCTCGTCGGCGTTTGAGGCGCGGGGTCCGGGGCGGAGCCCCGAAAACGCCGGCCTCTCTGGCGCTTCGAGGCGCGGGGTCCGGGGTAGCGCCCCGGTTTCGGGAAGGGGCGGGGAGGGGAAAGCCGCCGCCACGCGCGGTGCGTGTCACACCCGCAGCCGGTTACGCCGCCCCACCGCGCCCCCTATCGTCGGCCGCATGTTCGCCGCCTACGCATCCCGCCTCGACCGCGACCGCCCCCTCAACGGCCTTGAGCTGGGCGAACGCCCCGCTCCGCAGGACCGTCCCGGGTGGACCACCGTCAACGTCCGGGCCGCTTCCCTCAACCACCACGACCTCTGGTCCCTGCGCGGCGTCGGCCTCGCGGAGGACAAGCTGCCGATGATCCTCGGCTGCGACGCCGCCGGGGTCGACCAGGACGGCAACGAGGTCGTCCTGCACTCCGTCATCGGCCAGACCGGGCACGGGGTCGGACCGGACGAACCCCGGTCCATCCTCACCGAGCGCTACCAGGGCACCTTCGCCGAGCAGGTCACCGTACCCAGCTGGAACGTGCTGCCCAAGCCGAGGGAACTCACCTTCGAGCAGGCTGCCTGCCTGCCCACCGCCTGGCTGACCGCGTACCGCATGCTCTTCACCAACGCCGGGGTGCGCCCCGGGGACTCCGTGCTGGTCCAGGGCGCCGGTGGCGGGGTCGCCACCGCCGCGATCGTGCTCGGCCGGGCCGCCGGGCTGCGGGTCTACGCCACCAGCCGCGACGAGGCAAAGCGCGGGCGGGCCGTCGAACTCGGCGCCGTCGAGGCGTTCGAGGCGGGGGCCAGGCTGCCCCACCGGGTCGACGCCGTCATCGAGACGGTCGGCGCCGCCACCTGGTCACACTCCGTCAAGTCGCTGCGCCCCGGCGGCACGCTGGTCATCTCCGGCGCCACCAGCGGCGACCGCCCCTCGCACGCCGAGCTGACCCGGATCTTCTTCCTGGAGCTGAAGGTCGTCGGCTCGACCATGGGGTCCAAGGACGAACTGGAGGACCTCCTCGCCTTCTGCGCCACCACCGGCGTGCGCCCCGTCATCGACGAGGTGCTGCCGCTGGACCGCGCCCGCGAGGGGTTCGAACGTCTCGCCGCGGGTGACCAGTTCGGGAAAATCGTGCTGACTGTCAACAATGGATGACACGGCCGTACTGTCAACGTAAGTTGACAGCATGACCGAAGCAACGGAACTCGCCGAGCGGGCGGGCGACCGCGACCCCCGGGTGGGGCTGCGATCGGTCGCCGCGCTGCGGCGACTGCTGGAGCAGCTGGAAGCCGTACAAGTCGGAAGCGCCCGTGTCCAGGGCTGGTCGTGGCAGGAGATCGCCGCCGAACTGGGCGTCAGCAGGCAGGCCGTGCACAAGAAGTACGGGAGGCGTTGATGTTCGAGCGATTCACCAAGGGTGCCCGCGCCACTGTGAACGGCGCCGTGAAGCATGCCGAGCGGACCGGTGCCGATACGGTCACCGAGGAACATCTGCTGCTCGCCCTGCTGGACCAGGAGGGCGGCCGGGCCTCGTTCGCCGTCACCGCGCTGGGCCTCGCGGACCACAGGGCCTCGGTGGTGTCCGAGCTCGCCGAGGCGCGCCGGCGTGGCGGCATGACCAGGGCCGACGCCGACGCGCTCGCGGGCATCGGCATCGACCTCACCGCGATCGTCTCCCGCATCGAGGAGGCGCACGGCGAAGGCGCCCTGCGGGGCGAGCGCGGCGGCCGGCGGCGGTGGGCGGGCGGCCCGCCGTTCAGCCGGGGGGCGAAGAAGATCCTGGAGCGGTCGCTGCGGGGCGCGCTCGGCCGCGGGGACCGGTTCATCGGCGAGGAACACCTCCTGCTGGCCCTCACCGCGGCCCCGGGCGTCGTCGCCGACGTGCTCGCCGAGCACGGAGCCACGTACACGACGGTCGAACGCGCGCTGTACGGGGACGGCGGCGCGGGGCGGGACCGCAGGGCGGGCTGAGCGGGCCGGGGGCGCGGGGCGGGATCGCAAGGCGGGGCGCCGCTCCCCGGGCCGCTCGGCCCGCCCCCACCCGCCCCTACTTCGCGGCGGAGTCGGTGCCGTCCGCGCCCCCGCGCAGCACCGATTCGACGCGGGCCGCCGCCTTCGCCAGATGGCGGCGGGCCTCCGCGAGTTGGTCCTCCGTCACGCCTTGGTCCCGGGCCGCGTCGCGGATCTCGTCGCGGAACCGGTCGAGCAGCCGGTCCAGGTCGCGGGCCGGGTCGCCGGTGCCACCCGTGTCCTTGGCCCATTCGGGCTCGGTGTCCGCGGCGCCCGGCTTGCTGGAGGCCGTCCAGCCGCCGGTACGGGCGAAGCCGCCCAGCTGGCCGGTGATCTCGGCCAGGCCCTCGCGGACCCCGGCCGGCCAGTCGCCCCGGGCGAAGTGCTCCTGGACCTGGCGGGCGGCGTTCTGCATCTGCTCGCGCGCCCGGTCCTGGGCCTCCTTGGCCTGGCGGCGGGCCTGCTGGGCGTCCTGGCGGGCGCGCCGGGACTCGTCCTTCGCCCGGCGGGCCTGCTCCTTCCACTCCTGCTTGGCCTTGCGCAGCTCCTCCTTCGCGGTGCGCCACGCCTCCTTGTCGCGCAGATCGCCGAGATCGCCCAGGTCACCGAGGTCGCCGAAGCCGCCGAAGGGGGACTCCTCGCCGGCCGGGCGGGCGCCCGAGCGGCCACCGGAGGTGTGGCGCGACTCGTCGGCCGCCGCCCGCATCTCGCTGCGCAGCTTGCCCGCCGCCCCGCGCACGTCGTCGCGCATCTCGGCGGCCAGTTCGGAGACGGACTCCCGGATCTCCAGCTCCAGGTCGGCCAGTTCGCCGGTGCGGTCGGCCAGCTCGGTGCGGCCGGCCTCGGTGATCGAGTAGACCTTGCGGCCGCCCTCGGTGGCATGCGTGACCAGGCCCTCGGCCTCCAGCTTGGCCAGCCGCGGGTAGACGGTGCCCGCCGAGGGGGCGTACAGGCCCTGGAAGCGCTCCTCCAGCAGCCGGATCACCTCGTAGCCGTGCCGGGGGGCCTCGTCGAGCAGCTTCAGGAGGTACAGCCGCAGACGGCCGTGGGCGAATACGGGGGGCATGTCAGAGCACCTTTCCGGTCGGCTCGCCGTCGTACGGATCTTCCTCGGCCTGCGGGCGGCGCAGGAGTGCGATCGACCCCGATACGGTCGTCGCCCGCAGGGTGCCGGTGCCGGAGCCCAGCGTGCCGGTGATCTTCTTCGCGCCCCACTGGCCGCTGACCCGCAGGTCCTCGAAGCCGTTGGAGACGGAACCGCTCGCGGTGTTCGCCTCGACCGTGGCGTCGGCCGGGTGCGGCAGCCGGATGGCGATCTCGCCGGAGACCGTGGTCAGCCGGATGTCGGTGGGCTTCCCGGTGGGGTCCACGTCGAGCACCATGCCGCCGCTGACCGACTCGGCCCTCACGGAGGCGCCGGCGCCCTCGACGACCGTGAGATCGCCGGAGACGGACTGGAAGCGCAGGTCGCCGGTGACGGACTGGGCTTCCACGCTGCCGGACACGGTCTCCGCGCCGACCGGTCCGGAGAGCTTGACGAGCGTGGTGTCACCGGTGACGCCACGCACCTCCGTACGGCCGCTGACCCCGGAGACGAAGGCCCCGGCGCCGACCACGCCGACCTCCACCGTCGAACCGGCCGGGACCGCCAGCGAGACGACCGCGTGGCGGCGCCACTCCTTGCGGTCCAACCACTTCAGCAGGTTCTGCCAGGCCAGGTCCTCGTACGCCACGGTCAGGACGCCGTCCTCCTGCGTCACGACCAGGGGCGGACCCTCGATGGCGGAGACCTCCAGCCGTGCGGTCGGCTCGTCGGTGCCGACGACGTTGACCGTGCCGTTGACGACGCGCACCTTCAGCGCGGTCACGGGTTCGTCGAAGGTCAGCTTCCGAGGCTCGGCGACGGTCCACGTCGAGACAGGCATGGATCTGACCTCCTGAGTAGCGCGCGAACGACGCAACATATCGCGTCTCTTGAACAACACGATATATCGCGGGTCCGGGAAGTCAAGAAAAGGGTGGGAAGTCGGGGGAGGGGTGGGGGTCGCGGAGAGTGCGGAGGGTGAGCAAAACACATCGGAACGGGACAATGTGTCCTACGGTGTGAGGCATGGACGCGACCTCACCCGTGGGTGCACTGCTGCTGTGCCGGACCGTGCCGGAGGCCGTGCGGCCGGTCGCCCGGCTGTTGCGCGAACCGCTGCTGCTCGCGCCCGCCGGTGACGGATGGAGCGTCCTCGTACCCGAGGGCGAGCCCTGGCAGGGCGGACGCCGGGCGGCGGCCTCGCCGGGCGAGGCAGCCGAACCCGTCGACCGGGTGCTGGGCGGCTGGGCCACCGCGCTCGCGGTCGGCTCGACCTGGCCGGTGCTCGCGCTCTGGTGGGACGGCGACCGGGCCGGCTACACCCTCGCCGCCGGATTCCGCCGCCCGGTGGGATACGTCTGGCTCGCGGACGGCACCCCGGCCGGTGAGGACGAGGCGATGCGTACGTTCGCCGAGCGGCTCGGGCTCGACCCCGTACTGGATGTGCAGGCGCTCGAAGCGCTGACCCGCCCCGACCCGGACGCCGACGCCCGCGCCCGGCTGCGCGGGCTGCTCGCCGTGCTCACCCGGACCGGTCTCGCGCTCCCGGCCGGCCTCGACCCGGGGGAGCCGGGTGCGCGGCCGGTCCCGGGGAGCGAGGCGTGGCCGGGGGCGGAGCGCGTCGAGTGGACCGGCTGGCGCGACGCGGTCCAGGTCGATCTGGACGCGGCGGAGAACAGCCGCATGGGGCCCTGGATGCGGGGGCCCCGGGCCCGCGCGCTGGCGGGCTCCCAACTGGCCGCCGGTCTCCCGCTCGCCCTGTGGGGAGCGGCCCGGCGCAGCGGCGGCTGGGCCTTCGCCGGGGTGCTGCTCATGGCGCACGGGGCGCTGGGTCTCGCGTACGACCGCATCCGGGAGGGCAGGCCGGACGCGACCGGCTGACGGGCCGGTTACTCGTCCTCGTCGTCCTCGTCGTCCAGACGGGCCAGCCAGGTCGCGAGGCGTTCGACCGGCACCTCGAAGTCGGGATTCAGGTCGACGAACGTACGCAGCTGCTCGGCGAGCCACTCGAAAGTGACCTCTTCCTCGCCTCGCCGCTTCTCCAGCTCCTCGATACCGCGGTCGGTGAAGTACATGGCACGAAGTTTAGAGGGCCTCCGACCGGCTTCGGTCGCGTCCTCGTCGATGTACCCCGCATCGGCCGACTACGGCCGTTAATCTGCGGGTAGTTGGCGAACGGGGGGTGTCATGGGTGACAGTGGGTCCCGTATTACGCGCATTGAGCTGCCGGACGGCACACCGGTGTGGGCCAGGATCTCCGGGGCCGAGGAGCTGGCCGGTCCGGCTCCCGGCGGCGGTCCGACCTACACGGACACCGGGTTCGGGGACATCGCGGACCAGGTGCAGGCGCGGGTCGAGAGTCTGCATTCGGTGGTGACCGGGGTGGCGCGCTCGCTCGCCGTGCCGCTGCGCGCGGTGCGGCCGGACGAGGTGAGCGTCGAGTTCGGCATCGAACTCACCGCCAAGTCCGGCAAGATCGTCGGGCTGCTCGCGGACGGCGAGGCCAAGGGCGCGATCACGGTCACGCTCACCTGGAACGGCGGCGGGCCCCCGGTCGACCCGCCACCGCCCACCCCGGTACCCGCACAGACGTCCGCACCGCCTGGGGGGCCGGTCCCCGCGCCACCGCCGCCGGTTCCGTTCGCGCCCCCCGCACCACCGCCCCCCGCACCGCCGCACGCGGGCGTACGACCGGGCTTCCCGCCCACCGGGGCATCCCCCGGCGCACCGGCACACCCCGGTGGTGCGGACGACACCGACGGCGGCGGGGCATGACCTCCGATGACCAGGGGGGCGCAGAGGGGGTGCTGGGGCCCGCTCAGGCTGCCCTCATGGACCTCGTGCAGGACGCCACCGTACGCATCCATCGCCCGCCGTCCGGGTATGCCCAGGACGGGCCGGGAGGGGACTTCCTGGGCAGCGGCTTCTTCGTCGCCCCCAGCTGGGTCCTCACGTGCGCGCACGTGGCGATGCGGGGGGAGGGGGGCATGGTGAGCGTGTGGTTCAAGGAGGACCGCTACAGCGCGGAACTGACCGAGGTGCCGGGCAAGGTCGTCGCCGCGATGCCCGGCGCCCGGCCGCCGGGGGGCGGCGGCTGGCCGGCCCCCGACCTCGCGCTCATCCAGCTCCAGCGGCCCGTCGAACACACCTGCGTGTACGTCACCGAGCGGTCCGAGGCGATGCTCCGCAGCCGCGAGGTGCGCTGCGTGGGCTGGGCGCCCGGACAGGGCGGCGGACTGCAGAACCGCAGCGGCGTCTGCGTGGTCAAGGGCTCCTACGGGGGGTCCGGCGACGCCGAGCAGGTCGTCCGGCTCGACGGGGACTGGGTGGAGCTCGGCATGTCCGGCGGCCCGCTGGTGGACCTCGTCCGGGGCGAGGTGGTCGGCGTGATCAAGTCACGGCTCGACGGCCATCAGGGCGGCACCGCCGTCGGCATCGAACGGCTGCGCACCCTGGAGGTGCCGGCCACCCCCGTCGAGACCGAAACCGACGACATATACCAGTCCGTCTTCCACGCCCACGACCGCTACCACGCCGACCGGCACACCAGCTCGGCCGGGACCGAACGGACCTGGACCGACGCGCAGAGCGAGCTGCCCGCCCCGCCCGGCGGCATCCTCGGCCCCAAACTCCGCGTGGACCTGCTGGGCCGGCTCGCCGAACTGCCGCCGCCGGCCAGCACCCGCGCCCTGCTGATGCTCCTCGACCGCCTGCCCGGGGTGCACTCCCGCGACCACCGCCCGGCCCCGCGCGGCTGGCGCGACGGACTCGGCGCGCTGTACGACGCCCGCGCCCGCGACCGCGAGGCCCGGTTCGAGCTGATCGTGCGCTTCTGCATGGGCGTCCTCGCGGCCGACCGCCCCTGCGGACAGCTCTCCGTCCGCAACGCCAAGGCGCTGTGGGGCTGGGTGAAGCGGATCGCCGACGTCGAGCTGCCCAGGGACCTGCGCCGCCGGCTCGACGTGGAGTGGGCCGAGATCCGGCTGCGCCTGGAGCAGAACCGCCAGCAGGCCGCCCGCGCCCCGGCGAGCGAACCCGTCCTCTACGGCGAACGCGACTGCGTCGTGCTCAACGTGGACCTCCAGGGCTGGTCCCGCGACCAGTACGACTGGCGGGTCGCCGTGGACCGCCGGGCCTCGGAGGCGGAGCCCGTCGACGAGGACAGCCGCGGCGCCCCGCTCGGCACCGTGCCCGACCGGCTGGCCGCCGCGCTGACCGAGGCGTTCCGCCGGTGCGACGAACCGGGCAGCCCGGCCATGCTCCAGGTCGTCGTGGCGCCCGCGCTCTTCGGGCTGCCGGTGGACGACTGGGTACTGCCCCCGTCCGGGCAGCGCCTCGGAGCCGTACGCCCGGTGGTGCTGCGCAGCCCGTACCAGGGCCCCGCCGAGGAGCGCCCGGCCCGCTGGAACGCCGGACTCGCGGCCCCGTTGCGGGCCGAAGTCGTCGACTGCGAGGACGAATTGAGGGTACGAGTACCGGAGTCGGCGCGGCTGCGCACTCTGGCCCACGAGACCGTGCCCGTCCTGTGCCGCTACGGAAGCCGGCCGGACTCCGACGTCACGGCCGGAGTGGTGCGGCTGCTCGACAGCGGCTTCGGCGTGGCCCTGTTGCAGCGGCGCACCACGGAGGGCGACACGGTCTGCCGGGAGTTCCACCGGCGCGTGGCCGAGGCCGTCTCGGACACCCGTACCCATGACCGGCTGCCGTGGAAGATCCATGAACTGAGACGAGGGGTGAGCGCGGGGCGCACGGAGATGTACTGGTCCGCCGGCGCCGCCCTCTACTACGACGATCCGCACCGTCCGCTGCCGGGCTCCGACTTCCTGGAGGCGCCTTGAGCCACCGCGTACCGCACCACCCGAGCAGGCGAACTGACCTTCCCCTTACGGGGGTTGAGCCGGATCGCTACGGTAAGGCACGTTCGACGGCGGCCGCCGGTGGCGGACGAGTGACAACGAGGAACACGCTATGAGTGAACCCAGCGAGTGGCTCATCTACCGAGGCGTCGGCGAACCGCACGACGAGGTGGCGCAGCTGCCGCCCCCGCCGCCCTGGCGTGACTTCACCGGCGGCCGGGCGGCCGCCGGGGCGGACGGCACCGAGTCCGCCGACCGCCGGCTCGGCATCCCCGGACGCGTCGCCGAGGAGCACCGGCCCGGCGCCGAGGAACTGGAAATGATCAACGCCGCGCTGTACCTGCGGCGCCCGCTGCTGGTCACGGGGGACCCGGGCGCCGGCAAGAGCACGCTGGCCCACTCCGTCGCGCGGGAGCTGGAGCTCGGCAAGGTGCTGCGCTGGCCCGTCGTCAGCCGCACCACCCTGCTCGACGGCCTCTACCACTACGACGCCATCGCCCGGCTCCAGGACGTCCAGATCGCCTCGCACGCGGCGGCGGCGGGCGGTGCGGCCGGGGCTGACGCGGCGCAGAGCGTGGGCAGTTACATCCGGCTCGGGCCGCTGGGCACCGCCCTGCTCCCCTCGGACCGGCCGCGCGTGCTGCTCATCGACGAGCTGGACAAGAGCGACATCGACCTGCCGAACGACCTGCTGAACGTGCTGGAGGAGGGCGAGTTCGCCATCCCCGAGCTGGAGCGGATCGCCGACCGGCTGCCCGACGGCGAGGCGGACGTGCTGGACCACGACGGCAACAAGGTGCGGATCAAGGGCGGCCGGGTGCAGTGCCGGGCCTTCCCCTTCGTCGTGCTCACGAGCAACGGCGAGCGGGACTTCCCGGCCCCGCTGATGCGCCGCTGCATCCACCTGGAGCTGGGCCGCCCCGACCACAAGCGGCTGGCCTCCTTCGTGAAGGCCCACCTGGGCGAGGAGGCGGCCCGCTCCAGCGACGACCTCATCGCCCACTTCCTGGAGCGTTCCCGCACCGAACTCCTCGCCACGGACCAGTTGCTCAACGCGATATACCTCACGCACGCCGCGTCTCCGGCCGGCCGCGACCGCCTGGCCGACCTGCTCATCCAGCGACTCGACCGGCCGAGGTGAGGCGCTGATGCCCGGGTCGGAGGAGGCGGACGGGACGCGGGGGGCGCGGGAGGCGAGGGAGACGCGGAGGGCGCGGGGAATAGCTGGGTCTGATGGGGCTGGTGGGGCGGCTGAGGCTGGTGGGGTCGCAGGGGCTCCTGGGGCTCCTGGGGCTCCTGGGGCTCCTGGGGCTCCTGGGGCTGGTGGGGCTGGTGGGACTTCTGAGGCTGGTGGGGTCGCTGAGACTGATGGCGCCGCTGAGGTCTCCGGGGTGGCTGAGGCGACTGGGGTGACCGGGGTGCCGGGGGCGGCTGAGGTGCCGGAGGCCTCCGGGGCGCCTCGGGTGTCCGAGGTATCCGAGGTATTCGAGGTAGCTGAGGCGTCCGGGACGGCCGGTGCCTCGGAGGCGTACGAGGACGGGTTGCTGCCCGAGCTCGTCGCCCGGCTGCGCGCGGCCGGGCTCGACCCCGATGTCGAGCAGCTGTGCGACGCGCTCTGGCTGGCCCGGTGGACCCGCAGCCCCGGCGGGCCCGACGCGGACGAGGACCGGGCCGCCGCGCAGCTCTCGGGCGCCCGGACCGCCGACGGGGCCACCGCCCCGGGCCGCGTCGGCACGCTGACCGCACGGGACGTACGCACCCCGGAGACGGGCCGGGACGACCGGCGCGACGCGGCGCGCGAACCGGGCGACGGCGAGCGGATCTCCCTGCACCCCGTCCCCGGCCGCGCCCGGCCCGGCGGCGGTGCGGACACGGAGGCCGAGGACGCGGACGCGCCCCGGACCGGCGGCGCCCGCTCCGGCGCGGACGCCCGCGCCACCGTGCTGCCCCTCGGCGTACCGGCCGCCCCCGTCCTGCCCGCACCCCTCGAACTCACCCGCGCGCTGCGCCCGTTGCAGCGCTACCACCCGGTCTCCGCACCGCTGCGCCGCGTCCTGGACGAGACCGCGACCGCGGAGCGCAGCGCCCGCGCGGGCGGCGTGATCATGCCGGTGTTCCGGGGGGTCCGGCGGGGCGACGCCATCGTGCAGTGCGTGATGGACGCCTCCTCGTCGATGCTGGTCTGGGACCGGCTGTTCGGCGAACTCCAGCAGATCTTCGCGCAGTTGGGCGCGTTCAGGGACGTACAGGTGCGCTACCTGCACCAGGGCCCGGACGGCGGCTGCACGGTCAGCCGCAGCCCCGACCCGGCCGCGGCCCCGCTGCACTCGGCGGACCGGCTCAGCGACCCGACCGGGCGCCGGGTCACGGTCGTGGTCAGCGACTGCGCCGGGCCGCTCTGGCGCAGCGGCCACGCCCACCGGCTGCTGCACCAGCTCGCCCGTCTGGCCCCCGTGGCCGTTCTGCAGCCGCTGCCGCAGCGCATGTGGAACCGGACGAGGCTGCCGGTCACCTTCGGTTCGCTGACCCGGGGCGAGGGCCCAGCCGGGGCGGCCCTGCTGAAGGTCACCGGCGACGCCGGAACCGGCCCCGCCGCCCACCCCGGGGCCCTGGCCGTACCGGTCCTGCCCCCGGTACCGGACGCGCTCGCGGCCTGGGCGAGGCTGCTCTCCGGCACCGGCGCCGCGTCCGTGCCCGGGGCGGTCGGCTGGGTCAGGTCCGACCAGCCCGCGGCCCCCGCCCGCCGCCGGGGCGACACCCTGTCCTCGCTCCAGCTGGTCAGCCGGTTCCGCTCGACGGCCTCCCCGGTCGCCGGCCAGCTCGCCGTCTACCTCGCGGCGGCCCCCCTCTACCTGCCGGTCATGCAGCTGGTGCAGCGCACGATGCTGCCCCACTCGGGCCCCGCCGAGCTGGCCGAGGTGCTGCTGAGCGGACTGCTCAAACGGGTCGACGGCGGCACCGGGCGCGGACAGTGGTACACGTTCGAGCCCGACGTGCAGGAGGCGCTGCTCGGGCCGCTCGGCCGTGACGAGGCCCTACTCGTACTCAAGCACTGTTCGCAATACATAGAGCAGCGGTTCGGCAAGGGCGGACCCAACTTCCCGGCCCTGGCCTACGCCCAGCTCGGCGACGGCACGGCGCGTGACGCCGGGTACGGCACCGGACCGGACGACGGCTGGCCGCTCCGGGGCGAGAACCAGGAGCCCCGGGACGGGGACGCGGACGGCGAAGACGCCGACGAGAGCGAGGAGAACGAGGGGAACGGGGGGAACGAGAGGCGCGGCGCTCCGCGCGTCCCCCACGCCTTTGCCGAGGTCGCAGCCCGCGTACTGGAGCGATTCATGCCCGTACCCCCCAGATTCGTGACCCGGGAGCCCAAGGCCCCCGGGAACCCTCCGGCCCCCGCCAACAGCCTCGCCGTGCGGCGCGCGCGTGAACTCGTGCGGCACTTCGAGGCCGACAAGATGGTGCAGCGCCTGATCGACGCCGTACAGCTGCTCAGAGGAGCCGCCGAGAACAGCCCGCCCCCGGCCGCCGACCCCGAGCTCTGGTCGGAGTACGCCCGGTGCGTACTGCGGCTGTGGGAGGTGCAGGGCGGCGCCGACCTGCTCGAAGAGGCCGAACGCGCCGCCGAGCGGGCCGCCGCCCGCCCCGGTGCCGTACGGGAGAGGGCCGTGCTCGCCAAGGTTCTGCACGCGGCGGCCGACGACCGGCGCAGGCGCGGCGACCGGCGCGGCGCCCTGGAACTCCTGCGGCGCGCCGACCGCGAGTACACCGCCGCCTGCGCCAGCCCCGGCCTGGAGCCCGGCGAGGCGCTGCGGCTCACCCTGGAGCGGGTGCGGGCCCTGGAGGCGCAGTGGCGGCTCGACGGCGACAGCGCCCTGCTCCAGAGCGCCTGCGGCATGCTGGAGGCCTTCGCCGACTCCTGGCCGGACCAGGAGAACCGGCCCGCCGTCCTGCCGCTCCAGCACGGCCGGACCCTCCTGAAACTGGCCCGCGCCACCCAGGACGAGGAACAGTCACGGGAGTACGCCCGCCAGTCGGCCCGCTCCCTGCGTACCGCCTTCGCACAGGGCGGCCGGCAGACCATGGGCACCGAGATCCGCGTTGTGCTGGACCTCGTGGACGCGCTGCTCGCCTCGGGCGCCGAACCGGAGGAGGCCGCCACCCTCACCGCCCAGGCACTGGAGACCGTACGCGACCAGCGCCGGCGCGCCCAGCTCCAGACTCGGGCCGGCAGGGTCCGGGTCGCCCGCTACGAGCACACCGGCGACCCCGCCGAACTCGTCACCGCCACCGAGTGGTTCGCCCGCGCGGCCCGCGGCATCCCCCGCGACTCCCGCGCCTACACGGACCTCCTCGCCGAATGGGGCGCCACCCTGCTGCGCCGCGCCGAACTCCCGGACGGCCGGGAGCACATCGGGGCGGCGGTACGGGTGCTGCGCGACTGCCGGTCCGAGATGCCGGCCGGGGGAGCGCACCAGTCCGAGCGCCTGCTGATGCTCGGCCGCGCCCTGATGCTGAGGCACCGCGCCACCGCGGACCGGGTCGACCTGCGCGAGGCCGAGTACCTCTTCAAGCTGGCGGCCGAGGAGGCCACGGCTCCGCTCACCGCCGCGCACTGCTGGCTGGAGCTGGGCCGGGCCCAGCTCCAGGCCGCCGGTGTCCTCGGCCGGCCGGCCCGGCGCGACGAGGCCGCGGAGGCCTTCCGGTCGGCCGCCGAGTCCGCCGCCGACGCGCAAACGGAGCTGGAGAGTCCACAAAACGTCCAGGAAGCAGTGGAGTTGGCCGCTACAGCGAACCACTGGCGGGGTATGACGTATGAGAGAGCGGGCCGCCCCCGGGCCGCGCGGGACGCGTACCGGGCGGCCCGACAGGAGTGGCGCAAACTGCCCGACGGCGGCGGCGCGGCGGGCGAGTCCACCGCTGACCGGCTCGCCGAACTGGAGCGCTGAGTGCTCAACGGCGAGCACGGAGGCGCCCCGGCGCCGACGACGGCCCCCACAGCCGTCACCGGCACGAAGGTCCGGGCAGCGGGGACAGTCAGGCCATGAGGCGGGACCGGCGGTGCGTGCTCAACGACGAGCGGGACACCGGCCGGCCCGGTACTGCGGTACGGGGAGGCGTGATGAGCGAGTCGACACGGAACGACGCTGCGGGCGCGGGGAGCAAGGGGGAGCTGCCCGACCTGCTGGGCCTGGACCTGGCGACCCTGCGGACCCTGGACCACCCGGTGCTCTCCGAGGTGGTCGCGGATCTGCGGGGGCGGGCGGAGCAGCCGAGGGAAATGCTCTGGGGGTTCACCAACGCCTTCTGAAGGGGAGGACCACCGGCGCGTTCTGACGCCTTCTGAGGGGGAGGACCACCGGCGCGTTCCGACAAGGGAGGGCCGCCCCACCGAAGCGGACGGCGGTGGTCCGGTAGCGCCGTGCCGCGCCCCGGGCACCGCACGGTTTCGGCCCCGGGTGTGCCCGATCAGGACATCATGGCCCGGGGCGGGGCTGCGCCTGCCGTACGCCGGGGACACTCCCCCTGGGCCGGTATCGGGGGCCACCCCGCCCGGCGTACAGCACGGGGGTGCGTGAGTGGCTGGACGGACGACGCCTCGGGGGGAACGGTCTGCGGAGCGGGCGCCGCAGCGCGATGCCCGTGCGCACCGCCGCGCCGGCCCGGCAGCGGCGTCGGCGGACGAACCGAGCGCGCGGCCGGTCCCCTTCGGCCAGTTCATCGTGAAGGTGCACGGCCGCTGCAACCTCGCCTGCCGGTACTGCTACCTGTACGAGGGCCCCGACCGGACCTGGCGCGACCGCCCCGCCGCGGCATCTCCCGCCGTCCTGGACCGCACCGTCGGCCGCATTACCGAGCACGCGGCCGCCCACCGGCTCCGCCGCGTCGCCCTCGTCCTGCACGGCGGCGAACCCCTGCTCGCCGGCCCCGGCCGGCTGGCGGCCCTCACCGACGCGGTGCGCGAGCGGGTGCCGGCGGGATGCACCGTCCACACCACCGTGCAGACGAACGCCACCCTGCTCACCGACGCCGGGATCACCACCCTCGCCCGGCACGGCATCCGCGTCGGCATCAGCCTCGACGGCGGCCTGGCCGCCCACAACACCCTGCGCACCGACCACGCGGGCCGCCCCTCCTGGCCCGCCGCCTCGCGCGGCGCCCGGCTCCTGGCCGACCACCACCCCGACGCGTACGCCGGCATCCTGACCGTCGTCGACCCGCGCACCGACCCCCTGGAGATGTACGAGTCACTGCTCGCCCTGCGCCCACCGGCCCTGGACCTCCTCCTGCCGCACGGCAACTGGTCCAGCCCGCCGCCCGGACTGCCCGACCTGACGGACACCGCCGTGGGCCCCGGATCGGGCCGCGCCACCCCGTACGGCGACTGGCTGTGCACCGTCTTCGACCGCTGGTGGCCGGCGCCCCGCCGGGAGACCCGCATCCGGCTCTTCGAGGAGTGCGTCGCCCTGCTCCTCGGACTGCCCGCCGCCACCGAGTCCCTCGGCCTCGACCCGCTCAACGCGGTCGTGGTCGAGACGGACGGCTCCATCGAGCAGGTCGACTCCCTCAAGTCCGCGTACGACGGCGCGGCCACCACCGGCCTCGACGTCTTCCGCCACACCTTCGACGACGCGCTGCGCCACCCCGGCGTCGCCGCCCGCCAGGCGGGAGCCGGCGCGCTCGCCGCCGCCTGCCGCGCCTGCCCGCTGCTGACCGTGTGCGGTGGCGGCCACTACGCACACCGCTATCGCGCAGACAACGGCTTCGGCAACCCCTCCGTCTACTGCGCCGACCTCGAACGGCTGATCCGCCACGTGGCGGCCCGGCTCGCCGAAGCAACCGCTGGAGACCCCCCATGAGCACCGCCGTCCCCGACCACGTCCTGCGCGAACTCGGCCGCACCGAGGGCGACGCCGACTCCCTCGGCCTGCTCGTCCGCGACCAGGACACCCGCCGCCTCGTCCTCCTGAGAGCCCTGCTCGACGCGGCGTCGGCCGCGCCCGCGACCGTGTGCCCGCCCCCGCTGCTGGACCGGCTGCGCGAGGACTGGGCCCTCCTCGAAGCCGCCGAGCGCACCGACCGGGCCGCGGTGCGCACCGTCCTGTTCCACCCCCTGGCCGGCCCCTGGGCGCAGCGCCTGCTCGGCGGCCTCACCGCCCAGGCCCCCGCCGGCCCGGACCTCCACGCCGACCTGGCCCACTTGACGGCCCTGGCGGCCGCGGCGGCGATCCGGGCGGGGGTGGCGTTCGAGAGCCGGCTCATCGCACGCGTGGGACCGGCCTGCCTGCCCACGCTGGGCGCCGTCCGGGCCGGTGCCGGCCCTGTAGGACTCTCCTACCGCGACGACGAGTTGACGCTGCGCCCGCAGGACGGGCCCGAGCTCACGGTCAGGTGCCAGCCGGACCGGACGCTGAGCTCGGCCGACCCGCGCTGGCTCCCGGTGCTCATGCTCCGCGCGATACTGCCGGGCGGCGGCCCCGTGACCCTCGACGACGTCGACCCGTACGGCATCGACGGCGGTGGGCTCCCGCGATACGGGCTGAGCGGGACCGCGCGCGTCGGTGACCACGAGCGCAAGGAGTGGGCCGATTCCTGGTCCGGTGTCGAGCCGCTGCTCCGGCTCGGCGGCGACCACCGCCTCACCGAGGCAGCCGCGTTGCTGCGCTGTGTAGTGCCGCTCAGCCGTCCGTCCGGGTCCGGGCCCGACGGCGAGGGCGCGGCACACTGCAGTGGTACCAGGCGCGAGGCCTTCGGAGCCGTCCTCAGCAGCAAGCCCGCCACCGCGGCCTACTTCGCCTCGACGCTCGTCCACGAACTCCAGCACACCAAACTGGCCGCCCTCACCGCCCTGGTGCAGCTCCACCGGGCGGACGCGGCCGAGCGCTACTTCGCCCCCTGGCGCCCCGACCCCCGGCCCTTCGACGGCCTCCTCCAGGGCGCCTACTCGCACCTCGCCCTCGCCGACTACTGGCAGCGGTTCGCCCTCCAAGCGCGCCGGGTCACCCACCAGGACCTGGCATGGGCCGAGCATGCCCGTTGCCGGGAACAGGTCGGGGCCGTACTGCCCGTGCTGGCCGGTTCGGCGGCGCTCACTCTCGAAGGCCGGACGGTGGTCAACGAGATGATCTCGGTCTACCACCGTCTGGACGATAATCCGTCCCCCCCGGGCCATCTCGCGCGCGCTCAGGCGTACGTGAGTACCGCCAAGGTGATATGGCAGCAGAGGAACGGCTCGCGAAGGGCCGTGAGAAGCCCGTGATTCCCGCTGGAGCGGCGGTGGCTCCGGTGTATGTTGACAAGGCTCGTATCGAGGCAGGGAGACGGTTGAATGCCCGGAACGCGTAAGCCAGTTGGAGTAACCGGGGCGAACACCGTCACGATCAGTTTCGCCGGTTTCAACCGCGCCTGGGCGGCGTGGATCGCGGACCGTCTGGAGCGGCGTGGTGTGACCGTCGTCCAGCAGCGCTGGGACCCGCCCCTCTCGGTCCCGCTGGAGGAGGCACTGCGCGACCTGACGCTCGCACGCGGACGGGTCCTGGTGATCCTCAGTGACTGGTACTTCCAGCTCGGCCCCCGTAGCCACGAGGAGTGGAACCGGGCGCTGCGCTCCGAAGTAGCCCCGGACCCCGACCGGTTCGCCGCCGTGTGCGTCACCACCTCCGCGCTCCCCGGAGCCACATCCGCCTTCGGCGCGGCCGACCTCACCAACGTCGGCGCCGAGGAGGCCGAGCGGCGGCTCCTCGCCCGGCTGGGCCTGCCCACCGACCCACTGCCCGACGCCGGCACCGTGCCGGGCCCGCGGTTCCCCTCCGACACCCCGCAGGTCTGGGGCGGAGTGCCGCGCCGCAACATCCGGTTCACCGGACGCGAGCAGCTGCTCAACGACGCCTACCGGGCGCTCCAGGAGGCCGGACCGGGCGCCGGGGTCGTGACCCTGCACGGCATGTCCGGCGTCGGCAAGACCCAGCTGGCCGCCGAGTACGTCTACCGTTTCGGGTCCGAGTACGACGTGGTCTGGTGGGTGCCCGCCGACCGGCGCGCCCTCTACCGGCAGAAGCTCGCCGAACTCGCCCCGGAACTGGGCCTGTCCACCGGTGCCGAGTACGGCGAACGGCTGCGTGCCGTACGCGACTCGCTGCGCCGGGGCGACCCGCACTCCCACTGGCTGCTGATCCTGGACGGCGCGGACGAACCCGACCAGATCTGGGACCTGGTGCCCACCGGCCCGGGGCACGTGCTGATCACCTCCCGCAACCCGGAGTGGAGCGAGCACAACAGCAACCTCGTCGAGGTGCCCGTGTACCGGCGCGGCGAGTCCGTCGCCTTCATCCGCCGCCGGGCCCCGCGCCTGACGTCGGCCGAGGCCGACCAACTCGCCGAGGCCCTCGAAGACCTGCCGCTGCTCCTCGACCAGACCGCCGGCTGGCTCAACGACTCGGACCTGTCGGTGGAGGAGTACATCGCTCTCCTCGACGGCGGGATCGACCAGGACGTCGTCAAGGTCTCCGCGGACTTCCCCCTCGCCTTCCAGACCGCCTGGTCGATACTGCTGAACAAGCTCAGGGACACCGTCCCCGAATCCGTCGACCTGCTGCGCCTGTGCAGCTTCTTCGCACCCGGCTCCATCCCCGTGAGGCTCCTGAAGGACATGCCACCCGGAGACCTGCCGGAACAGGTCGCCGGGCTCATGAGCGACCCCCTGCTGTGGAACAAGGCGATCAACCAGCTCCGTCAGTACTCCGTGGTCCGGCTGGAATCCCATGAATCGGGCGTCGACGCGGCGTCCTCCGGGGAATCCATCTACATGCACCGGATGGTCCACCAGATCGTCGGACACGACATGACGGAGGAGAACCGGCAGGAGTTCATCGACGTCGTCCGGCGCGCCCTCGCGGCGGCGGACCCCGGCCGCCCCACCGACACCCGCCTGTGGCCCGCGTACGCCGAGATCACTCCGCACCTGAAGTGGGCCGACGTACTGAAGAGCACCGACCCGGCGGTGCAGACCCTGGTGCTCAACTGCCTGCGCTACATGTACCTGTCGGGGGAGTACCGGGCCGGCATCAAGCTGGGCGAACGCGCCATGGCCGCCTGGCGGGAGCTGTTCGGCGAGGACCACCCCAGGATCTGGGACGTCAGCTACCACTACGCCAACCTGCTCAGGGCCGTCGGCGACTACGCCGGCACCGAGGCAATCGAACGCGCGGTGGTGGAGCGCCTGCGTGCCGAGCGCGGCCCCGATGACTTGGAGCATCTGCGTGCCGCCTCCGGCCTGGCCGCCGACCTGCGGGGCCTCGGCCAGTACGACGAGGCGCTGGAAGTTTCCAGCCGGGTCCTCACGGCATACCAGGGACTGCTGGGCGACCAGGACTCGCGGACGCTCAACGCACAGAGCAACCTGGCCGTCACCTTGCGGCTGCTGGGCCGGTACCAGGAGTCCCTGGAGCTCGACCGGCGCACGCTGGACGCCCGCCGTCAGCTCCTGCGGCAACGGCACACCTGGACCCTGTACTCCGAGATCGCCTACGCCATCGACCTGCGCCTGCTGGGCCGCTACAACGAGGCGTTCTCCCTCCAGAACCAGAGCGTCCAGGTGCACCGACGCGTCCTGGGACCGGACAACCCGCAGTCCCTGCGTGCCGAGCACAACCTCGCGCTGTGCCACTACCGCAACGGCGAGCGGGCCAAAGCGAGCGCCCTGTTCAGCCGTGTCCTGGAGCGATGCGAACGCGTCCTGGGCGACAGCGACCCGCTGACGATGATGTTCGCGGCCGGCCAGAGCTGCTTCGCCCGCGAACACGGCAACATCGACCAGGCCCGCGCCATAAGCGAGAAGGTCGTCAGCGGCTACGCGTACATGCTCGGCGAGAAACACCCGTACGCGGCCGGCTCCCGGGGCAACCACGCCCTGATCCTGCGCAACGTGGGCGAGCGGGACCATGCCCATGTGCTCCTGGAGGAAGCGCTCGCCACCATGACCCGGGCCGTCGGCGAGAACCATCCGTGGACGCTGGGCTGTGCCATCAACGCCTCGGCGCTGCGCAACCTCGTGGGCGATCCGGAGGCCGCCGCCGTGCTGACGGACTCGGTCATCACCCGGGCCGTCGAGGTTCTCGGCCGCACGCACCCGCTGACGCTGTCCGCCCGCATCGCCCACGCCGCCGACCTGCGTGGTATCCGCGACCGGCAGAAGGCCGAGAAGATCGAGAACGAGGCCCTGGAGGATCTGGCGACGACCCTTGGCGCCCAGCACACCCACACTGTCTCGGCCCGTTCCCGCACCCGCCCGTACTGGGACTTCGAGCCGCTGGTCGCCTGAGCCGACGCGGCTTCCACACACCAAAGGGCCCGCCCCGCGATTCGATCGCGGGGCGGGCCCCCTGTACGTGCTCCGCCGGTCAGGCCTCGAAGACCTCCTCGACCAGCTGGGTCTGCTCCGCCTGGTGGCGCTTGGCCGAGCCGACCGCCGGGGACGAGCCGCGCGGGCGGGAGATGCGGCGCAGGCGTTCGCCGTGCGGGACGTCGGCGCCGACGGCCAGGTCCAGGTGGTCGATCAGGTTCAGGGCGATGAACGGCCAGGCGCCCTGGTTGGCCGGCTCCTCCTGGGCCCACAGGTACTTCGCGGCGTTCGGGTACTTGGCGATCTCGGCCTGGATCTCGGCACCCGGCAGCGGGTACAGGCGCTCCAGGCGGATGATCGCGGTGTCCGTGACGCCACGCTTCTGGCGCTCGGCCTCCAGGTCGTAGTAGACCTTGCCGGCGCAGAAGACGACCTTGCGGACCGCGCTCGGGTCGACCGAGTCGTCGCCGATCACCGGGCGGAAGCCGCCGGTGGTGAACTCCTCCACCTTCGACGCGGCCGCCTTGAGGCGGAGCATCGACTTCGGGGTGAAGACGATCAGCGGCTTGTGGTGCGGGTTGTGCACCTGCCACCGCAGGAGGTGGAAGTAGTTCGACGGCAGGGTCGGCATCGCGACCGTCATGTTGTCCTGCGCGCACATCTGGAGGAAGCGCTCGGGGCGGGCGGACGAGTGGTCCGGGCCCTGGCCCTCGTAGCCGTGCGGCAGGAGCAGCGTGACGCCGGAGGTCTGGCCCCACTTCTGCTCGGCCGAGGAGATGAACTCGTCCACGACGGTCTGCGCGCCGTTGACGAAGTCACCGAACTGGGCCTCCCAGACGACCAGCGACTCGGGGCGGGCCAGCGAGTAGCCGTACTCGAAGCCCATCGCCGCGTACTCGCTGAGCAGCGAGTCGTAGACGTTGTAACGGGCCTGGTCGTCGGTGAGGTAGAGCAGCGGGGTGTAGTCCTCGCCGGTCACCTGGTCGACCAGCACCGCGTGGCGCTGGCCGAACGTGCCGCGGCGGCTGTCCTGGCCGGCGAGCCGGACCGGGGTGCCCTCCATCAGCAGCGAACCGATGGCCAGGGTCTCGCCCATGCCCCAGTCGATCGTGCCGTTCTCCACGGAGGCGGCACGGCGCTGCATCTGCGGGAGCAGACGCGGGTGCACGGTGATCGACTCGGGGATGTTGACCTGGGACTCGGCGATCCGCTTGACGACCTCGGCGGAGACCGCGGTGGACACGGCCACCGGGAACTCGGCCTGCGGGTCGGAGACGTGCGGCTGCGCCGGCTGCGAGGTGGCCTCGCGGACCTCGGCGAAGACCTTCTCCAGCTGGCCCTGGAAGTCCTGGAGCGCCTGCTCCGCCTCTTCCAGGGTGATGTCGCCGCGACCGATGAGGGACTCGGTGTAGAGCTTGCGCACCGAGCGCTTCTTGTCGATCAGGGTGTACATCTGCGGGTTGGTGAACTCCGGGTTGTCGCCCTCGTTGTGACCGCGGCGGCGGTAGCAGATGAGGTCGATCACGACGTCCTTGTTGAACGCCTGCCGGAACTCGAAGGCGAGCCGCGCGACGCGGACCACGGCCTCCGGGTCGTCGCCGTTGACGTGGATGATCGGCGCCTCGATCATGCGCGCCACGTCGGTGGCGTACATCGAGGAGCGCGAGGACTCCGGGGCGGCGGTGAAGCCGACCTGGTTGTTGATCACCACGTGCACGGTGCCGCCGGTGCGGTAGCCGCGCAGCTGCGACATGTTGAGCGTCTCGGCGACGACGCCCTGGCCCGCGAAGGCCGCGTCGCCGTGGAGCGCGACGGGCAGGACGGTGAAGTCCGTGCCGCCCTTGTTGATGAGGTCCTGCTTGGCGCGGGCGATGCCCTCCAGGACCGGGTCGACCGCCTCCAGGTGCGAGGGGTTGGCGGCCAGCGAGACCTTGATCTGCTCGCCGTCCAGACCGGTGAAGGTGCCCTCGGCGCCCAGGTGGTACTTGACGTCGCCGGAGCCGTGCATCGACCGGGGGTCGAGATTGCCCTCGAACTCGCGGAAGATCTGGGCGTACGACTTGCCCACGATGTTGGCGAGCACGTTGAGCCGGCCGCGGTGGGCCATGCCGATGACGACCTCGTCGAGGCGGGCCTCGGCGGCGGAGTCGATGACCGCGTCGAGCAGCGGGATGACGGACTCGCCGCCCTCCAGCGAGAACCGCTTCTGGCCGACGTACTTGGTCTGCAGGAACGTCTCGAACGCCTCGGCGGCGTTGAGCCGGCGCAGGATGCGCAGCTGCTCCTCGCGCTCGGGCTTGGGGCGCGGACGCTCCACCCGGTCCTGGAGCCACTTGCGCTGCTTCGGGTCCTGGATGTGCATGAACTCGATGCCGGTGGTGCGGCAGTACGACTCACGCAGCACGCCGAGGATGTCGCGGAGCTTCATCATCGACTTGCCGGCGAAGCCGCCGACCGCGAAGTCCCGCTCCAGGTCCCACAGGGTGAGGCCGTGCTCGGTGATGTCCAGGTCGGGGTGCTTGCGCTGGTGGTACTCCAGCGGGTCGGTGTCGGCCATGACGTGGCCGCGGACCCGGTAGGAGTGGATCAGCTCGAAGACCCGCGCGGCCTTGGTGACGTCGTCGTCGTGCGAGGCGTCGATGTCCTTGAGCCAGCGGACCGGCTCGTAGGGGATGCGCAGCGCCTTGAAGATCTCGTCGTAGAACTCGTTCTCGCCGAGCAGCAGCTGGGCCAGGATGCGCAGGAACTCGCCGGAGGCGGCGCCCTGGATGACCCGGTGGTCGTACGTGGAGGTCAGGGTCATGACCTTGGAGATGCCCAGCTTGTTCAGGGTGTCCTGCGAGGTGCCCTGGAACTCCGCCGGGTAGTCCATCGCGCCGACGCCCATGATGAGGCCCTGTCCGGGCATCAGGCGGGGCACCGAGTGGACGGTGCCGATGCCGCCGGGGTTGGTCAGCGAGGCGGTGACGCCGGTGAAGTCGTCCATGCCGAGCTTGCCGTTGCGGGCGCGGCGGACGATGTCCTCGTAGGCCTGCCAGAACTCGAAGAAGTTGAGCGTCTCGGCCTTCTTGATGGCCGCGACGACCAGCTGGCGGTCGCCGTTCGGCTTCACCAGGTCGATGGCCAGGCCGAGGTTGACGTGCTCCGGCTTGACCAGGGTCGGCTTGCCGTCCTTCACCGCGAAGGAGTAGTTCATCGCCGGCATGGCCTTGAGGGCCTGCACCATCGCGTACCCGATGAGGTGCGTGAAGGAGATCTTCCCGCCCCGGGCGCGCTTGAGGTGGTTGTTGATGACGATGCGGTTGTCGAAGAGCAGCTTCACCGGGACGGCGCGCACGGACGTGGCCGTCGGCAGCTCCAGCGAGGCGTTCATGTTCTTCGCGACCGCGGCGGACGGGCCGCGCAGCGTCACGTACTCCGGACCGGCCGGAGCCTCCGTCGCCTCGCCGGTCTCGGCCTTCGCGGCAGGGGCCTTGGCGGCAGGAGCGGCCTTGGCGGCGGGTGCCTCCGCGGCCGGAGCCGGTGCGGCCTTCGCCGGGGCCTTGGGCGCGGCGGGAGCGGCCGGGGCGGGCGCCGGTGCGGCGGGTGGAGCCGGTGCCTGGGCCGCGGGCTGCGCCGGTGCGGTGGAGGCAGCCGGGGTGGCGGCCGGGGCCGCGGGCGCTGCGGCCCCCGCGGCTGCGGCGCCGGGAACGGGCTTGTCCGCCGTGCCGGACTTGCCCGGCTTGTAGTCGGCGAAGAAGTCCCACCAGGCGCGATCGACCGCATTGGGGTCCTGGAGGTACTGCTGGTAGATCTCGTCGACGAGCCACTCATTGGCGCCGAAAGCCGCGGCCGGGTTGGTGCCCGGTCCGGCCTGGTCGGTCGAGATGCTCGAGTTACTGGGGGACTGAGACGACACGGCGGCAACCGCCCTCTTCCGCTTCACAAGGTGATGGACAGCGGGAATCAAGGCTACGCCTCCGCGGCCGTTCCCTGCAGGCCGGGCCGCTCTTCGTCGTGCAAGTCACATCGAAAGCCGGGTTTCGGCGCAGGAAATGGCGGGAAACAAGCATGGTTCCGCTTCGCTCCGGGTACGCGAGGCCGCATCTACGGCCCCTTGGACCGTACCCCTTGAACAGAACACGCAGAACGTGCCCTTCCGGTTCGAACCCTATGTCAACCTCGCTGCTGAGGAATCCCCGGAAGAGTGACGCGGATGCGGCAGCCGCGAGCAGATTCGGCCACTCCGATCCGGCCGCCGTGCAGATCCACCGCCCAGCGGGCGATCGCCAGCCCCAGACCCGTGCCGCCGTCGCTGCCCGGACCGTGCGGGGAGGCCACCTCGCCCCGGTTGAAACGCTCGAAGACGCGGTGCCGCTCGGACTCCGGGATGCCCGGGCCCTCGTCCACCACCTCCAGGTGCAGGGACTCCGGCTGCGGGCCGCGCCGGGCCAGCACCGTGACCCGGCCGTGCGGCGGGCTGTGCTTGACCGCGTTGTCGATCAGGTTGGCCACCACCTGGTGCAGCCGCTCCGCGTCCGCGTGCGCGGTCAACTCCGGCGGCGAGACGTCCAGGTGCAGATGGACGTCCGTACGGGAGTGGTTGCCGGAGCCCGAGGACAGACGGCGGTGCGCGGCGGCGAGGTTCGCCTCCTTCAGCACCCCCGACAGATAGGGCCACACCTCGAAGCGGCCGGCCTTCAGCGTGACCACGCCGTTGTCCAGCCGGGACAGGTCCAGCAGCGTCTCCACCAGCCTGCCGAGGCGCTCCGTCTGTTTGAGCGCCGTGCGCATCGTCTCCGGATCAGCGGAGGACACCCCGTCCACGACGTTCTCCAGGACGGCTCTCAGCGCCGCGATGGGGGTGCGCAGCTCGTGCGAGACATTCGCCACCAGCTCCTTGCGGTGCCGGTCCACGGCCGCCAGGTCGTCGGCCATCAGATTGATGGTCTGGGCCAGGTCGCCGAGCTCGTCGCGCCGGCCGGCGCCGTTCACCCGCCGCGTGTAGTCGCCGTGCGAGATGGACCGGGCCACGGCCCGCATCTCGTCCAGCGGCGCGGTCAGACCGTGCGCCACGAACTGGGTGATCAGCAGGGTCGCGATGACCGAGAACACGGTGATGAACCGCAGCTCGGTCCGCGTACGCAGGGCCACCATGAGCAGCCCCGTCGTGATGAAGACCGACACCACCACCAGGGTGCCCAGCTTGGCCTTGATGGAGAACGGCCGCAGACCCGGTCCGGGCGCGGTCATGGCGCGGGGGTCTCCAGCGCGTAGCCGACGCCGTGCACGGTACGGATGCGCTCCGCGCCGATCTTCCGGCGCAGCGCCTTGATGTGGCTGTCCACGGTCCGGGTGCCCGAGGCGTCCGCCCAGTCCCAGACCTCCGCGAGCAGCTGCTCCCGGGAGAGCACCGCGCGCGGGGTGTTGGCCAGGCACACCAGCAGGTCGAACTCGGTCGGCGTCAGGTGGACGTCGTCGGCGCGGACCCGCACCCGGCGCTGTGCGTGGTCGATCTCCAGCTCGCCGAGGCGCAGTATGCCGCTGCGCGGTGTCACGGCGGCCAGCGCGGCCCGCTCGACCCGGCGCAGCAGGACGTGGACCCGGGCGGCCAGCTCACGCATCGAGAACGGCTTGGTCATGTAGTCGTCGGCGCCGACCCCGAGCCCGACCAGCATGTCGGTCTCGTCGTCCCGGGCGGTCAGCATCAGCACCGGCACCGGCCGCTGGGCCTGCACGCGGCGGCAGACCTCCAGGCCGTCGAAGCCGGGAAGCATGATGTCGAGCACCATCAGGTCCGGCTGCCAGGCCTCGGCCGCGTCCACGGCCGCCGGGCCGTCCAGGGCGGTCTGCACCAGGAAGCCCTCCGCCCGCAGCCGGGCGGAAATGGCATCGACGATCGTGGCGTCGTCCTCGACCACCAGCACCCGGCGCTGCGCACCCGGGGTGGCCGCGACGCCGTTGTGGGTGGTGTGTGTCTGTTCCATCGCCCCGCCCCTGCCCGTTCTCGCGGAGGCCATTCCCCCGGACGTACGGTTTTCGCTCGTGAATTTCGTGGGTGATCCCGCTACCGCTCAGCAGCGTAGAGGCAGCGGAGGGCTTCCGGCTACGCAGGGTGCAAGGCTGTGCGGACGGAACGGGCGTACGAGGCAGGCGGAGTGTCGCGCTTGTGGGGCTTGGCCCCGGCGCGCCCGGGCGTCCGCGATACCCGGCCGGGGGATGTTCAGAGCGCCCGAACGGCGAGATGGACCACGTCCGGAACACCTCGGGCAACGCCTACTTCTTCCGTCCTTACCCCGTGGAACCCGGCATCCCGAAGGGCTTGCTCGAATGCGGCGGACGGTTGTGCGGACCACACCGCGAGCACACCGCCCGGCGTGAGCCGCGCGTGGCAGTCCGCGAGACCGGCGGGGGAGTAGAGGTTCCCGTTGTCCTCGGTGACGGTCCAGTCCGGCCCGTTGTCGATGTCCAGACACAGCGCGTCGTAACGGTCCGTAGTCGTACGCAGGTATGCGACGAGATCCGTGGCCAGTACGGCGGTCCGGGGATCGGCGAGCGCGGGCCCCGAGATCCCGGCCAGCGGCCCGTCCAGGTGCCAGTCCACGATCGCCCGCTCCCGCTCGGCGACCACGATCCTGCCCCAGCGCGGCTCGGCGGCCGCGCGGGCTAGCGAGAACCCGACGCCGAGCCCCCCGATGAGGACGGCGGGCTCGGCGCGGCCGGCCGGCAGCGCGGCGAGCGCGGCGTCGATCAGCAGCCGCTCGGAGCGCCCGTCGGAGGTGTCCATGAGGAAGCACCCGTTGGCGATGATCTCGAAGTCCTCGCCCCGCCTGCGCAGGACGACCTCCCCGTACGGTCCCTCGCGGCGGTCCAGGGTCACGGGGGCGTCGGCGGCGGGGCCGAACGTGTGGGGCATGGCGCTGATCTCCGGTGGACGGCGGTCGGTGTCACCGCCATCCTGTCGCGGCCGGACGCGCGGGGGCCAGCGGGTTCCCGGAACCGGGCGGCGCCGGGGGCCTCCCTCCGGGAACCCGCCGGCCGCCGCACCCGTCCGCGAGTAAGCCGACGGGCCCGGTCACGTGGACGCGGAACTCCGGGCCCAGCTCGCCGGAAGCCACGCCGGAAGCCGCCCCGGGAGCCGCGCGGTGGGCGGCCGGGGCACAAAGGCGTCGCGGAGGCGGTTGACGGTCGTGTGCCAGGGGTCGTTGTCAGGGGGCGTTGTCAAAGGTCGTCGTCCGGTTCCTCCCGGAGCTGTGCGGCCTCGGACGGCTCGGCCGTCACGCGGTCCAGGGCCCGTCTTTCCCGGCCGACCGTGTCGATGTCCGCGCATCGCGGCAGCCGCCACTGACGACGGGCGCGGGCCGCGGTGGCGTTCGGCCCGTACGCCCCGCCCCCTGATCGCTCAGAGCGAACACGCTCCGGGGAACATTGTGCGGCTCACGAGCATTGAGTCTTCATAGCTCAACTTGACTGCCGAAGGGGAGATCATGGCTACTGAGTCCAACGCCGTCACACCGCTCACCCTGCCCGTGCTGCCGCTCGACGACGAGGTCGTGCTGCCGGGGATGGTGGTGCCTCTGGACCTGTCCGACGCCGAGGTGCGCGCCGCCGTGGAGGCCGCGCAGGCCGCGGCCCGGGAAGGCGGGGGCAAGCCCGAGGTGCTGCTCGTCCCGCGCATCGACGGGACCTACACCGGGATCGGCGTCCTCGGGATCGTGGAGCAGGTCGGACGGCTCTCCGACGGAGATCCGGGCGCCCTCATCCGCGGCCGCGACCGGGTCAGGATCGGCGCGGGCACCAGCGGACCGGGCGCCGCGCTCTGGGTGGAAGGGGTCCGGGTCGACGTCTCCGTCCCCGAACCGCTCCCCGGGGCCGCCGCCGAACTGGTCAAGGAGTACAAGGCGCTCGCCACCAGCTGGCTGAAGAAGCGCGGCGCCTGGCAGGTCGTGGACCGGGTCCAGCAGATCGAGGACGTCTCCGCGCTCGCCGACAACTCCGGGTACTCGCCCTTCCTCACCACCGCCATGAAGGTGCGGCTGCTGGAGACCACCGACCCGGTCGCCCGGCTGAAGCTCGCCATCCAGTGGCTGGGTGAACACCTCGCCGAGCAGGACGTCGCCGAGTCCATCGCCAAGGACGTCCAGGAGGGCGTCGACAAGCAGCAGCGCGAGTTCCTGCTGCGCCGCCAGCTCGACGCCGTACGCAAGGAGCTCTCCGAGCTCAACGGCGACCCGGAGGACGAGTCCGACGACTACCGGGCCCGCGTCGAGGCCGCCGACCTCCCCGAGCACGTCCGCGAGGCCGCGCTCAAGGAGGTCGACAAGCTGGAGCGCGCCTCCGACCAGAGCCCCGAGGGCTCATGGATCAGGACCTGGCTCGACACCGTCCTGGAGCTGCCGTGGACGGAGCGGACGGAGGACGCGTACGACATCCGGGGCGCCCAGGAGATCCTGGACGCCGAGCACGCCGGGCTCCAGGACGTGAAGGAGCGCATCACCGAGTACCTGGCGGTGCGCAAGCGGCGTGCCGACCGCGGGCTCGGCGTCGTCGGCGGGCGGCGCGGCGGCGCGGTGCTGGCCCTGGTGGGCCCTCCCGGGGTCGGGAAGACCTCGCTGGGCGAGAGCGTCGCGCACGCCATGGGCCGTAAGTTCGTCCGCGTCGCGCTCGGCGGTGTCCGGGACGAGGCGGAGATCCGCGGCCACCGGCGTACGTACGTCGGGGCGCTGCCCGGACGCGTCGTCCGGGCGATCAAGGAGGCCGGCTCCATGAACCCGGTCGTCCTGCTCGACGAGATCGACAAGGTCGGCTCCGACTTCCGGGGCGACCCGGCCGCAGCCCTCCTCGAAGTGCTCGACCCCGCGCAGAACCACACCTTCCGCGACCACTACCTGGAGGTCGAGCTCGACCTCAGCGACGTCGTCTTCCTCGCCACCGCCAACGTCCTGGAGGCCATCCCGGAGGCGCTGCTCGACCGGATGGAGCTGGTCAGGCTCGACGGCTACACCGAGGACGAGAAGGTCGTCATCGCCCGCGACCACCTGCTCCCGCGCCAGTTGGAGCGGGCCGGGCTGGAGAAGGACGAGGTCACCCTCGACGAGTCGGCGCTGCGCAAGCTGGCCGGCGAGTACACGAGGGAGGCCGGCGTACGGAACCTGGAGCGGGCCGTCGCCCGGCTGCTGCGCAAGGTCGCGGCCCAGCACGAGCTGGGCGACCGCGAGCTGCCGTTCACGGTGGCCGAGGACGACCTGCGCGGTCTCATCGGCCGCCCGCACCACGTCCCCGAGTCCGCCCAGGACCCGGCCGAGCGCCGCACCGCGGTGCCGGGCGTGGCCACCGGGCTCGCGGTGACCGGGGCCGGCGGTGACGTGCTCTTCGTTGAGGCCTCGCTCGCGGACCCGGAGACCGGGGCGTCCGGACTGACCCTCACCGGTCAGCTCGGCGACGTCATGAAGGAGTCCGCGCAGATCGCGCTGAGCTTCCTGCGGTCGCACGGCGCGGAACTGGAACTGCCGGTCGCGGACCTCAAGGACCGCGGGGCGCACATCCACTTCCCGGCGGGCGCGGTCCCCAAGGACGGCCCGAGCGCGGGCATCACCATGACGACCGCGCTGGCCTCGCTGCTCTCCGGGCGGCTGGTGCGCACGGACGTGGCGATGACCGGTGAGGTCTCGCTGACCGGGCGCGTGCTGCCGATCGGCGGGCTGAAGCAGAAGCTGCTGGCCGCGCACCGTGCGGGCATCACCACCGTGGTGATCCCCAAGCGGAACGAGGCCGACCTGGACGACGTCCCGGCCGAGGTGCTGGAGACCCTGGAGGTCCATCCCGTCACCGACGTCCGGCAGGTGCTGGAGATCGCCCTCGCCCCGGCCTCGGCCCCGGCGGAGCGGAGGATTCCGGCCGCGGCGTGACGGACGTGGCCGGTACGGACGGTCCGTCTCCCCTCGCGGGGAGGCGGACCGTTCCGCGTACAGGCCGTCACTACGGGCAGCGACAGGCCGGCACTGCGGGCGGTGGACAGGCCGGCATGACGGGTACTGCGGGCGGTGGACAGGCAGGCATGACGGGTACTACGGGCGGTAGATCGTCCCCGGGACCGGCTCGGCGGGCGCCATCAGCTGGGGCACCGTCACGAAGGTGTAGCCCTGCTTCTTCAGCGCGTCGATGATGCCGGGCACCGCGGGGACCGTGCCCTTGTAGATGTCGTGCAGCAGGATGATGCCGTCCTTGCTCGCCTGGTCGAGTATCCGCTTCTTGATCAGCTCGGAGTCGGTCGTCGAGTAGTCCTTGGCGGTGGCGCTCCACAGGATCTGGGAGAGGCCGAGGTCCTTGCTGATCCCGGAGACGGTGTCGTCGGTGCGACCCTGCGGCGGGCGCATCAGCCGCGGCTTCTTGCCGGTGATCGCCTCTATCGCGTTCTGCGTCTTCTCCAGCTCGGCCCGTATCTGGGCGGGCTTCTTGTCCGTGAGGATCTCGTGCGACCAGGTGTGGTTGGCGACCTCGTGTCCCTCGGCCTCGATGCGGCGGACGGTGTCGGGGTGCTTCTTGACGTGGTTCTTGCCCAGCAGGAAGAACGTCGCGTGGACCTTCTTCTCCTTGAGGATGTCCAGCAGATGGGGCGTGTCCTCGGCCGGGCCCGCGTCGAAGGTCAGGGCTATGCACTTGGCCTTGCGGCAGTCCACCGGGCCGAACGAGCCCTTGGCGTCCGAGCCGGCGTCGGCGCGGGCGGAGCCGGGTGCGGTGGTCTCCATCGAGCAGCCGCTCAGCGTCAGCGTGAGGGCTGTCACAAGGGCGACGGCCAACCCCGTACCGATCGACTTCGTCTTACTGGGCACGGTGGGCCACTCCCTGTACGTACGTGGACGGCGCACTCGGTGTGCGGCCTGGGACGCCGACTATACATGTGGCGTATACACCGGTTGTATAGCGGGGTGGGGCCGGGCTCGGGCACGTGAAACGCCTGGTCGGCGGAGTGAACGCGACGAGGCCCGGCGACGGGGTGCGTCACCGGGCTCGTTGGGTGAAGAGGGTGGTGTCAGCCGTTGGCCAGTGCCTGTACGCGGTCGAGGGCGCCGTTGAAGTGGTTGTGGTCACCCACCGTCGGGCCGGACGACGTGTACTGCCAGATCGTGTAGAAGCCCCAGCCGGCCGGGAGTTCGCCGACCGTCGAGTTGTACCGGGCCACCCACAGCGGGTTGGTGGTGGCGAAGCCCGCGTTGTTGCCCGTGCAGTCCTTCCACCAGCTGGTCGCGGTGTAGATGACCGCGTCCCGTCCGGTGCGCGCCTTGTACGTGTTCACGAAGTCGCGAATCCACGAGACCATCTGGGCCGCGGTCTTGCCGTAGCACTGCGCCCCGTACGGGTTCCACTCGATGTCGAGCACGCCCGGCAGGGTCTTGCCGTCCTTGGACCAGCCGCCCCCGTGGTCCACGAAGTAGTTGGCCTGGACGGCGCCGCTCGTGGTGTCGGGCGTCGCGAAGTGGTACGAGCCGCGGATCATCCCGACGTTGTACGAGCCGTTGTACTGCTGGGCGAAGTAGGGGTTCGTGTAGTACGTGCCCTCGGTGGCCTTGGTGTAGGCCCACTTGACGCCGCTGTTCCAGAGCGTCGACCAGGCGACGTTGCCCTGGTAGCTGGCCACGTCCACGCCCTCGGTCTGGCCGGCGCGGCTGCCGATCGGCAGACCGCCCTGGCCGTCGTGGGCGACGACGCCCATGCCCATGGTGGCGGTGCCGCGGGCGGGCGCGGTCGGGTCACCGGTCGCCGCGTTCGATGCGCCGGGCAGGGCGATGAGGAGGGAGAGAGCTGCGAGCAGAGTGCCCGCCGCCGCGAAGCGGGAGCGGCGGGTCTTCTTGGAGCCGGATCTGTGCACGGGCATTGCGTGCCTCCGAGGCCTCAGTGGGGGGATCTGCTGACCCGGGGGTCGTCGCACGGCGACCCCGGAGACATGTCATGGTGTGGACATGCCATGCATGACGCTACGCACGTAGACCCGGGTGGCGGAAGAGGGCCCGGGCTGTGCCGTTGGTCTACTCCTGCGAAATACTGGCCGAGCTGCGGCGATGACCGGCGGCGGAAGAAACTTTCGGCGGCAGGAAAGCTCATGAGGGGTGTTGGCGTGGACGGGAGCGACAGCGGGCGTGAACCCAGCGCAACCGGAGGAAGTGGTGTGGACCACGAATTCCTCGCCCTGGAGCTGGAGTTGGCCGTCTTTCTGCGCCGCGCGCGGGCGAACTCCGGTGAGATGGCGCGCGAGGTGCACCCCGAGCTGGAGGCCGCCGCCTACGGCCTGTTCGTACGCCTGGAATCCGCCGGGCGTCAGCGGGCCACCGACCTCGCCTCGTACTTCGGCGTAGGCAAGGCCACCATGAGCCGTCAACTCCGCGCCCTGGAAGCCCTCGGACTGGTGGCGCGGGAGCCCGATCCGGCCGACGGACGCGCCTTCCTCGTCCACCTCACCGAGGAGGGCCTGGCCCGCTTCCGGAGCGTGCGCGACGCGCGCCGCGACCGCTATGTGCGCAAGCTCGCCGACTGGGACCGCGCCGAGGTCGCGGAACTGGCCCGCCTGCTGCACCACTTGAACGCCCGCGCCGAGGACTGACGGTGACCGGCTGCCGCCCCGCCGCCCGCGTACGGCCTCACAGGCGCGCGAAGACCGCAGTCGCGTCGTCGTGCGTCTTGCCCCGCCGCAGGTGCGTACGCTCCGTGTCCGCGTCCTCCAGGGCCCGGACCCGGTCGATCAGTCCCTGCGGCCCCTCCTTGTCGAGGACCCCGAGGCAGTCCGCCCAGTCGCCCTCGCCGAACATCTCCGTCCAGCGGCTCGCCCCGTCCGTCATCGCCGCCAGCGCCCGCACCTCGGCGCGCGGCGTCCGCCCGGTGACCGCACGGTCCGCCACGGCCGGATCGGCGGCGGCCGTGAAGAAGCCGTCCTCCTTGTTGCGCGCCCGGGCGTCGGCCACCGCTTCCGAGACGAGGAGCTCCGGCGCCAGCCGGTCGAGCCGGTCGTCCAGCACAGCGCGTACACCCCCGCCGGGCGACTCGAACAGCAGCACCGAATCGGACAGCACCAGGTGCTCGACCTCGGTCTCGTCCCAACGCGCCACGACGACGGTTGCCTGTGGCGTACGCGCGTGAGAAAGGTCACACGTGAGGCGGTGGCTTTCCGCGGTGCGCCGGATGGACTCCGCCAGGACCTCCCGCAGGGTCAGATCCCGCCGCGAACCGGACAGTTCGACCAGGGCCCCACCCAGCCTCGCGGTGAACCACGGGACCGAGTGCACACAACCGTCGTCGCCCTGCGGGGGCGTGACACCGTCGAGCAGCACCAGCCCTCCGCCCTGACCGGAGGCGGGGAGGACCGTGGCGGTCCAGTCCTCGTTCGGGCGTCCGGGCGTGCCGGCGGCGGTAGCGAGTTCGATACGCATGCCGCCAGTCTGCACGATGCCTTCACTGAGCCTGCACGGCACCGGGATTGGTGCGTACCAGCAGGTCAGACGGGCAGACGGGGCGGAAGGAATCACTTCGCCCCGGGATGCGGGCGGGCATCCTGCCAAAGCATGCCCGGAAGTTCCAGCCGGTGTCCGCGGGTGGCCCCGGAGTCCGGCGGGAAGACTTGTTCGCCAACTCAGGATTGATGTTCACTCGTTCGAGTGGCGGAGCGGTTGATGCGTGCCCCCTCCGCAAAAGCACTGGAATGGTCGGAAGCCGTACCAGGGGGCGGGGCGCTCGTTCATGTGACCGTGCGTCACCTCTGCTTCAAGGGCGGACGAGTCAAGATTGCGAGCACCGGTGCAGAAGAAGCGGCCTCGGAGCAAGGGCGGCAGCAACAGCGGTTCCGGGGAGGCGCCGGCGGCCCCGGCCGGGAACGGCCGCACCGTACGCGTCCGCACCAGGCTGGTCGCGGGCGTCGCCGTCGTCGGGATCACCGTCATAGCCGCTGGGGCGCCCGCGGTCCTCGCCGCCTCGTCCGACCTCACCGACTCGCAGGCGCTGGTCACCCTCGCCGAGCTGAACCAGCAGGCCATCTCGCTCGCCCACTCCCTCGCCGACGAGCGCGACGAGGTCACCGCGTACATCGCCGGCGGCCGTGAGGGCGAGCCGGGCAGCCGCAGCACCCGCGTCGACCAGCAGGTGGACGAGATCCGGGAGACGGCCCCCGCCGACCTGCGCCGCGACCTGTCCACCATCCCCTCCCTGCGCCGGGACGCCGTCAGCGGCAAGGGCACGGCGCTGGAGGCGCACCGGGCGTACTCCGAGGTCATCGCCAAGCTCCACGGCCTCGCCGACGAGCTCGCCCGGGACACCCCGCCGCGCGCCGCCGAGGAGACCCGCACCCCGCAGGCGCTCGGCCGGGCCACCGAACAGGCCGCCGCCACCCGCGGGCTGCTGCTCGCCGCGCTCGCCGTGCCCCGCCCGCAGCAGACGACGCCCCGGATCGACCCGTTCACCGGCCTCCCCGTCCAGCCCCAGGACGAGGGCGAGACCAAGGAGGACCGGACCCGCGACGCGCTGAGCGCCGCCGCCCAGCAGGCCCGGGTCGGCGAGCTGTCCGCGCTCGCCGAGTTCGACCAGTCCGCCGGCGCCACCGCCCGCGACAAGCTGGCCTCCATCGTCACGGGGCCCGAGGTCAACAGCGCCGAGAAATACCTCGCCGAGCTCACCGACCGCCCCGAGCTCTCCGACTCCGACCTGGAGGTCAGCAGCAAGAAGGTCGCGGCGGTGCTCTCCGCCCGGGTCGACCGGATGCGCTCGGTGGAGTCCGCCCTCGGCACCACCCAGGCCCAACGGCTCGAACAGTTGCGCGACGACGACGTCACGGCCCTCGAACTGCGCATCGCGCTCCTCGGGGGCTGCCTGCTCGTCGCCGTCGGCGTCTCCACCGCCGTCGCCCGCACCCTCACCCAGCCGCTCGCCGTGCTGCGGATCGGCGCCGCCCGCCTCGCGGCCGAGCCCGCCACCGCCGAACCGGTCCGCTACACCGGCCGCAACGACGAGTTCGCCCAGGTCGTCCGCTCCATCAACGCCCTGCACGGCCAGCTGCACGGGCTGCTGACGGAGTTCAACGGGCGGTTCGAGTCCCTGGAGACCGAGCGCGCCGAGCTGATCGCCGGACGCGAGGCCCTCACCGGGCAGCGCGCCGAACTCCAGGCGCGCGTCGCCGACCTGACGGCCCAGCTGGAGAAGCTGAAGAACACCGTCCACCACACCTTCGTCAACCTCTCCCTGCGTACCCTCGGCCTGGTCGAGCGCCAGCTCGGCGTCATCGAGACCCTGGAGGAGCGCGAGCAGGACCCGGAACGGCTCGGCACGCTCTTCAAGCTCGACCACATGGCCACGGTCATGCGCCGCCACAGCGAGAACATGCTGGTCCTCGCGGGCGCGGAGCACGGCCACGGGCACCCGGGCCCGATCCCGCTGGTCGACGTCCTGCGCGCCGCCGTCAGCGAGATCGAGCGCTACGAGCGGGTCACCATCCAGTCCCTCCCGCCGCACGCCCAGGTCGCCGGGTTCGCCGCCGACGACCTCAGCCACCTGGTCGCGGAACTCCTGGAGAACGCGACCTCGTTCTCCCCGCCCGACTCCCACGTCCAGCTCTCCGGCTGGCTCCTGGAGACCGGCGAGGTGATGCTCTCCGTCCAGGACGAGGGCATCGGCATGTCCTCCGTACGGATGGGCGAGCTCAACACCCGCCTCGCCGACCCGACGCTCTTCGAGGCCGGCGAGCAGAACGCGGACGGTGCGGGCCTCGGCCTCCAGGTGACCTCGCTGCTCGCCGCGCGCCACGGCGTACGGGTGGAGCTGCGCGAGCAGAAGGGCAGCGGGGTGACCGCGGTCGTCGTGCTCCCCGAGGCCCTGCTCCCCAAGGCGCTCCCGGCCGCCACGCCGCCGCCGGTCACCACCCACGGCGAGGAGTCCACGCTGAACCTGCCGGGCTCGGTGGCCGAGGCCAACTCCAACGCCCTGCCGGGTCGCGGCCCGTCGACGTCCGACGATCCGATGATCGCGGCGGCGGAACGCGTGATCGCTGCGTCGGGGACCGCTGAGGTCATGGAGACCTCTGGGGCCACGGAGACCGCTGAGGTCACGGAGACCACGGAGGTCACGGGGACCGCTGGGGCCACGGGGACCGCTGGGTTCACGCAGGCCACGGAGACCACGGAGGTCACGGCGACCGCTGGGGCCACGGCGACCGCTGAGTTCACGCAGGCCACGGAGACCTCCGGGGCCACGGACGCCCCGGCGGACGCGGCAGCCCCTGAGGCTCCTCAGGCCCCCGAGACCCCCGAGACCTCGCACGTCCCACAGGCATCGGACACCGCCGCCGAGCCCGCCCCCGGGACCGCCCCCGAGCCCGCCCCCGGGACCACCCCCGAGCCCGCCCCCGGGACCACCCCCGAGCCCGCCCCCGGGACCACCCCCGAGCCCGCCGCCGAGCCCACCCCCGAGCCCGGCCGCGAGACCGCCCCCGCTGCCGAGACCGACCCCGAGGCCACCCTCCAGGTGCGGCTGCCCCGGCCGCCGCGGACCGACGACGTGCCCGAGCCCACGACCGCCGGCGGGCCGTACGCCATCGGCCCCGACCGCCACGAGCGCGCCGCCGACGAGGGCCCGCACAGCGCTCCGGCCCCGGCGGCATCCGCAGTCCCCGAGACCCCCGAGGCGGCGGAACCCGTCGCCGACGCCGTCCCCGGCCCCCGCAAGCCGGAGGCCGGACGGGTGACCGACAAGGGGCTCCCCAAGCGGACGCCCAAGATCGTCCGGCCCGCCGGGGCCCCCGCCGCCGAGCGCAGGGGGAGCGTCGACAAGGAGGCCCTGAGGCGCCGGCTCGGCGGCTTCCACCAGGGCGCGAAGGACGGCCGCCGCGACGTCGAGGCGGAGATCGCCGAGGGCACGGGACCGGCCCTGGGCACCACACGTACCGAGCACGCCGAGCCGGCAGGCCGTAGCGACGGCCGGACCGGAGAGACGGGGGACACAGTCGAGGAGGCACGCAGTTGACTGCGCCCAGCACATTCGGGCTGAGCACCGAGGCCCGGAACCTTCACTGGTTGCTGAGCAATCTCGTCGAGGAGGTGCCAGGGGTCCACTCGGTCACCGTCGTCTCGTCCGACGGGCTGATGCTGCTCTCCTCCGACCCCGGCCACCGGAGCGCCCCCGCACAGGGGAGACCGAGCGGGCCGCGCGGCTCCAGCGCCGACCTGGCGACCATCGTCTCCGGCATCGGCAGCCTCACCGTCGGTGCCGCGAAGCTGATGGAGGGCGGCGGCGTCAAGCAGACCATGGTCGCCATGGAGGAGGGCAGCGTCTTCGTCATGTCGATCAGCGACGGATCGCTGCTCGGGGTGCACGCCGCACCCGACTGCGACATGAGCGTCATCGCGTACCACATGGCGCTCTTCGTCGGCCGAGCCGGACACGTACTCACCCCCGAACTCCGCAGTGAACTGCGCAAATCGATGGAGAGCGCCCAGTGAGCCACGCCGCTGCCGGACCCGCCCGCAAACTTCCCGTACGGGGGGCCGGTAAACGGCCCGCGCGGGTTCGCCCGTACTCGCTGACCGGCGGCCGCACCCGCTTCGGGCACGTGCTGCTGGTCGAGACGTTCGTCGCCGCGCTGGAAGCGCCCGAGGAGCGCCGCGAACTCACCAACGGAAACCTGGCGTCGCGTCTGATGCCGGAGCTCAGGGCCATTGTCGAGATCTGCCGCCGGATGCGTACCGTCGCGGAGATCTCGGCCCTGCTGAAGATGCCGCTCGGCGTGGTCCGGGTGCTGCTCAGCGACTTGGCCGACCAGGGAAAGATCCGCGTGTACGGGACCGGTCACGGCACCGGCCAGCCCGACCGCGCACTGCTCGAAAGGGTGCTCGATGGACTCCGCCGTCTCTGAGTCGCCGCTGTTCGCCCCGCGGCAGCCGGGTCCGGAGGCCCAGCCCGAGGAGAAGCTCCAGCCCTGGCAGCTGGACCGCACCAGGGCCCCGATCGCCACCAAGATCGTGGTCGCGGGCGGCTTCGGTGTCGGCAAGACCACCTTCGTGAGCTCGGTCTCCGAGATCACCCCGCTGCAGACCGAGGCGATGATGACCCGGGCCAGCGAGGACACCGACGACCTCAGCGCCACGCCGGACAAGACCACGACGACCGTCGCCATGGACTTCGGCAGGCTCACGCTGGACGACGACCTCGTGCTGTACGTCTTCGGCACCCCGGGCCAGCAGCGCTTCTGGTTCATGTGGGACGACCTGGTGCGCGGCGCGATCGGCGCGGTCGTCATGGCCGACACCCGCCGGCTCGCCGACTGCTTCCCCGCCCTCGACTACTTCGAGAGCTGCGGGCTGCCGTACATCGTGGCCGTCAACCACTTCGAGGGAACACCGGGGTTCGAGGCGGACGACGTCCGGGAGGCCCTGACCGTCCCCGCGCACGTCCCCGTGGTGATCATGGACGCGCGCAACAGGATCACGGTCGTCGAATCGCTGCTGGCCCTCGTCGGCCACGCCCTCGACGCCAGCCCCGCGTAGCCCACCTCGGCGCCCCCGCCCCATACAACGGAGAACCGCGATGCGGAAGATACTCATAGTCGGAGCCGGTCAGTCCGGGCTCCAGCTCGCCCTTGGACTGCAGTCCAAGGGGTACGAAGTCACCCTCATGTCCAACCGCACGGCCGACGAGATCCGCTCCGGCCGGGTCATGTCGACGCAGTGCATGTTCCACACCGCGCTCCAGTACGAGCGGGACTACCAGCTGAACTTCTGGGAGTCCCAGGCCCCGCGCATCGAAGGCCTCGGCGTCTCGGTCGCCGCCCCCGACTCCTCGCGCGCCGTCGACTGGGTCGGCAGGCTGGACGGCTTCGCCCAGTCCGTGGACCAGCGCGTCAAGATGGCCGGCTGGATGGAGACCTTCGCCCAGCGCGGCGGCCAGCTCGTCATCCACGGCGCGGCCGTCTCGGACCTGGACTACTTCTCCCGCGCCTACGACCTGGTGCTGGTCGCGGCCGGCAAGGGCGAGCTGGTCTCGATGTTCGGCCGGGACGCGTCCCGTTCGCCGTACGACGCCCCGCAGCGCGCGCTGTCCGTGGCGTACGTCCACGGCATGGGCCCGCGCCCCGAGCACCCCGACTTCGACGCGGTGCGCTGCAACCTGGTCCCGGGCGTCGGCGAACTCTTCGTGATGCCGACCCTGACCACCTCGGGCCGCGCCGACATCCTGTTCTGGGAGGGCGTCCCGGGCGGGCCGCTCGACGCGTTCCAGGGCATCAAGGACCCCTCGGAGCACCTGGCCAAGACGCTGGAGCTGATGGAGCGGTTCACCCCCTGGGAGTACGCCCGCGCCACCAAGGTCGAGCTGACCGACTCCAACGGCACCCTCGCCGGCCGCTACGCCCCCACCGTCCGCAAGCCGATCGGCCGGCTGCCCGGCGGCGGCCTGGTGCTCGGTGTGGCGGACGTGGTCGTCGCCAACGACCCGATCACCGGCCAGGGCTCCAACTCGGCCTCCAAGTGCGCCAACGCCTACCTGGACTCGATTGTCGAGCACGGCGACCGGGAGTTCGACGAGGCGTGGATGCAGGCCACGTTCGACCGGTACTGGGACACCGCCCAGCACGTCACGAAGTGGACGAACGCCATGCTCGGCGCCCCGCCGGAGCACGTCCTGAACCTCATCGGCGCGGGCGGACAGCTCCAGCCGGTCGCGGACCGCTTCGCCAACGGCTTCGACGACCCGGCGGACTTCGAGAACTTCTTCTTCGACCCGGACAAGGCGAACGCCTACCTCGCCTCGGTCGCGGGGCCCGCCGCCTGAGCCGGCCCCTGCGAACCTCCCGCCCCGGCCTTTACGAGGCCGGGGCCGAGGAGGACCCGTACCCCTCGTCGGACCCGGCGGACGCGCCGTCGGGGAGCTCGGGTGCCTTGTACGTGGCCAGCGGGGCGCTCTCCGGGTCCGGCCGCACCGCGCCCAGCACCGGGTTGGACGCCACGGGGGAGACCTTCACCCGCGAGCCCGGCCGGGGCGCCTGCACCACCAGGCCGTTGCCGATGTACAGCGCCACATGGGTCGCCTTCGGGAAGTAGACCACCAGGTCGCCGGGGCGCAGCGCGTTCATCGGCACCCCGGGCAGCTGCCGCCACTGCTCCTGCGAGGTGCGCGGAATGGTGCGCCCTGCGCTCGCCCAGGCCTGCGAGGTCAGCCCGGAGCAGTCGAACGAATCCGGCCCCTCCGCGCCCCACACGTACGGCTTGCCGATCTGCCGGACCGCGTACCGGACGGCCGCACCGCCCTGCGCGGACGGCGGCCGGGTCGAGGACAGCGCCCCGGAGGCGACCAGGGCGCTCTGCGCCTGGGCGGTGGTCTTCTGTTCGAGGCCGGAGAGTTCGGCGAGCTGGTCCGCGGAGAGCGTGGCGAGCATCGCCTCCACCTGCTTCAGCCGGGTCCGCACGGTGTCGCGTTCCTTCTTCTGCCGTGCGGCGAGGACCTGCTGCTCGTCCAGGGCCTTGCGGGACTCCTTCGCCAGCTCGTCGGCCCGCTTCTCGGCCGCGCCGAGCCGCCGCACGGTCGCCGCCCGCCCGGCGGCCAGCCGCTGGATGACCTGCCCCTGGTCCAGGGCGTATTCGGGGTCGCGCATCAGCAGCAGACGCAGGTACGCGGAGAGGTCGGACCGGCCCTGGTACTGCTCGCGGGCCAGCCGGCCCGCGTCGTCGCGGCTGCGGGAGAGCGCGCGCCGGGCGGTGGCCAGCGAGGCGTCGAGCTTCTTCGCCCGCGCGGCCCGCTTCTTCAGCTCGGCCGCCGTGCCGTTGTAGGTCTCGGTGGCCTCTTCCGCCTGCTGGTACAGCCGCTGCAACTCGCTCAGCAGCCCGGCGACGCTGCCGTCCGCCGCCCCGGGCGCGGGACCGGGCGAGGGCGCCGCGACGGCGGCGGCCGGAGAGGTCACGACGACGGCGGCCAGCGCCGCCGTGCCGAGGGAACGCAGCCAAGTGCCCGACACGACATCACCTCCGGAACCGGGGCGAATCGTGCGACTACCCCATGAGTGAGCGCAATTCGTCCATACGCTCACCCGGCGCGGGGCGATGCAAGAAGCCGGAGGCGTGGCGGCGGGCCGGCGCCCCCGGATTCCCCCGGAAGGCGGCGGCGCGCCTCCCGGGCCGCGCGGTCAGACCACCGGGAAGGCGTAGACCGTGCGGCCGCGCCGGACGACCGCCGTCTTGCCGTAGGCCAGCACCTGGTAGCCGTCGGTGACCGTGGCGCCCTTGGGGTCCTGGTTGCCGATGTCCTGGAACTTCCACAGCCGCCGCCCGTCGGCCGCCGCGAATGCGGTGACCTGCCCGGTGCCGGCCGCGAGCACGGTGTCGCCGGAGCCACTGACGGTGATCAGCGGGGCCGTCCTGTCGGGCGTCGCCTCCGTGGAACGCCGCCAGCGCGGCTCCCCGCTCGTGCGGTCGACGGCGCCCACCTCCTGGTTCACGTTGGTCGTGAGCAGGTCGTCCGCCAGGACCGAGGGCCCGTAGGCCGAGTCGCGGCCGCCCTTCAGCGTCCACTTCGCCTTGCCGCCGGGCGTCTCGAAGGCGCGGAGACCGGTGCCGTCCGCCGCGTACAGCGCCCCGTCCTCGTCGCCCGTGGCCGCCGCGTCGGGCCCGACCGTGCCGAACGCCTTGGTCCACTGGAGCTTGCCGGTCTTCCGGTCGTAGCTGCTGAACCGCGACTTCTTCTTGGCGGCTTTCACCTGGGCGGGGGTGAGGGTCGTCGGGCGCTGCCGTACGACGACGGAGTCCGGGCGGACCGCGATCATCCGGTACGCCGGCGCGACGTCGCCGCGGCCGTTGGGCACCGGCGTCCGCCACAGCTCCTTGCGCTGCACGACGTCGTACGCGAACAGGTACGACTTGACGACCTGCTTGTCCTTGCCGCGCTTCTTGCCCTTCTTGGGCTTGGGCGCCTTCACGGTGACCTCGTGCGCGGCGGTGAACCAGATGCTCGCCCCCTCCGCGCCGACGAGCGTGCTCAGCTCGAGTCCCGGCGCGCCCTGGAAGCCGTCGGTGTACGCCAGCCGGTGGGCGACCTCGCCGTCCTTCGCCGAGATCCACAGGAACTCCGCCGGGCCCGCCACGAAGCAGTGCTCCTCGTCGACGGGCAGCGCGGCCCGGCCCTTGGCGCCGTCGGCGTTCTCCCAGACCCGGCGCCCGGTGCGCAGGTCGACGGCGCTCGCATGCTGCTCGTCGGTCAGCACCAGCAGCCGGTCGTTCCAGAGCGCGGCGGTCAGGGGGGCGGGCTCGGCCTCCGGGTGGGTGTAGATCCAGCGCGGCTGCGGCGCGGCCCCGGCCAGGGTGGGCCCGCCGGAGCTGGGCGCGGGCTTGGGGTCGTCGGCGGCCTTCGCGTCGTCGCCGGACCCGAGCGCGTACACCGCCCCGCCCCCGATCAGCAGTCCGGCCACGCCCGCGGCACCCCCGAACAGCAGGGCCCGCCGGTTGGGACCGGCCGGCCGGGGCCCGGCGGGCGGGGCGGCGTTCGGAGCGGGTGCCGGAGGCAGGGGTGCGGGGAGCGGCTGCGGGGGCTGCGCCGGCTGGGCGTAGGGCTGCTGCTCGTACGTCCCCGTGTTCGGCCAGGGGGCGGAGGCCTGCTGACCGATGGTCCGGAGCTGCGTGGTGCGGGTGTCGGGGGCCGGTACGGGGTTGCCGGGGACGGCTCCGGCGACGGGCGGCTGCTGCCAGGCGGGCGCGGGCGGCGCCGGGTTGTGCGGTACGGCGTCCTGTATGCCGGCCCCGGGGGGTGCGGCGGCCACGGCGTCCCAGACGTCCCCGTACGACTTCGGGGCGTCCGCGCCCTGGGCGCCCGAGGGGTTCTCGTCGGACACCGGATCGTGATCGGACACGGGGTTCTCCACAGACGCCTTCTCGTCGGACACGGATTCATTCACGGGCTCCGTCGCCGGCGCGGGCACGGGTTCGTCCGGCTCGGGCTCCGCCGCCAGCCGGCGGGCCGTGGCGCCCTGCGCGGCCACGGCCGCCGACAGCCGGTCCGGCAGCCAGCCGCCCGCCGCGAGGCCGGCCGCGCCCTCCAGCGCCAGTTCGGCGGCCACCTCCCCCGCGCCGGGGCGGTCGGCCGGGTCCTTGGCCAGACACCGGGCGACCAGGTCGCGCAACGCGTCCGGGACGCCCCCCAGTTCGGGGTCCGCCCGGGCGATGCGCTCGGCGGCCCCGGCCGGAGGGCCGTCCGCCAGCGGGGTGCTCCCGGTCGCCGCGTAGGCGAGCAGCAGACCAAGCACGAAGAGGTCGGACGCCGGGCCCGCCGCCTCGCCCGCGAGCTGTTCGGGGGTCAGATAGCCGAGCCGCACGGAGAGACCGCCGCCCGGGCCCGCTTCCGCCTCGGCCGCCGCGCCCAGCGGTCCGAACGCGGCGAGCCGGGGGCCGTCCTCGGCGAGCAGCACGGTCCTGGGGGAGAGGCCCTGGAGCACGGCCCCGGTGGCGTGCACGCGGGAGAGCGTCTCGGCGATGGCGGCGCCCAGTATCCGCACGGCACGCTCGGGTAGCGGCCCCACGGTCTCGATCGCCTCGGCCAGGGGCAGCGCGGGCACGTACGCCGACGCGGTCCACGGCCGGTCGTCCTCGCCCGAGCCGTCCGCGGGGGTGTCGAGCACCTCCGCGACCCAGCCGCCCGCCAGCCGGCCCGCGATGCGCGCCTCCGCGTCGAAGCGGTGCCGGAAGGCGGGCAGCGCGGCGAGCGCGGGCCGGGCCGCGGTGACGACGACGAGGTCCTGCGCGGCCGTACCGCGTGCGAGGTACTGCACCGACGCGGCCGTCTCACGCAAGCGCCCCAGCACGGTGTACGGCCCGAAGCGCCCTGGATCGTCCTGACGCAGCGCCTCCATGGCGCACCCCCCTTGTGACCGTCCCTGGCCGTCCCTGGACCAGACGGCCGATCCTAGGGCCTTTCGTTTGGATCATGCCGGGGCGGTTCCTGGCGCCCCTTGCCGCCATCGCCCCCCGGTTCGGACCAGGGCCAGCGGGGGCGGTGGGGCGCGCGGCCCTCGGGGACGTACTCGTACACCCAGCCCCGTTGGATGCCCAGCCGCTTCGTGTGTCCGGCCGGGGCCCTGCGGTACGCGTACACGGTGGCCGGTCCGCCGTCGGCGTCCGGGACGGGGACCTCGTACCACTTGGGCGGGTGGCCGGTCGCGCCGGTGAGGACGGGCAGGACCCGGCCGTCCAGCGGGCCGCCGACGAAGGCGGTGTTCTCGCTTCTCACCGCGCCAGTCTGACCGATCAGTCCGGCGGCAGCAGATGCGCGGCCGCGCCGACCAGCGGGGCGAGCCGGTCCGCCAGCCGGCCGGCCGGTCCCGCGGCGGTCTCCAGGGGCAGCAGCGCGGCCACGGCGGAGGCGGTCTGCGGGTCGGAGGCCGAGGTGATGGCGAGGAGGCCGATGAACTGGTCGACCAGCCAGTCCCGCAGTTCGGACGCGTCCGGCCGCTTGTCCTCGTCCAGCCAGATCAGCGAGGCGGCCTCGACCGCGGCGATCCAGGTGCGCACCATCATGCTCAGCCGGGGCGCGGGCCCGCTGTGCGCGTCGTGGCCCAGGTGCAGCAGGATCTGTTCGGCCGCGGCCCGCCGTACCTCGTCCACGATCGTGCTCGTCCGGGACGTCTCGGCGACGCTGCCGCCCCGCAGCAGGGCGCTGAACCCGGCGTCGTGCTCGTCCACGAACGCCAGATAGCGGTCGAGGACGCGCGTCACCCGCTCGGTCGGCGGGCCCTCGGCCGGTTCGGCGAAGCACAGCTTCAGCTGCTCCGCCGCCGACCTGAGCGCCGCCTCGTACAACTGCTGCCGTCCGCCGGGGAAGTAGCGGTAGACCAGCGGGCGCGACACCCCGGCCACCGTCGCGACCTCGTCGAGCGAGACCTCGTCGGGGGCCCGGTGGGCGAAGAGGGTGAGCGCCGCACCGAGCAGCTGGGCGCGCCGTTCCTCGACGCTGAGCCTTCGGTACGCGCGTCCGGGCGGCGCGGCTGCGGCAGGGGTCATACCGGCCAGCGTAAGGGCTGTGGCCCTCAGGCCAGCAGGCCCGAGCTCTTCCACAGCCTGCGCCCCACGCCGTTGAGGACCCCGATGTCCTCGAAGAAGTCCGTCAGCCGCTTGGCGCCCGTCTGCATGACCTCGGCCCGGTGGCCGCTGGCCCGTACCTGGGCGACGGCCTCGTGGCGGTCGAGGCCGACGTTCTCGTACACCTGCGGGTTGACGAAGCAGACGGAGAAGACGCGGGCCGCCTCCCCGCAGCTCAGCCGGGCCAGTTCGCGTTCCCAGCGTGGGGCGGTCACCATCTGGCGGCGCAGCTCCTCGCGGGCGTAGCGCACGTGCCGCGCCTCCTCGATCACGTGGATGCGGGTCACCCCGCGCACCAGCGGCTGGACGCGCTCGTCGGGGAAGGTGAGCCGTTGCATCCAGTCGAGGATCTCCTCGCCGAGGAGCGTGCCGGCGAAGGAACCGGGCGTCGTGGAGACGCTCTTCAGGATGCGGGCCATGTTGTGGTATCTGCGCGGCACGGAGTAGGTGGGTCCGTTGCCCCAGGTGATCATCCGGCCGAACATCATCGAGTGCCGGCACTCGTCGGCTATCTCGGTGAGCGCGTAGCGGACGTGGCTGCTGGTCGCCGGCTTGTCGTAGATGTGCCGCACCAGCAGCTGCATGAGGATGATCTCGAACCAGATGCCGAGCGAGGCCAGCGAGGCCGCCTCGTGCCGGGCCAGTTCGAGCCGCTGGTCGTGCGACATGCGCTTCCACAGCGGGGTGTCGTAGAGGGAGACCAGCTCGGGCGGCCAGAACCACTTGCCGTCCTCGGGCAGCGTGTCCCAGTCGAGTTCCTTGTCCGGGTCGAAGGAGTGCTTGGCCGAGGCCTCCAGCAGCCGCTCCGCGATCTGTTCGCGGCCGCGCAGCGGGCCGAGTGCGTCGCGGAGGGTCTGCAGGTCGCTTTCGGTCACGGTCGTCATGGCTGGAGGCACCTCACACATGGGTTACCGGCGGTCACCCACTATGAGACTGCGTGTCAGCAAGGCCGTCAATCCCTTGCGCACGACTTGTTGACCGGGCGTCTACCAACGTGTGAACCTGCCAACTGAGCCGGTAACGCGCTGTGTTACGACGTACGCGAGGCGAAGGAGCCGTCCGTGTCGACCCACGACCTCTACACCACCGCCCCCGATCAGCCGCTGTGGGAGGTGCCCGCCTCGGGTGCCGCGCGCTTCAGCTGGGACTACGACGACGGCCGCGAGCGCCTTCTCGCCCTGTACCAGAAGGGCAAGGACAAGCAGTGGGACGGCAACAAGCGCATCGACTGGAGCCTGGAGGTCGACCCGGACGACCCGCTCGGCACCCCCGACGAGGCGCTGACGCTGTACGGCACCCCGCACTGGGCGAAGATGACCGAGAAGGACCGGGGCGAGCTGCGCAGGCACTACACCGCCTGGCAGTTCAGCCAGTTCCTGCACGGCGAGCAGGGCGCGATGATCTGCGCGGCCCGGATCACGGAGTCCGTCCCCGACCTGGACGCCAAGTTCTACTCCGCGACCCAGGCCATGGACGAGGCCAGGCACGCGGAGATTTACAGCCGGTTCCTGCACGAGAAGGTCGGAATGCTCTACCCGGTCAACGACAACCTCCAGGGGCTGCTCGGCGACACCCTGCGCGACTCGCGCTGGGACATGCCCTACCTCGGCATGCAGGTCCTCATCGAGGGCCTGGCCCTCGCCGCGTTCGGCATGATCCGCGACACCACGACCCGGCCGCTGCCCAAGCAGATCCTCGCGTACGTCATGCAGGACGAGGCCCGCCACGTCGCCTTCGGGCGGATGGCGCTGCGCGACTACTACAAGCAGCTCAGCGACGCGGAACTGCGCGAGCGCGAGGAGTTCGTCATCGAGGGCTGCTACCTGATGCGCGACCGGCTCAGCGGGGTCGAGGTCCTGGAGAACTTCGGCATCGGCAAGCAGGAGGCGAAGGACCTCTCCGAGCACTCCGAATTCCTCCAGCTCTTCCGCAAGCTGCTTTTCAGCCGCATCGTCCCGTGCGTCAAGGACATCGGCCTGTGGGGCGAACGGCTGCAGAAGGCCTACGTCGACATGGGCGTCCTCGAACTCGGCGACTCCAACCTGGACCTGCTCATGGCCCAGGACGAGGAGATAGCCGAACAGCTGGACAGGGACCGCTTCGAGGCGGAGGAGCAGGCCCGGGTGGCGGAGGTGGCCGAGGCGATCAGCCAGGGCGGGGCGGGTGCGGCAGGAGTCTGAGCGGCACCTCGCACGCCTGGCCGCCCACGGCCGCGCCTCCGCCCGGCTCTCACCTCGCCTACGACCGGCACTACGTCGCCGGCCACCTGGTGCGCCACCACCTCTTCGACCGGGTGCGCGACGCCGCCTTCCTGCGCGACTGGATCGCGGGCGACCGTCCCGGTGGCGTACCGCCCGAGGTGGCCGCCCTCGTCGACCGGCACGCGGCGCCCGCCGTCGTCCTGGACGCCTTCCACCGCCGCCTGCTGACGGTGAGCAGGCGCACGCCGTACCCGTCCGCCGCCATCGACCGCGCGGCGGGACGCTGACGGCCTCCACGCGCGCCCGGACCCTCGAAATCGTGTTCGTGTGCATGCCGTAGCTTGGGCGCCATGACCACGCCCCCGCCCCAGCCGCCGCAGGGCCCGTACGGCGCCCCCCAGGGCCCCTACGGCCCGCCGCAGCCCCAGCCCCAGCCGGGGCCCCGGCAGAATCCGTACGCCCAGCAGCCGTTGCCCGGACAGCAGCCGCCGCCCTACGGGTATCCGCAGGGCGCTCCGATGCCGCCCGCGCCCTGGGGCGCGGCGCCCGGCGGGCCGGGGTTCCCGGGGATGCCGCCGCCCAGGCGGAACAGGGCCGGGCTGATCGCCGCGGTCGTCGCCGGGGCGCTCGTGGTGGCCGGCGGCATCGCCTTCGGGGTCGCGCGGCTGGTGGACGAGGCGGACGACGGGACGCTTCCGACGGCCGGGAGCTTCCCGGCGGCCGAATACCGGCTGACCGTGCCGAAGACGCTGCTGGACGACGAGTACACCCTGCTGAAGGACTCCTCGGCGACGGACGGGAAGGACGTCGAGGACACGTACGACCCGACCATCCGCGACGCGAAGGCGGTGGTCACGCAGTACACCTCCAAGGGCGGCGGAACCCTGGTCGTCTCCGGCATGTGGGGCCGCATCAAGTCCCCGGAGTTCTCCCGGGACAAGATCCTGGAAGGGGCCGCCGAGACGGACGGGCTGACCGTGGTCGTGCCCGCCCGGGAGTTCACCCCCGAGGGCTACGGGATCACCGTCTCCTGCCAGGTCGCCCGGTCGAAGGAGGGAGGCGTCACCAGCACCCTCCCGATGTGCGCGTGGGGCGACGGCAACACCGCCTCCTTCGTCGCCGTCATCACCGCCGAGACCGCGCTCCAGGACCCGGAGAAGGTCGACCTCGACAAGGCGGCGCTGGACACGGCCCGGGTCCGCAAGGAGATGCGCAAGCCGATCGAGACCACCGGGGCGAGCTGACCGGTCCGGCGGCTGACCGGTCCGGCGGCTGATCAGGCGGCCGGCTGATCAGTCCGACGCGTCGATGATGTTCCCGTCCGCGTCCAGGGTGTGGGTGTTCCAGTACGTCCACCACTTGTCGTCCACGTGCTTGGGGACCTTGCCCTCCGGATAGCGGGCGTACCCCTTGGGCGGCTCCTGGCCGTCCGGCACACAGGCGCTCCCGGTACTGCCCACGTACAGCACCGGGTACTCGCCGCCGGAGCACACCGCGTCCTCCATGGAGCAGGCGGACGTGAGCAGCGCCAGGGCCGCGCCGGTGACGGCGAGGGCGGCGGTGGCGGTCCGGAGGCGGCGGGGACGACGGGCTGTGCGCACGGTGGGGCTCCTTCTGGGGGGTGGCTGTCGGTGTCCAGGCTGCCGCCTGGGGCCGGCGCGGTCCTGAGTACACGTACTCAGCTGCGGTGTTCGGGTACTTGTGCGGGCGGATCGTTTCCCTCATCCCGCGACCGGTGACAGGGCCCGCTCCACCGCCCGGGCCGCGCCCAGCAGCTCCGCGTCCCGGCCCCGGCCGGCCACCAAAACCGTCACGGGTCAGTCTTCCAGGGCGGCTTCCATCACGGAACGGGCGATCGGGGCCGCGCTGCCGCCGCCGCTGATGTCGGCCCGGTCGGCCTCGGCGTCCTCGACGACCACGGCGACCGCCACCGCCGGGCGGGCCGCGCCGTCCGCCTGCGCCCAGGAGATGAACCAGGCGTAGGGCAGGTCCGAGTTGTCGACGCCGTGCTGGGCCGTGCCGGTCTTGCCGCCGACCGTCGCCCCGTCGATCGCCGCGTTCGTGCCGGTGCCGTCCCGCACCACGTCGACCATCATCTGCCGCAGCCGCATCGCCGTCATCTGGTTCATCGCCCGGTGGTAGGAGCGCGAACCGGTGGTGTGGACCGTCGCGCCGCTGTGCTTGGTCGTCCGCTCCACCAGGTGCGGGTACATCAGCTCCCCGCCGTTGGCGACGGCCGCCGCCACCATCGCCATCTGGAGCGGGGTCGCCGTCGTGTCGAACTGGCCGATCGAGGACTGGGCCAGCTGGTCGTCGCTCATCTCCCGGTCGAAGTTGCTCTTCGCCACCCCCGACGGGATCTTCAGGCCCGTGTCGTTGAAGCCGAAGCGCTCGGCAGCCGCCACCATGCCGTCGAGCCCGACCTCCACCCCCAGGTGCGCCATCACGGTGTTGCACGAGACCCGGATCGCGTCGGCCAGCGACGCCTTCTCGCAGCCGCGCGACTCGTTGGGCAGGACGGTGGAGGTGCCCGGCAGCACGTACGGGGACGGGGTGTCGGTCGCCGCGTCCGGGTCGGTGACGACCTTCGCGTCCAGGGCCGCCGCCGCCGTCACGATCTTGAACGTGGAGCCGGGCGGATAGGTCTGCCGGATCGCCCGGTTGAGCATCGGCCGGCTGCTCGACGCGTTCAGCTCACGCCAGGCGTCGGTCACCGACGAGCCGGTGCCGGACAGCCGCCCGGGGTCGTACGAGGGGGTCGAGACCAGCGCGAGGATGCGGCCCGACGACGGCTCGATGGCCGCGACCGCGCCCCGCCGGTTGCCGAGCCCCCGGTAGGCGGCGCGCTGCACCGCGTCCTTGACGGTGGTAACGACATCACCGCCCGGCTGCCGGTCCCGGCTGACCTCGTTCCAGAAGGGGAGCGGGGCGAGCAGCGGGTCGGTGCCGGAGAGGATCGCGTCTTCGGCGTTCTCGATGAGGGTGGTGCCGTACGTCTGCGAGGCGTATCCCGTCACCGGCGCGTACAGCGGGCCGTAGCGGTAGGTGCGTTCGTGGGCGAGCTGCTCGCCGGTGTCCTTCGAGCCGGTGACGGGCCGGCCGTCGACCAGGATGTTGCCGCGCGGCTGGTCGTAACGGGCGATGGTGTTACGGCGGTTGGCGGGGTTGCCGTCCAGCTCGTCGGCGTCGAAGACCTGGACGCGGGCGGCGTTCACCAGCAGCGCCACGAGCAGCAGCAGGCAGAAGGCGGCGGCGTGCCGGATGTGGCGGATCACCGCTCGTCCTCCGGGAACGACGGGAACGACGGGAACGACGGGGACGACGGGACCGATGCCACGACCCCGGTCTCCACCTCGTCGGGCGCGGGCCGGCGGGCGAGGTCGCTGACCCGGATCAGCAGCGCCACGATGATCCAGTTGGTGACCACGGAGGAACCGCCCTGCGCCAGGAACGGCATCGCCATCCCCGTCAGCGGGATCAGCCCCATCACCCCGCCCGCGATCACGAACACCTGGAGCGCCAGGATCGAGGCCAGACCGATCGACAGCAGCCGCCCGAACGCGTCGCGCAGCGCGAGCCCGGCCCGGTAGCCGCGCGCCACGAGCAGCGCGTACAGCAGGAAGACGGCGGTCAGACCGGCAAAGCCCAGCTCCTCGCCGGCCGTCGCCAGGATGAAGTCGGACTTGGCGGCGAAACCGATGAGGACCGAGTGGCCGAGGCCGAGACCGGTGCCGAGCATCCCGCCCGCGGCGAAGGCGAACAGTGACTGGGCGAGCTGGCCGGGCCCCCGGCCGGCGTCGATCGAGGCGAACGGGTCGAGCCAGTCCTGCACCCGGCTGTGCACATGCGGTTCGAAGGAGCCCACGACGAACGCGCCGACCGCCGCGAGCAGCAGCCCGACCGCGATCCAGCCGGTCCGCCCGGTCGCCACGTACAGCAGGATCACGAACAGCCCGAAGAACAGCAGCGAGGTGCCCAGGTCGCGTTCCAGGACCAGGACGCCGACGCTGAGCAGCCAGATCGCCACGATCGGCCCGAGCACCCGCCCGGCGGGCAGCTGGAGCTTCCAGATCCTGCGGCCGGTGTGCGCGAGGGCGTTGTGGTTCGCCGCGAGGTAGGCGGCGAAGAACACCGCGAGCAGGATCTTGGCGAACTCGCCGGGCTGGAAGGAGAAGCCGCCGATCCTGATCCAGATCTTCGCCCCGTTCACCGCCGGGAAGAAGATCGGCACGATCATCAGGACGAGGGCGGCGGCGACCGAGAGGTACGCGTAGCGCTGGAGCACCCGGTGGTCGCGCAGGAAGACCACCACCGCGATGAAGAACGCGACGCCGAGCGTGGACCAGATCAGCTGGGTCGTCGCCGCCCGGTCGCCCGGCGTCTCCAGGTCCAGCCGGTAGATCAGCACCAGGCCCAGGCCGTTGAGCAGGACCGCGATGGGCAGCAGCAGCGGATCGGCGTACGGGGCGCGGAAGCGGACCGCGAGATGGGCGAGTAGCGCGAGCAGCCCCAGGCCGCCGCCGTACCCGGCGACATCGGGCGGGACCGCGTCGTCGTGGGCCAGCCCGACCGCGGCGTAGCCGTAGACGGAGATGAGGACGGCCCCGATCAGGAGCGAGAGTTCCACGCCGCGCCGCTTGGGCAGGCGCAGCTCGGGCGGGGGTGCGTCCGCCGTCGTTGCGGTCATGCCCCGCAACGTAGCAAGAGGTGGGGGTTATTTACCTTATGTACTGGTGCGGAGGTTCGCGGAGGTTCGCGGAGTTCACGGTGTTTACGGAGTTCGCTGTGTTTACGGGGTTCGCGGTGTTTACGGGCCCTCAGGGCCCGGCCGGTGGTTCCTCCTCGTCGAGGCGTACGTAGTGCGGCAGCGTCAGCCGGGCCACCGCCCCGCCGTCCGGCGCGTTCCCGAAGGAGAGCGCGGCGCCCATCACCTCGGCCTGCCTGGCGGCGATGGTCAGCCCGAGGCCGTGCCCCTTGCCGCCGGCCTCCGTACGGAAGCGCTGCGGGCCGCCCGCGGTCAGGTAATCCGGGAAGCCGTCGCCGTGGTCGCGTACGGTCACCACCGGTCCGTCGACCGTCAGGACCACCGGCGGCGTGCCGTGCCGGTGCGCGTTGCTGATCAGGTTGCCCAGCACCCGTTCCAGGCGCCGCTTGTCCGTCTCGACGCGCACCGGCTCCCCGGCGACCACGACCTCCGTGTCGGTGCCCGAGGCGCGCACCACCCGGGCGGCGAGCGGTGCCAGCTCGTGCACATCGAGGTCGACGTGCTCGGTACGGGCGTCGAGGCGCGAGATCTCCAGCAGGTCCTCGGTCAGGGCGCGCAGGGCCCGCGCCCGGTCCTGCACCAGCTCGGAGGGCCGGCCCGGCGGCAGCAGTTCGGCGGCGGCCGACAGACCGGTCAGCGGGGTCCGCAGCTCGTGCGCCACATCGGCGGTGAACCGCTGCTCGGCCTGCAGTTTGCGCTGGAGCGCCGACGCCATCGTGTCGAGCGCCCCGGCGACGACGGCGACCTCGTCCTGCCGGCGCGCCGGGTCCCCCGTACGCGGATCGTTGACGCGGGCGTCCAGATCGCCCGCGCCGATCCGCCGGGCCACCCGCGCCGTCTGGTGCAGCCGCCGGGTGACCCGGGTGACGGCGAACGCGCCGACCAGCAGGGTGGCGCCGATCGCCAGCAGCGAGGAGCCGATGATCGCCCCGTCCAGGCCGTTGATCGTGCGGGCGCTCTGGCTGTAGTCGGTCCAGACCGACAGCGCCCGCCCGCCGTCCGCCGGGGCGGCGGCCCACATCGCCGGGCGCCCGAGGTGTCCGGCGACCATGGTGCCCCGCCGCCCGCTCGCCGCCAGGGCCCGCAGTGGACCGGGCAGCCCCGGCGGGTCCACCCCGGAACGCAGCGGCAGCGCCTCGCCCGCCTCGTAGGCGCGGGAGGCATCGGTGAGCCGGGACAGCGCCTTCTCGCGGGCGTGGCCGACCGTCTGACGGGTGACCGCGGTGTGGACCAGCACGCCGAGGAGTGCGGCGAGCAGGCAGCACATCACGGTGATGAACACCGCGGACTTCCAGGTGAGCGTCGCGGTCCAGGCGGGCAGCCGCAGCCGGCGCCTGCGCCCGCCCATCGGCGCTCCCGCCCGGCGGCTCACCGGCGCTCCGCCGGGACGGATGCCGTGGGCCGGGGCGTCCCCGGGGCGGAGGGGCGCGGGCTCGGCGGGTGCCGCCGGTCCTGTCCGGTGCGCAGGATCTCGTCCTGAGTGGGCAGCATCGCGCGCTGCCGGTCGTCCCAGGACCACGCCGTGCGGTACTCGTAGCCCGTGATCGCCGAGGGCGCCCGCATGATCAGGTCCCGGCCGGCCAGCTCCACGCTGATCACCGCGTCCGTGGTGGCCATGATGCGGGTCAGCGCGCCGGAGTCCGGCATGTAGACCCGGACCGAGAGCTGACGGCCGGGCAGCCGGACGGCGAGGACCATCTCGTCCTTGCCGTCGCCGGTGAGGTCCCGGAAGTACGGCGGCAGCACCGGGCAGGAACGGGGCGCGCTGCGGCAGGCGTCGACCTGCTCCACCGTCCGGTCCGGCAGCTCGTTGACGCCGCTGGACCGGTTGGGCAGCGCCTTCAGCCCCGCCTGCACCACCGCCACCGGGTCCAGCCGGTGCACATCGTCGCCCGGGACGCGGATGCCGGGGATGCGCGCGGTCTCGCCCTCGCCGTAGTCGTACGGGGCGGCGGACGGCGGGGGCAGCGTCGGCCACAGACGCACCGGGCCGATCGCGGCCGACGTCCGGCCGGCACTCCGCAGTTCCCCGCCGGTGCCGCAGCCGGCCAGCAGCACGGCACCGGCGACGGCCACGAGGGCCGGCAGCAGCCGCGGACGCATGACTTCCTCCGTTCCCGGGGTTCCCGAGGGGCGGACGGGCCGACGCCGCACCGGCGCGCGGCCCCGTCCCGTCGACCTTATTCGGAAGGAAGTCCCTTATGTGTATTTAGTGCTGATGTGCAGTCAGTGCTGGTACGGGTTCTGCCCCTGGCCCGGCGCACCCGGCACGCCCGGCGCGTAGCCCGGGTGCTGCGGCTGGCCGTACGGGTTGCCGCTCTGCGACGCCAGGTGCTGGGCCAGCAACTGGTCGGCCTGCTCCTTGGGTATCTGCTGCTCGCCGCCGCAGAACGTGCACTGCGTGGCGAACTTGGTCGAGAAGGGGAACAGCGGCACGAAGAACAGCGTGAACTTCGTGACCCGCTTGCGCAGCGTGTGCGCGGCCGGGTTCCCGCACCAGCCGCAGACCAGCGTCAGGACTGCCAGCTGGTACAGATAACCTCGCGTGCCGAAAATGATCATGTGGGTTCCTTCCCCGTGTTCCCCAGGAGCGCCCGGCGGCATAGCACCAGCAGCTTTTCGTCGGTGTACGTGTCGTGGCTGCCGTAGGCGCCGTCCGTCGCGTTGTGACGGCGTACGGAGGTGAGCTCGGCGAGCAGCACGTGTGCCGCGTCCGACCCTGCACCAGCGGGCCCCATCCGCGCCAGGCATTCCGCCACCCGGACCCGGACGTGCCGGTTCTGCTCCCAGGCCGCCAGCAGCACCGGGACGGACTCCGCGGCCCGCCCGGAAACCTCCCACAGGGCGATCGCCGCGTCCACCCGCAGCCACAGCTCCTCGTGGCGCAGCAGGGCCCGCAGCCGGGGCGCGGTCACCGCCGCCCGCTCACCCAGCGGGCCCAGCGCGCTCGCCGCCGCGCGCCGCGCGTGCACGTCCTGTGTCGTCAGTCCCTCGATCAGCGCGGGAAGCACCGCGTCGGCGTCCCCCTCCACCGCCCACAGGGCCCCGGCCGCCTCGACCGCCTCCGCCGTCCCGGGGCGCCGCACCAGCGTCCGCAGCTCCGGCGCGGCGCAGCGCGCGGCGGGCCCGAAGGAGGCGAGCGCTCGCAGCGCCGCCGTACGCAGCCACTCGCCCCGGAACTCCGGGGTGCCGCGCAGGACCCGCAGGACCTCCGGGGCGGCCTCGCCCGCCCGCAGCGCGGTGAGTCCGGTCAGCAGCGGGCCCGCCCGGTCGTAGGCCCGCTCGTCGAACACCACCTCGCCCAGCCGGCGCCGCAGCGCACCGGCCAGCGGCCGGGCCGCCTCGCCCAGGTGCGCGACGCCGGGCCCCACGTCGTACGGCACCTGCGGGTGGTCGAGGGCGGCGGCCAGGGCCGGCAGCGCGCGGGCGTCGCCCAGCCGGGCCAGGGCCTTCACCGCGCTGCCGAGCGTCGTCCGCCCGTCCGCCCACTCCCGGACCCACGCCCCTGGGTCCGCCGCGACGCGCGCCGCCAGCGCGTCCGCCGCCGGGGCGGCCAGGCCGAACAGCCCCTCCAGCATGTGCGAGGCGGCCTCGGCGAGCTTCGGCTCGGGCGAGGTGAGCTGTTCGCCCACCAGCCCCACCAGCTCCGCGTAGGCGCCCCGCCAGCCCCCTATGAGCCCGCCGCTCATGCGCACGGCGTCGATGCGCTGCCAGGCGTCGGGGCTGTGCAGCTGATCGGTCAGCAGCGCGGTCCGCTCGGCGATGCGGTCGTTCAGTCCGACGTGCAGGGTGCGCAGCAGATCGGCCGTCCAGGGCGCCGTACGCCCCGCGTTCTCCTCGGCCGCCAGCGCCCGCAGCTGGCCCAGCAGTGTCACCGGGGCGGCCTCGGGGGCGGCGGTCCCGGGCGGCTCGGCGCCTCGGGGCCGGGCGCCGACCGGGCCGGGGAGCGTGCGCAGCTGCCGCAGCAGCCCCGTCACCAGCGGCACCACATCGCCCGGCAGCGAGCGCGGCGCGCAGCGCGCCAGCTGGGCCAGGGCCGCCAGCCGTAGCCCCGGCGGATTGGCCTCGGCGGCCAGCCGGCTCAGCCAGTCGGCGACCGGCCGGGTCAGCGGCCGGTGGCGCAGCGCGAGCCGCCCCGCCGCCTCGACCAGCGCGAGCCGCACCTCCTCGTCCGCCTCCACCGCCAGCCGCTCGCGCAGCAGGGCCAGCACCCGGGCCGGGTCGTCGTGCAGGGTGGCCAGGGCGAGCGGGGCGGAGAGCCGTACGCCCCGGTCCTCGTCGGCCATCAGGGGGAAGAACACCCCGGCGCCGGCGGAGACGGCCGCAGCCGCCATCGCGTAGTTCGCCGCGCCCTCCGCCTCGTCCTCGTCGATCTCCTCCTCGTCGTCCTCGTCGAGGTCGATGCCGCCGATGCTGGTCAGCAGCTCGACTATGTCGCCCCGGTCCGGGACCGCCGGATCGACCACCAGCTCGAAGAGGAAGGGGATGCAGGCGAGCGTGCACGCGTAGACGTCGCCCTGGTGGTGCACCGCCCCGTACATCCCGTCCAGGGCGCCTTCGCGCTCCGCGGGATCGGCGGACGCCAGGCCGCGCAGCAGTCCGGGCACGTCGTCCGCAGGCCCGTAGGCATGCTCCATCGAGGCCCAGTCGACCTCTTCGATCCCCGCGAACACGCCATCGCCTCCCCACCGACGTCCACGAAAGCAGTGTCTGGGCAGAGTGTGCACCACGGCTCGGACAATCCGACCACCGCCCGCACGCATTTACCCTTGGACATGACAAGACCCGCGCGCGTGCGGTATGGGTGCGGGGCGCGTACGCCTACGCGGGGTCCGGGATCGGCCGGCCCCGGCCGGGCTCGTGGAGCGGGGCGAGCAGATCGCCGTGGCGGGCCAGCCGCCCGGCCATGTCACCCGCCAGGAAGACCAGATCGCCGGGGGCGCGGCACTGCTCGATCTCCGCCCAGGTGACCGGCGCCGATACGGAGGGCTCGGCCCGTGCGCGCAGGGTGTAGGGCGTGGCTGTGGTCTTCGCGGCGGCGTTCTGGCTGAAGTCCACGAACACCTTGCCCGGCCGCAGCGCCCGCCGCATCCGGTGCACCACCAGGTCCGTGAGCTCCCGCTCCGCCCGGACGGCCAGCCCCTTCGCGTACGCCGAGACCGCCGCCGAAGCGGTGGGGACGATCGGCACCAGCAGGTGCAGGCCCTTGGAGCCCGAGGTCTTCCCGTACGCCTCCAGGCCGTCCTCGGCCAGCCGCTCGCGCAGCCACAGCGCGACCCGGCAGCATTCCACGACCGTGGCGGGCGCCCCCGGGTCCAGGTCGAACACCAGCCGGTCGGCCACCGCGGGCGTCTCGGCCCGCCACTGCGGGGTGTGGAACTCCACCACCAGGTTCGCGGCCCACATCAGGGAGGCCAGATCCTGGACGACCACCTGTTCGGCCGGTTCGCTCTCGCGGTGCGGCACCGTCGTCCTGCGTACCCAGGACGGAGTACCGGGCGGCGGTTTCTTGGCGAAGAACAGCTGCCCGTCCGGCCCGTCCGGGTAGCGCAGGAAGGACACCGGCCGGTCCCGCAGATGCGCGAGCAGGACCTCGGACGCCGTGGCCGCGTAGTAGTGCAGCACCTCGCCCTTGGTGGTGCCGGTGGCCGGATACAGCACCTTGTCCAGGTTGCTCAGTGACAGGCGTCGCCCCTCCACCTCCGTGATCGGCGTCATACGATAAGAATCACACGTAAATAGGTATTTTCTTCGTATATGCGGACGTAAGGGGTGAACCGGTGAGGTCCATCTGGAACGGCGCCATCTCCTTCGGGCTGGTCAGCATCCCGATCAAGCTGGTCAACGCCACCGAGAACCACTCGATCTCCTTCCGGCAGATCCACGTCGAGGACGGCGGCCGCATCCGCTACCGCAAGGTGTGCGAACTGGACGGCGAGGAGGTGACCCCGGCCGAGATCGGCAAGGCGTACGAGGACGCCGACGGCACGATGATCCCGATCACCGACGAGGACCTGGGCAAGCTGCCGCTGCCCACCGCCAAGACGATCGAGATCGTCGCCTTCGTGCCGGCCGACGCGATCGACCCGCTCCAGATGGACGCGGCGTACTACCTCTCCGCCAACGGCGTTCCGGCCGCCAAGCCGTACACCCTGCTGCGCGAGGCGCTGAAGCGGAGCCGGAAGGTCGCGCTCGCCAAGTACGCGCTGCGCGGGCGCGAGCGGCTGGGCATGCTGCGGGTCGTGGACGACGTGATCGCCATGCACGGGCTGCTCTGGCCGGACGAGATCCGCGCCCCCGAGGGCGTCGCGCCGGAGTCCGACGTGACGGTGCGCGACGCCGAGCTCGACCTCGCGGACGCCCTGATGGACACCCTCGGCGAGGTCGACATGGACTCGCTGCACGACGACTACCGCGAGGCGGTCGAGGAGCTGATCGCCGCCAAGGCGTCGGGCGAGGTCCCGGAGCCGGCCGAGAAGGGCACCTCCGGCGGCGGCAAGGTCATCGACCTGATCGCCGCCCTGGAGAGCAGCGTCCGGGCCGCGAAGGAGGCCCGCGGCGAGGAGACGGACGAGGAGGCGGGCGGCGACGGCGGCGAGGGCGACGGCGCGGGCGAGCGGCCCGTCGCCGGCGTCACCTCGATCGCCGACCGCAAGGCGTCCGGCTCCGCCCGCAAGAAGGCCGCCTCGGGCTCCGGCTCCGGTTCCGGCGGCTCGGGCTCCGGCGGCTCCGCGAAGAAGTCCGCCTCCTCGCCCAAGTCCTCCGGAGGTAAGAAGTCCACGGCGGGCACGGGCAAGGCGTCCGCGAAGAAGACGGCCTCCAAGAGCGCGGCCTCCAAGAGCGCGGCCTCCAAGAGCACGGCCAAGAAGACGGCCGCCAAGAAGACGCCGGCCAAGAAGCAGACAGCCTCGAAGAGCGGCACCTCCCGCAAGCGCGCCTCGGCCTGACCGGACCCGCGCGAACCCGGCCGCGTGAACCCGCACGCGGGAGCCCGGCCGCGTGAACCCGGCCGCGTGAACCCGCACGCGGGAGCCCGCACGCACGGGGCCGGCCGCCGAGAACCGGCGGCCGGCCCCACACCCCCCGGAGATCAGCGCCGGCGGTAGGAACTCACATAGCCGGCGGCCGGCGTGCCGACGCCCGTCACGTCGTCGTATCCGCGCACCGCCGACAGCGAGGCGTCCTTGCCCAGGCTCCGCACCGACGTCTTCAGGCCGTCCGCCGCGTCATAACCGTTGGCGAAGTCCACCCGGGCCACCGCCAGGTCACGCCGCGCGCCCAGCGGGTGGTCCGTCACGTCGTGGTACGCCTTCGAGTGGTACCGGGCGTAGATCGCCGGGTTGGCGAAACCGATCGGCCGGCCGTGCTGGGCCTGCTGCACCAGCGCCTGGATGCCGGCGATGACCGGGGCCGCCAGCGAGGTGCCGCCGATGCGGTACTCGTCGTAGCCCAGCGAGCCGTCGGGCAGCGTCTGGGTCTGGCCGACCAGGAAGCCGGTGTTCGGGTCGGCGACGGCCGCGATGTCCGGGGCCGTGCGCATCCGGGTCTTCCCGTTCGCCCTGGCCAGCGAGTCGGGCACGATCCCGCGCTGGTAGGACGGCTGCTTCACGGTGGAGCTGGTGCCGCCGCCCGCGCCCGAGCTGTACGCGCCGGGGAACCCGGTCCAGCTCCGGCCGTCCGCCGCCAGCGGGGCGTTCAGGGTGCCCCAGCCGGTCTCCCACTGGTACGTGTCGTGCTTGCCGACCGCCAGCGACGTACCGCCGACCGAGGTCACCCACGCCGAGTTGGACGGGACGTCGATCTGCTTGGTGCCGGTGGAGGCCACGTTGTCGCCGGCGTCACCGGAGGAGAAGTAGAAGCCGATGCCCTCGACCGCGCCCATCATGAACACCCGGTCGTAGGCGAGCGCCAGATCGGGGGTCTGGTTCGCCTCGATGTCGCCCCAGGAGTTGGAGACGATGTCCGCGAGCCGGTGGTCGACGACCTTGTTCAGCGAGTCGAGCAGGTCGTCGTCGTAGCAGGAGGCGCCGCCCACGTACACGATGTCGGCGGCGGGCGCGACCGCGTGCACGGCCTCGACGTCGAGGGTCTCCTCCCCGTACCAGCCGGAGGCGCCGCACTCCTCGGTCTTCGTGTACGCGTCCGGCAGCACCTGGCGCAGCTGGCCGCGCCGGTAGGCCGCGTCCCCGTTGCGCTTGGCGTACTCGGCGGCGTCCTTCGCGATGGTGGGGGAGGCGTACGCGTCGGTGATCGCGACGGTCACCCCCTTGCCGGTGTAGCTCCCGGCCCCGTACGCGGCGCGCAGCTGCTTGCCGGTGTACCCCTTGACCGCGTACGGCACCTTGGAGCCGTACGCCTTCGGCAGCGAGGAGGCGGTCCTGGAGCCGTAGTACGAGGAGAACGGGCCGGAGTTTCGGAACACATCGTCCGGGGGCGGCAGCACGTCGTCGTGACGTGAGGTGTGCGGGGCGTTGTCCAGGCCGGACACGGCGAGCACGACGTCGCCCAGCGCGGCCGGCACCGAGGCGGTGGAGGCGGGCGCCCGGTAAGTGCGGCTGCCCTTACGGTAGTTGCGCAGCTGGGTGCTGAACGCCTTCTCGGCGGCGGCGACCTCACCGGTGGCCGAGACGTAGTGCTGGTCGGCGCCGGTGACCGTCAGCCCGCTGGACTTCAGCCACGTGCTGACCCGGTCGATCTGCTCCCGGGTGGCCCCGAACCGGGCCTGCGCCTGCGCGGGGCTCAGGTACTTCCCGTACGAGGGGGACTTCGGGTCGGAGACGGCGGCGGCGTAGGCGGCGAGGCCCTTCGCGTCCCGCCCGGCCAGGTGGACCCGGACGGACACCTTCCCGCTGTCGGAGGTGGCTCCCTGGTCGGCCGTGGCGGTGGCCCAGGCCGGCTTGGTGCCCTGCAACGCGTCCCGGGCGCCGGGCGCGGAATCGGCACTGGCGTCGGGTATCCCGAGGGCGAGCGCCCCGGCGAGCAGCGGCAGTGTCACTGCCAGGCTCATCCCGGCGCGTCGTCGGGCGCGGCTGATTCTCAAAACAACCCCCTGCGATGTGGGTCTCGCGGATGGATCATGTGCCGGATGATGTGCACATGTAAGGCGCCACTCTGGCGAGGAACACCTCATGCAGGGGGCATGCATTCACCAAGACTCGGCCAAACGGCCCCGTACGACGGCCGGTTCGTCACAAATCGCCGGGTACCCGAGCCTTGCGTGCCCCGCCCGCCCGCCCGGTAAAGTGCGAGACGCCGCGACTGGCGCGCATCCCCGCGCGGGGTGCTCAGTGGAATCGACCACGAGGGAGCGGCACACCCCGGGCGTGCCCGGGGGCGTCATGCCGGAGAGCCGTCCGCCTGGGCATCCGGGTCCACGCCGCAGCCATGCGACCGACCCGGGAGGAACCCCGTGACCGCGTCCGTACCCGCACAGCCCCGCCACCCCGCCCTGGCGGCAGCCGATCCGGAGCTCGCCGCACTCGTGGCCGCCGAGGAACAGCTCCAGGCCGACACCCTGCGCCTGATCCCCAGCGAGAACTACGTCTCCGCCGCCGTGCTCGAAGCCTCCGGCACGGTGCTCCAGAACAAGTACTCCGAGGGCTACCCCGGCAAGCGCTACTACGAGGGCCAGCAGGTCATCGACCAGGTCGAGACCCTCACCGCCGAGCGCGCCCGCGCCCTTTTCGGCATGGACCACGCCAACGTCCAGCCGTACTCCGGCTCACCCGCCAACCTCGCCGTCTACCTGGCCTTCCTCAAGCCCGGCGACACCGTGCTCGGCATGTCCCTGCCGATGGGCGGCCACCTCACGCACGGCTGGGGCGTCTCCGCCACCGGCACCTGGTTCAACGGCGTCCAGTACGGCGTGCGCCGCGACACCGGCCGCGTCGACCTGGACGAGGTCCGCGACCTGGCCCTCGCCGAGCGGCCGAAGCTGATCTTCTGCGGCGGCACCGCCGTGCCCCGCGAGATCGACTTCGCGGGCTTCGCGGAGATCGCCCGCGAGGTGGGCGCGGTCCTGGTCGCCGACATCGCCCACATCGCGGGCCTGGTCGCGGGCGGCGCCCACCCCTCGCCCGCCCCGCACGTGGACGTCGTCTCCACCACGACGCACAAGACCCTGCGCGGCCCGCGCGGCGCGATGCTGCTCAGCCGCGTCGAGCACGCCCGCGCCCTGGACCGCGCCGTCTTCCCCGGCCTCCAGGGCGGCCCGCACAACCAGACCACGGCCGCCATCGGCGTCGCCCTGAACGAGGCGGCCACCCCGGCGTTCTGCTCCTACGCCCACAGGGTGGTCGCCAACGCGCGAGCGCTGGGCGGGGAACTGGCCGCCCGGGGCTTCGACCTGGTCTCCGGCGGCACCGACAACCACCTGCTCCTGGTGGACCTCACCAGCAAGGACATCCCCGGCAAGACCGCCGCCAAGGCCCTCGACCGCGCCGGCATCGTCGTCAACTACAACGCCGTCCCCTACGACCCCCGCAAGCCCTTCGACCCCTCCGGCATCCGCATCGGCACCCCGGCGCTCACCTCGCGGGGCGTCCCGGGGTCGGAGATGGCGGCCGTCGCGGGGTGGATCGACCGCGTGATCACGGCCGCCCGCGCGGGCGACGAGGCCACGATCGGCGCGGTTCGGGCCGAGGTGAAGGAGCTGATGGCCGGATACCCGGCACCGGGGCTGCCGGTCGCCTGACGCGGCGCGCATGACTGTGCCCCGCACCGGAGTCGACCGGTGCGGGGCACGGCTTGGGGCTCAGCCCCGGGCGGCGTACGTGACGAACTCGCCCCACGCGGCGGGGGAGAGGGCGAGTTCGGGGATGCGCTGGTCCTTGGAGTCCCGGACGTGGACGGCGGCGGGGCAGGCGGCGACCTCGACGCAGCTGTCGCCCTGGGAGCCGCTGTAGCTGGACTTGTGCCAGTCCATTGCCACCTCGACGCAGTTGTCCCCCTCCGAGCCGCTGTAGCTCGACTTGCGCCAGTCCATCGCCACCTCGACGCAATCGTCACCCTGCGAGCCGCTGTAACTGCTCTTGAACCAGGTCAGGCCGGACGTGCTCATAGCGCTCCTCGCATTCGCTTCAGCAGGCTCAGCGAGTCCTCGGGAGTCAGAGCCTGTGAGCGCAGTTTCGCATACCGCTGCTGGAGGATGCTGATCTCTTTCGGGTCGGAAATCAGCCGTCCGTTCTGCTGCCCCTCCGAGTACGCGAACCAGCGGTGCTCAGGAGTCTCGGCCAGCCGCATGGGTCCGTCCGTCCCGGCATGCGATACCCGTCGCGTAGGCATGATCTGAAACTCCACGTTCCAGTTCCCCTCGATCAACTCGATCAGGTGATCAAGGAGTTCACGCGTGACGTCGTCCCCGCCCGTGTGCCGCTCCAGCACCGACTGCTCCACGATGAAGCTGAACGCGGTCGGAGGCTTCCGGCTGACGGACAGCAGTTCCTGACGGGCCATCCGCGCCGCGATCCGCTCTTCCAGCTCCTCAGGGTCCGGCAGGGGCGGTACGTCGAGCGAGATGGCTCGTGCGTACGCCTCGGTCTGCAACAGGCCGGGGATCACCCGGCATTCGTACGTGTAGAGGCTGATCGCCGTCGCCTCCAGGCGTGCCCACTGCACGAACCAACTCGCGAGACCGGCCTGCCGGGTCAGATACGGTGCGGCCTTGCGAAGGGCACCCGTGTTACCGAGCACAGGCTCCGCGCTCTCCACGAAGCCGCGCTCCGGCCAGCGGCGGCCCTGCTCGATGGAGGCGATCGTGTGCTTCGAGTAGCCGACGAGGGCGCCGAACTCCTCGCGGCTCAGGCCCGCGTGTTCGCGTAGGGCATGGACGACCGCGCCGAACGTGCGCAGACTGTCCGAAGCCCCCGGCTCCGTACCGCCCGCAGATCCCGTACCGCCGTCCGTGTTCCCGTAGGCCATCGTGGCCACCTTTCGCGCCGCACCCCGTCGTACCGCTTCTGACTCGGTGTCATGGTCGAGGCGGGGGTTACGTACTGTCCACCAGGCGTGTGCGTACGCTGACGCAGCGTACGCGCTGCGAGCCTGGCGTGAACGGGGATTTCGGCGTTGCGTGCGAAGTGCCGTGCCGGGGCATCGACCACCTGTGCGTTCCGGCCGCACGGTCGGGTCTCGGGTCTCGGGTCTCGACTCTTGGGTCCCGGGCGGTGTGTTCGGGGTGCCCTTGGGCTTCGAGATCCAAGACCCGAGCGGTGTTTTCCATCCGGCGGGGAGGGCGGGAAGGGGAAACCCTCCCACCCTCCCCACCCCGTCACGGCCAGCAAGTATGACTAATAGTGAGCGAGTTGCAGCGGAAAGTCGCGACTGCTTACGGTGCCCCCAACGAAACGACCCCGACGCGGTGTTCTCGCACCGGCCGGGGTCTGACCCAAGATCGACACCCAATGAAAGACCGATCTCATGGCTGCCCAGCACTTTAGCCCCGCCCCCTCCGCGCCCGAAGCCCCACGCCCGCACCGCACGGCCAACTCCGGCTACGGCAAGCAGACCGTCCCCGGTCAAGATCCCTCCCGCCCCGCCGACTTCGCCTCCCTGCCCGAGCGTGAGCGGTACGTCGCGGCTTACGTCGACCGCCTTCCCGACGGGGCCGCCATGGACATCAAGTCGCTGGCCAAGGACCTCCCCCTGTACGGCCAGATGGCCATCGGCACCGCCCTGCGCGCCCTCGCCGTGGCGGGCCACCTGCGGCGCGTGCGGCGGCGGGTCGAAGGGGACGGCACGTGCCGCTGGGTGACGTACACCTACTGGTCCCGGACCGCCCGCGACAACGAGTGGTGGATCACCGCGCTCTCCGGCTCGGCCGCCGCCCCGCATGCGGAGCCGGTGGACGTACCCCCGCAGCGCACCGCCGAGCGCCCTGCCCCCAAGTCGCCCGTGCCCCCGCAGTCGGAAGCCGCCGCCCCGCCTTCCGCCGCCTACCTCGCCCTCGCCGGACTCGGCCGCCGTGAACCCCGGCTGGCGCTCTCCGCCGCCGACTGCGCCGCCCTGGAACCGCTCGCCGCCGCCTGGTTCGCACGCGGTGTCGGCGCCGAGCACCTGACGTCGGCGCTCACGGCCGGGCTGCCGGAGGCCGTCACGCACCCGCTCGGCCTGGTACGCCGCCGCCTCGCCGACAAGATGCCGCCGCACCTGCCGGACGCGACGGGCCCCGCGAGCGGGCTCCGGGTGGAGTGTGTCGAATGCGGCCGCCCCGGTCCGGCGGACGCCCTCCCGGACGGCCTCTGCCGCCCGTGCCGGGTCTCGTACACCCCGTCCGTGACCCCGGACGGCGCCCCTGGAGTCTCGGCCCGCGTCGCCGGGCTCCGGGGGCTGATGCGGACACCCTGAGTGCGTACGCTCACCCTGAGTACGCGGCCGATCACTGGTGCGCGGTGTGGACGTACCGCCAGATTGGGGGCATGACACCACTGCCCATCGCGGTCGCCCCTCAAGCTCCGGCCACCGCAAGCGCGTTCACCCAGCGCTTCAGCTCCACCCCGCGCGGCGCCCGGCTCGCCCGGCGGCTCGCCCTGCACCAGCTCGACGCCTGGGGCGTGCCGCACGGCACCACGGCATCCGACACCGTCGCCGTGCTCGTCGCCGAACTCGCCGCCAACGCCGTCACGCACGGCCGCGTCCCCGGCCGGGACTTCGAGCTGGTCGTCCGGCTCACCGGCCGCACCCTCCGTATCGAGGTCTCCGACGCCCGGGGCGAACGCCGCCCGCCCGCCGGGGGCGTGACCGAGCCCGCCCCGCTCGCCGAGGAGGGCCGGGGGCTGCTCCTGGTGGGCGCGCTCGCCGACAGGTGGGAGGTGCTGGACCGTGCCCGCGTCGGCAAGACGGTCGTGGCCGAACTGGACCTGCCCCTCTGACGGTGGACTGCGGGACAGGGGGCCGCACGCAGCGAGGTGCGGCCCTGTGCTCGCGGATTCCCGACCCGTCGTCTCGGCGGGGCTGCCGACGGCGGCGGTAGAAGCGGGCTAGTCTAAGTAAGATTCAATCTACGTAATATCGAATCTATGTTTCATGGAGATCGGGTTGGGGCTCTGATGGAGTTCAAGGGCAGGTCCGCCGACCTGGATCAGCTGGCTCGGCAGCTGGGCCTGGTGGTCGGCGGTACGGGCGCCACCCGTGGCCAGGCTGTGATCCTGACGGGCCGGCGTCGAGTGGGCAAGTCTCGTCTGGTTCAGGAGTTCTGCGACCGTTCAGGGCTTCCCTACGCGCTCTTCCAGGCGACCCGGGGACGCAATGCCGTGGCCGAGCGGGCGGACTTTGCCGCGACGCTGGCGCATTCCCCTCTTCCCGGGGCCGATCTGGTGGCCGGGCTGCAGGCTTCCGACTGGAACCAGGCGCTGCGCTCCCTGGCGGTCGCGGTTCCGGACGATGTCCCGAGCATCGCGGTGCTCGACGAGGTGCCGTGGCTGGTGGAGCAGGACGGGGAGTTCGAGGGGGCGCTGCAGACGGTCTGGGACCGGCACCTGTCCGCCAAGCCTGTCCTGTTGGTCCTGGTCGGCAGTGACCTGTCGGTGATGGAGGCGCTGCAGTCCTATGGGCGCCCGTTTTTCGGCCGGGCGGCCAAGATGACCGTACAGCCGCTGCATCTGGCCGATGTGCAGGCGATGACCGGGCTTGACGCGGCGGAAGCGGTGGACGCGCTGCTGATCACCGGAGGGTTCCCGGAGATCGTTCAGTCCTGGCGGCCGGGGACGAGCCCCGGAGACTTCCTGCGCGAGGCTGTGTCCAACCCGCTTGCGCCGCTGTTGGTGGCGGGCGAACTGTCGTTGCTGGGGGAGTTTCCCGAGGCATCCCACTCGCGCGCGATCCTGGAAGCGGTCGGCAGCGGCGAGCGGACCTTTTCCACCATTGCCGCACAGGCCGGCGGTGTGGGCGCGCTGCCCTCGGGCACGCTGTCTCCGTTGTTGAACACGCTGCTGGCCAAGCGCGTCCTGGCCGCTGACCTGCCGCTCTCCGTCAAGGCGGACAGCAAGAACAAGCGCTACCGGATCGCCGATCCGTATCTCCGGTTCTGGCTGGCCTTCCTGCGGCGCGGGATCCCGCTCATCGAGCGTGGCCGTGGTGATCTGGCGCTGGAGCGCATCGAGCGGTCGTGGACGACCTGGCGGGGCCGGGCCGTCGAGCCGGTCGTCCGCGAGTCGCTGCTGCGGCTGCTGCCCGATGAGAGGTGGCCGCGGACGGAGGCGGTCGGGGGCTGGTGGAACCGGCAGAACAACCCGGAGATCGACCTGATCGGAGCCGACCGTGAACCCGTGGCGGGGCAGGTCGACTTCATCGGCTCGGTGAAGTGGCTGGAGTCGCTGCCGTTCGGCCGTCGTGAGTACGACGCCCTGGTACGGGACATGCTCGCCGTGCCCGGTGCGGGGCCGGACACGGCGCTGGTCACGGTGTCCCGTTGCGGTGTCGAGGGCGATCTGCCTCTGGCAGCGCACTGGGGCCCGGAGGACCTTGTCCGTGCCTGGCGGTAGCCGGGGAAAAGGCGGGGGACCACGGAGTCTCCGGCATGGAACAAGAAAGCCTCTGACTTGCATTTCTGCAGGTCAGAGGCTTCTTTAGCACTTCTCGCGAAGTGCCCCCGGCAGGATTCGAACCTGCGCACCCGGCTCCGGAGGCCGATGCTCTATCCCCTGAGCTACGGGGGCGTATCGCTGTGCTGCTCGGCGACGGGTGAAACACTACCAGCTTCCTCGGGGTGCCCGTGAACAGGTATTCCGCGTCATCGCGCGGGGGCCGGCCGCTCGTCGCACACACATCCGGCCAACCTCGGCGCCCCCCGTCCGGGGACGGAAGTGGGCAAAACCCGGACGCAGCCCCTCCGCTCCGCCTACTCTCGAAGGGTGTCAGGGGCATGCGGCCGCGTGCTTGTTGTCGACGACAACAAGGTCATCCGGCAGTTGATCAGGGTCAATCTCGAGCTTGAGGGCTTCGAGGTCGTGACCGCGGGCGATGGTGTCGAGTGTCTGGATCTGGTGCACCGGGTCCGCCCCGATGTCATCACGCTCGATGTCGTCATGCCCCGGCTGGACGGTCTCCAGACGGCCACCAGACTCCGGTCCGATCCGCGCACGGGTCATCTGCCCCTCGCGATCGTCAGCGCCTGCACGCCGTACGAGGTGGACAACGGGGTCGCGGCCGGTGTCGACGCGTTCCTCGCCAAGCCCTTCGAGCCGAGCGAGCTGGTGCGGCTCGTGCGGCGGCTGGTGGAGCGCGGGCGGCCGCCCGTCCTGGACGGCGGGCCGGGTGCCGGGCGGGCGGAGAGCGCCGCGGGCTGACCGTGCGGCGGGATCGTGACCGCCGGACGGGCCCGATGGCTGACCGCATGGCGAAACCGGTTCGCGAAGGGCCCCCCCTCCTCCCATACGCTGGACCCGTGACCCCCGTCGACCTCTCCGCGACCGTGCTGCACGCCGTGCGGCGTGCGGTCAGCGAGGACGCCTTGCGCGCGCCCGTGCCCGCGCGCGTACGGGTGGAGAGGACTCGGCCCGGCGGCCACGGCGACTACGCCAGCGCCGTCGCGCTCCAGCTGGCCGGGCCCGCCGCACTGTCCGCCCGCGAGGTGGCCGAGATCCTCCGCGACCGGCTCGCCGGAGCGCCCGGCATCGCGAGCGTCGAGATCACCGGCCCCGGCTTCCTCAACTTCACGCTCGACGCCTCCGCCGGCGCCGCCGCACACCACGCCCTCGTGCACCGGGTGCGGGAGGAGGGGGAGCGGTACGGGTACGGGGACGACCTCGCCGGACAGCGACTGGGCGTCGTCCACGCCCGCGAGGTCCGGGCCGCCGTCACCGCCGACGCGGTCCGCCGGCTGCTGACCGCCCAGGGGGCCGTCGTACGCCTCAGCTGCGAGGGGGAGCCGGACGCGGACTGGGCTCGGCTCGGGGTCGCCGCCGACGCGTACGGGAAGCCGCCGGCCGGGCCCGGCGCGGACCGGCAGCCGCCCGGCGTCGCCGCCGACGCCCACGGGCAGCGGCCCGGCGCGGGCCGGCAGGCGGCGGACGCCGTCACCGCCGACGCCGTCCGCCGCCTCCGGCGCGCCCAGGGCGCCCTCGTACGCGTCAGCTGCGAGGGGGAGCCGGACGCGGACTGGACGCGGCTCGGGGTGAGTGCCGACGCGTACGGCAAGCCGGCGGCCGGGAAGGCCGGCGCGAGCCGGCAGGTGCTGGGCGCCGCCGCCGACGGACACGGGCAGCCGCCCGCCGCGCCTGCTGCGGGCCGGCAGCGGGCCGACGCGCACGGAGGCCGGGCGGTCGAAGGGCCCGCCCCTGCCGGTCCGGGGACCCCCACCCCGCCGGCCCCGATACGCCCCGTCCCCGCCGGCGAGACCGCCGCCGCACTGCTCACCCGCCTCGGCCCCGACGCCACCCGCTGGGGCCTGCTCCGGCCCGCCGGACACGACCGGGCCGCTCTCGGACCGGACCTCCTCGTGCAGACCGAGGCCAACGCCCTCTTCCGGGTCCGCTACGCACACGCCCGCGCCCGCGCGCTCGGCCGGGGCGCCGCGCTGCTCGGGCTCACCGCCGCCGGCCCCGGCGAGGGCATCGAGGCCCACGAGGCGCCCACCCTGCTCGCGCTGCTCGCCGATTACCCCGCCGTGCTCACCGCCGCCGCCCGGCACCGCGCACCCGACCGGCTCGCCCGGCACCTCGAAGCGGTCGCGGGCGCCTTCTTCGACTTCCACGACGCCGCCCCACCGCTGCCCGTCGGGGACGAGAAACCCTCGGCCGCCCACCGCTCCCGGCTGGCCATCGCCGAAGCCGCCGGGACGGTGCTGGCCGGCGGCCTGTCCCTGCTCGGCGTCAGCGCGCCCGAACACCTCTGAAGACCCGAGAGAGCAGAGCCACACGATGAGCCGATCCGCACACCCCGCCGGGCCCCGTCACGCCGACGTCATGGCGGAGGGCCACTACACCGCCCCCGCCGACGACCTCAACGCCCTGGACGAGAAGGTGTGGTCCCGCACCGTCACCCGGGACGAGCACGGCGCCCTGACCGTCGGCGGGATCGAAGTCTCCCGTCTCGCCGAGGAGTTCGGCACCCCCGCCTACTTCCTGGACGAGGCCGACTTCCGGGCCCGCTGCCGCGCCTGGTCCGACGCCTTCGGGCCCGGCGCCGACGTCTTCTACGCCGGCAAGGCGTTCCTGTCCCGGGCCGTCGTGCGCTGGCTCAAGGAGGAGGGGCTCAACCTCGACGTCTGCTCGGGCGGCGAGCTGACCACCGCCCTGGACGCCGGGATGCCCGCCGAGCGCATCGCCTTCCACGGCAACAACAAGACGGTCGAGGAGATCGAGCGGGCCGTCTCGGCGGGCGTCGGGCGCATCGTCCTCGACTCCTTCCAGGAGATCGTCCGCGTCGCGCACATCGCGCGGCGGCTCGGCAGGCGCCAGCCCGTACAGATCCGGGTCACCGTCGGCGTCGAGGCGCACACCCACGAGTTCATCGCCACCGCCCACGAGGACCAGAAGTTCGGCATCGCGCTGGCCGGGGGACAGGCCGCCGAAGCGGTGCGCCGGGCGCTCACCCTGGACGGGCTCGAACTCATCGGCATCCACTCCCACATCGGCTCGCAGATCTTCGACATGGCCGGCTTCGAGGTCTCCGCCCGCCGCGTCGTCCAGCTGCTCGCCGAGGTGCGCGACGAGCACGGCGTCGAACTGCCCGAGATCGACCTCGGCGGCGGCCTCGGCATCGCGTACACCTCCGAGGACGACCCGCGCGAACCGCACGAGATCGCCAAGTCGCTCGGCGACATCGTCACCCGCGAGTGCGAGGCGGCCGGGCTCGCCACCCCCCGCATCTCCGTCGAGCCCGGCCGCGCCATCGTCGGCCCGACCGCCTTCACGCTGTACGAGGTCGGCACCATCAAGCCCCTGGAGGGGCTGCGCACCTACGTGAGCGTCGACGGCGGCATGTCGGACAACATCCGCACCGCGCTGTACGACGCCGAGTACAGCGTCACGCTCGCCTCGCGCACCTCGGACGCGGAACCGATGCTCGTCCGGGTCGTCGGCAAGCACTGCGAGAGCGGCGACATCGTGGTCAAGGACGCCTTCCTGCCGTCCGACCTGGCCCCCGGCGACCTGATCGCCGTGCCCGCCACCGGCGCGTACTGCCGCTCCATGGCGAGCAACTACAACCACGCCCTGCGCCCGCCGGTGATCGCCGTGCGCGACGGGCGGGCGCGGGTCGTCGTCCGGCGCGAGACGGAGGAAGATCTCCTGCGTCTCGACGTCGGCTGATGCCGTATTTCCGGGGGAGTACCACGGAGCCCCCGTAAACATCTCAGAATCCGGACGGGCGGCGGGAACGCCCGTCCGGTGAGTGAGACTGGTCCGTACAACAGATGTAAAGGAAACGAGGTCGGATGATGCGTACGCGTCCGCTGAAGGTGGCGCTGCTGGGCTGTGGAGTGGTCGGCTCAGAGGTGGCGCGCATCATGACGACGCACGCCGACGACCTCGCCGCGCGCATCGGCGCGCCGGTGGAGCTCGCCGGCGTCGCCGTGCGCCGGCCCTCCAAGGTGCGTGAGGGCATCGACCCCGCCCTGATCACCACGGACGCGACCGCCCTGGTCAAACGGGGCGACATCGACATCGTCGTGGAGGTCATCGGTGGCATCGAGCCCGCCCGTACGCTCATCACCACCGCCTTCGAGCACGGCGCGAGCGTCGTCTCCGCCAACAAGGCGCTGCTCGCCGAGGACGGCGCCGCCCTGCACGCCGCCGCCGAGCAGCACGGCCGGGACCTCTACTACGAGGCCGCCGTGGCCGGCGCCATCCCGCTGGTACGCCCGCTGCGCGAGTCCCTGGCGGGCGACAAGGTCAACCGGGTGCTCGGCATCGTCAACGGCACCACCAACTTCATCCTCGACAAGATGGACACCAGCGGCGCCGGCTACTCCGAGGCGCTGGACGAGGCCACCGCCCTCGGGTACGCGGAGGCCGACCCGACCGCCGACGTCGAGGGCTTCGACGCCGCCGCCAAGGCCGCGATCCTGGCCGGCATCGCCTTCCACACCCGGGTGCGGATCGGCGACGTGCACCGCGAGGGCATCACCGAGGTCACCGCCGCCGACATCGCCTCCGCCCGCCGCATGGGCTGCACCGTCAAGCTCCTCGCCATCTGCGAGCGCGCCGCCGACGGGGCCTCGGTGACGGCCCGGGTGCACCCCGCGATGATCCCGCTCAGCCACCCGCTGGCCTCCGTGCGCGAGGCGTACAACGCGGTGTTCGTGGAGGCGGAGGCGGCCGGGCAGCTGATGTTCTACGGCCCCGGCGCGGGCGGGGCGCCGACCGCGTCCGCGGTCCTCGGCGACCTCGTGGCCGTCTGCCGCAACAAACTCAACGAGGCCCCCGGGCCCGGCGAGTCCGCGTACACGCGTCTGCCGGTGAGCCCCATGGGCGACGTCGTCACGCGGTACCACATCAGCCTCGACGTGGCCGACAAGCCTGGCGTGCTCGCCCAGGTCGCGACGGTCTTCGCCGAACAGGGCGTATCCATCGACACGGTCCGCCAGAAGGGCCGGCCGGACAGTCAGGAATCCGGCGGCGAGGCCTCCCTCGTCGTCGTCACCCACCGCGCGCCCGACGCCGCCCTCTCCGGGACCGTCGAGGCGCTGCGCAAGCTCGACACCGTGCGCGGTGTCGCCAGCATCATGCGTGTTGAAGGGGAGTAAGGACCCATGACCACCAAGGGCACCCACCAGTGGCGCGGCATCATCGAGGAGTACCGGGGCCGTCTCCCGGTCACGAGCACGACGCCGGTCGTCACGCTCCGTGAGGGCGGTACGCCGCTCGTCCCCGCTCAGGTCCTCTCCGAGCGCACGGGCTGCGAGGTGCACCTCAAGGTCGAGGGCGCCAACCCCACCGGGTCCTTCAAGGACCGCGGCATGACCATGGCCATCACCCGGGCCAAGGAGGAGGGCGCGCAGGCCGTCATCTGCGCCTCCACCGGCAACACCTCCGCCTCCGCCGCCGCGTACGCGGTCCGGGCCGGCATGGTCTGCGCCGTCCTCGTGCCGCAGGGCAAGATCGCGCTCGGCAAGATGGGCCAGGCGCTGGTGCACGGCGCCAAGATCCTCCAGGTCGACGGCAACTTCGACGACTGCCTGACGCTGGCCCGCTCGCTCTCGGACAACTACCCGGTGGCGCTGGTCAATTCGGTCAACCCGGTCCGTATCGAGGGCCAGAAGACCGCCGCGTTCGAGATCGTGGACGCGCTCGGTGACGCCCCGGACATCCACGTCCTGCCGGTCGGCAACGCGGGCAACATCACCGCGTACTGGAAGGGCTACACCGAGTACGCCGGCGACGGCATGTCCACGCACAAGCCGCGCATGTGGGGCTTCCAGGCCTCCGGCTCCGCGCCCATCGTGCGCGGCGAGGTCGTCAAGGACCCGTCGACCATCGCCACCGCGATCCGGATCGGCAACCCGGCCTCCTGGAACTACGCGCTGGCCGCCCGGGACGAGTCGGGCGGCTTCATCGACGAGGTCACGGACCGTCAGATCCTCTCCGCCTACCGGCTGTTGGCCTCCCAGGAGGGCGTCTTCGTGGAGCCCGCGTCGGCCGCGTCCGTGGCCGGACTGCTCAAGGCCGCCGAAGAGGGCAAGGTCGACCCCGGGCAGAGGATCGTCTGCACGGTGACCGGAAACGGCCTCAAGGACCCGGACTGGGCCGTCGCGGGCGCCCCGCAGCCGGTCACCGTCCCGGTCGACGCGGCCGCCGCCGCCGAGAAGCTGGGCCTGGCCTGACAGCGCGGCGCACCCCGGGAGCCCGGTCCGCACGACGGGCCCCCGGGGCGCGACGGTGACAACGCGTCGTCAGAAACACCGCCCGACCGGCCCTTTCCTGGCCGGAGAGCGCACCGCGGGGGTGCGACACGCATCGTGCGCCTCCCGTGCGCCCTATGTCGCCACAGAACCTTCCTTCGATAAGCTGTACCCAACCCGCCCCGCCGCATCTGCCGGGGTGCCCGGGCCGTTGCGACTCCCCCCGAACAATCCCCCGCAGCCGCAGCGCCCCGAATCCCCGCCGCCTCACAAGGAGAGTCGTCACAGCGATGGCCGGTCCCGCCTTCCGAGCCGCCGCCGTCCGGGTGCGCGTCCCCGCGACCAGCGCCAACCTGGGCCCCGGTTTCGACGCCCTCGGCCTGTCGCTCGGCCTGTACGACGACGTCGTCGTCCGCGTCGCCGACTCCGGACTGCACATCGACATCGCCGGTGAGGGCGCGGACACCCTGCCCCGCGACGAGAAGCACCTGCTCGTACGGTCCCTGCGCACCGCCTTCGACCTGCTCGGCGGACAGCCGCGCGGCCTGGAGATCGTCTGCGCCAACCGCATCCCGCACGGCCGCGGCCTCGGCTCGTCCTCCGCCGCCATCTGCGCCGGCATCGTCGCCGCCCGCGCCGTGACGACCGGCGGCGACGCCCGCCTCGACGACGCGGCCCTGCTGGAGCTCGCCACCGAGATCGAGGGCCACCCCGACAACGTCGCGGCCTGCCTGCTCGGCGGATTCACGCTCGCCTGGATGGACGGAGCGTCGGCCCGCGCCATCAGGATGAACCCAGCGGATTCCATCGTTCCGGTGGTTTTCGTCCCCGGCAAGCCGGTGCTCACCGAAACCGCCCGCGGACTGCTGCCGCGCACCGTCCCGCACGTCGACGCCGCCTTCAACGCGGGCCGCGCCGCCCTCCTCGTCGAGGCCCTGACCAGGCGGCCCGAGCTGCTGCTCACGGCCACCGAGGACCGGCTGCACCAGGACTACCGGGCACCGGCCATGCCCGAGAGCGTGGAACTCGTGGGCCGGCTGCGCGCCGAGGGCGTCCCGGCGGTCATCTCCGGCGCCGGACCGACGGTGCTGGCACTGGCCGAGGACGGTGCGGCCGACAAGGTCGCCCGACTGGCGGGCGAGGGGTGGGCGGCCAACCGGCTCACTCTCGACGCCCAGGGCGCGAGCGTCCTGCCGCTCGCTCCCTAGAGCGGGAGGCTGCTGGCCCAGAAGTGATTGCCGGTGAGTGAGAGGGGGAATGTTTGTTGGAGCCGGTAGTGTTAATCTCAAGTCTGCAATCGACGTCCATGAGGCGCGTTGCTCCGTGTCCCTTTCCGGGACCACCATTTCTTCCGGGAGCCTCCCCAACTGCCTGAGCAGCCTGCCTGAGCAGTTGCGAGCACGCTCCGGAACCGGCACGACACCCCTCGCTCGTCCAGGAGTGGGCCGAGCAGGGGGATGCTCGCGCCGGGCCCATGCACACGTTCATCTCTCCGCCGTTCTACCCGGCGGACCACCGCCCCGGCACGGTCCGCACCACCGAGGACCGAAGCCGGACAGCACAACCGGTCGCCGAGCCAGAAGGCCGACGTCCGCTCCAGGGAAGGACCCTTCGTGAGCGACACCACCGATCTGATGGGCGTGACTGCCGACAAGAGCGTCGACAGCGCCGCGCCCGCCGAAGGTGCTGCCACTGGCACCACCGCACGGCGCCGCCGCTCCGGCACCGGCCTTGAGGGCATGGTCCTGGCCGAGCTGCAGCAGGTCGCGTCCGGCCTCGGCATCAAGGGCACCGCGCGGATGCGCAAGAGCCAGCTGATCGAGGTCATCAAGGAGGCCCAGGCCGGCGGCGGCTCCTCCGCGCCCAAGGCCGCCGCCCCCGCCGAGGCCGCGGAGACCAAGCCGAAGCGCCGCGCGACCTCCAAGGCGCGCACCGGTGCGGGCGACGAGACCCCGGCCGCCGAGCCCGCCGACAAGGCCGCGGCCCAGCAGCAGATCGACATCCCCGGCCAGCCGGCCAGCGACGAGCAGCCCGCGGGCGAGCGCCGTCGCCGCCGCGCGACCGCTCAGGCGGGCAGCCCGGAGAACAAGCCGGACGCCAAGGCGCAGACCAAGGACCGGGCGCAGGACGAGCCGAAGCAGGAGCAGAAGCAGGAGGCTCCCGCCGAGGACCGCCCCGAGGCCAAGGCCGAGGCCGCCGCGGACAACGCCGAGGGGCGTCGCGGGGACCGCCAGGAGCGCGGCCAGCGCGGTGAGCGGGGCGACCGCGGTGAGCGCCGTGAGCGCCAGCGCGACCGCCGGGGCAAGGGCGACGACCAGGGCGGCGGCCAGGGCGGCGGCCAGGGCGGCGGCCAGGGCGGTCGGCGCCAGAGCGGCGGCCAGGGACAGAACCAGGGTGGCGGCGGCCCCCAGGACGACGGCTTCGATGACGAGGGCGGCCGGCGCGGCCGGCGCGGGCGCTACCGCGACCGCCGCGGCCGTCGTGGCCGCGACGACTTCGCGAGCGACGCCCCGCCCGTCAGCGACGACGACGTCCTGATCCCCGTCGCGGGCATCCTGGACATCCTCGACAACTACGCGTTCATCCGTACCTCCGGCTACCTGCCGGGCCCGAACGACGTGTACGTCTCGCTCGCCCAGGTCCGCAAGAACGGCCTGCGCAAGGGTGACCACGTCACCGGTGCCGTGCGCCAGCCCAAGGACGGCGAGCGCCGCGAGAAGTTCAACGCGCTGGTCCGCCTCGACTCGGTCAACGGCATGGCGCCCGAGACCGGCCGCGGCCGCCCCGAGTTCCAGAAGCTGACGCCGCTCTACCCGCAGGACCGGCTCCGCCTGGAGACCGACTCCAACGTCCTGACGACGCGGATCATCGACCTGGTCGCCCCCATCGGCAAGGGCCAGCGAGGCCTGATCGTGGCCCCGCCGAAGACCGGTAAGACCATGATCCTCCAGGCCATCGCCAACGCGATCACGGTCAACAGCCCCGAGTGCCACCTGATGGTCGTCCTGGTGGACGAGCGTCCGGAAGAGGTCACCGACATGCAGCGGTCGGTGAAGGGCGAGGTCATCTCCTCGACCTTCGACCGTCCCGCCGAGGACCACACCACCGTCGCCGAGCTGGCCATCGAGCGCGCCAAGCGCCTCGTCGAGCTGGGTCACGACGTGGTCGTCCTGCTGGACTCGATCACCCGTCTGGGACGTGCGTACAACCTCGCCGCCCCGGCCTCCGGGCGCATCCTGTCCGGTGGTGTCGACTCGACCGCGCTCTACCCGCCGAAGCGCTTCTTCGGTGCCGCGCGCAACATCGAGGACGGCGGCTCGCTGACCATCCTGGCCACCGCGCTGGTCGAGACCGGCTCGCGCATGGACGAGGTGATCTTCGAGGAGTTCAAGGGCACCGGCAACATGGAGCTCAAGCTCGACCGCAAGCTCTCCGACAAGCGGATCTTCCCGGCGGTGGACGTCGACGCGTCCAGCACCCGCAAGGAGGAAATCCTGCTCGGCAGCGATGAGTTGGGGATCGTCTGGAAGCTGCGCCGGGTGCTCCACGCCCTCGACCAGCAGCAGGCCATCGAGCTCCTTCTGGACCGGATGAAGAAGACCCAGTCCAACGCGGAGTTCCTGCTCCAGATCCAGAAGACCACGCCGGCCCCGGGCAACAACGACTAGTCGTAGTCCCTCCGGCAGCAGGACACAGGGCCGCCCCCGCACTCCGGTGCGGGGGCGGCCCTGTGCCGTACGCCGTGGCCGTTCCGAGACCTTCGCCACACGGCCGCCCCCGCCCTCGGCCGCCGCCGGTTGCCTGTAGGCGCCACGAAACCGCAGGTGAACGCCGGATCACCGGCTGTCTCCGCCCGCCCGGAGGCCGTCCGGTGCTTACCCGGAGGTCACGGGGGGCTGTGCAACCCTTCTTGTCGCCGCCGCGTCGTACCCATGAGTGACGAACAACAGCGACAAAGCGGCACAGAGGCCCGAACACCGCTGCAGGGGGTAGCCGGGAGCAGTCGACGGAACGAGGAGACCGATGAGCGAGCAGAGCGGGAGCAGCAGCCGAATACGGGCCACCGGCAAGCGCCGGAGAAGGCCGTCCCGCCGCCGCAGGGCGACCCGCACAGCCGTCTGGAGCCTGGCCGGCGTGATCGTCGTCGGCGGAGCGGGGCTCGGGTACGCCTACGTCCACCTCAACGGCAACCTCCAGGCCGTCGACATCAACACCGCGCTCGGCAAGGACCGCCCCGTCAACGTCGACAACGGCTCCGAGGACATCCTCGTCCTCGGCTCCGACTCCCGCTCCGGCGCCAACGGCGAGTACGGCACCGACGAGGGCGCGGCCCGCTCGGACACCGCGATGGTCGTCCACGTCAACAAGGGCCACAAGTCCGCGAGTGTGGTCTCCATCCCGCGCGACACCCTCGTCACCCGGCCCGACTGCACCGGCGACGAGAGCGGCCGGCCCGTCGCCGGACAGCAGCGGGCGATGTTCAACACGGCGTACGAGGTCGGCGGACCGGCCTGCGCGGTCAAGACCGTCGAGTCGATGTCCGGGATACGCATGGACCACTACGTCGAGGTCGACTTCACCGGCTTCAAGGAGCTGGTCGACAAGCTCGGCGGCGTCGAGATCACCACCCGGCAGGCGATCAACGACCCCAAGAGCCATCTGAACCTCGCACCCGGCACCCACACCCTGGACGGCGAGCAGTCCCTCGGCCTGGTCCGCACCCGCAAGAGCGTCGGCGACGGCAGCGACCTCGGCCGCATCCAGCTCCAGCAGGCCTTCATCAAGGCGCTGATGCAGCAGGCAAGGAGCGTCGGCGTCCTCGACGGCACCAAGCTCTACGGCATCGCGGACACCGCCACCAAGGCCATCACGACCGACTCCGACCTCGGCTCGGTCACCAAGCTCGCCAGCTTCGCGAGCGGCCTCAAGGGGCTCGACTCCGACGACGTCCACATGGTGACCCTGCCCGTGCGGTACGACCCCGCCGACCCCAACCGCGTCGTCCCGCTGGAGAAGGCCGCCGAGCAGGTGTGGGACGCGCTGCGCCGGGACCGCCCGATCCCCGCCTCCGCCACCGAGCAGTCGGCCGGCGACAAGGGCGACGCGGGGCGGATCGTCCAGTGATCCGGTCCGCCGGGGAATACCTGGCCGTCCACCCCGGTTTTGGGAGATACGGCCGGTCCTGGCAGACTGGTACGTCGGCCCCGGTTCACGGACGCGCAATCCGCGCGTACGACCCGGTGCCCTCCCGAACCTAGGAGAAACCCTTGAAGCGCGACATCCACCCCCAGTACGTCGAGACGCAGGTCAGCTGCACCTGTGGCGCGTCGTTCACCACCCGGTCCACGCTGGACAGCGGCACCATCCGTGCCGACGTCTGCTCCGAGTGCCACCCGTTCTACACGGGCAAGCAGAAGATCCTCGACACCGGTGGCCGCGTGGCCCGCTTCGAGGCCCGCTTCGGCAAGGCCGCCGGCACCGCCAGCAAGTAGCGAGCCGTCCGCGCCGGTCCGCGGCGCCCTCTTCCCGGGGGCGCCGTGGCCGGCGTTTTTTCCGGCCGGGGCACGGAACCCTCCGCACCCCGCCCGGCAGGCAACCGCCGGCCGGCAGGCACGACCAGCGAAGGAACCAGGAGCCCGAAGATGTTCGAGGCGGTCGAGGAACTGATCGGCGAGCACGCCGATCTCGAGAAGCAGCTCGCGGACCCCGCGGTCCACGCCGACCAGGGAAACGCGCGCAAGCTCAACAAGCGCTACGCCGAGCTGACCCCGATCGTCGCCACGTACCGCTCCTGGAAGCAGTCCGGTGACGACATCGACACCGCCCGCGAGCTCGCCGCCGACGACCCGGACTTCGCCGCCGAGGCCAAGGACCTGGAGAAGGAGCGCGAGGACCTCACCGAGAAACTCCGCCTCCTGCTCGTACCCCGCGACCCCAGCGACGACAAGGACGTGCTCCTGGAGATCAAGGCCGGGGCGGGCGGCGACGAGTCCGCGCTGTTCGCCGGCGATCTGCTGCGCATGTACCTGCGCTACGCCGAGCGCGTCGGCTGGAAGACCGAGATCATCGACTCCACCGAGTCCGAGCTCGGCGGCTACAAGGACGTCCAGGTCGCCGTGAAGACCAAGGGCGGCAACGGGGCCACCGAACCCGGCCAGGGCGTGTGGGCCCGGATGAAGTACGAGGGCGGCGTGCACCGCGTGCAGCGCGTGCCCTCCACGGAGTCCCAGGGCCGCATCCACACCTCCGCCGCCGGCGTCCTCGTGACGCCCGAGGCCGAGGAGGTGGACGTCGAGATCCACGCCAACGACCTGCGCATCGACGTCTACCGCTCGTCGGGCCCCGGCGGCCAGTCCGTCAACACGACCGACTCCGCCGTCCGCATCACGCACCTGCCCACCGGCGTCGTCGCCTCCTGCCAGAACGAGAAGAGCCAGCTCCAGAACAAGGAGCAGGCCATGCGCATCCTGCGCTCCCGGCTGCTGGCCGCCGCCCAGGAGGCCGCCGAGCAGGAAGCCTCGGACGTACGTCGCAGCCAGGTGCGCACGGTCGACCGGTCCGAGAAGATCCGTACGTACAACTTCCCGGAAAACCGCATCTCGGACCACCGCGTCGGCTTCAAGGCGTACAACTTGGACCAGGTGCTCGACGGAGACCTGGACGCGGTGATCCAGGCCTGCGTCGACGCCGACTCCGCGGCCAAGCTCGCCGCCGCCTGAGCCCACCGCCTGAGCCCACCGCCCCGCTCGTGACCCCGTACGGAGAACCGCGATGAACCTGCTGCTCGCCGAGGTGGCCCAGGCCACCCAGCGGCTGGCCGACGCCGGTGTTCCCTCACCGAGATTCGATGCCGAGGAACTCGCCGCGTTCGTGCACGGCGTCAAGCGGGGCGAGCTGCACAACGTGCCGGACGCCGACTTCGACGCCCGCTACTGGGAGACCGTCGCCCGCCGCGAGGCCCGCGAACCGCTCCAGCACATCACCGGACGCGCCTTCTTCCGCTACCTGGAGCTCCAGGTCGGACCCGGCGTCTTCGTGCCCCGGCCGGAGACCGAATCGGTCGTCGGATGGGCCATAGACGCCGTCCGCGCGATGGACGTCGTCGAGCCGCTGATCGTCGACCTGTGCACCGGCTCCGGCGCCATCGCCCTCGCCATGGCCCAGGAGGTGCCGCGCTCCCGCGTGCACGCCGTGGAGCTGTCCGAGGACGCCCTGAAGTGGACCCGGAAGAACGCCGAGAACTCCCGGGTCACCGTGCACCGCGGCGACGCGCTCACCGCCCTGCCCGAGCTCGACGGCCAGGTCGACCTGGTCATCTCCAACCCGCCGTACATCCCGCTCACCGAGTGGGAGTACGTGGCGCCCGAGGCCCGCGACCACGACCCCGAGATGGCGCTCTTCTCCGGCGAGGACGGCCTCGACACCATCCGCGGCATCGAGCGCACCGCCCACCGCCTGCTGCGCCCCGGCGGCCTCGTCGTCATCGAGCACGCCGACACCCAGGGCGGCCAGGTGCCCTGGATCTTCACCGAGGAGCGGGGCTGGGCCGACGCGGCCGACCACCCCGACCTCAACCGGCGCCCCCGGTTCGCCACGGCCCGCAAGGCGATGCCGTGACCGGGGCCCGTCACCCGTACGACCCGTACCAGCCCTACCCGTACATGCTTGAGGAGGCCGGCTGATGGCACGGCGATACGACTGCAACGACGCGACCGACCGTACGACGGGTCTGCGCGAGGCCGCGTCAGCCGTCCGCCGCGGAGAACTCGTCGTGCTGCCCACCGACACCGTGTACGGGATCGGCGCGGACGCCTTCAGTTCACAGAGCGTCGGTGACCTGCTGGAGGCCAAGGGGCGCGGCCGCAACATGCCCTCGCCGGTCCTCATCGGCTCGCCCAACACCCTGCACGGCCTGGTCACCGACTTCTCCGAGCAGGCCTGGGAGCTGGTCGACGCGTTCTGGCCCGGCGCCCTGACCCTCGTCGCCAAGCACCAGCCCTCGCTGCAGTGGGACCTCGGCGACACCCGGGGCACCGTCGCCGTCCGGATGCCGCTGCACCCGGTCGCCATCGAACTGCTCACCGAGGTCGGTCCGATGGCCGTCTCCAGCGCCAACCTCACCGGCCACCCCTCGCCGGAGACCTGCGACGCCGCCCAGGAGATGCTGGGCGACTCCGTCTCCGTCTACCTCGACGGCGGGCCGACCCCGGGCATCGTGCCGTCCTCGATCGTGGACGTCACCGGCAAGGTGCCCGTCCTGCTGCGCGCCGGCGCGCTCTCCGCGGAGGACCTGCGCAAGGTGGTACCCGACCTCGAGGTGGCCAATTGACCGCCCCCGAGGGGCGTGGCATAGCGGGGCGGGCCGACACTTTCCGCATCCTCCACGTCAGCACCGGCAACGTCTGCCGCTCGCCGATCACCGAGCGGCTGACCCGCCATGCCCTGGTGGACCGCCTCGGAGACCCGCTCCAGGGCGGGCTGATCGTGGAGAGCGCCGGCACCTGGGGCCACGAGGGCGCCCCGATGGAGGCCAACGCCGAGGTGGTGCTCGCGGACTTCGGGGCCGACGCCACCGGCTTCACCGGCCGTGAACTGCTCGACGAGCACGTGATCCGCGCCGACCTGGTCCTCACCGCCACCCGCGACCACCGGGCCCAGGTGATCTCGATGGGCCACTCGGCCGGGCTGCGCACCTTCACGCTCAAGGAATTCACCCGGCTGGTCCGGGCCATAGACCCGGCGACCCTGCCCGACGCCCGCGAGGAGGGCGTCGTGGAGCGCGCCCGCGCCCTGGTGAGGGCCGCCGCCGCGCTGCGCGGCTGGCTGCTGGCGCCGACCGCGGAGGCCGACGAGGTGTACGACCCGTACGGCGCCCCGATCACGTTCTTCCGGTCCATCGGCGACGAGATCAGCCAGGCCCTGGACCCGGTCGTCACCGCGCTGACCGGCGTCTCCGCGCCGCACTGAGGGGCCTCAGGGCGGCCCGGGGCGGGCCGGGCGCACCATGGGCCCGCGACAGCGGGCAGCGGGCCCGACACGGGCCTACATCGGCGCTGACGCCACTCCTCCCCAGGCCCGGAGCCCCCGATACCGGTCACCCACGCTGCCGCACCCTCCGCCGCCGACGGCCTGCCGCAGGACTTCGGCGCCCTGCTCCACGAGGACCCGGAGATCGCCGGCGTACTGCTGGCGGAGCTGGACCGGCAGTCCGGCACCCTCCAGCTCACCGCCGCCGAGAACTTCGCCTCGCCCGCCGTCCTGGCCGCCCTCGGCTCCCCCCTCGCCAACAAGTACGCCGAGGGCTACCCGGGCAGCCGCCACCACGGCGGCTGCGCACAGGCGGACGCCGCCGAGCGCATCGCAGTCCAGCGGGCCACCGCGCTCTTCGGCGCCGAGCACGCCAACGTCCAGCCGCACTCCGGCTCCTCCGCCGTCCTCGCCGCCTACGCCGCGCTGCTGCGCCCCGGCGACACGGTCCTGGCGATGGGACTCCCGTACGGCGGCCACCTCACCCACGGCTCGCCCGCCAACTTCTCCGGCCGCTGGTTCGGGTTCATCGGCTACGGGGTGGACCCCGAGAGCGGGCTGATCGACTACGCGCAGGTCCGCGCCCTGGCCCGTGCGCACCGCCCCAAGGCGATCGTCAGCGGCTCCATCTCCTACCCCCGCCACCCGGACCACGAGCTGTTCCGGGAGATCTGCGACGAGGTCGGCGCGTACCTGATCGCGGACTCGGCGCACCCGATGGGGCTGATCGCCGGGGGAGCGGCGCCGAGCCCCGTGCCGTACGCGGACGTGGTCTGCGCGACCACGCACAAGGTGCTGCGCGGGCCGCGCGGCGGGATGCTCCTGTGCGGCGCCGAGCTGGCGGAGCGCGTCGACCGGGCCGTCTTCCCGTTCACCCAGGGCGGCGCCCAGATGCACACGGTGGCCGCGAAGGCCGTCGCGTTCGGCGAGGCGGCGGCGCCGTCCTTCGCCGCGTACGCGCACCGTGTGGTGGCGCACGCCCGGGAGCTGGCCGCCGACCTCGGCGACGAGGGCTTCGAGGTCACCACGGGCGGCACGGACACCCACCTGATCGTCGCCGACCCGGCCCCGCTCGGCGTCGACGGCCCCACCGCACGGGCCCGGCTGGCCGCCGCGGGCATCGTGCTCGACACCTGCGCCCTGCCGCACGGGGACGCCCGGGGTATCCGGCTGGGCACCGCGGCCGTCACCACCCAGGGCCTGGACGAGCGGGACATGGCACGCCTGGCGGTACTGATCGGCGCCGCAGTGCGCGGGGAGGGCGACGTCCTGGACCGGGTCCGGGAACTGGCGGCGCTCCACCCGCCCTACCCCGGGTGACATCGCCCGTTTGTCCGCGATGACGGCGGTCCGTGCAACCATCACGGGGTCATCTGTGTCCCTCACCATGGGACCGACCTAGTTAAGGTGTGGGCTGAGATGGCCGGCGACATTTTCTGGGGCAGCCCGTGCGTGACTATTTGCTGACACTCTGTGTCACGGCCGCTGTGACCTACCTGCTCACCGGTCCGGTGCGTAAGTTCGCCATCGCGGTCGGGGCGATGCCCGCGATCCGTGCCCGGGACGTCCACCGCGAACCGACCCCGAGGCTCGGCGGCATCGCCATGTTCGGCGGGCTGTGCGCGGGTCTGATCGTCGCCAACCACCTGGCCAACCTCGACGGCGTCTTCGAGCTCTCCAGCGAACCGCGGGCACTGCTCTCCGGGGCGGCGCTGATCTGGCTGATCGGGGTGCTGGACGACAAGTTCGAGATCGACGCCCTGATCAAGCTCGGCGGGCAGATGCTCGCCGCCGCCGTCATGGTCCTCCAGGGCCTGACGATCCTGTGGCTGCCGATCCCGGGCGTCGGCACCGTGGCCCTCACCCCGTGGCAGGGCACGCTGCTCACCGTGGCGCTGGTCGTGATCACGATCAACGCGGTCAACTTCGTGGACGGCCTGGACGGTCTGGCGGCGGGCATGGTCCTCATCGCCGCCGCCGCGTTCTTCCTGTACACCTACCGGCTCTGGTACGGGCACACGATCGAGGCCGCCGCCCCGGCGACGCTGTTCGCGGCGATTCTGATGGGCATGTGCCTCGGCTTCCTGCCGCACAACATGCACCCGGCCCGGATCTTCATGGGCGACTCCGGATCGATGCTGATCGGCCTCGTCCTGGCGGCCGGCGCGATCTCGGTGACCGGGCAGGTGGACCCGGACACCATGAAGATCTTCGAGGGCAGTGAGCGTCAGGCGACCCACGCGATGCTGCCGGTCTTCATCCCGTTGCTGCTGCCGCTGACCATCATCGCGATCCCGGCGGCCGACCTGGTCCTCGCGATCGTGCGGCGCACCTGGAACGGCCAGTCGCCCTTCGCGGCGGACCGCGGCCACCTGCACCACCGGCTGCTGGGGATCGGCCACTCGCACAGCCGGTCGGTGCTGATCATGTACTTCTGGTCGGCGCTGATCGCCTTCGGCGCGGTGGGCTACTCGGTGCACTCGACGTCCATGTGGATCGTGCTGGTGATCGTGGGGCTGAGCGCCCTGGGGCTGATCCTGCTGCTGATGCCGCGCTTCACCCCGCGTGCGCCGCACTGGGCGGAACGCTTCGTGCCGCCCCGCTACCGCCGCAGACGGCAGGGGCCCGGGGCGGAGGCTTCCGAGGCCGTGGAGGGCCAACAGGGGCCCGTGGACGGCCAGATGGACCGGGACGGGGCGGACGGATCGCAGGAGGGTCCGCAGGGCGGCGCGGGGGAGCGCGAGGCCGCGGCGACTGCCCCGGTCGCGGCAGGTGTCCCGGGCGTCAACGGAGCGACCGCGGTCGGCCACCGATCGCGTTTCGCGGACCGCCGCGAGGCCGGTTCCACCCGCCGGTGAACCCGGGCATAGCCGTCCATTAGCAGACAAACCCAAAGTCCGCATCGCTCACACGTGTCCGTTGGTCCTCACGTGTGACAGCAAGCACACTTTCTTGGTAAAGACCTCATCAAATAGTTTGTGATAGCGTTCACGAAGCCCGGTGACAGAGCCGGAGGACCTGCTGTAGCACGGTCCATCGGCCCGAGGCATCGACTCGGACCGGGCCTACGCTCGTCCATGACGACACACTGCCCACCCCCCTGCAAGCGGAGCTGCCGCCATGCCGTCCAACGACGTCCGGACTCTCCTCCAGACCGCCGTACCCACCGCTGTCGCCGGCGCCGTAGCCGTCGCGATCAGCGCTGGTGTCGCCGGCGGCAAGGGAGCCCTGGGCGCGGTCTTCGGGACGGTCGTGGTCATCCTCTTCATGGGGATCGGACTCATGGTCCTGCAGCGGACCGCCCGGTCCATGCCCCACCTCTTCCAGGCGATGGGACTCGCGCTCTACACGGCGCAGCTCCTGCTGCTGTTCATCTTCGTCGCCGTATTCAAGAACACTTCCCTGTTCAACCCGAAGGCCTTCGCGATCACGCTGGTCGCGACGACCCTCGTGTGGATCGGCGCACAGGCGCGTGCGCACATGAAGGCCAAGATCCTTTACGTGGAACCCGAGTCCGACAAGGGCGAGAAGCCCAGGAAACCGGGGTCCGAAGCGTGAAGGGTAGGGGCGGAATAAGTGCGGGGTCAGGACCCTGCTATCGTCCGGTTCCAACTGCGGCACTGCGGGCGCGTGCATGTGAGCTGACGCCTGCTCGATCGCGAGGCTCACATGCCTGACTGCCGCTCACACATCCGAAACACCAGTCCAGTGCCGAACCGCGGCTGTGCGCCGCGCCGACACAACGAGGTTGCCGTACCTATGCGCCACGCTGAAGGAGCCCGCGGTGAGTGCTGACCCGACACAGGTGCTCGCCTTCGAGACCGATTGCCACCTCTTCGACGGATGTGGCTTTCCGGCACCCGGCCTGCACTCGTTCCTGTTCGAACCCCTCTGGGGCGACGCGGACAGCAACTTGTACTTCAACAAGACGATGCTGCTGGCCCTGCTCGGCTCGGTCATCATCGTTGGCTTCTTCTGGGCCGCCTTCCGCAAGCCGAAGTTGGTGCCCGGCAAGCTCCAGATGACGGCTGAGGCCGGCTACGACTTCATCCGCCGCGGCATCGTCTACGAGACGATCGGCAAGCGCGACGGCGAGAAGTACGTCCCGCTGATGGTCTCCCTGTTCTTCGTCATCTGGATGATGAACCTCTGGTCCATCATCCCGGTTGCCCAGTTCCCCGTGACGGCGATCATCTCGTACCCGGCGATCCTCGCCGGAATCGTCTACCTCCTGTGGGTCGGTCTGACCTTCAAGAAGCACGGTTTCGTCGGAGCCCTCAAGAACTTCACCGGCTACGACAAGAACCTCGGCGGGGTCCTGCCGCTCTCGATGACCATCGAGTTCTTCTCGAACCTCCTGGTCCGGCCGTTCACGCACGCGGTCCGACTCTTCGCCAACATGTTCGCGGGCCACACGCTCCTGCTGCTCTTCACGATCGCCAGCTGGTACATGCTCAACGGCATCGGCATCGCCTACGCAGGTGTGTCGTTCGTGATGGTCCTCGTGATGACGGCCTTCGAACTCTTCATCCAGGCTGTTCAGGCCTATGTGTTCGTGCTGCTGGCCTGCAGCTACATCCAGGGCGCTCTTGCCAAGGGCCACTGAGCACCCCACCTCCTGAAGCACCCGGTGGCCAACCCCCACCGGACATTGAAAGAGAAGGAAGAACCGGCATGTCCGCTCTCCAGACCCTCGCCGCCGGCGTCGAAATCAAGGGCAACCTCGGCTCGATCGGTTACGGCCTCGCCGCGATCGGCCCCGGCGTCGGCATCGGCATCATCTTCGGTAACGGCACCCAGGCGCTCGCCCGTCAGCCCGAGGCTGCCGGTCTCATCCGCGCCAACCAGATCCTCGGCTTCGCCTTCTGTGAGGCGCTCGCCCTGATCGGTCTGGTCATGCCGTTCGTCTACCCGACCTCCTGACCGGTCGCGAACAGCCCATTCGACGGAAGGCACTGACGTGAACCCCCTGGTTCAGCTCGCGGCGGAGGAAGCGGAAAACCCGCTCATTCCGCCGATCCCTGAGCTCGTCATTGGCCTCATCGCTTTCGTCATCGTCTTCGGCTTCCTCGCCAAGAAGCTCCTCCCGAACATCAACAAGGTTCTGGAAGAGCGCCGCGAGGCCATCGAAGGCGGTATCGAAAAGGCCGATGCGGCCCAGACCGAGGCCCAGAGCGTTCTTGAGCAGTACAAGGCTCAGCTCGCCGAGGCCCGCCACGAAGCCGCTCGTATGCGCCAGGAGGCGCAGGAGCAGGGCGCCGTGATCCTGCAGGAAATGCGCGAGGAGGGGCAGCGCCAGCGCGACGAGATCGTCGCCGCCGGCCACGCCCAGATCGAGGCCGACCGCAAGGCCGCCGCCTCGGCGCTGCGCCAGGACGTGGGCAAGCTCGCCACCGACCTGGCCGGCAAGCTCGTCGGCGAGTCCCTGGAGGACCACGCCCGGCAGAGTGGCACCGTCGACCGCTTCCTCGACGAGCTCGAAGCGAAGGCCGAGGCCGTCCGATGAACAGCGCGAGCCGCGAGGCACTGGCTGCCGCACGCGAGCGTCTCGACGCGCTGACCGACAGCACGTCGGTCGACGCGGCGAAGCTCGCCGAGGACCTGGCCGGCGTCACGGCGCTGCTGCACCGCGAGGTGTCGCTGCGCCGGGTCCTGACCGACCCGGCGCAGCCCGGCGAGGCCAGGGCCGAGCTGGCAGCCCGGCTGCTCGGCGGCCAGGTGGGCGGCGAAGCCGTCGATCTGGTCTCCGGCATGGTCCGCTCGCGCTGGTCGCAGTCGCGTGACCTGGTCGACTCGGTCGAGGAGCTGGCGAACACCGCCGACCTCACCGCCGCCCAGCGCAACGGTGACCTGGACGACGTGGAGGACGAACTCTTCCGGTTCGGCCGCATCGTCGCCTCGGACACCGGTCTGCGTGCCGCGCTCACCAGCCGGACCGCGACCTCCGCCGCCAAGGGCGAGCTGCTGCGCAGCCTGCTCGGCGGAAAGGCGCGGCCCACCACCGAGCGCGTCATCGTGCGGCTTGTCACCCAGCCGCGTGGACGTAGCCTGGAAGCGGGACTCGACTCCCTCTCCAAGCTCGCCGCGGAGCGCCGGGAGCGCACGGTCGCGATCGTCACCTCGGCGGTGCCGCTCAGCGACCGGCAGAAGCAGCGCTTGGGCGCGGCCCTGGCGAAGATCTACGGCCGGCAGATGCACCTGAACCTGGACGTGGACCCCTCGGTCCTCGGCGGGATCGCGGTGCGGGTCGGTGACGAGGTCATCAACGGCACCGTCGCGGAGCGCCTCGACGAGGCGACCCGCCGCATGGCCGGCTGACACAAGCGCAGCGCAACAGAACAGAGCAAGACCAGCGGCCCGGTTGGGCCGTGCAGAAATTGCAGAAGATTCCTGGGGGTCGGCCCCCAGACCCCCTTAAGAAACTTCGGGCCCAACAAGGAGAGCAGGGAACCCAGATGGCGGAGCTCACGATCCGGCCGGAGGAGATCCGGGACGCGCTGGAGAACTTTGTCCAGTCGTACAAGCCGGACGCGGCCTCGCGCGAGGAGGTCGGTACGGTCAGCGTTGCCGGCGACGGCATCGCGAAGGTGGAGGGCCTGCCCTCCGCCATGGCGAACGAGCTGCTGAAGTTCGAGGACGGCACCCTCGGTCTCGCCCTCAACCTCGAGGAGCGCGAGATCGGTGCGATCGTCCTCGGCGAGTTCAGCGGAATCGAGGAGGGCCAGCCGGTGCGCCGCACCGGCGAGGTGCTCTCCGTCGGCGTCGGCGAGGGCTACCTCGGCCGCGTCGTCGACCCGCTTGGCAACCCGATCGACGGTCTCGGCGAGATCGCGACCGACGGCCGCCGCGCCCTCGAGCTGCAGGCCCCTGGCGTCATGGTCCGTAAGTCGGTGCACGAGCCGATGCAGACCGGCTACAAGGCCGTCGACGCGATGGTGCCGATCGGCCGCGGCCAGCGTCAGCTGATCATCGGCGACCGTCAGACGGGTAAGACCGCTCTGGCCGTCGACACGATCATCAACCAGCGCGACAACTGGCGCTCGGGCGACGTGAACAAGCAGGTGCGCTGCATCTACGTCGCCATCGGTCAGAAGGGCTCCACCATCGCCTCCGTGCGCGGTGCCCTCGAAGAGGCCGGCGCGCTCGAGTACACAACGATCGTCGCCGCCCCGGCGTCCGACCCGGCCGGCTTCAAGTACCTGGCGCCGTACACCGGTTCGGCCATCGGTCAGCACTGGATGTACCAGGGCAAGCACGTCCTGATCATCTTCGACGACCTCTCGAAGCAGGCCGACGCCTACCGCGCCGTGTCGCTGCTGCTGCGCCGTCCGCCGGGCCGCGAGGCCTACCCGGGCGACGTCTTCTACCTCCACTCGCGTCTGCTGGAGCGCTGCGCCAAGCTCTCCGACGACATGGGTGCGGGTTCGATGACGGGCCTCCCGATCGTCGAGACCAAGGCGAACGACGTGTCGGCGTTCATTCCGACCAACGTCATCTCCATCACCGACGGCCAGTGCTTCCTGGAGTCCGACCTGTTCAACGCCGGCCAGCGCCCGGCCCTGAACGTCGGTATCTCGGTCTCCCGCGTCGGTGGCTCCGCCCAGCACAAGGCCATGCGCCAGGTGTCCGGCCGGCTCCGCGTGGACCTCGCCCAGTACCGCGAGCTGGAGGCGTTCGCCGCCTTCGGTTCCGACCTGGACGCGGCCTCGAAGGCCTCGCTGGAGCGCGGTAAGCGCATGGTCGAGCTGCTGAAGCAGCCGCAGTACGCCCCGTTCCCGGTCGAGGAGCAGGTCGTCTCCGTCTGGGCCGGCACCAACGGCAAGATGGACGACGTCCCGGTCGAGGACATCCGCCGCTTCGAGTCGGAACTGCTGGAGTACCTGCGCCGCGAGCGCAAGGACCTCCTGACCAGCATCCGCGAGGGCGCCAAGATGTCCGACGACACGCTGCAGGCGATCGCCGACGCCGTCGCCGCCTTCAAGCAGCAGTTCGAGACCTCGGACGGCAAGCTCCTGGGCGAGGGCTGACCGATGGGCGCTCAGCTTCGCGTTTACAAGCGCCGCATCCGCTCCGTCACCGCCACGAAGAAGATCACCAAGGCGATGGAGATGATCGCCGCCTCGCGCATCGTCAAGGCGCAGCGCCAGGTGGCGGCGTCGACGCCGTACGCGACCGAGCTCACCCGTGCGGTGACCGCGGTGGCGACCGGCTCCACCACCAAGCACCCGCTGACCACCGAGGCCGAGACCCCGACCCGGGCCGCGATCCTGCTCATCACGAGCGACCGCGGTCTGGCCGGCGGTTACTCCTCCAACGCCATCAAGGCCGCGGAGAAGCTGACCGGGCGGCTGCGCGGTGAGGGCAAGGAGGTCGACACGTATGTGATCGGCCGCAAGGGTGTCGCCTACTACGGCTTCCGCGAGCGCAAGATCGCGGACTCGTGGACCGGCTTCACCGACAGCCCGACGTACGCGGATGCCAAGCGGGCGGCTGCTCCGCTGATCGAGGCGGTCACCCAGGAGACCGCCGAGGGCGGCGTCGACGAGCTGCACATCGTCTTCACGGAGTTCGTGTCGATGATGACGCAGAACCCGGTCGACGACCGGATGCTGCCGCTCAGTCTCGGTGCCACGGAGCAGGAGGACGGCAAGGGCGAGATCCTGCCGCTCTTCGACTTCGAGCCGTCGGCGGAGGACGTCCTCGACGCCCTGCTTCCGCGGTACGTCGAGAGCCGCATCTACAACGCGCTGCTGCAGGCCGCTGCTTCCGAGCACGCCGCCCGCCGCCGCGCGATGAAGTCGGCCACCGACAACGCCGGTGAGCTCATCAAGACGCTCTCTCGGCTTGCCAACGCGGCCCGCCAGGCCGAAATCACCCAGGAAATCAGCGAGATCGTCGGTGGTGCCAGTGCGCTGGCCGACGCGACCGCGGGGAGTGACAAGTAATGACGACCACAGTTGAGACGGCCGTTGCCACGGGCCGCGTCGCCCGGGTCATCGGCCCGGTCGTCGACGTGGAGTTCCCCGTCGACGCGATGCCGGAGATCTACAACGCGCTGACCGTCGAGGTGGCCGACCCGGCCGAGGACGGCAAGCTCAAGAAGCTGACGCTCGAGGTCGCCCAGCACCTCGGTGACGGCGTGATCCGCGCGATCTCGATGCAGCCCACCGACGGCCTGGTCCGCCAGGCCCCGGTGACCGACACGGGCACGGGCATCACGGTTCCCGTCGGCGATGTCACCAAGGGCAAGGTGTTCAACACCCTCGGCGAGATCCTGAACAAGCCGGAGGCCGAGTCCGAGGTCACCGAGCGCTGGCCGATCCACCGCAAGGCGCCCAACTTCGACCAGCTCGAGTCCAAGACCGAGATGTTCGAGACCGGCGTCAAGGTCATCGACCTCCTCACCCCGTACGTCAAGGGTGGAAAGATCGGTCTGTTCGGTGGTGCCGGTGTCGGCAAGACCGTGCTGATCCAGGAGATGATCTACCGCGTCGCCAACAACCACGACGGTGTGTCGGTGTTCGCGGGCGTCGGTGAGCGTACCCGTGAGGGCAACGACCTCATCGAGGAGATGGCCGACTCCGGCGTCATCGACAAGACGGCGCTCGTCTTCGGCCAGATGGACGAGCCGCCGGGGACGCGTCTTCGGGTCGCCCTGGCCGGTCTGACCATGGCGGAGTACTTCCGCGATGTGCAGAAGCAGGACGTGCTCTTCTTCATCGACAACATCTTCCGGTACACCCAGGCCGGCTCCGAGGTGTCCACCCTGCTCGGCCGTATGCCGTCCGCGGTGGGTTACCAGCCGAACCTGGCCGACGAGATGGGTCTGCTCCAGGAGCGCATCACGTCGACCCGCGGTCACTCGATCACCTCGATGCAGGCGATCTACGTCCCCGCGGACGACCTGACCGACCCGGCGCCGGCCACCACCTTCGCCCACCTCGACGCGACGACGGTTCTCTCCCGTCCGATCTCCGAGAAGGGCATCTACCCGGCCGTGGACCCGCTGGACTCGACGTCCCGCATCCTCGACCCGCGGTACATCGCCGAGGACCACTACGCGGCGGCCATGCGTGTCAAGGGGATTCTCCAGAAGTACAAGGACCTCCAGGACATCATCGCGATCCTCGGTATCGACGAGCTGGGCGAGGAGGACAAGCTCGTTGTCCACCGTGCCCGTCGTGTCGAGCGCTTCCTGTCGCAGAACACCCACGTCGCCAAGCAGTTCACCGGCGTGGACGGTTCGGACGTGCCGCTCGACGAGTCGATCGCCGCGTTCAACTCGATCTGCGACGGTGAGTACGACCACTTCCCCGAGCAGGCGTTCTTCATGTGCGGTGGCATCGAGGACCTGAAGGCCAACGCCAAGGAGCTCGGCGTCTCCTGAGCCCCCGGCTCACCGAGGGGGGCGGGTGCGTCCCGTCCCCCTCACCACGCCCCGTAGAATTGACCCAACACCCGGCACGACCGCCGGGTGGTGACCCGAGGAGCCACCCTTGGCTGCTGAGCTGCACGTCGAGCTGGTCGCCGCGGACCGCAGTGTCTGGTCCGGCGAGGCCACCCTGGTCGTCGCGCGCACCACGTCCGGCGACATCGGCGTCATGCCCGGTCACCAGCCGCTTCTGGGTGTGCTGGAATCGGGCCCGGTGACGATCCGTACGAGCGACGGCGCGACCGTCGTCGCCGCGGTGCACGGCGGTTTCATCTCCTTCGCGGACGACAAGCTCTCGCTTCTCGCCGAGATCGCGGAGCTGGCCGACGAGATCGACGTCCAGCGCGCGGAGCGTGCGCTGGAGCGTGCGAAGTCGGACACGGACGCCGCTTCCGAGCGGCGCGCCGAAGTACGACTGCGTGCGGTGGCGGCACACTAGCCACCTCACGACAAGGCTTTACCCTCAGCCGCGGCCCGTGCTGGAGACCCCTCCAGACCGTGTCGCGGCTGAGGCGATGCAGATGCAGGTGAAGTTCGGACGGTATCCGTTTACTCGACGACGCGAGGAGGTCGGTGGAGATGTTCCTCGCACTGTTGGTGGGCGGGCTGGTCGTCGCACTGGTCGCGATTGGACTCTTCGTCTTCGGTCTGCGCCGGCGGCTGATTCAGCGCTCCGGCGGGACCTTCGACTGCAGCCTGCGGTGGAACATTCCCGCCGAGCCCGATCTGTCGGGCAAGGGCTGGGTGTACGGCGTCGCCCGCTACAGCGGCGACAGGGTGAACTGGTTCCGGGTCTTCAGCTACTCGCCGCGTCCGCGCCGGGTGCTTGAGCGGTCCGCGATCGAGGTCGTGGCCCGTCGCCTGCCCGAGGGCGAGGAGGAACTGGCCCTCCTCTCCGACGCCATCGTGCTCGGCTGTCTCCACCGGGAGACCCGCCTGGAGCTGGCGATGAGCGAGGACGCGCTGACCGGCTTCCTCGCCTGGCTGGAGGCGGCTCCGCCCGGCCAGCGGGTCAATGTGGCTTGATAGGGGTCTCGCCGGCAGGGGGCACCTCCCGGACGGAGTCCGGGGGAGGGTGAACGTGGTGTAGGGCCTGTCCGTCGGACAGCCCTTGGGGGCGCCTTTCCGCAGCCGTCAGCCGCTGGCTGACGGCTGCGGCGCTTGCCGCGTGGTGCCGGCCGATGACTGGCGGCTTGGCTACGTGGCGCCGGCCGGCGGCGGTAGGAACGCGAAAACCGGGGAGACAGGGGGCGGACCTGTCTCCCCGGTGCTTTCGGGGGTTACGCGATGTGCGGTGCCGTGGTGCTAGTTCAGGCCGTTGTGCATCGCGTTCACGAGTTCACCGTTGCTGGTGTCCCCGCTGAATTCCCAGAAGAACGCGCCTCCCAGGCCCTGGTTCTTCGCCCAGGTCATCTTCGAGCCGATGGTGGCCGGGGTGTCGTAGCTCCACCAGTTGGTGCCGCAGTGCGCGTACGCCGTGCCGGCGATGGTGCCGGTGGCGGGGCAGCTGTTCTTGAGGACCTTGTAGTCCTCGATGCCCGCCTCGTACGTGCCCGGGGCGGCGCCGGTGGCGGTGCCGCCGGGGGCGTCCTGGGTGACGCCGGTCCAGCCGCGGCCGTAGAAGCCGATGCCGAGCAGCAGCTTGGAGGCGGGGACGCCCTTGGCCTTCAGCTTGGCGATCGCGTCGGCGGAGGTGAAGCCGTCCTGCGGGATGCCGTTGTACGAGGTCAGCGGGGAGTGCGGGGCCGTCGGGCCCTTCGCGTCCCAGGCGCCGAAGAAGTCGTACGTCATCACGTTGTACCAGTCGAGCGACTGCGCGGCGCCGGCGTAGTCCGCCAGGTCGAGCTTGCCGCCGGTGGAGCCGTCGGCCGAGATGGCGGCGGTGACCAGGTTGTTGCTGCCGAACTTCGTGCGCAGCGCCGAGGTGAGCTTCTTCAGCGAGTCCGGGCCGCTGGTGTCACAGGTCAGGCCGCAGGCGTTGGGGTACTCCCAGTCGATGTCGATGCCGTCGAAGACATCGGCCCACCGCGGGTCCTCGACCAGGTCGTAGCAGGACTGGGCGAACGCGGCCGGGTTCTGGGCCGCCTGGCCGAAGCCGCCGGACCAGGTCCAGCCGCCGAAGGACCACAGGACCTTGATGTTCGGGTACTTCGCCTTGAGCTTGCGCAGTTGGTTGAAGCTGCCGCGCAGCGGCTGGTCCCAGGTGTCGGCCACGCCGTCTACGGACTTGTCGGCCGTGTACGCCATGTCGTAGTCGGCGTAGGAGTCGCCGATGGTGCACTTGCCGCCCTGGACGTTGCCGAAGGCGTAGTTGATGTGCGTGATCTTCGCGGCCGAACCGGAGGTGTCCAGGTTCTTGACGTGGTAGTCCCGGCCGTAGACGCCCCAGTCGGTGAAGTAACCGAGGTTGACCTTGCCGCCGGTGTTGCCGTTGCCGTCACCGTCACCGTCACCGTCACCGTTGCCGCCACCGGTGGTGTGCACCTTGACCGCGCCGCTGACCGGGCCGGTCTGGTCGGCGGTGTCACGGGCCTGCACGGTGTACGAGTAGTCGGTGCCCGCGGTGAGGCCGGTGTTGGTGTACGTGGTGCCGGTGACCGTGGCGACGACCGCGCCGTCCCGCAGGACGTCGTAGTTCTTGATGCCGTGGTCGTCGGTGGCCGCGGTCCAGCTGAGCTTCGCCGAGGTGTCGGTGATGTTGCTCGCGGTGGGGGTGCCCGGCGCCGAGGGGGCGTTGTCGCCGGGGACGCTGCCGCCGTCGCAGGATGCGCCGTTCAGTGTGCAGTTGGTGGCGGCGCCGCTGCCGGAGCCGGTGCCGTTGAAGCCGAAGGAAACGCTGGCGCCCGGGGCGACCGTTCCGTTCCAGCCGACGTTCTTGGCGGTCCAGTGGTTGCCCGTGTGGGTGACGGTGGCGTCCCAGGCGGAGCCGACGGCGGTGCCGCTGGGGAAGTCCCACTCGATGGTCCAGGAGCTGAGGGCGGTGGTGCCGGTGTTCTTCACCGTCCACTGGCCCTCGAAGCCGCTGCCCCAGTCGGACTTCTTGAGGTACGTGGCCGTGGCGGAGGTCGCCGCCTCGGCGGGGGAGGCCATGCCGACCATGGCGGCAAGGGGAAGGAGCAGTGCGGTGAGGCCCGCGACGGCTCTTGTTCTGGTGGCTTCTCCGGACCCGAGTCTGAATCGGGTCCGGCGGGGGGTCTCAGTGCTCAACGGTGCTCCTCGGGAGAGGTCCGGACATACGGGGTGGTCCGTGGACTGCAAACCCTGCGCCGCCCTGAGCCCGCTTTGTCATGGCAGGCTCACCGCAGTGTGCTCGGTGAGATTAGGAAGGTCTGGACCAATCGTCAAGAGGTCTGGACCAAAGTTCGGCGTCCTGATGGGAATAAACCTCAGACGCCCAACTCCTGGGCCAGCACAGCCGCCTGAACCCGGCTCCGCAGCTCCAGCTTCCCCAGCAACCGGCTGACGTGCGTCTTCGCCGTCGCCTCGGCCATGGACAACCGCACGGCGATCTCCGCGTTCGACAGCCCCTCGCCCAAGCATCCCAGCACCTCGCGCTCGCGCCGGGTCAGCGTCTCCAGCACCGCCGAGTCGGGCGCCCCCGACGGCCGTACGGGGGCGGAGCCGGCGAACTCCGCGATCAGCCGGCGCGTCACCGCCGGGGCGATCAGCCCCTCGCCGCGCGCCACCGTGCGGACCGCGTCGAGCAGCCCACGCGCCTCGGTGTCCTTCAGCAGGAAGCCCGACGCCCCGGCGCGCAACGCGCCGAACACATAGGCGTCCAGGTCGAAGGTGGTCAGCACCAGCACGTCCGGGAGATGCTCGTCCACCACCTGCCGGGTGGCCGACACCCCGTCGAGCCGCGGCATCTGTACGTCCATCAGCACCAGGTCCGGACGCAGCTCGCGGGCCAGCCGCACCGCCTCCTCGCCGTCGCCCGCCTCCCCGACGACCTCGATGTCCGGCGCGCTGCCCAGGATGAGCACCAGCCCCGCCCGTACCGCCGCCTGGTCCTCCGCGACCAGCACCCGGATCGTCATGACCACATCCCGCCTTCCGTACCGTCCGGGACGGGCAGCCGTGCCCGTACCCGCCACAACCGCGCATCGTCCCCTCCCGCCACCGGGCCCGCCTCGAACTCCCCGCCGAGCAGCGCCACCCGCTCCCGCATCCCCACGAGACCGGCCCCTGACCCCGGTGCGCGCGGCCCCGTCCGGTCGCCGAGCACGCTGCTCACCTCCACCGTCAGCAGCCGCTCCGTCTGCCCGAGCCGGACCGTGACCGGGCCCGGCGCCGCGTGCTTGAGGGCATTGGTCAAGGACTCCTGCACGATGCGGTACGCGGCCGGCTCGACCGGCGCCGGCAGCCGCTCCCGGTCCGCCCGGGTGTCCTCCAGGACGCAGCTCAGCCCACTGGACGCGGCGCTCGCCCGGTGCTGCTCGACCAGCGCGTCCAGTGAGGCCGGCGTCGGCGAGCTGCTGGGCTCCGGGTCGGCCGATCCGGTGCGCAACAGCCCGATCAGACGGCGCATTTCGGCCAGACCCTCGACGCTGTTCTCACGGATCACCCCGAGGGCGTTGCGCGAGGTCTCCGGCTCGTCGATGGAGAGCGCGGCGGTGGAGTGGATCGCGATGGCGGACAGGTGGTTGGCGACCATGTCGTGCAGCTCGCGCGCCATCCGGGCCCGCTCGGCGGTCACCGCCTGGGTGCGGTCCATCTCGGCGAGCAGGGCGATCTGGTCGGCGCGCAGCCGGGCGGCGTCGGCGGCCTCGCGGTGGTTGCGGACGCTGACCCCGGTGAGGGCGGGAGCGAACGCGACCAGGGCGGTGAGGATGCCGACGAGCAGGGCCTCGGCGTCGCGGAACCAGGCCAGGAAGCCGATCGTGACCCCGACGGTGATCAGGAACGTGGTCACCGGGATGCGGCGGGCGGCGGCCGGGGTGCCGTAGAGGACGGCCGCGTACATGATGTCCGTGAACATCAGCACGGTCGCCAGGTTTCCCGGGGTGAACTGGTCGGCGACCAGCGCGAGGGTGCCGATGACCAGCGCGGTCTGCGGTGCGCCGCGGCGCAGCGGTTCGAGCCCCGCCATCACCGTGAGCGGGACGAGAGCGGTCCAGGACGCGTCGAGCGGGCGGCCGTTCTGCATGCGCAGCCCGAGCAGCGACAGGACCGCTCCGCCGAGCAGTCCGACGGCCGCGATCAGGATGTCGTGGCGGTGGGGGCGGGCCGAGGAGAACACCTGCCCATCCAACACGTACGGCCCGCCGCCGCACCTGTGCTCGGCGGGCGATCCGCCACTACATCGAAGGATGCAGTCGCCTTTCGTCACCGGGGCCGACGACCGGCGGCGGCGCGGGCGGGAGCCTGGAGGGGAGGGAAAGGAAACGGACCGTGATCGTCACACTGATCGTCGCCTGCGAGATCGCCTTCTGGGTGCTGCTGGCCGCCGGCCTGGCGCTGCGCTACGGGGCGCGCAGGCCGCGCCTGGGCGCCGCCGTCCTGCTGTGCGAACCGGTGCTCGAACTCGTCATGCTCGTGGTGACCGCCGTCGACCTGAAGAACGGGGCGGCCCCCGACTGGAAGCACGGGCTCGCCGCCGTCTACATCGGCTTCACGGTGGGCCTCGGGCACTCCACCATCAAGTGGGCCGACGCCCGGGTCGCCCACCGCTTCGCCGGCGGCCCGCCCCCGGTGAAGCCGCCGAAGTACGGGACGGCGCGGGCCGTGCACGAGTGGCGGGTCGCCGGCCGGTGGACCGTGGCCGCGGTGACGGCGCTGGCGCTGCTCCAGGCGGCGGTCTGGTACGTGGGCGGCGACGGGGACGTGTCCTCGTTGCAGTCGTGGCAGCGGACGATGCTGTTCGTGATCGGGATCAACCTGGTGATCGCGGCGAGCTACACCGTGTTCCCCGAGCGGGAGCCCCACAAGGGCCCGCCCGCGAGCTGATCCCCTCGCGGGCGGCCCCCCGGCTCAGCGCTCGCCGCCCGGCACCCACAGGATGTCGCCGACCTCCTTGTTCGCCACCCGGGCGAGGATGAACAGCAGGTCGGAGAGGCGGTTGAGGTAGGTGGCGGTCAGCGCGTTCATCACCTCGCCGTGCACCTCCATCGCGGCCCAGGTGGAGCGCTCGGCCCGCCGGACCACGGTGCACGCCTGGTGGAGCAGCGCGGCGCCCGGCGTACCGCCCGGAAGGATGAAGCTGCGGAGCTTCTCCACCTGCTCCAGGTAGTGGTCGCAGTCCGCCTCCAGCTTGTCGACGTAGCTCTGCTCGACCCGCAGCGGCGGGTACTCCGGGTTCTCGACCACCGGCGTCGAGAGGTCGGCGCCCACGTCGAACAGGTCGTTCTGCACGCGGACGAGGACCTTCACGACGTCGTCGGACAGCTGCCCGAGGGCGATCGCGGTACCGATGACCGCGTTGGCCTCGTTGGCGTCGGCGTACGCGGAGATCCGCAGATCGGTCTTGGCGGTCCGGCTCATGTCACCGAGGGCGGTGGTGCCCTTGTCGCCGGTACGGGTGTAGATGCGCGTCAGATTGACCATGCGGCCAGCCTAGTTAGGCCCCGGCCTTCTTGAAGACACGTGTGCCCACGGTCACGGCGAGTGAAGGCGTCCTGGAGCGTGGCGCCGGGGGAGCCCGGCGTAGCGGGTCTTCAGCGCGTCCGGTGTGCCCTCCGCGGCCACCAGGCCCCGGTCGACCACGACCAGCCGGTCGGCGAGGGCGTCCGCCTCGTCCAGGTAGTGCGTGGTGAGGACGACGGTGGTGCCGGACTCGTCGCGAAACAGAGGCACTTAAATATTGCGGTGACTACAAATATTCAGGAGCCCCAGAGCGATCTACGATGGAGTCATGGCTGAGGGACTCAGGGAGCGCAAGAAGCGGCAGACCAGGCAGTACCTCTCGGACCTGGCCACCGGCCTGTTCCTGGAGCGGGGCTTCGACGCCGTCACGATCGCCGAGATCGCGCACGCCGCCGACGTCTCGGTCAACACGGTCTACAACTACTTCCCCACCAAGGAGGACCTCTTCCTCGACCGCGGCGCCGGCATGATCGAGCGCCTCTCCCGGTACGTCAGGGGGCGGGACGAGGGCGAGTCCGCGGCCGACGCCGTCCTGCGGGAGCTGCGCGTCCAGGTCGAGAGCGTCTCGCCCACCGTCGGGCTGATGGAGGGGTACGCCCGCTTCATGCGGGTCATCGAGGGCGCCGACGGCCTCAAGGCCCGCCTGTGGCTCATCCAGCAGGAGGCCCAGCAGCACCTGGAAGCGACCCTCACCGAGGTGTCCGGTGCCGCGCCCGGGGACGGGACGCCGGTCCTGGTGGCCGGTCAGCTCTCCTGGGTCCACAGCACACTCATGGCCTACGTCGGCCGCGAGATGGTCGCCGGACGCAAGGCCGCCGAGGTCTCCCGGGACGCCCTCGTCCTGCTCGACGACATCGAGGACCTGCTGGGCGAAAAGGTGCTCAACTACGCCCGCCGCACCGCCGAATGACACATCCTGGTGTGATGTCCGTCATTTGAGACGTGACGCGCATCTCTTCGCGGCCCCAGCGCCCGCCACGGGTACTAACCTCCGCCGGAGGGCATGGACCAGAACCATTGACAAGACACAGGGGTGCCAACGTGGCCAGGAAGCTCGCCGTCATCGGAGCCGGACTCATGGGGTCCGGCATCGCTCAGGTCTCCGCCCAGGCGGGCTGGGACGTCGTCCTGCGCGACGTCACCGACGAGGCGCTGACCCGGGGCCGCGACGGCATCAAGGCCTCCTACGACAAGTTCGTCGCCAAGGGCAAGCTCGAAGCCGCCGACGCCGAGGCCGCGCTCGGCCGGATCACCACGACCACCGACCTGGACGCCGTCGCCGACGCGGACATCGTGGTCGAAGCCGTCTTCGAGAAGCTGGAGGTGAAGCACGAGATCTTCCGGACCCTCGACAAGATCGTCCGGGACGACACCGTGCTCGCCTCCAACACCTCCGCCATCCCGATCACCAAGATCGCGGCCGTGACGGAGCGCCCGGAACGCGTCGTCGGCGTCCACTTCTTCTCGCCGGTCCCGATGATGCAGCTCTGCGAACTCGTACGCGGCTACAAGACCAGCGACGAAACCCTCGCCACCGCGCGGGAGTTCGCCGAGTCCGTCGGCAAGACCTGCATCGTCGTCAACCGCGACGTGGCCGGCTTCGTCACCACCCGGCTGATCTCGGCGCTCGTGGTCGAGGCCGCCAAGCTCTACGAGTCGGGCGTCGCCACCGCCGAGGACATCGACACCGCCTGCAAGCTCGGTTTCGGCCACGCCATGGGCCCGCTCGCCACCGCCGACCTCACCGGCGTCGACATCCTGCTGCACGCCACGGGCAACATCTACACCGAGTCCCAGGACGAGAAGTTCGCCGCCCCGGAGCTGATGCGCCGGATGGTCGATGCAGGTGACATCGGGCGCAAGAGCGGGCAGGGCTTCTACACCTACTGATCATTTTCGGTCCGGTCCGGCTGATCTGCCGTCAATCAGGCCGGGTGCCAGTCGGGGAACGCCGGCCGCGACCGGCTGAGCCACCGGGGTCCGCGGCCATCCCGCATCACTCCTCGGAGTGAATTCGGTATCGGTTCGCTTACAGACGGCAACTACCCTGTCGCTGCCGCAGTCAGTTGGGGCAGAGACAGTTTCGGACAGACGGACCGGGCCACGGAGCATTCCAGGGGAGCGCATATGCACATCAGGGGCGACCACGCCGAGCTGGTCGTCGGGGGCCGCCTCGACGTCCGAAGCGCGGCGGACGCCCGTACGGTCCTGCACTCGGCCCTCGACGACGGCGTCGGAGATCTGGTGCTCGACCTGACCGAGCTGGATTCGTGGGACGCCACCGGACTCGGCGTCATCATGGGCGCACACCGCAGGGCCGGACGCGCCGGACGGCGCCTCGTGCTGCGCGGCGTACCCCCGCAGATGCAACGCCTCCTGGTGGCCACCCGGCTGCACCGCATCCTCGCCATCGAGGGCGGGATCGCCGCGGAGTCGCTGCCGCGCGTCTGAACGCGCCCGGCGGGGGGACGCGCCGTGTCCCCGGACGGACCCTCGGTGACCGTGCGGTTCGAAGGCGCACAATCCTCACGAGACCGTGATCTGTGGGGCGGCGAGCCACCCCGGATGTTCGTAGATACTGTGCGAAGGTTTAGGGTTCGGCCGTCTGCCGATTGACGGACCCACCCGGCGGACACCGGACCGTGAGCGGACGTGCGAGGCCGGGAGGGGCAACCGTGCTCGACGCGTCTTGGGGGCTTTGGCGATGGACCCGATACACCGGGGGCCGGAAGAGTTCGGCCACGACAGCGAAGGCTCCGCCGAGGAAGCCGGCCGGCGCCGTCCCTCCCGCGATCCGCTGACTCCGGATTTCGGTCAGCAAACACCGCAACAGGCCCGCGTCGTCAGGCTCGTCGCCGGCGACCTGCTGCTCACCGTCAACCCCGTCGACGGCAGCGAGGTCGAGCTCTGCCCGCCCGGCGAGCAGCCCGCCGCGCCCGTCCGCCGCACCCCCGCCGAGCGCGCCGACCGCGCCCGCGCCGCCGCACCCCCCGTGCCGCCCGGCCCGCCCCTCCTCCAGCTCCCCCTGCTGCGGCGCGAGGACGAACGCGAACGGCTGAGCCGCCTGCTCGCCCGCGGACGCTCGGTCCGGCTCACCGGCCCCGCGGGCTCCGGCCGCACCGCCCTGCTCGACGCCGTCGCGGCCGACTGCGCCGAACTCGCGCCAGACGGGGTCGTCCGCCTCAGCGGCTACAAGCGCACCGTCACCGACCTGCTGCACGGACTCTTCGACGCCGTCCACGACGCACCACTGCACCGCCCCGACCGCCCCCTGCTCCTGGAGAAGCTGCGCTCCGTCGGAGCCGTCGTCGTCCTGGACGACCTGGAGTTCGGCGGCGCGGCCCTGGACGAACTGCTCGACGCGACCCCCGAGTGCGCCTACCTGCTCGCCGCCACGCCCGACGTCCCCGCGCCCGGTGCCGACTCCCACCTCGAAGAGGTCTTCCTCACCGGCCTCGACCGCGCCACCTCCGTCGACCTGCTGGAACGGGTCGTCGAGCGGCCGCTCACCGAGGAGGAGGCCAACTGGGCCGGAGACCTCTGGTTCGAGTCCGAGGGCCTGCCCCTGCGCTTCGTCCAGGCCGGCGCCCTGCTGCGCCAGCGCGACCAGCTGCGCACCGACCCCACCGCGTACGACGAGTACGGCTACCTGGAGAACCGGCCCGCCGACGCGCCCCCGGCCCCCGATGACGCCGCCGAGGCGGAGGACACCGGGACACCGCTGCCCAGCCTCGGCGAGGGCGCGGCGCCCGCCGCCCTGCTCGCCTCCCGGCTGAGCGGCGCCGCACGCGACACGCTGCGCTTCGCGGTGGCGCTCGGCGGCGAGGTGCCGCACCAGGCCCACCTGCCGGCGCTCGTCGGGGACACCCACGCCGACGCGGCACTCGGTGAGCTGGCCGGCTGCGGCCTGCTCTCCCCGGCCGGCTCCCGCTACCGGCTGGCCGCCGGTGTGCTCGCCCAGCTGGTCGCCGCCGGATACGACGACGAGGCCGCCGACCGGGCACGCGCGGCCGCCCAGCACTACGCCTGGTGGACCGGCCACCCCTCGGTCACCCCCGCCCGGGCCACCGCCGAGGCCGACGCGATCATCGCGGCCATGACCCAGTTGGTGCCGGGGGAGGAGGCGGGGCAGACGAGCGCCGCCGTGCTCCTGGCCCGCAGCGCCGCCCCCGCCTTCGCGGCCGGGCTGCACTGGGGTGCCTGGGAGCGGGCCCTGCGGATCGGTCAGGAGGCCGGCCGGCTCGCCGGGGAGGTCGCGCAAGAGGCCTACTTCCACCATGAGTTGGGTGTCCTCGCGCTCTGCACAGGCAATCCCGGCCGGGCCAGGGCCGAGCTGGAGACCTCCATCAGCATGCGCGGGGCGCTCGCCGACAAGAGCGGCGCGGTGGCCGGCCGGCGGGCGCTCGCCCTGGTGGAGGACCGCGCCGGGGGCCCGGCCGGGAGCGGTCCGCCCGCGGGCGACGAGACACCGGCCGGGCCGTTCGAGGTGCCCCCGCCCCTGGCTGTGCCCGCCGTCCCGCCGGTCCCGGTGCAGCGCGCGTTCGACGACACGGCGGTGGTGCCCCGGCAGGAGGCGCCCATGGCCGGCAAGGGGCCCGAGCGGGGCGGCCCCTTGGCGCTCCTGGGCGGGGCCCGGCGCAACCTGGTCGCGGCGGGCGCGGGCGTGCTGCTGGCCGGGGTCCTCGGCACGGTGGTGACGCTCGGGCTGACGTCGAGCAGTGACCCGCAGGGCGACCCCGGCGCCTCGACCGAGCAGTCGGTGACCGAGGACGACGGCATCGAGGACGGAGACGTCACGGCCGACGAGCCGGCGGACGGTGCGACCCCGACGGTCAGGGAGTCGGGCTCCGCGTCCACGTCGGCTACGCCCGGACCCTCGGGCAGCGGGTCGGCGCCGGCGGACGCGGTGTCGCCTTCGGCGACGTCTTCGGCGGTGGAGACGCCCTCGTCTCCGGATGCGCCGTCGTCGCCCTCGGCGACGGAGTCGTCCGGGGTGCCGTCCGGGACGACGAAGCCGGCGCCCACGAAATCGGCCACGGCGTCGAGCAGCCAGGGGCCCTCGGAGCCGGAGTCGGAGTCCCCGAGCCCTACGGAGACGGAGGGGGAGCCGTCGACGACGCCGGACACCTCCGACTCCGCGAGCGGGCCCTCCGGCGGGGTGAGCGGGAGTCCGTCGGTGCTCTAGCCGGTGCGGGTGCGTCCCGGCCGAGCTCTTGTCCGCAATCGCCGGACGGGCTTCAAGGGCTCAGAACAGTCGCAGCTTGTCGTCCTCGATGCCCCGCATCGCGTCGTAGTCGAGGACCACGCAGCCGATGCCTCGGTCCGTGGCCAGGACGCGGGCCTGGGGCTTGATCTCCTGGGCGGCGAAGATGCCCTTCACGGGTGCCAGGTGCGGGTCGCGGTTCAGCAGCTCCAGGTAGCGGGTCAGCTGCTCCACGCCGTCGATGTCACCTCGCCGCTTCAGCTCGACGGCCACCGTCTGCCCGTCGGCGTCGCGGCACAGGATGTCGACCGGGCCGATGGCCGTGAAGTACTCGCGGCGGATCAGCGTGTAGCCCTCGCCGAGGGTCTCGATCCGGTCGGCCAGCAGTTCCTGGAGGTGCGCTTCCACGCCGTCCTTGATCAGCCCCGGATCGACGCCCAGCTCGTGGGACGAGTCGTGGTGGATTTCCTCCATCGTGATGATCAGTTTTTCGCCCGCCTTGTTCACCACGGTCCAGACGCCCTCGGTGTCGCCGCTGCCCTCCTTCAGGGTGCAGGGCGGCGACATCCAGTTGAGCGGTTTGTACGCCCTGTCGTCGGCGTGAATCGACACGCTCCCGTCCGCCTTCACCAGGATGAGACGGGGAGCGGAGGGCAGGTGGGCCGTGAGCCGGCCCGCGTAGTCCACGGAGCAGCGGGCGATGACGAGACGCATGGTCGGCAACGCTACTCGACGTGGGGGGCTCGACGCGATTCACGAGTCCGCCGCCCCCGCCCCTTCCGGACCTGACGCTTTCTGTCTTGCCCCTCTTTGAACCCCTTCGTTATTGGCCGGTTGTGTTCCCAATCTCCTGGTGCGGCCCGGACTGCGCCCTTACCGTGGATGCAGGAGGTCGTCGTGTGTGCACGCTGCGTCGCCGCCCTCCTTCCCTGCCCGTAAGGCTCCGGCACTCCGCCGGGGTCGCGAGAGGAGAACCCATGTCGCTCGACGTCTCACCGGCGCTGTTGGAACAGGCCGAGCGAGGCGAGGTCGACGAAGCCGACTTCGTCGACTGCGTCCGGACCTCCCTGCCCTACGCATGGGAGATGATCAGCTCGTTGGTGGCTCAGCTGAAGGTCGACGGCGGGGAGTTCGCCGACAACCAGACGCCGCCGCCCAACGAGCAGGCACGTGGTCAGCTGCTGCGTGCGCTCGCGAGTGATGCGATACGCGGCGCGCTGCAGCGGCACTTCGGGGTGCGTCTCGCATTCCAGAACTGCCACCGCGTCGCGGTGTTCCCGCTGGACGCCTCGGTCGACGACCGACTGGCCAAGTTCACCTCGGTGAGGGGCCAGTTGCTCAACCAGTCGCCCGAACTACGGGACTGCTGAACGCTTGCGCTGCCGTTCCGGGCCGCGGGAGGTGCAACTGGTCCGGGGCGGCAGCTCCCGTACGTACATCGCTGTACACCGTCATGCGGGTGTGCGGGGGTCATTCGAGGAGTGGCAGCACCTCGGTGCCCAGCCGCGCTACGTTCTCCTCCGTGGCGACGAGATCTCCGGAACCCTCCACCAGGAGCGCGAAGCGGGTGATGCCCGTGCGCTCGGCGGTGGCCGCGAGGCGGTCGGCCGCCAGCCCCGGTGTGCCCACCGGATGAAGGCCGCACAGCAGCTCCGCGTAACCCACCGGGTCCCGCATCACGCGGTGCCGGCCGTCGACCGTCACATGCGCGCCCAGCCCCTGGCGCAGCCAGCCCGGCATCGCCTTCACCAGCGTCTCGACGGCGTCCTCGGTGCGGTCGGCGATCTGGGCCACCCCCGCCGATACGTGCCCCGCCCCGTGCACCCGCTCCGACGGGTGGCCGGCCGCCAGCGCGCGGGACCGCCACAGCGCGACCATCTCCGCCTTCTCCTCGTCCCCGCAGTGCATGCCGAGCAGCATCGGCAGGCCGTTCGCGGCGGCGAGTTCCACGCTCGTGCGCGAGGTGCACGCGACGATCACCTCGGGGCCGCCGGAGCCCTCCGTGCCGCCCTCCCCGCCGAGCAGTTCGTCGGCCCGGGGGACGACCGCCACCTCGCGGAAGCCGTACCGCTCGCCCCGGCCCGCCACGCGCGGTTGCCGCAGCCAGTCGAGCAGGAGCCCCAGGGACTCCGGGAAGCCCTTCTCGTACGCCTCCAGGCCGCCGCCGAACACCTCCAGGTCCACCCACGGACCGCCCCGGCCCACCCCGAGGCTGAACCGGCCGCCGCTGGTGAGGTGGAGCAGCGCGGCCTGCTCACCGAGCGCGACCGGATGCTGGGTGGGCAGCACGCTCACCGCCGTACCGACGCGGATGCGGCGGGTGCGGCCGAGCAGCTGCGCGGCCAGCGTGACGGCGGACGGGCACACCCCGTACGGCACGAAATGATGTTCGGCCAGCCAGACCGAGTCCAAGCCGGACTCCTCCGCGACCTCGGCGGACCGGATCGCGCGGTGCAGCGCTTCCCCCGGCCCCTGTCCCGGAAACTGGGCTGCCAGTACGAACGTTCCCACACGCATCGCCAATTGCCTCCTTGCGGCCGACGCGGCTCTCCCCTATTGGCAACAACGTCTGACACGTGCCAAAGGCACGGTCCGGGGCCGAGTTGTTGCGATTTTCCGGTAACCCGCACCGCGCGTGACATGAGGAGGCGGGTACCCCGCCCGAATGGCCCTACGCTGGACGGGAACTGCCCAGCCTGCCCCGTGAGGTGTCACGTGTCCCCGCGCCGCAACCGCCCCCGAGGCGGCGAGAGCCCCAACGACAGCGCGAGCGAGTTGGGGGCCCGGTACGGCGGGGGCGGGCGCTCGGAGGAGTGGCAGGGCGAGGAGTGGTCCGTGCGCCCGGTCAGCGGCGCGAGCGCGGTGGGCAAGCGCTACCGGTGCCCCGGCTGCGACCAGGAAATCCCGTCCGGCCTCCCGCACCTGGTGGCCTGGTCCGAGTACGGCGGGGTGGACGACCGCAGGCACTGGCACAAGGCCTGCTGGAACGCGAAGGACCGCCGCACCACACGGGTGCAGCGGTCCAGGAACGCGCCTCGGTACTGAGGGGCGGCTCGGCTCAGACGTCGCGCTGGTTCATCGCCAGGTACGCGCCGCCCATGGCCACCGCGGTCACGCCGAGCAGAATCCACAGCGGGTCCCAGCCGGACGAGCCGCCGGACGAGCTGACCGAGTTGTCGTAGAAGATGCTCAGCTGGTTGGGGATCGAGTACTCCAGCAGCTTCTCCTGCAGCGTCCGCAGCGAGTCGGAGAACATGAAGATGGCCAGCACGAGCGGCAGCAGCACCACGCCGATCATGACGGTGATCGCCCCGGCCGAGTGCCGGATCAGCGCGCCGACCGCCAGCGCGAGCAGCCCCAGCGTCGCGATGTAGAGGCCGACGCCGACCGTGGCGCGCAGCCACTCCTCGCCGCTGGGCGCCGCGGCGTCCAGCACGGACGTCTGGATCAGGGCGACGACCGACGTCATCACCGTGGTGATGACGAAGGTGAGCAGGAAGAAGACGAGCGCCTTGGCGCCGAGCACCCGGCCCCGGCTCGGGCAGGCCGTCAGCGTCGTACGGATCATGCCGGTGCCGTACTCCGAGGCGATCGTCATCACGCCGAGCGTGATCACGCAGATCGTGCCGAGCAGTACGCCGAAGAAGCCGAGGCTCAGCACCGGGGTGTCGCCCATGTCCGAATCGGACGCGGCGACCGCCACGGCCGTGAGCACCCCGATGACCAGCAGGAGCGCGGTCATGACGCCGAGCGTCCACATGGTCGAGCGCACGGACCGGATCTTGGTCCACTCGGAGGCGATGGCGTCACCGAGCGTGGCGGGACGCATCGGGATCGGCGAGTTGTAGAAGCCCTGGGGCTGCTGGTACGCCTGCTGCTGCGGTGCGGCCTGCTGGTACGGCGCCTGAGGCGCTTGCGGTGCCTGCGGTGCCTGAGGCGTCGGCGGCGTGGTCATCGGGGGTCCTCGCTGGTGTCGCGCTTGGTCAGGTCTGCGGGGGCCTCGGCGGGCGCCGCCGGGGCGGGAGCGGTGGCCACCGGCGCGGGGGCCGGGGGCGTGGGCGCGGGCGCCTGCGCCGGGGCGGTGGGCGCCGGGGCGGCCGCGTACGGGTTCTGTCCGGGCGGCGGCGGGGCGTACCAGCCCTGCTGCGGCACATCGGGCACGGGCTGCTGCGGCGGGGCGTACCCCGGCTGCTGCCCGTATCCGGCGTACGGCGGCTGCTGCTGGAGGTGGGCCTTCTGGTCCACCGTCGAGCGGTAGTCCACGGCACCCTGCGTCATCCGCATGTACGCCTCCTCCAGCGAGGCCTGGTGCGGCGAGAGCTCCCACAGCCGGACGTCCGACTCATGGGCCAGGTCGCTGATCCGGGGCAGCGCCAGGCCGGTGACCCGCAGCGCCCCGTCCGGCTCGGGCATGACGCTGCCGCCCGCCTCGGTCAGGGTGGTGGTGAGCTTCTCGCGCTGCTCGGGCGTCTCGTCCGGTACGCGGACCCGGGCGAAGTCGGCCGAGTTGGCCGAGATGAAGTCGGTGATGCTCATGTCGGCCATCAGCTGGCCGCGGCCGATCACGATCAGGTGGTCGGCGGTGACGGCCATCTCGCTCATGAGGTGGCTGGAGACGAAGACCGTGCGGCCCTCGGACGCCAGCATCTTCATCAGGTTGCGGACCCAGAGGATGCCCTCGGGGTCGAGGCCGTTGACCGGCTCGTCGAAGAGCAGCACCTGCGGGTCGCCCAGCAGCGCGGCCGCGATGCCGAGCCGCTGCCCCATGCCCAGCGAGAAGCTCTTGGAACGCTTGCGGGCCACGTCCTGGAGGCCGACCACACCCAGCACCTCGTCCACCCGGGCGTCCGGGATGCCGGCCAGCTGGGCCAGCGAGAGGAGGTGGTTGCGGGCGCTGCGGCCGCCGTGCACGGCCTTGGCGTCGAGCAGGGCGCCCACCTGGCGGGGCGCGTTCGGCAGGTTGCGGAAGTCATGGCCGCCGATGGTCACTCGGCCGGCCGTCGGCCGGTCCAGGCCGAGGATCATGCGCATGGTCGTGGACTTGCCCGACCCGTTGGGACCGAGGAATCCGGTGACGGTACCCGGCCGCACCTGGAAGGAAAGGTTGTACACGGCCGTCTTCGCGCCATAGCGCTTGGTCAGGCCGACTGCCTCGATCATGCTCCAGCCCCATCGACTTATCTGTCGTCGGGGCACAGGCCGTCCGGCCGTACGCCCCCCGTATGAGTGAGGAGGATATCCAGGCCTTGACGGTTCCGGCCAAGTCGTTACCGGGGCGAGTCCCGCCCGGGGCGGCGGGCCGGAGCCCGCCGCCCCCGCTCAGGCGTCCCGCTTCTTGAGTACGAGGAACCCGCCGATCACCGAGGCCGCCACCCACGCCACCATGATCAGCAGCCCGGCCCACGGCCCGTACGGCGACGGGTTGCTGTTCAGCGCGTCCGGCACCACCTGCATGATCTTGGAGCCCGCCTGGTCCGGGAAGTACTGGGCGACCTTCTTGGCGCCCGGCACGGCCGACAGGATCTGCGAGACCAGGAAGAAGAACGGCATCAGGATGCCGAGCGACAGCATGGAGCTGCGCAGCATCGCCGCCACACCCATGGAGAAGACCGCGATCAGCCCCATGTAGAGACCGCCGCCGACGACCGCCCGCAGCACGTTCTGCGCGCCGATGTCCGTACTGTGGTCGCCCAGCAGCGCCTGGCCGAGGAAGAAGGTGGCGAAACTGGTGGCGAGACCCACCACCAGCGCCAGCACCCCGGCCACCAGCATCTTGCTGAGCAGGAAGGTCGCACGCTGCGGCACGGCCGCCAGCGAGGTGCGGATCATGCCGGAGCTGTACTCCGTACCGACCACGAGCACCCCGAACACCACCATCGCCAGCTGACCGAGAATCATCCCGGAGAAGCTGATGAGGGTGGGGTCGAAGGTGGCCCGCTCCGCGTCGGCGAGCTGGTCGAACTGGGAGTTCATCACCGCGCACAGGGCCGCGCCCATCGCGACGGTGACCACGAACGCCGAGATGAGCGTCCAGATGGTGGAGGAGACCGTCCGGATCTTGGTCCATTCGGAGGTCAGGACCGCGGGGACCGAAGCCATCGTCGTCACGCCCCCTTTCCGCTGTCGGGCCGCTGGTTCCACTGGCCCCACTGATCGCCCCACTGCTGACCCTCCGGGGGTGGCGCGCCGCCCGGCCCCGAGTGCGCGTGGTACTCCACCGAGCCCGCCGTCATCTGCATGAACGCCTCCTCCAGCGACGCCCGCTGGGCGCTCAGCTCGTGCAGCACGATCGTGTGCCGGGCGGCCAGCTCGCCCATGTCCTCGGTGGTGGCGCCGTCCACCTCCAGCGCGCCGTCGCCCGCCTCGACGGCGACGACGCCCTCCTCGTGCAGCACATCGCGCAGCCGCTCCCGCTGCGGGGAGCGCAGCCGGACGTAGCTGCGGGAGTTCTCCTGGATGAAGTCGGCCATCGACGTGTCGGCGAGCAGCCTGCCCTGGCCGATCACGATCAGGTGGTCGGCGGTCAGCGCCATCTCGCTCATCAGGTGCGAGGAGACGAAGATCGTCCGGCCCTGTCCCGCGAGCGTCTTCATCAGGTTCCGAATCCAGTGGATGCCCTCGGGGTCAAGTCCGTTGACCGGCTCGTCGAACATCAGGATCTCGGGATCGCCCAGCAGCGCCGAGGCGATGCCGAGCCGCTGGCCCATGCCGAGCGAGAAGCCCTTGGACTTCTTCTTCGCCACCGCCGTCAGCCCCACGGTGTCCAGGACCTCCGCCACCCGGCTCTCGGGGATGCGGTTGCTCTGGGCCAGGCACAGAAGGTTGTTGTACGCGCTGCGCCCCCCGTGCATCGACTTGGCGTCCAGCAGCGCGCCGATGTATTTGAGGGGTTCGGCTAGGTCGCGGTAGTGCTTGCCGTCGATGCGCACGGAACCGCTCGTGGGGTTGTCGAGACCGAGCATCATCCGCATCGTGGTGGACTTGCCCGCCCCGTTGGGTCCCAGAAAACCCGTCACCATTCCCGGTTTGATCACGCACGACAACTGGTCGACGGCGACCTTGTTCCCGAAACGCTTCGTAAGTCCGTCAAGCTCGATCATGCGTTCACGCTAGAACGACCGCGTGCCCGGCGCCACCACAAAGGCGGAACCGGGCACGCGGGAATCGGTGCGGGTGCTGCTGACCGGCGTCAGCGGGTCTGCTGGGCCGGGACGCCGCGGGAGGCGGGCTCCTCGTCGGCGGGGGTGCCGGCGGCTGCCACGGCGGCACCCGTCAGCGTCGCCAGCATCTCGCGGACGTTCGTCAGCTGCGCGTTGATCGAGTCGCGGCGGTTGGTGAGGGCCGCGAGCTCGCGCTCCGACTCGCTGCGGATGCGGTCGGCCTTCGCGTTGGCGTCCGCCACGATGTCCTCGGACTGGCGCTGCGCGGTCTCCACCGTCTGACGGGCCCGGCGCTCGGCGTCCGTACGGAGCTTCTCGGCCTCCAGGCGGAGCTGCTCGGCGCGGTGCTCGATCTCGGCCAGACGCTTCTCGGCCTTGGCCTGACGGGACGCGAGGTCGCGCTCCGACTGGTCGCGCCGCTTGGCGAGGTTCGTCTCGAAGTCCGCGGCGGCCTGAGCGGCCTTGGCACGGGTCTCCTCGAAGAGGGCGTCGGCCTCCTCCCGCTTCTGCGCCGCGTCCTTCTGCGCGTCCGCGCGCAGCGTGGTGGCCTCGCCCTTGGCCTTGTCGACGATGCGGACGCCGTCGTCCTCGGCCTTGGCCTTGCGCTCGGAGGCGAAGGTCTCGGCGTCGTTGCGCACCTGCTGGGCGGCGGACTCGGCGAGCTCGCGGTGCTGCTCGGCGGCGCGACGGGCCTCCTCACGCAGGTCCTTCGCCTCCTCCTCGGCGAGGCGGAGGATCTTCTCCACACGCGCGCCGAGACCCGCGTACGACGGCTCGGCGTCGCTCACCTGGGCCTGGGCGTTCTGCGTCTCGAGGTGAAGCTCCTCGATGCGCTTTTCCAGCGATGTGATGCGGGCGAGAGCACTATCACGGTCGGCGACGAGCTTGGTAATGCGGTCATCCACCTGACCGCGGTCGTAACCACGCCGCACGAGTTCGAAGCCGAAGGGGGAGGAAGGGTCACTCATGGGGTTCCTGTCGAAGTGAGACCGGTGAGGTGATAGAGGGAATCCTAGGGGCCGGAACGGCGTGTCATCGAGCGGATGCCCGTTTGATCTGGAGAATGACACCCCTTTTGAGTGGCTGGCCCCCGTAACCCTTGCCACTCGGAGGGCTGAAGGTCCATGCGGAACCACGGCGGACGGCCGGCTGACTACCCATCGGACGACTTGCCACCCGATCGAGTGCCCGCCGCGGCCCCGGCCTTGACGCCGCCGGACGGTGCGGCGCCCGCGCCCTTACCGCCCGCCGCCGGGGTCTCGAAGGACTCCAACGCCTCCAGCACGTCCTGGACACGGGAGATCTCGGTGTTGATGTCCTCGCGCCGGCGCACCAGCAGATCGAGCTCGCGCCGGCCCTCGTCCACCGTCCGCTTGGCCTCGGCCTCGGCGTCCGCCCGCAGCTTCTCGGCCTCGCGCACCAGGCTGGCCTTCTTCTGCTCGGCCTCCTTCAGCAGCGACTCGGCCCGCTTCACGGCGGCGATCCGGACCTTGCTCGCCTCCGCGTTCGCGTCCGCCAGCAGCTCCTTGGCCTTGGCCGCGGCCTCCTCGCGCTGCTCGGTCGCCGCCTTCATCAGGTTGTCGACGCGCTCGCCGGCCGTCTTCATCTGCTCGGACGTCTCGCGGCGGGCCCGGTCGTGCATCTCCTGGACCTCGGTCTCCAGACGGACCCTCAGCTCCTCGGCCCGCTCCCGGATCTGCGTCGCGTCCCGGCGCGCGCCGACCAGCAGTTCGTCCGCGTCCGCCCGGGCCCGCTCCACCAGCGTATTGCCCTCGACGGTCGCCTCCGAGGTGATCCGCACGGCCTCCTTGCGCGCCGCGCCGACCATCGTGTCGGCCTGCTCCTCGGCCTCCGTGGCGGCGCGCAGCGCCTCCTCCTGGGCCTTGTTGACGAGTTGGTCCGCCTGCTCGGCCGCATCGGCCCGGCGCTTGGACGCCGCCTCGCGCGCCTCGTCCAGCAGCCGGTCCGCCTCCTGGCGCGCCTCCGCCCGCATCTGCTCGGCCGCCGCCTCCGCGTCGGCCCGCAGCCGCTCCGACTCCTCGCGGGTCCGCGCCGCGTGCTCCTGCGCCGAACCCACGGTGGCCGCCGCCTCCGCGCGCATCCGCTCCGCGTCGCCCGCCGCCTCGTCGCCGACCCGGGCCGCCTGCTGCGCCGCCTCGGTACGCAGCCGCTCCGCCTCCGCGGTCGCCTCGGTCACCAGCAGGTCGGCCTGGGCCGCGGCCTCGGTCCGCATCCGGTTGGCGTCCTCGCGGGCCTCCGCCCGGCTGCGCGACGCGTCCTGCTCGGCCGACGCCAGGGCGTCGGACGCCTCCGTACGCATCCGCTGGCTGTACTCGGCGGCGTCGGAGCGCAGCCGCTCGGACTCCGTGATCGCCTCGGAGACCGTACGCTCGGCCATCGCCTTCGCGGCGTCCGTCTCCTCCTGCGCCACCTCGCGGATACGGGAGGCGTCCTCGCCCGCCCGCTCCCGCTCCGCGTGCGCGTCGGCCCGGAGCCGGTCGGCCTCCTCCTGCGCCTCGGTCCTCGTCCGCTCCGCGACGTGCTCCGCGGTGGACCGCAGCCCGGCGATCTCCGCCTCGGCCTGCTCCTGGAGCCCGCTGACCGCGTCCCGCACCTGCTGGGCGGTCTGCTCGGCCGCCGAGACCAGCTCGGCCGCCCGGGTCTCCGCCTCGCCGGTCAGGCGCTGCGCCTCGGCCTGCGCCTCCTCGACCCGCTTGCGCGCGGAGGCGAGCAGTTCCTCGCTCTGCTCGCGGGCCCGCTCGCGCTCCTGGTTCGCCTCGGTACGGGCCGCGTCCAGGGTCTCCTCGGCCTCGCGCCGGCGCCGGTTCGCCTCCTCCTGGGCGGCGGCCAGCGCCTCGGCGGCCTCCGTGCCGACCCGCTCGGCGGCGGCCGCGGCCTCCGACCGCACCCGGTCGGCGGTCTCCTGCGCCTCGGCCTTCAGCCGCTCCGCCTCGGCGGCGGCCTCGCCGCGCAGCCGTACGGCGACCGACTCGGCCTCCGCACGGGACTGCGAGGCGTCCGCCGCGGCCTCGTCGCGCAGCCGCTGGGCCTCGGCCTCGGCCTGCTCCTGGAGCGTCCGCAGCCGTTCCGCGGCCTCCGTGCGCAGCCGCTCGGACTCCTCGTTCGTCTCGCGCCGGACGCGCTCCGCTTCCGTACGCGCCTCGACGAGCGCCTGCTCGGCGGTGGTGACCCGGGTCTCGGCCTCGGTGTGCAGCCGGGTCAGCTCGTCGGCGGCCTCCGCCTGCCGGGCCGCGACCGCGCGCTCGGTCTCCTCGCGCAGCTCGGACGCGGACTGCTCGGCCGCGGTCTTCGCCGCCTCCGCCTGCTCCTCGGCCTCGGTGCGCAGCTCCTCGGCCTCGGCACGGGCCCGGTCCAGGGCCTCCTCGGCCTGCTTGCGCAGGGCGGCGGCCCGCTCGGCCGCCTCGCCGCGGACCCGCTCGCTCTCGGTGGTCGCGGCGCCGCGCAGCTCCTCCGCGTCGGCCTTCGCCTTCGCCAGCAGCTCCTCGGCGGTCTTCGCGCCCTCCTCGATCTGCTGAAGGGCCTCGCGGCGGGCCTCGCCCCGAATCCGCTCGCCCTCCGCGACCGCCTCGGCCCGCAGCTGCTCGGCCTCGCCGCGCAGCCGCCGCGCCTCCTCCTGGAGCTCGACCGTCTTGGCCCGGTACTCCTTGGTGTCGTCCTTGGCCGCGCCCTTGAGCTGGTCGGCCTGCTCGGCGGCCTCGCCGCGCAGCCGGTCCGCCTCGGCCTCCGCCTCGCGGCGGATGCGCTCGGCCTCCTCGCCCGCGGCCCGGGTGGTCGACTTCGCGTCCTCGGACGCCTTGGTCAGCACCTCCTCGGCGGACCGGGCCGCCTTGGCGAGCTGGGCCGCGGCGTCCTCGGCGGCGGCGGTGCGGGCGGCCTCGGCCGCCTCGGCGCGCAGCCGCTCGGCCTCGGCGCGGGCGTCCGCGAGGGCCTGCTCGGCCTCCGCCTTGAGGGTTTCCGCGTCCTTGGTGGCCTCGCCGACCAGCCGGGCGATCTCCGCCTTCGCGGTACGGGTGCGCTGCTCGTTCTGCGACTCGGCGCCGGCCAGCCGCTTGACCGCGGCCTCCTTGGCCTCGGAGAGGACCTTCTCGGCCTCCAGCCTGGCCTCGCGCAGCTGGGTCTCGGCCTCCTGCATGCGCTGCTCGGCGGCCCGGTTCAGCTCGGCGGTCTGCTGCCGCGTCTGCTCGGTCTCCGCGGTCGTCGTCAGCCGCAGCCGCTCGGCGTGGCTGGTGGCCTCCTGGGCCTGGCCGGCGGCGACGCTGAGCATCCGCTCGGCGTCCTTACGGGCCCGCAGCAGGATCGACTCCGCCTCGGCGCGGGCCGATTCGGCCTCCGCGCCGACGCGCTGACGCGTCTCGTCGGACAGCCGGGCGGCCCCGGCCCGGGCGGCGGCCAGCGCCTGTTCGGCCTCGGCCCGGGTCTCCTCCATCAGGCGGCGGGCCTGCGACTCGGTCCTGGCCCGCAGCTGCTCCGCCCACGCGACGTTCTCGTTGACGTGGGACTCGACGGTCTGGCGGCGCTCCGCCAGCTCCCGGTCCAGCTGCTGGCGCCGCTGCACCGCCTCGTTGTGCAGCTCGGCCTGGAGCCGGGCCTGGTGCTCCGCGTGCTCTTGGAGGATGCGCTGCGTCTGCGCGCGGGCGTCGCGCAGCTCGCGCTCGGCGTCGGTACGCAGCTGCTCGGCCTGGATCTGGGCGTTGCGGAGCATTTGCTCCGCCTGGTAGCCGATGTCCGCGCTGTCGTAGGCGGGACGGGTCGCCAGACTGCGCCGCGCCTCGTGCAGCTTGGCGCGCAAGACCTCGACCTGGTAACCGAGGTCCTCGGCGTGCTGGACGGCCTTCTCCCGGTCGGTCTTCAGCCGCTCCATCTCGGCTTCGAACCGCGAGAGATGGTCGTCTTCAGCCCGGTGGCTCTCCTGGCGTTCGTAGCCCCGCACTGCGCGGTCCCATCCTTCCCCGAGCTCTCAACTTCTTCCCCGAGCTCTCAACTTCGTTGGAGCAGGGGATGCCCCACTGAGCAGGGAGGACCCCAACCCTGGTCGCACGCTCCGAACGGGGACCGCTCGCCGGCGAACGGTCCCCCGGGGGAATGGTGACAGATCAAAGGCTGAGGACGCGGCGCGGCCCCGACCCGGCCCCGGCCCGGAACAGCCCACTCTACCGGGCCGGGTATCCCTCGGGTCAGTGCTCCGTCTTCGCCGTGACCAGTTCGGTGAGGACCCCGTGGCAGTCCTTGGGGTGCAGGAAGGTGATCCGCGACCCCATCGAACCCGTCCTGGGCTCGTCGTACAGCACCCTGACCCCCTTCTCGCGGATCTCCGCGGCCTCCGCGTCCACGTCCGCCGTGCCGAAGGCGATGTGGTGGACGCCCTCCCCGTTCTTGGCCAGCCATTTGCCCACGGCGGAGTCCTCGCGGGTCGGTTCGAGCAGCTGGAGGTACGAGGCGCCGCCGTCGGACGTATCGTTGATCTTGAGCATGGCCTCGCGTACGCCCTGCTCCTCGTTGACCTCGGAGTGGAAGACCTCGAACCCGTAGGTCGAACGGTAGAACTCGACGGTCTTGTCGAGGTCGAAACAGGCGATCCCGATGTGGTCGATTCGCGTCAGCATGGGACCAGTGCAGCGCGCTGCGGGTGGTTACGCAACGTGCGCGCGATCACACCCGCCGCCGGATGACGGGCGCGGTACCGCTCAGTACATTCATGTAAACCCTCGTTCACTCCTATTCCAAGGGGCTGTGCCTCATGTCAGGAACGACCGGCACCACTTCCGTGATCGTCGCGGGCGCCCGGACGCCCATGGGCCGGCTCCTCGGCTCCCTCAAGAGCTTCTCCGGGGCCGACCTCGGCGGCTTCGCCATCAAGGCGGCGCTGGACCGGGCCGGCATCGGCGGCGACCAGGTCGACTACGTGATCATGGGCCAGGTGCTCCAGGCCGGCGCGGGCCAGATTCCGGCCCGCCAGGCGGCGGTCAAGGCCGGCATCCCTCTGAGCGTCCCGGCGCTCACCGTCAACAAGGTGTGCCTCTCCGGGCTCGACGCCATCGCCCTGGCCGACCAGCTGATCCGCGCCGGTGAGTTCGACGTCGTCGTGGCCGGCGGCCAGGAGTCCATGACGAACGCCCCGCACCTGCTCCCGAAGTCCCGCGAGGGCCACAAGTACGGCGCGATCGAGATGCTCGACTCCATGGCGTACGACGGTCTGACCGACGCCTACGAGAACATCCCGATGGGCGAGTCCACCGAGAAGCACAACACCCGCCTCGGCCTGGACCGCGCGGCCCAGGACGAGATCGGCGCCCTCTCCCACCAGCGCGCGGCCGCGGCCCAGAAGAACGGCCTGTTCGAGGCCGAGATCACCCCGGTCGAGATCCCGCAGCGCAAGGGCGACCCTGTCCTCTTCTCCAAGGACGAGGGCATCCGCCCCGAGACGACCGTCGAATCCCTCGGCAAGCTGCGCCCCGCCTTCGCCAAGGACGGCACGATCACGGCGGGCACCTCCTCGCAGATCTCCGACGGCGCCGCCGCCGTCGTCGTCATGAGCAAGGCCAAGGCCCAGGAGCTGGGCCTGGAGTGGATCGCCGAGATCGGCGCCCACGGCAACGTGGCGGGCCCGGACAACTCGCTCCAGTCGCAGCCGTCCAACGCGATCCGGCACGCCGTGCAGAAGGAGGGCATCGGCGTCGAGGACCTCGACCTCATCGAGATCAACGAGGCGTTCGCGGCCGTCGCCGTCCAGTCCATGAAGGACCTCGGCGTCACCTCGGAGAAGGTCAACGTCAACGGCGGCGCCATCGCGCTCGGCCACCCCATCGGCATGTCCGGCGCCCGGGTGGTGCTGCACCTGGCGCTGGAGCTCAAGCGGCGCGGCGGCGGCACCGGCGCGGCGGCCCTGTGCGGCGGCGGCGGCCAGGGCGACGCCCTGATCCTGCGCGTTCCGGGCAAGTAGTACGCAGTACGCAGTACACGGACAACAGGCAGCGAGGAGACGGAGCGGTGATGGTGGACGTCCCCACCCTGGTGGAGCAGGCCCGTGCGGGCAGGCCGCGGGCCGTGGCACGGCTCGTCTCCCTGGTGGAGGGGGCCTCGCCGCAGCTGCGCGAGGTGATGGCGGCGCTGGCGCCGCTGGCGGGCAACGCCTACGTCGTCGGCCTGACCGGTTCGCCGGGCGTCGGCAAGTCGACGTCGACGTCGGCGCTCGTCTCCGCCTACCGGCGGCAGGGCAAGCGGGTCGCCGTCCTCGCCGTCGACCCGTCCTCGCCGTTCTCCGGCGGCGCGCTGCTCGGCGACCGGGTCCGGATGTCGGACCACGCGTCCGACCCGGGCGTCTACATCCGTTCCATGGCGACCCGCGGCCATCTGGGCGGCCTCGCCTGGGCGGCGCCGCAGGCCATCCGGGTGCTGGACGCGGCGGGCTTCGACGTGGTGCTGGTGGAGACGGTGGGCGTCGGCCAGTCCGAGGTGGAGATCGCCTCCCAGGCCGACACCTCGGTCGTCCTGCTCGCCCCCGGCATGGGCGACGGCATCCAGGCGGCCAAGGCCGGAATCCTGGAGATCGGCGATGTGTACGTCGTCAACAAGGCCGACCGGGACGGGGCGGACGCCACCGCCCGCGAGCTCAACCACATGCTGGGCCTCGGGGAGTCCCGGGGCCCCGGCGACTGGCGGCCGCCGATCGTGAAGACGGTCGCCGCCCGGGGCGAGGGCGTCGACGAGGTGGTCGAGGCCCTGGAGAAGCACCGGGCGTGGATGGAGGAGCGCGGGGTCCTGGGCGAGCGGCGCTCGGCCCGCGCCGCCCGCGAGGTCGAGACGATCGCGGTCACCCGGCTCCGCGAGCGCATCGGCAGCCTGCACGGCGACCGCCGCCTGGGCGCGCTGGCCGAGCGCATCGTGGCGGGCCGGCTCGACCCGTACGCGGCGGCCGACGAACTGGTGGCGGAACTCACCGGCGAGGGCTGACCGGGCCTTGCCCCGGGTGGCCGGGGAGGGACGGGCGCCCCTTCCGACTGACCGGGCCTTGCCCCGGGTTCCCGGCGAGGGCCGAGAGCCCCCTTTCAGCCCCTCCGGCGTTTGAGGAGCGGGGTCCGGGGCGGAGCCCCGGTGACGGGAAGGGGCGGGGAGGGGAACGGGCTCGCCGCAGGCGCACCACAGCCCCCTGAGGCGCCCCCGACCCGAGGACTCAGTCCTCCGCACCCGCCGCCGCCGCACCCGCCGCCTCCGCATCCACGTCCAGCTCGTGCTCCTTGCCGTCCTTGCCGCGCACCTCCACCTCCCAGTGCGCCGCCCCGCCGCGCCGGCCCTCCAGCTCCACCGACGTCACCGTGCCCGGCGCCGACTTCAGCGCGGCGGCCACCGCCTCGTCCAGCGTGACGGAGGTCTTCCGGGGCGCGTGCCGGTCGCCGTCGTCGTCGTGGTCGACGTGCTTGCCGAGCACCTTGCCGCTGCCCGCGTCCACCGTCACGTCGTGCCACGCCCGGTCGGAGCCGTACACATCGAGTTCCCAGACGAGCCCGCCGTCCTCCTCGTCGAGCTCCGCCTCGGTCACCGTGCCCGGGACGGCCCGCAGACCGGCCGCGACCGCGTCACCGACCGTGACCCGGGCGGTGGTGGCACCGCTCGCCGTGCTGCTGCCGCGGCTGCCGCTGTCGTGGCCGTCGTCGTCCGTGAGGGCGACCGCCGTGGCGGCTCCGCCGCCGGCGAGCACGGCCGCGGCGACGGCGGCGATGACGATCTTGCGCTTCATGAGGGTTCCTCCCCGCATCGGATGTCTCTGGTGCGTCGCCGTCCACACTGCCGGGGCGATGCTGAACGCAGCCTGAAGCCACCTGAAGCCGTCTTCAGCTGCGGTTTGCGACGCTGTGCGCATGCGCCTGTTGATCGTGGAGGACGAGAAGCGGCTGGCGATCTCCCTGGCCCGGGGGCTCACCGCCGAGGGATTCGCCGTGGACGTCGTGCACGACGGGGCCGAGGGCCTGCACCGGGCCATGGACGGCGCGTACGACCTCGTGATCCTCGACATCATGCTGCCCGGGATGAACGGCTACCGGGTCTGCGCCGCCCTGCGCGCCGCCGGTCACGAGGTGCCCGTCCTGATGCTGACCGCGAAGGACGGCGAGTACGACGAGGCGGAGGGCCTGGACACGGGCGCCGACGACTACCTGACCAAGCCGTTCAGCTACGTGGTACTGGTCGCCCGGGTCCGCGCCCTGCTGCGCCGCCGGGGCGGCACCGCATCGCCGGTGGTCACCGTCGGCGCCCTGCGCATGGACACGGCCGCCCGCCGCGTGCACCTCGGCGGGGCCGAGATCACCCTGACCGCCAAGGAGTTCGCCGTCCTCGAACAGCTCGCGCTGCGGGCCGGGCAGGTGGTGAGCAAGGCGGAGATCCTGGAGCACGTCTGGGACTTCGCCTACGACGGCGACCCCAACATCGTCGAGGTGTACGTGAGCACCCTGCGCCGCAAGCTCGGCGCCGCCGCCATCCGCACGGTGCGCGGCGCCGGTTACCGGCTGGAGGCGCTGTGAGATCCGTACGGGCCAGGGCCGCGCTCGGCGCCACCGTGGTCGTCGCCCTCGCCCTGGGCGTCGCCGGGCTCGCCGTCCTGCTCGTCCTGCGCGCCAACCTCACCGACCAGGCGGGTCTCCAGGCCGAGGTCGTCGCCCGCGAGGTCGCCGGACAGCTGGCCCTCGACGTGCCGTACGACAAGCTGGAGACGGGCGACGAGGAGGAGCACCCGGTCCAGGTGACCGACGAGGACGGGCGCGTGGTGGCCGTCTCCGAGGACCTGGAGGCGATCTCCGGCACCGGCACGGACCGGGTCACCCCGCAGCCCCGGCCCGCGCCGTCCGCGACCGGGGACGACGAGGACGACGACCGCGACGACGACCGCGACGACGACCGCGATGACGACCCGGGCCGGGGCGAAGTCTCCACTGACGAGCCGGACTTCAGCAACGGCACCGCCACCGTGGACGGCGACCGCGCCGACTACCGGTTCGCCTCGGTCGAGGCGACGGACTCCGCCGGACGCACCCTGACCGTCCACGCGGGCGCCCCGCTCGCCGCCGAGCAGCGGGCCGTCGACAGCGTGCGCGCCGCGATGCTGGCCGGGCTGCCCGTCGTGCTCCTCGTCGCCGCCGCGGTGACCTGGCTGGTGACCCGGCGGGCCCTGCGCCCCGTCGAGGGCATCCGCCGCGAGATGGCGGCGATCACCGCCTCCGAGGACCTGGGCAGGCGCGTCCCGGAGCCGGACTCCCGTGACGAGATCGCCCGCCTGGCCCGTACGACCAACGAGACGCTCACCGCGCTGGAGGCGTCCGTCGACCGCCAGCGGCGCTTCGTCGCGGACGCCTCGCACGAGCTGCGCAGCCCGATCGCCTCGCTGCGCACTCAGCTGGAGGTGGCCGCCGCCCACCCCGAACTGCTGGACCTGCCGGGCGCGGTGGCCGATACCGTACGCCTCCAGGCTCTCGCCGCCGACCTGCTGCTGCTGGCCCGGCTCGACGCGGGGGAGGGGCCGGGGAGGACCCGGCTGGACCTCGGGGCGCTGATCCGCGAGGAGGTGTCCCAGCGCGTCGGCGACCGCATCCCCGTCACGGTGTCCGTGCCGGAGCCCGGCGGCCTGGAGGTGACCGGTTCGCGCGGGCAGCTGGCCCGGGTGGCCGGCAACCTCCTGGACAACGCCGAGCGCCACGCGGACCGTTCGGTGACCGTCGGCGTGCACCGGGAACGCGGCGGTGTCGTCCTCGCGGTCACCGACGACGGGCCGGGGGTGCCGGCCGCGGAACGCGAGCGCGTCTTCGAACGCTTCGTACGCCTCGACGGCGCCCGCACCCGCGACGACGGCGGCGCCGGCCTGGGCCTGGCCATCGCCCGGGACGTGGCCACCCGCCACCACGGCCGCCTCACCGTCACCGACGCCCCCAGGGGCGGCGCCCGCTTCGAACTCTGGCTGCCGGGCGCGGAGGCGGACAGACCCTAAGGGCTGTCCCGTGATCCACCAGGGCTTATGGGACAGCCCTTAGCCCGACCCTAGCCCCGCTGCGTCCGCAGGTGCTCGGCGACCGGAGCCAGGGCCGTGTGCAGTTCGGCCAGGGCCTCGGGAGTGAGCAGGTCCATGAAGTGCTTGCGGACCGAGGCGACGTGGCGGGGGGCCACCTTCCGCATCGTCTCCGCGCCCTCCTCGGTGAGGACCGCGTACAGGCCGCGGCGGTCCGACTCGCAGTTCTCCCGGCGGACCAGGCCCGCGCTCTCCATGCGGGTGATCTGGTGCGAGAGCCGGCTCTTGGACTGGAGGGTGGCGCCCGCGAGGTCGCTCATCCGCATCCGCCGGTCCTCCGACTCCGAGAGGTTCACAAGGATCTCGTAGTCGTTGTTGGTCAGGCCGAACGGCTGGAGGTCCTTCTCCAGCTGGTGCATCAGCAGCCTGCTGACGTCCAGGTGGGTGCGCCAGGCGCACTGCTCGGCGTCGCTCAGCCAGCGGGTGGCCGTCTCGGTCTCCATGTATGGATTCTACCTAAGAAGTTGAAAGCCGGACGAAGCGTGGTGGTGTGACACCCGGCACGGCAGGGGCCGGGACGGGGCGCAGGCGTTCGACGTCACACTCCGCAGACTACCGTTTACAAACCGAAGCGACGCTGGAGGTCCCCCGGCTGACCGGACGCACGGGAGGTGGACCCGTGTTGACCGCCACCGCCCGGCACCCCCGGCTGCTGCGGCACCGCCCCCGTCGGCTGCTCGTCCATCAGCGCCTCGGACGACTGGAGCAGCACCGTCCCCGCGCCCACGAACTCGAACTGGTGCTCCTCGCCCGAGGCCCCGCCGATCCCGGTGAGCCCGCGCAACCCGCCCATCACACCGGTCATGTAGCCGTGGTCGTAGTGGTGGCAGGGCGAGGGGCAGTCCGCCCAGCCGACCAGCGCCTGCGGGTCCACCCGCAGCGGCGGCTCCATGAAGACCACCGGACCGTTGGAGGCGGCGACGAACTTCCCCGTACCGATCAGCGTCAGGAACCCCGGCACGATCGACTGCTTCAGCGCCAGCGACGGCTGGTAGGCCAGCAGGTTGCCGGAGCGGATCGTCAGGTTCCCGTCGTCCAGGTCGTAGGAGTTCACATCGAACGCCCGGTCCGCGAGCAGCATCTTGCCGCTCCCCTCGGCCACCACCCAGTCGCTCGCGTGCAGCGGCGAGTGGAAGCTCGCCCGCACCAGCCGCTCGAAGCGGCCGTGCCCGATGCCGTCGAAGCCGATCTGCCCGTAGTAGGCGATCATCTTGCCCTTCTGCAGGAACCACTGGCTCCCCTTGAGCTCCACACAGAAGGTGTACGAGTTGACGTTGTCGTCCGACGGCAACGTCATCGGGTCGAAGACCACGGGGCCGTTCACAGCTTCTCCTCCGACGCCTGGACGTACACCGCACCACTGCCGCTCAGCTCCAGCTGGAACCCCTCGCCCGAGCCGCGCCCCACCATCTCGCGCCAGCCGATCGCGGTGGAGAGCTTGTTGCGGACCTCGCCGTGGTGGGCGACGTACGCCTGCGGGTCCACGTGCACGTCGTGGCCCGGGGTGATCGGCAGCTCGATGACCCCGCCGTGCGCCATCACCGCCACCGCGCCGTGCCCCTTGAGCGTCGTGGTGAACAGGCCCTGCCCGGTCACCTGGCCGCGCACCATGCCCATCACCCCGCCCTGCGAGCCCATGAACATCGTGCCCTGCTGGAGCGTCCCGTCGAAGGCGAGCAGCCTGTCCGCCTCCACGTACAGGGTGTCCCCGGACAGGTTGATCACCTGGATGTGGTGGCCGCCGTGGCCGAACATCACCGTGCCGTTCCCCTCGACCGTCATCAGCGGGGTCGCCTCGTTCGCCATCCGGCGGCCGATCATCGACATCACCCCGCCCTGGCCGCCCTGGATGTTCGGCGTGAACGCCACCTCGCCGCGGTAGGCGAGCATCGCCCCGCGCTGGCTGAACATCTTCTGGCCGGGGATCACCGTCGCCTCGACCATCTTGGAGTTGATCTCACGGAACGGCATCAGACGTTCCCCCCGATCGTGTTCCGCTCGCTGGGCTGCACGTAGACGAGTCCCTCGCCCTCGAACCGGATCTGGAACGACTCGCCCGAGCCCTCGCCCATCAGGGTCCGGAAGTTCACCCCGGACTGGAAGTGCTGCTGGAGGTTGCCCTGGTGGGCGATGTAGGCGCCCGGGTCGACGAACAGCGGGTACTGGGCGGAGACCCGCAGCACCACGGCCGTGCCGTCCGACATGATCGCCGCCTGGCCGGTGCCCTCGACGGTGGTGGTGAACAGGCCGTTGCCCGTCGCGCCGCCGCGCAGCCCGGTGAAGGTGGTGCCCGTGCGCAGCCCCGCGTCGGTGCACAGGAGGTTGCTCGCCTCGACGTACAGCTTGTCGCCGTGCAGCGAGACGAGGTTGATCTCGCTCGCCCGGTCGGCGAAGTAGCAGGTGCCCTGCCCGGACACCTGCATCACGGCCATCGATTCGCCGGCCAGCCTGCGGGTCACCATGCCGCGCAGGCCCTCACCGCCGCCCGTCATCTTCTTGAACGACATCTGGCCCTCGTACGCGACCATCGAGCCGTTCTTCGCCTTGACGGCATCGCCGGCCAGATCGACGGCGAGCGTCTTGCTTCCCTCAAGTCGGAACATAGCCACCCGGCGAAAATAGCGGCACGCACCGCCGCCGGAACAGGGGCGGCGGTGCGATCGGCCGCCCCGGACCGCCCCTGATACGCATCCGGTACGGGACCCGGACGCAATCGGGACGTACTTCTTACGGGCTCCCGCCTCGGCCCCCGCCCCCGCCGCCGGGCGGGCCGGGGCTCGATGTCACAATGGTGCCGCTTGTGCGTGCGTTCACAAGCCGTCACGACCCTCCCACCGAAGGTGCCCCCGTGGACATCAAGACCGCTACCGCCCTGCACCGGCTGCGCCTCATCTCGATTCCCGAGGCGCTGTCCTTCCCCGCGCTGATCCTCTTCGGTTCGGTCCTCAGCCGGATCTCCGACATCGACTTCCTGATGATGCCGCTCGGCATGCTGCACGGCGTGCTCTTCGTGATCTACGTCGTGGCCCTGCTGGACGTCTGGGCGAAGACCAAGTGGCCGCTCAAGCGTGTCGCGTTCTTCTTCCTGCTCTGCGTGCTGCCCTTCGGCGGCCTGTACGGCGACAAGGTGCTCAAGCGCTACGAGGCCGACAGCGTCATCGCGGCCCGCGCCCGCCGGGAAGGCACGGTCAGCGCATGATCGTCGCCTTCTCCGTCAGCCCGCTCGGCGTCGGCGAGGACGTCGGTGAGTACGTCGCCGACGCCGTCCGGGTCGTCCGCGAGTCCGGCCTGCCCAACCGCACGGACGCGATGTTCACCTCCGTCGAGGGGGAGTGGGACGAGAGTGGGGTCTCCCCTGCTCGAACGTAGTTGAGAGCTTGGGGAAGGACGTCGTCAAGCGGGCGGTCGCGGCCGTCGAGGCGCGCGCCGGACGGGTCTCCCTCGTCCTGAAGGCGGACGTCCGCCCCGGCGTCACCGACGGCCTGACCTCCAAGGTCGAGACGGTCGAGCGGTACCTCGCGGACTGACCCCGCACGCACGTACGCGGAGCCCCCGCTCCAGAACGCCCGGCGCGGGGGCTCTCGTCATTCCGGGACCGCCAGCGCGATCCCCAGCGGCGTCCGTTCGTACAGCACCTGGTGCCCGTAGCGGCGCGAGGTCAGCAGGCCGGCCGCCCGCAGCACCGACAGGTGCTCCGACACGGAGGACGGGGCGAGACCGAGCCGGTGGGCGAGCGCGGTGGTGCCCGCCGGCTCGTCCAGCGCGCACAGGACGTCCGCCCGCACCCGGCCGAGCAGCCGGGCGAGCGCGTCCGGGGTGCTGTCGGCGGGCTCCGTCCACAGCCCGCCGATGCCGCGGGCCGGGTAGATCACCGCGGGCAGCCAGGGCGCGTCGAACCCGCCGACCACGTTCGGCCAGGCGAAGACGGACGGCATGAGCACGAGGCCCTGTCCGCCGAGGACCCGGGCGTGCCGGCCGGACGTGCGGGCGATGGTGAGGGTCGAGTCCGCCCAGCTCAGCTGCGGACTCAGCTCGCCCAGCAGCCGTTCGAAGCCGACCGCCGCCAGCAGCCGTGAGTGGTAGGCCACATCGGCCTCGAGCAGGGCGCGCAGCCGGGGCCAGTGCGGCTCGATCAGCACCCGCCAGGCCAGCTCCAGGAGGTCGGCCAGCTCCCGCACGGCCCGCGCGGGATCGGCCAGCAACGCGCGCCCGGCGGCGGAGTCCGAGGCCCCGGGCCGCTCGGACAACGCCGCGGCCATGTCCTCCCGCGCCAGCGCCGGGTCGACCGCCCGCACCCCCGCGATCTCCTCCTCGAACGAGGTGAGGGGCCCCTGCGGCGGCGGGCAGAAGAAGTCGGGGCTGTGACCGTGCTCGTTCATCAGCAGCCACAGGGGCCCGAGATCGAGACCGGCGGACGCGTCCCGGATTCTGCGCAGCCACGGCAGGTGATAGCCCTGCCGCTCCGGCGAGGCCAGCACCCGTACGGCGGCCTGGGTCTCCCCGAGCGGGGAGAGCGCGAACCGGCAGCGCAGCAGATCGCTCTCGTCGAAGTGCAGATGGAAGGGCATACGGGCCTCGGGAAAGATTCGGTTGGAGCCGAAAGTCTACGGACCCGGTGAGGGGCTGCCGCATGCTGCGTCCATGCCGAGAGACACCGAGCCCCCGACGGGCGGCTCCCGCGACGCGACGGACACCCCTGGCGGCCGGCGGACCCCGCGCGGGCCCACGCCGCCCGACCCGCGTGCCACGAGCCCCGCCGCAGGACCGGCCCCTCTCCCGGCCCCGCCCCCGGAGCGCGACGGTCCCCCCGACCCGAGCGGACCGCCCGCGCTCCGGGCGCCGGCCGAAGATGCGTCCGCAGGGGACGCACCGGCCGGGGACGCGCCCGCCGGGGACGCGCCCGCCGCCCCGGGCGGACCGCCCGCGCTCCGGGCGCCGGCCGAAGATGCGCCCGCAGGGGACGCGCCGGCCGGGGACGCGCCGGCCGAAGATGCGTCCGCCGGGGACGCACCGGCCGAAGACGCGCCGGCCGGGGGCGCGCCCACCGCCCCGGGCGGCTACCGGGCCGTCTTCGCCGTACGCGAGTTCCGGGCCGTCTTCGCCGCGCACCTGCTCTCGCTGCTCGGAGTGGTCGTCAGCGAACTCGCGCTCACCGTCCTCGTGTACGACCTCACCGCATCCCCCCTGCTCAGCGCCCTCACCTTCGCGCTCGGGATGCTGCCCTACCTCGTCGGCGGCACCCTCTTCGCCGGGATCGCCGACCGCTACCCCGCGCGCCAGGTCCTGGTCACCTGCGACCTGATCTGCGCCGGCTGCGTCGCCGTGATGGTGCTGCCGGGCACCCCGGTCGCCGGACTCCTCGTGCTGCGCTGTCTCGTCGCCGCCGTCTCGCCCGTCTTCACCGGGACCAGGATGGCCGCGCTCACCGACATCCTGGGCGAGGGCGACCTGTTCGTCCTGGGACGCTCACTGCTGCGGATCATCTCGCAGGGCGCCCTGCTCGCCGGCTTCGGCGTGGGCGGGCTGCTGCTCGCCGTGGTCTCCCCGCGCGGCGCGATCACGATCACCGTCGTCACCTTCCTGTGCTCGGCAGCCCTGCTCCGCCTCGGCACCCGCGCCCGGCCCGCCCGCACCGCGGCCAAGGGCGGCGGCACCCTGCTGGGGGAGTCGGTCGCCGGGGCCCGGCTGGTGCTGGGCCATCGCCGGATCAGGGCGCTGATGCTGCTGTTCTGGCTGCCCCCGGTGTTCGTCGTCGCGCCGGAGGCGCTGGCCGCCCCGTACGCCGACGAGATCGGTGTGGGCAGCGCCGCGCTCGGCCTGCTGATGTGCGCGATGCCGGTCGGCTCCATCGCCGCCGAGCTGTACGTGGGCGCCGCGCTGAGCCCCCGTACCCGCTCCCTGATCGTCCTGCCGCTCGCCGCGGCCGGGCTGCTGCCCCTCGTGCTGTACGGCTCGCGGCCCGGGGTCGCCCTGGCTGCCGTCGCGCTGGTGCTGGCCGGTGCCGGATCGGCGTACGTCATCGGCCTCGACCAGTGGTTCGTCGAAGCCGTACCCGACGAGCTGCGCGGCCGGGCCATGACCTTGCTCACGGCCGGACTGATGACGCTCCAGGGCGTCGGGATGGCGCTCGCGGGGCTCGCCGCCGAGTTCTTCCCCGTCCATCAGGTGGTCGCCGGGGCCGGGGTCGTGGGCACCCTGTGTCTGCTGCTGCTCGTCGCCGAGGTCCGCAGAACCGCACCCGCGAACCGTGATCGGACCGAAGTTCGAGACGGGGAGGACCGCCAAGTTCCCCATGGGTAAGGTCGTGGCCGTGCCGAAGCCGCTCAGTCTCCCCTTCGATCCCATCGCCCGCGCCGACGAGCTCTGGCAGCAGCGCTGGGGCCCGGTCCCGTCCATGGGGGCGATCACCTCGATCATGCGGGCGCAGCAGATCCTGCTCGCCGAGGTCGACGCCGTCGTCAAGCCGTACGGACTGACGTTCGCGCGGTACGAGGCGCTGGTGCTGCTCACCTTCTCCAAGGCCGGCGAGCTGCCGATGTCCAAGATCGGTGAGCGGCTGATGGTCCACCCGACCTCCGTGACCAACACGGTGGACCGGCTGGTGCGCTCCGGCCTGGTCGACAAGCGCCCCAACCCGAACGACGGCCGCGGCACGCTCGCCTCCATCACCGACAAGGGCCGCGAGGTGGTCGAGTCGGCCACCCGCGACCTGGTCGCGATGGAGTTCGGACTCGGGGTGTACGACGCCGAGGAGTGCGCCGAGATCTTCGCGCTGCTGCGGCCGTTGCGCATCGCCGCGCAGGACTTCGAGGAGATCTGAGAGACACGGTTCCGGTGCCCGGCCCGCTGCAAGATCGCCCCGGACGTCCGGTTACGCTCGATGCCATGAAACGCAGTGTGCTGACCCGATACCGGGTGATGGCTTACGTCACCGCCGTCATGTTGCTGATCCTCTGCGTGTGCATGATCTTCAAATACGGCTTCGACAAGGGCGAGGGCCTGACGCTCGTCGTCTCCCAGATCCACGGCGTGCTGTACATCATCTACCTGATCTTCGCCTTCGACCTGGGCTCCAAGGCGAAGTGGCCGATGGGCAAGCTGCTCTGGGTGCTCGTCGCGGGCACCATCCCGACGGCCGCGTTCTTCGTCGAGCGCAAGGTCGTCCGCGAGGTCGAGCCGCTGCTCGCGGACGCGACGCCCGCGGCCCCCGCCGGCGTCTGAACCCAGCCGAACCGCCCCGCGCGAAGCGCCGGGCGGTTTGTCATCGACATTTACTAGGACGTCCTAGTAAATTGGTGGCATGGACGCTGACGCGATCGAGGAAGGCCGCCGCCGCTGGCAGGCCCGTTACGACAAGGCCCGCAAGCGTGACGCGGACTTCACCACGCTCTCGGGCGACCCGGTCGAGCCGGTGTACGGCCCCCGCCCCGGGGACGCGTACGAGGGCTTCGAGCGGATCGGCTGGCCCGGCGAGTACCCCTTCACCCGGGGACTCCACCCGACCGGCTACCGGGGCCGCACCTGGACCATCCGCCAGTTCGCCGGCTTCGGCAACGCCGAGCAGACCAACGAGCGCTACAAGATGATCCTGGCCGCCGGCGGCGGCGGGCTGAGCGTGGCCTTCGACATGCCGACGCTGATGGGCCGCGACTCCGACGACCCGCGCGCGCTCGGCGAGGTCGGCCACTGCGGGGTCGCCATCGACTCCGCCGCCGACATGGAGGTCCTGTTCAAGGACATCCCGCTCGGCGACGTCACGACGTCGATGACGATCAGCGGCCCGGCCGTCCCGGTCTTCTGCATGTACCTGGTCGCCGCCGAACGCCAGGGCGTCGACCCCGCCGTCCTCAACGGCACGCTCCAGACGGACATCTTCAAGGAGTACATCGCGCAGAAGGAGTGGCTGTTCCAGCCCGAGCCCCACCTGCGCCTCATCGGCGACCTGATGGAGCACTGCGCGAGCTCCATCCCCGCGTACAAGCCGCTCTCCGTCTCCGGCTACCACATCCGCGAGGCCGGGGCGACGGCAGCGCAGGAGCTGGCGTACACCCTCGCCGACGGCTTCGGCTACGTGGAGCTCGGCCTCTCCCGCGGGCTCGACGTCGACGCCTTCGCGTCCGGACTGTCCTTCTTCTTCGACGCGCACCTCGACTTCTTCGAGGAGATCGCCAAGTTCCGCGCCGCCCGCCGGATCTGGGCCCGCTGGATGAAGGAGACGTACGGCGCGAAGACCGACAAGGCGCAGTGGCTGCGCTTCCACACCCAGACGGCGGGGGTCTCGCTCACCGCCCAGCAGCCGTACAACAACGTCGTACGGACCGCCGTCGAGGCCCTGTCCGCCGTCCTCGGCGGCACCAACTCGCTGCACACCAACGCCCTGGACGAGACCCTGGCTCTCCCCTCCGAGCAGGCCGCCGAGATCGCGCTGCGCACCCAGCAGGTGCTGATGGAGGAGACCGGCGTCGCCAACGTGGCCGACCCGCTGGGCGGTTCCTGGTACGTGGAGCAGCTCACCGACCGCATCGAGGCCGACGCCGAGAAGATCTTCGAGCAGATCAAGGAGCGCGGCACCCGCTCCCACCCCGACGGGCAGCACCCGGTGGGGCCGATGACCTCCGGCATCCTGCGCGGCATCGAGGACGGCTGGTTCACCGGCGAGATCGCCGAGTCCGCCTTCCGCTACCAGCAGGCCCTGGAGAAGGGTGACAAGCGGGTCGTCGGCGTCAACGTCGCGCACGGCTCGGTCACCGGCGACCTGGAGATCCTGCGGGTCAGCCACGAGGTCGAGCGCGAGCAGGTCCGCGAGCTGGCCGAGCGCAAGGCGGGCCGCGACGACGCCCGGGTCCGCGCCGCGCTGGACGCGATGCTGGCCGCCGCCCGCGACGGCTCCAACATGATCGCGCCGATGCTCGACGCGGTACGCGCGGAGGCGAGCCTCGGCGAGATCTGCGGGGTGCTGCGCGACGAGTGGGGCGTCTACACGGAGCCGCCCGGCTTCTGACGTACGTACGCCAGGCCGCTGCCGCCGCTAGCCGGCGGCGGCAGCGCCCAGTCCCGCGAGCAGCAGCAGCGTGAAGCGCCGGGCCCAGTCGGCGTCGACGGGCTCGGCGCTCACCAGTGTCCGGTGCACCACCGCGCCGGCGATCACATCGAAGATCAGGTCGGCCGTCAGCGTCGCCGTGGCCTCGTCCGGCTCGACGGGCAGCTCGCCGCGCTCCTGCGCCCGCCGGCGGCCCTGGAGCACCAGGCGCTTCTGCCGGTCGACGATCGAGTCCCGGATGCGGGTGCGCAGCGCCTCGTCCCGCGTCGACTCGGCGACCACCGCCATCAGAGCGGTCCGGGTCTCCGGCCGGTCGAGCAGCGCGGCGAACTGGAGCACCACCGCCTGCACATCGGCGGCCAGGCTGCCCAGGTCCGGCATCTCCAGCTCGTCGAAGAGGACCGCGACCGCGTCCACGACCAGCTCGTTCTTGCCCGCCCAGCGGCGGTACAGGGTCGTCTTGGCGACCCCCGCCCGCGTCGCCACGTCGCCCATCGTCAGCTTCGACCAGCCGAGGTCCACCAGGGAGGCCCTGGTCGCCTCAAGGATCGCCTCGTCGGCCGCGGCGCTGCGCGGACGTCCCGATCGTGCGGGTTTGGGGTGGCTGCGGCTGAGCATGCCGTGACCATACCCGTCAGTAGGTAAATCCGACCGGCCCCTCCGGCCGTGAGACAGATCACCGAACTCTCCTGTGCGCGAGGCCCTGTGGCCAGTTACGCTACGGGTCGTAGCGTAAGAACGACGGTCCCGGCCGTCGTCGCGCTGCGAACGAACGACAGCCACAGGCGCCGGGTGGGGACCGGGCGCCGAACCGGGTCTTCAGGGGCCCAGGGGCCGTGTCTGTCCGTGCGCCTCGCACACCGGCGAGGGCTGCGGACGGGCGCGGTTCGCGTATCGCTTTCCGGAACAGCGCACCGAGGGGGGAGGATGTACGTATGCAGCCTAGGAACATGTCCATGAGCGGCGTCGTCGACCTCGCCGCGGTGAAGGCGGCCGGTGAGGCCAAGGTGAAGGCGGAGCAGGCGCGTGCCGAGTCCGCCCGCCAGGGCGGCCCCGCGGCCGTACCCGCCTCCTCCCTCGTGATCGACGTCGATGAGGCGGGCTTCGAGAGCGACGTCCTCCAGCGCTCCGCCGAAGTGCCCGTCGTCATCGACTTCTGGGCCGAGTGGTGCGAGCCGTGCAAGCAGCTGGGCCCGCTCCTGGAGCGCCTGGCCCACGAGTACAACGGCCGCTTCCTGCTGGCCAAGGTCGACGTCGACGCCAACCAGATGCTGATGCAGCAGTTCGGCATCCAGGGTATTCCCGCCGTCTTCGCCGTCGTCGCCGGACAGGCGCTGCCGCTCTTCCAGGGCGCGGCCCCCGAGTCCCAGATCCGCCAGACCCTGGACCAGTTGATCCAGGTCGGCGAGGAGCGCTTCGGCCTCACCGGCATCGTGGTCGACCCGTCGGCGGCCGGCGCCGAGGCCCAGGCGGCCGCCCCGGCTCCCCCCGGCCCGTACGACAGTCTTCTGGAGGCGGCAGCGCGGGCGCTGGACGCCAATGACTTCCCCGGCGCGGTCCAGGCGTACAAGAACGTCCTGTCCGACGACCCGGCCAACAGCGAGGCCAAGCTCGGCCTCGCCCAGGCCGAGCTGCTGGCCCGGGTCCAGGCGACGGACCCGCAGCAGGTGCGCAAGGACGGTGCCGAGAAGCCGGGCGACGTGGACGCGCAGCTGGCGGCGGCCGACCTCGACCTCGTCGGCGGCCATGTCGAGGACGCCTTCGGTCGGCTCGTGGAGACGGTGCGCCGCACGTTCGGCGACGACCGCGACCGGGTGCGGCTGCGGCTGCTCGACCTCTTCGAGGTGATCGGCCCGGAGGACCCGAGGGTCGGTGCCGCGCGCACCGCGCTCGCACGCGTCCTGTTCTGAGCCGATTGGTCCGATCCGATTGTTCTGATCTGACAACACGGCCGCGACTGCCCCCGGGAGTCGCGGCCGTTTTCGCGATCAGGCGATAAGAGTGGGCTCCGCTTTACCAAATCTTGATAAAAGCGCGGGCTGTTACTCGCAGTAAATCGATCTTTGTGGTCTGTCCCGTTTCGCTCATCCTTCCTCCCTTTCGTCCGTCGCCTCGGCGCAACCGTGTGTGGCCGCTCGGTGCCGTCATGTCGTGGCCCGGTTATCGGGCCGTTACTAGCGAGTAACGAGCCCCCTTGTGCCACGGCCGGGAATGGACCACGATCGGCCACGCTCGGTCCAATAACGCCAGTCCGGCAGCCAGTCGGTGCGGCGGCTCCGTTGGGTCCCCACCGGGCGGGCCGGTGGCAGTGGCGCCGGCTCCGGACAGGGGGGTTCCTGCCGACCGGCAGGGCCTGTCCGATCAGGTCGCGCATACGCGTGACCAGTGGTTGTCGCTCGGGGGTGATCGCCGGTGATTCGGACGCGGTACACGCCTCCGTATCCGGGCGCTCTCCTTTCCGAGGACGTAGCACTTCTCCCATCCCAGGTCGGGCAGGATGCCTGACCGGAGATGTACGTCCGAGAAGGAGGAAAAATATGAGTTCCCAGGTTCGCGGTGGCACGAGATGGAAGCGTTTCGCTGTCGTCATGGTGCCGAGCGTCATAGCCACCGCCGCCGTCGGCGTCGGTCTGGCCCAGGGCGCGCTCGCCGCGTCCTTCAGCGTGTCGGGGCAGGAGTTCAAGGTCACGGCCGCCGAACTGAACGGTGAGAACTTCGTCCAGTACGGCAGCATCGCGACCGAGGGCGGCGCCGACCCCACGAAGGACGGCAAGGCGCACGCCGTGGCCGTCTCCGGGTTCAGTCACGCCACCATCACCAAGATGTGCCAGTCGGTCGTCACCCCCAACCTGCCGTTCGGGCTGGGCAGCGTGACGCTGCGGCTCACCGCCGGTGACCCGGGGAATGCCACGGGTGAGGCCAGGAAGAAGAAGCTGGTCGATGCCACCGGCCTCTACCTCGACGTCTCGGAGCTCAAGGGTGACGCCGAGTTCGGGAACATCGACATCGGTGTGCGCACGGGCGATCTGGAGAACCCGGGCGTTCAGCCGAAGGGCGGGAAGTACGTCAACCCGGACGGGTTCTCGCAGCGGGCCGAGACCGCCAAGCTGACGGGCGTGCAGCAGAAGGCGTGGGCCACCACGGCAGGAACGTTCAAGCTGCCGGGTCTGCACCTGTCGCTGTCCAAGGGCGTCAACGAGTGCTACTAGGGCACTCGCCCGGGCGGTCGGGGGCACGCAGCGGTTCCCCGGCCGCCCACCCTTCTCCTCCTCACAGCAGTACCGGTTCCCAGGGAGCTGTTTTCCATGAGCCCCGAATCCCAAGGGCAGAACGAGCACTACCTCTCCGTCGCCCGGCGAGGCTTCCGCACCTGGCGGGGTGACCGGCCGTTCTGGGCCGGACTGTTCACCATGCTGGGCGGCTTGCCCATCATGTACTTCCCGTACGCGAACATGCACCTCGGCAACGTGACGCTGGCGATGTCCACCACGGCCGGCGCCGGTTCGCTGATCATCGGTGTCCTGCTCGTCACGCTGGGCCTGACGATGTGGTTCCACAGCATCGTCCGCGTGTTCGCCGGTGTCGCGGCGATTCTGCTGGCCCTCATCTCCATACCCGTCGCCAACATCGGCGGCTTCCTGATCGGCTTCATCTTCGCCCTGCTCGGCGGCGCGCTCTCCGTGTCGTGGGCCCCGGGCGAGGCGCCGGCGGAGGAGGAGCCCGCGCAGGCCGCGGCCGCTCCCGCCGAGGAGGCCCCGGAGACCGTCTCGTTCGCGAAGGACGAGCCGCTCCCCGAGGACGCGCTCCACGGGGCGGGCATTCCCGAGCAGGCGTACGACACGAGCGTCGAGGCCGACGGCGGGAGGCATCGTGCGGGGTGACGACAAGCAGGTGAACGCCGCGGACGAGGGCGGGTTCCAGGAACGCAGAGGGCCGCGTCACGCAGCCCCGAAGAAGTCCCTGCTGACGAAGCTGCACATGCCCTCCGGCAAGAAGGCGTTCGCGCTCGCCGCGATGCCGACGGCGGTGTTCGTCGGGATGGGGCTCACCCCCAGGCTGGCGATGGCCGACGACAGCACGGACATCCCCTTCGCGCCCGGCCCCTGTGTGACCCGTTCCGACGAGCCGAGCGAGTCGGCCGACCCGTCGCCCTCCGCGTCGAAGACGCCGTCCCCGTCGGCGAGCGGGAGCAGCGAGCCGACGCCGGAGACGAGCGACAAGGCGAGCTCGAAGCCGGCGGATACCCCCTCGGCGACCGCCACGGACTCGGCGTCCGATTCGGCGTCCGACCCGGCCAAGGGCTCCGCCGCCGACACGGCCGCGAACTCCGCCGCCGACTCCGCGAAGAAGAGCACCGACTCCGCCCCGGCCGAGATTCCGGCCGCCACCCCCTCGCCCACCAAGACGACCAACCCGCTCGACCCGCTGGGCCTCGGCGACGCGCTCAAGAAGCTCTTCGAGGGCCCAGACGAGGAGGACGAGGAGACGGCGAGCCCGTCCCCGAGCGCCACCACGAAGTCCCCGAAGCCGTCGGCGTCCGCCACCGCGGAGACGACGGACAAGGCCGGGGACAAGACGGCCGGGAAGTCCACCGAGAAGACCACGGACACGGCGAAGGCCACGGACACGGCGAAGGCCACGGACACGGCGAAGGACACGGACGCGGCGAAGGACACGGCCAAGGACACGGCCGACAAGACCGCCGAAGCCATCCGCGAGGCGGCCGGCAAGGCGGGCACGACGGTCGAGGAGCTGGACGAGGACGTCAAGGGCACCGACGCCAAGAAGGACGAGGACATCCCGGACGGCGCCAAGGAGCCGTTCCCCTGCCCGACCGCGGACCCGGAGGCCCTGGCCAACGCCAACCTGGAGCAGGGCATCCCCCGGCTGCCCAACGACCCGTGGATTCTGGAGAGTTCGCTGCTCACCCTGAACGGGCTCGACTACAAGGGCATCGTCGAGGTGCAGAAGGGCGACGGCAGCACGAAGAAGGTGCTGAAGTTCACCGCGTCCTCGATCGACATCAAGGACCTCCACCAGCTGACGGTCGGCCCCCAGTCGGGCGTCACCGGCCATGTGCAGGCGCGGAAGGGCTCCACGTCCACGATCCGCAACGGCACGGTGACGATGTACACGGAGGAGCTGAAGGGCAACCTCTTCGGCCTGATCCCGATCACCTTCAGCCCGGCGACCCCGCCCCCGCTGAACGTCCCGTTCGCCTTCTTCACCAAGGTGAAGGTCACCCAGGCCGGCCAGTTCGGCGGCACGCTGACCGTCCCGGGCCTGCACAACTACTTCACCCAGGCCTCCGGCTGACGCCGCAGCGCCCCGCACGACGGCAACGGGCCGCACCCCTCGGGGTGCGGCCCGTCGTCGTACGCGGTCCTGGTCCGGTCAGCCCTGGTCCTGGCCGCCCACGTGGTGGACGCGGACCATGTTGGTGGTGCCGGGGACGCCGGGGGGTGAGCCGGCCGTGATGACCATCGTGTCGCCCGTGTTGTAGCGGCCGAGCTTCAGCAGCTCCGAGTCGACCAGGTCCACCATCGCGTCCGTGTTGTCCACGTGCGGGACGACGTGGGCCTCGACGCCCCAGCTGAGCGCCAGCTGGTTGCGGGTGGACTCGTCCGTGGTGAAGGCCAGGATCGGCTGGGCGGCGCGGTAGCGGGAGAGGCGGCGGGCGGTGTCACCGGACTTGGTGAAGGCGACCAGGGCCTCGCCGCCCAGGAAGTCCGCGATCTCGCAGGCCGCGCGGGCCACCGAGCCGCCCTGGGTGCGGGGCTTCTTGCCCGGGACCAGCGGCTGGAGGCCCTTGGAGAGCAGCTCCTCCTCGGCGGCGACGACGATCTTCGACATCGTCTTGACCGTCTCGATCGGGTACGCGCCGACCGAGGACTCCGCGGAGAGCATGACCGCGTCCGCGCCGTCCAGGATCGCGTTGGCGACGTCGGACGCCTCGGCGCGGGTCGGACGGGAGTTGGTGATCATCGACTCCATCATCTGGGTCGCCACGATCACCGGCTTGGCGTTGCGCCTGCACAGCTCCACCAGGCGCTTCTGCACCATCGGGACCCGCTCCAGGGGGTACTCGACGGCGAGGTCGCCACGGGCGACCATCACACCGTCGAACGCCATGACGACGCCCTCCATGTGCTCGACGGCCTGCGGCTTCTCCACCTTGGCGATGACGGGGACGCGGCGGCCCTCCTCGTCCATGACCTTGTGGACGTCCTTGACGTCGTTGGCGTCCCGGACGAAGGAGAGCGCGACCATGTCGGCGCCCATCCGCAGCGCGAAGCGCAGGTCGTCGACGTCCTTCTCGGACAGGGCCGGGACGTTGACCGCCGCGCCCGGCAGGTTGATGCCCTTGTGGTCGGAGATCACCCCGCCCTCGATGACGATGGTGTGGACCCGGGGGCCGTCGACGGAGACGACCTTGAGCTCGACGTTGCCGTCGTTGATCAGGATCGGGTCGCCCTTGGTCACGTCACCGGGCAGGCCCTTGTAGGTCGTGCCGCAGATCGACTTGTCCCCGGGGACGTCCTCGGCGGTGATGACGAACTCGTCCCCGCGGACCAGTTCGACCGGACCCTCGGCGAACTTCGCCAGGCGGATCTTCGGGCCCTGGAGGTCGGCGAGCACGCCGACCGCCCGCCCGGTCTCGGCGGCGGCCTTGCGGACCCGGTCGTAACGACCCTGGTGTTCCGCGTGGGAGCCGTGACTGAAGTTGAAGCGGGCCACGCTCATGCCGGCCTCGATCAGAGCGAGGAGCTGCTCATGGGAGTCGACGGCGGGGCCGAGGGTGCAGACGATTTTGGAACGGCGCATGCGCGAATCCTATCGGTTTGTTTCGCTGCGGAATATTCCGGCTGGTGGAAGATACAAAGGGGCGCGGGGGTGCTCAGTTGTCGACCAGTGCGAAGGTCTGGTTGGCGATCTCCAGCTCCTCGTCCGTCGGCACCACGGCGACCGCGACCCGTGCGTAATCCGGCGAGATCAGCCGCGGCACCCCGGACCGTACGGCGTTGAGATCCGCGTCCACCACCAGGCCGAACTCCTCCAGACCGGCGATCGCAGCCTCCCGCACCGGCGCCGAGTTCTCCCCGACCCCCGCCGTGAAGACCACCGCGTCCACCCGCCCGAGGACCGCCGAATAGGCGCCGATGTACTTCTTCAGCCGGTGGACGTAGATGTCGAAGGCGAGCGCGGCACGCGTGTCGCCCTCGTCGACCCGGCGCCGGATCTCCCGCATGTCGTTGTCGCCGCACAGCCCCACCAGGCCGCTCTTCTTGTTGAGCAGGACGTCGATCTCGTCCGCCGACATCCCCGCCACCCGCTTGAGGTGGAAGGTGACCGCCGGATCGATGTCTCCAGAACGCGTACCCATGACCAGCCCCTCCAAGGGGGTCAGCCCCATCGACGTCTCCACGCACCGCCCGCCCGCCACCGCCGAGGCGGAGGCCCCGTTGCCCAGGTGCAGCACGATGACGTTGACGTCCTCCGGCTCCTTGCCCAGCAGCTGGGCCGCCTTGCGGGAGACGTACGCGTGCGAGGTGCCGTGGAAGCCGTAGCGCCGGATGCGGTGCGCGTCGGCCGTCTCCACGTCGATCGCGTACCGCGCCGCGTACTCCGGCATCGTCGTGTGGAACGCCGTGTCGAACACCGCCACCTGCGGCAGGTCGGGGCGCAGGGCCTGGGCGGTGCGGATGCCGGTGATGTTGGCCGGGTTGTGCAGCGGCGCCACCGGGACCAGGCGCTCGATCTCCTTCAGCACCTCGTCGGTGATCACGGTCGGCTCGGTGAACCGGAGCCCGCCGTGCACCACCCGGTGGCCGATCGCCGCCAGGTCGGGGGAGTCCAGGCCGAGCCCGTCCGCGGCCAACTCGTCGGCGGCCGCCCTGAGCGCCTCGTCGTGGTCGGCGATCCGGCCCTCGCGCTCCCGGCTCCCGCCCCCGCCGCCGGCCAGCGGGGTGTGGACGAGCCGGGAGGTCTCCTCGCCGATCCGCTCGACGAGCCCGGACGCGAGCCGGGAGCGGTCGCGCATGTCGAGCAGCTGGTACTTCACGGAGGAGGAGCCGGAGTTGAGCACGAGCACCCGGCTCGGGCTCCCGGCCGCCGCCGTGCCTTCGGTGTTCGGGGTGGTCATGCGGGTCACTCCTCGTCCTGCGCCTGGATCGCCGTAATGGCCACGGTATTGACGATGTCCTGGACGAGCGCGCCCCGGGACAGGTCGTTGACGGGCTTGCGCAGCCCCTGGAGCACCGGGCCGACGGCCACGGCGCCGGCCGAGCGCTGCACGGCCTTGTAGGTGTTGTTGCCGGTGTTCAGGTCCGGGAAGATCAGGACCGTCGCCTGGCCCGCGACCTCGGACCCGGGCAGCTTGGTCGCCGCGACGCTCGGCTCGACCGCCGCGTCGTACTGGATGGGGCCCTCGATCCTGAGGTCCGGCCGGCTCTCGCGCACCCGGTCCGTCGCCTCCCGCACCTTGTCGACGTCGGCGCCGGTGCCCGAGGTCCCCGTCGAGTACGAGAGCATCGCGATCCGGGGCTCCACGCCGAAGCGGGCGGCGGTCGCGGCGGACTGGACGGCGATGTCCGCGAGCTGCTCGGCGTTCGGGTCCGGGTTGACCGCGCAGTCCCCGTACACCAGCACCTTGTCGGCGAGGCACATGAAGAAGACCGAGGAGACGATCGAGGCTCCTCCGGAGGCTTCGCCCTGGGAGGTGTCCCCCTGCTTGGTCTTGATGATCTCGAAGGCCGGCCGGATGGTCGCCGCCGTGGAGTGCACCGCCCCGGAGACCATGCCGTCGGCCAGGCCCTCCTGGACCATCAGGGTGCCGAAGTAGTTGACGTCCGAGACGACGTCGTACGCCAGCTCGACCGTCACCCCGCGGTGGGCGCGCAGCTGCGCGTACCGCTCCGCGAACGCCTGGCGCAGCTCCGAGGTCTGCGGGTCGATGAGCTGGGTGGCGGCCAGGTCGATGCCGAGGTCCGCGGCCTTCTTGCGGATGACGTCGGGGTCGCCGAGCAGGGTGAGGTCGCAGACGTCGCGCCGCATCAGGACGTCGGCCGCCCGCAGCACGCGCTCCTCGGTGCCCTCCGGCAGCACCACCCGGCGGCGGTCCGCGCGGGCCTGCTCCAGCAGCTCGTGCTCGAACATCATCGGCGTGACCCGGCCGCTGCGGGCGACCGAGATCCGGTCGAGGAGGGCGCCGGTGTCCACATGGCGCTCGAAGAGGCCGAGCGCGGTCTCCGCCTTGCGCGGGGTCGCCGCGTTGAGCTTGCCCTCCAGGGCGAAGAGTTCCCCGGCGGTGGGGAAGGAGCCGCCGGCCACCGAGACGACCGGGGTGCCCGGTGCGAGCCGTGCGGCCAGCGTGAGTATCTCCTCGCCGGGCCGCTCGTTCAGCGTCAGCAGCACACCCGCGATGGGCGGCGTGCCGGCGCTGTGCGCGGCGAGCGAGCCGACCACCAGGTCCGAGCGGTCCCCGGGCGTCACCACCAGGCACCCCGGGGTCAGCGCCTTCAGCAGGTTCGGCAGCATCGCGCCGCCGAAGACGAAGTCCAGGGCGTCCCTGGCGAGACCCGCGTCGTCGCCCAGCAGCACCGTGCCGTCCAGCGCCGCGGTGATCTGCGCGACCGTCGGCGCCGCGAGGGCGGGCTCGTCCGGCAGCACCGAGCAGGGCACCGGCAGGGTGGCGGTGAGGCGGTCCGCGATGGCCTCGCGGTCGGCCGGGGCGACCCGGTTCACGATCATGGCGAGGACGTCGCAGCCGAGCCCCGAGTACGCGCGGTAGGCGTTGCGCGTCTCGGCGCGCACCGACTCCGCGTTCTGGTCCTTGCCACCGACCACCGCGATCACCGAGGCGCCGAACTCGTTGGCCAGCCGGGCGTTGAGCGCCAGCTCGTCGGGGAGCTGGGTGGCGGCGAAGTCGGTGCCGAGGACGAGCACCACCTCGTAGTCCACGGCCACCCGGTGGAAGCGCTCGACGAGCCGGGAGACCAGTTCGTCGGTACCCTCCTCCGCCTGGATCGCGGACGCCTCGTGGTAGTCCATCCCGTAGACGCTGCCCGGGTCCTGGGACAGCCGGTAGCGGGCCCGCAGCAGCTCGAACAGCCGGTCGGGGTCGTCGTGGACCAGGGGCCGGAACACCCCGACCCGGTCCACCTGACGCGTCAGGAGCTCCATGACGCCCAGATCGACGACCTGGCGGCCGTCTCCCCGGTCGATCCCGGTCACGTACACGCTGCGCGTCACGCGTGCTCTCCCGTCATCTCTGGTCCGGTACCTTGCCCGGTTCGGGTGGTATCGCCCGTTTGACGATACCCGCGGGGGCGCAGGGGCCGCCCGCCGGACGTATGCCCCCCGCAGGCCCCCGCAGGCGGCCCCGAGCGGCCGGGAGCGCGAGGTGCGCGCCCGGCGTGGGACACTCGTCGTGACTCACGGTACGGGGGAGACGGAAGAAGCCCCCGCCCCGCATGCCAACGGACGGGCCCCAGCGAGCAGGAGATACAGCAGGATGCGCATCGGAGTTCTCACCGCAGGCGGCGACTGCCCAGGCCTGAACGCAGTGATCCGCTCGGTCGCGCACCGTGCCGTGGTCGGCCACGGCGACGAGGTCATCGGGTTCGAGGACGGCTTCAAGGGCCTCCTCGACGGTCACTTCCGCCCCCTCGACCTCAACGCGGTCAGCGGCATCCTCGCCCGCGGCGGCACCATCCTCGGCTCGGCCCGCCTGGAGCGCGACCGGCTGCGCGAAGCCGCCGAGAACTGCGCCGAGCTGAGCCGGCGTTACGGGATGGACGCGCTGATCCCGATCGGCGGCGAGGGCACGCTCACCGCGGCCCGGATGCTGTCGGACGCCGGGATGCCCGTCGTCGGGGTCCCCAAGACCATCGACAACGACATCTCGTCCACCGACCGTACCTTCGGCTTCGACACCGCGGTGGGCGTCGCGACCGAGGCCATAGACCGTCTGAAGACCACCGCCGAGTCCCACCAGCGGGTGATGGTGGTCGAGGTGATGGGCCGCCACGCGGGCTGGATCGCGCTGGAGTCCGGCATGGCCGGCGGAGCGCACGGGATCTGCCTGCCGGAGCGGAAGTTCGAGGTCGACGACCTGGTCAAGATGGTCGAGGAGCGCTTCGCGCGCGGCAAGAAGTTCGCCGTCATCTGCGTCGCCGAGGGCGCGCACCCGGCCGAGGGCTCCATGCCGTACGCCAAGGGCGAGATCGACCAGTACGGGCACGAGCGCTTCCAGGGCATCGGCAACCGCCTCGCCGTCGAGCTGGAGAAGCGGCTCGGCAAGGAGGCCCGGCCGGTCATCCTCGGCCACGTCCAGCGCGGCGGCACGCCGACCGCGTACGACAGGGTGCTCGCCACCCGCTTCGGCTGGCACGCGGTGGAGGCGGCGCACCGCGGCGACTTCGGCCGGATGACCGCCCTGCGCGGCAACGACATCGCGATGGTGCCGCTCGCCGACGCGGTCACCCAGCTCAAGACGGTCCCGCTGGACCGGATGCGCGAGGCCGAGTCGGTCTTCTGACGGCGCCGGATTCTCGGGGAGGGGCCCGCGACGCGGGCCCCTTTCCCGTTACTCCCGCGGGTCCGCCGTCTCCCAGAACCGGGGCACGATCCGGGCGAGGAAGGCCCGGCCCTCCTCGCCCGAGTTGCCCGCCCGGTCCGTGCCCGTGCTGCCCCAGCTGAGCGTGGAGACCATGAGCGCCTGGTAGTCGGCGTGCAGCCGCTCCAGTACGCCCTGGATTTGGCGCCGGTCCAGCGGCACCAGCTTGGCCACCGGCCGGGTGTACGCCTGCCAGCGCGTCGTCACCGCGCTGCGCAGCAGCTCGGCCAGCTCCTCCTCGCGCCCGGTCGCCGTCACGAAGTCGGCGGGCGTCAGCTCCAGGGCCTCGCTGAGCGCGGCGGACTGGCGCTCGTTGCCCCGCCACCGCCCCGACTCCTCCATCCGCAGATAGGCGGGGGTGGCCATCCCCACCCGCGCGGCCAGCTCGTCCGGCGCCAGCTCCCGGGAGACCCGGTGCTCGCGCAGGCTGCGCGCGGCGGTCAGCAGCTCGCCCGGGGCGCACCACAGCACCCCGGCGAGGGCGGTGAGCTCGTACTCGGTGGGGAGGGCGAGCCCGCGCTCCCAGGCGGCCACCGTCTCGGCGGTGATCCGTAGTCCGTACTGGGCGCCGAGGCCGTAGGCGACATGTCCGGGAGCCATCCCCAGGGCCTCGCGGAGGCGGCGCGCGGCGGGGGCGTTGAAAGGCGGGGAGGGGTGCACGGCCCCACCGTAGGAGGCCGGAGCCGGTCTGACTACGGTGTGTTCGCCCGGAATAGCGGCTCGTAGGAAGCTCCCAGGGCCTGTTCCGGGTCTCCCGCGGGGTGGCAAGCGGTTTCCCGCGGGGCGGGGAGAGGCTTCCCGCGGGGCCGGGAGCGGTTTCCCGCGGGGCGGTGAGGGGGCGTGGAGGTGGCGGCTCCGTGCGGCCCGCGGGCCCACGGGATCTCCCGTGAGCACGGCCTGACCACGCCCGATCCGGCGGTGAGCGAAGTGAAGGCCCGAGCCATGCGCAGCGCCCGCCGCCGGGTCTTCGCCGGTACCCACGCCAAGTTCGGCGCCGTGAGCTTCTGCCGCTTCGCCGAGGTCGGTGACTTTGAATCCATCGTCACCGACATGGGTCTGCCTTCGGCCGAGGCACAGCGCTACTCGCGTCTCGGGCCGCAGGTCATCCGCGTCTGAACAGACTGAGCGCGCGTCTGGGCGCGGGCGTCGCCCTCGCGGCCCTGCTCGCCGGCCGGGTGCGGCTCCCGAGGAGATCTGCGCACAGCCGGCCGCGGAGAACCGTCTGGTGGTGCTCACCCGCGGCGCCGATGGCAGTACGGCGTTCGCCCGGGACATGGGGCGGACATCCGCACCCGCGGTGCAGGTGGAGGTGGTCAACACGATCGGTGCGGGCGACGCGTTCATGGCTGCGGTGCTCAGCCGGCTGGCGGACGCCGGGGCGTTCCGCGACGGCGGCGCCGCACGGCTGTCGCGCGGGCGGGCCGCCGAGATGCTGGCGTTCGCCTCGCAGGTGGCGGCCTCCGTGGTCGCGCAGTCGGGGACCGAACCGTCGCGACCGCGTCCCGGCAACGGGGTCCCGGGACGGCCCGGGCCCCCGGTCAACGCCCCTCGGCCCGCCACCGGTACTGCAACTCGGGCCGCCCGACCTGCCCGTACTGCGGACTGCGCACCGCCCGCCCCACCGTCACCAGGTGTTCCAGATAGCGGCGTGCGGTGATCCGGGAGATGCCCAGCTCCAGGCCGGCTGCCGCCGCCGTCACCCCGTCCGGGGCCGCCCGCAGCACACGGGTCACCGCCTCCAGGGTCGGACCGCTGAGGCCCTTGGGGAGGCGGGCGGGCTCCGGGGCGCGCAGGGTGGCGAGCGCCCGGTCCACCTCGTCCTGGCCGCTGGCCTCTCCGGCCGCGCCGCGGAACTCGGCGTAGCGGACGAGCCGGTCGCGCAACGTGGCGAAGGTGAAGGGCTTCAGTACGTACTGGACGACGCCCAGCGAGACCCCTTCGCGGACCACGGCCAGATCGCGGGCCGAGGTCACCGCGATCACGTCCGCCGAGTGACCGGCCGCGCGCAGCGAGCGCAGCAGTCGCAGGCCGTGCCCGTCGGGCAGGTACAGATCCAGGAGCAGCAGATCGACCGGGGTTCGCTCCAGTGCCCGCACCGCCTCGGCGCGCGAGCGCGCCACGGCGGCCACGGCGAACCCCGGCACCCGGCCTACGTACAGCTGATGGGCGTCGGCGGCGACGGGATCGTCCTCGACGACCAGGACCCGGATCACGAGGCCCCCTCCGCGCGCACGCCGCCGCGTTCGGGCAGCGGCAGCCGTACGGTGAACACCGCGCCCCCGTCCGCACCCCGCTCCAGCGCCACCGTCCCGCCGCCCCGGTGGGCGGCCTGCCGGACCAGGGCCAGGCCGAGACCGCGCCCGGCGCCGTGCGTCGACCAGCCGCTGCGGAACACCTCGGCGGCGTCCGCCGGGGCGACCCCGGCCCCGTTGTCCGCGACCCGCAGCAGCAGCTCACCGTCCCCGGCGAGCGCGGTGACCGTGACCCGCCCGCGCCGGGGCGCGTCGGGTGCGCGCTGTTCGGGAACGGCCGCCTCCTGCGGGCCCGTGACCGCGTCCACCGCGTTGTCGATCAGGTTGCCGAGGACGGTCACCAGATCACGGGCGGGCAGCGTCGCGGGCAGGGCGCCGTCGTCGATCAGGCTGTCGTCGGCGAGTACCAGCTCCACGCCCCGCTCGTTGGCCTGCGCCGCCTTGCCCAGCAGCAGTGCCGCGAGGACCGGTTCGCCGACCGCGCCCACCACCCGGTCGGTGAGGGCCTGGGCCAGCTCCAGTTCCGCCGTGGCGAAGCCCACCGCCTCGTCCGCCCGGCCCAGCTCGATCAGCGAGACCACCGTGTGCAGCCGGTTCGCCGCCTCGTGGGCCTGGGAGCGCAGGGCCCGGGTGAACCCGCGCTCGGAGTCCAGCTCCCCGGACAGCGCCTGGAGTTCGGTGTGGTCGCGCAGGGTCACCACGGTCCCGCGCCGCTCGCCGCCCACCACCGGACGGGTGTTGACGACGATGACCCGGTCCGCCGTCAGGTGCACCTCGTCCACCCGCTCCTCGGAGGCGAGCAGCGCCCCGGTCAGCGGGGCCGGCAGGTCGAGATCGGCGACCCGGCGGCCGACCGTGCCCGGGGCCAGGCCGAGCAGTTCCCGGCCCGCGTCGTTGATGAGGGCGATCCGGCGCTGGCCGTCCAGCATCAGCAGTCCCTCGCGCACCGCGTGCAGGGTGGCCTCGTGGTAGTCGTGCATCCGGCTCAGCTCCGCCGCGTTCATCCCGTGCGTGTGCCGCCGCAGCCGGGCGTTGATCACGTACGTGCCGAGGCCGCCGAGCACGAGTGCCGCGCCCGCCGCGAGCGCCAGCGCGCCCAGCTGGGCCCGCACCTGAGAGGAGACCCGGTCCACCGTGATGCCCGCGCTGACCAGGCCGGTGATCCGGCCGCCGTCGCGGACCGGGGTGACCACCCGGATCGAGGGGCCGAGCGTGCCGGTGTACGTCTCCGAGAACGTCTCGCCGCGCAGCGCCCGTGCGGTGTGCCCGAGGAAGGTCTCGCCGATCCGGTCGGCGACCGGGTGCGTCCAGCGGACCCGGTCCGGACTCATGACCGTGATGAAGGCGATACCGGTGTCCTCGCGCACCCGCTCCGCGTACGGCTGGAGCGCGGCCGACGGGTCCGGGGTGCGGATCGCCTCGCGTACCGACGGCGATCCGGCCACCGCGACGGCCACCGCCCGCACCTGTCGCGTCGCCGTCTCCTCCGCCTGGCTCCGGCCCGAGACGTACGCGAAGAACGCGCACCCCGCGACCACGGCCGCCACCAGCACCACCTGCATCGCGAACAGCTGACCGGCCAGACTGCGCGGACGGGTACGGGGGAAACGCATGGCCACAGTGTGCCTGGCCGAAAACGTGTGAACGAAATGCACGTAAGGGTGACCGGCGTCACAGCGGGCGGGATAGTCGCCGGGACCCCCAGGGACGGGGGCGGGAAAAGGATGACCCGAGGAGACCCCCGTGGCAGTGGCCGCCGCCGAGCCGGACCGTACGAAGCCGGACCGTACGAAATACCTGTATCTCGCCGTGATCGTGGCGGTGGGCCTCGGCATCCTCGTGGGCTTCGTCGCTCCCGACGCCGCCGTCGAGCTCAAGCCCGTCGGCACCGGGTTCGTGAACCTGATCAAGATGATGATCTCGCCCATCATCTTCTGCACGATCGTGCTGGGCGTCGGCTCGGTCCGCAAGGCCGCCAAGGTCGGTGCCGTCGGCGGGCTCGCCCTCGGCTACTTCCTGGTGATGTCGACCGTCGCGCTGGCCATCGGCCTGGTCGTCGGCAACCTCCTGGAGCCCGGTTCCGGCCTCCACATCACCGAGGCGGTCCGCGCCGCCGGCGAGAAGCAGGTCTCGGGGGCCGGCGAGTCCACCACGGACTTCCTGCTGGGCATCATCCCGACCACCATCGTGTCCGCCTTCACCGAGGGCGAGGTCCTCCAGACCCTGCTCATCGCCCTGCTCGCCGGCTTCGCGCTCCAGGCCCTGGGTTCGGCGGGCGAGCCCGTGCTGCGCGGCATCGGGCACATCCAGCGCCTCGTCTTCCGCATCCTCGCCATGATCATGTGGGCGGCCCCGGTCGGCGCGTTCGGCGCCATGGCCGCGGTGGTGGGGGAGACCGGCGTGGACGCGCTGAAGTCCCTCGCGATGATCATGGTCGGCTTCTACGTCACCTGCGCGCTCTTCGTCTTCCTCGTACTGGGCGCGATCCTGCGCCTGGTGGCCGGGCTCAACATCTTCTCCCTGCTGAAGTACCTCGGCCGTGAGTTCCTGCTGATCCTCTCCACGTCCTCCTCCGAGTCGGCCCTGCCCCGGCTGATCGCGAAGATGGAGCACATGGGCGTCAGCAAGCCCGTCGTCGGCATCACCGTGCCGACCGGCTACTCCTTCAACCTGGACGGCACCGCCATCTACCTCACGATGGCCTCGCTGTTCATCGCCAACGCGACGGGCGACCCGCTGAGCATCGGCGAGCAGATCTCCCTGCTGGTCTTCATGGTGATCGCCTCCAAGGGCGCGGCGGGCGTCACCGGCGCCGGCCTCGCCACCCTCGCCGGCGGCCTCCAGTCGCACCGCCCGGAGCTGGTCGACGGCGTCGGCCTGATCGTCGGCATCGACCGCTTCATGAGCGAGGCCCGCGCCCTGACGAACTTCGCGGGCAACGCGGTGGCCACGGTCCTCGTCGGCACCTGGACCAAGGAGATCGACCGCGAGCGCGCCGACCGGGTCCTCTCCGGCGCGCTCCCCTTCGACGAGAAGATGCTCAACGACGAGGGCCCCGCCGAGCCGCACACCGTCCCCGAGGCCCGGGGCGGCGGCAACGACGTTCGGGACGGCGGCCACGAGGAGACGCCCGAGCCGGCGAAGGTCTGACGGCCGCCCCCGCATTCCTCCCTTGCCTTGACGCCGACGTCAAGGATTACGGTCGCGGTATGCGAATCGGGGAGCTGGCCGAACGGGCCGGGACGACGACGCGGACGCTGCGCTACTACGAGTCGCGCGGGCTGCTGCCCGCGCGGCGGGCGGTGAACGGCTACCGCACGTACGACGAGGGCGACCTGCGGCTGATTCAGCAGATCCGGACCCTCCAGGACTTCGGGTTCGACCTGGAGGAGACCCGCCCCTTCGTGGAGTGCCTGCGGGCGGGGCACCCCGCCGGGGACGCCTGCCCCGGCTCGCTCGCCGTCTACCGGCGCAAGCTCGACGAGCTCGACGCGCTCATCGAGCAGTTGCGGACGGTCCGCGCGGAGGTGGGCGCCCAGCTGGCCCGCGCCGAGCTGGAGGCCTCCGCCGAACTGCCCGGCGGCCCCGAACCACGCTGCGAACTGGGAGGATGACAGATGATCCACGTAACGGGTGTCGACGAGGTCACCGACGAGACCTTCGACGCCGAGGTGCTGGAGGAGGGGCGGCCCGTCCTGGTGGAGTTCACCGCCGACTGGTGCGGACCCTGCCGCCAGCTCGCCCCCGTCCTGGGCGCCATCGCCCAGGAGGAGGGCGAACGGCTCCGCATCGTCCAGATCGACGTCGATCACAACCCGGGGATCACCGCCCGCTACGGCGTCCTGTCGATGCCCACGCTGATGGTGTTCCGGGCGGGCGAACCGGTGAAGGCCATGGTGGGCGCCCGCCCGAAGCGGCGGCTCCTCCAGGAACTGGAAGACGTGCTCTGAGCAGACCGAGGGGCGGGGGCCACCCGGCCACCGCCCCTCGGTCCGTCACCCCGTCACCCCGTCACCCCGTCACGCGGGCTTGAACCACACCGTCGCCAGCGGCGGCAGCGTCGGCGTCACGCTCGACGCCCTGCCGTGCGCCGGTACGGCCTCCGGCTTCAGCGGCGCGTCGTTGAGCACATTGCTGCCACCGTAGCGGTCCGCGTCCGTGTTCAGGACCTCCTCCCACGCCCGGGGGCCCTCCGGCACCCCGACGCGGTAGTCGTGCCGCACCACCGGCGAGAAGTTGCAGACGGCCAGCAGCGGCGCGCCCTTCGCGTCGTGGCGCAGGAACGCGAACACGTTGTCCTCCGCCGCACCCCCGTCCACCCAGGCGAAGCCCTCCGGCAGGGTGTCGCGCTGCCAGAGCGCGGGCGTCGCCCCGTACACCCTGTTCAGATCGCTCACCAGCGTCCGCACCCCGCGGTGGTCGCTCTCCGCCGCGTACGAGGGGTCCAGCAGCCACCAGTCCGGGCCGTGCCCCTCCGACCACTCCGCGCCCTGGGCGAACTCCTGGCCCATGAACAGGAGTTGCTTGCCGGGGTGGGCCCACATGAAACCGAGGTAGGCGCGGTGGTTGGCGCGCTGCTGCCACCAGTCACCGGGCATCTTGCTGACCAGCGCCCGCTTGCCGTGCACCACCTCGTCGTGCGAGATCGGCAGCACGTAGTTCTCGCTGTACGCGTACACCATCGAGAACGTCATCTCGTTGTGGTGGTACTTGCGGTGCACCGGCTCCTTGGAGACGTACACCAGCGAGTCGTGCATCCACCCCATGTTCCACTTCAGGCCGAAGCCCAGACCGCCGTGGTCGGTGGCCCGGGTCACCCCGTCCCAGGCGGTCGACTCCTCGGCGATGGTCACGACGCCCGGATTGCGGCGGTAGACCGTGGCGTTCATCTCCTGGAGGAAGGCCACCGCGTCCAGGTTCTCCCGCCCGCCGAACTCGTTCGGCGACCAGTCGCCCTCCTCGCGCGAGTAGTCGAGGTAGAGCATCGAGGCGACCGCGTCCACCCGCAGCCCGTCGATGTGGAACTCCTCGCACCAGTACGTGGCGTTGGCGACCAGGAAGTTGCGCACCTCGGTCCGCCCGTAGTCGAACTCCAGCGTGCCCCAGTCCGGGTGCGCGGCCCGCCTCGGGTCCGCGTGCTCGTACAGCGGGCGGCCGTCGAACTCCGCGAGCGCCCAGTCGTCGCGCGGGAAGTGCGCCGGCACCCAGTCCACGATGACGCCGATCCCGGCCCGGTGCAGCGCGTCGACCAGGAAGCGGAAGTCGTCCGGCGAACCCATCCGGGAGGTCGGGGCGTAGAAGCCGGTCACCTGATAGCCCCAGGAGCCCCCGAAGGGGTGCTCGGAGACCGGCATCAGCTCCACATGCGTGAAGCCCAGGTCCCTTACGTAGGCCGGGAGTTGCTCCGCGAGCTGCCGGTAGGTCAGACCGGGCCGCCAGGACGCCAGGTGCACCTCGTACACCGAGAACGGCGCCTCGTGCACGGGTACGTTCCCGCGCTTCGCCATCCACTCCTGGTCCTGCCAGACGTGGTGCGAGGCCGTCACGACCGAGGCGTTGGCCGGCGGCACCTCGGTGTGGCGGGCCATCGGGTCGGCGCGCATCGTGTGCGAACCGTCCGGGCGGCAGACGTCGAACTTGTACAGCGCGCCCTCCCCGATCCCGGGCAGGAACAGCTCCCACACCCCGGTCGAGCCGAGCGACCGCATCGGGAAGCCCGTGCCGTCCCAGTAGTTGAAGTCACCGCAGACCCGGACGCCCCGGGCGTTGGGCGCCCACACCGTGAACCGCGTCCCGGCCACGCCCTGGTGCTCCATCGGCCGGGCACCGAGCGCGGTCCACAGCTCCTCGTGCCGGCCCTCACCGATCAGGTGCAGATCCAGTTCCCCGAGCGCGGGCAGGAAGCGGTACGGGTCGTGGATCTCGATCTCGTTGTCGTCGTACGCCACCAGCAGCCGGTACTCCGGGACCGCCGGCACCGGCAGGAGACCGGAGAACAGCCCGTCCCCGTCGTCGTGCAGCGGCGCCCGCAGCCCCTTGGCGAGCACGGTGACGGACCGGGCGAACGGGCGCAGCACCCGGATCTCCACCCCGCCGCGCACCTGGTGCGCGCCCAGCAGGCCGTGCGGGGCGTGGTGCTCGCCAGCCAGGAGCCGGCCCCGGTCCCCGGCGTCCAGCGGACCGGCCGGGCGCGGGCCCTGGCCGCCGGCGCGGCGGGGGCGGGGCGG
>NZ_SSBK01000080.1 GCF_004795035.1 Streptomyces sp. A0958
GCACTGGCCCCAGCCCACCCGAGACCCCGCCGACACAGTCACCGTTGCACCGCACTACAAGACTGCGCCGATCAGCCCACCGGCCAAGGCACCGCGCACTCAGCACCACTAAGTCACTGGTATTGGGCCTAGCCTCGGTGAGGCGGGCACGATGGCCGTCGGGTACACCGGCAAGGGCTTCCTTGCTCGGCTCGCGAAGGACTGGAAGCTGAAGCTGGACAAGCCTGTCGATCAGGAGATGCCCGACGGGAAGAAGAGGACGTATGTCCACGGGCGCGGCAGAAGTGGTACTACGGTTTCGGCCGGATACGCCGATCACGCGAACATGTCGTCTCTTGTGTGCAGGTCCGGCGCGAAGCAGTCCGACGGTCTTGGATTCCTTGCCGCCTGCACAGGGCTGGACGTGACAGGAATCGACCACGGCAAGGCATCGGCATGGCTCGAACAGGCGAAGAAGGAAACCGATTCCCTCTATAACAAGAGGGTTGCCGAGACCGGGATGAAAGAGGAGTACGTCGTCAGCGGGGCATTCACCGCGGGGCCCGTGGTGATGGTTCTGCACCGGGGGTACGACAGTTACTCGCTGAGGATTCTTGGAGGCGCGGTGGAATAGAGCGGCCGGCCGGTCGGACGTGGAGGGCGCTGCCGTTGTCGGCGGCGCCCTCCACTCCACGTACGAGCGGCCATGCTCCTGCAACGCCTGACGGCCGCCGCACGAAGGTCAGCAGATGAGTTCTGCGGTCTTTTTCTTGTACTCCTGCATTTCGCCCGCCTCATAACCTGCTTTTTTCAGGCTCTGCATCAGTGCCGCTGTGTCGCCGCACAGGAGGGGGATCTGCTGTTCGAGGTAGGACTTGACGCCTTCGGCAGGCAGTTGTTCCCAGGTCCGTTTGACATCTTGGTTCTTTTCATGGGTGTAGGAAAATTCGACCCATTCCTTCTCCCGATCGGTCAGATCGGACGTGTTGACAGACGTCCTGCTTCCCCCGCATGAGGCAACCAGGAAAGTGCATGCCGCCAGGAGGTATATGTGTGCTCTCTTCACAATGTTCTCTTCTATTGGGTTCCAGTAAGGTCAGAGTTGCCCGTTCTGAGGTATTTCCTCCCAAGTGCTGCGGATTTGGGCTCGTCGGTGGCGTCTGGTGATCTTGGTGACCCTGCGCCGCAATCAGTTCCTTGGGTGGCCGACGCGTCCTCAATGCCCTCGACGAGTGAACTCCCACAAGTTTGCTGGTCAGCATATGAGATCTCTCGGTCAACTGTCAGGTGCCTGCCTTAAAATGTGAGCGTATCTAACTCAAGGAATGAGGAATCATGCCTACTGCAAGACGTGCTCTCGCCCGCTTCGTCGCCCCGGCGGCAACCGCCCTTCTCGCGACGCTCGTTGCTGCCCCCGCAGCGTCGGCGATGCCTGCGGGGACCATAGTTGAGACCTGCGACAACATATGCATTGACGGGGTGCGCGCGGCCACCCATGACGGCTACGACCGTATCGTCTTCGACCTGGGAACGGGCACCCTGCCGCAGGTCTCCATCACCCAGAGCGCGAGCCCGGGGTATGGAATGCCGAGCGGCGAGACGAAGAACTTGGCTATCACCGGAAGTTCGTACCTGTTCGCGGAGTTTTCCCCGGCCCGAGCCGGAGACTACGCGGAGACAAACCCTGTGGTAAAACCCTTCTCCCTGCCCACCGTCAAGGGCGTCCAGTACCTGTACGAGCAGCATTCACAGCCCGGCTTCGGTATCAGCCTCAACGGCCCGATTTCCCGCTACAACGTCTTCACGCTGACGTCGCCGAACCGCGTGGTCATTGACATCTACCGATAGTCCCTGCCCTCCGGAACCATGTGAGGAAACGCTGGCGCGGAGTGCTGCGCTTGGAAGAAGCGGTCGTCCCGAAAATCTGGGCACCGCTTACCTATTATAGGTAACATGAAATTTTTTGTGACACTAGCGAAGGATCCCAATTCATCCCTGTGTTGCAAATAACTGACCGGCACCTGCGAGATGCCGCTCAGAGCAAGGCACGTAGATGTTCACAATGACATCGCATTCCCCAAAGATCTGAAAGCTCCTTCTGTCGAACAGGCGGGGCTTTCAGGTGTTTCGTTGCATATCGCCGAAAGGAATATTTGTGCATCGCCGACAGTCCAGACCGCGGGCGTCATGGGCAGCTGTCACAGCTGCCGTGATGTTCAGCGGGATGCTGGCCACCACCAGTGCCGGTGCGGTTCAAAATGAGCCGTCACCACCCGCATCGTCATTGGCCCCGTCCGTCGCCCCCCACCCGGGCGCCGTCCCTGAAGACGAGCGCGACGCGTTGCTTGGTCAGAAGTGGAAGTCTTCGCAGGACGTTGCCTGGACTACGAGCAGTGATGCGAACGGCTTCCACTTGCTGACTGCGGCTGGTTCGGGTGGCTACGCCTGGAAGAACCTCGCCACCCTCGCCGAACCTGGTTTCGACGCCGATTCCTGGATTGGCAACGCCTGCGTGACCGGTACCGGCCGCTACGCCGTTGTCGTCTACGCGCCGCGCACATTCACTAACAAGCCTGAGTTGACCTCGATTCTTCACGGGTGGCGTGAGCGTGTTCGGCTCGGTGGGGTGCCCGTAATGTCCTCGGCTGGTCGAGGGTGGGCCATCGCGTGACGCTGCGGGTGCGCCGGGTTCCACGGGTCCGGGGTGCT
>NZ_SSBK01000081.1 GCF_004795035.1 Streptomyces sp. A0958
GGCACTGGCCCCAGCCCACCCGAGACCCCGCCGACACAGTCACCGTTGCACCGCACTACAAGACTGCGCCGATCAGCCCACCGGCCAAGGCACCGCGCACTCAGCACCACTAAGTCACTGGTATTGGTCCTAGCCTCGGCGTTTCGCCTGGCGTGAGGCCAGTTGCTGGCCGGTAACGCGAAAGTGCCTTCTGAGCTGGGACGATGAACCTTGTCGAGGGGTTCTGTCGGTCCAGGTGGAAGGCATTTTCTGCGTGCAGGGTATCGGTTCTCGTCCCAGGCTTCATGTCTCCACCGACGGTGCGGGGGCCGTCGGGCACGTCGGGGCTCGGCTACTGGCTGGTCTCGCCGACGTCACCGGGCTGACCAGCGCATACTCCACCGCGTTGAGGCCGCTTCGGCCACGCGGCACCGGCCACGACCCGGGCCGGATCGCGACCGACCTCGCGGTGATGCTCGCTGACGGCGGCGAGACCATCACGGATCTGGCCTTGCGCGACCAGGGGGAGGTGTTCGGACCGGTCGCCTCGACACCGACTACCTGGCGCCTGCTGGCCGGCGTCGACGAACGCGTACTGGACCGCCTGCGCTCGGCCCGAGCCCAGGCCCGGGAAGTGGCCTGGCTCCAGGCATCCGAGACCAGCTGTGGCATACCGGCGGCGAAAGCCGGCGGACAGGAACTGCCCGGCTTGGTCCTGGACATCGACGCCAAGGTGTGGTCGGCGTCCCGACCTCGCTGTTTTTGTCGGCGGCGGCTGAATTCTGACCCAGTTTTGAGGCGGACGGCACCATGCCGGGCCCCGGACTCGTCGCGGCGAACTCTCACTGCCAGACGCCAAGAAGACGGCCGGTCTTCTGGAGGAGAGCGGCTATGAGGCATTGATTTGCGATTTCGTGGCCAATAGCCTGCCTCGCCGCCATAACTCGCTGTCACCACCGAATGCGAGACAGAGCCGCTCGTCGTTTGGCAGACCCCGCCAAGGCCGTAATCGAGCACCTGTCCAGCCGCCACCCGGACTGCTGCGGGTCCTGCGCGAGGCTGATCTGCGATCTCTCAGGCCACGAACCATTCTGCGCTGCCACAGGATTCGTGAGTCTCCACCATCACCACTGATCACGGTGCGCGTGGTAGCCCTACGTGGCAGAAGACCGCGAGGCGGAAGCATCGAGCGGAGTCGGACATACCCATCGGCCTGCGTCTCAGCCATACGTCACGAGCCCGGGCACGACGAAAATTGGACAGAAGTAGCTGCCCGCACCCCAGAGCGTCCCGCAGCCGCAGGGGCAACGAAGCAGCCAGAGCGATCCCGGCCGGGACCAGCGAGCCATCGACAGGAGGAGCGGAGGTGAGCCGCCGTGCGCCCGCTCGCAGGGCGGGGTCCGGCGGCAGCTGCCTACGTTCGAATCAGCCTGTTTTATCTATTGCGTATGCTGCGAATATTGCGGATACTGGAACACCTCAAGCAATGACGCCCACCCGCCACGAAATTTAGGGGCGCACCGTGACGAAGACAGACATCAGGCCCGTGAAACTTCCGCCCGAGAAGACCGCCACAGCGAACCGTGCCCTCACTCGTGTCCGCGGTTACCTCACCGAACACCCCGACCTCGGACAGATCGCCGTCAAGCCACTCGACGACAACGAGCTTGAGCCCCTCCTTCTGCCCCGCGAAGCCGTCGAGCTCCTCGCCGGTCTCCTCGCCCACCTGGGGGCAGGCCGAGGCGTGTCCATCGTCCCCAGCACCGCGGAGCTCACCACCCAGCAAGCGGCAGACATCCTCAACGTGTCTCGGCCCTTCCTCATCGGCCTCCTGGAAGCCGGCGAAATCGAGTGCCGTCTAGTCGGAACGCACCGCAGAATCACAGCGTCGTCGCTCATGGAGTACAAGCAGGCAGACGACCGGCGTCGCCGTGAAGCAGCAGACGAGCTCACCCAGCTCGGCCAGGAGATGGGATTGATGTAGTCGATGGCCTTCGTCGCCGTTTACGACGCGAACGTGCTCTACCCGAATATCCTCCGCGACGTGCTCATCCGCGTCGCGGAGGCCGGCCTTGTGCAGGCGAAGTGGACCGAGACAATCCTTGACGAGACGTTTCGCAACCTGAAGGCCGACCGGCCGGATCTGGACCCCGGAGCCCTCGACAGGACACGGCGACTGATGAAGGCAGCCGTACGGGACTGCCTCGTCAAGGGGCACGAGCCGCTCATCGACATACTGGAACTCCCCGACAAGGACGACCGGCACGTCCTGGCCGCGGCGATCCGCGCCAAGGCCCAGGTGATCGTGACCTTCAACCTCAAAGACTTCCCGGCGAAAGCCCTTGCACCATGGGACGTTGAAGCCGTCCACCCGGACGCCTTCCTCGAAGCGCAGATAGATCTGGCGCCGGAGGTCGTGTACGCAGAGATCCAGCGCATCGCCGACAGTTGGAAGAATCCGCCCGGCACGGTTGCCGACGTGATCGAGCGACTCGAGAGGAACCGTCTCGTTTCATCCGCGGCGGCCCTGAGGGCACTCGCCTAAGCCTTGATCCGCCGAGGCGGTTTGAGGATGTTCTCCTGCCCGGTTGTTGAGTTGGTTCTGTGTGGGTGGCTGAGTGTGGGCAGGTGGTATCTGCTGGTTTGCCCAGCTTTTCCACGTTCTTCGGTT
>NZ_SSBK01000082.1 GCF_004795035.1 Streptomyces sp. A0958
TGTCGGCGACGGGTGAATCGTGACCCTCTGACGGCGGATCAAAACTGACCCACCTCGTGGTCTACCGACCATCCTGATCTTGATCGAAGGTCAGGAGAAGAGGGTGATTTCCGTGGAGGACTGGGCAGAGATCCGCAGGCTGCACCGGGCCGAGCAGATGCCGATCAGGGCGATCGCCCGGCAGCTGGGTATCTCGAAGAACACCGTGAAGCGGGCACTGGCCACCGACCGGCCACCGGTGTACTCCCGGCCGGCCAGGGGCTCGGCGGTCGACGCGGTCGAGCCGCAGATCCGGGAACTGCTGAAGCAGACTCCGAGCATGCCGACGACCGTGATCGCCGAGCGGATCGGCTGGGAGAACGGCATGACGGTCCTCAAGGACCGGGTCCGCGAGCTGCGTCCGGCCTATCTGCCCGTCGATCCGGTCTCGCGCACCACGTATCAGCCCGGCGAGCTGGCCCAGTGCGACTTGTGGTTCCCGCCGGTCGACATCCCGCTGGGCTACGGGCAGAGCGGACACCCGCCGGTCCTCGTGATGGTCTCGGGCTACTCGCGGATCATTGCCGCACGGATGCTGCCCACCCGCACCACCGGCGACCTGATCGACGGACACTGGAAGCTGCTGACCTGCTGGAACGCGGTCCCCAGGATGCTGGTCTGGGACAATGAGGCCGGCATCGGCCGCGGCAAGGTGACCACCGACTTCGCCGCGTTCGCGGGCCTTCTCGCCACCAGAATCTACCTTTGCCGGCCTCGTGACCCCGAGGCGAAAGGACTGGTGGAGAGGGCCAACGGCTATCTGGAAACATCATTCCTGCCCGGCCGCACCTTCACCGGACCGGACGACTTCAACACCCAGCTGACCGCCTGGCTGAACATCGCCAACCGGCGTCAGCACCGCACCCTGGGCGCCCGTCCGATCGACCGGTGGGAGGCCGACCGGTCCCAGATGCTCGCCCTGCCGCCCGTCGATCCGCCGCGCTGGTGGCGCTTCGCCACCCGCATCAGCCGCGACCACTACATCCGCGTCGACACCTGCGACTACTCCGTGCACCCCCTGGCCATCGGCAAGAAAGTCCAGGTCCGCACCGACACCGACGAGGTCATCGTCACCCTCAGCCCCGGCGGAGCCGAAGTCGCCCGACACCCGCGCTGCTGGGCCAAACAGCAGACGATCACCGACCCCGTCCATGCCCGCGCCGCGGCCCTCCTGCGAGGCGACTACCGCCACCACCAAGCCTCCCGGGCCCTGGCCGCCCGCCAGGCAGGCGCCGCCACCGCGGCTGACCTCGTCGAGGTCGAACAACGACAGCTCGACTCCTACGACCGCATGTTCACTCTCATCGAGGGCGGCGGCGGACACGACGAGCCGGAGGTCTCCTGATGTCACCCACCGCCACCAAGGCCAGTCCCGGCAAGCCCCAAACCGGCCGTCAGACCGCCGCCGACCTGTCCTTCCTGACCCGGGCGATGAAGGCACCCGCGCTGCTGGATGCCGCCGAGCGACTGGCCGAGCGCGCGTTGAAGGAGACCTGGACACACACCGAGTTCCTGGTCGCCTGCCTCCAGCGGGAGGTTTCCGCCCGCGAGTCCCACGGCGGCGAGGCCCGCATCCGGTCCGCCCGCTTCCCCGCGATGAAAACGATCGAGGAAGTCGACGTCACCCATCTGCGCGGCATAACTCGCCAACAGCTCGCGCATCTGGGCACGTTGGACTTCATCGCGGCGAAGGAGAACACCGTTTTTCTGGGCCCGCCGGGCACCGGGAAGACGCACCTGGCGATCGGACTGGCGGTCCGTGCCTGCCAGGCCGGCCACCGCGTCGCGTTCGCTACCGCTGCCGAATGGGTCGACCGCCTGGCCGCCGCCCATCACGCCGGACACCTTCAGGCCGAGCTCACCAAGCTCAGCCGCTATCCGCTGATCGTGATCGACGAGGTCGGCTACATCCCCTTCGAAGCCGAGGCCGCGAACCTGTTCTTCCAGCTGATATCGAACAGATACGAACGAGCGAGCGTGATCGTCACGAGCAACAAACCCTTCGGACGCTGGGGAGAGGTCTTCGGCGACGAGACCGTGGCAGCCGCCATGATCGACCGCCTCGTCCACCACGCCGAGGTCCACTCCCTCAAAGGCGACTCCTACCGCATGCGCGGACGCCAACTCGGACGCGTCCCCACCGCCACACACGACACCGACTGAACACCAGCAACCAGACCCGGTGGGTCAAAGTTCGACCGCCCAAACCGGGTCAGGATTCAGCCGCCGCCGACA
>NZ_SSBK01000083.1 GCF_004795035.1 Streptomyces sp. A0958
CCACATCACCCAGGCCACCGTCACCACCCACCACGACCAACTCTCCGCCTACGTCGTCAGCAGTGCCGTGGCCATGGAGGACGTCCGCCGCCACCTCGCCGCCCAGCTGCCCGAACACCTCGTCCCCGCCCACCTGACCCCGCTCGACCGGCTGCCTCTCACACCGAACGGGAAGATCGACAGGCGTGCGCTGCCCGAGCCGGTCGCGGCGGTGAGCACGGCGCGTGCGCCGCAGACCCAGCTCGAAGAGCTCGCGGTCGCACTCTTCAGCCGGGTGCTGGGCACCTCGGCTCCGGTGGGCGTGGACGACAGCTTCTTCGCCCATGGCGGTCACTCGCTGCTGGCGGCCCGCCTCACCAACCACATCGCCGACGTGCTGGGCCTACGGCTGACCATCCGGGACGTGTTCCAGCACCCGACCCCGGCACGCCTCGCCCAGCACATCAGCACCCTCAAGGGCCGGCCGGCGCTCCCGCCCCTCACCGCCGGCGCATGGGCCGGTGACAACAACGCGCCCGTTTCCTTCGCTCAGCGCCGGCTCTGGCTGCTGGCCGAACTCGACGGCGGCAGCCCCGCCTACAACGTCCCGATGGCCGTACAGCTGGCAGGCCCGCTGGACGTCGATGCCCTGGAGGCAGCCCTCAACGACGTGGTGGAACGCCACGCGCCCCTGCGGACCGTGTTCGCGACGGTCGACGGCGAACCGCGACAGCACGTCCTCCCGGCCACGGACGCCCGCGTGCTCATCGAGCGTCGCGAGGTGGCAGCCGGCGAGCTGGACGATGCCATGGCCGGGGCCGCCCGCCACGTCTTCGATCTCCGGAGCGAACTCCCGGTCAGGGCGGCCCTGTTCAGGGTCAACGACGACTCATGGGTGTTCTTCCTCCTGGTGCACCACATCGCGACGGACGGCCGGTCCACCGGAGTGTTCTTCGACGACCTGTCCCGGGCCTACGAGGCGCGGGTTGCGGGCGCCGAGGGCCGGGTCCTGGAGCCGCTGCCGGTGCAGTACGCGGACTACGCCGTCTGGCAGCAGCGGGTGCTGGGCTCCGCCGACGATACGGACAGTGTGCTGGCGCAGGAGCTGGCCTTCTGGCACAAGACCCTGGAAGGCCTGCCCGAGGAACACGCCCTGAACCTCGACCGCCCACGCCCCGCACGCGCCTCGCATCGCGGTGGGCAGTTCGACGTCGATCTGGGGCAGGGCCTCTTCGAGCAGGTCAGCGCACTGGCCCGCGCCCAGGGATGCACACCGTTCATGGTCGTGCACGCCGCGCTCGCCGCCACCCTCACCCGCCTCGGGGCCGGTACGGACCTGGCCATCGGCTCCCCCGTCGCCGGCCGCACCGACGAAGCACTGCGCGACCTCGTCGGCTTCTTCGTCAACACCCTCGTCCTGCGCACCCACACCGACGGCAACCCGACCTTCCGCGAACTCCTCGAACGCGTCCGCACCACCGACCTCGACGCCTTCGCCCACCAGGACGCACCCTTCGACCTCGTCCTCGACACCCTCAACCCCACCCGCACCCTCTCCCGCCACCCCCTCTTCCAGATCTGCCTCACCCTGGAGACCGGAGGTGTGCCGGAACTGCGGCTGGGCGATGCCCGGGTCACCGGAGTGCCCGATGTCACGAGTGGTGCGGCCAAGTTCGACCTGGAGTTCCTGCTCCGCTCGGACGACGGGCAGGACCTGCGCGGCACGGTCCTCTTCGCCGAGGACCTGTTCGACCGCTCCACCGTCCAGCGGATGGTCGCCGTGCTCGGCAAGGTGCTGCGCCAGACCCTGGCCGACCCCGAGCTGCGCCTCGCGGAACTGGACGTGCTCTCGGACGCCGAGCGGGAGCTGCTGCTCGGGCCCTGGGCCGGGTCCGCCGTCGACATCGGTGACACCTCACTGGTCGAGCGGTTCGAGGCGCAGACCGCCCGCTCGCCGGAGGCGGTCGCGCTGATCGACGGCGAGCGACGGGTTACGTACGCGGAGCTGAACGCCACCGCCAACCGCTGGGCCCAGCACCTGCGTTCACGCGGGCTCGGGCGGGGCGACCTCGCGGGGATTC
>NZ_SSBK01000084.1 GCF_004795035.1 Streptomyces sp. A0958
GGCACTGGCCCCAGCCCACCCGAGACCCCGCCGACACAGTCACCGTTGCACCGCACTACAAGACTGCGCCGATCAGCCCACCGGCCAAGGCACCGCGCACTCAGCACCACTAAGTCACTGGTATTGGCCCTAACCCCGCCCGTGGTCGGGGTCCTCGTCCAACCCGGGCAGCTCCTCGTGCCCCTCCGAGTAGTGGTTGACCCACCCGCAGAGCGCACAGGCGTACCGCCCGGCCAGACCGTGGACCTCGGTGCCGCACCTCGCACAGTCGGTGCGGGTGATCTCGGGAATCGTCGGCTCAGGCTTGCTCGTCACACCCGGACCTTACCGAGTGGGGCTGTGAATGGTGGTCCGTAGTCCGCCTGAGCTGAGGTATGCCGATGATCTCTTGAGAGAAGGCAGGAAGGCGGAACGCCTCCTCACCGCCGTGTCCGACGCCCACCAGGACGACGCGGATGCGGTGGGTCCACGGGGCTAACTGGGACAGGCTCCAGCCCCACCTCGAGGACGCGATGGCCTGGGAGGCACTGAGTGACCAAGAGCGTAGCGAGGCAATCCGGCAACTGGAATCGGATACACCCGCCGGACACCATGCCTCCATCGAACCGATCTATGCGGCGGGTGGCCCCACGACAGGGACCGGCAGCGGCGCTCCCGAACCAGGCACGCCGTCACCCGCTCCAGGATCAGCGCCAACTCCTCCCGGGAAAAGCTGAGCGTATGAAGACAACCGGCCTCACCCTCGCGGCCATCGCTCTCGCCGGACGCTGTGATGAACGCCCTGGGGGCAGGCGGCCTGGAGTGCAAACTGCTCCGCCGCGCACAAGCCAACTTCGGCTCGGGGCTCGACTGCCTTGCCGAGATCCAGGGGGCGAAGGTCGAGAACGAGATCCACGTACTCGACCCCGCCAGGTTCAGCCGTGACGACATCGGCGATTCCATCGCCGGCAGGCGCAGGGCTCCCTGCAACAACACCATCGTCGCTGCGCGCAACTGGTACATCTGGGTCATAAACCCCGACTACGCCCCGCAGGTCGCCAAGGCCCTCAAAGGTGTCGTCCTGAGAGGGCGGGGCGTCAAGGCGGAGCCACCTTCTTGATCGATAAGCACGGCCCCTGCCCAATCAAGGAGCCTTCGCCAACGGTGACCACACCCCTCATCCGCCTCGGACGTAAGGGGGCAGCATCCCACCCGCCTCATCACCGGCCGCGCATTGTCAGACCGTCCTGGCATCCTGCCCCCGTGAGAATGACATGGGCCGACTTCTGGGCACTGATAGCCACCCTGAACGGCGAAGCCACCCAAGCAAACTGCCACCGTCTCGCCAATGAGCTGAGCCACCGCCCCCTCCCCGAAATCATCGGCTTCGCGGAACGCCACGCCGAAGCCCTCTACCGCCTGGACCAGGAGAAGTTCGGCAAACTCCCCGTGGCCGACATGCTGGACGAGGACGGCGCCCCCTTTCCGCAGTCGGGCGACTCGTTCCTCTACGCGCGCTGCGCGGTGGTGGCCGCGGGTCGGGGCGTCTGGGAGAGCGCATTCTCCGACGCCGCCGCTTTCGCCCCGTACACCTCAACCGAGTACGACGGTGAAAGCCTGCTGTACGTACCGGACGAGGCGTACGAACTGGCCACGGGCAAGGGGTGGGACCGCACGACGCGGTACTGCTTCGAGTCCTACTCCAACAGGGACGGCTGGCCACCTCTACGAAACTGACGCGACCGCCCCGCTCCGCCAGGAAGGTCACTACCGGCGGCTAAGCCTTGATCCGCCGAATCGATGCCTGTGGATAACTTTTCTTGGAACGAGAAAGTGCCTTGTGACCTGCGATGATGGGAGTTCTTCAGGCTTCCAGCACGCACGATCAGCAAGGCACTTCCGAG
>NZ_SSBK01000085.1 GCF_004795035.1 Streptomyces sp. A0958
GGAGAGCCGGCGTGAGCTTGAGGATCGTTGTCTGTGTGAAGTACGTGCCCGACGCGACCGGTGACCGGCATTTCGCCGATGACCTGACGTTGGATCGTGAGGATGTCGACGGTCTGCTGTCGGAGCTGGACGAGTACGCGGTCGAGCAGGCGTTGCAGATCGCGGACGCGGCGGACGATGCGGAGGTCACCGTGTTGACGGTGGGTCCGGAGGATGCCAAGGACGCGTTGCGCAAGGCGTTGTCGATGGGTGCGGACAGGGCGGTTCACGTCGAGGACGACGATCTGCACGGTACGGACGTGATGGGTACGTCGCTGGTGCTGGCGAAGGCCGTCGAGGAGACGGGTTACGACCTGGTGATCTCGGGGATGGCGTCGACGGACGGGACGATGGGTGTGGTTCCGGCGCTGCTCGCGGAGCGGCTGGGTGTGCCGCAGGTGACGTTGCTGTCGCAGGTGTCGGTCGAGGGTGGTGTCGTGCGGGGCCGGCGTGATGGTGACAGCGCGTCGGAGGAGCTGGAGGCGTCGTTGCCGGCGGTGGTGTCGGTGACCGACCAGTCCGGTGAGGCCCGTTACCCGTCGTTCAAGGGGATCATGGCGGCGAAGAAGAAGCCGGTGAAGTCCCTGGACCTGGACGACCTGGGTGTCGATGCGGACGAGGTGGGTCTGGCGGGTTCCTGGACCGCGGTCGATTCCGCGACCGAGCGTCCGGCCCGCACCGCGGGCACGATCGTCAAGGACGAGGGCGAGGGCGGCAAGCGGCTGGCCGAGTTCCTTGCGGGCCAGAAGTTCATCTGAGCCCCGGCTGTTCCCTCACCGCCCCCCGCCTACCTCGTACACGCAGGAGATTGAAGTCCCATGGCTGAAGTTCTCGTCTATGTCGACCACGTGGACGGTGCCGTCCGCAAGCCCACCCTGGAGCTGCTGACGCTGGCCCGCCGCATCGGTGAGCCCGTCGCCGTCGCCCTGGGCAACGGTGCCGCGGACACCGCCGCCACGCTTGCCGAGTACGGCGCGGCCAGGGTGCTGACCGCCGATGCCCCCGAGTTCGCCGACTATCTCGTCGTGCCGAAGGTCGACGCGCTCCAGGCCGCCTGTGACGCGGTGTCCCCGGCCGCCGTGCTGCTGCCCTCCTCCGCGGAGGCCAAGGAGATCGCGGCCCGTCTCGCGGTCCGGATCGGGTCGGGCCTGATCACCGACGCCGTCGACCTGGAAGCCGGCGATCAGGGCCCGGTTGCCACGCAGTCCGCGTTCGCCGCCTCGTACACCACCAAGTCCCGTGTCTCCAAGGGTGTTCCGGTCGTCACGGTCAAGCCGAACTCCGCCCCGGCCGAGGCGGCTGCGGCCGCCGGTGCCGTCGAGGCCCTGGCGGTCTCCTTCTCGGAGCAGGCCACCGGCACCAAGGTCCTCTCCCGCACCCCGCGTGAGTCGACGGGGCGTCCGGAGCTGACGGAGGCCGCGATCGTGGTCTCGGGCGGCCGGGGCGTCAACGGTGCGGAGAACTTCGCGGTCATCGAGGCGCTCGCGGACTCGCTGGGTGCGGCCGTCGGCGCCTCGCGTGCGGCGGTGGACGCGGGCTGGTACCCGCACACCAACCAGGTCGGTCAGACGGGTAAGTCGGTCTCGCCGCAGCTGTACATCGCCTCGGGCATCTCCGGTGCGATCCAGCACCGGGCGGGGATGCAGACCTCGAAGACGATCGTCGCGGTCAACAAGGACCCGGAGGCCCCGATCTTCGACCTCGTGGACTACGGCGTCGTCGGCGACCTCTTCGACGTCGTCCCGCAGCTGACCGAGGAGATCAACACCCGCAAGGGCTGA
>NZ_SSBK01000086.1 GCF_004795035.1 Streptomyces sp. A0958
TCGGACGCTGTTGGTTAATTCGGGCCTGTGCGTGACGTCGGCTCCCAAGATCTGGTTGTGGTCTTGGGAGCCGGCGTTGTCGTATGGGGTGGGTGTCGATGTCTTTGCAGCCGAAGGGGCCGGGGGAGATTCCGGCGGAGACGGTTCGGGTGGCGCGGGCGGCGTTCCCGAAGGGGAGCCTGGCGATCCGGGTGCGGGACGAGTTGGGGCCGTTGTTCACCGATGAGGAGTTTGCGGATCTCTTCCCGGCTCGGGGGAAGCCTGCCTGGTCACCGGGGCGCCTCGCGTTGGTGCTGGTGTTGCAGTTCGTGGAAGGGCTCACCGACCGGCAGGCCGCAGAGGCGGTGCGGGCGAGGATCGACTTCAAGTACGCCCTCGCGTTGGAACTGGCTGATTCGGGCTTCGACTTCTCGGTGCTGTCGGAGTTCCGGGACCGCCTCATCGATGCGGAGGCGGGCAGACGAGTACTGGACGGAATCCTGGCTGGGGCCCGGGACAAGGGACTGCTCAAGACCGCCGGCCGGGCTCGTACTGACTCCACGCATGTGCAGTCCGCGGCCCGGGAGCTGTGCTGGCTGGAGATGGTCGCGGAGACGCTGCGTTCGGCGTTGAACGCGCTCGCGCAGGCTGCCCCCGACTGGCTGGCGGATATCGCCGAGCCGGACTGGTTCCGGCATTACGCCACCCGGGCCGAGGACTCCCGGTTCCCCAAGGCCCACGCCAAGCGGGTGGAGGTCGGCCGGCGGATCGCAACGGACGGGACGCGGCTGCTTGAGGCCGTCTTCTCGCCCCAGGCGCCGGCCGGACTGCGGGAGCTGGAGCAGGTGAACATCCTGCGGCAGATGTGGGTCCAGCACTTCCACCGAGTCGGGGGCGAGGTGAGGCGGCGGGACCCAAAAGATCGCCCGCCGGGCGCAACGCGCCTGGTCACGCCCTATGACCCCGAAGCCAGGGGCAGCAAGAAACGCGACATTCTCTGGGACGGATACAAGACCCACCTCACCGAGACCTGCGAGCCGGACACCCCGAACCTGATCACGAACGTGGCCACGACCGACGCCACCGTCCCGGACAGCGTGATGACCGGCCCGATCCATGACTCCCTCGCCGCGCGGGACTGCCGGCCCGGCGAACACTGGGTCGATGCCGGATATCCCAACGCCGCCGCGCTGACGACCGCCCGGCGTGAGCATGGCATCGAGCTGCACGGGCCGTTGCAAGCGGTCACCGTCGTCCAGTCGAAGAACGGCAGCGGCTACGGACAGGACGCCTTCAGTATCGACTGGAACCAGCAGCAGGTGACCTGCCCGAACGGAGCCACCAGCACCCAGTGGGCTCTGCGCAGCTCTCAGCATCAGCTTCCCGTGATCCGGGTCAGATTCTCCCCGGCCGACTGCCGCCACTGCCCCGCACTGCGCGACTGCGTCAGCTCGCCCAAGGCCGAACGCAGGGAACTCACCCTGCGGCAGCACGACGAGCACCAGGCCCTTCAACGCACCCGCGCTCTCCAGCAGACCGACGAGTGGAAAGACCGCTACAAGGTCCGCGCCGGAATCGAAGGCACCATCTCCCAAGGCGTCGGGCGCTGCGGCCTGCGCAGATCCCGCTACCGAGGCCTGGCGAAGACCAGTCTCCAGCACCAGCTCACCGGCGCCGCCATCAACCTCGCCCGCATCGACGCCCACCTCACCGACACGCCCCGGGCCCGCACCCGAACCAGCCACTTCGCAGCACTTCGCCCCGCCGACCAAGTCGGCGGGGCGAAGCAACAGGGCCCGAATTAACCAACAGCGTC
>NZ_SSBK01000088.1 GCF_004795035.1 Streptomyces sp. A0958
CTTCGGCCTCGGCGCCGGGTCGGACCCGGCCGGTTCGGTGCTGGTCATAAGGGGTGATTCTCCTGTCGTGCCCTCTCAGGCTAACCCGACAGAGCGGGATGTCTCACCCAAGGCTGACAGAGAGGGGATGGGACGGCCGCCCGCGAGGGCGGCGGTTGCCCAGCCGAATCAGGTGGCTTCAGCTGGCCGAGGCCGGCGCTTCCGCTCGCGCGCGGGTGCTGGCGAGGCGGTAGGAGTCGGTGCCGGTCTCGATGATCGTGCCGTTGAACGTGAGACGGTCGACGATGGCCGCGCAGAGGCGGGGATCGGTGAAGGTCTTCGTCCAGCCGCCGAAGGACTCGTTTGGAGGCGATGGCAACGCTGTTCTTCTCCTCGCGGCGAGGGTGTGGATGGTGGCCGGGTCGATGTTGGGGTTGGCGTCGAAGTCGAAGGTCCGCAGCGACTTCTCCCTGGGGAAGCCGGCAGCCTTGATCCTGCGCTCAGAGCGTCGGCGGGCCCGGTCGTCGCACTCGGTCATCAGCAGATCGGCGGGGAAGCCGCGGTAGGTCATCTGGTCCTTGACCGCCCGGTCGGCGACGTCGGGGAACTCGTTGCGGATCGACGGCAGCCGCAGCAGGCGGCAGGCGGTGTCGATGGCTGCGTCGGCGGCCTGCTCGGCCAAGCCTCGCCGGCGGGGCAGGATCACTGTGCTTCTCCCTCTCGGCTGGTGCCGCCGCTGGCGCGGCGGCGTCGGAGCAACTGGTCATAGGGGTCACCCAGGGCAGCGGCCTGGTGTCCGGCGGAGGGTGGGCAAGGCGCCACTCGTGCAGGAACGTCACCGTCGCCGACCCGGAGGTGCCGGCGGGCAGGGCGGCGACGGGCGGCTCGTCTTCGGTCTGGGCGGTCTTGCGGGCCTCCAGAGTGGCTGCGTCCGAGGTCAGGGCCCCGACCCGTAGGGCGGTGGCAAGCCCGGCGACCAGGTGCTCGTGGGGGATGTGCCGGGCCGGCAGCAGCACCTCGATCAGGGCCCGGGTGCCGTCCCGCTCGCCGTGGACCTTGCGGGCCTGAGCCCACCAGGCGTCATGGAGCGGAGTGAACTTACCGCCGAGCGGGCATGTTCGAGTGCGGTGGCGCCGGGGAAGGCACCGTGCTTGTGGATCAGGACTTCGAGGTAGTGGTCCAGCTCCAGACGGCAGCTGGCTTGGCGATCAGTCGTTCGTGCCGGGCAACTTCCACGTTGTGGTCGCAAACCACCAGGTGGGAGGCGCGCAGGACGACACGGACGCGTTTGCCGATCAGGCGGACGGGCACCGAGTAGCGGTTGGTTCGGACGGTGATCTGGCTGTAGCGGTCGCCCCTGGGGGTGAACACCCGGCCGGTCTCGAACGGCTCCTCCGGCAGCGGCATCAGCAGCGGCTGTTCGGCGGCGTAGTGCTCATCGATGGTCCGCGGCCGCGATCCGATCCGGCGCCGGCCGTCGTGCAGGTCCCACAGCTCGACCATCTCGTTCAGCTCCGCCAGCGAGGAAACCTCCGGCACCGGAGTGAAGTGGTTGCGGCGGAAGTAGCCGATCTGCCCCTCGACCCCGCCCTTCTCGAGGGCGCCGTCGATGCCCGGGCGGCAGTAGTGTCCTGAGTCGTTAATTCGTGTGCAGTATGCGGCGAGGGTGTCGAGGATGTCGTCGGCAGTCTTCGTCCAGACGAATGGCTTGGGGTTCTTGTTCCACTCGTTGATCCAGCGGCGGATGTCCC
>NZ_SSBK01000089.1 GCF_004795035.1 Streptomyces sp. A0958
CCCCGGCTATTCACCGAAATTGTCCGAGCTGACGCCCTGACAGCAGAAAGGCGCCGTTGACCTGCAAGGATGCGCGTGTTGAGGACGTATCCGGGCAGAGGATCAAGGCACCTTTCTGGTGAACGAGCGTACAGGGTGGGACCGGCGGCTGACCGTGCGGGCCGACGGGAAAGGACTGGTCGGGCACGCAGGAGCGGTGTTGCTGCGTAAGTGTGCGGACCGGGTCGGAGTGACGGAGGCGCTCGCGCGGGTGCTGCCTCAGGGCGGGCCGGGCTGGCGGGACCGAGCCGCGCTGCTGGTCCAGCTCGCCGTCGCGATCACGCTGGGGGCGACGAACCTGCTGGAGGCCGAACAGCTCCAGCTCCATCACCGGCCGCTGTTCGGGGCGCCGGCCTCGGACTCCACCGCCCATCGGGCTCTTGCCGCGCTCGATGAGCCGGCGCTCGCGCGGGTCGCGAAGGCCCGCCGGACAGTGCGGCGGCACGTCTGGTCGAGGCTGCGCCTACGGCCCGGCGGGTTCCCCTGGCTGACCGTCGCGGGACGGCGGCTGACCGGCTGGATCGTCATCGACCTCGACGCCACGATCATCACCGCCGCCTCCAAGAAGCAGCGGGCAACCGTCACGTTCAAGAAAACGTGGGGCTTCCATCCCCTCGCCGCCTGGTGCGCCAACACGTCGGAGTCGCTGGCGATGGAGCTGCGGCCGGGCAACGCCGGAGCCAACACCGTCGAGGATCACCTCCGTGTCCTGGAGGCCGCGCTGGAGCAGATACCGGACTCCTCTCACGCCAAGATCCTCGTCCGGGTCGACGGCGCCGGAGCAACCCACGGTCTGCTCGATCACCTCGAATCCCTCAACACCACCCGTCGCACGGTGCGTTACACGGTCGGCTGGAAGATGACCGACACCGACGAGACGGCGATCGGCAAGCTCCCGGAAGAGACCTGGGAGACCTCGTTGCAGCAGGACGGCAGGCTCCAGGAGGGCTACTTCGTGGCCGAACTGACCGGCCTGAACGCCCGCGAGGGCTGGCCGAAGGGCATGCGGCTGATCGTCCGCCGGGTCCGCCCCTCGGGCCGGCAGATCGCGAAACTGACCGCGTTCGAGAAGAAGACCGGCTGGCGCTACAGCATCACCGCAACAAACATCCGCCACATGTGGGGCATCGCCGGCTCCCACCAGCCCCAGTTCCTCGATGCCCTGCACCGTGATCACGCCGAGGTCGAGGACCGGGTGAGAACGAACAAGGCCCTCGGCCTGCACAACCTCCCCTCGAAGTCCTGGGAGGTCAACCGCGGTTGGATGCTCGCCTCCAACCTCGCCGCCGACCTGGACGCCTGGGTTCGCCTCCTGTCCCTGCACGACATCGACGATCTCGCCGACGCGGAACCGGACACGATGCGGTTCCGGCTCTACCATCTGCCCGCCCGCTTCACGAAACACGCCCGCAGCCGTCTGTTTCGTATCGACGCGAGCTGGCCATGGGCACAGGCGTTCACCACCGCATGGCAGAGGCTCACCGACCTGCCGGCCGTCACCTGACGGCCGGCTCCCGCCCCGACGAAGACCAGGAAGGAGCACCACCGCCAGCACCCCGGACCCGTGGAACCCGGCGCACCCGCAGCGTCACGCGATGGCCCACCCTCGACCAGCCGAGGACATTACGGGCACCCCACCGAGCCGAACACGCTCACGCCACCCGTGAAGAATCGAGG
>NZ_SSBK01000008.1 GCF_004795035.1 Streptomyces sp. A0958
ACAACCGACGGCATTCGCGACCTCCTCGAGAGCGACGAAACGACACCCCAGCACTCCCACACCGACGCCGCCCCTACCCATGACCAGCGAAAACACAGTCGTCAGACCCGGAAAGACAACAGCGTCTGACATCAAAACGCCGAACCACCACCGACAAAAACTGGCAGATCATCACCCGTTCTCCAGCTTTGGAGGAAAATTTGGTTGGGCAAGCTGTTCTTGCAGAAACCAGCAGCCGCGCCACCAGCACCGGCCTGGACACCCCCAACCCCGACACGACCTCACCCCACGCACCCGGCTCCCCCACCGAAAAGGCCTTCCCCTCGCGGACACCAACACCCACCACGGTGCCGCCGCACAGCCCTCTAAAAGATCAGAAGTACCGTTCCCGAGACAGCGGCATGGGGCGGGGTGTACCGCCCCATGACAGCCATGACGGCACCAGGTACCGCCCCGCGTCAGTGACCACGCCCTCGCTCAACACCCGACCAGCGAGAAAGCCCCGATATGACGCACCGTCACTGACACCGCCCCACTAACACCAAACCAGCACATCGCACCACGGGCGCGGCACCGGTGTCATGCCCATAGAGGGCGCAGCGCCGGTAGCACTGGCTAAACCGGGTTGTTCTGGAGCAGCAGAACAACCCAGCCGGTGCGTGGCCGCAGCGGCGCCCGCTGCGACCGCGAGGCCGGCCTTGCTGTACGAGCAGCACCCGTGTGCCGACCGGGCCATGTAAATGCTGCGCTGCCTTCCGAGCCCCCATTCAACGACTGTGCAGCACGACCAGGAGCACGAGCAGCACCAGGAGCAGCGGGAGGGTGGCGGGTGGCTGCTACACCTCGATGAACGCCACGACCACCACGGTCTTCAACGCGGTCACCCAGTACACGAGGCGGACCCGTTCGACGTCGTCGAGGTACTGGCGCAGCCGCGGGCCGTTGCTGTCGCCGGGGAGGAGTTCGCCGGCGTCGGGGTCGACGGAGAGGACGACCAGGGCGCGGTCGAGAGCGTGGAGCTCGGTTTCGCTGGTGAGGGAGTCCAGCTGCTTGGCGGCGGAGTCGGAGAACGCGATCCGGGCGCGGCGGCGCGGGCCGTGCGGTGCGGGCATCAGGCGACGGCCGGGCGCTGCGCGGTGAGCCGGGCGAGGTGGGTCTCGCGCAGGTCCTCCCACGGCGTGCAGCCCTCCACCGGGGGCAGGCCGTTGGCGGCGATGTCCTCCAGGACGGCGGCGAGCTGGTCGGCGCTCTCCCGGGTCCGGGCCGCGTACGCGCGCAGCCCGTCAGCAGCGTCAGCCTCCAGCTGCTGCCGGACGGTGGTGTCGGCGGGGGCCGGCTGTTCGCTCATCGAGGGCTCCAGAGGGCAGAACTGGCGTTGCTCACCACGGTATCGCCGGGCCGGGGGGCCCGGGGCCACTCCGGCTGAACCGCCCCTCGTGACTACGTTCCGTACTGCTCATAAGCGCTCGGAAGATCAACTCTTACGTATCACGCTCCACCCCCGAAACCGCCCTAGAAGCCCCTGCGGGCCCCGAGAAACGGACATACAAGGACACGTTCGAGGTTGCGTGACGCTTTCCCGAGGGAACGTGACAGCCGGTGTCACGCTCACGCTCAGTCAGCGTGACACGCGGCCGGTGTCCAGTGACAACGGACCTGGACCGTCTGCCACGGAAGTTGGATCGCCGCCGCATCCGGAACCTACCTCCCTCGGTCGCGCGAGGTCCCGTCGTCCGCCGCCGGCATCCGCTCTTCTCCCCCCGCGGAGCGGCGCAGGAGCATCGCTGGCCTGATCACCGCGTAGACAACCGAGAACATCACGCAGCGAGCCACCAGCTCACCGCCCCAATCTCTGTCGGTCAGCAGGGTCGTACCGGCGCCCGCCGCGATTCCCAGGACGACCGGCACTCCCACCCACAGCCACCAACGCCTCATACCCGCCGAATGCCCCAGGCCCGCAGTCCTACTTCGATGGCAACTGGTCCAACTTCAATGTCAAGGGACAGCCGGAAGGGCGTGGTGCGGTCAGCTGGCGTCGAAGCGGACGCGGGCGAGGAACGTGGCGAGGTCACCGGCGGCTTCGGGTTCCGTAGTGGCGAGCCGGGCCGCGAACGCCAGCTGCTCCATGTCCGCGTCGGGGACCAGGCGGACGAGTTCGGTGAGCAGCGCGGCGTGCGCGAGGACCGGCGGGGTGAGAAGGCCGGCGGCTTCCTCGCGGTCGGCCGGGTCGCGGTAGTGCCCGAGGTACGCGGCCAGGGAGCGGGCGAGCCAGGCGTCGACGTCGTCCTGGACGTAGCCGCCGGCTTGCCGGGTGAGTTCGTCGCGTACGGCTTCGTCCCCGGCGCGGGGCTCGGTCTGCTCCAGGGTGCCGAGCTCGCGCAGCGCCTGGAGCTCGTCGGCGCGGGCCGCGACCCGGGCGGCCTCGCGCAGGTCGGCTTCCCGGGCGGCGGCGGCCGCGGCTTCGGCGGCCAGCTCGGCCTGGACGACGGGGTCGGTGTCCGGGTCGTAGGCGGTGCCCGTCGGCGCGGTGGCGAGCAGCTGGTTGATGCGTTCCCACTCCGCGAGTTCCGCTGGGCCGCGGGCGTCGTCGGCCAGGTCCTCGTGCCGGGACGCCTGCCGCGCGTCGAACCGCGCGTCATCGAGGGCCTCCGCGATCGCGTCGGCGTCCATGCCCTTCGCCCGGCGCCGTACGACGCGATGGCCGATCCGGGCCGGGTCGACCGGCTCCCGGGGTACGGCAACGCGCGGGGCGAGCGGGCGGCGGACGGTACGCGGGGGCGGCCAGGGCGTGGTCATCTTCAACCTCGTCTTCGTGGTGCGGATTCGGTGTCTGTCACCGAAGGTGCGCGAAGCTTGGTGAGTGTCACCACCTCCGCTGGAACCGCTCCTCCTCGGGTGATGTCTGGGCAGACGTGGCTGATCTTCTGTTCCTTGCTGTGCTCTTTGCACCCTTCCTGGCGTCCGGGGTTCTCCTGGGCGCTGCCATCGTCTTCGTCCTACGGGTCCGCAAGCAGCGACCGATCCTGGTCGGGCGCCTGCCAAACCTCGCCACCTCCGTCGTGCTGGCGGTCATGGCCGGCGCAGCGGCGTTCGGAGCGTACTCGTGGGGCGTGATGTCGGGGTTCTACATTTTGGACCCGGATCAAATGTGCGCGGCGCAGGGCGTACCTGGCGATCACGTAGTGACGCGATGGACGTTGCCGGTCAGTGCACAGTGCGTCACATCGGACGGCGTGGGAACCGAGCTGGCGTCAGGCTGGGTGAATCCTGTGATCTTTGCAGGCCTCGCACTGCTGCTACTGGCCCTCATCACAGGATTCCTCGCAGCGGTGCGCCGACGCCCTTCCCCGCGGTGAAGCGTTCGACCGCAGTGTGCCTCCGCGCCCACGAGGCACATCTCGCTCACTGCGACGCGCGCTCTTCAGCTCGCACAGTCACCCCTGCGTGCTCCGTTGGCCGCTGGTGACAACACCCTTGTTTCGGTGACAGCTATCGTGCTTCGGCTCATCTGGTTTATAGCAGGTCCGGTAATTTCGGCCGGGTCAGAACCGGAAAGAAATTGACGACACGGACGTGAAATCCGCGCGCAGCCCGTTGGCCCGGGTGCCCCATTCTGTGAAATACGACTTTGTGATGGCCTCCGCGACGATGGGATGCAGATCCTCCTCCGTCGCACCGGCCTCCTGGAGCTCCAGGATCTGCTTCACGTAGGTGGGCGAGATGTCCGTGGTGATATGGCGCTCGCGGCCGTCGTCCGAGCTGCCCGTGCACGTGAACCCGAAGTACGCCGTGACGTCCGCCATCATCCCCTGGGAGGTGGCCGCCGCCACGTGTGCCTGTGCCCTGACCTGGGGTTTCCACTCGGATTCGGTCTCCTCCACCAAGGCGCCGCCAGGCGCTTCTGCGGTGTCGTCAGCTTCCCGGATGGGTAGCGCTCCACGGTGCGGCGCGAGACGCCCGGCCGCTCTGCCAGAGCCTTGGCCGACCCCTTCGCCCGCGTGAGGAGGAATTTCACCTGTGCATTTGCGGACTTCGGAGCAGGCCGGGTGAAAACCTTCCGCTCCGCCCGCGCGAGGGTTTCCAGGACCTTGCCGCGGCGCGGGGCCGGCTGCTGCTGCTCGTGATCGCTTATACGTTCCAGGAGGCCACGGATCATTGAGCCTTTTCCAACCTCACGTTGAGGTGTGCTGGGGGACAGAGGCTGCCTGGACCATCATTGCGATGCGATGCCACCTGCCGGAGTGAACGCGACCCGATCCGCTGCCTGCACCTTCGATCCTCGTCGGCGTCTCGCCCCTGGCAGGCGGTGCCACCACTGTCGCCCAGGGCTCGCTCCGGATTCTGGATCGGGCCCCGCAGGCAGGCGCGTGGTGCCCCCGCAACGCGCCTTGCGAGAATGCTTCCTGCACGCATGTTCGATCGGGGGTGGGTTCGTTGGTCTGGTTCGCGGAGAGGTTCCTCTGGGACGGGGAGCGTCCTGAGTGGGCGTGGGTCCCATCGAAGTCCGTGGGGCCCATACGGTTTGGTCAGAGCAAGGAGGAAGTCTCAGCCGCTCTGGGCGAGCCGATCACAGGGTGGGGCGAGATGTATGCGCGTTGGTATCCCTTCTCCGGAGTTGGCATCGACACCTACTACGACCAGGAGTCCCAGACCTTGGCTGCAGTGGCTGTTGACGCCTGCCGGGGCCCCCAAGTCAGCCTCGACGGCACTCCTCTGGTTGGCCGGCTGCCCTCGGAACTCGAACCCTGGCTTGAGGAGACCGCGTCAACACTTGAGGATCCGACTCTGCCCGAGTATGTCGACGGGCTGCGCTTCGGGCCCCACGGGGAGCCGTATCTCCTCAGTCTGGGATTGATCCTGCGCTGCCAGCAGAACGGTGACCACGCCCGCTGTCGCCCCGTGTTCCTTGCTCCTCAGTGGGCCATGCGAGGCCAGGAATGGATCGAGGACTTGGTCCCCGAGAGAGAGTGGCTGACGTATTGAACCGCTTCGTGACGGGTGGCTGGGTCGGCTGCCCCGGCGGCGGGCATGAAGAATGTTCCTGGTAGACGGGTTCCCGACCATGATCACCAGCCCGCCAGGAGCTTTCGCGTGCTTGTCTACCCGTCCGGTATTGATCTGTCCAGCCGTGCCCTGCAGCACCTCGCCGGTCTCCTCGCAGGTCACCGCCGTCAAATCGGCTCCCGGTGGCGTCGCCTCACCTGTGGCCGGCAGGCCCTGCTCGTCCTGGCCCACCTGCGCTGCGGCGACACCTACGCCCGTCTTGCAGCGGGTTTCCGCGTCGGGATCGCGACGGTCTACCGGTACATACGCGAGGCCGTTGACCTCATGGCCGCTCTCGCGCCCACGCTGGAACAGGCCATGACAGCTGTGCGGAAGAAGGCGTACGTGATCCTCGACGGCACCGTGCTGCCGATCGATCGCATCGCTGCCGACCAGTCGTACTACTCGGGGAAGAAGAAACATGAAGTTTCCCCGTGATCCTGGACACTCGTTCGTTATGCCGCGAGGGCGTGTTGATGCCGCTGCCTGGTCTCGGCCGGGGTGAGGTAACCGAAGATTTTTTGTTTGCGCAGGCGGCGGCGGTTGTAGAAGGTCTCGATGAAGTTGAAGACCTCGGCGCGGGCGGTAGCCGGTCGGGCCAGGTCCGGGTTCCGATCTCCTCCTTGAGTAGGGCCCAGAAACTTTTCGCTGCGGCGTTGTCGAAACACGAGCCGGTGCGTCCGCAGCTCTGCCGTAGCCCCAACTTGATTATCTGACAACGGAATTGAGACGACGTGTACTCGCTTCCGCGATCACTGTGGACCACGCATCCGGACTCCAGATCGCCTCGGCCGTGGGCCATGTCGAGGGCGTCCACGACGAGCTCGGCGCGGTGGTGGTCGGCCATCGCGTAGCCGACGACCTCGCGGGTGGCCAGGTCCAGCCAGCAGGCGAGGTAGAGCCAGCCCTCGCCCGTCGGAAGATAGGTGATGTCGCCGACCAGCTTGGTGCCGGGGCGCTCGGCTTGGAAGTCGCGGCCGACCAGGTCCGGGGCCGGCTTCACCTTCGCATCCGGCCGGGTCAGCGAGCGCCGCCTGCGGCGGGTGACGCCGGGCGGTGTGCCCGTTGGAGAGAGGCCGGCGGCACAGGCCCGGCGTCGCCGTCGGGCGGCTGGCGTTGACTCGTACTACGGGGCTGTGAGGGTGTCGAGCCGGGCGGCGAGGTCGGGGTGGGCGGCGGCCAGGTGGGGGCGGGCGGCGGCCAGGGGGGCGATGAGGTCGGCGGGATCGTCGTGGGCGAGGGCTGCGTGGAGCTCGCTGAGCGGGCGGCGGGCGGCGGCAGGAAGGTCGGTGAGGGCGGTGACCTGGCCGGCGAGGCGGCGCAGGTCGGCCGCGTTGCGGCGGGCCCAGGCGGCGGTGGTGCGGTCGGCGGCCCGGGCTCGGCGGGTGGCCGTCACGCGCTGTTCGCCGGTGGTCCCTGCGGGGCCGGGGCGGCCGCGCAGGTAGCGGCGTTCGGCGGCCTGTCGGCTGGCGACGCCGAGGGGGCGGGCGAGGTCGGCCCAGCTGGCGCCCGCGTCGCGGGCGGTTTCGATCAGGCCGGTCTCCCATCCGGCTAGCTGCTCGCGGACCTGCCGCAGCAGCGACAAGGAGGCCAGGGCCTGTTCCGGACCGGGGGCGGGGGCGGTTGGGGTCTCGTGCTGGGCTTCACGCAGGGCGTCGTCGATGGCGTCAAGGGCCGCCGCGGCGGCAAGGAACGACACCGGGCTGTGGGCGTCGGCGCGGGTCGGGGGCGGCTGGTCGGCCGGGGTCACGGGCACCTCCCTCAGGTTGTCATCAGGCAGACGACATCTCATTTGTCATCCATTGGATGACATGTTACAACGGTGTCAGTGAAGCGCATTGGCAGTAACTGCCTGAACCTGCTGGAGGTGTTTTCACGATGTTGATGCGCACTGATCCCTTCCGTGAGCTGGACCGGCTGGCGCAGCAGCTGATGGGCCCGGGCACCTGGTCGAAGCCCTCGGCGATGCCGATGGACGCCTACCGCGAGGGCGACGAGTACGTGGTGGCCTTCGACGTTCCCGGCGTCACCGCGGACGCGCTCGACATCGACGTCGAGCGGAACATGCTGACCGTCAAGGCCGAGCGCCGGCCGGTGGCGAAGGGTGACGACGTGCAGGTGGAACTGTCCGAGCGGCCGCTGGGCGTCTTCTCCCGCCAGATCGTGCTCGCCGACACCCTCGACACCGAGCACATCAAGGCCGACTACGACGCGGGCGTGCTCACCCTGCGCATCCCGATCGCCGAGCGCGCCAAGCCCCGCAAGATCTCTGTCGGCGTCGGATCCGGCAACAAGGAGATCTCCGGCTGACACCGGCCGGACAGGTGCGGAGGACGGGCACCTGATCTCCCCCTCACCCCGCCCTCCGCACCCCCACGGGCATCCGAATGGAACAAGAAGGGGTGGCGGCCGAGATGGCTCTGCGACGCGAAGCGTTCCTCGACCGCGTCAAGGAACGCGGCGAGTACGACACCGTGGAGGAAGCCGAGCGCGCGGCCCGCGTGGTGCTCCCCTGCTCGGCGCGCACCTGGTCGGCGAAGCCCGCGCCCAGCTCGCGGCACGCCTGCCGGAGGAATGCGCCCTGATCCTGCTCAACCCGCTCCGGAGCGCCGAACCGCTGCCACCGGAGCGGTTCCTGCGGGCCACTGCGGCCTGGATCGAGGGCGCCACCGAGCACACCGCGACCTGGGACGTCGGCGCCGTCCTCTCAACGGTCGCCGACACGGCCGGCGATGACCTGCTGGGCCAGATCCTGCTCCAGCTCCCCACCGGCTACGACCTCCACTTCGGCCGCCCCCAGCCCACCTGACCACCCTGGCTCCCATGAAAGGAATCCACCGCAGTGATCACCGACGTACGCGTACCGCTTGAGCGCCAGCAGCCGTACTCGACGGTGTACGAGCAGATGCTGGAGAAGGTCCGCTACGAAGGCGCCTACCCCACCCGCGAGCGAGCTGAGGAAGCCGTCCACCTGGTCCTTTCGGGGCTGGGACGCCAGCTGACCGGCGACGAACGCGTCGACCTGGCGCGCTGCCTGCCCCGGGAGGCCGCTCGTGTGCTGACCGCGCAGATCCCCGACCCTCAACCGCTGACCGGATGGGCCTTCGTCAAGGACCTCGCCGCCCGCTCCGGCGCCTCCCTGGCCACCACCCGCTGGGACACCGGCTCCGTCTTCGCCGCCGTCACCGCCCACACCGGCCCCGACCTCATCACCCGCATCCTGCACCAGCTCCCCGCCGGCTACGCCCTGCTGTTCGGCCGCGCCGAACTCACCCCCGCCGCGTAAACGGCCGGTGCCCTTCCAGCGCCACGGGAGGTTGGACGACGGTCCACGGCCCGCGCACTCCGCAGGGAGAGGCCGCCGCTGCCCCGGCGTGACAGCCGGGCTCCGGGCGGGGCTGGAGCCATGACGAAGACGAGGCTGCCCGGGACGCCGAGGCGTCCCGGGCAGTAGGTGCGGGCGCCAGCCGCGAAGCCACTCGGGGCAGATGCAGGTCTTCGCCGTCTCAGGCCGAGGCCGGCGGAGCGGACGACTCGGCGGCGCGGCGGTATTCGGCGTTGATGCGCTGGGCTTCTTCGAGCTGGTCTTCGAGGATGACGATGCGGCAGGCGGCCTCGATCGGGGTCCCGTGGTCGACGAGCTCCCGGGCCCGGGCGGCGATGCGCAGTTGGTAGCGGGAGTAGCGGCGGTGCCCGCCCGCGGAGCGAAGCGGGGTGATCAGGCGGGCCTCGCCGATGGCGCGGAGGAAGCCCTGGGTGGTGCCGAGCATCTCGGCGGCCCGGCCCATGGTGTAGGCGGGGTAGTCGTCGTCGTCGAGACGGCCGAAGGTGTCGTCTGCTGTCATTGCACCTCTCTGTGGAACACGCTTGAGGGGCCCTGGTGTCGTTCGACACCAGGGCCCCGGAGGAACTGCTACACCATCTGCCGGCCCTGGTACTGCGCCGGCGCTCTGTTTCCGCTGACCCGACGGGAATGCTGTCGGGGGTACGGGGATCGCGGTTGCTTGACCGGAGACCACCTCACTATCGATGTCCTGCGGTACCCGGGCTCAAGACTTCCGCCCGGGCGATCCTGATGGCGCCTGGCTCCTCCGTTCTTTCCTCGGTGATCAACTGCGTACTGCTGGCACTGCGGTACTGCTCACGGCGGCCCCTGAGCACTGCGGGCCACCCGGTCCGGTCGCCAGTCCCGTCGCCGTCCTGCAACAACCCTGGCTTCGAAACTCCACTCCCGCACCGTCCTGCCAACTGCAACTGCGGCACTGCTGCCCGGCAGTTCGTCTCTGCCAGACCCTGCTGACTTCCTGTGTTACGAGAGAAACCATAACCAGGCCACCACCCAATGTCTACTCCAGCCACCACAGATTTTCGCGCGTTCGACGATGAGATAATCGAACTCAAACAGCACCGAGAGCCCGAACGCACGATCGAGTTCCGTCCGGATCGGACTGCCGTTGACACCGCGACCGGCGAGCGGCTGCAGTGGTTCTCCCTGTGAGGCGATGAGCAGCAACACGGCGAAGGGGCCCGTACGTAAGGACGGGCCCCTTCGCGTTCCGGCCGCCGCGCACAGGAGTACAGCGGCCGGCTGTTACTGGGCGCCGACGGGGGACGGGGCCCGGTGGTTCGGTACGGCCCGAGCGCCACACGCAAGCCGCCGTCGGCGGGCCCGTCCCAGGGCGCCGTTCGTCCCGGCCGACGTGTCCGCGTACATCAACGTTTCGCTCGTCGTACTCACGTTTTCAGGACGAAGCGGCCTGTATCTGCGTGGTGGCCTGGGAGCGGGGGGTCTTGGCACCAGCCACGCCTACGCCGATGGTGCGGGGGTCGACGGCTTCGAGGGGTGAGCCGACCGTGTACGGGCCCTCGGGGTCGTCGGGCCGGTTGGGGCGGTCGTGGGGCAGGAGGAAGAACGTGCGGCGGACGAAGAGGCCGCTGTCCGGCAGCGCCCGCGCCTTCGGGGCAAGGTTGGTGTAGCCGACGAGCCGGCCGTCGCGTTCGTAGCGGGGCTTGCCCCGGCGTGTGGTGACCTTGTCGAGGGCCTGGCGGACGTAGTCGAGGTCCTCGGTGCTCTCCAGCCAGACGATCTCGGCTTCCTGGGCGAGATCGCCTTCCCGCGGCATCGCGCTCATGTCGCCTCCTGATGGTCCGCGGCCAAGTAGCCGCCGACAGGTGTCCTGTTCATACTGCCCCGCCTTCGGCGGGCCGGCGGAACTCCTGGCGCGGGTACCTCTCATCGTACGGTTGTTCTTCCCCCCCCGGCCTCGGGGTGCCAGTCGTTGTCATGGCGTTGCTTCCTCGTCCGTGTCGCTGTCCTCGGCGAGCAGGGCGAGGCCGGGGTAGAGCTTGGTCGCGTTGTTCTTGATCATGTCCGCCGGTGAGGCGAGGCCTAGCTCCTGGCGGATGCGGGCGGCGAACGCCCGGCTCGTGGAGGGGCGGATCATCTCCTCCGAACACCAGCGACCGTAGACCTCGTAGAGGAGCTTCTGTTCGACGCGCGGCTCCGGGTTGGGGCGGCCGTCGGTGCTGCGGGTGCAGCGTTCGGTGAGGAAGCGGCCGACGTGGTCCTCGGTCGTCTCGTACGCGGCGGTGGCCAGGCGTACGGAGTCGGGGCCGGTCAGCGGGTCGCGGGTGGTGAGGTAGAGGCGGGCGCCGTCGATCAGCCACTGCAGGATGCCCGGGCCCTCATCCTGTACGAGCTCGGCACCGAGGTTGTCGATCTTCAGCTCGTTCGGGACCGTGCGCTCGAACGGGATGAGGCGGATGCGGCGCCAGAACGCGTGCCCGCCGGTCCCGACCTCGGGACGGTGGTTGCCCAGCAGCCACAGCTTGTGCGTCGGGGCGAAGGCCATGAAGTCCTGCCGCATCCGGCGCGCGGTGATGCGGTCGCCGCCGGTCAGGAGCTTGACGCGGGACTCGTTGAACTTGTCGTTCTGCTTCAGCTCGCTGCACACCACGATCCGCCGGCCATGGAGCTCGGTCAGCTCCGTGCTGTGCTCGGCTAACTTCCCCTTCTCCATCAAGAAGCCCGGCGGGGCGGCGTTGGCGTAGTCGCCGAGGATCTGCGTGATGGTCTCCAGCAACACCGACTTGCCGTTGGCCCCCGTGCCGTAAAGGAACGGCAGGACCTGGGCGCCGACGTCGCCGGTGATCGAGTAGCCCAGCAGCACGTGCAGGAATCGGGTGGTCTCCAGTCCCTTCTCGTCCTCGCCGAAGGTGTCGCTCAAGAACCGCTGCCACCGCGGGATCGGCATGGTGCGAGGGGCGACCTGGGTGGCCCGCGAGTGCATGTCACTGAGCGGGTTCGGGTCGCTGAGCTTTCCCGTACGCAGGTCGACCACCCCGCCCGGCGTGCACAGGGCGTAGATGTCACCGTCCAGGACCTGAGGGTCCAGGCGCATCCCGGGAGCCGCCTGGGCCTGGAAGAACATGGCCTTCACCCCCGCCGTCGACTCCGAGCGCCTGCGGTGCGCGGCAATGTCCCGGCTGCTGAAACGGTCTTTCGGGTCGGTGTCGGCGAAGCTCTCCGCCATGTCGCCCGCCGCCCAGACCGCTTCCTCCTCCCCTCCGATCAGTCTCCACCGGTAGCGGTCCCACGCGTGCCAGCCCATCCCGATCACGTACCGGAACTGATCCGCGTACAGGCGGGCGAACAACTTCGCGTTACCGCGATCGGTCAACGCACCCGGCAGCACCCCCGCGTCCGGGACCGGGAAGCGGGCATCCGACTGCTGGGCAGGAAGAACCGGCTGCCCCGAGGGAAGGCCGCGGCCGTGCTCAAGAACCTGCTCGGCTGCGCCCTGCGCATCGAACCGCGCCGGCTCGGCGCTCATGACCGTCCCCGAGACCGGGCTCGGCACCCGGCCTCCGCGTACGGCGCCCACCGGGCCACCCCGTCCAGGAGGTGTTCCCGGCCGGCGGCACCGTCGGCCCGCGGGGCATGGCCCGTCGACGAGGTCTCGGGCTGACGGAACAACGGCTGTCCTTGTCGACGTACGTGCTGGGGCAAGGCCGCCCGGCCCACGCCTAAACACCACTGACCTGGCTTTTCTCTTCACGGGACCGAATGGGACTCAGCCCGCTACGGGGCCGAAGCATCAGCTACCGGTCGGTGGTTGTCCGCGTGGACGCCGATGTCGCGCCCCGGCCGGTGCTGGTGAAGCTGAAGGCACCGATCCGGCTGAGCGGACGCAATGCCACCGCCGACCGTAACCGACTCCTCCAGCTCGCCCGGGAGGAGCCGTCGGCGAGGGTGCTGCCCATGGGGCAGAACGTCATGTCCCCGAACCTGGAGAGGGACAACGAGGGCCAGCCCACCGCCGACTTCATCCTGCGTACCGGCATCAACCTCCCGATGGGAGAGGCCGGCGCCTGGCGCCCGCTGTCGGAGAGGACTGTCGCTGCCCTCGCCCAGGCACTGGACGACTCCGCCTTCCCCACGGCCCTGCGCAACCCCGGGGACGGTGCGATCGACTACGCCACGGGCTTCCGCCAACTCGGGCACAACAGGGCACGGAAGGCGCGGCTGGTGTGGCAGGCCACCGGCCGGCCCGCGGACAAGACGCACCTGGTCGAAGCGGTCGTATCGGTCGACCTTCCCGAGCCCTATGGCTCTGCGGCGACATCTCCGGTCGCAGGCCCGGCCACGCGGTACTGGTCATGACCCGGGCCGGATCGCGACCGACCTCGCGGTGATGGTAGCTGCCGGCGGCGAGGCCATCACGGATCTGGCCGTTCTGCGCGACCAGCGCGAGGTGTTCGGCCCCATCGCCTCGACACCGACTGCCTGGAGGCTGCTGGCCGCCGTCGACGAACGCGTACTGGGCCGCCGGGCCCAGGCCCGGGAAGTGGCCTGGCTCCAGGCATCCGAGACCAGCTGTGGCATACCGGCGGCGAAAGCCGGCGGACGGGAAGTGCCCGGACTGGTCCTGGACATCGACGCCACGCTGATCACCTGCCACTCGGAGAAGGTCCAGGCCGCACCCACCCACAAAGGCGGCTTCAGCTTCCACCCCCCTGCTGTGTTTCCTGGCCAACACCGGCGAGGCCATGTCCGGGCGCCTTCGGCCCGGAAACTCCGGAGCCAACACGGCCGCGGATCACATCGCGGTGCTGGACGACGCTCTCGCGCAGATCCCCCACGCCCACCGGCACGGCACCGACATCCTCGTCCGCACCGAGTCCGCCGCGCGATCCGGGCCCTGCCCGAGCAGGTCTGGCACCCCGCCCTGGACCAGGACAGCACCCTCCGCGAGTCCGCCGAGGTCGCCGAACTGACCGGCATGACCGACCTTGCCGGCTACCCCGCCGGCACCCGCATCATCATCCGCCGCGAACATCCCCACCCCGGAGCCCAGCTCTCGCTCTTCGACCAGGACGAGGGCCTGCGGCACCAGGCGTTCCTCACCGGCACCCCGTTCACCTCCGGCCCGGCCCAGTTCCTTGAGGTCCGCCACCGCGGACACGCATGCGTCGAAGACCACATCCGGTGCGGCAAGACCACCGGCTTCGGCCGCTTCCCCTCCCGCCGCTCCGGCGTCAACGCCGCCTGGCTCGAACTCAGCCTCGCGGCGATCGACCTCCTCGCCCGGACCCGCGTCCTCCTCCTGGACGGCGAACTCGCGACGGCCGAACCCAGCAAACTCCGCTACCGGCTCCTGCACGTCGCCGCCCGGATCACCCGGGGCGGCCACCGCCTCCACCTCCGGATATCGGCGACCTGGCCCTGGCGACACGAGCTCGCGGCCGCATTCCACCGACTGACCGCACTGCCCCGCCCCGCCAGCTGACCCGCCGCCCCCGCCCACCTCGACCCAAGGACCTCGGAGAACCCGACCCCGCGTCGGGCCCTCACCATGCCCACCGGCCGACCCAGCCTCAAACAACCTCGCTCAGCCGCCCAGCAACCCCAACCGAAACGCCGAGGCTAGCTGACCAAGATCGTTCTCAGCGCCAACCGCTGTACCGATGTTCCCCGAGGCCTAACTCCCCTTTCAAGCCATTACGGGGGAAGGTCCGGACCCGGGAGGGAATGCCTGCTTAGATTCTGGCGCCCGATCAAGTGCCGCACACTTGTACGTCCGCCGTGGACCGGGTGCTGTCCCGTTCGATTCGAAGGGAACCACTGTGAGAACTGCCCGAGCACTCGCCGCGTTACTGGCGGCGATACTCACCTCCGCCCTGATGCTGACGGGAACGGCCGCCGCGGCGCCGGCCCCGGACCCGGCTCCCGCCGGCGTCGCGGCGGACGGAAAATACTTCCAGGGGCAGGACTGGGGCTTCTCCCCGGCCATGGCGGAAGCCAACGCGACAGGCTACGCACTGAGCATCGCGAAGCAGGCGCGCTATCAGGGATGCGTGCCGGCGGGACCGACGCAGTTCCAGTACAACGGCGACATGTACCTGGCGACCGTGGTCCTGTTCTGCACGCCCATGCCGCCGATCACCGGCGGCCCGATCGTCGGCGTCCACTCCAGCAAGTGCGTGGACGTCAAGGGCGCCAGCAAGGCGGACGGTGCCCCGATCCAGCTCTACAACTGCAACGGCACCGAGGCCCAGGCGTGGACGATCCACGCGGACGGCACGATCCGGGCCATGGGCCGGTGCCTCGACGTGCAGTACGCGAAGACCGAGGACGGCTCACTCCTGGGCCTCAACACCTGTCACGGCGCGGCCAACCAGCGCTGGGAGAAGCTTCCGAACGGGCTGCTGCGCAGCGTCCACTCCGGCAAGTGCCTGGACGCGCTCGGCTGGGCCACAGGCAACGGCGCCCGGCTCGGCATCTGGACCTGCGCCCCCAGCCACACCAACCAGCAGTGGACCGGCGCGGGGATGAACACCTGAGCCATGGACGAGCCGGGCGCGCGGAGCGAAGCCCCGCGCGCCCGGCGGTCGGCCCGGACAGCCGACCCCGACCGCTCTCGTGCCCGGCGCGCCTGTTCGTCGAGCAGCCGGGCTGACCGTACCGGCCGCCGGGGTCCGGTCCATTAATCGAAATGCCCCGCTCAGCGCGTACAAACCCGGCGGCCGGGCCTTCTACACCCCGCCCCCGACACGCCCCACGGGCCGTTCGTCTGGGACGGCAAAGGGTCTGTCAAACGATCGGCCCTGTCTCATATTCGGTGGTGACGCAGAGTCGTGGAGGTCGTTGATAGTCACGTAAAGGATGTCAACGAGCTTGTGCAGATGGTGTTTTCGGGTCTGTCCCCGCTGGTCATCGAGGATGTGGCCGACGAGGGCGAGCGGATCGTGGTGCGGGCACGAACGCCGCAGGACACGGCGGACTGCCCAGTGTGCGGGGCGTCGTCGGGGCGCGTGCACAGCTACCACTGGCGGACTGTGGCTGACGTACCGATCGACAGCCGACGGGTGGTGGTCCGTGTGCGGGTACGGCGTCTGGTGTGCCCCACCCGCGGCTGCCGACATACCTTCCGCGAGCAGGTGCCCGGAGTCCTGGACCGATACCAGCGACGCACCACCCGCCTGACCAGGCAAGCCAAGGCCGTGGTCAAGGAGTCAGCGGGCCGGGCGGGGGCACGTTTGCTGGCGATACCCGCGTCGGGCGTCTCGCGTCACACGGCCCTGCGTACCCTGTTGCGCATCCCGCCGCCCGCAGGGCGGACGCCCCGCGTGATCGGCGTCGACGACTTCGCTCCGCGCCGGCGGCACCGCTACGCCACCGTGACCATCGACGCCGAGACGCATGAGCGGATCGACGTACTGCCCGACCGCACAGCAGACACCCTGGAGGAGTGGCTACGCGAACATCCAGGCATCGAGGCCGTCTGCCGCGACGGCTCCGCGACCTACGCCGAGGCCATCCGCCGCGCCCTGCCCCGTGCGACGCAGGTCGGTGATCGGTGGCATCTGTGGCACAACCTGCGCGAAGCCGTCTTGAGCGAGGTCAAGGCGCACAACACCTGCTGGACCACCGTACTGGACGCGCCTATCCACGACGGACCCCGCGCCCAGACCACCCTGGAACGCTGACACCAGGTCCACGGCCCACTCGATCAGAGCGTGGACCTGCTCGAATGCGCCCGCCGCCTGGAACTGGCCCTGAACACCGTCAAACGCTACGCGCGAGCCGACCGGCCCGAGCACACGCTCCGCGCCCCAAGTATCGCGCCAGCCTCCTCGACCCCTACCGCGAGCACCCGCGCAAACACCGGGCCGAGGACCCCGGCGTCCCCGCCCAGCACCTCTTCGAAGAGATCAAGGCCCTCGGATTCACCGGCTGCCTGAACCTCCTGCACAAGTACATCAACCAGGGCCGTGCGGACGCCGACCGCAGCCACATCTCCCCGCGCCGCCTCGCTCGAATGACCCTCACCCGACCCGACAACCTCAAGAGCGAGAATCCCCATCTTCTGACCCGGCTCACCCCCGCCCGCCCTGAGATGACCCAACCGACCGCCAGCACCCGGGACTTCGCCGAACTCCTGACTCCTCGCCCAGAACATGCCGCCAAGCTCGATCCCTGGATCACCCAGGTCCGCACAGCCGATCTGCCTCACCTGCACGCCTTCACCCGCGGCCTGGACCGAGACCGCGACGCCGTGATCACCGCGCTCACACTTCCGTACAGCAACGGCCCCACTGAAGGTGTCAACACCAAGACCAAACGGACCGCCCGCCAGATGCACGGGCGAGCAGGTTCCACCCTTCTTCCCCACCGCACCCTCCCCGGATAGCGACACTCTCCGCCACCACCGAATGTGAGACAGGGCCGAACGTTTGACAGACCCCCTCGTGGCCGGTGGGCGGGTAGATCCGCTACCACAGCCGGAAGTCGTGCACCGCCGCACCGTCGCGCCGGGCCGCAGGTGCCTTGACCTTGTCGGCCTTCGGCGCCAGGAGCTCGAACCGCTCGGCGTAGCGGCGGACCTTCGACGCCAGGGGCTCGAACCGCTCGGCGTAGCTGTGGACCTTGGCCGCCAGTACGTCGACGGGCTCGTTCACCCGGTCGATGTCCAGGAGCATCGCGGGCACGTCGACGTCCGGGGCGCGCATCGTCAGATCGGCGTACTGGGTGTAGCGGTACTGGTGACCGTCATCCGGCTTCAGCCGGGAGATCGGCCGCAGGCTGGGCGGCCACCGCACCGCGCTCCTCGCCGGAGAGCTGTAGGGCGAGAGCCAGTCGCAGACCGGGCGTTCCGTCAAGGACGAGACGCCCGGCGTGCGGACACGGGCACGGGCACGGGTGGTCAGCTGGTCCAGAGGACCGGGCTGTCGCTGTACGCGTCACCCTCCTCGAACGAGGCAACCGCGATGGGGTCGGTCTTCGTGGCGCTGAGCGAGCAGCTCTCGTACGAGGCGCCCTTGGTGTTGAAGTCGCGGGGGGCCGTCTCGCTGTCACACTTGCCCGGGAGGTCGCCGATCAGAATGACGCCCGTGGGGCCGCCGCCCTCCAGATTGCCGCGCAGCCTCAGCGACGCGTAGGACAGGTCGGTGCCGCCGACGTTCTCCACCTTCATCCGGATGTAGTAGGGCGTCATGCCCTTCGCCTTGTCACCGAATGGGGCCATGTCGGCCTCAGTACCCTTCTCGATCGCCGTGACCGTCACGGCGACGGTGCCCTCCTTCTTGGTCCCGTACTTGAACGGCAGGACCGCTCGGTCACCGATCTTGAACTTCGTGCCCGGTGCGGCGACGTCACCACTGGGCGCGGCGCCGGCGTCGTCGCTCGGGTCCGCGGACGGGCTCTTGCTGCTCGGAGCGGACGAGGCCGGGGCGGAGGCCGAGGGCGAGTCCTGCGCCGATGCCGAGTCCTCACCGTCGTTGCAGGCCGTGAGCCCGAGGCCCAGGGCAGTAAGGGCAACTGCGAAGCCAATGCGTCCCTTGTATGTCATTTTGACCTAACTCGCGATGGGGCTGCGCGGTGCGACAGCCGGAACGTTCAACAACTGGACGAAGCCCCCGGCCGTGCGACCGGGCACGCCGGAGCGACACGGCGACGGCAGTGCGTCAACGAGGCGCGCCGCGACGCCCATCTCAGACTGAGGCAGGAATGACACAGGCTCGTCGCAGGCACGGCACAGCCAGGCGACGAGCGCCCGGGATGCCGGGTGTGGTCTTCCCCGTACAGTCCATCGCCGGCAGCGGTTCGCCGGGTCATGTGATTCGGGGGGCCGTTCACCATCACTGGGTGTACAGGTGGATACGCGTCATCATGCTGGCCCCACAGCCCCTCGGCCGTACGGGCTGACGCGAGAAACGAAGTTGCGCTCCAGTGCGGCGGACAATGGTCGTTGCCCTGGCAGGGAACGACCACGGCCTGCCGGCCTTGTCCTTGGCGGCGGTGCCGTACACGAAGTGCGGTGCCATCTCGCCGGCCGGCACATCGACGATCAGGACGGTCTTCGTTCCGCCGGCCGGCTCGAATATGCGGAGGTCCGGCAGGTAGGGCTGGACGTGGTTGCGGCTCCACTGGTCGTACTGCTGCCGGTTGACCTGGTCGGGGGCTATGCCCATGAGGGCGATCGTCTTGTCCTGGACGCCGAAGATGTTCAACCTGCCACGGGTGTTGGCCATGGCGGCGACGCCCTTGGCGAGCTCGACCATGACGCGTACCAGCTTCTCGCTGTCCCGCTGGTGGCATAACGCCCGGTGGTCCAAGACCGTGACGGTGACGGAGGCCAGGACGCTGGTGCGGGATCTCGTCGACCCGGCGCTCGTGGCCGGGCGTCGTCGTACCGGCCCCACGCACCGCGCCGAAGACCTCGTCGCCGCACTGACAAACAACTTTCCGCGCACGAGCGGCGACGGCCGGGCCATGTCCTCGTCACAGGCCTCGAAGCCGTCGACCACAGAGCGGGCTGCTCCGCCCGCTCTGCAACGCCACGTGCCTGGCGGCGGCCTAGGTGCTGATCAACAGGGTGCGGAAGCCGTCGAGTTCGAGCATGCCGGTGTTGGGGGTTCTGGGGTTGTAGCGTGCCCCGGGGATGCGAGCCTCGGACCTGGTCAGCCATGCGACGACCTGGTCGTGGTGGGCCTCGGGATCGAAGTCCCAGGCGAGTCGGCACGGCCGGGTGCCATGACCCGTGATCCAGACGGGGGCGAGGCCCAAAGGGACCGGGGCATACAGCCCTCAAGGACCTCTGCGGCTTCGCCCGGGGCGGGATCGCTCGCTTCCAGGCCGCCCCGGGCCCGGGGCATGCAGGTGCCGGCACGTTCCTCACATGCAAGGCGACACACCGCCGGCTCTCCGCCTGGCGGCGCTCTCGGCCCGGGCCGGCCTCCTTGTCCACCGTGCGCAGGTCCCGCAATGGCCGCCGGCGGACAACGCCCGGCCACCGCACCTGGGTCAGGAGCGCCGGGTGTAGCGGTGGAGGCGGGTTCGGGGTTCGGGTGTCGGTTTCGGTGAGTCCGAGGGCGGTGGCGGTGGTGGTCCAGGGCTGGTCGTCGGCGCGGGCCATGTGGGCGGGCGGTGCGGGCGGCTTGGGCGACGGGGTATTCGAGGGCGGTGATGGCGGGCAGCGCGGCGAGGGGTGCGCCGACGGCCAGGGTGTCCAGGCGGGGCGGAGCTGGGTGAGGAGGGCGGCGACGTCTTCGGGGATGGGGGTGGTGCGGTCATCGATGTCGGTGATGTGCTGGTCCCAGTCGGCTTCCGGGCCGCCGGTGTCGTGCCACTCCGGACCCTCGGCGGCGGCCTCCTGCCAGTCCAGGGGGTGGTGGCTGATGGCACGCCGGCCGCATGAGCACGCCCCGCGCAGCGCGGTCACGAGCGGAGCGTTGAGGGCGCCGTCGTAAACCCACCAGTCGCTGGTCTCGCGCATCTGCGAGCCGCTGCCGAGGTCGAAGATCACCGGCTTCGGCTCCGTCCTGTCGACCGGCACCGGGGCCGACGTCCCAGATACGACGCGCCGCACTCCTCCGTCTCCCACACAGTCACAGCCCCGCCCCATGCTTCCCCGCCGGCAATGGTCTTGCGGCGGCTCGGTCCCTGTCCCTCGTCCCCGACTCTGCCCGCCCCCAGGCGCCGGCGAGCCCTGAATGCCCGAACCGGTGAACGCCGGCCCGGCGAGGGAAAGACGGAGCCGTCCGGGTGAGTGTCCTGTGTCATCGAGCGGTGAGCACATGCCACCGCACTTTGACTGGCTGACGTCCGTGACACAGGTGGAGCCCTGGGGAAGGAGTGAGTGGAACCCAGGGAGGTTGTTGTGGCGCGTGATCGGATCGGGCTGGCCGAGGTCCTGGCCGCGGCGGAGAAAGCCGCCCCGATGGCCTCACTGGATGTGGTGGCGCGTAATCTGCGGGACCGGTTCGGCGCGCGGAACGTGTCGTTCCTGTTCCTCGACCTCGTCGGCCTGAAGCTGGCGCGGGTCACCGAAGAGGTGGCTACGCAGCAGGGGCGCCAGTCCGATCAGGTCGACCTGCCCGGCAGCGTCTACGACCAGGTCCTGCGCACCCAGAAGCTGGTGTGCACCCCGGACAGCGGGCAGTGGCAGCGGGTGATCTCGCCGGTCACCAACCGCGGTGACGCCATCGGCGTCCTGGAGCTGTTCCTCCTCGACGCCGGGCCGGACGTGCTGGAGCAGGTGGAAGAGGTCGCGCACGCTCTGGCGTACCTCTTGGTCACCGACCGCCGCTTCACCGACCTCTACCAATGGGACCAGCGCACCGCCCCGGTGAGCCTGGCCGCCGAGATCCAGCGCCAGCTCCTACCCTCCGCCCCCACGTGCGAGGCGCCCGAGTTCGCCCTCGCCTGCGCCCTCGTCCCCGCCGATACCATTGCCGGCGACACCTACGACTACACCCTCGACCACGACACCCTGCACCTGTCCATCACCGACGCCATGGGCCACGACGTCGACGCCGCCCTTATGGCCACCCTCGCGGTCAACGCCTCCCGCGGCGCCCGCCGCGCCGAAGCCGGCCTCGCCGAACAAGCCCGCCAGACCCACCAGGCCATGCTCGACCACGGCCGCCGCGTCTTCGTCACCGGACAGCTGCTGCGCATCGCCCTGGACGGCAGCGGCGCCCAGCTCGTCAACGCCGGCCACATCTGGCCCCTGCGCCTGCGCGACGGCCAGGTCGACGAAGTCCCCCTGGGCGTCAACCTGCCCTTCGGCATCTCCGTACAAGGCCCCTACCAGGTGCAGGACATCGACCTTCGCTCCGGTGACCGCCTCATCCTCTACACCGACGGCATGCAGGAGCGTGAGGCGGAGACCGTCGACCTGCCCGGCGTGATCCGTGACACCGCCGATCAGCACCCCCGGGAGGTGGTTCGCACTCTGACCGCCGCGGTTACCGACGCCTGCGGCGGCCACCTCCAAGATGACGCCACCGTGCTGTGCCTGGACTGGCGCGGTCCCCACACCGCAGGCCGCAGCGCGAACGCCGGCGCCGACACCTGACCCCGCCGTACACCGGGACTTCGCAGCGGTTCTGGAGCGGAAAAGCTCAATCCTCATCCTCAGTGGCACACGCTCAAGGTTGGATGGCCCAGAACAGGGAGGGCGGAACGGTGTGACCGGCGTGCCCTCGCGCACGAGATTCGAACGGTCGCACTATTTGGGTTTGTCGACGTACGACTTCCCCAGGACCTGCGCGACGCCCAGCTCGCCCTTCAACCACACCCGCGCCGCCGGCCCAGGACGCGGGCGGCCCGGGGCGCGGGCGGCCCGGGGCGCGGGCGGGTCAGGGCGCGGGCGGGTCAGGACGCGGGCGGGTCAGGACGCCGAGCGCTTCTACGCCCTCTTCGAGGCGTATGCGAGCGGCAGACGTGCGTCCGCGCCGGCGGCAAACCCTTCAGCCAGGCGCCGTGGGGCGGATCGACGCCGCCGCCCTCTGATAACTGGTCCAGCCGAGCAGGACCGCGACGCCCCGGGAACGCGCTGCGTGCCCTCGGCGTGGAGCGGGCGGTGTAGCGGGGCGTACGTAGGCCCAGGGGGCGGATGCCGTCTCTTTTGCCGCGGTGACGGGCGCATGCCTGCACGAGCCGTCAGGCTGGACGGAGGACCGATCCCCGATCACGGTGCAGACCGAAGAAGAGAGGCAGAGATCTGTGAGCGTTAGCCGAGTTGTGGTTGTGACGGGCGCGGCGCGGGGGATTGGGCGTGCCACCGCAGTCGCGTTCGCCAGGGCCGGGTACCGGGTGGCCGGGGCCGATATCGCAGCGCTCGCGAGTCCCGCGATGGAGTACGAGCCCGCAACCGCCGAAGATCTCGCTGAGACCGGGAGGCTCGTGGAGGAGGCCGGTGCCGAGTGGCTTCCGATCGTTTTCGACCAGCGCGACAAGGCGGCCGTCCGCGACGGGTTCGCCGAGGTCGCTGACCGCTTCGGCGGCGTCGACGTCGTGTTCGCGAATGCGGGTGTGCAGGGCTTCGCTTCGCTGCTGGAGATGAGCGACGAGCTGTGGCACGACCAGATCGACATCAACCTCACCGGCACCGCCAACGTGCTCCGGGTCGCCGCGCCGCTGCTGGTCGAGCGCGGTGGCGGGCGGATCATCGTGACTTCTTCCACGCAGGGCCAGCACGGCACTCTCGACGGCGCCGGCTACTCGGCGTCGAAGTGGGGGCTGATCGGGCTGATGAAGTCGGCTGCTCTGGATCTCGGGCGGTACGGGATCACGGTCAACGCCGTGATCCCTGGGCTGATCGACACGAAGCTCACCCGGCACGAGGACCGCTACGCACAGATCATCCGCACCGGCGGCAACGAGCCCAGCGGGGATGTCGAGAAGGACGAGCGGACCGCGGCGGACGCGCAGCGGCGGAAGCTTCCGCTCGGCGTGCCGTGGGTCGAGCCGCAGGACGTGGCCCCGCTGGTTGTGTTCCTCGCCTCGGAGGACGCACGGATGGTCAGCGGTACCAGCTTCGCGGCCACCGGCGGCGACAGTGCCAGCATCACCGCGTGACCGGCACTGTCGCGCGCATGGCAGGCGGCGGCTCGCACGCCGAAGCCGGTAACCCACTGCGCCCACTGCGCCTGCGCCGGGGCGGGCGCGGCGTCCCGGCCGGAATGGTCGAGGGCATGTGGCGCGTCCGACGTCTGGTCGTGGTGGTGGTGGTCGTCGTCGGCGTGCGCAGCGGTCGACGCGGTCGCGGGCGGGGCGTCGTCCTGCGCGGTGGCGGGTGCGGGGCGGGCGGGGCCGATCGCGTTCTCGACCATCGGCCCGACGCCGGTCGGAGGGCTCAGACGGGGGCGCGTCCCGCCGGCGCCTGGGCTGGACGTCGAGGGGCGGCGATTGATCCTTCTCACCGGCCGATCCGCCCCGGACCCCCGCGCCCGCCGAAACGGCCATCACCACTCTGGCCGTCCCCGACTGCCTGATCGACCTGTCAGAGCGCAGCCGAACCTGCCGGCGTTCGTCGACCGGCTGGGCGTCCCCCTACAGAGGGCCGTGCTGTTCATCGTGGGCCCAATCGGTGCCCCGGGCGCTACCGGCAGGCACCCCAGGGTCCGTCGGACACACTGCCCGGCCCCGCCCTAAAAAGCGTTGTCCAGCGTCAGGGTGAGCTCGGCGATCCGCCACCCACCGACGGTCCGGCGCAGGCCGAACGTGTCCCGGTCGAGACCATCTGGTTGCTCTCGCCGGTGTTCCTCGTCTGCGCCAGATAGGCGGCTCCAGGTGGTGTCTTCGGTCAGGCTCGCTTCCAGCTCGGGCACATCGAGCTCGTCCGGGGCGTGGGCGTAGTTCGCCACCGCCTGCTGGAGTTCGGCGATCACGAGACCACCGTCAGCACGATCTTGCCTTGGAGGTGGCCCTGCGCGGCTCGCGCGTGTGCGCTGCCCGCCTCGGACAGCGGGTAGGTGCTGTCCACCCCGACCTGGAGCTTGCCCTCGCCGAACAGGCGCCCGATCTCGGCGAGCTGGGGGCCGTTGGAACGCACCTGAATGTTCGAGACCGTGATGCCCAGACGCGCCGTCTCTTCCGGGTCGTACTTGGCGAAGAACACCGGAAGCATGGTGCCGCCGCGCTTGAGCACGGTCAGGAAGCGTGAGCTGTCCGGGCCGCCGACGGTGTCGATGACCAGGTCGACGCCGCTGACCACATCTGTGGCCCGCGTCGTGGTGTAGTCGATGAACTCATCGGCGCCGAGCTTGCGCAGGAACTGCTCGTGCCGGCCCGAGGCTACCGCGATGACGTGTGCCCCCTTCCATTTCGCCAGCTGCACCGCGAAGTGGCCCACTCCACCGGCGGCCCCATTGACCAGCACGGTCATCCCCGGCGTGATCGGCACCGGCTGGTGCACCTGGCCGGTGAAAGGAGACGGCACGTCGTGGCCGAGGTCAACCAGGTACTGCCAGGCCGTAAGCACGGCCATCGGCGCCCCAGCCGCCTGCACGTGGTCAATACCGGCCGGCTTGTGAGCCAGGTCCGAAGCCGGCGCGGCCACGTACTCGGCGTACGTCCGGCCGTCGAATCCGGGGAACCGCAGCATGCCGAAGACCTCGTCACCGACGGCGAACCCCGACACGTCCGGGGCGACCGCCTGAACCACGCCCGACATGTCCGTTCCAGGGACCAGGGGGAACTCCAGCGCCGGCCTCATATCGGCCGGCATGACCTTCATCCCCTCACGCAGGTACCAGTCCGGCGGGTTGATGCCCGCCGCGTGCACCCGGACGAGCACCTCGCCCGGGCCGATCTCGGGAACCGGCACCTCGTCGTACTGCAGAACTTCCGGCCCGCCCGCTTCGTGGAACTGGATCGCCTTCATCGCACCTGTCGCTTTCTTGGGGAAACGTTGCTCCTTCAGTCAAGGCCCAGGACGGCATGGCCGTCCAAGACCGGTTCGGCAACCTGATCATTCTGAAACGGCATGACGGCGTACGCTGGAAAAGTGAACGATCTCGGACAGGACCTGGAACTGCGGCTGGTGCGTTACTTCACCGTGGTGGCGGCGCACCAGCACTTCGGCCGGGCGGCCGCCGACTTGCACGTGGCCCAGCCGGCGCTGAGCCGCCAGATCCAACGGCTCGAGAAGCGTCTCGGCGCACGCCTGCTGGACCGCACGCCCCAGGGAACCCGGCTCACTCCGGCCGGACAGACGTTCCTCCCCCAGGCCCGAGCTCTGCTGCAGGCCGCCCGCCAGGCCGAGCTGGCCGTGCGTGAACAAGCCGAGACCGAGCGAATCGCCATCGGCTACGTTGAAGACCTGGTGATCACTGCCGCCGTACGGGAACTGCGCCGCCGTCACCCCGACGCCGAGATCGCCACCCGGCATCTAAGCTGCCGCAACGTCGGGGCGCTGTCCGACAAGCGCGTCGACGCCCTGATCGCGCGGGCCCCGCTGCCGCTCGCCGCCGACGACGTGTCCACCACGCCGCTGTATGAGGAGCCCCGGATGCTCGTTGTCCCGCGCGGCCATCCCCTGGCCGACCGCGCGGCGGTGACCGCAGAAGAACTGGCCGGCGAGGAAGCGGCGCCGTGCGCGTTCGACACCGCGGACTGGACTTCCTACCGAATCCTCGGGGCCGGTGTGCCGCCGATCGAGAGCTACGAGGACAAGCTCGAACTCGTCGCGAGTGGCAGGGCGATCGCCGTGCTACCGGTCGGCGATCGGCGTAGCTCACTACGTCCCGACCTCGTCACCGTCCCGATCGAGGGCGCTCCCCCCAGCCAGGTCGTCCTGGTCAGCCGCAAGGGCGACCCGAATCCGATGATCAGGAATCTCCGGCTAGCCGCCAAGGCCGTCCTGACCGCCCCGGCAGCCTGACCGGGGAACCGGCGGCCGGTTGATGTGGCGATGGGTGACCTGGACTCTGGGTTGTCACGATGCCTCCGGGCTCGTACTCGGTGAGCGAGGCAGAAGAACCGCCTACGCGTCCTGGGCCAACTCGATCGAAGCCCGCTTCGGACTCCTGCGGCAGTTCACCGTCGCCAACTCCGACCACTCCAACCACACGGCCCAGTCCCGAGCCCTGCCCGCCCTACCTCCGCTGGCGCAACACCAACGCTCCCCCACCCCGACGTCCTCGCCTCCCAGCCCTGCGAATGCGCACATATCCGCAGCGAGAAGAGCATCCGATGGGGCGGACGTCCCGTCGGTGAAGCAGCGTGAGTTCACGTCTCAGGTCTGAGGTTCGCTCCGCAGGTCGTCGAAGCCCTCTGGCGTCGCGCAGGCCGAGGCCGCCAGGTCTGCAGAGAGTGCGCACAACGGCTTCGGCCAGGCGTCGTCACGAACGAGTCAAGGGCTTGCGTCGTGCTGGCCTTCTTGGAGCTGGGCGGGGCGGGAGACCGGGTCTGCGGTACCTGGTCTCCCGCCCCTGGGGCCGCTGCTGCCGGCCGGGATGAGGTCGGTCCGGCCAGCAGCAGCGGGGTCTACGGCGCCGGGCTGGGGAACGGTCCCGGGCTCGCTTTCGTCGGCCTGGGGCCCGGCGTTGGGGCAGCCGATGATGTGCGGCGAGTCGGGTACGCAGGTGGCGCCTTCTTCGGGGTACAGGCGCCAGTACAGCTTCGTGCCCGGGGTGGTCGGCAGGTCCTGGCAGAGGGCGGAGACGCGGTTGGCGTTCAGCTCGGCGAACTGGGTGCCTTTCGCCGATGGCAAGCCCCGGTAACCGTCACGCCATACTGCGATCTTGGGGTCGTCGCGGTGGTGAGCCAGTCCGATACACGGTTGGTGTCCTGCGTCTGCGAGGCGCCGTTCCGGAACTCCGTCTCGGCTCCGCCCGGTTCCTCAAGACTCCCGTTGGCCAGGGCGACGCGGCGAGGCGGGGAGGAGGGTGCGGTCATCATCGTTCTCCTTCTTCAAGGCAGTGACGGATTGTGCGGTCGGGCCGTGCGTCGGCTCGTCCTCGGTCCTGCGGAAGATCGGTGTGGCAGAGAGCGGGCTGAGGCTGGGGTGGCTGGGTACGCCCCCTTTCGCGTAGCCCGGTGAAGCGCGCGGAACACCGCTCCCTGCGGCGAAGCGAAGGGCGACCGGACCCGGTTGCGTAGGTTGCGGCCGGCCTCGCACGACCGACGTGAGGGGCGGTGGTACCGCCTGACGGGACCGCAGACAGACCGGTGAGGGGTGCGCCCGGGACCGCGGCGGACAACCTCAAACGGAATATCACCTTCAGTATTTCCACTGACACCGTGCGTGAACATCGGTGTGGAGTGCTCCCCACAGTCCGCGCACCGGCGCACAACGCGGCCTGAGCGCGGGCTCGGCTCGCACTCCCGTCTCCCTCCTTCGACGGGTTTCGGCGCCCATGCGGTGGGAGAGCGGTTGGGTTCACCCGCTCTTGACGGGGCTACAGCTCGCCGACCTACGGGAGATACGCGCGGGCACGTGGGGGCGTACGAAAGCCCTGGTCCGGGAACGGCGCGACTTCAGGCCGTGCTGCCGTGCTGCCGTGCTGCCGTGCCGTCGTGTCGGCACGGCAGCACGGCAGCGCATCCGCTGGTCCCCACGCCGCAGAAGGCCGATGGCTCATCGGTCCTGGTCGGCGTCGGCCTCTGTGTGGGGAAGCAGGGGGAACAGTCGGGTGACAAGGGCCACCGGTCGAGCGCCATCGGGCCGGGCGAGGGGGCGCTGTTCTCGGTCCTGGTAGGAGGCGAGCGCCCGTCGGATCACGTTGGCGACCCGGCTCATCTCTTCAGGCGTCAGGTACGCGACAGCGCTGAAGGCTTCGTCGTGGCGCCATTCGGACGGCGCTTGTTCTCGCTGTGTCAGCCAGCGCTGCCAGCTCTCGTCCTCCAGCCCACGGGCCAAGTCGCCGAACCGCTCTTCCGTAGGGCTGTCGGCGGCGGGGGCGTGCTGCCTTATGCGCCAGGGTCGTGCGCGGCCACCGCCATGGGGGGCCTCTTCGATGTAGCCGTGACGTGCGAGCTGCCGTAGGTGAAATGAGCAGAGCCCCGAGCTGTAGCCCAGCCGGGTGGCGGCTTCGGTTGCCGTGACGGTGCCGACTTCGGCGAGTAGGTCCAGCAAGGCCGTGCGGACTTCGTGCTCGCGTAGTTCTTCACTGGCGCCGGTTGTCTGGGCGTCCGGAGTGTTGACGTCATCTTCAGTCACTTTGCAAAGTCTGCTACTTTGCAAAGTGCTTGGCAAGCGGCAGTCCTTGAAGGCATCCGCCACGGTGTCCACTGCGGCATCTGTGGCGTGCGCAAAGGGGGGAGACAACCATGCCTGTCCGTTACGAGCGGTCCCGTCCCGCCGACCGGCGAGTTCGTGTGCAGGGCCGCCCAGTGGACACCTTTCCGGCTCTGCCGCCGGAGGCGGAACGGGGTTCGGTTCGCAGGATCACGGTGGTGGGCGAGGAGGTGCTGAGCCGTCCGTGCCGGGTCGTGACCGAACTCGGAACTCCGGAGCTGTCGGCGTTGATCGACGACATGTTCCTGACCATGTATGTGGCTGACGGCGCCGGCCTGGCTGCCAACCAGGTAGACGTCGGCCTGCGGTTGTTCGTATACGACTGCCCGGACGACCATGGAATCCGGCATGTCGGCCACATCGTCAACCCTGTTCTGGACCTGCCTGATCCAGGTAGCCGCCGACTCATTGACGACTTCGAGGGCTGTTTGTCCGTACCGGGTGCGGGCATGACGGTTCCTCGTACCGATCGTGCTGTCGCTCGCGGACTCGACAAGGACGGCAATCCCGTTGTCGTCGAAGGAACGGGTTACTTCGCCCGGTGCCTGCAACACGAGACGGACCACCTCTTCGGTCACACCTATCTCGACCGGCTCTCCAAGCGGGATCGCAAAGACGCGCTGCGGCAGATGGCGGAGCGCCGTGAGGATGTCTTCGCTCAACGCTCCATCAAGGCCGCCCGCCTGGGGCAGTGAGAGCTCGGCCGAAGCGTTCGGGCTTGTGACGTGTGCCCGGCCGAGCCTCCCAGTGCCGCGGCCCCTATTCGATGTCAGCGTCGATCGGCCAGCGGTACTTACTGAAGCGGGACCTCATTGCCAGAGCTTCTGCGACGTCCTCCATCGACGTCCCCAGGTCAAACGCGTACTCGGCAACGGTCGGCTCTCGCCCGAGCTCCTTGCGCAGCCGCTTCCTCGCGTCCTTTACGGCGGGCAACGTGCGCCTGGCCCGGGTCTGCTCGGCAGACCTCCCGCCAAGTCGATAGAACAGCCTTGCGGCCACGGCCAAAAGGGCAATGAGCGCAATGACAGCGAGCACATCAGGTACGGGAGCACCGAGCGCTTCGCTCGCCTTCTCAACTATCGAACGGCTGCCAGGGTCGGCCTTTGTCCATGCGAAAGCACCCGAAGAGCAGATGAACATCATCAGCGCGAACCCTCCGCCGCTGAGGGTGGCGCTCATCAGCTGCATCAGCGTGCGGGTTCCGCGTCGGACGTGCTGGGCCACCGTCCCCACATGGAGGCCAGTGATCTCCGAGATCTCGGCATGCGAATAGCCGAGCCCTTTGGCCATGGTCACCATGCGCTTCTGCTGGCCAGGCAGTTGCCGCAACGCGTGCTCCAGGTCCACTCGGTCCACGGCACCCTCCGGCGTCACCTCCTCGATGTCCGAGATATGAAGAAACCGAGTCTGGGCGGCGGCACGTGCGGTCGTGTCGATGGGCACAGCAAAGCCCACTCGTCGGCTCTCGTCCTTGACTCTTCTGGAGATGACCGCGTACATGTAGCCGGCCAGGTTCTCAATCGGCTTCCGCGCGTGGTTCGCCATGGTGGTGATGACTGCTTCGTGGAGCAGGTCGTCCGCTTCGAGCCGCGATGCCGCAACTCGCTGCCCGGCCAGGCAGCGGCGGGCATGAGCCAGCAGGTCTTGGCGCTTCTTCCGGTAGACAGCGGCCACGTCGCCTTCGAGCGACCCCTCCCCCTCGGGCAGGGGGTCGTTCAGGCCCTCAACTTGAAAGGGGGAGAAGGCGCCGTCGCGCATGACCTGGAAGGCCGCGCCCACTTCCTGCTCGGGCGGGAGACGCCTCCGCACGATCGCCTGACGCGGGCGGCGAGGACTGAGGGTCGGTGGTATCGCTTCGGTCCCTTTTTGGTCCCTCGCATAAAAGTGCAGGTCAGAGGCTTGTTCCGTGTGTTGGAGAGGGTCCGAAGGGACTGAAGGGACTCAACTTCCCTGTTCCATTCTTTATGCGTGCGTGTGTATGCGCGCACGCGAGACAAACCCCCCTATTCTCCTCATCTTTGACCCCTGTATTCCTGAGCCGTTCATAACTACTGACTCTCAGTCCCTTCAGTCCCTCGACTCATCCCGCAAAACGCTCTGACCTGGGGTTTTATCGAAGGGACCGAAGAGGGACCGAAAGGTCTCGGTCCCTCCGGTCCCCGTTCGGTCCCTCTCTTCGCGACGGTCGCGCGCTCGCCGACACGCCCGGCCCACTGGTCGGCCGCTGGAACACGGTCCGGCGGCCGGTGCCCGCAACTCCCCCGGGTGGCCGAGGGACTGAAGGGACTCGCGGAAGGAAACAGTCCCACTCAGCCGGAGGCTGCTGTTGTAGGCTCTGACCCGATTGGAAAACTCAGTCCCTTCAGTCCCTCCGTCTAGCAGTGGAAACGCTGTGACCTGGTCTTTCTTCCAGGGACTGAACAACCTGTTGGCCCTCGGCAAGGACGATCAGCGTGCCGCGTCAAAGCGAGACCAGTGGCCCGCGTGGAGCGGGAGCCACGAGTCCCTTCGACATGGCCCGGTGGTGTGCGGGGAACGGCTGGCCCGTCCACCCTCTGGCCGCCGGCCGCAAAACGCCCGCGGGCAACTGTCAGGCCTGCCGCCAGGACCCTCACCGTCCGGCCGACTGTCCGTGTCTCCCGGCGGGCAAGTGGTGCCACGGCTTTCACGCGGCGACCACGGACCCGGAGCTGCTGGCGGCCTGGTGGGGCGTCAACCCGGCGTTGGGGGTCGGCGTCTCGTGCGGCCCGGCCGGGCTCGTCGTCCTGGACGTCGACGCCCACAGTGCCGAAGTGCCGCACCGCGACCGGCTCCTGCCCGGCATCCCCATCCACGAGAGCGTCAACCTGGCGGGCCTGGCCTCCGGGTTCGACACCCTCGCCCTCCTCGCGGCGCTGCGGGGCCAACCGAGTCCGGCGGACGACGAGTCGACGCTCCGAGTCCGTACGCCCTCCGGCGGCCTCCACGTCTGGTACCGCACCGGCCCCGACGGGCCGAGCTACCGGTCATCGGTCGGCTCCAGCCCCAAGGTCGCCCTCGCCTGGCAGGTCGACGTCCGCGCCGGCGGCGGCTACATCGTCACCCCGGCCACCCGCACCCCCGCAGGCACCTACACCCCCGTCGGCGCGGCCCGGTTCCCCGCCCCCCTGCCCGACTGGCTCGCCGCTGAGCTCCGGCGTACCGGCCACATGCCCCGTCACGCCCCCGTACAGGTCCCCGCACCCCGGCCCCGGCCCGTACGCGCCGCCCGCAGCGTTCAACGCGCTCAGCGGCTGCTGGAGCCCCTGCTCGCCGAGGTCGAGGCCTGCGGGGCGGCGGCCGAGGGGACTGCCTTCACCGAGAAGCTGAACCGCGCCGCCTACACCGCCGGTGGGCTGATCGCCGGCGGGCACCTCACCGAGGCCCAGGCCCAGGCCCTGCTCACCGCGGCCGCCGACAGCGCGCGCCCGCACCGCAGCCGGCACAGCCTCACCGTCATCGCTTCCGCCCTGTCCGCCGGCGCAGCCCGCCCGTTCCATCCCGAAGGACGCCCATGAGCAGCGCCGACAGCAGCCCGCGCTTCGACGCCACTGCCGCAGCGCAGCAGATGCTCGCTCTCGAAGCAGAGGGAGGCCTGCCCGGCCTGCCCGCCCAGCAGAACGCCTCCGCGGTGCACGAGCCGGTCCCGGCCGCAGGGCGTCTGCCCGCGCTCCTGACCGACCGGGGCAACGCCAAGCTGTTCGCGGTCATGTTCGGCGACCAGTTCCGGCATGTCGAAGGGCTGGGCTGGTACCACTGGGACCAGTACCGCTGGAAGCGCACCGGTGGCGAGAAGGCCGCGGTCTGGGCGGCGGGGGACCTGGCCGAGCAGATGCCCGCCACCGATCCGACCGGCCAGTTCACCGACCGGGAACTCACCGCCCACCGGCGGCGTTCCATGTCGACCCCCGGCATCAAGGCCATGCTCACCCAGGCCAAGGCCTCTCCCGCGCTCGCCCTGGACCCCGATGTCCTGGACGGCGACCCGTACGCCCTGTGCACCCCGGCCGGTGTCGTCGATCTCCACACCGGGCACCTCCACAAGCCCGACCCGGTGAGCGACATGCACTCCCGGGCCACGAGTGTCGCCCCCGAGGCGACGCCCACCCCGCGCTGGCACCGCTTCCTGCACGACACCTTCGGCGACGACGCCAAGGGTGAGGAGACCATCCACTTCCTCCACCTGCTCCTCGGCTACTCCGTCACCGGCGACGTGGGCGCCCAGGTGCTCCCGTTCCTCTACGGCACCGGCGCCAACGGCAAGTCCGTCCTCCTCGACGTCATGACGCAGATCCTCGGCGACTACGCACAGGCCGCCCCGCCGGGCTTCCTCATGGAGAAGGGCAAGTTCTCCGAGCACTCCACCGAGCTGACCGAGCTGCACGGCCGACGCATCGTCGTCTGCTCCGAACTCAAGCCGAACGACAAGTTCGACGAATCGCGTGTGAAGCTCCTGACCGGCGGCGACCGCATCATGGCCCGCCGGATGCGGCAGGACTTCTTCAGCTTCAACCCCACCCACAAGCTCTGGCTGCTCGGCAACCACCGCCCCGAAGTCGGCACCGGCGGCCACGCGTTCTGGCGGCGTATCCGCCTCATCCCGTTCGAGCGCGTCGTCCCCGCCGCCCGCAAGATCGACAACCTCGCCAAGGAACTCGTCCAGAGCGAGGGCCCCGGCATCCTGCAGTGGCTCATCGAGGGCGCCAAGCTCTACCTCGCCACCCGCGACCCGCTCGACGGGCCCGCCACCGTCCGTACCGCCACCGCGGCGTACGCCACCACCGAGGACCACATCGGCCGCTTCCTCACCGAGTGCTGCACCACCCACACCCCCGACCTCCGGGTGGAACAGGGCCTGCTGTACGCGACGTACAGCAGTTGGTGCAGTGCCGGTGAGGGCATCCGGCCCGCGACGGCCCGCGCGTTCGCGACCCGGGTCCGCCAGGAACTCTCCCTCGCCTCGCCCGCCGACATGATGAAGTCCAGCGGCAAGAAGTACTACCCCGGCCTCGGCCTCCTCGCCGACGACGACTCCCGGACCGGCCATGCCTGACCCACGCACCCGGCACACATCCGCCGGCCCGGCCTACCATGGACACGGTGCCCCCACCCGGGAACGTGCTCACACCCACCCCGGCCTCCTCCCGGCCGGCCGAATCACAAAGGGGCTGCAGCCATGAGCTCGCTGCTGAACGAGAGCGACCTCCACCACGAGAACGCCGTGGTCTGGCTGGAGAACCCCGACAACCTCGACTACGTGCGCCAGGCCCTCGACAAGACCACCCGTCGCCGCGGAAAGCCCCGCTACGAACGTGACGGGCGCATGGTCGGCTACACCGAGCTGGAGGCCCATACAGAAGCCGACCCCGACAGCGGCCTCCACCTGCGCCGGGTCTTCTTCCTGCTCCCCCACGACCGGGACGCCGACCCCGACGGCCCGTACCACGAGGGCGCGCCCGGCGAAGCGGTCGACCCGAGCACCATCGAGCCCAAGCGGGTCGGGGACAAGACCCCTCGCTCGCAGCGCGGCCTGGCCGCGACCGCGGACGCCGCCAACTGACGGGGGACGGGCCTGGGGGCCGGGTTATTACGCCGTAATAACCCGGCCCCCAGGCCCGTTTCTGCACGGTGGCAGGGTTCTTGAGGGCCCTTCACGCCCACGATGCGCCATCATAACTAACGCACCGATGCGAAAAATGGATCACCAGAGTTAGTAAGGTGACTTCCATGACTTCGCCTTCCCCCGGCGACCGCGAGAAGGTCGTCTCCAAGCTGCCCCCGGTGCTGCAGCAGGATCTGAAGATCCGGGCCGCCCAGTACAACGTCGACATCCAGCACGCCGTCGAAGCCGGCATCAAGGCCTGGCGGCGACTGGGCTCCAACCTCTCCCCCATCGACACCGCCGGCGCCAAGTCCTTCGCCACGTTCCTCCCTGACGGCCAGTGGGAGGAGTTCCGCACCGACTGCGCCTCCCGCGGCGTCTCCCTCATCCAGGGGCTCGCCCAGTCCGTCGTCATGTGGCTCGAGACGAACCCGGCGCCCACCGTCGTACGCCCCGAGCACCCCAAGCGCATCATCACCTGCAACCAGAAGGGCGGTGTGGGCAAGACCGCCATCGCCGCCGGCACCGGCGAAGCCTTCGCGGAGGACGCCGACGCACTGCATCCCGTCCGCATCTCCAAGCACTTCGCGGCGGCCCTTTCCGAGAACGAGACCTCGCCCCTCGACCACGAGGACCTTCCCGGGCTCGGCCTGCGCGTCCTCCTCGTCGACTTCGACCCCCAGTGCCACCTCACCAAGCAGCTCGGCCACCAACCGCTGCCCATCGAGGGCGACAGCCTCACCAAGCACATGGCCGGTGAAGCGATGGGCCGGCTCTCCGACCTCGTCGTACCGGTCGCGGACCCCCGCTTCGGCGACCGGCTCCACCTCCTGCCCGCCTGCACCGACGCCTTCCTCCTCGACGTCAAGCTCTCCGGGGTCCGGGCGCGCGAAGCAGCCCTGGAGCGGGCGCTGTCCGCGATCGAGGCCGACTACGACGCCGTCATCATCGACTGCCCGCCCAGCCTCGGGCTCAGCATGGACGCCGCCGCCTACTACGGCCGCCGCCGCCAGGGCGAGGCCCCGGGCAACTCCGGTGTCCTCGTCGTCGTCCAGGCCGAGGACAGCTCCGCCGACGCCTACGGGCTCCTCACCTCGCAGATCGAGGACCTCCGCGCCGACATGCACCTCGAACTCGACTACCTCGGCATCGTCGTCAACCACTACGACGCCCGCCGCGGCTACATCGCCACGTCCTCCCTCAGCTCCTGGATGGACATCAAGGACCCCAGGGTCGTCGGGGTCATAGGAGACCTCAAGGAACAGAAGGAGGCCGTACGCGTGAAGCAGCCCCTGCTCGCGTACTCGCCCCGCTGCGACCAGGCCGTCGGTATGCGCGCCCTCGCCCGGGAGATCTCATGAGCAAGGCAACCCGGCTCGGCGCCGGCACCTCCTTCGGCCAGACCCAGTCCATCAGCGCCCGGCGCGCCGCCATCAACCAGGTCACCGCCGCACCCACCGAGGGCGCCCCTCCCCCGGTCGAACTGCCCGTCGACGTCATCAGCCTCAACCCCGACAACCCCAGGTCCGACCTCGGTGACCTCACCGACCTCGGCCACAGCCTTCGCGACCACGGCCAGAAGACCGCCATCAGCATCATGGGGCGGTTCGCCTACCTCGAAGGCAACCCGGGGCGGGAAGCCGATCTGGAACCCGGCACCAGGTACGTCGTCATCGACGGCAACTCCCGTCTCGCGGCAGCCCGCGAAAACGGCCTCACCCAGATCAAGGTGATGCTCGACGACAGCCTCGGCAGCAACCCGGACGAGATCCTGGAGTCCGCCCTCGTCGCCAACATCCACCGCCAGGAACTCAACCACCTGGACGAGGCCAAGGCCCTTGAACAGCTGCTGAGGATTCACGGCACCCAGGAGGCCCTGGCGGCCCGCCTCCACCGCTCCCAGGGCTGGGTCTCCCAGCGCCTCGCGCTGCTGACCCTGACCCCCTCCCTCAAGGAGAAGCTCCAGTCGGGTGAGGAATCCGCGGCCACCCTGCGCCTGGTCGGCAAGAAGAAGGCCGAGGAGCAGGAAGCCCACCTCCAGCATCTGAAGGCCACCAGGGCGAAGAAGTCCCGTACCCCCAAGCAGCAGGCGCCGGCCGCCGGTGCCGCCGACCGGCTGCCCTCGACGGACCCCCACGCCCTGACCGCCCTCATCATCGCGCAGCTCGACGTACCGGCCCGGCGGAAACTGACGGAGCTTCTTGTCGACTACAAGATCGAGGAGTCGAAGCGGATGAGGGCGGAAAGGTCCACCACGACAGCCGACCCCGCCCCCAAGTGACGCCCGCCTTCACCTGCCTGCGGGAGCGGGAAGCACGCACCTCCAGGCAGGTGAACCTCCTTCGGCGCCGCCCCGCCTGCCGTACCCGTCGATGATCTTGCAGCAAGATCGTTTCCGGGCCGGCTCCGGACCCGGAGCAGCGCCCCGATCCGTTCGCGGCGCGGCATCACCGACCTGTACGAAGGAGAATCCGTGATTCTGAAGGGCAAGAGGCTCCTCGGCTCACTGGCCATGGCGTTCGCTGCGGCGGCCTCGTTCACCGTGGCCGTACCCAGCGGTTCCGCCTTCGCCATCGACCACGTCGAATGCCGCGGTGGCGAGAACTTCCTCAAGATCTGGTCGCACAACGGCGGTCAGCAGAGCGTCGACTGCTACGCGAACGCCGGAAGGACCAACTTCGGCGGCTGGTGGGTCGACAGGATCTCCACGGGCAACAACGACCTGATCTACTACGACGCCAACGGCGACTCGGTGAAGATCCCCCGCTGGACCGACATCACGTTCCCGAACCTCCCCCCGAAGGTCAACTCCATCGAGATCCTCTGACGCACGCCGGAGAGACCAGCGGCCCGGGACGCCGGGCCGCGCACTATTACGGCGTAATACTCTGGCGGCGCGGCGCGCGGCGGCGGTGGGGATGGCCCCACCAGGCGACGAGCGGCGGCCACGGGACGGCCAGCGCGAGGGCGCCGAGAAGGGGTCTCCACGGCGGCCAACTGCCCAGGCCCGCGCCATGAATGCGCTGCTCGGCCTGAGCTCCAGTCGCCAACTCACGTGCTCACTCGCCCACTGAAGTGCTCAGTCACACCGGGGCTCGCGTGCTGTTCGAGAGGCGTGCCGCTACAGGTCGAACTCCAGGTGCTCGATGTCCGTGAAGCGGACTTCTTCGAGGCTGCCGGCGCGGCGGCCGCCGTCCTGGAAGTAGACCTCTTTGAGTCCTTCGGCGGCGATCTCCTGGAGGCGGGCGTCGTTGGCGCCCTGTTCCTGGGCGTCGAAGAGGCGGGCCGCGTGGTGGGGTGGCAGGGCGACGGTCAGGTGGCGGATGCGGTTCTCGTCCGTGGAACCGATCGGCGCGGTGTAGCCGATGCGGGCGCGGGTGTCGATGACGATGCCGCCGGTGGAGGCCGCTTTCTGCCGGGCCTTGGCTCGGACCTGGGGCTGCCAGCGCTTCTTCACCTCGCGGTCCAGGCGGGTGGCGAGGTCCGGGCGGGGCTTCTTGATCTGGCCCTTCACGTACCGTTCGACGGTGCGCTGGGAGATCCGCAGCATCTGGGCGACCGCCTTGGTGCCCTTGAGCTGCTTGACCAGGTAGCGCATCTGCGCGCCGGCGCTCTTGGGCGCCGGGCGGGTGAACGCCTTCTGTACGGCGGCTTCCAGGCCGTCCCCGAACATGCTCATCGCGCTCTACTCCCCGTTGTCGGCATCGGTGACGGTGCCGTCCTTGATGTACCGGGCGAGGTTGAGCTCCGGCGCGTCGAACCGCTCGCGGACCTCCTCGCCCCACAGCACGGACTGGGTGCCCTCGTGTTTGACCAGGCCCGGGTTGATGCCGAGCTTGAAGCCGCCGGGCAGCGGCTTGCCCTCCCGGTAGGGCAGGAAGTCCAGCGGCGAGGGCCCGGCCGAGGCGTAGACGACGCAGTCGGACAGGATCGCGACCGGGTACTGCCCGGTGAACGCCGCATGCTTGACGATCTTGCGGTGCAGGTTGACCCGGGTGCGGGAGATGACCGCCGCGCGGATGTCCGGCCGCCAGGTGGGGCGGGACAGGGCGCGCCACGGCCGGCCCGGGCGCCAGCCCTCGCCGCGGGGGCGTTCGCGGAGCTTGCCCAGACCGCCCTTGACCGTGGCCTTGACCGCCGAGGCGACGATCGCGAGCTGCGGGTCGCGGTCCTTGTAACGGTCCATCGCCGCGAGGAAGTCGGCCGGGGCCAGGTCGGTGTCGACGCCGAGGTCGACCATGGTGGCGAGGTAGGCGTCGCGCAGCCGGCCGTACCAGCCGTCCAGGTAGCGGCCGTTCTCGTAGCGGACGTACGCCTCCAGCGGGCGTACGTCGTAGCCGAGCTCGACCGCGTAGGCGACGGTGGGTGTCGCGTACCAGGCCGGGCCGGCCGGGGTCTCGCCCTTCGGCGTGAACGGGGAAGGCAGCAGGCTGCCGTCGAGCTCCACCCACTCCTTGCCGGCCTTCACGCGGGACAGGTCGACGTGGGACAGGTCCACCAGCCAGGAGCCGGGCAGTTTCGGGTCGAACGCCGGGGCCTTGACGTGCGTGGGCGCGCCGAGGCCGACGTTCAGTCCGTTGGCGCCGGCGGCGAAGGCCATGTTGACGTCGATGCCGACCAGGTGGTGCAGGGTGCACTCGGCATCCGTCATCGGCCGGGCCCAGTCGTACGCCTCCTCGAACAGCTTCTCCGCCGGGCCGCGGACGTGGAAGCGGGGCAGGTCGGCGAGGACCGGGTGGCCGTCGGGGGCCTCGCACGGTGCCGGGTCGACCGGGTCCTTGCCGAGGCTGCTGGGGTTGTGCTCGGAGTGGCGCTTGCCGTCGGCGTCCGGCTCGGAGGCCCGGGTCGGCGGGTGCAGCGCGGTCATCAGCTCCAGGCCGGTCACGGCCGTGGAGCCGCGCGGCGTCATCACCCGCGTCGCGTACAGGCCCAGGACGCGGGCGAGTTCGGCCGGGGGGAGCTGCCCGGCCTGGCCCCAGTGCCGGGTGTCCAGCGCCTGCCAGGACGGGATGCACAGCTGTACGCAGGTCCGGGCGGAACCGGTCGCGGGCCGGTAGATCCGCGCCCAGGGCCCGAGACCGCGCTTGGTGAGCTTCCACTCCGCACGGGCCAGCTGCTTGACGACCTTGTGGTCCTCCGGCAGGCGCCCGGCGAGGCGCTCCTGCTCGTTGAGGCTGGCCGGGAGGCCGTAGCGTTCGCATGCGGCCTCGGTGAGCACGAGCAGCGGGTCGGCGTCCTTGCCCGGCCCGGACAGCTTCGGCTGACCGAGCTTTGCCTCGCCGAGCGTCCAGTCCACCAGGGCGGGGAGGGTCTTGGCGGGCACGTCCAGGACCAGGCCGCCGGTGCAGTACGCCACCCCCGCGCCTTCGGGGTCGACGTCGATCACCGCGAGCGGCCCGTTCTCGAACCGCAGGTCGGTGCCGCTCACCGGGGTCGCAGCCGGGGCGGCCGTCTTCGCGCCGGGGCGGCGCGGCGTTGCCGACGTCGGCCTGGTGGTGCGCGCCGAACGCGGCGCGGCCGTCGGAGCGGCGGTGACGGGGGTGACGGGGGCGGCACTGGGCTGGGTGTTTACGGGCGTGGTCGTCTCCGCCGCGTCGGGCTTGGGGCCTGTGGGTGCTTCCGCCGGGGCGGAGGCGCCGACGGACGTGGTGGGCACTGCGGCGTCCTCGGCAGGAGCGGGCGGGGCAGCGGGAGCGGGCGGGGCTGCGGGGTAGAGCTCCGTGAGCTTGTCCAAGAGCCGGGCGTAGGCGTCGCGCTCCGGCGGGCGGGGCTCGGTCTTCCCGGACTCCCAACCGGAAACTGTGGCCCGGCGCACCTTCAGCGCGGTGGCCACTTCGTCGATCGTCAGGCCGTGCGCCGCACGCAGCCGCTTGCGCTCCGTCGGCGGCGGCAGCGCGGCGCGGGACGCGAGCAGGGCGTCGACCGCGTCGAACAACTCGGACATGGAACACCTCCTGACCACACCTTACCCCCGCGAAACGCACAAGGTGCGTACGTTTCGCGTACGAAGTACGTACACATGGGCCATTTTTCCGCTCCTGAATAACTCATAATCGAAGTTGAAACTAGACTCCTGTGTCGCTTACTATCGAGGGGTGAACGCGGTCGGATCTCTCCCGACCGCCTTAGGGGAGGTTTCATGCCGACGCTCAGCATCAATTTCGACCCGGCCGTCATCGCGCACCTGGTGAACGCCAACGGCGACGACACCGTGCACGTCACCCTCACTCTGGGCACCGAGGGGCAGTCGTCAACGCCGAGGCCGGTCGTTCCGCACGGCCCGCTGGCCGACCTCATGAAGGCAGGCCTGCTGAAGGCGGGCACGGAGCTGACGTTCCACCAGCGCCGTGCCAACCGATCGGGGCACGCCGTGGTGACGGCCGACGGGCAGCTGGTCGTCGACGGCCACGCCCTCCCCTACCCGTCACCGTCCAAAGCCGCCGAAGCCGTGACCGGGAACGTGATCAACGGGTGGACGTTGTGGCACGTGGCGAACGTAGAGGGCGGTCCCACGCTTGATGCTCTGCGCCGCAAGCTGGAGGCGGGAAACCCGGAGTAGCCCATCACTCGCGTCCAGTTCTGCCTGGCAGGGGGCAGTGGACGGCTGTCCCCTGTTCGCGCGTACGAAATCCCCGCAGCTCGCGGCCGGGAGTGCGGCGCCGGACCGTCCACATGTCCGAACCGCGCACGCCGGCCGGTTCCTGCTCGACCACATCGGTGTCGGGTTCCTCGACCCGCGACCGCACGAGCTTCGCCACGTCGGCGGCCGTCGGGTGGTCGAAGATCAGTGTCAACGGCCAACCCAGACCAGCGAGTCGAGCGAGACGGTTGCGGAACTCGACGGCGCCGAGGGAGTCGAATCCGAGCTCGGTGAACAGCTCGTGCGGGTCGATCGCCTCGCCGGACCGGTGACCGAGGACCGCCTCCGCGACGTTGCGCGCCTCCCGCAGGATCACGCCGTCGCGGTCCGCGTCGGGCAGTGCGGCCCATTGCTGCGCCAGGCTCACCTCCGTACTCGCGGCGGCCGGGGGAACCCGCATCATGCCGCGCAGCGTCGCGGGCAGAGTGCCGACGCGCGCCAGGTCGGTGAGCGCCGCCGTGTCCAGCAGGCAGCGACTTCCGGTCCGGGGCCACGACCGCGGGCGCGCTCCTCGAGGTGCGCGCGGTGCGGCGCCAACGTCGCTGCGACGTCGGCCGGATCGAGCTCGGGGCGTTCGCGCAGCATGTCGTGCAGGCGGCGCGCCTGGGCCCGCAGCGCGGCAGGCGTCCGCGCGGACAGCAGCAGCGGCATGGCCGCGCCGGGCTCGGCGCGCCGGCCGGCCGCGGTGAGGCTGCGGGCGCCTCTTCGAGGATCACGTGCGCGTTGGTCCCGCTGATCACGAACGACGACACTCCCGTCCGGCGCGGCCGGTTCCCGGCCGGCCATGGCTCGGCGTCGGTCAGGGTCCGTACCGCGCCCGCCGCCCCCTCCACGTGCGGCGACGGTGCGTCGACGTGCAAGGTGAAGTTCGCCGAGGAGCCGACGAGGCCCGGGTTGAGAGGTTCTTCTACCTCGATGACGTCGACCGTGCGCTGATCGGCAAGCGGCGGTTGTTCCGTACGTTCCTGCACGGCAGGGCGTGGACGAACGCCGAGGGGCCGGTGGCGCTGTTCAACCAGTCGGTGCACTGGCTGCGCCGAAACCGGGTGCTGTCGCCCGGGGTGGGCGTGCTGGCCCGGCACCCGTACGCCTCGGCCTGCTCGGCAGTCAGAAATTCCACCGGCACGGCCGGACCGTGACCCCGCGACGACCAGCTCAGCCGAGCTTCGCCGCACAGGTCGGCGGCAAGTCCCGCAAGCCGCAGAAGCAGGGCTGATCCTTTCGGTCTTCCCTTTGAGGGCATCCGCCGTGGCCGAGATCGCGGTGGATGCCTGGACGCGTTCTTCAGGGCGTGGGTGCCGTGAGATACCGCTGGACCGTGGGTCCGAGCCAGTCCACGATCTCCTCGCGGCCGAGCGCCATGCTCGCCGGGAACCGCAGCACGTAGCGCGTCAGCGCGAGCCCCAGCACGGTCGAGACGCACAGTGCAGCCCGCGCCTGAGCCTGCTCCGGCTCGTGGCCCAGTCGGCGGGCCAGCGGGATCATCTGCTCGCGCAGCACGCTCTGCATGCGATCGGCGGCGGCCGGGTCGGTGGCACCGACCCGCATCAGCGCGGTGAGTTCCCCGTTCTCCTCCCACCGGGTGAGGAAGTGGCGCACCAGCGTACGGCCGATCTCCTCGCGCGGTTCGAGGGGCAGGCCCGGCAACCCGGGATCGACCGCGACGGCCGCCGCGAACAGGCCCGATTGCAGTCGCTGGAGGCCTTGGTGCCACCAGCGATGCCCTTGAGTGCCCGTCAGATCCCCTCGTGCCACGGATAGCGAGCGTCGTGAGCTTCGCCGGACCCGGTACGACGGTGGCCGGCCTCGGTGCCGCGGGGCAACCGACAGCGAGAGGAAGTACCGAAAATGGCCAAGCAGCAGAGTCTCGACCCGAGTACGCCGATGTTCGCGCAGTTCAAGGAGAAGACCGGACCCGTCGTCCTGGCCAACACCTTCGTCGTCCCGAAGGAGAGGGCTGAAGCGTTCCTGGCCCTCTTCCGGAGGCAGGCGGAGTTCATGAAGGCTCAGCCGGGATTCGTCTCCTTGGAGATGCACAAGGGAACGGCGGACAGCCGGCTTCTGATGAACGTCGCGGTCTGGGAGTCGACCGAGGCGCTCGCCACGGCTTTCGGCAGCCCGGAGTTCCAGCGCATGGCGGCCGAGTTCAGCGACGACATCGTGTCGTACCCGCACATATTCGAGCAGATCAACGTATGACACGGCGGTTGCAGCCAGAGAGGGCAGGCGGAGAAGCCCTGCCCCTCCCCCGGCGCACTGGTGGTGGCGGGATCGCGACAAAACCGGCATCGGCGAAGACGAACCGGCAGGCCCGTGCGGCTGGAGACCGAGTGAGGCGATCTTGCCCCCACCCGCGCCGGTCCGCGTCATCTGGCACGTCATCGACCGCCCCCGCTGTGCCCGCCGCATCCGCCGCTGAACCCCTGCCCCATCCCAGGCTGAACGTCAAAGGAGAAGAGCCATGTCGCTGAAGAACGTCAACACCGCCCTGGCCACCGTCTGCGCCCTGTTCGTCCTCTACCTCGGGTTGTCCTTCGTCCTCGCCCCGGAGGCGTCCACTCAAGGCGTTGGCCTGCCGACCTGGCCCGCCGGCAACGGCGACGGCTTCCTGATCATGAAGGGCACCCGCGAATTCTCGATGGGCCTGGTCATCGGCATCCTCCTGCTGACGGGCCACCGCCGCGCCCTGGGCTGGGTCCTGCTGATGGAGGCCGTCGCCCCGTTCGGCGACATGATCAACGTCTTGGCCCATCACGGACCCCTCGCCGCCGCGTTCGGCATCCACGGCCTGACCTCGGCGCTGATCGCGATCACCGGCCTGCTGACCCTCCGGGAGACCAGTAAGGCTCACAAGGCCACCGCCCCGGCGCCCGCCGCGCAGCCCGCCTGACAGCCGCATGCCCCCAAGGGGTGGCCCGGCCACATGGCCGGGCCACCCCTTATCCGTCAGCGACCGCCGAGAAGGATCAGACAAACGATCTTCTTACAGCCTGCGGCGGCATGGCGGCTGAGGCGGTCCGCTGCGCCGCAGCGGCTGGCCACGGCCGCCTGAACTGGCTGGTATTGGGCATGGGTGCCGCGCTGTCACCACCATGCCGCTCATCACGCGCGCGACCACGGAAACGAGACCCGAGCCGGTTGAGTCGGACCGGCATCCCGCGTCCCCGCCGAGTACGCGTCCGGCGCGAGCCCCTTCGCCTCGTTCCGCCGGCCTGAGGTCTTCCCCGATCTCAGGCTCACCAAGGCGCGGCGCCCTGTGCTCGGCCCCCGTACGCGGAGCCGACCCACCACCAGTCCTTCCGACAGGTCCAATAGTTGAATAAGTAATAACTTCTCTCAGAGCCACTGAGAGCGCGGAGCAGAAATCGGGAAGGGCGGCCGATTCGCCGTTCCTCGCAGGTAAGGGCGTCTACGAGGCGATACGCCTCTTCGAGCCTGAACGCCGGACCACTCCCCCGACACGGGTCGCGTCCGGCCCGTACTTCACTGTCCTGTCTGCCCGTCATCTCCATATGCTTCCGCCCACTGCGAGTGACCCGGTGGCCGGTGCAACGCTGGGTGCACGCCCTGGCCGGAGGCGAGTCCGCCCGATGAATGCGGGACACCTGTCGGACCGGACCGAGCCCTGGGGAGGGTTGGCGCAAGACGGGGCGCAGCTGACTGCCTCGTGTGCTGAGTCGACGCCGACCCGAGGTTCCGGGCGAGAGGAACGCAGCCTCGCCTGCCGGTGGCCGACAAGCCCGAGGGGCCGCTTGTGGCTGCGTTGGGGATGTGGGCGTGCCGCTGCAACGGCTGCCTTCCGCGCATCGGCGCTGCGTCACGTGCCGCAGGCCCAGCAGCACGTCTCCGGGGCCGTTCAGACAAGCCGACGCGGCCTCGGGGCGGTGCGGGATGGCCATGGCCGGCGGAGTGCCGCTGCGTGGTACTCCGGAGGGTATGCGCTCGGAGACGCAGCGGCACGCGAAGGGGCCATCGCGTCGGGTGACCCTACCGCCGTGCCTCTCGAGGCCTCCGTGATCCAAATCGCCGAGGCCCGCGCATCTGACCTGCCGAATCCGGCACAGGACGGGCGCCTCCGCAGGCTGTTGTCCGCCCGCGTAAAAGGCGCCATGCGGGCGGCTTCTGGGGCTCCTCGCGACGGACGATTACCGGCGGCCGTGCCCTGTCCGCGTGAGGGCACTGTGCGGCATCCAGACACCGCCCGAGACCACAAGGGCGGCGGCATGGCTCGCCGAGTAGGCGCTGCTGAAGAAGACGCTGCTCCGCCAGTCGGGAACGATGCCCGGCATACAGGGCGTGCACGATTCTTCTTGCCGGGAACGAGTCCGAACGTGGCCCAGTGCGCTCCGCTTCCGATGCCGTCAGCGGGGCCGTCGATTCCAGTGGAGGGTCCGAATCCTGTCGCTACTCCTCCACCGGGACATCCGGATGGTGCGAGGTGCGAACCGACTGATGAACCCTGACAACCACCCGAGTTCGTCTTCACGGAGACGGTATCTGGCCCGGTGACCAAGGCAGGGCGGGTAGACGTTTCACCGCACCCTCTCATCCGGTCATGCCACCGTGTACACAGCTCCTTCGGCCACGCTGCAACTCGGCGACTCAGATGCTCTGCAAGCATCGACCGCCACGTTGGGTGCCCACTTCCGACCCGACACCACGCCGACACGGCCAACCCCCCCATGGCGCCCTAATCCGGTAGCCCCGATGGCTGGACACCTCTCTGTCGACTCGCGGTCAGCCACCTTCCGGCCTTTCCGATGGGGCGGTCGGAGCAGCAGAGGAACCAACACCTCCCCCGCAGAGTCGTCAAATCTGAAGCACGAGGAGCGTGACATCCGGCCCCCCGAACCCGGCAGCCTTGCCAGCATGCGACAAGCCGTTCAAGCCTCAGGAGGCTGGATCAGCAAGCCCATCGCACCTATACGCGCTACGCATTCATCGGAGCTCAAAAACGCCTCTGACCTGGGAAAACAAACATCACTGCAAACATGTGTGCAAGCTTGCGAGCAAGCGTGGAGCAAGGCGTCGTAGCGCGCTTTGCTCATGGTTTGATGCATGGCTTAACTGCATGCCCTGAGACGGGCAAGAGCACAGGTGGGTTTCTCAGTAACTTCCATCGCCTTCTCTGCTGCTTGAGCTGCTGTAGGTGTACGCACTGACATAGCTGTCTAGGTGGCGGTCAAGTTGCAGGCCTGCGGGGCGGCGGGGTCGCTGGTGAGCACTTCCGTCGGGTGTGCTGCCTGCATGCGAGCGCGGTCACCGATGAAGTCCTCTACTCGGTTGCCGCTGCGATTGTTCGTACGGTTCCGTATCAAGCTCCCCGCCAGCCCACCTGCCTGTCGGCGCGCTTGATCGGGCATCGCCCCAGACGTCGACGTTGTGACGAGCTGCGCAATCAACAGGGAGACGCGCTTCCCAGCCCACCGGTTGGCCAGTGCGGCAGTGGGCGTGAAGGGGGACCTAACAGCCAGCAGGCGTGCTGGCAGGAGGGTGCGTCTGCGTGGAGGAAGACGCGTGAGTTCCCCCGTGGGAATCAAGGTGCGCCTACAGGTCAGCATCGAAGCCCGTACACAAGTGGGCTCACGGGGAGGCGTGTGGGTCTGACTCGAGGTCTGATGAACAACCCGGCGGCACGTACGCTGCTGCACCGGCGCGCGAAGCAGGACGGCTATGGGCTGCCGGGCACGCATGCGGATCGGCACCACCGTCAGATGACCGGCCGGGCGAGCTGTACGAATACTGGTAGGTGTGTGCGCAAGGGGCTGGACGGGAAGGGAAGTTTGCCCGTCCATCGGTTGATCGGTCGGCAGCCAGGCATGCCCGCCGGCCTGGCTGCACGCGCCCAGGCATGTCAGTGCGCAGGTCGGGCGGCCCACAGGTCAGCGGGATCACGTGCGGGTCTGGGTGCCGGCGGGGGAGTGGGCCTGTCCGCCTGCTCGTGAGGCTGTCCGGCTGCCTGCCGCACGAGTAGCAAGCGGCGCTACTCATGGACTCACTGATGGAACGGCAGGCCAAGGCGTGGGTGCGGCTGTGCGGGTACCCGCTTGATACCCGGTTGGAAGCAATGCGTGTTGCCATGTCCGGGTGAAGATCGTCCTGGTAACGTGTGCAGCGCTTTGCGTGGCGACTTTGCCGGAGGTGAAACCAACTGTGAGAGCGTCCGCTGTGCTAACGGTCGGAATCACTGCCGGGAAACCAGCGTCTGCATGCGCCCGTTTCCCTGTTGGTCCTCAGGCGGGACCGAACGCGGGGCTGCAAGCGTGAGCACCAACCGAAATCCCTTCGTCGACCTGCCGAAACGGCAGCGAGGAGGGGTCTGCCGGGCCTCGGAGAGGGCGTTCTTGGGGTACTCGGCACCAGGGTCGGCCGTGTCGGAGCGGAGAATCGTTCTGAGAGAACTTTCGGCCCGTCAAGCCGTCTCAAAACGGGTATAACCTCACCTGCTCTCCACCGTCTCCCACCCGTCTTCGGGCCTGAACCAGACTGAGAGGATTCATGTCCAGTCCCTTCGCGGCACCTGACAGTCAGCTGCACCTTCCCCCGATCCCGTGGGCCTCGCTGTCGCACATCTTCATGTTCGGCAACGGCAAGGGCGGCGTGGGCAAGTCGTCGGTCTCGGCCAACGCGGCGGGCAAGGCGGCGCGCAGCGGTCTGCGTACGCTCATCATCGACTGCAACGCGCAGGGCAACATCGCGCGCGAGCTCGGCTACAAGCGGGCCGACTGGAACGACGGGGGAGCGGGCCTGCTCGAGTCGTTGCGCACCGGGACCGCGCTGCGGCCGCAGCGCAGCGTCCGGGAGAACCTGGACGTCGTGATGGGCGGTCCGGCGCTCGGCGACGAGTTCGGCATCTTCTTCCACACGCTGCTCGCCAAGGAAGGGCCGCATGCGTACCTGCGGCTGCTGATGTGCCTGCTGCCGATCGCGCACGAATACCAGATCATCATCCTGGACACCCCGCCCGAAAACCCATCGCTGCAGCGCCTCGCGCTGTCGACCGCGCGCTGGCTCGTTATCCCGGTCAAGAGCGACGGGGGAGCGGAGGACGGTCTGGCGCAGATCGGCCTGGAGTTCTCGTACGTGCGGTTCGTCAGCCGGCTGAACCCGCATCTGGAACTCCTCGGGGTCCTGCTGTTCGACACGGGCCGCAACTACACCGGCATCCACGCCGATGTGCGGCGCCAGGTCCAGAAGGTCCTCGGTGAGGACGCCCACATGTTCAAGCACCTCATCGGGCACACGGAATCGGTGGCCCGGCTGGTACGCAAACGAGGGCTGCTTGTCCGGGAATTGGCCGACCGGCGCAGAGAGGGCGACCGCACCGTCCCGGAGACCGTGGAAGGCCTGGTCGCCGACTATGAAGGATTCACCGAAGAAATGTTCGCTCGGGCTCTCGAGCTGAGGAAGGACGCAGCCGCATGACCCCGCCCAAGGGCAAGAACCGCGTGGACGAGGACGTAGAAGAGCAGAGCATGTCCGACGAGGGTGTCGGCAACCTGTTCAGCGGTGGCGGCGGTGGCTCGTCCAGCGCTCTCGCCGGCTGGGCCACTCCGGCTCCCGCTCAGGCTCAGCCGGTCGCCCCGGTGACCCCCGTGCCCGCGCCGGCTGCCGCGCCGACGGTCATCCCGCAGCCGGCCCGAGAGGCCGCACAGGAGCCCGCCCAGGAACCGCTCGACGACGCGGACACCGCGAAGCCCGTCGGCTTCTACGTGTCGCAGAACGTGGCCGGGCGCTTTCGTAAGTACCGCAAGCAGAACGACGTCACGCACACCCAGATCGTGCTGATGGCCGTCGAGGCCGCAGCGGAGAAGGGGCTCGCGCAGGTCGTCGAAGAGGCCCGCCGGGCACCCAAGTTCCAGTCCAAGCTGTTTGCCGTGACGGTCCGGCCCGATGACACGGACCTGCGTGGCCTGGGCCCCGTGCAACTGCAGTACAAGCCGACCCGGGCGCAGCGCGCGATCATCGACGGCCTGGTGAGGGAGTCCGGTCTGCCGGATCACACCAAGTTCCTCGCGATCGTCCTGGACCAGTACCTGCCGGGACGCAGGGACGTCTGAGCGGGGGGAGTGGGGGATACGGGGGACCGAGCGACCGAAGCGACCGTCGGTGGGGCTTCGAGGCGGAGCCGAAGAACAAGCCCAGCGAGGCGGCGGGCGGGGCCGTCCTGCGAGTCGCTGTCGTCGGTCGCTGTTCCGGGGTGTTCAGTCGCTGTTCTTCAGTCGCTCCCGGAGCTTCAGTCGCTGCCCCCGGAGCGGCTTTTCGGGGGCAGCGACTGAAGAACAGCGACTCAGCGACTCTTCGGTCGCTCTTCAGTCGCTCAAAGAAAGCCCAGGTCAAGCTGGTGATAGGCGCCGGTTAGCGACTGAAGCGACTCAACATACGGGTATATGAAGACATTCGTGCGTGCGTGTGTGCGTCATATATAGAAGCCTTCAGTCGCTTCAGTCGCTGTTTTGCTTGTTACAGCGCTCTGACCTGGAGGTTTCTGAAGCGACTCAAGAGCGACCGAAACATTTCAGTCGCTGGGCGTGGTCCTTTAGTCGCTGACGGTGTGGGAAAGGGCCCACCGATACGGCGAGAGCGGCTCTTTGCCTGTGCTTCACGGCCTCACCGGCCACGTTCGCTAGTCTGTGTCCGCCGTTGAGTCGCTTCGGTCGCTGATAGGGGAAGTAGATGCCTTCTGAGCTGCGTTCTCCTCGCAGCGACTCACGGCGGTCCGCCTCCGATCCCTCGGAGGCCGAGCTGCCGTGGGCCACTGCCCGCTGGTGCGCCCGCCGGGGCTGGCCCGTCCACCCGCTGGCTCCGGGCCGCAAGACCCCCGCGGGCAACTGCGAGAACTGCCGCAACTCGATCCACGCACCGGCCGACTGCCCCTGCCTGTCCCTGGGCCGCTGGTGCCACGGCTTCCACGCCGCCACCCTCGACCAGCGCCGCATTCAGCGGTGGTGGACGCAGCACCCCGACTTCGGGGTCGGCGTCGCCTGTGGCCCGGCCGGCCTGGTCGTGATCGACATCGACGCCCACCCGGCTCCCGCCCCAGGCAGGGACCGAATCCTCCCGGGCATCCCGATCGCAGACCACGTGGACCTCACCGGGCTGGCGACCGGTTTCCACTCCCTGGGCGTGCTGGCCGCGCTGCGCGGCCAGCAGAGCCCGGCGGAGGACACCGGCACGCTGCGGGTGAGGACCCCGTCGGGCGGGCTGCACGTCTGGTACCGGGCCGAGGACAACCGGCGCTGGCAGTGCTCCACCGGCTCCAGCCCCTGCCGGGCTCTCGCCTGGCAGGTCGACGTACGGGCCCACGGCGGCTACATCATCGCTCCGGGGACCACCACGCGCGCAGGCACGTACACGGCTGTCGGAGAGACCCGGGAGCCCGCTGCGCTGCCCCTGTGGCTGGCCCAGGAGCTCGAACGCACCGGGCACCTGCCCGCGGCCAACATCCCCGCGCCTCGTCCCGTCCCGCCGCGTGCCCAGCAGGCTGTGCTGGCCGCCGGGGGAGGGCGGGCCCGTAAGGGGAACGTGCTCGCCGCGGTGCTGGCCCCGGTCGCCGCCTGTGGCCAGGTGTCCGAAGGGGCAGGATTCTCCGACGTCCTCAACCGGGCCGCGTTCACCCTCGGTGGTCTCGTGGCGGCCGACCGGCTGTCCCGCGAGGAGGCCGAGCAAGCCCTGCGTGAAACCGCCTCAACGGCCCGTCCCGGCCAGGAGAGGCGCGCCGAGCAGATCATTGCCAGCGGCCTCGCAGCAGGCCTGCAGAAGCCCCTCTACGCCGCCGGAGGACGCCCGTGACGTCACCCGGCAACGAGACCCTCTTCGACCCCGCGGCGGTGGCCGCCCAGATCCGCGGCCAGGGCGGAGTGCCGCTGCCCGCGCAGGCGGACGGGTCGCCCACGTCCGGGGCCGAGGCGACCGCCGCCGGTCTGCTGCCCGACACCCTCACGGACCGCGGCAACGCCAAGCTGTTCGTCAAGCTCTACGCCAACGACTACCGGCACGTCCCGGGCATCGGCTGGTACCGCTGGGACACCACCCGCTGGCAGATCGACGAGGACGACACGGTCCTGTGGGCCGCCGGCGACCTGGCGGAGAACATCGCCACGCACGACGCCCGCGGGGCGTTCACCACCACGGCCCTGCAGCAGCACCGTCGCCGCGCCCTGTCCACCACCGGCATCAACGCCATGCTCACCCAGGCCAAGTCGGCTCCCGGCATGGTGCTCAACGCGGCTCGCCTGGACGCGGACGCGTATGCGTTGTGCACGCCGGACGGGATCGTGGACCTGCGCACCGGCCTGATCAAGACGCCCGACCCCGACAAGGACTTCCACTCCCGCTCCACCAGCGTCGGCCCCCACCACGGCACCCCTCCGCGGTGGAACCGTTTCCTCAGTGACACGTTCGGTGACGACGCCGTGGGCCGGGAGATGATCGACTTCCTGCAGCTTCTGCTGGGGTATTCGGTCACGGGTGACGTGGGCGGTCAGGTGCTGCCGTTCCTGTTCGGTGCCGGCAAGAACGGCAAGTCCGTCCTCCTCGACGTCCTCATGAAACTGCTGGGGGACTACGCGGATGCCGCGCCGCCCGGCTTCCTGATGTCGCGCCCCTACGAGGGCCACCCCACCGACCTGGCGGAACTCCACGGCCGCCGCGTCATCGTGTGCAGCGAGGTCAAGCACGGCGACAAGTTCGATGAGGCGCGGGTGAAGCTTCTGACCGGTGGTGACCGGATCAAGGCACGCCGGATGCGGCAGGACTTCTTCAGCTTCCAGCCCACCCACAAGCTCTGGCTCCTGGGCAACCACCGCCCCGAAGTCGGTACCGGGGGTTTCGCGTTCTGGCGCCGCATGCGCCTGATCCCCTTCGAACGCGTCGTCTCCGACGAACGCAAGATCGACAACCTCGCCGACATCCTCGTCACCGAAGAAGGCCCCGGAATCCTCGGCTGGCTGATCGACGGCGCCCGCCGCTACCTCGGCGGCGAAAGAGACCTCACCGGACCCGAACGCGTCCGCATCGCCACCACCGCCTACGCCGAAACCGAAGACCACACCGGACGGTTCTTCGAGGAGTGCTGCAGGCTCGCTCCCGAGCTGCGGGCCGAGCAGGCCGGTCTGTACGCCGCCTACAAGACGTGGTGTCACAATGAAGGTGCGTCTGCCATGTCCTCACGCGCGTTCGCGGCGCGCGCCCGCGAACTGGCCGGACTCTCCTCGCCCAAGGAGATGATCCTGTCCAACCAGCGCAAGTACTACCCGGGCATCGGACTGCTCACTGACGAGGAGAGGGAAGCCACCGCATGAGCTCCCTGATCACCGAGGACGAGATCAGCCACGAGCAGGAGCTGGTCTGGCTCGAGGACGTCAGCTCCCTCGACTACGTACGCCAGAGCCTGGACCGGCTCTTCAACCGCCGCGGCAAACCCGCCTACCACCGCGACGGCCGCATGGTCGGATACGCCGTACTGGGCCCCAAGGCCAAAGCCTCCCGATCGTCTGGCTCCTTCCGCCGCCGCGTCTTCTGGCTGCTGCCCCACGACCGTGACACCGACCCGGAAGGCCTCTACGCCACCGGCGCCCCCGCCGAAGCAGTCGACCCCGGCACCATCGCGCCGCGCGTCAAGGGCTACAAGACGGAACGGTCGGAGGGCGGGCCGCCGTCCTCCGCCATGCGGGAGATCGGGTCGCAGCTGCCGCTGTGATCGGGCGGACCGCGCGTTGTTGACCCGAGGTGACCGCAACTCCGATACAGAGTCGCTTGAGTCGCTGCATATGCCGGTGCAGGCGGCCTTGTGTCGCTAAAAGCGCAGGTCAGGCGGCTTTGTCGCGAGCCCTGAGGGACAGCGACCAAGAATCGGACTGAGTGGCGCGAAGCGCTCCCGACACATGGGTGTGGAATGCATGTTTGTGGTCCGCAGTCGCTTCGGTCGCTGTCGTCATGCGGCTTCACTCAGCTGACCTGCAGCTTTGCGGGGAGAGCAGTGGACGGCGAGCGACTCCCCAGTGGCCGTAGGGGGGCGAGGTGTGACGGCCGAGCCCGCGGCCGTCACACCGTCAAACTTTTGCCATGAGACTCCTGTGGTTCTCCTGCTTCGCTAATGTGTCCGAGCCGTTGGGGGGCATTTTGTCGCTGCATGGGGGGGCACATGGCGTCTGGTCGCGCTGTCCGGAGCGATGGGTCGAGAGGGCAGTGGGGTCGAGTCCCGGAAGCGGTCGGAGCCACCGGCGGTACCGGTGCGGACCAGGCATGAGCAGGCATCGAGCGCTTTGCGAAATCGTCGACAGCGCCGCGCCGCACCGGCTCCGCCCACGGCCCCCCGCCCAGTGCTCCACGAGTGAGACCACAGCCGCCGAAGGCCCGCTTCCCGAGTCACTGAGCGACCGCGGCAGCGCCAGACTGTTCGTGAGAACCCACGCGCGTGAGTTCCGGTACGTGCCGGAACTCGGCTGGTACCGCTGGAACGGCAACCGCTGGCAGGCCGACGAGGACGACACGGTGTTGTGGGCGGCGGGGGATCTCGCCGAATCGCTCGCCGCCCACGATCCGCGCGGGCGCTTCACCTCACAGGCGTTGCACGAGCACCGCCGTCGGGCGCTGAGCACCGTCGGCATGAGCGCCATGCTCGCCCAGGCCAGGACCGCGCCGGGCATGGTGCTCAACGCGGCTCGCCTGGACGCGGACGCGTATGCGTTGTGCACGCCGGACGGGATCGTGGACCTGCGCACCGGCCTGATCAGAACGCCCGACCCGGGTAAGGACTTCCACTCCCGCTCCGCCGGTGTGGCCCCGGCGACCGTGCCGACGCCGCGGTGGAACCGTTTCCTCAGTGACACGTTCGGTGACGACGCCGTGGGCCGGGAGATGATCGACTTCCTGCAGCTTCTGCTGGGGTATTCGGTCACGGGTGACGTGGGCGGTCAGGTGCTGCCGTTCCTGTTCGGTGCCGGCAAGAACGGCAAGTCCGTCCTCCTCGACGTCCTCATGAAACTGCTGGGGGACTACGCGGATGCCGCGCCGCCCGGCTTCCTGATGTCGCGCCCCTACGAGGGCCACCCCACCGACCTGGCGGAACTCCACGGCCGCCGCGTCATCGTGTGCAGCGAGGTCAAGCACGGCGACAAGTTCGATGAGGCGCGGGTGAAGCTTCTGACCGGTGGTGACCGGATCAAGGCACGCCGGATGCGGCAGGACTTCTTCAGCTTCCAGCCCACCCACAAGCTCTGGCTCCTGGGCAACCACCGCCCCGAAGTCGGTACCGGGGGTTTCGCGTTCTGGCGCCGCATGCGCCTGATCCCCTTCGAACGCGTCGTCTCCGACGAACGCAAGATCGACAACCTCGCCGACATCCTCGTCACCGAAGAAGGCCCCGGAATCCTCGGCTGGCTGATCGACGGCGCCCGCCGCTACCTCGGCGGCGAAAGAGACCTCACCGGACCCGAACGCGTCCGCATCGCCACCACCGCCTACGCCGAAACCGAAGACCACACCGGACGGTTCCTGAGCGAATCCTGTGACCTGGACGCCGGTTCGCGGACGGAGCAGACGGGCCTGTACGTCGCCTATCGGCGATGGTGCGGGCAGGAGGGGCTGCTGCCCGTCTCGTCCCGGGCCTTCGCCGTCCGGGTCCGCGAGGCGCTGGGGGTGGCGTCGTCCCGCGCGATGATCCGGTCCAACCAGCGCAAGTACTACCCGGGACTGTTGCTGACGGACCGAGAGGAGCCGGCGTGAGTCTCCGGACGGCGTCAAGGCCACTGTCGAGAGCCGGCGTCGGCCGCCGTCGGACCGGCCGGGCGGCCGGCCGCGGCGTACACGAGGCGGCTCCGACTCGGCTGCAGAGTCGCTTGAGTCGCTGCCGTCGACCCGGTGTCACAGGCCGGTGCCGCCCGAGGCGTCGATGCACTGGCCGGTGACCCAGCGGGAGTCGTCCGAAGCGAGGAAGGCCACGATGTCCGCCACGTCAGCGGTCCTTCCCATGCGGCCGAACACCGAGCGTTGAGCATGGGCGGCCTCGCCCTCGGGTGTGGCCCAGCGCCGCTGGTTGAGGTCCGTCTTCACGAAGCCCGGCGCCACCGAGTTCACCGTGATCTGCCGGGGCCCCAGGTCCTTGGCGAGCGTGCGGGTGAGCGCGTCGAGGGCGGCCTTGGCCATGGAGTACGCGAGGGAGGTGGGCATCGCCACACGGGTGCACGCCGAACTGATGTTGACGATCCGGCCGCCTTCCCGGAAACGCGGCAGACCCTGCTGCACCAGGAACAAGGGGGCTTTGGCGTGCACGGCCATGAGCCGGTCGAAGTCGTGGGGCGTTACATCGGTCACCTCCCCCCGGACGTTGAAGCCCGCGTTGTTGACCAGGACGTCCAGGACGGCAGGTTCGCCCAGTTCGCCGAGGCCGGCGTCGAAGACGTCGTACAGGGCCGCGACATCGTCGGGTGCCCCGAGCGGCGCGCGGACCGTGAAGGCGCGACCACCGGCGGCGCGGATCTCTTCGACGGTGGCGCGCGCGGACGCGTCGTCGTTGCCGTAGTGCACGGCGACGAGTGCGCCGTCTGCCGCCAGGCGGTTGGCGATCGCCCGGCCGATGCCCCGGCCGGCGCCCGTGACCAGCGCGGTTCTGCCCTTCAGAGACCCCATCGTGCCGCCCCCCGTTTTCCTCTGCTGTGTACCGATGTGGGATGGGTGGAAACTGGAGCAAGTCTCCACGGAGCCACCCTGGAAAGGGAACACTTGAACGCCGTTGAAAAAACCGCACGACCGGTTTATTATCGCGGTGTGGTGGCCGCAACGGCCTGGAGCGGGGGCGCTGCCACCTTCCATCAGCAGGAGCCGTGCGGCCGGACCCGCGCGGCCTCGACGCTAGGCGGTCACCATGGCCCTACGGCATCTGCGTCTGATCGCGGTGAACATCGACGGGGTACTGCTCAACGACACGTTCAGCCCGGTCATCCACCGGTTCGTGGTCGCCCGCGGGGGCGTCTACACCACTGAGACGGAGCGTGCGGTGCTCTCGCAGTCCCAGCTCGAAGCGGCCGCGGTGCTGGCCCGCCCGGGGGAGGCGCCCACGGATGTCGTGGCGGCCTATTTCCGTGAGCGGGAGGAATACCTTCGTGAGAACCCCGTGCGACTGCTCGACGGCGCGGTCGAACTGCTGGAGCGGCTGCGCGCCGTCGGAGGGGTGCCGCTCGTCTGTTACGGAGGGTTGGGCAGGGAGCACTTCGACCGCTATCTGGCCTCTTGCGTCCAGTACTTCGACGAGCCCCGGTACGTGTGCACCAACGCGTTCCGCCCGGGACTCCGTGAGATCGCCGAGGACGTGGCCGGGCTCCGGTGCGACCAGGTCCTGTTCATCGATGACGTGGCACGCGTGGCAGAGGCCGCACGGGGCCTCGGGGCCGCGTTCGTCGGACATCCGACGGACTACGAGCACAGCTTTCAGCGGGACCTGATGCGGGACGCCGGAGCGCGGCACGTGGTCGACTCGCTCCATGCCGTGGACGAGGAGCTGTTGCGAACCATCGACTCCGAGGCCGCCGAAGGCTGCCTGTGGCCGGCCGGGGCCGCCCCGTCCGATGCCGGTGTGACCCGTGTGGCGGCGAGCGTCTGAAGGGTGACGGGCCCGGCCGCCCGTTCCACGGAACAGGGCGGCCGGGCGGTTTCCGCGGCGCTCCGTCCGGACTGCGGCAGGGATGCCGGGACCGGGAGCGGACGCCCTGCCGCGTGCGTGGAACCCGCATGTTCGCTGGCCCCTGCCGTTCCGGGCCCCTTGCCGCGGGCGTCGGCATGCCGCGAACTGGGGCCCCCGACGCTGGCGTATTCATGGACCAGCCAAGTAGGGTACCTTCTGCGCGGTTTTTTCTTGAGGGAGCACACTGCTCTGCAGTGGAGCGGTGGAGAACGAGGTGAGGGCCATGGCCCAGCAGCAACGAGCGGTCATGACCCGCCGCACGGTACTGGAAGCGGCAGCGACGGTCTTCGCGGAGCACGGCTACACCGCCGCGACCGTTGCGGACATTCTCAAGACAGCGGGCGTCACCAAGGGCGCGCTGTACTTCCACTTCGACTCCAAGGAAGCGCTGGCCCAGGGCGTGCTGGAAGTCCAGACGGACCTGAATCTGCCTCCCCAGGACGTCAAGCTCCAGGAGATGGTGGACGTCGCCATGACGGTCGCCCACCGGCTGGTGCGCGATCCGCTGCTGCGGGCCGGTGCGCGGCTGTCCTCCGATCCCATAGGCCGCAGGCACTACCGAAGCGCCTGGCCCCTGTGGGTGGACATGCTGACGGAGATCGTCACGGAGGCCCACCAGCGGGGTGAGACCCTGTCGCACATCGTGCCGCGGGAGATCGCCGAGATGGTGGTGAGCGCGTTCAACGGAGTGCAGCTCTACGCCCAGTTGGAGACCGATCTGACCGGGGTCGAGCACCGGGTCTCGGTCCTCCTGAAGTACCTGCTGCCCTCCATCGCCTCACCCGCCGTGTTGATGCGGCTGGACGTGGCACCGGACCGAGGGGCCCGGCTGCTCAGCGAGATGGGCCTCGAGACCGCGCCGGCCTGACCAGGGCCTCGGCGCCTCGAGGACGGATGAGTCCGAGGTCACCGCGGCGCGGAAGAGCCGAGGCTCAGCGGCGCCGCCCTCTTTCGGAGCTTGGGCGACGCGATGAGCCCCGGCCGCGGTGGTGCGTGTGCGCGGGAGTCCGCTGCCGGTGATGCGGTTCAGGCCCCTGCGGGCACGGTGGTGATGACGGCGCTGAACGGCATGCTGTCGTTCTGGTGGCCGGTCACGAGGACGCGGTGCCTGCCACTCGCGTCCTCGGAGAGGGGGCGCACCTCGATCAGGCAGCGGGCGCCGAGCTCCACGTACCGGGAGAATTCGCCGGTGATGGCGACGGGGAGGCACGGATGGCCGAGGAACGCCGCACTGGCCTGGCGGGCAGCCTCCAGAAGCACCATGCCGGGTACGTGGTCGACGGAGTGGTCGAAGAGGGCGGGGTGCCGGGTGTCGACCCGCAGTTGCCAGCAGTCCGTCTCCGGTGCGGGAGACAGGACGACGTCGGTGGGGGAGACCCGGCCCACGTCCTGAGGTGCCACCGGGCCGGTCAGGGCGAGGGCCGCCGGAGCGCCGTCGCCGATGCTCGCCGAGCGCAGCCGCTGGTAGACCGCGGGTGAGGCGCAGGTGAAGGTCGCGGAGCCGGTCGCAGCCACCTGCTGGTCCCTGCGGATCACCGCGTCGAAGTGCAGCCCCGCGAGATTCGCGCCCCGGCGCTTGACGTCTGTGCACGTGATCTCGACGTCGAGGCCGGCCGGCGTGGTGTCGACGAGCAGGTGCTCCGGTGCGATGTCGACCGAGAGGTCCGACATCAGGAACTGGTGGCCGAGCGGTACCGCGAATTCGGCGTGCGCCAGGAGTATCCCTGCCTGTCGGATCGTTTCTGCGATCAAAAGCGGATCATGACAGCCGCGGATCGTCGCGAAGAAGCCGTGATGCCGCGGGAGTTGGCCGGTCACGGTGAAACTGAGATCACCGACACGCTCCCAGTCCGTCAGGAGCACTTCGGCGACGCTGGCCCGATGGACGAACTCCTTGGGGACGGTGGTGGTCAGGGACGGGTAGTGAGGTACGGCAGTCGGAGTCGGCGTGGCGGTGTTGTTCTCCCGACGCTCTCCACCGTGGATGAGGCGTTCGACCCGAAACGTGCTCGACGACATGCTGGTCCCCCTGGGTCGTGATGACGGAAGCGAGTGGTGTGGTGCCCAGGCGAGCAAAGATACATACCATCCGGTTTACTTTCTAGCCGTAGTCAGGGGTTCGCCCTCGCGGGTTCCGGACGATCAAACTCCATATCGGCCTGCCAGGGTGCGGCTTTCCTCTGTGGGCTATCTCGCCCCCGGGAGTCGGCGGTGAGTGTGCGGGTCTCGAGTAGCTCTTGAGCAGGCACTTTAAACCGTCTAAGCGGTTTGTTAATGTCATACATGGAGGCGGGGACCTCCTCGGCCTTGTCACAGGGGGGACCTCACATGCCGACTGCCCTCGATCGGCCCACCGAAAGGCCTGCCGACGCGCGTGGGCGTGTGGCCGAGCTGCGCGCGGTCCGCGCGCAGGCGGTGGCCGGGCCGAGCGCGAGGGCGACCGAGGCGCAGCACGCGAAGGGGAAGCTGACCGCGCGCGAGCGTATCGAGCTGCTGGTGGACCCGGGTTCGTTCCATGAGGTGGAGCAGTTGCGGCGGCACCGGGCGACGGGTTTCGGGCTGGAGGCGAAGAGGCCGTACACGGACGGTGTGATCACGGGCTGGGGCATGGTCGAGGGCCGGACGGTCTTCGTGTACGCGCACGACTTCCGGATCTTCGGCGCCCTGAGGAAGGCGTACGGCGGCGCCTACATTGTCATGGAGTCCCAGTCCATCGGTGCGGACCTCACCTACGCGTGGCCTACCAACGAGACCGCGGTGATGGGCGCGGAGGGTGCGGCCAACGTGACCTTCCGCCGGCAGATCGCGAACGCCGAGGACCCCGAAGCTGCCCGCGCCCACATGGTCAAGGAGTACAAGTCCGAGCTCATGCACCCGTACTACGCCGCCGAGCGCGGCCTCGTCGACGACGTCATCGACCCGGCCGGGACACGCGAGGTCCTCATCAAGTCCCTGGCGATGCTCCGCACCAAGCACGCCGACCTGCCGCCGCGCAAGCACGGCAACCAGCCGCAGTAACGGAGCGCCGTCATGGCAAAACAGGAACGTGCCCTGCGTACGCGTGAGGCACTGATCAAATCCGCCGCAGAGGTCTTCGACTGCGAGGGCTTCGGCGTCGCCTCACTCACCACGATCAGCAACAGGGCCGGAGTGAGCAACGGCGCGCTGCACTTCCACTTCGCCAGCAAGGCCGCACTCGCCGAAGCGGTCGAGGAAGCTGCCGGGCGCCGTCTCGACCACGTCACACGACAGGCCACCAGGGGGCCCAACGCCCTGCAGTGCCTTGTGAACGCCACCCACGACCTGGCCCGCGGACTGCGCGAGGACGTCGTACTGCGGGCCGGGTTCGGCCTGAGCAGCGAACAGTCCTACGCCGGCGGGCAGAACCTGAGACTCGAATGGCGCCGCTGGGTCGAAGGCGCCCTCAAGCGTGCCGACGGGGAGGGCGTACTCACCGAGAACCTGTCCGCCCAGGACGTGATGCTCGCCGTCGTGGCAGCGACCGTGGGCTTCGAGGTGCTGGGAGCGCGGGACGCGACGTGGCTCTCGTACAGGACCCTCACCCGCTTCTGGCAGTTGCTCCTGCCCCGGCTCACCCCGCCGGCGGTGCTCGGCGCCCTCAGGGCGGAGGGGGTGCACGGTCCACGGAGCAGGAGCACCGCCCCGCGGATCGGGGGCCAGGGCAGCGAGCCCTGACGCCCGGCCGGCCCGACTGGCCGAGACCGGGGAACAGCACCGCCACGTCATCGGCATGCTCGATGTGCGCCCGCAGGAAGACACCACCGTGCAGGTCCGCTCCCACGCCGTCGTCTACGCCATCACCGTGGGGCAGAGCCCCCGCCCGCACCGGATGTGCGTCTGCGGCGACCGACTCGCTGCGCGCCGCCTGTCTCGGGAAGGTTCGGCCACTCGGTCCGGGCGGCGGACGAGGTGGTCCGCCTGGTGGCCGAGACCCGCTAGCGAGCCGGATCGGGGGTGCGTCCCGACGCGGCCAGGACCCAGCCGGCGAACGCCTGGACACCGTCCACGACGGCCTCGAAGCGCGCGGAGTGGAACAGGTCGAACGAGTGCTGTGCGCCGGGCAGTTCGGCGTAGACCACGGCGCTGTCCGAGACGCGGCGCAGCCGGTCCACGAAGTACCGGGCGCCCTCGACGGTCGCCAGCGCGTCCTTGGTGCCGTGGGCGATGAGGATGGGCGGCGCGCCGGGGTTGAGGTAGGCGTACGGCTGGTTCGGGGAGGGCGGCACGTCGGGCTCCTCGCCGAAGAAGAAGCCGTAGTAGCCGTAGAGGCAGATCGCCGCGGTGACCGAGGTGTCGGCCGACTCGAATCCGGGCTGGTACTCCGGGTCGTTCGGGGTGAGCGCGCACATGGCCGCCATGTTGGAGCCGGCCGAGCTGCCCGCCACGAACAGCTTCGACGGATCGGCGCCGTACTCGGAGGCGTGCTCGCGAACCCAGGCGATGACCTTCTTGGCGTCGATCTGGTGGCCGGGGAAGTCGGTCTCGGGGCGCAGCCGGTAGTTGGCGCTGATGCACACCCAGCCCTGGGCGGCGAGCCGGTAGAGAAGGGGCCGTGCCTCGCGGCTCTTGGCTCCGCTGGTGAACCCGCCGCCGTGGAAGTAGATCAGGACCGGCCCGTTCTGCGGGGCGTCGCGGCGGCGGTAGACGTCGAGCAGATTGTGGCGGCCGGCGTCCCCGTAGCGGAGGTTGGCAATCCGTACCACGTCGAGGTTCCGCGTCAGGCGCCGCAGCAGCAGGAGGCGGGGCCGGGGCCGGCGGTGCGGCGGTTCGTGCACATGGTCCCGCCAGTCGGTCCCGAGCCCCTGATCGAGGGCGTGCTCGAGGGCCTGGCCCGCCCGCAGGCCGCGCCAGGCGGCCACGGCCATCACGGGGATGGTGGCGAGGGCGATCACGGCTATCACCTTGCTGGCCGTTGACTCCAGATCTCCTTGGCCGGCGGCCAAGGCCGTGGAGGCCAGCACGGCGAGCATGCCCATGAACGGCACCTCGTTGAGGACCATGCCGAACCAGAAGCTCAGGGTCGCCAGCGGTCGGGGTCGGCGCGGTGCGACGACGGCGAAGAAGGAGCACCAGGCAAGCAGCGCGGTCGAGGCCACGTATCCCATAGGCATGGCCGTGATCGTATCCGTTCAACTCCCGGAATATTCCCGGTATTTCCTGACCCACCGTTGTCATGTCATGGAGGTGGGACTTGTGGCTCCGGCATCCATATTCGGTACGAACAGGACACCGCCATCCCCGGACTGAGCGTCTCGGAGACGGCGTGGAGTGCGTTCACCGCTGACATCAGCAGCTGATCCGGAGCGGAAAACGGTGGCCCTCTCCGAGGCAGAGGGCCACCGTTTTCCGCAGCGGGTCGGCCGCCGGAGTTGCCGCGCCGCCGGACCGTCCCACTACGTCACGGTGCTCCGGATGCCGAGGGTGATGAGGACCGCTGACGTGGCCCTGGCGGCGGTTCGTTTGAAGCGGGGTCGGTGCAGCGCATGTGAGGCACGCACGATGAGAAGGGTCCAGGCGGTGAGCCAGAGTGCGATCAGTAGCGCGTGGGCGGTGGCCAACGTGAGGATTTGGCCGCCGAAGGGCTGACGGGGTGCGATGAACTGGGGGACCAGGGTCAAGTAGATGGCCGCCGCCTTCGGGTTGAGGACGTTGGCGAGCAACGCTTGGGTGAAGACGGAGTCCGGCCCCTTCGGCAGGCGTCGGCGGGCGGGGGCGGGTGCCGCGTTCGGTGTGGCGGAACGCCATGTCCATATGCCCAGGCCGATGAGGTAGACGGCGCCGACGAGCTTGACGGCGGCGAAGGCCACGCTGGAATGCATGACCAGGGCCGAGAGGCCCGCTACGGCGAGAGTGGCGTGGATGTACAGGCCGGTGACGGTGCCGAGGATGACGGGAAGAGCCTGGCCGCGGCCGCTGTCGGTGACGTGCTGGATCAGCAGGGCCAGGCTGGCTCCCGGGGTGGCGACCAAGGGGAGGACCGCCACCAGGAACCCGGCGACCGCGTAGGGATGGACCACGGTGCCTCCGGTTCGTGCGGGCGGGAGAGATCAGAGCACGACGCGGTAGTGAGTGGTCAGGCGCCGGTCGTCGTCCAGGACGTGGAAGGCGAGGCCGGGCGGCTGGTCGCGGTCTGCGGCTTCATCGCCCTCCCAGGGCATGCGCAGGGTCCAGGTGATGGCCGGTCCGACGATCACGGGACGCGCGGCGAAGGTCGAGGCGGCCGCGGTGTGGGCGTGGCCCGTGAGGACGGCGGCGACCTGCGGGTGCGCGTCGAGCAGGTCCGCCAGCTGTCCGGGCTCTTCGAGCATGCCGGAGTCGGGCAGCGGGTGATGGAGTTCGACCGGCGGCTGGTGGAAGGCGATCAGCGCCGCCCGGTCCCGCGGCAGCGCGGTGAGAGTGGTGTCGATCCAGGCCAGCGTCCGGGCGTCGAGGCGTCCTTCGTCGCGACCGGGGATGGTGGAGTCGCACATCAGGATGGTGGTGCCGGCGATGTGGTGGGCCCGGTTGACGGGTCCGGGGCCGGGGGCCTCCCCGAGCAGGGCCTTGCGGTAGGCCGGTCGCGCGTCGTGGTTCCCGGGGCACGTGAGCACGGGGAAGGGGGCGGTCAGGATCTGAGCCGCCTCCTCGTACTCGGCCTCCTCGCCGTGATCGGCGATGTCCCCGGTGACCAGGAGCGCGTCGACCGGGTGGGGGAGGGCTCGCACGTAGTCCATGACGCGGGTGGCGCGCAGGGTCGCCCTCTCGCTGCCGTCCAGGTGCAGGTCGCTGATGTGTGCCAGCAGCAGTGTCATTCCGCGGTCCCCTCCTATGGCGGGCTCAGCCGCCCTCCTGCGCCGGCAGGTGTCTCCACCACGTCGGCCTCTAACGGAAGTTTTTGATTTTCCGTTAGAGACTCTAGGGTGTGCGCAGGGATGTGATCAAGTGGCTGACGACCTGGCACCGAGAGGGAAGGAGATGCCTTGTGGACCGATGGCTGGCACTGGAACTGGCGAGCACGATTCGCCACGACGGAGAGGGTGGCGTCGCCGACGACCTCGCCACGGTCCAGGGAACGACGGACTGGATACGGAAGCAGGAGCATCTGCTGGCCGGACAGGTTCGGACCGGAGCGCTCGCGGCAGACGAAGACCTCCGGCTCGGGATCATCGAGCTCCGGCAGGCGGTCCGAGCCCTGTTCGCCCGGTTGGTCAGTCCCGCTCCCCCCAGCCCGGCGGACGCCCATCGCCTGATGACCGCCGACCAGGCGATGGACCGCCTCAACACGGCTGCCGCGCGGGAACCGGTCGCCCCGCAGCTGGACTGGCCCGCCGGCGGAGTCCCTGCCGCCCGACTGCTGTCCGCGGAAGAGGACCCGTACGTTCGACTTGTCGCGGCCCTGGCCCGAGCGGCCATCGACTTTCTCAGCGGCCCGCAGAGCACGCAGCTGCGATCGTGCACCGCGCCGCGCTGCGTGCGCTACTTCGTCAAGAGCCACGGTCGGCAGGAGTGGTGCAAGCCGTCATGCGGGAACCGCGCCCGAGCGGCACGCCACTACAGGCGCCGGCGAACGGAAGCCGACGGCGGGTCCACCCCGTCCTGATCGCCCGGGGGAGCCCGGTACTTCCCCGAGCGCCCGGCTGCGATCGAGCGGTCCGGCCCACGGCCACCGGCGCGGAGTCCTTCCTCGGCCTGGCCAGGGCGCTCGACGTGCCCGTGCCGTCCACCGTTCCGGACGAACCCGCCGGTCTCCTGGAGCACCTGGCACGGCCTCACCGGGAAGGACGTGCCGGATGACCTCGCCGACGCGTGCGCGGGCCGGCTGATCCAGGGCGACGCCCTGGTCGAGCGGGCCCACCGCGCAACGGCCGACCAGCTCGCCCGGGTGCTCCTGGTATGAGCGCGTGCCGCAGGTCAGATCCCCGGCCGGTAGCTCGCCCGTGGTCAGGTAGGCCGTGGCGACCTCGTCCGCGCAGGAACCGCCGTCCGGCGCGTAGAGGACGCCGTGTCCCTCGCCACCGGTGACGTACGCCCTGCGGTGGCCGGCGCCCCGGCTGCTGGGGCCCTCGTCGGCCGAGCGGCTTGCGCTGGCGGCCGAGCGGGAGCGGGCGCCCGCCGAACGCAACCGGCTGGCCCACGAGTTGCACGACTCGATCGGGCACACGCTGACGGCCGCCACGATCCAGGCGGCGGTCGCGGGCGAGGTGCCGTCTTCCACCGCGTTCTGCCGTTCGACTGAGTACGTCCCTGCGCGGCCGCCCGGGGCTCCGCAGCCCCCGCTCGCGAGGTCAGGGCACACGCCTCGCGGCCCGAGCGCTTCCGGCCCGCTCCTGGATGCCGCGTGCGGCCGCAGGGGGCGATCCCGCGTACGGGCCGACGCCGCTCGCGACGTTCGGCCCGAACGGGGCCCTCGTCACGCCGGTCGCCTTCTCCGCCACAGCAGGGTGACCGCGAAGACGCCCGCCAGAGAGGGAACCATCCCGGCCCAGCCCAGCTCCGGCGGCAGTCCGGTCGCGCCGGAGGTGTCCTTGATCAGCAACCCGGTCAGTCCGGCGCCGGCGCCGAGCACGAACATCGCGGTCGCGACGGAGGGGGCCCACCGCTTGCCCGCCTTGACGGCCCAGGCCGTCGTGAGCCAGGCAAGGACGCCGAGCGCCCCGATGACGGACGACACGACCAGGTAGGTGGTGACGGCCGAGTCGATCTGCTCCTGGGAGTAGTCGGGATAGCCGGCGCGGACGTGGTCGGCCAGCAGATGGGTGGTGGAGCGGTCGGCGTACGGGGCGATCGTCGCGAGGACGGTGAGGGCAAGGCCCACGTACACCGCTGCGAGTGGCCCTCGTGTGGGGAGTGGTTGATTCATCAGGGTGTGCTTCTCTCGTCGTTTCCCGAGCCGGGAGACCGCTGGGCCGTCGGGCCCGGGGGCGGGGGCATCGGTTCCGCCGTCACTTCGCCAGGGCCGCGTCGAGGAAGGCGAGGATCTCCGCCTGAGCGGCGTGGGCCTGCGGTTCGATGCCGGGCAGAGTGAGGAACGAGTGCTGTGCTCCCGGGTATTCGGAGAGCCGCACGGGAGTTCCTGCCTCGCGCAGCCGCTCCGCGTAGCGGCGGCCGTGGTCGGCGGCCGCGTCCCGGGTGGGCACCACCACGAGCGCCGGGGCGAGCCCGCTCAGGTCGTTCGCGTACAGCGGCGAGACCGCGCGGGCGTCGGCACCCGGCGGGACGGCGAGCCGCTGGAAGAACTGCAGTTGTGGCAGGACCCGGGTCGGGCTGTACGCGTACTCGGCCACCGAGGGGTAGTCGAACATCGTCTCGGTCATGTCGACGGCGGGGTTGACCAGCACCTGCGCCCTCAGCTCCAGCCCGGCCTCCCGGGCCCGGATGGCCGTCAGCGCGCTGATCAGCGCGCCGCAGCTCTCGCCGAAGACGGCCGCGCGCGCAGGGTCGGCGCCCCACTGTTCGGCGTGCCCCACCACGTGCCGGAGTACGTCCCAGCCGTCGTCGGCGGCGTCCGACAGCGGGCTGTCGGGAGCGAGGAGGCGGTGCTCGACGGAGACGACGAGGGCGGGCAGCCGCGCGGCGAGGTGGCTGTTGGTCCAGTCGCACTGCACCGCCGTGCCCACGAAGCTGCCTCCGTGGACATGGACCACGAGCGGCAGCGGGTCGGTCCGGGCCGCGGCGCCGTCGCCCCCCGTCGGGGCCGGCCGGTAGACCCGGACCGGTAGGTCGCGGCCGGGCAGTGCGACCTTCTGCCAGACGATCTCGGCGCCGGTGTCCGGCTCTCCCAGGACCGCCCGCGCCGCGCTGGAGGCCCGGAAGCGGTTCTCCGCGTCGCGGTAGGCGAGCAGTTCCTCGGTGGTGATCGCCGAGAAATCCGGCTCGGGCGGTCGTGCCGCGGTGGTGGTCTCGCTCATGTGTCCTTCTCCCCTCCCGGCCGCATACCGGGTGTGTCGTGTGACCGGACAGCCCAATGCCCTCATTATGCACGCGATGCGTGCATCAGCAAGCGCATAGACAAGCGCATAGCCAAGTGCATAGACAAGTGCATAGGTAAGTGCATGGGTTAGGGTGAGTACGGACGAGAGGGGCGAGATGACTGGCCGAAGACGATGGTCGACGGAGGAGATCCTGGACACGGCGGCGGAACTGCTGCGCACGAGCGACGCCGAGGCGTTCAGCGTGCGCAAACTCGCCGCAGTGCTCGGGACCGACTCCTCCAGCCTCTACCGGCACTTCCGCAACAAGACCGAACTGCTGCGCGCGGTTGCCGACCGCATCCTGCTGGCCGCCATGGACGGCTACCGCCCCGAGGGCGACTGGAAGCAGCGCGTCACGGCCCTGGCCCTGTGCCTGCGCGAGGCATTCGGCGAGCAGCCCCAACTCGCCGCGGTGTGGGGGCGCTATGCGTCCGGCGGCACCGGCTCCCGGTTGGTCATGGAGGAGCTGTTGCAGGCCCTGCGCTCGTCCGGCCTGCCCGACGAGGAGGTCCCGGTGCGATACCACCGCATCGCGATCCTCCTCGCCGCGCTGCTCGCCTCCGAGGCGGGTATCGGCACCATCACCCCCAAGGAGTACGAACAGGGCATGGAGCAGTTCCGCGTCGCGGTGCTCGGCGCCGACCCCGAACGCTTCCCCGCCCTGGCGCACTTCGCCCGCGACGTCCGCCCCCTCGGAGCGGACCGCCGCACCGCGTTCGAAGAAATCCTCGCCGCCCATCTGGCCCACATCGAGGCCCAGATCCCCTGAGGTGCCGGCTCACGAGTGCGACGCGGACCGCGCAGCTGCCGCCGGCCCGGTGCCGGGGGCCGGGCGGGCTTCACGGACACGGCCGGAAGAGGGGTCTGACGATGACGCCTGGTCAGCCCGCCACGACCTCCGTGTTCTGCCCCGCACTCAGCAGCCGACGCCCGTCGTCCTGCCTGCTCATCACGTACGGCGGGGCGCCCTCGCTCTCCTCGCCCGGGGCAGGAACGCGTCTGGGTCCTTGCGCTGCTGGGGGCGTTCGACGGCGGCGACGACCTCTCCTGGGGCTGAACCCAGCGACCGTCCACCGTGTCCTGACCCGCTGCAAACTTGCCCGCCTGGCCCACCTGGACCGGGCGACCGGCCGGGTGATCCGCCGCTATGAGCACGCCGCCCCGGCGACCTCGTCCACGTCGACATCAAGAAGCTCGGCAACATTCCCGACGGCGGCGGCCACAAGGCCCTCGGCCACCCGGGCCTCCAGCTGCCGGACCCGCTCGTCCGAATCAGCCGCTGGTGCGGCGTCGGCCGCCCGCGCCGGCATCTTTGCGGGCAACGCGGCAGCACCACGACGTTCGCGGTCCCGCAGCACCCACTCGCGCGGGGTGGCCCGGTTGACGCCCAGGTCAGCGGCGATTCTCTTGTACGTCGCTCCGGGCGTGGACTCGTACAGAGCCACAGCATCGGCCCGGAACTCGACCGAGTAGTCCTTCAGCGCCATCGGCGGTTTCTCGCTTCCTCCGGATCAATCAAGATCCAGTATCAGCGTGTCCACCAGACAGGGGCAGACCCCGACACACCGCGCTCAAGGGCCAACCACCCGCCGGCCGCGTCCCCCAACCTCACAGGGCAATACACCTAGGGCAGGCTGTTCGCGGACGCCTCCTGCGAGGTGGTGACCGCGTCCGGACCGGTGGAACGTCGCGGGGCCGGGGAACGGCCCGCGGGCGTGGACCTCGCCAGCCACAGGCCGGTGAACACGGCGGTGGCCAGTGTGATGGCGCCGGCCGCGACGAAGGCGCTGTCGAGGCCGGTCTCGAGGGAGGCGCCGCCGGATTGCCGGGTGCGGACGACGGCTCCGAGCACCGCCACACCGAGCACCGCACCGATCTGCCGGGTCGTGCTGCTGATGCCTGAGGCGAGGCCGCCTTCCTGCGGGCTGACTGCTTGGATGGCGGCTCCCGTCAGTGGGGGCAGGGTCAGGGCGAAGCCGGTGCCGACGACTCCCAGCCGCCACCACACGTTCCCGTAGCCGGTGTCGGCGTGCACCATGCCGAGCGCCAGCAGTCCCAGGCCGGCCAGGGCCAGGCCGGTGGTGACGACGATGCGGAAGCCGTACCGGGCGGCGAGCCGGCCCGCGTACGGGCTGACGATCACCATGGCGAGGGACATCGGCAGGGTCTGGAGTCCGGCGCGCAGGATCGAGCTGCCCTGGACGTACACGAAGAACTGGGAGAAGAAGAACGACGAGCCCATGAGCGCGAACCCGACCACGACCATGGCGGTGTTGGAGACCGTGAACAGGCGCTGCCCGAACAGCCGCAGCGGCAGCATCGGAGCGGAGCGGCGCGCTTCGACGGCGACGAAGGCGGCGAGGAGGGCCATCCCGGCGGCGAAGCTCCCCAGGATCAGCGGTGACGTCCAGCCGCGGGCACCACCCTCGATCAGCCCGTACGTCAGCGTCCCCACCCCCAGAACGGACAGTACCGTCCCCGGGACGTCGATCGCGGGGGCGTTCGGATTGCGGGTCTCCTCAAGGCTGTGCAGACCGGCCAGCAGGAGGACCACGCCGATGGGCAGATTGACCAGGAAGATGGCGGGCCAGCCGAAGGCGTCCGTCAGCGCGCCGCCGGCCACGGGGCCTGCGGCCAGGCCGATTCCGCTGAGCCCGGCCCACAGCCCGATCGCCTTGACGCGTTCCTGCGGCACGGGGTGGGCGGCGGCGAGCAGGGCGAGCGAGGCAGGGCTCAGCGCCGCGGCCCCGATGCCCTGCAGCACCCGGCCGGTGACCAGCCAGCCGAGCGAGGGCGCGAGGCTGCACAGCACGGACGCGGCGGTGAACACCGCCACGCCGGTCAGGTACACGCGCTTGCGCCCGAACCGGTCGGCGAAGACACCGCCGGACAGCAACAGCATCGCGACCAGCAGTACGTACGCGTCGACGATCCATTGCAGACCGGTCAGCTGGGTGTGCAGCCGGTGCTGCATGTCGGGCAGCGCCGCTCCGACGATCGTGTTGTCGAGCAGGACCATGAACTGGCCCAGACAGGTCACCGTGAGCAGCACGCCCCGGGGCGAACGACTGCCTACGGCCGCAGGCGGAGCTGCCATGGGGATTCCTCTCGATCGATGGTCGCCCCCGGTGGAACACCGGACGCCCTAACGCAGCCAGTGACTGCGTTAGGTGACTCTAAGGTGGGGTGCCTCGTAAACGCAAGTAATTACTGCGTTAAGGTGGTGGGATGAATGAGAAGGAGCGGGCCCGGCGGCCCGGCGGGCGCAGCGCCCGCGTCGGCGCGCAGGTGCACCAGGCCGTCACCGAACTGATCAGCGAGCGCGGCTACGGCCACTTCACCGTCGGCGAGGTAGCGGCCCGCGCGGGCGTGGCCGACAGCAGCATCTACCGCCGGTGGGGCGGTCTGGAGGCTCTGCTCAGCGACGTGGCGCTCACCCGCCTCAACGCTCGGTCGCCGATGCCCGACACCGGGAGCCTGGCCGGCGACCTGCGCACGTACGCGGCCCAAGTGGCCCGCGAGATCACCGGACCCGACGGTCCGGCGGTGCTGCACCTCGCCGTCGCGCTGGCCGGCAAGGGTCAACAGGGCCTGCGGGCTCGTGAAGACCTCCGCGCCGAACGCACCCGGCAACTGCAGTCCGTGCTCGACCGCGCCCGCGAACGCGGCGAGGACGTACCCGACGCGTTCGAGGTGCTGGACCACATCCTGGCCCCGATGTACATCCGCGTCCTGTTCGGCATGGGCCCGCTCACCCCGGAGTACGTCGACGGGCTGGTGGACCGGTTGCTGTGACCTCGGCCCGGTCCCCGCGAGCAGCCCTCATGGGTGGGTGGGCGCCACGTCCGGCTCATGCCGCGGTGCGGGGTCCCGCCGCCGGGGAAGCAGCAGCGGCGTGGCCAGGATGAGCAGCCCCGCGACCGTGAGGGCCGTGCGCGGACCGGTGACGTCGGCAAGCAGCCCGGCGAGCGCGGTGAGGACGGCGATGGACGCCTGCTGCCCGATCGACCAGGCCGTCAGAGTGCGGGCGATGAGATGTTTGGGGGTCTGTTCGAGCCGGTAGGTGGCGAGCACCGGGGTGTACAGGCTCATGTTGACGATGATCGCCAGCTCCACGGCCATCACGGTGACGAGGCCGACGACGCCGGGCCGGACGAAGACCAGGCCGATCAGCCAGATGGCGCGCAGGGTGCCGACGCTCCGGAAGACCCGGTCGCGGCCGAAGCGGGCGACGACCCGGCGGGCGAGCCGTGAGCCGATGAGGCCGCCGAGGCAGGGGGCGGCGAAGGCGAGGCCGTACTGCCAGGGCGGGAACCCGAGTTGGCGGAGCAGGAGCACGGCCAGCAGCGGCTCGGTGGCCATGATCAGACCGGCGACGAGGATCTGGTTGAGGTAGAGCGGCCGCAGAACGGGGTGGCCCATGATGTGCCGCCAGCCGCCGAGGAGCGCGCCCGCCCGGACCGGGCTCTCGCCGGCCGGTCGCGGCGCTTCCTCCCGGCCGCGGATCGCGGTGATGCCCAGCGCGGAGAGGAGGTAGCTGAGTGCGTCGGCCACGACGGTGGTGACCGGCCCGAACAGGCCGATCGCAGCCCCGCCGAGCGGTGGCCCGACCGCGATGGAGCTCCAGTTCGTGGACTCGAACCGCGCGTTGGCGACGAGCAGGTCGTCCGGCCGGACAAGGGCCTTGAGGTACGCGCCACTGGCCGCGCCGAACGCGATCTTCGCCGCGGCGATCACGGCCGACACCACCAGCAGCTGCCCGAACCCGAGCAGGCCGAAGGCGTACGCCACCGGGATCGACGCCATGGCCGCGAACCGGACCAGGTCCATCCCGATCATGACCGGACGCTTGCGCCGGAACTCCACCCACGGCGCGAGCGGCACCGCGATCAACGCACCCACGGCGGGCCCCACCGCGGACAGCGCGGACACCTCGGCGGGTCCGGCGTGCAGCACCAGTACGGCGATGAGCGGCAAGGCCCCGAACCCCAGCCCGGACCCGTACGCGCTCGCCGCGTACGCCGCCCACAGCCAGCCGAACCGTCGGCCCAGCGCTCTCCTGCCCACCACGCGCAACGCGCTCCTCGAAGCCTCACCTGCACAAACCACCATTGACCGAGGAGAGCTAAGTGGGCAGGAGAACAGCAGGTCAAACAACCAATACGCCGTCTGTCCACAACCATCCGTTGTTCACTAAGGTGGGTCGGCGTGGACCTCCAAGCAGTACGCACCTTCGTCGCCGTCGCGGAATCGGGCCAGTTCCAGAAGGCCGCCGCCGACCTGTCGATCACCCAGCAGGCCGTCTCCAAACGCATCGCCACGCTGGAGCACGCCCTCGGCGTGCGGCTGTTCACCCGCGCCCCCCGAGGCGCCGAACCCACCATCGACGGCCAGGCGTTCCTGCCCCACGCACGCGAGCTGCTGCGCGTCGCCGAACGTGCGCGCGCGTCCGTCCGCCCCGGCCGCCGTCCGCTGCGCGTCGACGTGATCGCCTCCCGTACCGCGCAGTCGAGCCTGATGCGGGGCTTCCACCGCGCGCACCCCGAGACCGACCTCGACGTGATGACGCTGTTCGACATCGACACGGCCGTCACCGCCATCCGCTCCGGTGCGATCGACGCGTCCTTCCGCGCCGTCGCCGCGCCCGGCCGGCTCCTTCCCGAGGACATCGAGTCCGTCCGGGTGCTCGACGAGCCGCTTCAACTCCTCGTCGGCCCCGCCCACGTGCTGGCGAACGCCCGGTCGGTGACCCTCGCTCAGCTCGTCGGGCACCGGATCTGGATGCCGGGCATCGCCCCCGGCACCGAGTGGGGCGCCTACTACGACGACCTCGTCGCCGAGTTCGGCCTCACCATCGAGGCGACCGGCCCCAACTTCGGCTCCGACGCGCTGCTCGACACCATCGCGGACACCCCCGCCCTGGCCACCTTCATGGGCGAGCACTCCCGCCTCATCTGGCCCGCCGGCCACGGCCTGCGCCGCATCCCGGTGACCGACCCGACGCCGGTCTACCCGCACTCGCTCCTCTGGCACCGCGACAACCCCCACCCGGCGCTGACCACCCTCCGCGCCCACCTCACCGCCACCACAGCCGGCCACGACGCCGCCGGGACGTGGGTGCCGGGCTGGGCGCTCCCGCGCTGAATGCCCCTCCCGCGCGGCCGGCCCGCCGCGTCACTCGGCGACGGCGCGGTCCGCGGGCCCGCGGACCGGGGCGGCGGCCTGGAGAAGGCGCTCCTCGGTGGCCGCGCGCCGGGCGTTGACGGCCAGGTGCATCGCCAGCGTCCGGACCCCGCCCAGGAAGCGGTTCGTCGGCACGAACCATTGGTGCTTCAGCCTGGCCATGCGCTGATGGGTGGTGATGAACGGCCGGAGCCGGGCCTCCCACGTGGCGAGTGCCGCGCCGAGGCTGTCGGGGTGCTCCTCAAGAGCGCGGCCCAGTTCCGCCCCGCCCCTCAGGGCGGCGGTGGTGCCCATGCCCGAGAACAGGTTCAGGCACCATGCCGCGTCACCGGCGAGCATGACCCGTCCTGAGCTCCACCGTTCCATCTTGACCTGGTGCACCGAGTCGAACAGGTAGTCGGGCGTGGTGGGCAGCGCATCCAGGACGTGCCGCACGGCGGGGTGGTCCATGTCCCCGAACACCGTGCGCAGACGCTCGGTGCGATCCCCGGTGAACTGCGCGTCGATGTCCTTGGTGCAGTAGGTCAGCAGCGCGGTGGGCGGCCGGTCCGCCAGGCCGAAGACCCACACCGCCCGCCCGGCTCGTGCGCTGATGAGACTGTCCTGCGCCCCGAAGGACGGTGCCTGCCCGGGCAGCGGAAAGGCGCAGATCATCGCGTTCCAGGTGGTCATGAAGCGCTCGTGAGGGCCGAAGACGAGCCGCCGTACGGTGGAGCGCAGCCCGTCCGCGCCGATGACCAGGTCGAAGGTTTCGCGGGAGCGGCGGCCGGTGGAGGCGTCGTTCAGCAGTACCTCCACCGCGCTGTCCCGTTCGGTGATCTCCAGCGGGGAGGTGCCGAAGCGCACCTCGATGCCGTCGTCGCCGCCCGGTCGTATCCGGTGCCACAGCGCCGCCTCGACGTCGCCCCGGACCATCGCCGTGGGGTGGCCCGGCAGGTCGAGCCAGCCCGGGGCGGGCCGGCGGTGGCCCCGGCGGTTCAGCGACCAGGTCGAGCCGGCCTCGGGACTGCGGGTGTGCAGGTGGTCCAGGCCGAGGCCGGCGGCCGCTTCCATGCCGTCGGGCATCAGGTTGATGAAGTAGCCGCCGGTACGGCGCCCGGGCGCCCGCTCGACGATCACCGGGGTCCATCCGGCCCGGCGAAGCCCGATGGCCGCGGACATGCCCGCGATGCCTAGGCCCACGATCAACGCACGTTTCTGCATGACACGTTCCTTGCTCGGGCCGGATGCCCGCTGAGGGGGACTACGGGACGAAGACGAGGCGCTCGTCGGTCCGGTGGTCGTTCCACGCCTGCGCGATTGCGGCCTGCGGCACGGCCCGTGCCCGGACATCGATGGCACCCTCGGCCACCGCCGCTGCCAGCTCCGGCAGTTCGGCGATGAAGTCGCGGGAGGAGACCGATCCGATGCCGCTGCCCACGATCTGCAGTCGGGCCGCACGCAGCGCCGCGGACGGGATCGGAGCGGACGCGCCCGCCATGGAGCCGATCTGCACCCAGGTCAGCGGCGCGGAGCGGTCGGCGCGCGCGGTGAGGAGGGGAAGCATGGCGCCTGCGGCGGGCTCGCCCCACACGAAGTCGAGGACGACGTCGACGTCGGCCGCGGCGGCGATCTCGTCGAAGGTGAGCACGCGGTCCGCGCCGAGTGCGGGCAGCGCCTTCAGCCGGGTGGTGTCGCGGCCGGCGGCGAAGACCTGGGCGGCGCCGAACCGCTTGGCGACCTGGATGGCCATGCGTCCGGCGCTGCCGGTGGCGCCGAGGATGAGGACGCGCTGCCCCTCGCGGAAGTCGATGCGGCGGCGCAGCGCGACCCAGGAGGACATGCCCGGGTTCATCGCGGCGGCGATCCGGACCGGGTCCACGGTGTCGGGCAGGACGACGCTGCGGCGTACGTCGATCACGGTGCGCTCGGCGAAGGTGCCCAGGTTCGTGTCGTCCAGGACCGCGTAACGCAGGCGTCCCGAGGGGTCGCGTACGACACCGTCGACGCCGGGCACGATCGGGAAGACGCCGGTCGCCGAGTAATGGGTGCCGTCCGCCTTCGCCCGCGTGAGGTGGTGCAGGCCCGCCGCGAGGACGTCCACGACCATCTCGTGCTCGCCCTGCGCCACGGGTTCGGGGTGCTCGGCGTAGGCGGGCGGGGTGCCGTACGCCGTGATGACTGCTGCATGCATGAGGAACTCCCTGGCTGGTTTGGTTTGCATTACCAATCAACACCAGAGTTGTTTGTAATGCCAACAATGTCAAGTAGGGTGAGGGGCATGGCCCCCGACGACTCCACCGACGCCATGCTGGACGGCCTGGTCCGCAGCGCCTTCCAGATCATGGGCGTACTCACCCGCATCGGCGCCGAGCACGACCTCTCCCTCACCCAGCTGCGCGTGCTCGGCATCGTGCGCGACCGGCAGCCCCGCATGAGCGACCTGGCGGCTTTCCTCGGCCTGGACAAGTCGACCCTGTCCGGCCTCATCGCCCGGGCCGAACGCCGTGGCCTGCTGGCACGCGGCGCCAGCCCCGAGGACAAGCGCGCCGTGATCGTCCTGATCACCGACGCGGGACGCGAACTCACCGAGCGGCTGAACGAGGAAGTGCGTGACGCCCTGGCACCGGCCACCGGCCGGCTCGAACCGCACCAACGCCACCAGCTCGCGCAGCTCCTGGAGCCCGTCCTCTCCCCGCCCCTGCCGCCCGCGCCCCGGCGCCACGCTCACTGAGCGGACGAGTTCACCGCCGCCGGGCCGGGGCCGGGCCGGAGCCGTACGCCACGCGCTCCCGGGCAGCGGGCCGTGGGTGGCCACCGGAACGCGGCACCTGACGCACCGGCCCCGTCACAGGGGGCCGGTCACGGCGGTGCGGGCCGGGTGCCGGGGGCCGAGGAAGACCACGATGCCGGTGCCGTCGGCGGCGGGCCGAGCGGCCTGGACCCAGCCCAGATGCCGGTAGAAGCCGATCGCGTCACGGGCCCGGGCGGAGGTCAGCAGCCAGCACCGGCCCTCGGGGGCATTCGTGGTGACCGCGTCCAGGAGGGCCGCGCCCACTCCCTGCCCGCGGGCCGCCGTGGCGAGGGCCAGCTCGTCGACCTGGCGGCTCCCGCACAGCCATTCCGCCGTACGGTCGGTCCCGAGGGCTGCCGCGACCCGGGGGTAGGAGCGGTCGGCGGGGAACGGCGTGGGCGTGGTCCAGGCGGTGGCCAGCCCGACCGGGCGGCCGTCCTGGAACGCGCCGGCCGCCGAGAAGCCGTACCGGGTGGCATCGCCGGCCAGCCGGCGGATGAATCCGTCCGCCGCCGGGGCGTCCTCGAACCAGGGCGGCCCCGCGAACGCCTCCGCGTACACGCGGCGCACGTCATCCTGCCGGGCGAGGAGTTCGGCGCCGGACAGGCGGCGTATCACCGCGCCGCTCATGCGGCGGCCCGCGCGGACGCGGTGACCGGGTGCAGGGCGGCGTACTCCAGTGGCGCCGACGGGTCGATGGACACGTTCAGCTGCGCCGGGTCGGCGCCGGCCCGGACGAGGAGGTCGCCGACGGCGGCGATCATCGCCCCGTTGTCGGTGCACAGGGTCAGGGGCGGCACCCGCAGTTCGACCCCTGCGGCCGCGCACCGCTCCTCGGCCAGGGCCCTGACCCGGGAGTTCGCCGCGACACCGCCGACCACGACCAGGGTGTGGACCTCGTACTGGCGGCAGGCGGCCAGCGCCTTGCGCGTCAGGACGTCCGCGACGGCCTCCTGGAGCGAGGCGGCGCCGTCGGCCAGCGGGATGTCCTCGCCCTGCCGGCGGTGCTGCTCGGCCCAGCGGGCGGCGGCCGTCTTCAGCCCGGAGAAGGAGAACGCGTACGGGTCGTCCTTCGCCCCCATGAGCGGACGCGGAAAGGCGACGGCGCGGGGGTCGCCCTCACGGGCGGCGCGGTCGATGGCCGGTCCACCCGGATAGGGGAGGCCGAAGACACGGGCCGCCTTGTCGAAGCACTCGCCCGCGGCGTCGTCCACGGTGTCGCCCAGGTGCAGGATCGGATCGCGCACGAGGTCGCGCACCAGCAGCAGCGAGGTGTGGCCGCCCGAGACGATGAGCACCATGCACGGGTCGGGCAGCGGCCCGTGCTCCAGGGTGTCGGCGGCCACGTGCCCGGCCAGATGGTGCACCCCGTACAGCGGTACCCCCGCCGCGTAGGCCAGGGCCTTCGCGCCGGCCAGCCCGACCTGGAGGGCGCCGGACAGACCGGGCCCGGTGGTCACCGCGACGGCGTCGAGATCCCGCAGGCCGAGCCCGGCCCGGCCAAGGGCCTCCCTGACGACGGGGGCGAACGCCTGGAGGTGGGCGCGGGCGGCGATCTCCGGGACCACACCGCCGAACCGGGCGTGCTCGTCCATGCTCGACGCCACGACGTGCGCGAGCAGCCGGCCGCCCGACACGATCCCGGCTCCTGTCTCGTCACACGACGATTCGATACCCAGCACCACCGGCAGCCCCACGACACCCACCCCTCGCACATCGTTCGTTACTGCAAACTATATGCAATAAGGTGCCGCCGCAGGGAGCCGACCGATCCGCCGCTTCCCGGGCACCGCCGGCCCGTACGAGCCCTTCAGCTCCCCGGTGAGGCCGCCTTGCCGGGAAGGCGGCCCTCCCTCTGCGGCGCGGGTCGGCGCTGCGATCCGGATTCCGCCGCGGACAACCTCTCCGGTGCCATGTCCTGCGTGACGCCCATCTCCTGGGTTCCTACGACGGACAGCAGTTCCAGCTGCTCGGCTCCCTGGCTTCCGGGCGGAGCGGTGAACCACAGCAGGCGTTGGCGTCCGTCCTCGCTGAGGAGGTTGTAGCAATCGAGTTCGATGACGCCGAGCATGGGGTGGACGATCCTCTTGTGGTCCATGCGGCGCACCGCGACGTCGTGGGTGTCCCAGAGGGCTGCGAACTCCTGGCTGCGGCGGCGTAGCACGGCGACCATCTTCGTGACCTCCGCGTCCCGGCCACGCCGGGCGGCCGCTGCCTGGAGGTCGGCCACGAACACCCGGGAGTGCTGCGGGTGGTCCTCGGGCGGGTAGATCTCGCGGGCCCGCGGGTCGGTGAACCAGCGGTACACGAAGCTCGCCGACGGGCCGCGGTGTGCCGGGGACTTACCGAGCAGGGTCAGGGCCAGGTCGTTCTCCACCAGGGTTTCGTGCAGGTCGGTGATGACGCGCGCGGGAGTGTTGGACAGCCGGTCCAGAAGTCCGAGGAGCGCGGGCTGCACGTGTGCCGATGGTCCGTGCACGGACGGCGGGATCGGCCGTTCGGCCAGGTAGAACAGGTGGTCGCGCTCGTCGCCGTTCAGGCGCAGGGCCCGGGCGAGGGCGGCCAGGGTCTGGGCCGACGGCTGCACCCCGTTCTTCGTGCTGCCGCGTTCCAGCTCGGTGTAGTAGTCGGCCGACAGCCCTGCCAGCTGGGCGACCTCCTCGCGGCGCAGCCCGGGGACGCGCCGGCGCGGGCCTTGGGGGAGACCGACCTCGGCGGGACGGATGCGGTCACGGCGTGTCCTGAGGAAGGCGCCGAGTTCTGGAAGGTTCACCCCTCCATGGTCGCTCGTACGCCGGAGCGCAGCCAGGGGGTGGCATCCCCTGGGTGGACGCAGCCCTGGCTGGGGACGGGGGGCCGGTGGATCGTGGAGGACGCAGCAGGGCAACGGCAAGGCCGCGGCCCCACCCCCACCCATCACAGGAGTCAGCCATGCCCATCCCCACTTCCCTCGAAGGGACCGCTGCCTCGGCCCAGCCCTCCGCCTCACCCCGTGTCGCGATCGTCACCGGCGGCTCGCGCGGCATCGGCCGCCGGACCGTCAGCCGGCTGGCCGCCGACGGGTACGCCGTCGTGGTCGGCTACGCCGGCAACCGGGGCGAGGCCGAGGCAGCCGTGAAGGAGGCCGTCACCAGCGGCGGCCGGGCGATCGCGGTACGCGCCGACGTAGCCGACGAACACGCGGTCTCGGCCCTGTTCGACACGGCCGAAGCGGAGTTCGGCGGGGTCGACGTCGTCGTGCACGCGGCCGGGCGGATGCACCTGGCACCGATCGCCGAGCTGGACCTGTCCGTCCTGGACGACCTGCACCGCACCAACATCCGCGGCACGTTCGTCGTCGTCCAGCAGGCCGCCCGCCGGGTGCGCCCCGGCGGTGCGATCGTGACGTTCTCCACGTCCGTGGTGGGGCTCGCCTTCCCGGGCTACGGCGCGTACGCCGCCGGCAAGGGCGCGGTCGAGGCGCTGACGCTGATCCTGGCCCGGGAGCTGCGGGGCCGGGACGTCACCGCCAACGCCGTCGCGCCCGGCCCCACGGCCACCGACCTGTTCCTGGACGGCAAGGACGAGGAGACCATCGCCCGCCTGGCCGCCCAGCCTCCGCTGGAGCGCCTCGGTACCCCGGCCGACATCGCCGAGGTCGTGGCGTTCCTGGCCGCACCGGCCGGCCACTGGATCAACGGACAGGTCGTCCGCGCCAACGGCGGAATCATCTGAACCGCCCGCGGCCACTCCAGCGATCAACGAAAGGGCCGGCCCTACCGTGAAGCGCTCGTCCCTTCGGACGCCGATGTGGCCGAGGTCGCTGAAGCTGTCGCGCGCCCGGTCGCCATGGAGCAAGGCACCCGGCCCCTGCGCACCCGCATAGACCCCAGCCGGGACGGCAGCGAAGTCGTCTCCGCGGTCGCCGACCGCGTCCGCGCCGACTTCTTCCGCCGCATCGGACTGGTCAGCCTGCTCACCGCAGGCGGCTCCCTGTAACGCCCCACTGAGAAAAGGAACGACCAGCCATGCCTTTCGCGAACTTCAAGGTCCCGGAGAAGACCCTCACCCCGAAGCAGAAGGAGGAGATCGTCACCCGCACCACCGAGCTGTACGTCGAGCTCTACGGCGAGCGCGCCCGCAACAACACCATGGTGCTGGTCGAAGAGGTCGCCGACGGCGGCTGGGGCATCTCCGGCAACGTGCTGACCCTCGCCATGCTCGGCGAGGCGGCACCGACAGACACCAGCAGCGGCGCCTGACCGCACCCACCGGCCGTCATCCGGCCAGGACAGCACCGTCAACTACCCGGCCCTGAAGGGCCAGGCTTGGAGGTAGAGCCCGACTGGCTGCCGGGTGGGCTCCTCCGTCCAGCACCCTAAGCGGGCCCAGGGGCGCGTGACTCCGCCCCGGGGAAGACGACTGCCACTTCCTGTGAATCCGGGCCAGGCGGAGTGCGTCATCGGCGCCGACCACACCGGGATGCGTGCAACCGCGTCACCAGGACGAGAGGCAGGGCGATTTCGGGGACGTTGAGGCAGAAGACGTAGACCACGTTGGCAGCCAGCAGCGCGCGCATCCGAGGTGCGGGCGCGTCGGCCCCGTCCTTGGCCGGAGTAGCGGCCGTCGTGCGGGCACGGGTGCGTAACACCCGCCGTCGTGCGGGCGGGTGCGTGACACCCTCGAACAGTGCGCCGAGGCATTCTTCGACGCCGGCGCCGGGGTCACCTTCCTCCCCAGTGTCTTCGGCCGCCCGTACCTGGTGATGGTCCACGCGCCCGGCCGGCAGGCCCGCGTAGTCGTAGGCGTCCGAGGCTTCGGCCAGAACGGTACGGGCCGCGCTGTCGCGTACGACGAACCGGCGGTGCGCGAGCGCCGGATGGCAACGGAGGCGAGAACCGACCTCGCACCGCCGCTCCTCCTGGACTCCAGCGGCTCCGTGGCGATGCCCATGCCCGCGTGCGGCAACCTCGGGCGTGCGACACACGGGTCATGACGACCGGGAGCCCCCTTACGAGGTGCCGATCACCAGCAGCACTCGTCGGATTCTGCCTGACCTAGGATGACGCGGTGAAGTTCGTGATGGTGCCCGGTGGTTGGCAAGGCGGGTGGGTGTTCGACTCGGTGGCTGCTGAGCTGCGTCGGGACGGGCACCATGTCGAGGCGGTGACCCTGGCGGGGCTGGAGCCGGACGGCCCGGTCGATGCGGACTGCCCGCCGAACCTCGACACCCACATCGCCCAGGTGGCCGAGATCATCGACCGTGGCGACGGAACGCCCGTCGCGCTGTGCGGGCACAGCTACGCCGGGATGGTGATCGCCGGTGTCGCGGACCGGCTCGGCGACCGCCTCGATCAGCTCGTCTTCATCGACGCCTATGTCCCGGACGACGGGGATTCGTGCTGGTCTTTGACCAGCGACACCTTCCGGGAGCTGTTCATAGCCGGCGCCCGCGCCGATGGCCGATGGGTCGCGGTCCCCGAAGGACTCGACCCTCGCGCGCGACCGCACCCGCTGGCGAGCTTCGTCCAGTCGGTCAGCCTCGGAGACGACCCCGGCCGCGTGCCCCGCCGAACGTTCATCAGTGGCGGCGCGTGGCCGGGCAGCCCGTTCGTGTCCCTGACCGAGCGGTTGCGCGACGACTCGGCTTGGCGGGTTCACGAGATCCCCGTCGGCCACAACATCGCCCGCCGCGACCCGCATGGCCTTGCGGCCGTTCTCGGCGCGTTGCCGCCCGCCGCCGCCTGACGCACAGCCGCTTGCCCCTCCGCGTCGTCGTCCGGGTCGTCGTCCGCGTCGAGGTGGACGGCCGCCGGTCCGCGCGGGGCCCGCCGGCCCCGGGCCGGCGCTACCGCGCGCCCACGTCGTACGCGGTGCCCTCCGCGACCGCCCGGAGTTTGCCCGGGTTGGCCACGTTGTGGATGGCGGTGATACGGCCGTCCGCGTCGAAGTCGAACGTGACGGTGGCGATCACGCGATCGGGCCCGCTGAACACCATGCCCGGCCCGCCGTTGATCTCGGCGAGTTCGGCGTCCATGTCGGCCGGCTCGACGCCTTGGTAGGTGACGGTGCCGATGGCCGAGAACCAAGCGGCCACCGTGGCCGCGCCGACCACCGGGCCGGGACAGGCACCGGCGTGGTCATCCAGTTCGCGGAGTGGACGCGCCCGATCCGCGAACCCGCCTGTGCGGCACCGGGTTTAGGGTGTGGGCGGCCCGCAGCACACGGGCCCCCTCGGACTACGGACGACGCGCCCGGGGTGCCGAAAACCGGGGGCGGGGCAGAAGTGGCGGACGAGACAGAAATATCCGGAACGGGCATATCGGGAAAGGGCATATCAGGAACGGGCATATCGGGAACGGGCGAAGCCGGCAAGGACGACCGACAGACCGCCCCACCGAACCAGCTGAACCGCCTGAACCACCTGAGCCATCTGAACCACCTGAATCGGCTCGACCGGCGGGTCTACGCCGTCGCCGCCGCGGTCTTCGCCCTCCTCATGGCGCTGTCCACGCGCTACGGCTTCCACATCGACGAGCTGTACTTCCTCGACTCCGCCCGGCACCTTCAGGCGAGTTACGTCGACCAGCCGGTGCTGGCACCCCTGCTGGCCCGCGTCTCGCTGTCGCTGTTCGGGGTCTCGGAGGCCGGCCTGCGCCTGTGGCCCGCGCTCGCCGCGGCGGGCACGGTGATCGTGGGCGGGCTGACCGCGCGCGAACTCGGAGGCGCCCGGCGGACCCACCTGCTCGCGGCCGTCGCGACCGCCACCATGCCCGTGCTCCTGGGCGGTGCGCACATCGCCAACACCACCTCGTACGAAGTGCTGGCATGGGCGGCGATCGCACTGGTGACCGTACGGATCGGCCGCACCGGCGACACCCGCTGGTGGCTCGCCGCAGGAGCACTGGTCGGCATCGGTGCGGAGTTCAACCACCTCGCGGGCATCTTCGGGATCGTCCTGCTGGCCGCCGTCCTGCTCGGCCCGGCCCGGCGCACGGTGGCCGACCGCAGGCTCCTCGCGGGCGCCGGGATCGCCGTGCTGCTCGTACTGCCCGACCTGTGGTGGCAGGCACGGCACGGCTGGGCCATGTTCGAGATGACACGGGCGCTGAACGAGGAGAACGGAGGCCCGGAGAACATCCCCACCTGGATATTCGGCCAGCTCGCCATCGCCGGCCTTGCCATGGCGGTCCTCTGGGCGGCGGGCCTGCGCTTCCTCCGGCGCTCCGGCCGCCCCCTGTGGCAGTGCCTGGTCACCGCGTACGCCGTGCTGTTCGTCCTGTTCGCTGTGACCACCGGAGCCCAGACCTACTACCTGGGCGGCCTGTACGTATGCCTGCTGGCGGCCGGAGCGGTAGGGCTCGACGCGTGGCTGCACTCCCGCCCCGACCGCCTGCGCGGCCTGATGACCGCGACCGCCGTCTCGGCCGCGGTGCTCGCCGTGATCGTCCTGCCGATCCTGCCGCCGGCCTCCATCGCCTGGACGTACGGCATCAGCACGAACTCGGGGGAGACCCTGGGCCGGCCCCAACTGGTCGGCACCGTACGCCAGGTGTGGACCGGGCTCCCGCCGGAACAGCGCGCCGACGCGGTGATCTTCGCGGCGGACTACGGCGAGGCCGGCGCCATCAACGAACTCGGCCGCGGCACCAGCCTGCCGACCGCCGTGAGCGCCCACAACACCAACTGGTGGTGGGGCCCGGGCAACCCCACCGCCACCACCGTCATAGCCATCTCCCCGGGCCCCGAGCACGCCCCCGACTACGCGGCCCACCTGCGCCAGTACTTCCGCCACGTCCACGTGGCCGCCGGCCTCTCCAATCCGTACGGCGTCCACAACGTCGAGTGGGGCGGCCACATCTACATCTGCACGGGCCCCCGCCGCCCCTGGGGCACCATGTGGCCGGAACTCCGCCACTACGCGTGAGGCACACGGCCCGGGGACCTTCTCGCCGAACCTCCGACCGGTGACGACCCGCTCGACGCCCTGATCCCCCGGCTCGCGGCGGCGTACGGCGAGCCGAGGTGGCTCACGTTCCACCTCGACGACGCCGGCTCGGCGGCAGGCCGTGCCGCCGCACGCGGGGACCTTGCCGCCCGCGTCCCCGCCCAGGACAAGGTGCTCACCGCCGGCGACTGCCTGTCGGCGTGCGTCATCGAGTGGACCCTGCACCACCTCGGTCTCGTCGCGTACCTGCGATCGGCGCCCGAGCCGCCCGCCGAGACCCTGACCGTGGCGCGCGCCGCGCTGGAGGACATCGCCGGCGCCGCGTTCCCCGCGTCGTTCTCGGACGCCGACGCGCTGCGGACCGGCACGGGACGGCGTACACCGACCGACGCGCAGACGGCAGAGCCGGGCGAGCTCGCGGCGAGGCTCCCGCTCGTCCTCGGCTGAACTCGTCCCCCCGGGGGCCTACCGGAAGCACTCGACGACGAGCGGGAGCTCCTGCAGCCACGTGCGGAGCAGGGACGCCCTGCGGGCCTTGACCGCCTGCTGATGGAACGTGCCGTCATGGAGCCGGACGGTCACCCAGAGGTACTTCTGAGGGCCTGCCGCGTACTCGACCGCGCTGATCCGGTCCCAGCCGAACTGGAAGTACCGCGCGTCCGACTCGAAGACGACGCCCTCGGCATCGATCAGGACCGCGCCGGTGGCGTCCGCGGCGGTGAAGACGATGTCGTCGTCCGCCGGGCCGGGAACCGGGACCACCGGGGGATACGGCGCAGGAGGGTACGGCGGCGGGTAGGGCGGTGCGAGCGCGGTGGGTGCCGGGTGAAGAGGGACCGCGTCCATCGGCGGCAGCACGGCCGCCGTCGGCGTGTACGTGCCAGGGATCGGCGCGAACAGATCCAACAGCCCTTCCGGGGCGGGCCGTTGAGCCGGGTCCTTCGCCAGGCACGCGAGGAGCGCGGGCCACAGGCCCGGCGGCACCGAGGACAGATCGGCCGGCTCGTGCACCGCGCGGTACATCAGACCCATCGGCGTACCCCCGCCGAAGGCGCTGCCCCCGGCGGCCGCGACCAGCACGGCCCCCAGCGCGAACACATCGGCCGCCCCGCTGACCTCCTCACCCATGGCCTGCTCGGGGGCCAGGAACCCCGGCGTCCCGAAGGCCACGCCGGTGGAGGTCAGACGGGTGGACTCCATGGCCCGCGCGATGCCGAAGTCCAGGACCCTCGGGCCGTCCGCGGCCATGATGATGTTCCCGGGCTTGAGATCGCGATGCACCAGACCGCGGCTGTGGATCGCCGCGAGCGCCTCGGCGAGCGCCGCCCCCAGCTGCCGCAGCCGTTCCTCACTCATCGGCCCTTCGGATGCGAGAAGGGCGGCCAGCGTGGGCCCGGGGATGTAGGCCGTGGCCAGCCAGGGAGCCTGCGCCTCCGGATCGGCGTCCACCACCGGCGCCGTATGGAAGCCGCCCACCAGGCGGGCAGCCGCCACCTCGGCGCGGAAACGCTGCCGGAAGTGCGGATCGGCCGCCAGCTCCGGACGCGCCACCTTCACCGCCACCGAACGCCCGCCGCGCGAGCGCGCCAGATAGACGGTGCCCATACCGCCGGCCCCCAACACCCGCTCCACGGCATACGCACCAATGCGCTCCGGCACACTCACCCGTCCACCCCGTACCTCGTGCGCCGCCTGCGGCCCCGCCCTCTGTTCTCGCGCATCAGTATGACCGGGCGCCCCACCGAAAACCTCGCAGGGCGGCCCGCGGACCGGCCGCCGCTACCGCGCCGCCCGCCAAGCGCCGGAGTCGTGGCGGCCGGGGTGGCGGCTCCCCGGGTGCGGACCACCTGTCTGCGAGGATGGCGGTATGGATGTGCGCCGAAAAAACCACGTGTCGGTGAGCGGACGGGCCGGTGGGCCCGTGGTGATGCTGGCACACGGGTTCGGATGCGACCAGAACATGTGGCGCCTGGTGGTGCCGGCGCTGGAGCGCGACTTCACCGTCGTTCTCTTCGACCACGTCGGCGCGGGCCGCTCCGATCTGTCGGCATGGAGCCCGGAGCGCTACTCCACCTTGCACGGGTACGTCGACGACCTGCTGGAACTGTGCCGGGAGCTGGCGCTGGGCCCGGTGACGTTCGTGGGGCATTCGGTGAGCGCCATGATGGGGGTGCTGGCCGCCGCGCGGGAGCCCGAGGCGTTCGCCGGGCTGGTCCTGCTCGCTCCTTCGCCGTGTTTCGTCGACGACCCCGAGACCGGTTACCGGGGCGGGTTCAGCGCCGGGGACATCGAGGAGCTGCTGGAGTCGCTCGATGCGAACTATCTGGGATGGTCGGGCACGATGGCCCCGGTCATCATGGGCAACCCGGAGCGGCCCGAGCTGGGCGAGGAGCTGACGAGCAGCTTCTGCCGTACCGACCCGGATATCGCCCGGGTCTTCGCCCGGGTGACGTTCCTGTCCGACAACCGCGCCGACCTCGCCGAAGTGGCGGTGCCCACCCTGGTCGCCCAGTGTTCCAGCGATGCGATCGCCCCGCTCGAAGTGGGCGCCTTCGTACATGCTCAGATCCCGGGAAGCCGGCTGGTCACACTGAACGCGACCGGGCACTGCCCGCAGCTTGCCGCCCCTGAGGAAACCGCTTCCGTCATCGCCGCGTTCGCGGGAGACCCCGGATGACGTGCGGGACCGACGGCGATGGAGACGGCCGGAAGGAGGACAGGGCGTCGGCGATCGAGCCGGCGCAGCTCTCCGCCCTGCTGGAGGACAGCGTCGAGGACCTGTACGAGCACGCCCCGTGCGGCTACCTCTCCACCCTGCTCGACGGCCGGATCGCGAAGGTCAACACCACCCTGCTGGACTGGCTCGGCTACCAGCGCGACGACCTCGTCGGCCGCAAGCACTTCTCCGACCTGCTCACCGTCGGGGGACGCCTGTACCACGAGACCCACTTCGCCCCGTTGCTGCGGATGCAGGGTGAGATCAGAGGCATCGCCCTGGAGCTGAAGGCCGCTGACGGCACACGGCTGCCCGTTCTGGTCACCTCCACCGTCAAGACGGGCGCCGACGGACAACCGTTGGTGATCCGCACCACCGTCTTCGACGCGCGCGACCGCCGTGCCTACGAGACCGAGCTGCTGCGCGCCCGGCAGGAGTCGGAACGGGAACGCGAGCGCCTGACGACCCTGAACGCCACGCTGCAAAAGACCCTGCTCCCGCCGACCCTGGTGAACGTACCCGGCCTGGACGTAGCCGCGTACTACCACGTGGCCTCCGTCGACGAGGTCGGCGGCGACTTCTACGATCTCTTTCCCCTCGCTGCCGGCACCTGGGGCCTGTTCCTGGGCGACGTGTGCGGCAAGGGCGCCGCCGCCGCGGCCGTCACCTCCCTGGCCCGGTACACCCTGCGCGCCGCCGCCGTCTACGACGCCGACCCGGTGAGTGTGCTCGGCAACCTGAACACCGTCCTCAACCACGAGTTCAACGGCGCCGACCCACGCTTCTGCACGGTCGTCTTCGGCCTCCTCACCCCCGACCCCGTCCAGGGCGGCTTCCACATCACGCTGGCCGGCGGCGGCCATCCCCCGGCCCTCCTGATGCGTGCCGATGCCACTGCCGACTTCCTGCCCACCCCCGGCGGACAGCTCATGGGCGTCCTGCCCGACGCCCACATCGCCACCGCCACCCTCCGCCTCGCCCCCGGCGACACCCTCCTCCTGTACACCGACGGTCTCACCGAAGCCCACACCGACGGCAAGGCCCGCTACGGCGACGACGCCCTCCTCGACTTCGGCCGAGCCCTGGCCCCGACCACCGCATCGGACACCATCGGTGCGGTCCGTGACCTGCTCGGCACCTTCGGCCAAGGCGTCGACGACGACACCGCCGTCCTCGCAGTCCATGTGCCCCGACCCAGCAGTGAAGAGCAACAGTGACCAAGCAACTGACCCTGGCCACCCGCACCACCCCCGCCGGAGCGGTCATCGAACTGGTGGGGGAGCTGGACTACGACACCGCATCCGAGATCCGCGCCGCCCTGCCCGGCATCGACCTACGCCCGGGCCAGCAACTCGTCATCGACCTCGGCGGCCTCACCATCTGCGACTCCAGCGGCATCACCATGCTGATCGCGGCCCGCAACCGTGCCCTGGCCGCGAACGCGACCATCGCCCTGGCCGCCGTCCCCGAGCGCATCAGACGGGTCTTCCGGATCGTCGGCCTGGAGCAGGTCTTCCCCGCCCACCCCACCGCTCAGGACGCCGAAGCCGCCTGGTGCTCCCCAGCCGACTGACCCGGAGCCGTGAAGGTCACGGCCCGCGCCAGACGTTGGCAAAGGCCGCGTTCTCGATGGAGCGCCTCTGGCGTACGGCCTCCAGCTCCATCACCGCGTCGTGGACGCCGGCCACCACGACCGTCACCTCGTCACCGAGACCGGTCTCGTCGTCGGGCCGTCCGTCATCGATACCCACGGCCGAGGCAAGGGCGACCAGGACGGGCTCCCTCTCCTCCCAGCGGGCGGCCGCCCGGCGGCGCGCGGGTGTATCGACCATCTCCACGCGCTCCGCGCCGAAGGACAACCGGCGCCCTCGCTGCGGGGTCAGCTCGCCGTCCTCTTCCAGGGCGGCCTGGTACGCGGCCGAGAGGTCACGGCCCCGGCGCCACAGCCAGTCCTCGATCCGCTCGTGGGGCTCCTGCCGGGAGAGCGCCGCCGCAGCCTCGGCCATGAGCCGGTCGCCCGGCTCCGCCACAAGGCCCACCACGATGCGGTCGCCGTCCACGCCGACCGCTTCCGCCTCGATGAGGTCGATCAGTTCCGCTCCCGCGAGTGCCAGCGAAAGGTCGCCCTGCCCGACGGAACGCTCCGCCTTCGGGTCCATAGCAGTGATGAACAGGTCTTTCGCCGTGGTCATGAACGGCTCCCCTCGCAGACGTCGCCGGAGCTGTGCCCCTGCCGACCTGGCCCGTGCCCCCGGCCGGTCCGCCGGCGGCACGACTGTCACGATCAGTATCGCCCCACCGGCCGGCGGCCGACAGCGACCCGGACAGTGCGTCACTCCTCCAGTCGCAGGCCACGGCCAAGTCGTACCTGGGCGTGGTGGTACCGCGGTGCGGAGATCTGCCGGCGGACGACGGACGGATGCGGGGTGTTCCCAGGAAGGCTCTGGGCATCGGCCCTCGCCGGCCACGGCTCGGTCACCGCAGAGAACGCCGACACCGCGATCGCACCAGCCACAACAAGATCATCAGACCTGTGACCAGCAGGCCCGTCAGCAACCCTTCCCGTCTCGGCGGAACTCGTGGACCACCCGGATCTCGCCGACAATGTGGGCGTTGAAGTCGTCCAACTCCTCGGCCGGAACCCAAAGCTCGGGATCGTCTGCCCGCCGGCCTGCTGGACCGGGTACCGGCTCAAGAACTCCGACTCGACGCCGTGACCTCGAACTGCGGCCGCAAGACCGCTGCCGGCCTCGGACCGCTGCCGGCCGGGGCGGTCCAGGTGCAGGGTTCGGAGCTGGGTTCGGATCTTGTGCAGCAGATGCCCCGTCGGTCCCGGGCCCGGCGCAATGTCCGACTTCTGCGAATCAGGATCTCCTCACCCGGGGATGAGCCCAGGACCTTGATCAGACCGTTCCGGGGCGTTCCTCCGGCCCACCGGCGAGGTGATCGAAGTACTCGTCAATCAAGCCGATCAGGCCCGCCACGGCGTGCTGATCGATCTCGGGCGACCAGGGCTCCTCGGGACGACCGTCGGGAAAGATCAGCCTCTCGGCCAAGACCCAGTACACCAGGTTCCAGCCGTATCCCAGCTTGGCTGCCAGCCACTCCCTGAACCCGTCCAGCAGGGCTTTGTCAGAGGCAGTGGCATAGCCGTTGAGGAACCCGACCACTGCCCCGAAAGTGACACGGCCGACGAACATCCCCGGACGCGTCTTGAAGCTGGCCCAGATGTCCTGGTGTGACCACGCCGGCTTGCCCCGACCGCGCCCCCAGGCGGCAGGCACGTGCGACAGGTCGGTACCAGCCCCCCAGGTGGAGTACGAGACCGCCTCCGGCCCCACGCCGAGAGCCGCGAGGAGGCTACCCACACGGGCGGCCGGATCGACAGGCCCACCCTTCCGGGTCCACACGTGGGTTCCCGGAGCGTCCCCCTCGTGGTCGGTGACGACGAAGTCCGTCCCGTCCAGCACGAAGAACGCAGCCCGCACACTGCCGTGCCCGTCCCACGAGGTCTCAAGGGTCAGCCTCAGCCGCCGCGCCACCGCCTCCAGGTCCACCGAGAGCAGGGCCAGCGAGCTCAACGGCCAGGTCACGCTCTGGAACATCGATGCCTGCCGCGCCGGATTGCGCCCACCTGCCTGGAGTTCTGTCGCGGGCTCCCAGCCGCCCTCTGCATCCGGTAGCTCGATCATCTCAGTCACGACGCACAGTCAACCAGTACACGATCTCGATGCGGCTGGCCGCCGACGGGAGATCCGCAGGCATCCCTTCCCGGTTGTTCACGGAACTCCGGTCAGAGCCGAATTCAACGAGCCTCATCATCCCCCGTCGCCCAAGTACGTGACGCCCCTGGTAGTTCGGAGAAGCCGGCAGGTGTTCGTCCGCGGCGGCCAGCAGGCGCCGGACCGTCGGTGTCGAGGCGGCCGAACCGAACGCCACGCCTTGTCCAGCGGAACGACGGCGGGGCCGTGCGCTGACCGCGTCGGCGCGCGTCCAGGGCGAGTTGAACGTACTGGTCGCGGCCGGTCACCCATGCCGCCGCGCCGGCAGCGCCTATTTCGTGACTGCTGCGAAGACCTCGGGAAAGGCCCGGGTGCCGAAGCTGCGGTCGTGGCTGCGGATGAGCTCCAGAAGGAAGCTCCGCAGAGTGGCCGTGATGTCGGCGCGGCCGAGCGTTTGCAGGTGCTTGCGAGCGTCGGCGTAGTGGCGCTCGGCAATGGCCGTGGTGATGACCTCGGCGATGCCGTCGTCGAGGGTGCCGCAGGCAGCGACAAGGGATTCGATGATCCTGTGATCACCGGGTGCGCAGGCGTGCTGGACGGCGATACGGAGTTCGCGTCGCCACCACGCAGGGTCGTTGCCATGGAATTCACCGGTCGAGAGAGCCGCGAGGTAGTCGAGAAGATTGGCCCCGGCCGGGCGAGGGTCCACCGGGCCGAGGCGCGCGAGGTAGTCGCAGACGATCAGGAACCTCCTGCCCTCGACGAAGATCTCCTCCCCTTCGACCTCGTAGAGCCCGAGCGTCCGCACCACAGGCCACTGGTCGGTGGCGGCTTCGGTGCGGGTACCGAGGATGTAGAGCATCGCCCAGGCCGATGCGACGGCGACCGAGATGTTGGTCAGGCGTCCGAGTGGACGTGCAACCGGCTTGTCGGCACCGGGGTGGACCTCGATGAACTGGCCGAGGTAGTCGAGCTGGGCAGAGACATCCCCGGCGGGAGTCTGCTGCCAGAGCGTCTGAATGAGCTGAACGAGGATCTTTGGGTCGTCAACGTCGTCGAGGACGGCTCGTAGTTCGGGCCACGCCATCTCCGTGTCGATCTTGGCCATGAGTCCGGCGAGGAACTGGCTGCCTCGGCGCTTCGACTCATCGGTGCCTGCCATCAGCTCACGGGCGTGGGCCAGGAGCGAGGGACCGTACGTGTCCACACGTCCATCGCGTCGATCGGCGGAGTTGACGATCTTCTCCAGGTCCGCCGTCCGCCCGGTTCGGGTGCCGATGGACACGATGGTGTCGAAGACCTCATCGCTCTGGGGCATGTGCGCGGCTCGAGTGGAGAAGATCGCGTCGAGCTGGGCCGTCGAAAACATCTGCGGGGTGCGGCTCACCTCTTCCAGCAGTTGCTGAGCTGTGAGGTGTCCGTGATCGGCCGCGGCCGCCGCGATCCGCAGGAGGCGGTGGTCGGCCTTCCAGTCCTGGGTTTCGAGACGTGGCGGGAGGAATCGGGCTATGGACGTACCGGGGAGATGGGTTTGGGCGAGCAGGTCGAGCAGCAGCTGTTGGCGCTCGTCGATCCTGCCCTTCTGCGCGGCGTACCCGATGGTCGCGAGTGAGGACCTGGCGGCAGCCTCCAGGACAGCGGTGGCGTGTGATCCCGAGGCGAGGATGCCGCGGAGCACGCTATGGCAGACGAAGTCGCGCACACGAGGGTCCGATGCGTCGAGCAGGGCCTCGATGGCGACGCGGATGCGGCGGTCGTCGTCCGTGGTGACGACGAAGGCGCCGATGGCGTGCAGCGTCGCCTCGTCCCGCAGCGTGAGCGCGGCGGGGCCGGGGTTTGTGGCGTGTGCGAGGAAATCCGCCCAGGGCTCGGCACCGTGCCAGGTGCCCGCCCGGTGCCATTCGGCGGCGATGACTCTCCCGAACCCGGCCGCGACGGTGTGGTTCGGCGGCCCCTCGGCGTCGAGGGTCCGGACGATCTCGGCCAGCAGGTGGTCGTCGCCGATGGAGGACCACTGACGTGCCAGGTACTCCAGCTCGACGCATTCTCGGTCGTCACTGCTCATGAGCATGGCGACGAGCGTGGACCGTACGAGAAGGCGCGCCTGCGAGGAGATCGCATGGAGGACACCGAGAAAACCGCGCCGCATCGCGGGGGTGACTGTGGTTCCCGCGAACGTGTGGAGCGGCTCCAGGTAGTCCATTGCCTCGGCCACGTCTCGCGGTGTGCGCAGGGCGAGACGGCCGAACGCGTCGAGCACCGCGGTACGGACATCCGACTCATTGGTGGACTGCCAGATGAGCAAGAGCTGGCTGATGGTCTGCCCCGTCGGCTTGGCGGCGATGGTGGGCAGAATTCTCGTCGTGCGCTCCAGCGCCGACGCCCCGGCTGTCCGCAGGGCGTTGGTGGCGCCATCAAGAAGCGCCGGATAGTGACCCCAGGCCACAAGCCCGATCGCCTGGACCGCCTCGCTGTCCGAGGTGACCAGAGCGTTGACGGCATCGTGGGCCGCACCCTGGAGAAGCGGGTTCGTACCCGCGAGAATCAGGACCTGTTCAAGAACGGCGCCGACGAACAGGTCACCGCCGTGGCTGGTGGCCCGGGCCGTCAGTGTGCCGATCGTCGCTGGGTCCGACCGGGCGAGCAGACCCTTGGCGGCGGCGAATTCGAACATGGTCTGGTGGAGAAATCCGACCTGTTCTCCGCCAGGTACGAGCACACCGCGTTCGGTGAGGACCGCGAGCCCTTCCTCGAGCGATGCGGGGTCGCCGGATGATCCAGCCGCCACGGCGGTCGTCTCGCGCAGCGTGGCGGCGGGCAGCCCCGGCAGGCCGGAGGCGAGCAATCCGATGGCTGCGTGGCCGGCCAGGGCGCTCAGATTGCCGGCCGCACGGGCACGCAGGCCGGTCTCGGTATCCGTACGGGCGTCACGAATCACCCGCCGCTGCCAGTAGGCGTCGAAGAGCCGGGTGACGTCGACATCACCGAGTTCGGGCTCGGCGGGCGCGGAGAGGTCGAACAGCATGCGGAGCAGCAGCGGGCTCCGGCAGACCTCGGCGACCGGCAGGCCGCGCGCCGTTGCCTGCCGGACCCGCCTGGTGACCTCGGCGTGAGGAACGTCCGGACAATACCGAGTGACCAAGGCAGCGACAGCGTGATCCAGTTCGGCGTCGTCGTACGGCTGGAGGTCGTAACGACGCAGATTGTCGTCCGACAGGAGTGCGGCCTCCTGGGGCCTGGTGGAATACAGGCCGGAAAACCCGGCCGTATGTACGGAGTTGAGAAGACGCAACAGCCGCTGGCGCGCCTCTTCGTCGTGAAGCATCAGGTCGGCGGTGTCGAGGAGCAGGACCGGCCTGCTGCCTGCCCGGGCGATCTCTTGCAGCAACCCGGCGAGTCTTTCCGCAGGTTCGTCACTCCGGTCCCGCAGTAACCACGTAGCGGGCAGCAGCAGCGGCTCCGTGTCCGGCTCGGCGGCCAGGCTCTGGTGGAGCGACCACAGCAGTGTGCTCTTGCCCGACCCGGCCTCTCCGACGACCACCCGCGGCCACGGATGACTCGTGTTCCTGAGCTGTTCCAGCAGATCGGGTTCGAGAGTACGCACCACATGGAGCATGGAATCGATGCGGATGTCGCGCACATAGACGGCAGAGATCGCGAGCAATTCGCGGACATCCGCACCGTAGCCGTCCTCTGATACCGACCGGGCGACCGACGCTTCGTCTGCCGGCGTGGACTCAGACGCCGCGGTGAAAGGGAAACCCGGGTCGAGAAGAATTGCGGCGAGTCGGCGACGAAGGTCTTTCAGGTATGCACGAAGTCTTGCGTCGCTTCTGTCAAACGCTATCGCATTCTTCAACGCGTGAAATACTTTGACGTAGCGATCGCCTCCGAGACCGTCGAACGCTGCATCATTGAAGTCGATGGACTCGACTCTTCCGAGGTCCGTCGAACCGTCGAAGTTGAAATAGCGCAGAGCCACCTCCTCATTGGTGATCCGCCTGCTCGGTCTCCACGTCGAATTGCTGGCGAACTGTCCTTCGAGTCGGCCTATCGCCCGTCGGAGCGTCAGCTCAAGCGCTTGGACCCGGTCTCCTCGTCGCCACTCAGTGCGAAAGCTCCGTTCCGCGATCTCACGCAACGCGGGGATGTGCAGCGGTTCCTGCGACTTCTGGCCGTCCCTGGCAACGTCGCCGAACGCGCCAGGGACCAGTCTGTTCACCACGCTGCCCAACTCGCCCACCAGGACCTCGACGTTCCGGGCATCGAACGACACCTTCACCTCCACCGGCCGAGTCTGCGGGGGTGCGCCACCGAGCCACCCTCTCGGGCGTGCTCGGGGCGCGCCTACCGGGCACTGCGCCTCATCAGGCATCTGACTGTCGAGGCGGCGCGCAGGGGGCTCGTCGAACCAGTACGCCGGCCCGACGAGTCGGGGCGTAACCAAGAGAGCCCGATCATAGGCCGGACCGCCGCTTCGAGGCACTGATGCGAGGGAGCCGGCGATCGGCTCCCTCTCCTTGCCGAACCACCGGAGTTGCCCGCCCGCTCGCTCCGCGGCCTCCGGCGCCGCCCCTGGCGCACCGAGTTACTCGATAGCGCGCTGCGTCCCACCCGCTGGAGACCGAACGCTCTTCTCGGGCTTCTCCGTGTTGTGCGGGTAATCAATCGCCGCGGACTGGTCCACGACTTGCCGCTCGACTTGGCGCTCAGGCCAAGAACCGAGATGAGCGCCAAGTCGAGCGGCAAACCCTATTTACCAGCCAAGGCCCTCAGTACTTTTGATTTCAGCGGGCAATCGCCCGGGAAGAGCATGGGAAGGGGGGTACGGATGCAGATTCTGATCGCTATCAATCTTGTCCTTGCGGGCTTCAGTGTCGGGCGCGCATGGCAGTTCGTTCGGGACGCCCGGTCGGCTATGGGAACCGACCGGCGCCGCTGACGAACAAGGTGGCGGCACGGGAACCGATTCGGCTCCCGTGCCGCCACCTCTGGCTGTGGTTCAGAAGTGCCGGGTCGTCTTTACTTCGTGCGTCCGCCCTATCGCTGAGCCTCTTTCATCCTGCACGCGGTCCTGGGCACCTGGTCGTTCGCGCCCGCCGCCGGAACGCCGCACCCCTGGAGTCCGGTCGGTCGGCTCAAGTGAATCTCAAGAGGAACGGCAGGACTTCTCAAGGTGCGTGCCGGACGGTGGGCGACAGGCTTGAGGAGGGCGAATGGTCGATTTCGACACCGTGAGGCCCACGTTCCGGGTGGAACGCGGGCAGGCCGACGACGAGGAACTGGTCGCGGTCACCGTCGTGCTGTGTTCGTTGCTGGCGGGGCAGGAGGAGGAGAGCGGCGACGGAGAGCTGCCCGAGGTCCCGCCGTGGCGGCCCGAGCGGCCCCTTGTCGGTTACCGCTCTCCGTACAGCTGGCGCTAGGACTGTCGTCGAATTCCCGTCGTTCGCCCGGAGGGCGGGCCGCGCGGCAGACGGGAATTCGACGACACGGCCTAGGGCCTGTCCCGTAATCCCTGGTGGGCGCACGACGACAACTACGGCGCCTCGCCGCGTTGTCGGAACGCCCGAATACATCCAGTATGCGGACGCCCCTCCGCCTTGCGCTGCACCGCATCTGACGCCGCGCGCTGATCCACCAGGGATTACGGGACAGCCCTTGGGGCCGGCCGCTTCACCCATGACTGATTCGTGTGCGTACCAGCCGCGCCATACAAACCGCACGTGCGGTTTGTTATGGTGGCATTGATCGGGCCGCACCTTGAGAGGAAGGGACGTGTCGTGACAGTTGTGAATGACATTCCTCGGGCCTCCGCGGAGGCGGCGAACGCTCACGAGCGTGTGGCCGAGCTGCACGCGGTCCGCGCGCAGGCGGTGGCCGGGCCGAGCGCGAGGGCGACCGAGGCGCAGCACGCGAAGGGGAAGCTGACCGCGCGCGAGCGTATCGAGCTGCTGGTGGACCCGGGTTCGTTCCATGAGGTGGAGCAGTTGCGGCGGCACCGGGCGACGGGTTTCGGGCTGGAGGCGAAGAGGCCGTACACGGACGGTGTGGTCACGGGCTGGGGCATGGTCGAGGGCCGGACGGTCTTCGTGTACGCGCACGACTTCCGGATCTTCGGCGGGGCGCTGGGTGAGGCCCATGCCACGAAGATCCACAAGATCATGGACATGGCCCTCGCGGCCGGTGCCCCGCTGGTCTCCCTCAACGACGGGGCCGGTGCCCGTATTCAGGAGGGTGTCTCCGCGCTCGCCGGGTACGGCGGCATCTTCCAGCGCAACACCAAGGCGTCCGGTGTCATCCCGCAGATCAGTGTGATGCTCGGCCCGTGCGCGGGCGGCGCGGCCTACAGCCCCGCCCTGACCGACTTCGTGTTCATGGTCCGTGAGACCTCGCAGATGTTCATCACGGGTCCGGACGTCGTGAAGGCGGTCACCGGTGAGGAGATCACGCAGAACGGGCTGGGCGGCGCCGACGTCCACGCCGGCACCAGCGGCGTGGCGCACTTCGCGTACGACGACGAGGAGACCTGCATCGCCGAGGTCCGCTACCTCCTGTCGATGCTTCCGCAGAACAACCGCGAGTACCCGCCGTGCGTGCCGTGCTCCGACCCGCAGACCCGCCGCTCCGAGGTGCTGCTCGACCTCGTCCCGGCCGATGGCAACCGCCCGTACGACATGCACAAGGTCATCGAGGAGCTTGTCGACGACGGCGACTACCTGGAGGTCCACGAGCGCTGGGCCCGTAACATCGTCTGTGCCCTGGCCCGGCTCAACGGCCAGGTCGTCGGGATCGTCGCCAACCAGCCGCAGTCGCTGGCGGGCGTGCTGGACATCGAGGCGTCCGAGAAGGCCGCCCGCTTCGTGCAGATGTGCGACGCCTTCAACATCCCGATCATCACCCTCCTGGATGTCCCCGGCTTCCTGCCCGGCGTCGACCAGGAGCACGGGGGGATCATCCGGCACGGCGCCAAGCTCCTCTACGCCTACTGCAACGCGACCGTGCCCCGGATCAGCCTGATCCTGCGCAAGGCCTACGGCGGCGCCTACATCGTCATGGACTCCCAGTCGATCGGCGCCGACCTGACCTACGCCTGGCCCACCAACGAGATCGCGGTCATGGGTGCCGAAGGCGCCGCCAACGTGATCTTCCGCCGGCAGATCGCCGAGTCGGACGACCCCGAGACGACCCGGGCCCAGATGGTCAAGGAGTACAAGGCCGAGCTGATGCACCCGTACTACGCGGCCGAACGCGGCCTGGTCGACGACGTCATCGACCCCGCCGACACCCGCGAGGTGCTCATCGGCGCCCTGACGATGCTCCGCACCAAGCACGCCGACGTACCGGCCCGCAAGCACGGCAATCCCCCGCAGTAACGGAGCGCTCGATGGCACGACAGCAACGCGCGGTGCGAACCCGGGAAGCCCTGATCAGGTCCGCGGCCGAGATCGTCGCCCGGGAGGGCTTCGCGGTCACCTCGCTCACCGGGATCAGTACGCGGGCAGGGGTGAGCAACGGCGCGCTGCACTTCCACTTCGTCAGCAAGGTGGCCTTGGTGGAGGCCGTGGAGGCGGCCGCGCTGGAGCGGCTGCGGGCGGTGCTGGAGGCGCCGGCGGGCGCGCGGAGCCGGCTGCAGCACCTCGTCGACGTCACGCACGCGCTGGCGCGCGAGCTGAACTCCGACGTGGTGCTGCGGGCCGGGTTCGTGCTGTGCGGTGACGTGGCGTGGGCGCCGGACGTGGACCTCCGGGCGTACTGGCAGCGGTGGGCCGAGGGGTTGGTGCGGGAGGCCGGTGCGGCGGCCGAACTGCGGCCCGGTGCCGAGCCGGAGGGGATCGTGGCGGCGGTGGTGGGCGCGACCGTGGGCTTCGAGGTGCTGGGCGCGCGGGACACCGTCTGGCTGGCCTCCCGCACGGTCGCGCGGTTCTGGGAACTGCTGCTGCCGACCCTGGCCTCGCCGGGGCTGCTCGGGACGCTGGACGCCGGGGGGACCCGGGGGAGGGCCGAGCCGGTCTCCGACGGCCTCGGAGGCCGCGAGACCCGGTAGTGCCTTCCGGGAGCCTTTGGGCCGGCAAGGTCCTTCGAGAGCCCTTTGAGGCATTCCGAAGCCCCTGAAGAGACCAACTGGTTTGTTTTCAGAGTTCCCCTCCATTACCCCTCCGGGGCCTCGAAAGCCGCTTCCTGTCTGCTCCGAGGCCCCTGTCCGGGGGGAGGGGCGGGTGTCTGCGCGGGTCTGCGCCCCGTGCCGGCCCCAGGGGGTTCCGCGTGCAGCCCTGACGTCGAATCCAGCCACGTCGTGGTGGCTTGCTCTCGCTGTGGCGTGGTGTTCCAGAGTGGCAAATGGGCGTTTTGATCTGCTGGAATGCCGACCTCCGGGCGGTTGAGAGCGAGTTGGGTGCGGCCTGAGGGTGGCCGGAGATCGATGTCGGATGGCCGTCCTGACCCCTATGGGATTGACAAACCGACTGTGCTGTTTTTTTATCAAGTAGCCAGGACGCGCCATCGCGATCCGGCCCCGGCAGAACGGGCAACGCGGGAACGCGCAGGCCGGGCACCTGCCTGCAGCGACCTTTGGGGGAGTACGTGGACATCAACCTGCTCGGAGCGCTGTCCGTCACCGAGAACGGGGTGTCGGTCACGCCGACCGCGCCCAAACCGCGCCAGGTACTGGCCCTGCTCGCGCTCCACGCCGACCAGGTGGTCCCGGTGGCCACGCTGATCGAGGAGCTGTGGGGCGAGAACCCGCCACGCAGCGCCCGTACGACGCTTCAGACGTACGTGCTCCAGCTGCGCGAGCTGATCGGCGGGGCGCTCGGACACGGCGAGAACGAACGCTGTACCGCCAAGGACGTCCTGACCACCCTCCCCGGCGGCTACCGGCTCGAGACCCGGGGCGGGACCGTCGACTACCGGGAGTTCGAGCGCCGGGCCGGCGCCGGTTACCGGGCGATGGACGGCGACGACCACCAGGGCGCCTCGCGCCGGCTGGCGGACGCCCTGTCGCTGTGGACCGGCCCCGCGCTCACCGACGTCCAGGCCGGCAGCCAGATCCAGATGGAGGTCCGGCGCCTGGACGAGGCCCGGCTGTGCGCGCTCGACCAGCGCATCGAGGCCGACCTCCGACTGGGGCGCCACCGCGAACTGCTGTCGGAGCTCACCGTCCTGGTCAACCGGTACCGGATGCACGAGAGCCTGCACGGCCAGTTCATGCTGGCGCTGCACCGCTCCGGGCGCCGCGGCGAGGCGCTCAACGTCTACCGGCGGCTGCGCACGGTCCTCGTGTCGGAGCTGGGTCTGGAGCCGTCGGCCGCGCTGAGCCGGCTGCAGCGCTTCATCCTCACGGCGCACCCCGAACCCGTGCCGACGGCGACGGTCGCCACCGGAGCGGCCAAGGGACGGCTCGTGGTGCGGTGACGGCGCGAGGGGCGGGGCGAATCCGTGCGCGGGACCGCTTCCTCCGCGCACGGACGCCGTCCTCCCCGGAGGCCCTTTCCCGGATCACCCTTGAACGCGGATCGGGGAAAGAGCCTTCGCGTTGTTCGGGCGAGACGTCGTCCGGGCGCCGGCCGGTCCCTTCCGGTTCGTCGCGGGGCGCGGAGGGACCGGTCAGGAGGGGGCCGCGTGCGTCGCGGTGAGCGCCTCCAGGCGGTCCATCAGGTCCTGCTGTTCGCGCGTGAGGCGCTCGACGTGACGGCGCAGGCCGATGAGCTCCGCGTGCAGCAGGCGCACGCTCGGCCCGTCGTCGTCGGCGGGCGCGAACGGTGCGGCCGGGAGACCGGCGGGGCGGACAGGGGCGGAATCCGGGTCATGGAGGATCGCCTCCATGCGGCCGCGCAGGAGCGGGCCGGGCTCCACGCCCAGGTCGCGGACGAGCCGGCGGTGCGCGCGGTCGTACGCCCGCAGTGCCTCCGCCTGACGGCCGCACCGGTACAGCGCGGTCATCAGCAGCTCGTGGAAGCGCTCACGCAACGGGTGGGCGGTGGTGAGCTCCTCCAGCTCGCCCGTGATCTCGCCGGCCCGCCCCGCCCCCAGGCACGCCGTGTACAGGGATTCGAGCGCGACGAGCCGGCTCTCCTCCAGCAGCGAGGCCTCGACGGAGCAGATCGTGCCCCGGCCGCTGCCTTCCAGGGCGGGGCCGCGCCACAGGGCCAGGGCCCGGCGCAGGACGTCGGCCGAGCGGCCGGGGTCGGTGGGCGCGAGACCACGTCCCTCGGCGGAGAGCCGGTGGAAGTGCCGGGCGTCGGTGCCGGTGCCCCCGAGCCGCAGGACGTAACCGGGCGCGCGGGTCACCAGCCACTCGTGGTGCGCCTCCCCGGAGGCGGGCGGCGGGGCGGGCAGCAGCCGGCGCAGCCGCGCGACATGGGCCTGGAGGGCGTTGGCGGCGTTGACGGGCGGGTGTTCGCCCCACAATTCGTCGACGAGCCGGTCCGCGGAGACGGCCTGGTCGGCCTTCACGACGAGCGCGCCGAGCAGGGCACGCTGTTTGGCACCGGCCGGCACGATCGGAACGCCGGTCCGCTCGTCGAAGAACTGGACCGGACCCAGTATTCGAAACTCCATCTCATCCTCGCACGGGAAGGCCCGAGGGCTCTGCGGTCGGAGATCCGTTCCCGGTATTCCCTTCGAAAAGGACCCGGTCCCTTCCTCTCCCATCGGAGAGTAGGGGTTCTCGCGGTAAGACGCCCGGCGCGCGACCGGGACACCGGTAATCGTGGAGGGTTTCTCGAGGTTTTCTCAGGCCGGGTTCACAAACGGTCGACCGTCAGGTCGGGGAAGCCCGTCCGGACCCCTCGGCAGTACCAGGTGCCCAGTACGCCGAACAGAATCCTCGCGTCGGGAAGCCCGGGCAGGGCAGGTGTCCCGGGGGCGGGGCCCCGGCCGGCCGGGCCGAGCAGCCCGCGGGGGAGCGGTTCGGCGCCGTGCGCCGTCGTATCGGTCACCATGGCCGGAAAGCTAACAGCGCGTACCGCGTCCGAAAAGATGTGGGAAGAACGGATGGCTGTTCATCCGGTGATTGTCAGCGGCGTGTCAGCGGCGTGTCAGCGGCGTGTCAGTGGCATATCTCGGAATTCATTGGAGACGGGCCGGAGCCGGACTCGATCGCCGGAGGGGGAACGGGTGCCGAAGGGTATGGTGCACCTGGCCTTGGGTCCATGGAAACGCCAGAAAAGGCCGGATCAAGACAGTGTCGAAAGGTTCACAACCGGCCGGAAAGCTATGGCGGCCTGGCAAGGCTGGGAGGGGAATCATGAAGATTAGAGTCCTGGGTCCGTTGGATGCCGAGGTAAACGGGATATCCATCGTCCCGACCGCTGGCAAGCCCCGCCAGATTCTGGCGCTGCTCGCCCTCTACCCGGGCCGGGTCATGCCCGTGCCCACCCTGATGGAGGAGATCTGGGGCGCCGACCTGCCGCAGAGCGCGCTCACCACGCTCCAGACGTACATCCTCCAGCTGCGCCGCCGTCTGGGCACCGCCATGGGCCCGGACGTCCCCGGCTCCGCCAAGGACGTGCTGGCCACCCGTTACGGCGGCTACCTGCTCCAGATCCCGGCCGAGTCCGTCGACGTGCACGCCTACGAGTGCCTGGTCGCCGAGGGCCGGCAGGCCTTCGAGAGCGGCGAGGACTCACGCGCCTCCAAGTGCCTCGGCGAGGCCCTCGACCTGTGGGAGGGGCCCGCGCTGGTCGACGTGCGCGTGGGACCGATCCTCGACATCGAGGTCATGCGCCTGGAGGAGAGCCGACTGGTGACGCGTGAGCGCCGGATCGACGCCGACCTGCGGCTGGGCCGGCACGTCGAACTGATCGCCGAGCTCACCGATCTGATCGCCCGCCACCCCCAGCACGAGGGGCTGCACTCGCAGGCGATGGTCGCGCTCTACCGCTCCGGCCGGCAGGCCTCCGCGCTCGACGTCTACCGCCGGATGCGCCAGCGGCTGATCGACGAGCTCGGTGTCGAGCCCTCGCCGCAGCTCCAGCGGCTGCACTTGGCGATGCTCGCGGTCGACCCGCGCCTGGACGTGGTCGCTGGGCCGCGCCACTCCTCGACCTTCGACCTGTACGCGGCCTGAGCCGCGGACGCGTGCCGGTGCGGGTCGAGTCCCGCTCCGGCAGCGGTCGCGAGACTCGGGGCGCGGCCGGTGCGCCGCCCGGCGAGCACGCCGGAACAGCTTCCCCGAAGGAGGACGACGGATGGCTTCGCTGACAGCGGTCGACGAGGTGGTGGAGCAGCGGGTACGGCTCCACTGCCTCGCCCACGCGGGCGCGGGCGTGGCCAGCTACCAGCGCTGGTCCCTGGCGGCCGGTCCCGCGGTGGACGTGGCGGCCCTGCTGCTCCCGGGCCGGGACGGCCGCCGGCGGGAGCCGCGCGTCACCGACCGCGCCGGACTCCTGGCCGACCTCCTCGGTCCGCTGCTCGACGCGGCGCGGTCCGGCCCGTACGCGCTGTACGGACACAGCCTGGGAGCGCTGGTGGCCTACACCCTGACCCGGGCGCTGGCCGAAGAGGGGGCGCCCCCTCCCCTGTTCCTCGCGGTCGGCGCCTGCCTGCCGCCGCACGCCACGGCCGCACTGATCGGCGCGGCCGAAGCCCCCGACGAGCAGCTGCTGCCGCTCCTCGGGGCCCTCGGCTCGCTGCCGAAGGGGCCCGCCGCCGCCCGCCCCGGCGGGCTGTGGCACCGCTCCGTGCTGCCCGTCCTGCGCGACGACCTGCGGTTGGCCAAGGCCCTGCGGCAGGCGGCCCTGGACCCCGCCACCGGAGGACCCGTGAACGTACCCCTGCTCGTCTTCGCCGGCAGCGACGACCCGCTTGCCGTCCCGACCGCGCTCCAGGAATGGCGGCGGTGGACCACCGGCCCCATCACCGTGCGCACCCTGATCGGCGACCACTTCTTCGCGGGGAACGACGTGCTGCCCGCGCTGATCGGGGACGCCTGCCGGGAACGCGTCGCGCTGACCACGGGCATGCCGGAAGCCGGACCGGCCGAGGACCGCACCGCCGGCGGTGAGCGGTGAGGCGGATCGTCATCACCGGCGTGGGCGTGGTGGCCCCCGGCGCGATCGGCACCGGTGCCTTCTGGTCGCTGCTCACGTCGGGACGCACGGCGACGCGCGGCGTCACCCTCTTCGATGCCTCCGGACACCGTTCACGGGTGGCCGCCGAGGTCGACATCGACCCCGCCGCCCACGGCTTCACCCTCGCCGACACCGAACGCCTCGACAGGACCGCCCAGTTCGCTCTGGTCAGCGCCCGCGAGGCGGTGCGGGACAGCGGCCTGGCCGACGTCCTGGCGGCCGGGAACCCGCTGCGCACCGGCGTGAGCCTGGGCAGCGCGGCCGGCTGCACCACCGGACTGGCCACCCAGTACGCCCTGCTCAGCGACTTCGGCGTGACCTGGACCGTCGACCACTCCAAGGCTGCCGAGCACCTGCACGACTACTTCATGGTCGGCTCCCTCGCGGCGGTGGTGGCGCGCGACAGCGGAGCGCAGGGCCCGGTCGGCGTGGTCTCCAGCGGCTGCACCTCGGGCCTGGACGCCATCGGCCACGCCGCCGAGCTGATCCGCGAGGGCAGCGCCGACGTGATGGTCGCGGGCGGGGCGGAGGCGCCGATCTCCCCGATCGCCATGGCCTGCTTCGACCGCATCAGGCTCACCAGCCCGCGCAACGAGGACCCGGGGACCGCGTCGCGGCCCTTCGACCGCACCCGCGACGGGTTCGTCCTCGGCGAGGGCGCGGCGGTGGTGATCCTGGAGGAGCTCCAGCACGCCCGGCGGCGCGGGGCCCACGTGTACGCGGAGCTGTCCGGCTTCGCCTCGTACAGCAGCGCCCACCACATGACGGGACTGCGGCCGGGCGGGGAGGAGATGGCCGACGCCATCCGGGCCGCGCTCGACGCCGCCCGGATGAACCCGGTGGACGTGGACTACGTCAACGCGCACGGCGCCGGCACGCGGCACAACGACCGGCACGAGACGCACGCCTTCAAGCTCGGCCTCGGAGATCATGCCCGGCGTGTCCCGGTCAGCTCCATCAAGTCGATGATCGGGCACGCGCTGGGCGCGGCGGGGGCCCTGGACGTCGCGGCCAGCGTGCTCGCCATCCAGCACAGCACGGTGCCCCCGACGGCGAACCTGCACGAACCGGACCCGACCTGCGACCTGGACTACACACCGCTGTTCGCGCGCGAGCAGCGCACCAGCACGGTGCTGAGCGTCGCGAGCGGTTTCGGCGGGTTCCACACGGCGACGGTGCTGACCCGGCCCCGACTGCGGGAAGCGGCGTGAGGGACGGGGAGGGGATGCGGGACGGAGACGGCGTGAGCGGACCGTGGGACGTCGATGCCGTGGCCGGCGGCGGTACCGGTGCGCCCGGGCCGGGACTCGCCGCACTGGAGTGGCCCGAGGAGGAGGCCGTGCGCCCGCCCGCCGAGGTGGTCGTCACCGGCATCGGCGTGATCGCCCCCAACGGGCTCGGCGCCGAGGCCTGGTGGCGCGCGCTGCTGGCGGGGAAGAACGGCATCCGCCCGATCCGGCGCTTCGACGCCTCCGGCTATCCGGTACGGATCGCGGGCGAGATCGACGGGTTCGTCGACGAGGACCACATCTCCAGCCGCCTGCTGCCCTCCACCGACCGGGTCACGCGCCTGGGCCTGGTGGCGGCGAAGGAGGCCCTGGACGACTCCGGGGCCGACCCGGCCGCCCTGCCCCGCTACGGCGCGGGCGTCGTCACCGCCAGCACCGCGGGCGGCACCGAGTTCGGGCAGCGCGGACTGGAGGCGCTGTGGGGCAAGGGCGCCGCGTACGTGAGCGCGTACCAGTCCTTCGCCTGGTTCCACGCCGCCGGCACGGCCCAGATCTCCATCCGGCACACGCTGCGCGGCCCCGGCACCGCGGTCGTCAGCGAGCAGGCCGGCGGCATCGACGCCGTGGCCCGGGCCCGCCGGGAGATCCGCAAGGGCGTGGGCCTGATGGTCGCCGGCGGGGTCGACTCGGCCCTGTGCCCGTGGGGCTGGGCCGCCCACCTGGCGGACGGCCGGATGACCACGGCCGCCGACCCGGACCGCGCCTACCTGCCCTTCGACGAGGCCGCGGGCGGCCACGTGGTGGGCGAGGGCGGGGCGCTGCTGGTCCTGGAGGACGCGGCCGCCGCCGCGGCGCGCGGGGCGACCGCGTACGGCGTGGTGGCCGGCTGCGCGGCCACCTTCGACGGCGGTCTTGACGTGCTGCGGCTGCGTGAGGCGGCGGAACTCGCGCTGGCCGACGCGGGGGTGACGCCGGACGAGGTGGACGTGGTCTTCGCGGACGCGGCCGGCGAACGGGACGCCGACCGGGCCGAGGCGGTGGCGCTGACGGCGCTGTTCGGTCCGTACGGGGTGCCGGTGACGGCTCCCAAGTCGATGACGGGGCGGCTGGGCGCGGGCGGTTCCTCGCTCGACGTGGCGGCCGCGATGTTCGCGCTGCGCGACCGGGTCGTCCCGCCCACGACCGGGACCGTACGGGCCGCCGCGGACTGCGAGATCGACCTGGTGACCGGGGCGGCGCGGGAACTGCCCGGCCTGCGGACGGCGCTGGTGCTCGCCCGCGGCCGGGGCGGGTTCAACTCCGCGGCCGTGGTGCGGGCCGCCGGGGCGTGAGGACGGGTCCCGGGCGGGTACGCGGGGGCCGTGAGCGGTCGGCCGGGGTCTGCGTTCCGGGCGGCCGGGCCGGCCGCACCGTCTCTCCGGCGGGGGCCGCCCGTGGGAGCAGCAGGACGGACGGAACGTTTCCCTTTCCTTGTCAGAGGGTGCCGCCGGCCTACGGCGAACGGCGCAGTTCGTGCCGCAGCCGTTGTTCGAGCGCGGTCAACGGCAGGTCGGGGCGCAGCTGTTCGGGGTGGCCGGGCGGCGGGGCGTCGTAGACCGGATCGCGGTTCAGGCAGCCTTCGAGCGTGCTCTCGCCGACGGTGTGCAGAAGTCCGAGGACGACAAATCCGTCCCACAGGGCACGGACGAAGCCGAACGGGTTCAGGGCACTCGCCTCCAGGGGTCGGCCGCCGGTTCGGCGGGCGGGGGAGCGGCGCACCGGGACACGGCACGGTCGTGTGCGAGCGCCGGGACGTCACGGGTCACGGACGGCGGACCGCGCGGGGGGCGGTGCCGCGACGAGCTGTGTCCGGCCACGGTCCGCCCGGCCCCTCAAGGAACCCTCCAGGCCGGGTGGAGCACGGCAGCGGGGCCGGTGGGGCGCGGGTGGGGTCGTACGGGTGCCGGGACGGGGCCGGTCGGGTGCCGGGCGTGGTGGTCCGGGGCGGACGGAGGCCGTACGGAAGTGACGGGGTGCCGTACGGGACGCGGCGGGCGCGGTCGCGGGGGCCCTGGGCGTGGGAGCCCCGAGGCGGAGGTCCGTGCCGGGAAGGGTGCCCCGTGCCGCCCACCAGGGCGGGGGTGGCCGGGTGGGCGGCGGGGCCGCGGGCGCGACCGGCGGCCGGGGTTGACTCCCGGGCGCCGGCGGGGGCGCCCGTCAGGAGGACGCCGCCCGAGCGGTCCGCGCGACGAGTGTCGGGGGCCCGGCTGGAGCCGTGCTCAAGCCGTCGGACGCTCCGGTCCGGTCCCGCGCCCGCCCCCCGGGGCCGTCCCGCGCGGATCGTGCCTGCCCCGGGGGAGTGCGGCTTCCGCCCGGGGCGTACGGGCGGGAAGGGCGCTCCGGTCAGGCTCGACGGCGGCTCCAGCCGGGCCCGGCCCGGCCACGAGCCGTTCCGGACAGGGTCGTTGACACGGCCGCCGGTCGAGGCGGATTCCGGCAGCATCAGCCGCCGACCCGCACGCGGCGGCCCGAGTCGGCCGGAGTGCCGAAGGGAAGGGTGTGGAAGATGTCGGATGCGCGAGTGCACCGCACGGTCCACCAAGTGATCGCGGCGGCCCCGGCCGGTGTGCTGTACGGGCTGATCGCGGACGCCACGCGATGGCCGCTGTTCTTTCCGCCTTGCGTCCACGTCGAACAGCTCGACTTCCAGGGGACGCGGGAGCGGTTGCGCATGTGGGCCACGGCGGGTGACGCCGTCACGTCCTGGATCTCCAACCGCCGTCTGGACGTGCAGCGGCTGCGCGTGGAGTTCACCATGGACCAGCCCACCGACCCCACCCGCTCCGCGAGCGGGGTCTGGACCGTGGAACCGCTCGGCGACCGCTCCCGGGTGACGCTGGAGCACTCCTTCACCGCCACCGGTGACGACCCCGCAGACGCGGCCTGGGCGGAGGAGGTCACGGCGGCCAACAGCAGCGTCCAGCTCGGGCTCGCCCGGGTCGCCGAGCGCTGGACCCGGCTGGACGACCTGGTGTGGTCCTTCGAGGACACCCTCCACGTCAACGCCCCCGCCGAGCTGATCTTCGACTTCCTGTACCGGGCCGACGACTGGCCCGCCGAACTGCCCCACGTCGCCCGCCTGGACCTGGTCGAGGACGAACCGGGCGTGCAGGTGATGTCCATGGGCAGCCTGTCCATCGACGGCGGCACGCACAGCACCGAGTCCGTCCGCATCTGCTTCCCCGGCGCCCAGCGGATCGTCTACAAGCAGGTCCGCACCTCGCCGCTGTACGCCGCGCACGCGGGCGAGTGGTCCATCGAGCCCGACGAGACGGGCGTGAACCTGATCGCCCGCCATCACGTGCTGCTCGACGAGGACAACATCGAGCGGGTGCTCGGCGAGGGCACCGACGCCGTCGCCGCCGGCCACTACGCACGCGACGCGCTCGGCCAGGCAGGACTGTCCGTTCTGCGGTACGCCACGCGGTACGCCCTCGGTTCGGTCCGCGTCCTGTGAGCGCGGCCCGGACCACCCAGACCCCCGTGCGGGACATCCACGCCCCCGCACGGGACAGCCTCCCCGGTGCCGCCGCCACGGCGGGGACCGGCGCCGACGCCCCGGACGCACCGCCGCTGCGGGCCACCGAGCCGCTGCGGGCCGCGCGCCTGGAAGCCGCGCTCGGCGACCCGTCCGACCCCGGGAACCCGCACGGGCACCTCGCGCTGCTGCGCGCCGACGAGGCCCGTGAGGTGCCCGAGGCCACCGAGGCGCTGCTCGCGGAGGCCGGCGTGGCCGCCGAGTTCGTCCCCCACGACCTCGGCGGCCGCCTCACCTCCCTGGAGGAACTCGCCCGCGTCCTGCGCCCGTTGTTCCGCCGCGACCTGGCCCTCGGCTACGGCTTCGGTATCACGTCCCTGTTCGCCGCCTCCTCGGTGTGGACCGCGGGGGACGAGCACCAGCGGCGCTCCCTGGCCGACGTGCTGCTCGGCGGCGGCCGCGTCACGATCGTGCACCGCGAGGTCGCGCACGCCAACGCCATCCTGCGCAACGAGATGGATGCCGAGCGGCGCCCAGGCGGGTGGCTGGTCGGCGGGCGCAAGGACGTGGTCATCAACGCCCACCGCGCCGACGCGTTCGTGGTGTACGCCCGCACCTCGCGGGAGGCGGGCCCCCGCAGCCACTCGGTCCTCATGCTCGGACCCGGCGCGCCGGCCGCCGGCGAGGTGCGCCGGCTCGGCCGGACGGAGACGCCCGGCATGCGCGGAGCGCACTTCTCCGGCCTCGAACTCGACGGTGTGGCCCTGCCCGACGGCGCCCTGGTCGGCGCCGTCGGCGACGGAGTGTCCCTGGCCCTGCGCAGTTTTCAGATCAGCCACTGCCTGATCCCGGCCACCGTGCTCGCGGGCGTCGACGGCGTACTGCGCTCGGCGGTGCGCGCGGCCACCGAGAACCGGCCGGACGGCCGGCCCTCCCGCCGTCGCCAGAAGGCGCTCGCCGGGGTCTTCGCCGACCTGCTGGCCTGCGACGCCATGGCGGTCACCGGGCTGCGGGCGATGAGCCTCGTGCCCGAGGAGTCGTACCTGCTGGGCGCGGCCGTGAAGTACACGATGCCGGACCTGCTGCGCGAGGACCTGGAGGAACTGGCCACGGTGCTCGGCGGCCGCGGCTACGACCGGGGGCCGGTGTACGGCGGCTTCCAGAAACTCGTACGCGACCTGCCGGTCGCCGGCCTCGGGCACGCGGGCACGGCAGTCTGCCAGGCGGTGATCGTGCCGCAGCTGCCGGCCCTGGCCCGTACGGCCTGGTTCCGCACCCCGGAACCGCCGGCCGAGCTGTTCCGGCCGGGCGCGCCGCTGCCCGCCTTCGACCACCGGCGGCTGGCCCACTCCGGTACCGACGACCTGCTCACCGCCACCCTGGTGGGGGTGGCCGGCCGGCTGGAGGGCCGCACCGGCGGGGGGACGCCGGTGGCGGCCCTGACCGACCTCGCGCGGGCCTTCGTGGCGGAGCTGCGGGTGCTGCGCGCCCGGTGCGCCGCGCTCGGCGGGGACTTCGGCCCGCAGGCCTGCGCCCTGGCCGACCGTTACGCGCTGGTGCTCTCGGCCGCCGCCGTGCTGGGGGTCTGGGAGGCGCAGGAACAGGCCGGCGACCCGTTCCTCGGAGAGCCGGCGTGGGCGGTGCTCGCCCTCAGCCGCATCGGCCGCCGCCTGGGCGTACCGGTGGCGAATCCGCCCGGCGGGGTCGTCGAGGCGGTGCTGGACGAGGCCCTCGACCGCTGCCGGCAGGGGCGCAGCCTCGACGTGTACGGCACGCGGCTCGCGGGCTGACGGAACACCGGACCCAGGGCCCGGCGGGCGACGGCCGCGAGCCGTCCCCCGCCGCCACGTACGGACATCCCCGCCCCGCGGGGCCGTGCCGGGGCGCCGGACGAGCACCCCGGCACGACGGCCGGCCGCCTGCGCGGGGTCATGGGCGACCGGCACGACATCGCAGGAGGCGACGATGAACAAGGTGACGTGTGCCGTACCGGTCCACGTGCCACGGCCGGACGGGCCCTGGCACGGAGTGCGGGAGAGCCTGGCCGAGCTCGGCAACGCGGTGGTCTACACGACGTGGAGCGAATGGCTGCCGAGCGTCCTGACCAGTCCCCGGCTGCCCGAACTGCTCGGCGCGGACTGGGACCGCTACCGCCGTACCCCCGATCCCACCGTCCGCTACCGTTTCGCCGCCGCCCGGCTGCTCATCAAGTGCACGGCCGGGGCGGCCCTGGGGATCGAGCCGGAGCACCTCGACCTGGCCTACCGGCTCGGCGGACGCCCGTACCTGCGCGGCTTCGACCAGATCGAGCTGAGCCTGTCGCACACCGGCGAGCTGATGGCCGTGGGGCTGAGCCGCACCGGCCGGATCGGGGTGGACGCGGAGCCGACCGGGCGCGCGGTCCGGCTGGACCTGCTGGAGGCGCAGATCCTGACCGCCATCGAGTCGGCGGAGATCGCGGAGCTGCCGGAGGAGCAGCGGGTGCCGCACGCGCTGCGGCTGTGGACGCTGAAGGAGGCGTACACCAAGGCGCTGGGACAGGGACTGCGGCTGGGCTTCAAGGAGTTCGGCTTCGGACGCGGGCTGAAGCTGCACGCTCCGGACGGCAGCGCCGCCACCCGTGGCGAGTGGGGCTTCGCCACGCACGAGGTCATGGGCCGGTACCTGGTGAGCACCGCCTGCCACGACGCGGGGCTGTGCACCGCGGACGACACGTCCGTGGGCACCATGCTCGACCGGGGCTTCCTGTCGGCGATGAGCATGAACACGGAGTGATCCGGTACGACTCCACCGGTTCTGCGACGCTTCCCCAGCCGCGTCAGCGGTCTGTCAGCGCCCCGGCAGCGGGTTGCGCCACGGTGGCCCGGGAGTTCCGCGCCTTCTGCGGCCGGGTGCTTCCCGGGCCCCGGCCGACGGCTGGGCCGGCCCGCACGGACGAGTGCCGGAGGAGGCGAACGTGGCTATGCCGAGTCGCCCGCGCGCGGAGCAGGGACAGGGCGGCCGCGCCGCGGAGCCGCCGTCCCTGCCGGTGACCCGGCAGCAGCGCGACCTGTTCCTGGACCCCCTCGGGCAACGTGGCACCGGCCGGTACGTCGAGCAGATCTCCTGGCACTGGCGGGGCCCCCTGGACACCGGGCGGTTCACGGCCGCCTGGCAGTCGGTGGTCGACCGCGAGACGGTGCTGCGGGCCGCCTTCGCCGGGGACCCCGAACCGCACGTGGTGCTGCACGAGCGGGCCGAGGCAGAGGTGGTCCGTCACCTCGCCGGCAGCGTCGGCTGGGACGAACTCGTGGAACGCGACCGGCTGCGGGGCTTCGACCTGCGCGACGCCGGCCCGCTGCGCGTCACCCTGCTGGACGAGCCCGCGGAGCCCGCGGAGCCGCCGGACGGCGGTGCGGGTGCGGTGCCGGACGGCGGCGGGGGTGCGGTGCCGGACGGTGGTGCGGGTGCGGTGCCGCCGCCCGTCGCGCGCCGGACGCCGGACGCCTCCGGGGCCGTCACCCGCGTGCTGCTCACCTTCCACCACGGGCTGCTCGACGCCTGGAGCGTGTTCGTCCTCATCGACGAGTTCTACCGGGCGTACCTCGCCGGCGGGGCGCTGCCCGGCGGTGAGCGGCGCCCCGACATGCGTGACTGGTTCCAGTGGCTCGGCCGCCAGGACCCGGGGCCCGCCCGGGAGTTCTGGACCCGTGCCGTGCCCCCCGGAGCTCCGGCCGTGCTGCCGGCCGCTCCGGGACCCGACACCCGGGAGAGCGGCTGTGGGCGTGCCGAGGGGCGGCTGACCGCCGCCGAGGCCGACCGGCTGCACCGCTGGGCCGCAGCCAGGGCCCTGCCCGACTCGAGCGCGCTGCAGGCGGTCTGGGCGCTGCTGCTCTACCGCGCCGCGGGCGCGACCGGGCCCGCGCAGGTCGGCTTCGGCGTGACCGTCTCGGGACGCGGCATCACCCTGGACGCCGTCGAGCGGCTGCCGGGACCGCTGCGCGCCTGTCTGCCGATGTCCGTGCAGGTCGACCCCGCGCACCGGTTGCCCCAGCTGCTCACCGGGCTGCGCGACCGTGCCCTCGACATGGCGGCATACGAATGGGTCTCGGCCGGGCAGATCCACGAGTGGACCGGCCGCGCCGCCGGCGGCGGCCGTCTGCTGGAGAGCGTCGTGGCGGTCGAGAGCAGGCCGCGCCGGCGGGCCGGGGTGCGCGGCGAGTTGGCCGCCGGCGGCGTACGGGTGGACCCGCCGAGGGCGAGCGGTGCGCACACCGCCTTCCCGGTGGCCCTGTTCGCGCACCGCGAGCCGAACGGCGCGCTGACCCTGAGCGCGCTGCACGACCGGGCCCGGATCTCGGCCGACGACGCGGGCCGCCTGGTCGGGCACTGCGTACGGCTGCTGAAGGAGCTGCCCCGCACCGACGAACGAACGACGGTCGCCGACGTGCTCGCCACGCTCGCCGGCCACGCGCTGCCGCGGATCGCCGCCCCGCCCCGCCGCCGGGCGGACCGGCCGCACCCGGCCGTACTCGACCGGCGGGCGAGCGGCCGTCGAGCCGATTCCGAGCCTTTCTTGACACCGTGGGGCGACACACCCTGAAGGAGTTGCCCATGTCCGACCAGGAGTTCCGCGAGATCGATATGGCCGTGTTCGGGATGGTGCCCGTGGGTACGGCCCCGCCGCTGAGGCTGGCCGGTGCCGACCACGACGACGACGCCGAGTTCTTCACCATCGTCCGAGGCATCGACTAAGGGCTTGCCGGGAATTAACCTGTGGGTTTTGCGACCTGGGCTCGCAGGTTGGCGTGCTGCTGGCCCACGTGTTGTTCTCCGGCAAGCCCTTAGCCCGTGTGGCGCATCGTGCGGGGTCCGGAATCCGGGCGGCTCCGGCCCTGGCCGTGACCACCACGAGCCCACCGACCTGCGCCCCGGCTCTCCCCTCCGCCATGTCCCTGCCGGATTCCGACGGCCGCGAGCGGGTCTCGACCTACCGTCCAGCGCCGCTCCACCACCGGTCGAGGGCCCACTGGCAGGCTGCCTGACTGGACCGGGCCCGGGCCCTGACCGCGGCCCGTCCGGCGCGCACGTCGCCCTGCTCGTGGTCTTCTTCCTGATGCCCGAAGGGCAGTCCTCGATGAGCGCCGCCGGGCAGTCCGGCGAGGCCCCCGGGGCCACGGAGGGTTCCGTGGGGGTCGCGGCGGCCACCGAGCGGTAGGCGCGGCGAGCGCCGGCCCCGTGCGGTGGAAGCGGTGCCCCGTCGGGTGCCGCGGCCGCCGCGCACCGCCGCCCGGCGGGCGACGGCCGGCCGGACCGTCCGCAGCCAAGCCGGTGTGTGCGCCGGCGTAAGGAGGGATTCACACCATGCCGCTGTCGAAGCGGGAGAGCCGGCCCGAGGTGTCCGCCTCGGTCGACGCGTTCCTCAACGACCACCGGTACGTGGCCGCGCTCACCACCGTCCGGCCCGACGGGACGCTCCACACGGCGCCCGTGCGGTTCACCTGGGACGCGGACACCGGCCTCGCCCGGGTCATGACGGTGGTCTCCTCGCGCAAGGCCAGGAACCTGCTCGCGGCCCCGGGCGGCCGGGTCACGCTGTGCCAGGTGCAGGGCTTCACCTGGGTCACGCTCGAGGGCACCGGCACCGTTGTCACCGAGCCGGCGCGGGTGGCCGAGGGGGCCCGGCGGTACGCCGAGCGGTACTGGTCGGGGCCGCCGAACCCGCCCGGCCGGGTGGTCATCGAGATCGAGGTGGACCGGGTGCTCAGCCTCAACACCTGAGGCGGGTACGCCGCAACGGCACGTGCGCGGCGGCGCCGGGAGGATCTCCCGGCGCCGCCGCGCACGTGCCGTTGCGGCCGCCGGGCCCCGGGCACGGAACCCGGGGGAGGGCCCCGGGCCCTCTCACGCTCCCTTCGGGGGCGGCGTTCCGTCCGCCCACAGCAGGCGGAAGGACAGCAGCGTCAGCCGCCAGCCCAGCGGGGTGCGCCGGGCCTCGCCGTCGACGAACGTGCCGGTGGCGAACAGCGGCGGCAGGTCGCCTTGCGGGCGCGCGTGGTGCGGGTGGTGCACGTGCGTGCACAGCACGTTGGCCCGCAGCGTCGCCCGGTCGCCGTCGAGGACGACCAGGGCCCCAGAGCCCAGGTGCTGGGTGGCGGCGAAGGCCGACAGGGCGGTGAGGTGGAACTTCGCCATGCCCTCGGCGCCCTCGTGCCGGCTCATCGGCGGGAAGGCGACGACGCCGTCCGGCGTGAACAGCCGCGCGGCCCAGGCGTCGTCGAGCTTCTCGTCGTCGAGCGAGAGCAGATAGCGGTCCAGCAGGGCCGCCACGAGGGCCCGGGACTCCGCCGGGGTCTCCGCGGCCGGGACGGCGGGACCGGCGGGAATGTGAGTGGAGGTCATGCCCGAGCATGCGCCCGCGCGCACCCGCGCGGGCAACCCCGTCGACAAGGACCCGACGAAGTCCTGACGAAGATCTGACGTGGCCGGCCTTTTTCTGACATTCCTTTTCAAAGGCCTGTACGGATCGCTATTTACGCTCCGCCCGAACCCTCGCGATACTGGGAGTACACCAGTGGGAAGAGGGCAAATGCGCACCTTTGATGCGGACGTCGTTGTCGTGGGGGCCGGCCCCACCGGACTTATGATCGCGGGCGAATTGAGGCTCAATGGAGTCTCCGTCATCGTGCTTGACAAGCTCGCGGAACCCATTCAGGAATCACGTGCCCTAGGTTTCTCGGCACGTACGATCGAGGAATTCGCGCAGCGCGGTCTGATTTCCCGCTTCGGTGAGGTCGGCGTCATACCCGTCGGCCACTTCGGCGGTGTCCCGCTCGACTACCGGGTGCTGGAGGGCGGCTCCTACGGGGCCCGCGGCATCCCGCAGGCCCGCACCGAGGGCGTCCTCGGCGGCTGGGCCCGGGAGCTCGGTGCCGAGATCCGCCGCGGCGTCGAGGTCGTCGGCCTCGACCAGGACACCGACGGTGTCACCGTGACCGGCTCCACCGCCGACGGCGCCCTGAGCCTGCGCGCCCGGCACGTGGTCGGCGCCGACGGCGCCCGCAGCGTCGTGCGCAAGCTCACCGGCATCGACTTCCCCGGCACCGAACCCGCCATGGAGCTCCGCTTCGCGGACGTCGCCGGCGTCCAGCTGCGCCCCCGCTTCAGCGGCGAGCGCGTCCCCGGCGGCATGGTCATGGTCATCCCGATGGGCCCGGACCGCGCCCGCGTCATCTACTTCGACAACACCCAGCCGCTGCGCACCGCCGAGGGCCCCCTCGCCTTTGACGAGGTCGTCGAGGCCTGGCAGCGCCTGACCGGCGAGGACATCTCCGGCGCCACCCCGCTGTGGGTCAGCTCCACCACCGACAACTCCCGCCAGGCGTCCGAGTACCGGCGCGGCCGGGTCTTCCTCGCGGGCGACGCCGCGCACATCCACCTGCCCATCGGCGCGCAGGGCATGAGCGCGGGCATCCAGGACGCGGTGAACCTCGGCTGGAAGCTGGCCCTGGACGTCAAGGGCCGGGCGCCCGAAGGCCTGCTCGACACCTACCACGCGGAGCGGCACCCGGTCGGCGCCCGCATCCTGACCAACACCCTCGCCCAGCGGATTCTCTACCTCGGCGGTGACGACATCACCCCGATGCGCGAGGTCTTCTCCGAGCTGGTCGAACACCACGACTCGGTCCGCCGGCACCTGGCCGGGATGGTCACCGGCCTCGACATCCGCCACGAAACGGTCCAGGGCGACCACCCCCTGCTCGGCCGCCGGCTGCCCGACCGTGAACTGCTCGCGGACGGCGAGAAGACCTCCGCCTTCGCGCTGCTGGCCGCCGGACGGGCCGTGCTCCTGGACCTCGGCGGCGGCCCCGCCCTGCACGAGGCGGCGGCCGGCTGGGCGGACCGCGTCGACGTGATCGGCGTCGACTACCCCGACTGCGCCGCGCCGGTGGACGCCATCCTCGTCCGCCCCGACGGCTACGTGGCCTGGGTCGCGCCCCTCGGCGCCGGCCCCGCAGGCCTCACCGACTCCCTCTCCCACTGGTTCGGTCCCGCACAGTAGGCGCGTTCCGCCCGGTTTCGTCCCACCTCCAAAGGAAGCGAAGAAGAATGCCTTTCATCTCTGTCGAGGACAAGCACCTCACCGTCCTCAACCTCTTCACGACCGACAAGCCCGAGAACCAGGACAGCCTGATCGCGGAGATGACGAAGATCGTCGACGCGGCCACGTACGAGGGCTGGATGTCCTCCACGGTCCACGCGGGCGTCGACCAGCCGGGCACCGCGAACTTCATCCAGTGGCGCAGCGGCGAGGACCTCGAGAAGCGCTACGCGGGCGAGGAGTTCAAGCACCGCACCCTGCCGGTCTTCTCCGAGATCACCACCTCGATCAAGCTCCTGCAGAACGAGGTCGCCTACGTCCTGACCTCCGACGGGCCCGGCGGCAAGGCCGAGATCGGTCCGCACCGCGACGACTACACCTGCATCTCCGTCTTCGTCGTCCGCCCCGACGCGCAGGACGAGGCCATCGACGCCCTCGGCGCCGGCCAGGAGTACTTCAAGGGGGATGTCCCGACCATCTCACGCTCCGCCCCACGCGTAGGCCCAGGAACGACCCAAGCCCTTTCACCGCGCGCTCGCCGCCGGAAGGGCGACCCAAGCCCCCACCCACCGAGGGCCGCGAGGCCGCGAGGTCGGGACAACGCCACTTCAAGGACCTGCCGGGCTTCCGCTCGCACATCGTGCTCAAGGGTCTGCGGGCCCGCGGCCTGGACGGCACCTTCGTCGTCTCCTACTCGCAGTGGGACAGCAAGGAGGCCTTCGAGGCCTACCGCCACCAGGCCCCGGAGAAGCAGCCCGAGGCCCGCAAGGCCGCCATGGGCCGGGTCCGCGCCGTGGCCGTCGGCGCCCCGTACGTCAACACCTACCAGGTGGTCCACACCCGCGCCGCCGGCGAGTGATCCGGCGCGCCGGCGACGGCGCGACCGGCCCGCACACGCCCCGGGACGCCTGGCTCCCCGCCTTCGGGGGCCGGGCGTCCCGCGCGTGTGCCCGGGACGCGGTGCCCGCCCGCGCACCCGTCCGGCGGCGTCCGGCCGCCCGGCTCCGGTGGAATTCGAGAATCCCCCGGGCGAGCCGCGATCTGTGTGCGGGACCGTCAAGACGGGTGGCGAGTCCATTCCCGGCCACGAATTACCGAGGACCCGGCCTTTCCGTAATCCCTCCCATGCAACCGCTGAGGAGCTAAACCTTATGCACAGCACGCTGATTGTCGCACGGATGGCAGCCGCATCCGCCACCGATGTGGCCAAGCTGTTCTCCGAATTCGACGCGACGGACATGCCTCACCGCATGGGGACGCGGCGCCGCCAGCTGTTCTCGTACCGGGGCCTCTATTTCCATCTCCAGGACTTCGACGAGGACAACGGGGGCGAGCTGATCGAGCAGGCCAAGACGGACCCGCGCTTCGTGGGGATCAGCGAGGACCTCAAGCCCTTCATCGAGGCGTACGACCCGAAGACCTGGCGCTCGCCGGCCGACGCCATGGCGCAGCGCTTCTACACGTGGGAGGCGAACGCGTGAACCGCCGACGCGTGGTCATCACCGGCATCGAGGTGATCGCACCCGGCGGCGTGGGCAGGGAGAAGTTCTGGGCCCTGCTGAGCGAGGGTCGCACGGCCACCCGCGGGATCACCTTCTTCGACCCGGCGCAGTTCCGCTCCCGGGTCGCCGCCGAGGTCGACTTCGACCCGTACGCGCACGGCCTGGCGCCGCAGGAGGTGCGCCGCCTCGACCGGGCAGCGCAGTTCGCCGTCGTCGCCTCGCGCGGCGCGGTCGCCGACAGCGGCATCGACCTCGAGGGGTACGACCCCCACCGCATCGGCGTCACCGTCGGCAGCGCTGTCGGTGCCACGATGGGCCTCGACGAGGAGTACCGGGTCGTCTCCGACGGCGGCCGGCTCGACCTCGTCGACCACGCGTACGCGGTGCCGCACCTGTACGACTACATGGTGCCGAGCTCCTTCGCGTCCGAGGTCGCCTGGGCCGTCGGCGCCGAGGGCCCCTCCACCGTGGTCTCCACCGGCTGCACCTCCGGCATCGACTCGGTGGGCTACGCCGTCGAGCTGGTGCGCGAGGGCACCGCGGACGTCGTGATCGCCGGTTCGTCCGACGCGCCGATCTCGCCGATCACGATGGCCTGCTTCGACGCGATCAAGGCCACCACCCCGCGGTTCGACGAGCCCGGACGCGCCTCCCGGCCCTTCGACAGCACCCGCAACGGCTTCGTCCTGGGCGAGGGCACCGCCTTCTTCGTCCTGGAGGAGCTGGAGAGCGCCAAGAAGCGCGGCGCCCACATTTACGCGGAGATCGCCGGCTACGCCACGCGCTCCAACGCGTACCACATGACGGGCCTGCGCCCCGACGGTGTCGAGATGTCCGAGGCCATCAACCTCGCGCTCGCCGAGGCCCGGATGAACCCCGAGGCCGTCGACTACATCAACGCGCACGGCTCGGGCACCAAGCAGAACGACCGGCACGAGACGGCCGCCTTCAAGCGCAGCCTCGGCGACCACGCCTACCGCACTCCGGTCAGCTCCATCAAGTCGATGGTCGGGCACTCGCTCGGCGCCATCGGCTCCATCGAGATCGCCGCCTCGGCCCTGGCCATGGAGTACGACGTCGTGCCCCCGACGGCCAACCTCACCACGCCCGACCCCGAGTGTGACCTCGACTACGTCCCCGTGACTGCGCGCGACCAGCCCGTCGACGCGGTCCTCACGGTCGGCAGCGGATTCGGCGGCTTCCAGAGCGCCATGGTGCTGGCCAGCCCCGAAAGGATTCTCGTATGACCACGTCGGTGGTGGTTACCGGTCTGGGCGTCGCCTCCCCCAACGGGCTCGGCGCCGAGGACTACTGGGACGCGACCCTGGGCGGGAAGAACGGCATCGGCCGCATTACCCGCTTCGACCCGGCCGGTTACCCGGCCGGGCTGGCCGGCGAGATCCCCGGCTTCGCGGCCGAGGACCACCTGCCCAGCCGTCTGCTGCCGCAGACCGACCGGGTCACCCGGCTGGCGCTGGTCGCCACGGACTGGGCGCTCGCAGACGCGGGCGTCGACCCCGGGAAGCAGCCCGAGTTCGACATGGGCGTCATCACGGCGTCCGCGGCCGGCGGCTTCGAGTTCGGCCAGGGCGAGCTGCAGAGCCTGTGGGCCCGGGGCAGCCAGTACGTCTCCGCGTACCAGTCCTTCGCCTGGTTCTACGCCGTCAACAGTGGCCAGATCTCGATCCGCAACGGGATGAAGGGCCCCTCCGGCGTCGTCGTCAGCGAGGGAGCAGGCGGCCTCGACGCCGTCGCCCAGGCCCGCCGTCAGATCCGCAAGGGCACCCCGCTGATCGTCACCGGTGGTGTGGACGCATCGATCTGCACCTGGGGCTGGGTGGCGCAGCTGTCCACGGGCAGGCTCAGCACCAGCAGCGAACCCACCCGCGCCTACCTGCCCTTCGACCGCGACGCCCGCGGCTACGTGCCCGGCGAGGGCGGCGCGATCCTCATCGCCGAGGACGCCGGCGCGGCCCGCTCCCGCGGCGCCCACGTCTACGGCGAGATCGCCGGCTACGGGGCGACGATGGACCCCCGGCCGGGCAGCGGCCGCGAACCGGGCCTGCGCAAGGCCGTCCAGGTCGCGCTCGCCGACGCCGGGACCGCCCCCGGCGAGGTGGACGTGGTCTTCGCCGACGGTGCCGGCGACCCGGCCCTCGACCGCGTCGAGGCCGAGGCGATCAGCGCCGTCTTCGGCCCCCGCTCCGTCCCGGTGACCGTGCCCAAGACCATGACGGGCCGCCTGTACTCGGGCGCCTCGCCGCTGGACCTGGCCGCCGCCTTCCTCTCGATCCGCGACGGGGTCGTCCCGCCGACCGTGCACGTCGACCCGTGCCCGGACTACCCCCTGGACCTGGTCCTCGGCCGGCCGCGCGAGGTCCGGGTGCGCACCGCGCTCGTCCTGGCCCGCGGCAGCGGCGGCTTCAACTCCGCCATGGTCGTACGCGCCGTGGACTAGAGAGCCCCGAACGGCGGGCGGCCCCGCCCGGGGCCACCCACCGCCCACGCACCGACCCACACCACCTCACGGACGAAAAGGACTTCCACCATGGCCACCAAGGCGTTCACCCTCGACGACCTCAAGCACACCCTGCAGGAGGCCGCAGGCGTGGCCGAGGGCGTCGACCTGGACGGTGACATCCTCGACACGGAGTTCGACGTGCTCGGCTACGAGTCCCTCGCGCTGCTGGAGGCCGGCAGCCTCATCGAGCGCGAGTACGGCATATCCCTCGACGAGGAGGCCGTCAACGACGCGCACACCCCGCGGGCCTTCATCGAGGTCGTCAACACCCAGCTCGCCCCCGCCCAGGCCGCCTGAGGAGATCCGGACATGACGCAGCACACCACCCCCCGGGTCGCCCTCGTCACCGGCGCCACCAGCGGCATCGGCCTGTCCTCGGCGCGCCTGCTCGCCCGCGACGGCCACCGGGTGTTCATCGGCGCACGCAACGCCGACAACGTGGCCGAGACCGTCAAGGAGCTCCAGGCCGAGGGCCTGGACGTGGACGGCGGCGTGGTCGACGTCCGCGACACCGCGTCCGTCGACGCCTGGGTCCGGAGCGCGGTCGACCGCTTCGGCACCGTCGACGTCGTGGTCAACAACGCCGGCCGCTCCGGCGGCGGTCCCACCGCCGACATCGCGGACGAGCTGTGGGACGACGTCATCGACACCAACCTCAACAGCGTCTTCCGCGTCACCCGCGCCGCCCTGACGATCGGCGGGATGCGTGCCAAGGACCGCGGCCGGATCATCAGCATCGCCTCCACCGCCGGCAAGCAGGGCGTCGTCCTCGGCGCCCCGTACTCGGCCTCCAAGCACGGCGTCGTCGGCTTCACCAAGGCCCTCGGCAACGAGCTGGCCCCGACCGGCATCACCGTCAACGCGGTCTGCCCCGGCTACGTGGAGACCCCGATGGCCCAGCGCGTGCGCCAGGGCTACGCCGCCGCCTACGACACCTCCGAGGACGCCATCCTCGAGAAGTTCCAGGCGAAGATCCCGCTCGGCCGCTACTCCACCCCGGAGGAGGTCGCCGGCCTGGTCGGCTACCTGGCCTCGGACACCGCCGCCTCCATCACCTCCCAGGCGCTCAACGTCTGCGGCGGACTGGGCAACTTCTAGGGCGTGTTCCGAAAGTCCCGCCTGCCGGGCGACGCCTGGCACGCACGCTCGCGGCGTTGCCGAAAAGCCCTACCAGCTCCGCTACGAGGGTTCCCGGCGCCTTGCGATCGTACGCACCAGACGCCGCCCGGCCCGCCCTCCGGGCGGACGGCGCCACTTTCGGAACACCGCCCTGGTCGCCCGCCCCACGCACCACCGGAAACCACTTGAGGAGAACCCGTCATGACCACGCGTGAGGTCGAGCACGAGATCACCATCGGCGCCCCGGCCGCCGCCGTGTACCAGCTGCTCGCGGACGTGACCAACTGGCCGCGCATCTTCCCGCCCACCATCCACGTGGACCGGGTCGAGGCCGAGGGCGACGAGGAGAGGATTCGGATCTGGGCGACCGCCAACGGCCTGCCGAAGAACTGGACCTCGCGGCGCACCCTGGACCCGGAGGGCCTGCGCATCACCTTCCGCCAGGAGGTCCCGGCGGAGCCCGTCAAGCACATGGGCGGCACCTGGATCATCGAGCCGCTCGGCGGGGCGGAGGCCCGCGTCCGGCTCCTGCACGACTACAGCGCCGTCGGCGACGACCCGCACGACCTGCTGTGGATCGAGCGGGCGGTGGACAAGAACAGCACCTCCGAGCTGGCCGCCCTCAAGGCCAACGTCGAGGCGGCCCACGCCGCGGAGACCGAGGAGCTGACCTTCTCGTTCACCGACACCGTCCGGACCGGCGGCTCCGCCAAGGACGCGTTCGACTTCATCAACGAGGCCCAGCTGTGGGCCGAGCGGCTCCCGCACGTGGCCGTGGTGCGCCTCGCCGAGGACACCCCGGGCCTGCAGGAGCTGGAGATGGACACCCGCGCCAAGGACGGCTCGGTGCACACCACCAAGTCGTACCGGGTCGTCTTCCCCCACGCCAAGATCGCCTACAAGCAGGTCACCCTGCCGGCGCTGATGACCCTGCACACCGGCGAGTGGACCTTCGTCGAGACAGACGCCGGCACCGACGTCTCCTCGCAGCACACGGTCACCCTCAACACCGAGAACATCGCGCGCGTCCTCGGCCCCGAAGCCACCGTGGCCGACGCCCGCGAGTACGTCCACACGGCGCTGTCCACCAACAGCTGCGCCACCCTCGCCCACGCGAAGGCCCACGCCGAGTCGAAGGCCTCCTGACCGTGGCGCCCGATTCCGCGGCGGACGGCGCGGAGCCGGCTCCGGGCGGCACGCGCCGCCCGGACCGGCTCGACACCCAGGTCCTCGTCGTCGGGGCCGGCCCCGTCGGGCTGATGCTCGCCGCCGAGCTGGCCCGCGGCGGCGTGGACGTCGTCGTGGTGGAGCGGCGCAAGGGCCCCTCCACCGAGTCCCGGGCCTCCACGCTGCACGCCCGCACCATGGAGATCCTCGACGCGCGGGAGCTGCTGCCCGACGTCGGCACGCCGCCGAACGAGCCACGCGGCCACTTCGGCGGCCTCCCCCTCGACCTCACCCTGCCCGGTCCCCACCCCGGGCAGTGGAAGGTGCCGCAGACCAGGACCGAGGCGGTCCTGGAGGAGTGGGCGCTCTCCCTCGGCGTCGACATCCGGTGCGGCCACGAGCTGGCCGCGGCCGGTGAGGTCGGCGACCACGTCGAGGCCGAGGCCGTCGGGCGCGACGGGGTGCTGCGGCTGCGGGCCCGCTACCTGGTCGCCTGCGACGGCGAGGACAGCACCGTACGACGGCTGACCGGGGCCGGGTTCCCCGGCCACGACGCCGTACGGGAGCTGCTGCGGGCCGACGTCGAGGGCATCGACGTCCCCGACCGGCGCTTCCAGCGCCTGGAGCGAGGGCTCGCCGTCGCCTGGCGCAACGACAGGGGCGTCACCCGCGTCATGGCGCACGAGTTCGGCTCCACCGCGCGCCCGCGCACCTCGGCCCCCTCGTTCGAGGAGGTCGCGACCGTCTGGAAGCGCGTCACCGGGGAGGACATCAGCGGCGGCACACCGCTGTGGGTGAACTCCTTCGGCGACGCCTCCCGGCAGCTGGCCTCCTACCGGCACGGGCGGATTCTGTTCGCGGGGGACGCCGCGCACCGGCAGATGCCGATCGGCGGCCAGGCCCTCAACCTCGGCCTGCAGGACGCCTTCAACCTGGGCTGGAAGCTCGCGCTCACCGTACGTGGGCAGGCGCCCGAGAGCCTCCTCGACACCTACCACGAGGAGCGGCACGCGGTGGGCCGCCGGGTCCTGGCCGACATCGAGGCCCAGGCCCTGCTTCTGCTCGGCGGCCCGGAGGCGGAACCGCTGCGCGCCCTGCTGGGCGAGCTGGTCGCCCTGGAGGAGGTACGGGACCACCTGGCCGGGATGATCAGCGGACTCGACGTGCGCTACCCGGTCCCGGGCCCCGCACACCCGCTGCTCGGCGCCCGGCTGCCGCACACCGCCGTACGGACCGGCGGCCGCGAGCTCACCACGGCCGAACTGCTGCGGCCCCGCGGCGGACTGCTGCTCGTCCTGGGCGGCACCGGCGTACGGCTGCCCGGCGGCTGGGCCGACCGCGTCACGGCCGTCGCCGGCGAGGTGGGGCCCGGTTCCCCGACGGGGGAGACCGGCGCCCTGCTCGTACGGCCCGACGGTCACGTGGCGTGGGCGGGCCGGACCGAGGACGGCCTTGCCGAGGCCCTTGAACGGTGGTTCGGGCCGGCCCGGAACTAGAGCGTGTTTCGAAAGTAGCGCCGGAGGCCCGGGGCGCGCGGCGCCCCGGCCCCGGGCCCACGGAACCGGTCCGGAACGGGCGCCCGGCCGTACACCGGACGCCGGCCGCGCGCCCGGCCGGACCGAGGACGCGTCCGCCCTCCGGGGCGGACGCGTCCGCACCCACCCACCCCCCACGAAGCCAGTGCCCAGCGATCCCCACTGCAAGGAAGGACACCCCATGAAAGGGACAGCCGCGGACGCCGACGTCATCGTCGTCGGAGCCGGTCCGACCGGACTGATGCTCGCCGGCGAACTGCGCCTGGGCGGAGCCCGCGTCGTCGTGATCGAGAAGCTGGCTGCGCCGACCGGGCAGTCCCGCGGCCTGGGCTTCACCGCCCGTGCCATGGAGGTGTTCGACGAGCGCGGGCTGCTGCCCCGGTTCGGCCAGGGCGAGACCCTCGCCACCAGCCCCATGGGGCACTTCGGCGGGGCCCAGTTCGACTTCACCGTGCTGGAGGACGCGCACTTCGGCGCCCGCGGCATCCCGCAGGGGGAGACCGAGGCCGTGCTGGAGGGCTGGGCCGTCGAGCTCGGCGCCGACGTCCGGCGCGGCTGGGAGTTCCTCTCCCTCGCCGACGGCTTCCTCGACGGGGACCACGCCGAGATCACCGTCCGGACGCCCGAAGGCACCGAACAGCGACTGCGCGCCGCGTACCTGGTGGCCGCCGACGGGGGCGCCAGCCGGGTCCGCAGGGCCGCCGGGTTCGAGTTCCCCGGCACCGACGCCACCCAGGGCATGTACCTCGCCGACGTCACCGGCTGCGCGCTGCGGCCCCGGTTCCTCGGCGAGCGCCTGAACAACGGCATGGTGATGGCCGCCCCGCTCGCCGAGGGCGTGGACCGGATCATCGTCTGCCCCGACGGCACGCCCGCGCACGACCGCGAGCGGACCGTCACGTTCGAGGAGGTCGCGGCGGCCTGGCAGGCCATCACCGGCGAGGACATCTCGCATGGCGGCGCCGACTGGGTCTCCTCCTTCACCAACGCCACCCGCCAGGCCTCCGCGTACCGGCGCGGCCGGGTGTTCGTGGCCGGCGACGCGGCGCACATCCACCTCCCGGCCGGCGGCCAGGGCCTGAGCGCGGGCGTGCAGGACGCGGCCAACCTCGGCTGGAAGCTCGCCGCCGTGGTCCGCGGCGACGCCCCCGGGGCGCTGCTGGACACCTACCACGCCGAGCGGTGGCCGGTCGGCCGCCGGCTGCTGGCCAACACCCGGGCCCAGGGGGTGGTCTTCCTCGGCGGAGCGGAGTCGGACCCGCTGCGCGAGCTGTTCTCCGAGCTGGTCCGGTACGACGACGTCAAGCGGCACCTGGCCGGTGCGGTCAGCCACCTCGACATCCGCTACGACCTCGGGGCAGGCGAGGACGCCCACCCGCTGGTCGGCCGCCGGATGCCGCCGCGTCCGCTGGTCGACGCGGACGGCGGGCAGCACCGCGTCGCGCAACTGCTGCGCACGGGCCGGGCCGTGCTGCTCGACCTCGCCGACGACGCCGGGGTGCGCCGTGCGGCGGCCGGACACCTGGGCCGCCTCGACGTGCACACCGTGTCCGCCAAGCCGGTCGACGGCCCGGACGTGCTGGCCGGCGCCGGCGCGCTGCTGGTCCGCCCCGACGGGTACGTGGCCTGGGCGGGCGGTTTTGCGCGGGGCCTGACGGCCGCGCTGGAGCGGTGGCTCGGACCCGCCGCCCCCTGACCGTTCCCGGGGCAACGGCACGGAAGCCGGCGGGGTGCGTACGCGAGAACCGCGTACGCACCCCGCCGGCTTCCGTACGGGCCCGGCGGCCCGCCGCGTGCGGTGCCCCGGAACGGCGCGGGGCCCCGGTTCCGCGCCGGGGGAGCGCGGAACCGGGGCCCGTCCGGAGGGCGTCAGACGGCGACGGCCTCGACGACCGAGACGGCCGCGGCGGTCTCGACGACCCGCTCCAGCCGGAAGCCGGCCTTCGCCACCAGCTCCGCGTACTGCGACCGGGTGCGCTCCCTGCCGCCCACGAGCAGCAGCAGCCACAGGTCGACGAGCTTGCCCGAGTGCGGCTCGTTGCCCTTCTCCGGAACCACCATCTCGACAAGCAGGAGCTTGCCGCCCGGCTTGACCGCGGCGCGCACGTTCCGGAGGATCTGCAGCGCCTGCTCCTCGGGCCAGTCGTGCACGATGTGCTTGAGGACGTACGCGTCCGCGCCCGCCGGCATCGGCTCGAACAAGTCGCCGTCGGCCAGGGTCACGCGGTCCGCGACCCCCTGCGCCTCCAGGAACTCCGCCGCGCCGTTCCCGGCGACACGCGGGTCCGACAGGATGCCCTTGGTGTCCGGAGCACTGTTCAGAATGCCGGCCAGCAGCGCGCCGTTGGCGCCGCAGAAGTCCAGGACCGTACCGAACTGCGAGAAGTCGTACGCGGCCACGACCGGGTCGGTCTCGGTGGCGGACATGTTGCCCATTCCGCCGATGAACACCGCGCCGTACTCCGGGTTCTGCATGAAGTATTCGAAGGCGCCCGCACCACGCCGCTTCGGAAGGCTGGGCTCGCCGGTCCGCACGGAATCCAGGAATCCGTCCCAGTCCTCCCAGTGCGTCGGGTGGCCCATCAGCACACAGAGGTCGCGCATCGTCGCCGGGTGGTCGGCGCGCAGCGCGTCGGCCATCGGCGTCAGCGCCCAGCGGCCGTCCTCCCGGCCCTCGAACACGCCCTGGCTCGCGAGGAGGCGCAGCACCCGCTCCAGCGCCCCGGCGTCCGCGCCGACCTCCGCCGCGACCTCCGCGACCGGTCGCGGACCGGCCTGCAGGGCCTCGGCCACACGCAGCTCGGCGACGGCGTACAGGGCCTGGGTCACCATCGAACCCATGGCCAGTTCGAGCAGGGCGAACGGGGGCGGGGCCAGCTCCCGGACCTGCTTCTGCAGGTCCGCCCGGGTCCTCTCCGCGGCGCGGACGACTTCGGGGGGTGGCACAGCAGGCATGGTTCCTCCAGGGCAGAAGAGCGAGAACTCTGTCCCAACCGCCGGAAGGGACCCGTCACGCCACGGTAGGCAGGAGGGGTGGACCCGCCCTGGAAAGCGACTCGGACGCATCTGGAGCGGGGCGGTGGCCTCGTACACGAGGAGGCAGGCCGCCGCCTGACGGCCGGCCCAGAACCGCTCGGCGGCCGCTCGACGTGGGCCGGAGACCGGTTCGTCCGGGGCGCGGCAGTCGGCATCCTGGGCCCGGCGCCGCGTTGCGGGGTCCGACGCCCCTGCATCGCCCCTCGACCCCCCTGGTCTTCTCTGATGATCCCAACCGTCTGTACGGAGGAATCGAAAATGGCAAAGAGCGCGATCATCGTGGGCGCCGGGCCGGTCGGTCTGATGCTCGCGGGGGAACTGCGGCTCGGCGGCGCGGACGTCGTCGTCTACGACAGACTTCCCGCCCCCAGCGGCGAGTCGCGCGGCCTCGGGTTCACCAGCCGTACCGCGGAGGTCTTCGAGCAGCGCGGGCTGCTCGGCAGGCTCGGCGACATCCGCTGGGGCAAGCAGGGCCACTACGGCGGCGTCCGCATCGACTTCTCCCTCCTGGACGAGAGCCACTTCGGCATCATGGGCCTGGCCCAGTCCGTCACCGAGGACATGCTCGGCCGCTGGGTCGGCGAGCTCGGCGTCGAGGTGCGCCGCGGCTACACGCTGACCACCCTGACCGAGACCGAGGACGGCGTGGTCGCCGGCTTCCAGGGCCCCGACGGGCACACCGAGGCCACCGGCACGTACGTCATCGGCTGCGACGGCGGCAAGTCCACCGTGCGGACCCTGGCCGGCATCGACTTCCCCGGCGACGAGGCCACCCGCGGCATGTACCTGGCCGACGTCGTCGGCGCGAACGTGCGCATGAGGCCCATCGGCGAGCGCATCGAGGGCGGCGGCATGGTGCTGTCCGTCACCCTGGAGCCGGGTGTGGACCGCATCGTCATCCACGAGCCCGGCGTACGCCCGCACCACGGCGAGGGCGAGCTGGAGTTCTCGGAGCTCGCCGACGCCTGGCAGCGCATGACGGGCGAGGACATCCACGGCGCCTCCGCCTCCTGGATGTGCGCCCTGACCAACGCCACCGGCCTCGCCGCCCAGTACCGCAAGGGCCGCATCCTCCTGGCCGGCGACGCCGCCCACGACCACGCGCCGCTCGGCGCCCAGGGCGTCAGCGTCGGTCTCCAGGACGCCGTCAACCTCGGGTGGAAGCTCGCCGCCGTGCTCACCGGCCGGGCGCCCGAGTCCCTGCTCGACAGCTACCACGCCGAGCGCCACCCGGTCGGCGAGGAGTTGATGCGCGACGTGCACTCCATGTCGCTGCTGTACCTCTCCGGCGAGGAGATGGAGCCGCTGCGCGCCGTCGTACGCGAACTCGTCACGCTGCCCGAGGCCGCCCGGCGGCTCGCGGGCCGCGTCTCCGGACTCCACATCACATACGACATGGGCCCCGGGGAACACCCCCTCCTGGGGCTGCGCCTGGCCCCGCACCGCGCCGTCGAGCGCGCCGACGGCAGCCGTACGACGGTCGCCGAACTCCTGCACGGAGCGCGCGGCGTGCTCATCGTCACGGACGGGGACGGCGGCCCGGCCGAACTCGCCGCGCGCTGGGCCGGCCGCGTCGACGTCGTCACCGGCGCCTGGGCCGACCAGGAGGCCGACCACCACGACGCCCCGCACGCCGTGCTGGTCCGCCCCGACGGCTACATCGCCTGGGTGTCGCCGGAGGGCGGCGACCTCGAAACCGCCCTCACCCGCTGGTTCGGGGCGCCCGCGGCCGTGTGACGGCCCTTCGCGGCCGGTACCCGCCGGCCGTCCCGCTGACCACCGCCGACCTGGCGCTGCCCGTGCACGGCAGCTTTGATGTTGAGGAGTAGAACATGGCAAAGGGCGCGATCATCGTCGGCGCCGGGCCGGTCGGGCTGATGCTCGCCGGCGAACTGAGACTGGGCGGCGTGGACGTCGTCGTCTACGACAGACTGCCCGCCCCCAGCGGCGAGTCCCGCGGCGTGGGCTTCACCCGCCGCGCGGCCGAGGTCTTCGACCAGCGCGGCCTGCTGGAGCGCTTCGGCGACGTCGAGTGGGCCCAGGGCCACTTCGGCGGGGTCCACATCGACTTCTCCAAGCTGGACGACAACCACTTCAGCGTCCGCGGCATCCCGCAGTTCCGCACCGAGGAGATCCTGGAGAGCCGGCTGAAGGAACTGGGCGTCGAGGTCCGCCGCCGGCACGAGGTGCTCGGCTTCCGCGAGACCGAGGACGGCGTCGTCGTCGAGTACGAGGGCCCCGACGGCCGCGGCGAGGAGAGCGCCGGCTACCTGGTCGGCTGCGACGGCGCCCGCAGCATCGTCCGCCGGCTCGCCGGCATCGACTTCCCCGGCTGGGAGCCCACCCGCGGGATGTACATGGCCGACGTCGTCGGGGCGGACGTACGCCAGCGCCCCATCGGCGAGCGCGTGCCCGGCGGCATGGTCATGGCATTCAACCTGGAGGACGGCGTCCACCGGATCGTCATCCACAACGAGTCGCTGCGCCCGCCGGAGGACAAGAGCGGCCTCACGTTCGAGACCATCGCCGACGCCTGGCAGGACATGACCGGCGAGCGCCTGCACGACGCCGAGGTCCGCTGGATCAGCTCCTTCACCGACACCACCCGCCAGGCCGCCCAGTACCGCAAGGGCCGGATCTTCCTGGCCGGCGACGCCACCCACATCCATATGCCGGCCGGCGCGCAGGGCATGAGCGTGGGCGTGCAGGACGCGGCCAACCTCGGCTGGAAGCTGGCGGCCGCCGTCAACGGCTGGGCGCCCGAGGGCCTCCTCGACACCTACCAGTCCGAGCGGCACCCGGTCGGGGAACTGCTCATGCGCAACACCCGCGCCCAGACCAAGCTCTACCTCTCCGGCGAGGAGATGGAGCCGCTGCGCGCCGTCATGCAGGAACTCGTCCAGGACGCCGCGGTGGCCCGACACCTGGCGGGCCAGGTCTCCGGCCTCGACATCCGCTACGACATGGGCGCCGGCACCCACCCGCGGCTCGGCCTGCGGCTGCGCCCCGACACCCCGCTCAAGCTCGCTGACGGCACCCCCGCCACCGTGCGGGACCTCCTCGAACCGGCCCGGGGCGTGCTGTTCGTGACCCCGGCGGCCGCCGACGCCGGCACGCTGCTCGACACCGCGGCGCACTGGGCGGACCGGGTCGACGCCGTCACCGGCGACTGGGCCGACGCCGAGGACGTCCGCCCGGACACCCCGCACGCGCTGCTGGTCCGTCCCGATGGGTACATCGCCTGGGCCGCGCCGGAGGGGGCCGGTCTGCGGGAGGCGCTGGAGCGCTGGTTCGGAACCGCCTGAGCGACGCCCGGCGTTCCGGCCGCCCCCGAGTCGGCCCGGGACGGGAACTCCCCGCCGCCGCGTCCGCGGCGCGCGGGGAGTTCCCGCGCCTACCGGGGTGGGCCGGGACACCCCGCCACCCCGGTCTGCCGCCGCCTGCCGGGATGTACCCGCCACGAACGTCCCGGCCGGACCGGAAGACGTCCGGGACCGGCCCAGGAGGGTTCTTCCACCGGTATCCGAGCCCTGGTTGAGCGCCACCGCCGACCGTGGGCGGACACCACCCTGACCCTCGGGGAGCAGGCGGGGCCGGCACACCGGCGGGGCCTACGCGGCGGCGCCGCGGTCCAGCCGTCCCCCCGTCTCCTGAGCGGAGTGCTTCGTGAGCAGCGGACGTATGGAAGTGTGCCTTGTCGGCGCCGGACCGCGCGGGCTGTCCGTACTGGAACGGCTCTGCGCGCAGGAGCGGAAGTCCCCACGCTGGGACCGCCTGACCGTGCACGTCGTGGACCCGGACCCGCCGGGATCGGGCCGGGTCTGGCGGCCCTCCCAGTCCCGGCACCTCCTGATGAACACCGTCGCCTCCCAGGTCACCGTCTACACGGACGCCGGCGTCGTCATCGAGGGGCCGCTGGAGGAGGGCCCGAGCCTGTACCAGTGGGCCAAGGCGCTGGGGCCCAGCGCGCTCATGCCGGGCGCGGGCGCCCCTTACGACGACGAGACCCTCGCCGAGGCCCGTGACCTGGGCCCGGACACCTACCCCACCCGTGCCCTCTACGGCCAGTACCTGACCTGGGTGTTCGGGCAGGTGACCGCCGCCGCGGCCGCGCACACCACCGTCCGCGTGCACGCCTCCCGGGCAGTGGCCCTCGACGAGGAGGACGGACCCGGCACGGGCACCGGCGGCGCGCAGACCGTGGTCCTGGAGAACGGCATCCGGCTGACCGGCCTGGGCGCCGTGGTCCTCGCGCAGGGCCACGTCCCGGTGCGGCCGGCCGGCCCGGAGCGGGAGTTCGCCGCGTTCGCCGCCCGGCACGGGCTGACCTACCTCGCACCCGCCAACCCGGCGGACGTCGACCTGTCGGCCGTCGCCCCGGGCGAGAGCGTGCTGCTGCGCGGCCTCGGCCTGAACTTCTTCGACTACATGGCGCTGTTCACGCACGCCCGCGGCGGGGTGTTCGAGCGCGTCGACGGCCGCCTGGTGTACCGGCCCTCGGGCCGCGAGCCCCGGATGTACGCCGGCTCCCGGCGCGGCGTGCCGTACCAGGCGCGCGGCGACAACGAGAAGGGCGCGCACGGCCGCTACCACCCGCGGCTGCTGACCGCCGCGTTCGTGGCGGGACTGCGTGCCCGGGTGAGCGCCGGCGAACCGATCCGCTTCGGCACCGAACTGTGGCCCCTGGTCTCCAAGGAGGTGCGCACCGTCTACTACGAGGCGCTGCTCGCGCGGCGGGCGGCGCCGGCCGAGGTGGCCGCGTTCGCGGAGGCGTTCCTGCACGCCGGGGAGGGCGCCGAGGAGGAACGGGTGCTCGCCGGGGCCGGAGTCGCCGACGACGAGCGCTGGGACTGGGACGCGGTCGCCCACCCGCACGGCGGGCGGACCTTCCCGGACCCGGCCTCCTTTCGCCGCTGGCTGCGCGGCTACCTGGACGAGGACGTGCGCCGGGCCCGGGAGGGCAACGTCAGCGGCCCGTTCAAGGCGGCCCTGGACCTGCTGCGGGACCTGCGCAACGAGCTGCGCCTGGCGATCGACCACGGCGGTCTCGACGCCGACTCCCACCGCGACGAGCTGGACCGCTGGTACACCCCGCTCAACGCCTACCTGTCGATCGGCCCGCCGGTCTCCCGCATCGAGGAGATGGCCGCGCTGATCGACGCCGGGATTCTCGACGTGACCGGTCCGGGGCTGCGGGTCGCCGCCGACGCGCACGACCCCGGCGGCCCGGCCTTCGTCGGCACCTCTGCGAACGTCGCCGGACTGCGGGTACGGGCCACGACGCTGATCGAGGCCCGGCTGCCCGAGACCGACGTACGGCGCACCGCCGACCCGCTGATGCGACGGCTGCTGAGCACCGGTCAGGCCCGCACCCACCGTGTCCCGGGCGCGGGCGGCTCGTCGTACGAGACCGGCGGCCTGGCCGTGTCCGAGCGTCCCTGCCACCTGCTGGACGCCCAGGGAGCGCCGCACCCGCGGCGGTTCGCCTACGGGGTGCCCACCGAGTCCGTGCGCTGGGTGACCGCGGCCGGCATCCGGCCGGGCGTGGGATCGGTGACGCTGGAGGACTCCGACGCCATCGCGGCGGCCGTACTGGCGCTGCCGGAGCCGCCCGCCGCGGCGCTGAGCTCCGGGGCCCCGGCGGTCGCGGCGGGCCCGGCGCTTGCCGCCAACTCCGGTGCGGGGGCCACCGCATGAGCCCGGTCGCCGGCCGCCCCGCGGACCCGGACACCGGGCTGCTGTCCCCGGTCCGGGCGGGGACCCCCGTCGAGGCCGCCGTCGCCGACACCGCCTGGATTCAGGCGATGCTCGACGCGGAGGCCGCGCTGGCCCGCGCCCAGGCACGGTGCGGCACGGTCCCGGCCGCCGCGGCCGCCGCGATCACCGCCGCCGCCCGGGCGGAGGACTTCGACGCGCGGGAGCTGGCGCTGGCCTCGCGGGAGACCGCGAACCCGGTGGTGGGCCTGGTCGCGGCCCTCACCGCCCGGGTCGCGGCCCGCGCGCCCCGGGCGGCGGAGTACGTCCACCGGGGTTCCACCAGCCAGGACGTCTTCGACACCGGCGCGATGCTGGTCGCGACCCGGGCCCTGCGCCTGATCATCGCGGACCTCGAAGCGGTGGCCGACACCCTGGCCGCCCTGGCGGCCGGCCACCGCGACACGGTGATGGCCGGCCGCACCCTCGCCCTGCACGCCGTACCCACCACCTTCGGGCTGAAAGCGGCCGGCTGGCGCCAGCTGGTCCTGGACTCCGCCGCGCGCCTGGAGCGCCTGGCCGACGGCGGGCTGCCGGTCTCCCTGGGCGGCGCGGCCGGAACGCTGGCCGGCTACCTCCAGTACGCGGGCGACGGCGCCGACCCGGCGGCCGTCCTCGACGACCTGGTGGCTGCCTTCGCGGACGAGACCGGGCTGACCGCGCCGGTGCTGCCCTGGCACGCGCTGCGCACCCCGGTCGCCGACCTCGGCGCGGCCCTCGCGCACACCGCCGGGGCGCTGGGCAAGATCGCCGCGGACGTGCTGGTACTGGCCCGCACCGAGATCGGGGAGGTCGCCGAGCCGGCGGCGGCAGGGCGGGGCGCCTCCTCGGCGATGCCGCACAAACGCAACCCGGTGCTCTCGACACTGATCCGCTCCGCCGCCCTCCAGGTCCCGGCGCTGGCCGCCGTCCTCGCCCAGTGCCTGCCGCACGAGGACGAACGGTCGGCGGGCGTCTGGCACGCCGAATGGCAGCCGCTGCGCGAGGCGCTGCGGCTGACCGGCGGGGCCGCGCACACCGCAGTGGAACTGGTCGGCGGACTCACCGTGAACCCCGAACGGATGGCGGCCAACCTCGCGGCCACCGGCGGACAGATCGTCTCCGAGCGGGTCTCCGCCGTGCTCGCCCCGCGGCTGGGCAAGGCGGCCGCCAAGGAGCTGCTGACCCGGGCGTCGCTGCGGGCGGCCGAGACGGCCCGCCCGCTGGCCGCCGTACTGGCGGAGTCCGACGCGCTGAGGGGGGTGCTCACGGCTGCGGAGCTGACCGCGCTGCTCGACCCGGCCGGCTACACCGGGGCGGCCGGGCCGCTGGTCGACCGGGCGCTGGACGCCGGCCGCCCCGGCGCCCGCACCTGAGGAATCCGGTTCACGGCGCGAGGGACGGGGCGTCAGACGACGCCGAGGCGGAAACCGACGCCGCGCACGGTGATGATCCAGCCGGGGTCGCCCAGCTTGCCGCGCACACTGCTGACGTGGGTGTCCACGGTGCGGCGCGACCAGGAGTCGCCCCACACCTGCTGGAGCAGCTGCCTGCGCGGGACGACGACGTCGGGATGCTGCGCCAGCAGGCACAGCAGGTCGAACTCCTTTCGCGTGAGCGCGACCGGTGTGCCGTCGACGGTCACCTCGCGGGAGCCCGCGTCGATGCGCAGCCGTCCGTGCCGGATCTCCTGGGCGGGGCCCGCCGCTGCCGCCGGCTGCCACTGCGTACGGCGCGTGACGGCCTCGATCCGGGCCATCAGCTCGCGGATTCCGAAGGGCCTGGTGACGTAGTCGTCCGCGCCCGCCTGGAGTCCGAGCACGCAGTCGGTCTCGGACTTGCGGGAGGTGACGATGATGAGCGGCACCCGGCTGACCGACCGGATCGCCCGGCACACCTCCAGCCCGTCCAGGTCCGGCAGTTCGAGGTCGAGCAGGACGAGGTCGGCGCTGCCGTAGGCCTGCAGGGCCGCGCCGCCGTGGGCCGCCCTGGTACAGGTGTGGCCGTGCCGGCGCAGCTGGTGCGACAGCCCGTCCCCGGCGTCGGCGCCCACGACCAGGACGCGCCGCCCGGAGACCACGGGCGCCGGGCGCGGCACGCTCTGGGCGGGGTTCCGCCGGCCGGGGGACCACACGGCTGGGGATGATCCGGGACGCGCAGGGGGCGTCCGGTGCTCCGGCAGTGCCTGCGCCTGAAGCTGACTCATGCCGCCCCCGGGGTTCGTGGCAAGGCCGGCCCGGTTCGGCCGCCCCGCGCGCCGACGCTAGCGGTGTGCGGTCGATTCCTGGTGCAGGGCCGGTCCAGGGTCCGCCCGGCCGCCCGCCGGTCCGGCCCGGCCCCTACACCGCGAACACCTCGGTGGCGCCGTGGTTCGGGTCGCCCGCCCGCAGGTGCAGCTCGCCCGCCCCGGGCAGCATGACCACCGAGGCCACCGTCCTCTCCAGGCGGTAGATCCCGTGGTCGGCGATGCACACCGGCGGCCGGGACAGCACCGCGAAGTGCTCCTCCGCGCCGGCCCGTGGGCCGAGGCCGGCCAGCCCCTTCGTGACGGCCTCGAGCCGGTCGTCGGAGTTGACGCGGTCGGGGGCCGACTGCCGGTCGAGCGGGGTGAAGTCCTCGTGCAGGTAGTGGTTGGTGTGCACGGCCTCCCCCGCAGCGGGCTCGGTCACCCGCAGCCGGGTCCCGCACACCTCGGCGTACACCGCGCGCCGTCGGTCGCACAGCACCAGGTTGCGCGAGCTGGACAGGGTGAGCCCGGTCAGGATCTCCAGGGCCTCGTCCACGCTCCCGGCACGGTCCAGCAGATGACGGATGGCCAGGTACGGCGTGATACCGGGCCGCCACAGGCCGTCGGTCACCAGGTTCACCCCGATGGCGAGACCGTCGCTGTTCATGCCGAGGTAGCCGAGCAGCCCCGCGAAGCTGAGCACCGTCACCCGGCGCGGCCCGCCCGCCCGGGCCAGCGACAGCACCGCGACATGGCTGTCGATGTCCGCGTTGAGGTCCACCGTCTGCGCCAGCACCGGCAGGCAGGCCGGCCCGGTGCGGGCGTACGCCGTGCAGTCCCCGGCGCTCGGCACCCCGGTGAAGCCCATGACCTCGCGGCGCAGCTGCAGCAGCCACGCCTCGTCCTCGGACACCCCGGCCCCCGCCGCCAGCCCCGCGACCTCCTCGGCGAGGTCGGGGACCGCCGCCGTGATCTCCGCGCGGTAGGCGGTGATCGACGGCAGCAGCCCGGCGAACGTCAGCGGCCGGTCGGCGAGGGGCTGCAGCCGCGCCAGGCCGTCGCGGAGGAAGGCGCGCAGCGGGCCGGCGAGCGCCGCCCCGTGGGCGCGGCCCAGTTCGAAGGGGGTGCCGGCGGCCTTGACGTACGCGACGCTCATGCGGAGGCGGCCGCCTTCTTCGGGCCCCGGGAGAGGGCGTCCAGCACCTGCGGCCACTCGGCGCGCAGGATGCTGTAGAAGACCGCGTCGCGGCGGCGTCCGCCCGGCATGTAGTTGAAGGAGCGCAGGGTGCCCTCCTCCGTGGCGCCGATGTTGCGCAGGCCCTTGCGGGCCTGGACGTTGAGCTCGTCCGTCTTGAACTCCACCCGCTCGGCCTCCAGCACCTCGAAGGAGTGCTGGAGCAGCAGCAGCTTCGCCCAGTGGTTGATGCCCTTGCCGCGGAAGTCGTGGCCCAGCCAGGAGGCCCCGATCTCCAGTCGGCGGTCCTTCTCGGCGAAGCTCAGCAGGCTCATGCTGCCCGCGATCCGGCCGCTCTTCTTGTCGGTGATCACGAACACGGCGCGGCGCCCCGCGGTGTGCTCGGCGAGGTTCGAGTCGAAGAACGCCTCGAAGTCCGTGTCGTCGCCGACGACGACCGTGAAGTAGCGCCAGATCTCGGGGTCGAGGGCTACGGCGCGGACGCCCTCGCGGTCCGCCTCGCCGAGCGGGGTCAGCAGGACGTGCTCGTTCTCCAGCGTGGTGGCGGCTTTCTCGGACCAGCTCATGGTGAGGGACTCCATAGGGCGAAGAGGGGAGGGGGTCGGGGCGAGTCTGAACAGCGGGGCGGCCTTTTCCAAGATCAGTCCGTCAGCGCACGAAGATTCTCCAACCGGTCGTGCACCACGCCGTGGTGGACGAGGAAGTCCTCGGGTTCACGCGGGCTGCTGCGCACGCCCTCCTCGGTCAGGGCCTCGCCGAAGTTCTGTCCGTACTCCGCGGTGCGCCTGGCCGCCGCCTGCACCGCACGGTAGGCCTGGTCGCGTTCGACGCCCGCCTCCAGGAGCTCCACCAGCACCGACGACGAGCACACGAGCCCGTTGGTGGCGGCGATCGAGTCCCGCATGCGGTCCGTGTCGATCCGCAGGTTCTCCAGCAGGTCCGCGGCCCTGACCGTCTGGAAGTGCGCCACCGTCAGCGCGTCCGGCAGCAGCACCTTCTCGACCGCCTGGTGGGCCAGGTCCCGCTCGTGCCACAGCGCCACGTTCTCCAGCGCCGTGCCGGCGTACCCGCGCAGCAGTCGTGCCAGGCCGCACAGCAGCTCGCTGCCCGTCGGATTGGCCTTGTGGGGCATCGCGCTGGAGCCCTGGTAGGCCTCGACGCGCTGCTCCTCGACCTCGCGCACCTCGGTGCGCTGCAACAGCCGCAGTTCCAGGGCGATCTGCTCGATGCAGGCGCCCAGCACGGCCACCGCCTGGACCAGCTGGGCGTGCCGGTCGCGGGCCACGACCTGGCTGGGGGAGGGCTCCAGGCCCAGCCCGAGCCGCTCGCACACGTACTCCTCGACGGCCGGGTCGATCAGCGCGTACGTACCCACCGCGCCGGATATCGTGCCCACCGCGACGGCCTCGCGGGCGGCGGCCAGCCGCTGCAGGGACCGGTCGACGGCGAACGCGTACCCGCCCAGTTTGTGGCCGAGCGTGGTGGGCTCGGCGTGCACGCCGTGGGTACGGCCCACCATCACCGTGTCCCAGTGCTCGAAGGCCCGGTCGACGAGCACCCCGCGCAGCCGCCGGGCGGCGGAGGCGAGCAGGTCCGTGGCGTCGGCCAGGATGGAGCCGAGGGCCGTGTCGACCAGGTCGTAGCTGGTCATGCCGAGATGCACCCAGCGGGCGGAGGACTCCGGCATCTGCTCGGTGTACGCGGTCAGGAAGGAGATCACCTCGTGGTCGCGTTCCTTCTTGATCTCCGCGACCCGGGACGGCAGCGGGGGCACGGCCGCGCGCATGTCGTCGAGGACCGCTTCCGGTACGCGGCCGAGCCGCACCTGCGCCTCGGTCGCGAGGATCTCCACGCGGACATAGGTCTCGTACCGGAACTCGTCCGAGAAGAGGTGCGCCATCTCGGGCAGGGTGAACTGAGGAATCATGGGAAGGCCTTCGTCGGTAGCGGTGGTCGTGGTCGGGGAGCCCGGGCCTCAGAAGGCCGCGAAGTACTCGCGCTGCTCCCACTCGGTGACCTGGCCCGGCGCGGGGGCGGCCTGCAGGGCCCAGGCCTCGTACCGGCGCACCTCGCTCTCCTTGAGCCTGGTCAGACAGGCGGCCAGCGGGTCGCCCAGAAGCCGGGCGGCCCGGCCCGCCGTGAACGCCTCCAGGGCCTCGCGCAGGGACCGCGGGACGGTGTCCGAGCCGTCGCGGGGCCCGTCGGCCGAGCCCCCGTCGAGGCCGTCGAGCCCGGCGAAGAGCTGGGCGGCGATGTTCAGGTACGGGTTCGCGCTCGGCTCGCCGACGCGGTTCTCGATGTGCGCGCCGGCCCCCGAGCCGACGACGCGCAGCATGGCCGTGCGGGACTCCAGGCTCAGGCTCACCCGGGTCGGGGACAGGGCGTGCTGCGCGCCCAGGCGCTGGTAGCCGTTCACCGTGGGAACCGACAGCAGGAACAGGTCGCGCAGCCAGTCCCGCAGGCCCTCGGCGTACGCCTTGCTCGTGGGGGAGAGCCCCGCCGACAGACCCTCGGCGCCGAAGACGTTGCGGCCGGTGGCGGTCTCCAGGACGGACTGGTTCAGGTGCCAGCCACTCGGGTCCGCCCCGGCGATCGCCGGCTGCGACATGAACGAGGCGTGCAGACCCCGGGCCGCGCACCAGCGCTTGGTGAAGACGCGGAAGAAGAGCATCGCATCGGCCGTGTCCAGCGCCGACATGGGGTCGAACGTGGTCTCGACCTGCCCGGGGCCCATCTCGTGCTCCATCGACCGCACCGGCAGCCCCAGGCCGAGCAGGGCGAGGGCCAGCGGGTCGGTGACCGGGGCGACCGTGTCGTACGCGGCGTCCAGGTTGAACTGGTAGCCCGCGTTCATCGCGGCCACCCGCGGGGCCGGGCCCTGCAGGCCGAAGCCGTTGCCCTCGTTGCCCGGCTCGTCGTCCAGCCGGCGCGCCAGGTACCACTCGACCTCCAGGCCGAGCACGGGCGTCAGCCCGCGGTCGGCGTAGCGGTCCAGCACCTGGTGCAGCACGTGCCGCGAGGACAGCGGGTGGGGGCGGCCGTCGCGCAGGTACTCGTCGCCGATCACCCAGGCCGTGCGCGCCCCCTCGCCGGGCAGCACCAGGAAGGTCAGCGGGTCGGGCACCAGCACGAAGTTGCCCAGGCCGGCGATCTCGTCGACGCCGATGCCGTGCGCGCCCCGGTAGTCCACCGCCGTGGCGCAGGCGGTGTCCTTCAGGAACGGGCCGGGGCTGTAGTTCATGCCGTTGCGCAGCACCCCGCGGAAGGTGCGGGCGGTCAGCGTCTTGGAGCGCACCAGACCGTGCGGGTCGCCCCACACCAGACGGACGAGGTCGATCCCGTCCAGCCCGGCCTCGATCCGCTCGGCGGCAGCCGACCGGTCGTCGTCCCACAGCCCGTGTACGGCGACGAACGCGTGGCTCCCGACGCTGCCCTCCGTGGCAGGGGCCGACCATGATCTGGAGTACATGAGGGGCTTCCTTACCGTCGGAGGGCCGAGAGGGGGCGTGCCGGGGTGCCGGTCAGGCGGCGTGCCCGGCCGGCTGCGGGGTGGTGGTCCCGACCGGGGTGCCGGTGACGGTCCTCCAGTGCCAGGCCGAGTCGAAGGCCGTCACGGCGGCCTGCTCCCCCTGCTCGGCGAGCGCGGCAGCCTGCTGCGTCATCCGGGCGATGAAGGCGGCCACCTGGTGCGCCGCGAGCATCTCCTGCTCGGTGTACGGTTCCCCGTCGGCACGCACGATGCGCAGGTCCACGAACCCGTTGAAGGGACGGCCGCACACCCACACCGTCTGAGGGCTGCGGATCGTGAAGCGCACCATGTTGTTGACGTGCCCGTGGTGGTGCTGGTCGGAGAAGTGGGCGATGTCGGGGATGGTGGGCGGCACGAAGTGGTCGCGCTCCAGGACCTTCTCGGTACGCGGCAGGTTGCCGGCGATGAAGTGCCAGGAGTTGTACTGCATGCGCGAGGACATCGCCCAGGCGGTGTCCGCGAGGGTGGCGAACGAGTCGCCGTAGTGCCGCCGGGCCTCCGGCGCGGGGACCACGCAGCAGAAGAAGTCCGTGATGCCCCACGTGGTGATCTCGTCCCAGGCCTCCGCGCGCAGCGCGCGCACCAGCTCCGGCAGTGACCGGATGCCGCGGCTCATCGAGAAGTCGGCGCCGAACGCGGCGGTGGTGGCGGCGACCGCCTCGTACACGACCGCCTCCAGACCGGTGCCGAACTCGCCGTAGGGGCGGGCCAGCCAGGCCGGGCCGGCGTCGTCGGCGAGCCGCAGTCCGGCCAGCCGGTCGCCGGTCACGGGCAGCGTGGCGCGCAGGTGGTCGGTGACCTGCCGGTCCCGGTCCGCGGCCACCTCGCCGTACGGGGCCGCCACCTTCTCCACCTTGTGGATCAAGGTGCCGTGGATCTCGCGGTACAGCTGGACGGTGCGGGTCACCTCGGGACGGTGGGTGCCCAGCGCCGTGGCCAGGGCCGTCAGCGCGTCGATGCCGGCGTCGGGACCGGCCGCGGGAATCCGCTCGCCGCCCAGGGCCCCGTTGTAGTTGCGGCGGGTCTGCTCCAGCAGCCGGCCGATGTTCTCCGGGGTGAGCTGCGAGCCGTTTACCTCCTCGATGCGGCCGTGCCCGGCCGAGCGGATCAGCAGGCCGAGGCCCACGACCAACAGGGCGTCGTGGTCCGACCACAGCTCCAGCGGCAGGCCCGACAGGCTGCCGAACACACAGTCCGGGTGGCCCGGCCACAGCGTCTTGCCCACGACCGTGTTGGTGTCGCGGAAGTTCGTGTACTGCTTGTCCTCGATGTAGAGCATGAAGGGGGCGGTGCGCTGCGCGCCCTCGGTCAGCTGCGCCAGCAGCGCCTCGCGGCCCTCGGGGCCCTGTTCCGCGAGCCAGCGGCGGCTGTCGGCCGCGTCGCGGTCGAACCGCTCCCGGGCCCTCGTCACCTCGCGCCGGTAGTCCTCCAGTTGGCGCGGGTTCCACGGAACCCGCAGTACGCCGCCGACCAGCGTGTGCTGCTTGGCGAGCGGCGGCTGGGAGGGGACGCGGACGACGACCCGGCCGCCGGTGGTCAGGCCGATCTCGCCGAGGAACACGGCGTGCTCCGCGGGGTCCACGACGTCCCCGGCCTGTCCGCGCGCGTCCGCGGACAGGCCGGCGAGGACCTTCAGCGCGGCGGCGTCCGCGATGCGCAGGGCGCCCGTCTGGACCTCCGCGGGCACGTGTCCGTCGAGCGTGAGCAGGATGTCCAGGGCCGCCCGCGTGCCGGCGGCGGCCGAGGCCTTCCGCCACACCCGGGCCAGCAGCCCGGGGAACCCGGCGTCCTCCTCGCGTACCCGGTCCGGCTTGGGCGTGGCGCCGGCCGCCAGGCCCAGGCGGCTGGGCCGCCTGCTCTGGCGCTTGCGGGAGTTGGCGGCTCGGCGGGAGCCTTCTCGGTCCATGGGCGTGGTCATGCGGTACCTTCCCCGGTGAGTGCGATGTGGCTCCACATCGCGTCGTCGGTGGGCGTCCAGTCCTCGTCGACGTAGATGCAGTCGACCGGGCACTCCAGGACACAGACGGGGCAGCCCGAGCACAGCTCGGGGATGATCACGACATCGAGCCCGCTGTCGAAGATCGCGCCGAACTGCTCCGGACAGCCGCGCAGGCAGCTGTCACAGGTGATGCACTCGGATGTTTCGATGCGGCGCGGGGGCTTGGTCCAGTTGCCGGCGCGGCTGCGCGTGGCGATCCTCAGGTCCCGCCCGGACGGCACATCTGACGAAGCGTTGATTTCCACGGGCATGGGACCCCTTAGGCGTCGTGTCTATGACGGCTCGAACGGATGCTTCGAGCATTCGGGGTTCCTCTCGACCTTCTCCTGAACCCCGGTCGGGGCCTGCTGGAGCGCCAGGACACCGGGGGGACTCGAGCTGAGCGCGATGGGCCCACGGCAGACTGCTCACCGGTCCCTGTCGCCTCGGCCGTCTTCGACGTGCCGAGCGGCCGTCCAGCGCCCCGCGTCAGGACGCCGACGACCGGCCCCGGGCCGCGGGCCGTCTGCGGACGGTGCTCGCGCGGCCGGCGCCGTGACGGGCGTGGGGGCAGGTCACGGCATCATGCCCTGCTTGGTCCTGAGCCCCTCGGCGAGCAGGCTCCATTCCTTGCCGATGCGCTCGGCGATCGGGGCGATGACGCCGAGCCAGTGGGCCGGAACCGCGTCGATCAGTTCACGCCAGCCGTCGTCCGGCTCGGCGGCGTGCAGCTGCATCCAGCGCAGGAACTCCCGGCCGCCCGCGGTGTAACGGATGGTGGGGTCGGCGGCCATCTTCGCCGCCACCGCCGTCCAGACCGGGATCTCGTCGGTACGGTCCCCGCGCTGCGGCGCGCCGGTGATGCCCGGTGCCACCCGCAGCGGCATCCGGGCCGTGCCGCCGGAGCCCGCGCCGCCGGGAGCCGCCGGGGCGGGCCGCGACGGCTCCCCGGACAGCTGCACGGACCCTGCGGGGTGGGCCGGGGGGACGGAGCGCAGGGGGTGCCCCGTCGCGTCGGGGGCCCGGCGGCCGCCGCGCTCGGGGCTTTCGCCGCGCCGCAGCCGGGTGCTCACGTCGTGGACCGTGCCGAGCGACACGTCGGTCTCCCGGGCGACCTGGCGCAGCGGGGCGTCCGGGTGCTCGGCGATGTACTCGGCGGCCCGCAGCCGGCCCTCGCCCGGACCCACCGGACGCCGCCTGCCGTCCTGGCCGACGCGCTTGCCGTCGAGCGGTGTTCCGACGCTCGACCTCTCGCGCAGCGAGGCGATCGTCTTCGCGCTCAGCCCGGTGACGCGGGCGACGGCACGATCGGACCAGTCCGGGTGGGAACTCAGGACACGCTGGGCCCCGGACACGCGGTCGGTCTTCGACAGGGGCAGGCCGTGCGTGCCGTTCGCCTTCATGGCGATGACGAGCGCCTCGGGGTCCGAACAGTCGACGAAGCGCGCCTTGATGCTGCTGTCGCCGCGCAGCTTGGCGGCTTCCAGCCGGTGCAGGCCGTCGATGATGCGGTAGCCGTCGATCTGGACCAGGACGGGCGGCAGCTCCGCCGAGCCGGCCACGTCGGCGAGAAGCTGGACGTGGCCGGCGTCCGTGCCGCTCCGGCGCAGGGACACGCCCGCCGACAGGGAGTTGACGAGGACGTCGCAGGCGGGAAGTCTCTCGAGGTTTCTCAGATCGAATTCGCCGCGGGCCGACGCGTCGGCGCCTTCCGTCCTGAGGGGGCCGAACGCGTTCGTGATCAAGATGGCCTGCGCGCTGCTCTGAGCCATGCCTTCACTTCCTCTCTGCCGCCGCTTCGGTCAGCGTCGCAGGAGGGGCTCCAGCCGCAGTTGAGGAGAGATCGAGATTTCCTAAAACCGTGAGGCGGGCCCGGGCGCCGGGAGGGGCGGTGGGCCGCAGCACGGCGGAGGGCTCCGTCCGTGGTACCAGCCGGGGCACTCCGTTCAGTAGGCGTCGGCCTGACGGACGGTGAACGATGGCCGCCGCTTTGCCGGGACGGCTACTTTCAGACCCCTGGCGATCCTCCGCGGACGCGGATGTTGCATCTGCCTAATTTCCCCGGTTGAACCCGGAAATCCCTGAAGGTGGTTATGAATTCATTCGTGAACGTTTCGGCGAGCACAGGGCGGCCGGTGATCGGGATCGTCGCGCGGACCGCGCCGGTCACGTTCCAGGGCAGCGACATGGTCGTCAGCTTCGCGCTCCAGTCCCACCTGGCCTTCCTGGCCGCGGCGGACTGCACGCCCCTGCTGCTTCCGCTGCTGCCCGGGGTCGAGGCCATGGCGGACCGGGTCGACGGCCTGCTGATCCCGGGTGGCCCCGATGTCGATCCGGCGCTGTACGGCCAGGACCCGCACCCTGGCACGCGGGCGATGACCCCGGACGCCGACCGTACCGAACTGGCGTTGATCCGGGCGGCGCTCGACTCCGGGCTGCCCGTGCTGGGCATCTGCCGCGGCATGCAGCTGCTCAACGTGCTGCACGGAGGCACGCTGCACCAGCACCTGCCCGAGATCACGGGCCACGACGGCCACCGCCCGGACACGCCGTCCTTCACCCTCGGCCCCCACCCGTTGAAGCTGGAGCCGGGCAGCCGGATCGCCGGTGTCCTCGACGAGGACGCGCCGGTGACGGCCTGCCACCACCACCAGGCCGTCGACCGGCTCGGTGACGGCCTCACCGTCACCGGCCGGGCCGAGGACGGGACCGTCGAGGCCATCGAGGTCACGGATCGCCCCTTCGCCGTCGGCGTGCAGTGGGAAGCGGGATTCACGCCCGACCAACGGCTTCATCACGCACTCGTGCGCGCGGCCGGGCGCTGACCGCATGTATCAGACAATTTCCTCCGGCTCCAGTGGATTTCGAGCCGCTTCACAGACTCTCCTTGCCACGCTGTGCGCGCCGTGCACCCAGAAGGAGAATTCATGAAAAAGCTCGCGTCGGTCACTGCGGTGATCGTGATCGGACTGTCGGGTCCGGCCGTGGCCCCCGTGGCGGCGGCCGAGGGGACTGTCGCGCCGGCCGCCACGGGAACCGTCGCCTGGTCGCCGTGTCCCGACAACGACCCCAACCTCGGCCCGATGCTCAAGGGCCTGGAGTGCGGTGCGGTGGAGGTCCCGCTCGACTACGACAGCCCCAGCGGTCAGAAGATCAAGCTGGCGCTGACCCGCGCCAGGCACACCGTCGCAGACGGCCAGTACAAGGGCGTCGTGCTGCTGCACCGCGGCCAGTGGCCCGGTCCGATCAGCCGCGACATGCCCACCCGGTACGCCCAGGGCACGACCGGACTGGCCGCGGACGTCAGTGCCGCCTACGACTGGATCGGCTTCGACCCGCGCGGCGTCGGGGCCAGCGAGCCGTCGATCGTCTGCGACCCGTCCTACATCAACCCGCTGCTCCCCGCCCCCGTGCCGAAGACGGCCCAGGACGAGCAGAACTCCGTTGCCAGGGCCAAGGCGTACGCCAAGAGCTGCGGTGACAAGTACGGCGACGTGCTCGACCACTTCACCACCGCGGACTCCGCGCGTGACCTCGACCGGATGCGGATCGCGCTGGGCCAGGAGAAGATCAGCTACTACGGCATCGACTGGGGCGGCTACCTCGGCTCGGTCTACGCGACGATGTACCCGGACCGCGTGAAGCGCATGGTGCTGGACAGCGTGCCCAGCCCCAGCGGTGTGGGCTACCAGGACCAGATGGCCAAGAGTTTCACGTCCGAGCACAACGGCGGGCTCTTCTTCGCCTGGGTGGCCACGTACGACTCCGTCTACCACCTGGGCACGACCGCCGACGCGGTCGAGGCCAACTACTACGAGGGCCTGGAGACCGTGGGTGCGGCGCCGGTCGACGGCAAGATCGGACCGGGCGAGTGGACGAACGTCTTCGAGCAGGTCGCCTACCGCAGCTGGACCTGGGAGAGCCGCGCGAAGATACTCTCCGACTTCGTGGTGCACGGTGACGCGACGGCGCTGCGCGCCGACTCCCCGACCCCGGGCTTCCCGCAGCAGAACCGCGTCGCGACCACCAACGCGGTCAACTGCACCGACGGCCGGTGGCCGAAGGACTGGAACGTGTGGAGTGCCGCCCTCGCCGGCCAGTACGCCGCCGGCAACCACCTCCTGACCTGGAGCAACGGCTGGTACAGCGCGCCCTGCGCCTTCTGGCCGGCGCAGTCCCACGCTCCGGCGCAGGTCGGCAACAGCAGCGCCGACATCCTGCTGGTGCAGCCGCAGTACGACGCCGCGCACGGGATGTTCGGCGCCCTCGACATGCGGGTCCGCTTCCCCAACTCCCGTCTGATCGTGGAGCTGGGCGGCCACAACGTCGGCTCGGCGCTGTCGGCGAACAACAACCCCTGTCTCAACACCCGCGTGAGCGACTACCTGAGGGACGGCACCCGTCCCACCTCGTGGTGGGGCATCGACGCCACCTGCCAGGCGCCCGCGGACCCGGTTCCGTCGGGGGCCTGATCCGCCGCCTGCCGGGCCCCGCACGATCACCGTGCGGGGCCCGCCGCACGCCCGCCCCGTACTCCCTCGTGATCACGCGTTGCGCAGTCGTCTCCTCCAGGCCTGCCCGGTGGTCGCGGTCGCGGCGGTGACCAGGACCGTGACGCCCGCGACCACCAGGGCCGCGGGCAGCGGGCCCGCGAGGTCGGACAGCGCGCCCATGACGAGGATGGACACCGCCACGCCAGAGGGCAGCAGCGTGGCCCTCAGTGTCACCACCGACGGCAGCTCCTCGTCGGACGCCGAGGCCAGCAACCGGTTGTTGTAGTGGACGAACGCCACCTCGAAGAGCACCAGGAACAGCGCGTACAGCACGATCGTCGGCACCGTCCGGCCGATCGCCACCGCCATCAGCAGGGGCGCCATGGGCAACAGCGTCCATGTGGTCGAGGGCACGCGCGCGAGGTATCGCTGGGCCGGCAGGGCGGCGAGCGAGCCGGCGAAGATGGCGACCGCCGAGACCGCGACGAACACCCCCACCAGGCGCGTTCCGCCGCCCAGCAGGTGGAGCGGGATGACGGTGACGGCCACCGTGTGGAAGCCCTGCCAGAACGCCACCAGGAGGAAGCGGGCGAAGAGCCGGCGCACCACGGGGTCCTCGACGCGCAGGCGCGCGCCGGCCCTGGCATCCGCGCCGGCCGGGGAATCCGCGCCGGCCACGCCCCCGGGGGCCGACGGCAGCGCCCAGGCGAGGAGCGCCGAGAGCGCGAGCAGGGCGGCGTTCACGACGAACAGGCCCCGCAGCGACAGGACCGACGAGGCCGGCCCCGCAAGCGCCGCCCCGACGCTGAGACCGGTCAACTTGCAGATCTCGGCGACGGTGTTGGCGTGGTCGAGCCGTTTTGCCGGGACGGTGTTGCGCAGGACGACCGACGTGGCCGAGCGGGTGACCGCCTCGAAGAACCCGCGGGCGACCACAAGACAGACGGCCATCACGAGGAGCCCCCGCCCGGGCGCCACGACCGCGGCCGCGGTCACCAGCAGGCTCGCCGCCTCTGCCAGCCGGACGAGGCCTTCCGGGGCATGCCTGCTGAGCAGCCGGTTGAGCGGGGCGGCCAGCAGCAGCGCGGGTAACCACGGCGCGCTGAGAACGGCCCCCGCCAGAAGTCCCGAGCCGGTGGCCGACCCCACGTGCGTGGACAGGGCCACGAGGACCAGGAAACTGCCGCACGTATTGACGAACAGCAGCACGGGCGTGAAATGCGGCGAGCGAATACTCACCAAATAGGACGTCATCCTCCCATTCTTCCAGGATCGGAGGACGGCAGAGCTGAACGAATTTCGGAGAGCGATGGCGCTGTCTATGTTGAACTCATGACAGCAGACAATCAGAGCAACCCGTGCATTGTGGTGGTCGACGCCTATGCGGCGGTACGTTCGCTCGTTCTGGAATTCCTGGAGCAGGGCTGTTCCGTCGTGCGCGTGCAGAGCACGCCCGAGGTCCCGTTCGTATACCGTACGGCGCCGTACGTCCCGGACGACTTCATTGCCTCCATCGTCCACGAGGGGGATCTCGCGGCCACGGCCGACGCCGTCGCGGCGTATGCGCCGATCGCGGTGATCGCGGGCGGCGAGGTCGGGGTGGAACTCGCGGACCTGCTCGCGCAGCGGCTCGGCCTGCCGGGCAACGGCACGGCCCTCAGCACCGCGCGGCGCGACAAGCACCTCATGATCGAGACCGTGCGCGCCGCCGGGCTCCGCGCGGCCCGTCAGCTGCGGGCCACCGACGCGGACGAGCTCGCCGCCTGGCACCGGGAGCTCGGTGGCCGCGTCGTCCTCAAGCCGCCGCGGAGCGCCGGCGGCCAAGGGGTCTCCTTCTGCGACACCCCGGAGGAGTCCGTCGCGGCGTTCCTCGCCCTCGCCACCGCCGACGACGTCTTCTCCCAGCCCAACGACGGGGCCGTGGCACAGGAGTACCTTCCGGGCGCCGAGTACATGGTGAACACCGTCAGCCACGACGGCCGCCATCACCTGTGCGACGTCTGGCGCACCACCCGCGTCAGCGCCAACGGCGTCGTCGACCTCTGCGACGCCCTCCTGCTGATCGATGCGGGGGAGCGGGTCGTGGAGCCGCTCAGGGAGTACGCCTTCCAGGTCCTGGACGCCCTCGGCATCCAGTACGGCCCGGCGCACGTGGAGGTCAGGATGACCCCCGACGGGCCGTGCCTGGTGGAGGTCGGTGCCCGGATAGCCGGCGGCGGCATCCCGGCCGGCGCCGGCCTCGGCATCGGCGCATCGCAGTTGGAGTGGACGGTCGACGCCTACCTGCGCCCCGAGCGGTTCCACGCCCGCGCCGGGACCCCGTACGAGGTGCGCAGGTACTGCGCGATCGCCGGCATGGTCTCACCGGTGGAGGGCGTGCTCAGCGAGTACCGCGGGATCGAGGAGATCGAGCTGCTGGAGAGCTTCCACGCCCTGGCGACCCCGGTGAAGCCCGGACAGGAGATCCACCGGACGGTCGACGACCTCACCTACCCGGTCGTCGTGACGCTGCTGCACGAACTCGAGGAGGTCGTGCAGCGCGACCTGAACACGATCCGCCACCTCGACGGCACCGGCTTCTACGCCCTCGACCCCGGGGCGAGCGCCTGAGCCCGCCGTTCGACCGAGGATTCGCCGCGGTCGAACGCCGCCCCCGCGGGCACGGCCGGCCCCCACCGCACCCAGGACGGGCGCGGCACCCGGTAGACGAAGCTGACGGCGGTACGGGGCTCCGCCGCCGTCGTGTTGGGCGCCGAGCGGTGCACCACCATGCCGTCGAACATGACGGCCGAACCGGGTTCGAGGGGCATGGCGACCGGTTCGGCCGTACGCGGGAGGTGCGCGTCCGCGATGTGCGGCTCGACCGCCTTCTCCAGCGGCGCCTCACCCGGCAGCCGCTCACGGTCCCCGCTGTGCGGGAACAGCCCGAGCGTGTGGGAACCGGGGACGAACTCCAGACAGCCGTTGCGCGTGGTCGCCGGTTCGAGCGCGATCCAGACCGTCATGATGCCGTGCTTCTCGACGCCGAAGCCGGGCGGCGCGAAGGCCATGTCCTGGTGCCAGGGCTTGGCCGAGCCGACTACGGGCGGCTTGGCCCAGAGGAACGCGTTGACCAGCTCGCCCGGTGCGCCGGCGCACCGGGCGACCGGCCCCTCAGCCAGGCGCAGCGAGCGCTGCACGGCGTCGAACTCCGGGACGTGCTCGTGGATGCGGTCGGCCGACCGCAGCACCCCCTTGAGGGCGCCGGCCCCCTCCTGCCAGGCCGCCCATCCGCCGGCGCCGGCCGCCTCCAGGACGAACTCCCCGCTGGAGGCCGTGCGGTCGGCGGCGAGCTCCTCGATCCGGCTGACCGCGCGCCGGAGCCGGCCGAGCGCGTCGCCCGTCGCGAGCCCCGGAAGCCGTGCGAACCCGTTCTCCCGTATCTCCCGGGAAGTGGTGTCAACCATTCGTTCCTCCCTTTCTGAACGCCAAGATCGAAATGAACTTCCCCGTAGGTTATCGAAAAAGTGCCCTTTTCCAGGTTCACCCTTGCGGCACGTCCCGGGGCCTGCGTTAGTGTTTGAGCCGTGAGAACGAGAGGTCAACAAAAACCTTCTCGTACCCCCTGGGAAGAAGGGAGAGAAAAATGAGCGACCGTGACTTCATCGAGACCCGTGACGCCAAGCAGGAGTGCTCCAAGTGGTAATCCACTGAGCCGCGAGTCAGCCGCCCGTACGGGAACGATTCCGTACGGGCGGCTCGTCGTCCGAGAGAGGTAGAGATGGTAGGAAATCAGGTTTCAGACGTCATCGACATTCCCGCCGATCTGCTGGCGATCGACGATTCCACCGACGCCCGCTACTGGGCGTCGGTGCAGCGCGTCGTCGACCTGGCCGGGGAGAAGGGCCGCGGCCCCGACGGGATACCGCTGCTGGCGAGCCTCGTGGTCGCCCACCCCGAGTGGCCGGTGCGCGCCGGCGCGGTGCGGCTGCTGGCCGTGCACCACGCGGGCGCCCCCGCCGCCGACACCGCCGTGGCCTCCGCGACGCACGACACCGTCGACTGGGTCGCGTTCACCGCGCTCAAGGTCATCACGGAGTACCGGATCGCTGCCGCGGTGCCCGACCTCATCCGCATCTCCGGCTGGCCCAGCAACTTCACCCGCCCCGACTGGGCGCGCAAGCCCGTCGGTTGCGGCGCGGCGCTCACCAAGCGCGCCCTGATCTCCATCTTCGGCACCCGCGACCCTGCTGAACTCCGCCGCCTGGAGGACGAGTACTTCACGGACATGCGGGCCCGGGTCGACGCCGTCCGCACCCGCCCCCGGAACAACGACGACGTCGTCCTGGTGCCGGGCGGTCCGGCGATCATCGGCGCGGACGAGCAGCCCGACGCGTTCCGCATGGCACAGGACGACACCACGCTGCGCGCGGTGGACGTACCCGCCTTTCTCGTCGACCGCACCACCGTGACCAACGCCCGCTACCGCGAGTTCCTCGAAGAGGTGGGCGACTCCGGCGCGTTCGACCACCCCGACCAGCCGCTCGGCGGATCGCACCGCCCGGCGCACTGGCACGACCCGCGCTTCAACGCACCCGGCCTCCCGGTCGTGGGCATCGACTGGTACGACGCCTACGCCTTCGCGAAGTGGGCCGGCGGCATGCTGCCCAGCGAGGTCCAGTGGGAGAAGGCCGCGCGCGGCGTGGACGGCCGCCGCTTCCCGTGGGGCGAGGAGTGGGACCCCGGCCGCGTGAACTACGTCGAGCGGTCGTTCGGCCAGGCCGTGGCCGACCTCGACTCCCTCGAAGCGCTCCTCGTCACCATCGAGCAGGGGGAGAACCCCGCCGACCCGGTGCTGGCCGCGGACGCCCTCCCGGAAGGCGCCAGTCCGTACGGCGCCCTGCAGATGTCGGGCAACGTCTGGGAGCTGACCCGGACCAACTTCTACACCGGCGAGGACATGGACCCCTTCTTCAGAGGACGCCACCCGCTGGACTTCATGAACCGCAAGGAAGCCTTCCACGTGCTGCGCGGCGGCACCTTCACCTCGCCGCCCGCCTGCCTGACCACGTTCTACCGGGGCAAGGACCTGATCACCGACCGCCACATGGAAGTCGGCTTCCGCTGCGTGTACGAGGAGAAGATCTGATGCGTCTGACCTCGCTCGGCCATGCGTGCGTCCTCATCGAGACGGGCACGGAGCGCATCCTCTTCGACCCGTGGCTCACACAGCGCCTGGACCGCTTCTGGGAGCACCACCCGCCGCTGTCGGGCGACCTGGTCCGCGCGGTGCTCGACGAGGGCGTCGACTACGTGGTCCTCAGCCACCACCACTACGACCACCACCACTTCCCCTCCCTGCTCGGCCTGGTCGACGGCGCCGACGTCGACTTCGACGACAGCCCGCGACAGAGCTCCGAGGTCACCTGCGTCTACCCCGCGGGACCGGTGCCACCGACGCTGACCGCCTCGGGACTCGGGCACCAGGCGATCTCCTGGACGCTGCGCCGCTTCGGCTTCGAGCGACTGCGCCCGGTCACGCCGGGCGACACGATCACCACCCCGGGCGGGACGACCCTGCGGACGTTCCCCTCGGCCGTGTCGTTCCCGGAGATGAGCGTGCTGGTGCAGACCGCCGACGCGGCCGTGATGCTCTGCGGCGACGCGCTCCTCCACGAGGACACCGTCGCGGCCTTCCAGCGCGGCGACGCGCCGCGGGTCGACGCCGTGTTCATCCCCGCGCACAGCATCTCGCCGCCCGGCGTGCTCACCGAGCGCCGCCCGCTGACCGACGCCGACGCGGTCCGTGCCCGCGCCGTCGCGAACTTCGACCGGTACCTCGCCTCGATCCCCGCGACCGTGACCGTCCCCTCCTCGTTCGGCTGGCGCATCAGCGGCGAGGGCGGGCACGACTACGCCTGGTGCAACAGGACCATGTTCCCCTTCACCCCGGCCCAGGCCCTGCGCCGCCTGGAGGAGCTGGGCCGCGACGGCCTTCTCTGGGGCCCCGGTCAGGTGATCGAGGTGGCGCACGGCAAGGCCGCCCTGGCCGACGGGCCGACAGCGCCCGACGCATACGACTTCGACGAGGTCTACGCCGAGGTCACGCTCGACCCGGCCATACCCGTGCCGCCGTTCGACGCCTCCCTCGAACGGTACGGCCGCCAGACCCGCGGTGCCGAGGACATGCTCCGCGAGCTGCTGAAGCGGCTCGTGGCGACCGACTACTGGTACCGGGCGCTGGACGACGGCGCCGGACGGCACGTCGTCTCGCTGTACGAGGACGAGGGCACCGAGACCTCCTTCCTGCTGGACCCGGTCGCGGACCGGGTGACCCGGCTCGGCCCGGGCCCCGCCCGCAGCCACGTCACCGGCGCGGAGGGCTGGACCGAACTGGCGGCGAGCACGCTGGAGGCCATGCTCGGCGCAGACCTCCTGTTCGGCAGCTCCTTCGCCCTGTGGGCCAGCAACGGCGTGCTGCTCTCCGCGGTCTTCCACCACCCGTCCTTCTACACGCGCCACGTGGAGCGCGCGCTGCGGGAGGCGAACGAGGCATGAGCGGCCCGCTCGTCCTCGACCACGAGAGCGCCCGCCTGCGCGGCAACCCGCTCGGCGACCCCTGCCACCGCCGCATCGAGGTACACCTGCCGCCCGGGTACGACGGCGTCCGGCGCTTCCCGGTCGTGTACTGGCTGCCCGGCTTCGGCGCCCACCCCGGTCTCGCCGGGAAGGCGCTCGCCTTCGGCGCGTCCGTCGCCGACCGGCTCCGCCAGGCGATGACGGACGGCCGGGTGCCGCCCGCGCTGCTCGTCGTGCCCGACTGCACGACCGCCTACGGCGGCTCGCAGTACATCGACTCCGTCGCCTGCGGCCCGTACGCCGGCTACCTGGCCGAGGTCGTCGCCGAGATCGACCGGCGGTTCGCGACCCGGCCGGAGCCGGCGTGGCGCGCCGTCGGGGGGAAGTCCAGCGGCGGATACGGTGCGCTCGTCGCGGGCATGACCTCCGAGCTGTTCGGGGCGGTGATCGCCTGCTCTCCCGACGCCGGGTTCGAGCACAGCTACCTGCCGCTGCTGCCCCAGTCCCTCGACACCGTCAGGGCGGCCGGCGGCGTCGACTCGCTGCTGGCCCGCCGCGACAGCGGCCCGCACGACGTGCCCTTCATGGTCGCCATGAGCATCATCGCGATGGGCATGTGCTACGCCGACGACTCCCGGACCACCGCGGCGGACGCACTGCCCTGTGACCCCGTGACGGGCCTGTTCCGCGACGAGGTGTGGCAGCGCTGGCTCATCCACGACCCCGTCCGGATGCTCCCCGCGTACGCCGGCCGGCTCGCCGGACTGGGCCTGCTGCACCTCAGCGTCGGCCGACGCGACGAGTACGGCATGCACTGGGGTGTGCGTGCGCTGCACGCGGCCCTCGACGCCCGCCGGGTCCCCCACCTCTACCTGGAGCACGAGGGCGGCCACCAGGGCATCGAGTACGTCTACACCGAGGCTCTGGCGGCGCTCTGGAGGCTGTGGCGGGAACCGGAGGGTGACGTATGTGCGGCATAGCGGGCTTCATCAGCTTCGAAGGACGGCGTGATCCCGGCCGGCTGGACACGCTGGGGCGGACCATGACCGGCGCCATGGCCCACCGCGGCGAGGAGGCCTGCGCCCCGTACGTCTCGCCCTGCGGCACCGTCATGCTGTGCGCGACCCGGCTGGCCGTGCGCGACCGCAGCCACGCCGGCGACCAGCCGATGACCGACCCCACAGGCCGCGTCGTGCTGGTGCACAACGGCGAGGTCTACGGCTCCCGTTCGCCCGCGCCGCCGCTGTGGCCGCGCCGTACCACCTGTGACACCGAGTTCGTGCTCCAGCAGGTCTGCCGCGAGCCCGACCCGGCCGCCGCGCTGCTGCCGCTGGACGGCATGTTCGCTCTCGCCTGGCACGACACCTGGACCGGACGCGTGGTGCTGGCCCGCGACCACTTCGGCGTGAAGCCGCTGTACTACGCCTTCACCGACGGCGGCCTGCTGTTCGCCTCGGAGCAGGGGGTGCTGCTCAGCACCGGCCTCGTCACGCCCGAGGTGGACCGCGAGGAGTACCTGCTGCGCTCCTGGATTCGGATGGACGCCGCGGACGACCGCACCTGGCTGCGCGGCATCGAGGCCCTGCCGCCCGCCGAGTACCTCGTCATCGACCGGCCCCGTACGACCAGACACCGCTACTGGCATCCCGGGGCGGTGGACGGCCTGGTCGAGCCCGAGGAGATCAGGGCCGCCTTCGACCGGGCGATCGCGCAGCGGTCCGTGTCCGACGTCCCGCGGGCGGCGGTGCTCAGCGGCGGCGTCGACAGCACGGCGATCGTCGCGGGCCTGACCGGCCTGGGGCTGCCGATCGACGCGTACGTACTGCGCTACCAGGACGGCATCGGCGGCTCGGGCGACGACGTCGCGTACGCCACCGAGGCCGCCGGGCACCTGGGCGTGCCGCTGACCGTCTGCGACCTCGGCCGCGACGCCGCCGTCGACCTGCTGCCGGTCCTGCCGACCCGGTTGATGCGGCCGCTGCTGCACGGCGCCGAGCTGGCGATGCACCAGCTCTACCGGACCATCGCAGCCGACGGGAAGGTGGTCGTCTACTCGGGACACGGGGCCGACGAGTTCTGGGGGTACCAGGCCGGCAAGTACTTCCCCATCGTCGACCCCTACGCGCCCACGTTCATCCACGGGCGCCACTACCTGACGCACCGTCTGCACGCCGACGAACGCCCGGTCTGGTCCCGGCTCGTCGAGTGGATGGCGCACGAGCTCGACGTCGACATGACGGCGGTGACCGACCAGGTGTGGGAACGCACCATGGCCGAGTACCGGGCGCTCAAGACGGCATCGCCGCTCAAACGCGGCAGGCACCACCTGATGCGGCGCTTCCTGGTCTACGTCAACGACATGGTGGACGCCACCTCGTCGACCTTCACCCTGGAGGACCGGCCCGTCTTCCAGGACGTCACCCTCGCCGAGCTGGCCTTCCGCTGCCCCGAGCACCTGAAGGACTCCAACCAGCCCGGCACCCACAAGGGGCTGCTGAAGGCCGCGCTCGCCGATCTGCTGCCCGCATCGGTGCAGGCCCGCCGCAAGCAGGGCTTCCCGACCCCCACCGACCCCGGCTACGTCCGCCAGGTCACCGACCTGGCCGACGGGCTCGGCACCCCCTTCGGGCTGCCCCGGCCGCCGGCCGGTCTCCGCGCCGAGCTGGGCGTCGGCGAATGGATGTTCCTTGCCTCGACCTCCGCCTGGCTCGACCACCTCGCGGAGCTCCGAACCGACCCGAGGAGACACGGTGAGCAGTCCCGTCCCGCACTGGAGCTGGCACGTCCTGGACAGCGCGGCCGAGCTTGACCCGGTACCGCCGGCCATCACGGAGGAACTCGCCCAGGACTGGTGCAACTTCGTGGTGTGGCGGCCGTCAAAGCTGCCCGACGGCTGCGACACCAGCACCGGAACGATCCGGCGCGAGGCGCCGCCCGGACGCGTCGACGCCAAGGGCCGCAGCCCGTGGAGCGACGCCAACCCGTCCGGCTACCGCACCGAGATCTCCGGCGGCGGACGGCGGCTGCGGCTGAAGCAGTTCCTGTACGACTGGGCGTTCCCCGCCGCCGACCACCCGTGTCTGTGGGGTAGCGAGACGCGGCCCCACGAGATCGGCGGGGGCAGGGTCGTCTGGCTCGGCACCGACTACCTGAGCCACCGGGCCGCCAGCGCTCGGATGGCCCGCACCACGGTCGAACTCTCGGTTTTGGAGGGCGAGTTCACCGACGACGAGCTCGTCGCGCTCTTTGCCGCACTGCGGCCGGCCGTACCGGAAGCGGTGGCGAGGGTGCTCGCCACCCCGTTCGCCGAACTGAGCTACTGGGCCCGGCGGCCGGCCGAGACGGTGTCGGTGCCCACCGGTGTCTTCTCCTTCCACCGGCACGGGCCCGGACACGAGGGCGACTGGGTCGCACCGGGGGAGCTCACCGCCTTCCTCGCCGGGCAGGGGGTGCCGGTGTCGGTCGGCGGCTACCGCGCCGACAGCGCCGCGACGTTCGGCGACGGCGCCGCCGTACGCGAGCTGGACGTCGTCTACGCCTCGGCGTCCGGCGGCGAACTGCGCCTGACGGCGCAGCGCACCGGAGGCGGACGCCTGGCGTTCCCGCCGCAGCGGGACAAGCAGCCCGCCACCGAGGAGCTCCTGGAACTCGGCGGCCGCCCGCTGCACCTGGGCTACCGGGACGCGGGGGCCGGAGCCTGCGACGCCTGGTGGCAGCACCCCGACGGGTACGAGCTCAGGCTGCTGGGCAGCTCCGGCACGGACCTGGGGCGGGACGCCTTCATCGGCCTGGTCACCGAACTCGACGCCGGACTGCGGCTGGGCGGCCGCGCCGGGACGCTGGGATGACCGAGGAGGGACGCGCGATCCTCGACCCCGCCACGGGGCAGGTCTTCGCCCGCGTACCGGACACATCCGGACCCGGGGTCGCCGACGCCGTGGACCGGGCGGCGTCGGCGTTCCACGGCAGCTGGGCCGGCACCTCCCCGGCCCACCGCTCCGGCCTCCTGCGCGAGCTCGCCCACCTGCTGCGCGAGGACCGTGACGCACTCGCGGACCTGGAACGGCGCAACGCGGGAAAGCCCGTGGCGCGCGCCGTCGGAGAGGTCGAATTCGCCGCGCAGGTGGTCGACTGGTTCGCGGCGGCCGCCCGGTACCCGGTGGGCGAGACCCATCCGTCCGGCCCCGGCATGCGCACGTACACCGACCGCGTGCCGGTCGGAGTGTGCGTGGCCATCGCCCCGAACAACTACCCGCTCCTGCTGGCCGTCTGGAAGATCGCCGCGGCCCTCGCGTACGGCAACACCGTCGTCGTCAAACCGGCGCCCGAGACGCCGCTGTCGACCCGCCGCCTGGTCGAGCGCGCCGCCGAGGTGCTCCCCGAAGGCGTGCTCACCGCCGTCTACGGCGGAGCCGGCACCGGGCGGCAGCTGTGCGACCACCCCGCCGTCGGGATGGTCTCCTTCACCGGCTCGACGGCGGCGGGGCGCGAGGTGGCGCGGCGCTGCGCCGACGGCCTCAAGCCCGTCTCGCTGGAACTCGGCGGCAAGAATCCCGTCGTCGTCTTCCGCGACGCCGACCTCGACGAAGCCGCCCGCGCGGTCGTCACGGGTTTCACCGGCAACACCGGCCAGGTGTGCGTGGCCGCCACGCGCCTGATCGTCGACCGGGCCGTGCACGCCGAGTTCGTCGGCCGCGTGGCCGAACTGACCGCCGCCCTGCGCGTCGGCCTGCCGCAGGACCCCGCCACCGACCTCGGCCCGCTGATCAGCCGGGCGGCCGTCGACCGGGCGGCCGAGGCGGTCGACGAGGCGGAGACCCAGGGGGCGAAGGTCATCGTGCCGCCCGGGAGTGCGGGCGTCCGCCACGCACTCGGCGGCGGCTTCTTCGTCGACCCGGTCATCCTGGACGGCCCGCCGTCCACCGGCCGCGCCTGGCGCGAGGAGATCTTCGCCCCCGTGCTGTCCGTGGCGGCGTTCGACACCGACGCCGAGGCGCTGTCCCTCGCCCACGACACGGCGTACGGCCTGTCGGCGTCCGTGTGGACCTCGGACGCCCACCGGGCCGAGCACTTCGGCCGGGCCCTGCGCGCCGGCATGGTGTGGGTCAACACCTGGGGCGAGACCGAGGAGACGGTCAGCGTCTCGGGTCTGGGCCAGTCCGGATACGGCCGTGAGCTGGGCATCCACGCGGTGGAGGGCTACACCAGGCCCCGCGCCGTCTGGGTGGCCCACCGGGCGAGGGGGTAGGCCGCGATGGCCCGGACCGACCCGCCCCGGCTCGACTTCCGCAGCGACACCCGCACCCTTCCGGACGCCGGGATGCGCGCGGCGATGGCCGCGGCCGAGGTCGGGGACGACGTGTACGGGGACGACCCCACGGTCGCGCTCCTCGAAGCGCGGGTGGCCCAGCTGCTCGGCACCGGGGCGGCGCTGCTCACGCCCACCAGCACCATGGCGAACCTGCTCGCCCCGCTTGCCGCGGCAGGTCAGCCGGGACCGCGCGCGCCGCGGCTGGTCGTCGGCGAGGACACCCACATGGCCTTCCTCGAACCGGAGGGGCTGCGCCGCTTCGCCGGGGTCGAGCTGCTGACGGTGGCGCAGCACCCCGACGGCCTGCCCGACCTCGGCGCCGTGGACGCGCTGCTCGCCGCCGGGGGCGGCCGGCCCACCGTGGTCTGCCTGGAGAACACGAGCATGATGCGCTCGGGCAACGCCCTGGACGCTGCGGCGACCCGCGCCCTGGCCGCCCTGGCCCACCGGTACGGCGCCCACGTCCACCTCGACGGCGCCCGGCTCGCGAACGCGGCCGTGGCGCTCGGGGTCCGCCCCGCGGAGCTGGCCGAGCCCGCGGACAGCGTCACCTTCTCCGTCTCCAAGGGCCTCGGTGCGCCGGTCGGCGGGCTGCTGTGCGGGACCCCCGCGTACGTCGCACGCGCCCGGGAACTGAGGGCGGCGCTGGGCGGCTCCATGCACCAGGCGGGCGTCGTGGCGGCACCCGCCCTCGTCGCGCTGGAGCGCCTGCCCGACCTGGCGGCCGACCACGCCACGGCCGCCGCGCTCGCCGCCGGTCTCGGGACGCTGCCCGGTGTCGAGGTGATGCGCCCGCCGCGGCCGACCAACATGGTCATGGCCCGTCTCGCCGGGCTCACCCCGGAGGAGTGCGCCGGCCGCCTCGCCGGCCTGGGGGTGCGTGTCCTGCCCCTGCCGAGCGGCTTCGTGCGCTTCGCTGTGCACCGGGCACACGACATGATCGGTGTGCGTGCCGCCGTCAGGGCGGTGGCGGCGGTCGCCGCCACCGGGCCGGCGGCCCGTACGACCACCGGAGGAGACCTCCTCGGACGGGGACTCTCCACGACATCGACGGAGGAAGCATGACGACTGTGCCACCGCGTGGGCTTGAGGAACGGCTGAGCGACACTCGCAAGAGACTGGAGAACGACATCGATGTCTGGGTCGCCTCGGCGGGCGGTCCCGGCACTCCCTACCTCGTCCCGCTCTCGTTCCTCTGGGACGGGACCGCCATCCTCGTCTCGACCCCGCGCGATTCCGTGACCGGTCGCAACCTGCTGGCGGACGGCCGGGTGCGCGCCGCCCTCGGCCCGACGCGCGACGTCGTGATCGTCGACGGCGACGCGGAGGCGGTGGATGCCGCCGAACTCGGCGTAACGGCCGATGCCTTCGCGGCCAAGACCGGCTTCGACCCGCGCGAACTCGACCAGCCCTACCAGTACTTCCGCGTACGGCCCCGACGCATCCAGGCCTGGCGGGAGGCCAACGAGCTGCCCGGACGCACGCTGATGAAGGACGGCGTCTGGCTCGGCTGAGCACCTGGGGAAACCCCGGAGGCGTCCGTTCCCCGAGGCATGCGGCCGGCCGGTCACCCGCGTGACCGGCCGGCGGCTTTCCGGAGTCCAGTCGTTCTTGACCAGGGTTGCGGATGACGTTGTCAGGCTGGGCGGAAAAGCCATCTGAATTCTGGAAGGGCGAACATGACGTCAATCGAGGTTCCGGTCCTGATCGTGGGCGGCGGCGGCTGCGGTCTGTCCGCCTCCGTCTTCCTCGCTGACCAGGGCGTCGACCACCTGCTGGTGGAGCGGCACGCGGACACGTCGAGGGTGCCGAAGGCGCACTACCTCAATCAGCGCACGATGGAGATCTTCCGACAGCACGGGCTCCGCGACGACGTCCTCGCGGAGGCGGCGCCGCTGGACAAGTTCGGCAAGGTGCGCTGGGCGACCACGTTCGCTGGTGACGGGCCGCTGGACGCTCGCCAGATCCATGAGATGGACGCCTTCGGCGGTGGCGAACTGACGGAGCGCTACGGCGCGGCCGGGCCGGAACTGCCCGCGAAGCTGCCGCAGATGTGGCTGGAGCCGATCCTGCGCCGTCACGCGGAGCAGCGCAGTCCGGGGCGAATCCTCTTCGGCCACGAGGTGATCGACTTCTCCGACGAGGGCGACCACGTCCTCGCTGAGGTGCGCAACGTCGAGACCGGCGAGGTCGTCACGGTCAGGGCGCAGTACCTCCTCGGCGCCGACGGCGGCCGCTACGTCGGTGCCAAGGCCGGCATCGAGATGCAGGGCCCGCCCGGCGTCGTCAACACGACGACCGTGTACTTCTCCGCGGACCTGTCGCAGTGGTGGGAGGAGGGCACGCTCATCACGCACTACCTCAGCCCGGAGGACCCCGACCTCTCCGTCAACCTCATCGAGATGGGCCCCAGCTGGGGCAAGGCCTGTGAGCAGTGGGGCCTGCACATGGCCCCCGGCCCGGCCGGCCGCTGGAACAACGAGACGGTCGTCGACCGCATCCGTGAAGTGCTGAAGGTGCCGGACCTGGAAGTGACCGTGCACAAGGTCACGGACTGGATCGTGAACGCGATCCTCGCCGACAAGTACCGGGTCGGCCGGGTGCTGATCGCCGGCGACGCCGCGCACAAGCAGCCGCCCGCCGTGGGCCTTGGCCTCAACACCGGCATCCAGGACGCGCACAACATCGCCTGGAAGCTGGCCGCGGTACTGAACGGCAGCGCGCCCGAGAGCCTGATCGACACCTACGAGGCCGAGCGCCGGCCCGTGGGCCGCGAGAACGTCGACTGGGCGGTCGCCGCCGCTCAGCACCACCAGGCGGTCATCGACGCCATAGGCGGCGGTCACAACATCCCGGCGGGGCGCCGCGGGCAGCGCCTGGCGGCGTACTTCGACCCGTCCCCGCTCGGCGACACCGTGCGGGCGCGTGCCCTGGAGATCTTCCACACCCACCGCGGCGGCTGCCAGTCGTTCGAGATGGAGATCGGCTTCGCCTACGAAGAGGGAGCGGTCGTCCCCGACGGCACCGAGCGCCCGGCGCGCGTCCCCATGCGCGACCAGCACACACCGACCTCGCGCCCCGGCCACCGGCTGCCGCACGCCTGGATCACCCGGGACGGCGAGCGCCTGTCCACCCTCGACCTGACGGGCCGGACCGGCTTCACACTGATCACCGGCCCGGAGGGGACGGCGTGGAGGGAGGCGGCCGCGCGCGTGGCGGAGAAGTTCTCCGTCCAGCTCGACGTGGTCGGTATCGGCGAGGGCGCCGAGTACGCCGACGCGGACGGCGGGTGGGAGGCCGTACGGCAGATCACCGGTGCGGGCGCGCTGCTGATCCGTCCCGACCAGCACGTGGCCTGGCGCAGCACCGGTGTGGGCGAGGACGCGGAGCAGGCGCTGACGGAGGTCTTCGCCACGGTCCTGGACCGCTGAGGGGGCAGAGACCAACCGGAGAATCCGGCCGGCGATCCGATCGCCGGCCGGATTCTCCGTTTCCACGACGCCCGGACGTCCAAAGCCCGCGCGCCGGTACGCAGCACTTCGCCCCGCCGAGCTGACGCTCGGCGGGGCGAAGCAGTGGCCGGACGGGGAGACCACCCGGGATCACTCCGGTGGACGCGGGATCACACTCCGGCCGCGACCGCCGAGGCGGCTGCCGCCTTCTTCGCGAAGGGGAGGATCTGGTCGACGGCCCTGCGCGAGGTCATCATGCAGACACCCACGCCCACGCCGTCGTACACCGCACCGCACACCGCGAGCCCGGGCTGGGCCGCGACGGTCTCACGGATCTTCCGCACCCGGTCCGTGTGGCCGACGTTGTACTGCGGCAGGGCGCTCTCCCAGCGGCTCACGCGGGACGCCACCGGGACACCGGTGACTCCGGTGGCCTCGGCGAGCTCGGCCGTCGCCAGCGCGACCAGTTCGGCGTCGTCGAGCTGGAGCAGGTGCTCCTCGCCGAACCGTCCGAGCGAGCAGCGCACGATCTCCACGTCGCCCGCCAGATGCGGCCACTTCACCGTGGTGAACGTGACCTCCTTGACGGCCTTCCCCTCCTCCGCCGGCACCCGGTAACCGGCGTAGCCGCGGCCCGAGAGCCCGCCGGGGAACGCCGTGCGCGGGTAGGCGAGCGTCACCATGGCCACGCTGGAGTACGGCACCTCGGCGAGCGCCGAGACGGCGGCGGACGTGCCCGGGACCCCGGCGAGCAGGCTGCCCGTCGGGCCGGCCGGGGTGGCGATGACGACCGCGTCGGCGTCGATGACCTCCGGGTCGGTGGCCGGCCCCACGGTCAGCTGCCAGCGCTCACCCTTGCGCGTCAGGTCCCGGACGGGGGTCCCGGTGCGCAGGGCCGTGTCCGGCGCGGCGTCCAGCACCTGCTGGACGATCGCCGCGGGCAGCGTGCCGAAGCCGCCCTCCAGAGTGGCGACGCTCACCGGCGGGGGCTTCTCGCCCTCCTTCAGGTGCGGCACCAGCGAGCCGGCCGCGTCCGCGAGCGAGATGTGATCGCGGGAGGCCCTCGCCAGCGGGGTCAGGGTCGCCTCGAACGAGAGGTCCGAGGCACGCCCCGCGAACACACCGGCGAGGAACGGTTCGACGAGACGGTCCACGACCTCCTGGCCGAAGCGCCCGCCGACGAAGGACGCGACCGAGATGTCGCCCTCCAGGTCGAACGAGGGCAGCACGAGGTCCTGCTGCGCCCGCTCCAGGCCTTCGGCGGACAGCACCCCGGACCGGGCGAGGTCGTCGATGTCGCAGGGCACACCCATGAACTGACGGTCGGGCTGGTGCCTGATCGTGCCCTTGGTCCAGATCGCCGACGCGGTGACCGGGCCCGCCGACATGATCTGCTCGCCGAGTCCCGCCTCCTTGATCAGGCCGGTGGTCTTCTTGCGGTTGGCGTACAGCGACTCGGCGCCCTCGTCGACCGCGACTCCCGCCACGTCGGAGACCAGCAGCTTTCCGCCCAGTCGGGACGAGGCCTCGAAGAGCGTCACGCGCACCGGCTCGTTCCGCAGGTGGAACGCCGCCGCCAGCCCAGAGATCCCGCCACCGACGATGACCACGTGGGGCTTGCCGCTCGCCCGAGCCTGTTCGCTCCCAGTCATTCCACCAGCTCCTTCATGGTTACGGTGTCGTCAGGCCCGTATCGGCACCGAGACAGGCCTGGGCAGTCTGGCCGAGCGTTCCGGACCCCGGGTGGAGGGTGCCTCGAAAGCGGGCCGGTCTTTCGCGGTCGCTCACCGCCCTGCTGTTCGACCGCGGGAATTCCGCATTTGAACACCGCGGTTCGGCGGCACCATCGAACGTGCCCGGGCATTTGCGTTTCGCACCGTGAACATATTGATTCGTTGCTCAAAAACCGGGCGCGTTCCAGAGGCAGCGGAACCTGGACCCCACGAAAGGGAAAGACGTGCCGTTCGAGAAGGTCGCGCTCATCACGGGCGCCAACAAGGGCATCGGGTTCGCCATCGCGCGGCAGCTCGGTGAGCAGAGGATCACCGTTCTCGTCGGCGCCCGGGACGAGGTGCTCGGCAAGCAGGCCGCCGGCACGCTGGCGGACGAGGGCATCACGGCCGTGCCGATCCGTCTCGACGTGACGGACCCGGCCTCCGTGGAGGAGGCGGCCCGCGAGATCGAGCGGCGGTTCGGGCGCCTGGACATCCTGGTGAACAACGCCGGCATCGCGGGCGGCTTCACCGGGACGCCCGGCGAGGCGACCGCCGACGACCTGCGGGAGGTCTTCGAGACCAATGTGTTCGGGGTGGTCACCGTGACCCACACGATGCTGCCGCTGCTGCGCCGTTCCCCGGCCGGCCGCATCGTCAACCTGTCCAGTCACGTGGGCTCGCTGACCCTGTCCTCGGCTCCGAGCGGCCCTCTGGCGGGCCTCAGCATGATCGCCTACCAGTCCTCGAAGACCGCCCTGAACGCGGTGACGCTCGCGTACGCGAAGGAGCTGCGGGAGACCCCGATCAAGGTCAACGCGGCGCTCCCCGGAGTGGTGGCGACCGACATCAACGGCAACCGCGGATACCGGTCCCCCGCCGAGGGCGCGGGGATCGCCGTCCGGCTCGCCACGCTGGACGAGGCCGGCCCGTCGGGCCGGTGCCTGTCCGACGAGGGCCCCGTCCCCTGGTAGCGCGCGACGTCGCCCTCCCACGAGGGACCCCGGCCGTTCGCGGCCATCACACCTGACAGCCGGGCCGGGCGAGGCTCGGCGGGCACACGACATGGAGGCAGACAGTGGCGGTTGCAGAGACGATTCTGGTGACAGGCGGCACCGGCCGGCAGGGTGGGGCGGTCGCCCGCGACCTGCTGCGGCGCGGTTTCTCCGTACGCGCCCTGGTCCGCGACCCGCAGAAGGCGCAGGCGCGGGCGCTGGAGGAGGCGGGAGCGGTCCTCGTCCGCGGCGACATGGACGACGAGGCATCGCTGGCGGCGGCCACGGAGGGCGCCTACGGCGTCTTCAGCGTGCAGACCTTCCGGGGACCCGGCGGCGTCGAGGCCGAGATCCGCCAGGGCAAGGCGGTGGCCGACGCCGCGGTGCGGGCCGGGGTGAAGCACTTCGTCTACAGCTCGGTCGGCGGTGCGGACCGGGACACCCGCGTCCCGCACTTCGAGAGCAAGCTGGTGGGCGAGCAGTACCTGGCGACGCTCGACCTGCCGGCCACGGTGCTGCGGCCGGCGATGTTCCACGACATCCTCCTCGACATAGCCCCGCGCGCCAGGCAGGACGAGCTCGTCCTGGCCATGTGGCTCGACCCCGCGACCTCGGTGCAGGTCATCGCGCCGAGCGACATCGGCGCCTTCGCCGCGGACGCCTTCGAGAACCCGCGGGAATGGATCGGCCGGACGGTCGACATCGCGGGCGACGAGCTGACCGGGCCGCAGATGGCCGCGGCGTTCGAGGCCGTCTCCGGCATCCCGACCCGCTTCCAGCAGCTGCCCATCGAGCCGCTGCGCGCGGGCCGCCCCGACCTGGCCAACATGTTCGACTGGTTCGAGCGCGACGGTTTCCAGGCCGACCTGACCGAACTGCGGAAGAAGCGGCCGAACCTGGTCTCCGTGGAGGCGTGGCTGAAGGACAACTGGACCGCCCCGGAACGCGGCTGACGCCGGGCCGGCCGTGCGGGCTCAGGCGAAGACCGGGTTCCGGGTCCGGGTGCGCTTGAGCTCGAAGAACCCGTCGGTCCCGGCCACCGCGAGCACGCCGTCCCAGAGCCTCACCGCGGCCTCCCCCCGCGGGACGGGCGTCACCACGGGGCCGAAGAAGGCCACGTCCCCCACGGCGATGACCGGGGTGCCCACATCGGTGCCGACGCGGGCGATGGCGTCCTGGTGCGAAGCACGCACCGCGCCGTCGAACGCGTCGGACCCGGCCGCACCGGCCAGGGCGGGGTCCAGGCCCGCGGCGGCCAGGGCCGCCCCGTACGTGGCCCGCTCCTTGGGCGCCTTCTCCAGGTGGAACCGGGTGCCGAGTTCGGTGTAGAGCCGGCGCAGCGCCCCGGGTCCGTACGTGTGCTCGGCGGCGGCGCAGACCCGTACCGGCTCCATGCGCAGGGCCAGGTCACGGTGCCAGCGCTCGTCCAGGTCCGCGCGGCCCTCGTTGAGCAGCGTCAGGCTCATGATGTGCCAGCGGATCTCCAGCGGCCGCCGCTCTGCGACCTCGAGGACCCACCGCGACGTCATCCACGCCCAGGGGCAGGTCGGGTCGAACCAGAAATCCACCGGGGTCGGGCTTTCGTGTGCCAACGTCGGACTCCTCAGGGCGATTATGAGCTCGCGGTCGGAACAGCCTGACAAGGGGGTTCTGATTCCCGGTCGAGTGTGAGTGGATGCGGGCTCCGTTCACACACGAGGGTTCCCCGGTTGAATTTACTCGTCAATGATGCCGGAGGCAGGGCCGGTTGCGGCGGGGAGAAGCGCCGAATTACCGTCCGAAATCCGAGAGAAGACACTCCGAGGGGAAAACGATGACCGCATCGGCCGAGGTCCGCGACCAGTCGGATTCCTACGCGCTGCTCGAATTGATCCAGGGTGCCGTCATCACCCAGGCGATCTCCGTCGCCGCCCGCCTCGGCATCGCCGACGTGCTCGCCGACGCACCGCTGTCCGCCGAGGACATCGCCCTGCGGGTCGAGGCCGACCCGCAGGCGACCCACCGGCTACTGCGCGCGCTGTCCGGCCACGGGGTCTTCGCCGTCCGTCCGGACGGACGGTACGAGAACACCGCGCTGTCCGCCAAGCTCCGCGAGGACGCCCAGGACTCGATGCGGAAGTTCGCCCAGCTGATGAGCCACCCCCTGCTGCACGAGGAGTGGGGCCACCTCCTCACCACCGTGCAGACCGGCGAGGCCAACCTGCCCAAGCTGCGCGGTATGAGCACGCTGGACTTCTTCCACGCGAACCACGCCTACGCCGCCGAGTTCTTCCAGGCGTTCGGCAAGGTCTCGGAGTCGGAGACCGACCCGGTCCTGGCCGCCTACGACTTCTCCCGGTTCCACACCGTCGTGGACGTCATCGGCGGCCGCGGCTACCTCCTGGCGGGGGTCCTCCAGCAGGCACCGGACGCCAAGGGCGTGCTGTACGACTTCGAGATCGCGACCGTGGACTCGGCCTCGCTCTTCGAGGAGGCCGGCGTCGCGGACCGCTGCACCGTCGAGCACGGCGGCTACCTCGGCGAGCTGCCCAAGGGCGGTGACGCGTACCTCTTCAAGCGCATCATCCACAACTTCTCCGAGGAGGACGCCCTGACCGCCCTGCGCAACGCGCGCGAGGCGATCAGCCCCGACGGCAAGCTGCTCTGCATCGAGTACGTGCTCCCCGAGAACAACGAGCGCCACATCGGCCACACCATCGACCTCTGGCTGATGCTGATGATCGGCTCCCAGGACCGCACCCTCGCGCAGTACACCGAGTTGTTCGCCAAGGCGGGCTTCAAGATCACCACGGTGGTCCCCACCGTGTCACCGATCTCGGTCATCGAGGCGATCCCGGTGTGACGGCCCTGTCCGGCGTGACCCCTCACCCTCCAGCGCACCGCTACCACACAGGAGAACTCCGATGGCTCAACGGATGGGCAACCCCTCCCTGGTCGTTCCCGGCGCCCTGCAGCCCCTGCTCGACCTGTCCGAGGTCATCGGCAAGGTCGGGGTGCCGCAGTCGACCCTCGACCTCGTCCGGCTGCGCGTCGCCTCGCTCAACGGCCGCGTCTACACCTTTCCGGCCGAGCCCGCGGACAAGCGCCTGTCCCTGGTGGACACCTGGCGGACCGAGCCCTCCTTCACCGGCGCCGAGTGCGCCGCCCTGGAGCTGGCCGAAGCCGTCACCCTGCAGACCGGCGTCGAGAGCGCGCCGTCGGACGAGGTCTGGGCGAACTCCGCCGAGCACTACGACGACGTACAGCTCGGAGCCCTGGTCATGCACATCAGCCTGGTCAACTTCTGGAACCGGGTGAACGTCGCCACCCACCAGGACGACGCGGTCTGGCGCTGAGGAAGAGGAGACATCACCGTGTTGCAGCTCATCAACGCCGGCCTGGGCCGGACCGGCACGACATCGCTCCAGGTGGCCCTGGAGCGACTCGGCCTCGGGCCCTGCTTCCACATGTTCGAGATCGTCGACGACGAAGAGCGCCTCGCCCGGTGGGAGCGGATCATCTGCGACGGCGAGCGCCCCGACTGGGCCGCGCTCTACGACGGCTTCACCTCCGCGGTGGACGGCCCCTCCACCGTCTACTACCAGCAGATCAGCGAGGCGCTCCCCGGGACCAAGGTGGTCCTCACCGTGCGCGACGCCGAGGGCTGGTACAAGAGCACCTACGACACGCTGTACCAGTTCGCGCTGCGGACCATGGAGCACCCGCCCGAGCCGGGTTCCCGGCAGGCCCGGCTGTTCCGCGTCGTCAACGCCCTGGTCTGGGAAGGCCTGTTCGACGGCCGGTTCTCGGACAAGGACCACGCCATCGAGGTCTACCACCGGCACACCGAGGACGTCGTACGCACCCTCGGCGCGGACAACGTCCTGGTGTACGACGTGCGGCAGGGGTGGGACCCGCTGTGCGCGTTCCTCGGGGTCGAGGTCCCCGACGAGGAGTTCCCGCGCGCCAACAGCTCCGAGGAGATGCGCCGGCGCATAGCCCAGGCAGCCGGCGCCGGCCCGGTCGCCGCCGGCTGAGCCGACCGGTCCCGCGGGCCCGCGCCGGTCACCGGCGCGGGCCCGCCGCGTCACCGCACCATGTGCGTGTGGCCGCCCGCGTGCACTTGAGCGGCCGGCGACACCACGAGGGGCCGCATCAGGTGCCGCTCGTGCTCCAGCACGTGGCAGTGGTGGACGCCCTGCCGACGACGGGTAACCGGACCGCCACGGTGACCAGTCCGCCCTGCGCAGCGTCCTGACGGCGCCCTCGGCGTCCCGGACCTGGACGATCCCGGTGGGACGGGAACGTGGTCCCCGCCGGGTCCACCTCCCCGTCTCCCACGGCTCGGGAACGTTCGTCGAGCCGGGAGCGACCACGAGCGGGCCGGGGGAACGGCCCGAGGCCGAGCCGAAGTCGACGGCCTTGACGGGGGTGTTTCCCGTCAGCCGGTTCTCCCGGACGATCCGCACCGGACGCCCGCTGACCGTCCTGACCGTCGGGCCCGGGTAGACACCCTCGTACCTCCACATCCTCACCGGCGGCATCTCCGACGAGTGCACGGTGACGCCGGCGGTGCGCATACGGACGGTCAGCTCGTCGTGGTCGCCGCGGTCGCGGGGACGCATCACCGGCGGGACGCGCAGCGGGAGATCCCTGAACTCCGTCAGCTTCGGCTCGGGCGCCGTCGGCTCGGGCCCGCTCGCCGGACCCGAGGTCGGCTCCAGGACGTGTCGTCAGACAGGCCCCGGCCCCCGGTGGACGGCACCGCCCCTTCGGCGGGGCCGTCCGGGAGACGGCTGTCAGACCGCGATGGGCTCGCTGTCCCGGTTGATGAGCGTCGCGTACTGGCCACCGCGCAGGAGCAGTTCGTCGTGGGTGCCGCGCTCCGAGATCCGGCCCCGGTCCAGCACGACGATCTCGTCGGCGTTGCGTACGGTCGACAGCCGGTGGGCGACCGTGATGGTGGTACGGCCCACGCTGGCCGCGTCGATGGCCTTCTGGACGGCCTGCTCGGTATGGGTGTCCAGGGCGCTGGTGGCCTCGTCGAGCACCAGGATCGGCGGGTCGCGCAGGATGGTGCGGGCGATCGCCAGCCGCTGCTTCTCACCGCCGGAGAACCGGTACCCGCGCTCGCCGACCACGGTGTCGTAGCCGTCGGGCAGCAGTGTCAGATATTCGTGGATGTGGGCGATCCGCGCCGCCGCGTACAGCTCCTCGTCGGTCGCGTCGGGCTTGGCGAACCGCAGGTTGTCCGCGACCGTGGCGTGGAACAGGTACGTCTCCTGGGAGACGACGCCGACCGCGGCCGTGAGCGTGGCGAAGGACAGGTCGCGTACGTCGACCCCGTCGATCGTGACGGAGCCGGACGTGACGTCGTACAGCCGCGGGATGAGGTAGCTGAGCGTGGTCTTCCCCGAGCCGGTCTCCCCGACGATGGCCAGGCTGCGGCCCGCGGGGACGGTCACGTCGACGCCGGCCAGCGTGGGCCGCTCCGTCCCCGCGTAGGAGAAGCCGACCCCCCGCATGCGCACCTCGCCCCGCAACGCGGCCGGCTCGCGGGGCCGCTCGGGCTCGCTGATGTCGACGGGCAGGTCGAGGTACTCGAAGATGCGGCCGAACAGTTCGAGGGAGCCCTGGATCTCGATCCCGACGGTCAGCAGCCGCTGCGCCGGGCGGAACAGGCTCTGCTGGAGGGACGTGAACGCGACCAGGGAGCCGATGGAGATGGCCATGTGGCCGTTGTTCGAGGTCAGCCCCGAGACCCAGTAGATCATCGCCGGCATGGAGGCGATGACGATCCAGATCGTGGACTGGTACCACAGGCCCGCGGTGGTGACGCGTACCTCGACGTCGGTGAGCTTGCGCGACTGCCGCGCGAAGCCGTCGGTCAGGGAGCGCGAACGGCCCATGGTGTGGCTGAGCAGGATTCCGCTGATCGACAGCGACTCCTGCATGGTCGAGGACAGCTCGGCGAGCTGCCTCTGCCGGTCCCGGGTGATGTCGCGCCGCTGGTTCCCGACGCGCCGGCTCACCAGGGCGAACACCGGAAGCATGAGCATGGACGCGAGCGTCAGCCGCCAGTCGAGCATGAACATGGCGGTGGTCGCGGCGATGACGACCGTCACGTCGGACAGCAGCGCCGTGGCGGTCGTCGTGATGGTGGCCTGCATCCCGCCGATGTCGTTGGTGATGCGCGACTGCACCTCGCCGGTACGGGTGCGGGCGAAGAAGGCCAGCGACATCCGCTGGAGGTGGGCGTACACCGCCGTGCGCAGGTCGTGCATCACGAGCTGGCCCACCGTGGCCGACATATGCGTCTGCCAGACGTTGAACGAGCTGGTGGTGACCGACACCAGGATCATGCCGAGAGAGAGCAGGGACAGCAGCCCCAGTCTGTCCTGCGGCAGCGCCGTGTCCATGATCTCGCGGATCAGGAACGGGTTGACGAGGGCGACCAGGGCGGAGCCCGCGACCAGCAACACGACGGACAGCAACTGCCTCCGGTACGGGCGGAACAGCCTGAGGATGCGTCGCAACTGGCCGTCTTTCATCAGCGCCTGGGGGCGCGTGGTACTCGAGCTGGCGCGGCTCACCCTGGCCTCCTTCTCATCGTCGGTCGATTTCGTTCGGCGGAACGCGGGACGGCCCCGCACGGGGACGCGCCCCGGCGCGGTCGCCGGATGATCCAGGTCGTGCCTACTTCAGCTGTCGCACCAGTGCCGTCCACTGGGCGAGCTCCGCGTCGGACAGCGGTGCCGGGTACGGCCGGCCGGCGGACGGGGCCGCGGATTCCTCCGTCCTCCACCCGTACGGGGGACACACGCCGTTCATCGCGAACCCCGACCAGAACAGGCCTTCCGTCAACGTCCTCCACACGACCCGCACCACGTACCCGGGCCTCGCACCCATCTCGATCTCCATTCGTAGGGGGAATCGTCCCGCTGTCCGCTGGGGACGGGCGCCTCAGCGCGCAGCCAGCAATCCGCGGCTGCGCAGCACCCGGCGCTCCAGCGGGCTGAAGAACAGCAGGTCGATGGCGACGCCGACGACGAAGATGAGGATGATGCCGAGCAGCACGCCCGGCATGTCGGAGAACTCCCGCTGGTTCTCCAGGTAGCGGCCCAGACCCGTTCCCAGATCCGGGGAGGAGGCGATGAGTTCGGCGGCCATCAGCGACCGCCAGGAGAACGCCCAGCCCTGCTTCAGACCGGCCAGGTACCCGGGCAGGGCGGCGGGCAGCAGCACGTGCCGCACCCCGCGCGCCCCGTGGGCGCCGAGCGTACGGCCGGCCCGCAGGAACAGCGGCGGCACCTGGTCGACGCCGGCGATCAGGCCGTTGGCGATCGAGGGCGTCGCACCCAGCAGGATCACCGCGTACATGGCCGAGTTGTTGATGCCGAGCCAGATGACGGCGGCCGGTACCCAGGCGACCGAGGGCAGCGACTGCAGGCCCGACAGCACCGGCCCGATGGCGGCCCGGACCGGTCCGATCCGGGCGACGAGCAGGCCGAGGGGCGTACCGATCGCGACGGCCACCACGAAGCCCGAGACGCCGCGCCACAGGCTCGTCCAGATGATGGAGAACAGGGTGCCCTCGCCCCACAGCAGGGTGAGCGCGTGCCAGACGTCGGCCGGACTCGGCAGCTTCGTGGGACTGGCCAGGCGCAGGCTGTGGGCGAGCTGCCAGAGACCGATGACCAGGACGAGGCCGAGCACCGGCGGGAGCACCCGCGTCCTCAGCACCTGGCGGAACCGGGCGCGCTGCGGGCGGTCGGCCTCCAGCGCGTCCAGACCGGCCGCCAGCGTACCGAGGCCGGCCCCCGGACCGTCGGGGAAGGGAGTGCGGCCGCTCGCCGCGGGTCGGATGTCAGTGCTGGACATGGCGGCGTATCTCCCCACGAAGGTGCTCGGTGATCTCGACGGACAGCGCCGCGACCTCGGCGGACTCGCCCCGCAGCGCATGCGGCAGGTCGACGCGCCACTCGCGGGCGATCCGGCCGGGCCGGGACGACAGCAGGACGACGCGCTGGGCGAGGCGCACGGCCTCCCTGACGTTGTGGGTGACGAACAGCACGGTGAGCTTGCGCTCGGTCCAGATCCGGGTGATCTCCTCGTGCAGGACGTCCCGGGTGATGGCGTCGAGTGCGGCGAACGGCTCGTCCATCAGCAGTACGGTGCTGCCCTGGGCGAGCGCGCGCGCCAGCGCCACGCGCTGTCGCATGCCGCCGGAGAGCTCGTGCACCCGCTTGCGGTACGCGCCGCCGAGGCGGACCAGCTCCAGCAGCCGCTCGGCCTCCGGCCTGCGGTCCTCGCGTGCCACGCCCGCCAGGCGCAGCGCCAGTTCGATGTTGCGGCCCGCGCTCAGCCACGGGAACAGCGCGTGGTCCTGGAACATCAGCGACGGCCTGGTGCCGGGCACCTCGATGGTTCCGGCGCTGGGTTCGTCGAGCCCCGCCACCAGGTTCAGCAGCGTGGACTTGCCGCAGCCGGAGGCCCCTACCAGGGTGACGAACTCGCCCGGGGCCACGTCCAGATCGATGTCGTCGAGGACGACGGAGCCCGCACCGGGGCGGCCGAAGGCCTTGGAGACGTGCGAGAGCCGGACCGCCGGGCAGTCGTCCGTGGTCCGGGCGACGGGGGCGCGCTGCGGGACGCTCAGTGCCGTGGTCATTGCGGGTTCCTCCTGCGGGAGTGGACGAGGGCGCTGCGCCGGGCTACGAGGTGCCGGGGGGTCACTTCGCGCCGAGCCCGGCGTCCGCCGCGGCGGGCCGGCCCGCCGCCGTGAGGACCTTGTCGAGCAGGGTCAGGTCGACGATCCCGGAGAGATCGGGCTTGTCGAGCAGGCCCGCGGCGACCGCGTGGTCGGCCCCGGTCCGCAGGGAGCCCGCCAGCGGGTCGTCGGTGAAGTCGATCCCCGCCCACGCGGGATCGAGGACGGCGGGCGGCAGCGCCTTGCCCGTGTCTGCCTTGATCCGCAGGTTGGCGGCGGCCTTCGCCTGCGCGGGGTCGGCCTCGATGAAGGCGTTGGCCGCCAGCGAGCCGCGCAGCACCGCCTCGACCACGTCGGGGTGTGCGGACAGGAACTTCTGCGAGGCGATGATGCTGGTGGTCGCGAATTTGCCGTCCGGCCACAGCGACTTCTCGTCCAGCAGGACCTTCCCGCCGAGCGCGACCAGCTCGGACGCGGTCGGCTCGGGCACCCAGGCACCGTCGATGGAACCGGAGCGGTACGCCTGCGGCACCACCTTGTTCTTCGTACGGAGCACCCTCACGTCGCCCGCACCGGACACCGGGTCCACCCGGTAGCCCCGGCCCGCCAGGTAGTTGAGCAGGGCGATGTCCTGGGTGCCGCCCAGCTGCGGGGTGGCGAGCCTCTTGCCCCGGAGGTCGTCCGGCGACGAGATCTTCTCCGGATCGACCACCAGCTTGACCCCGCCGGAGGCCGCGCCGCCGACGATCCGCAGGGACGTGCCGCGCGAGGTGACGTAGCCGTTGACCGCCGGGTTCGGGCCGATGAAGCCGATGTCGACCGAGCCGGCGTTGAGCGCCTCGATCTCGGCCGGCCCGGCGTTGAAGTACTGGGCCTTGATCCGGGTCGACCCCAGCTCCTTCTGGAACAGGCCGTTCTGCAGGCCCACCAGCGCGGTCCCGTGCGTGATGTTCGGGAAGTAGCCGATCCGCACGGTGTCGGCGGACAGCTTCGGACCCGTGGCCTCGACAGCCGGCCCCGCCGGGGCCGGCTGGGCGCTGGCGCCGTAGCCGCAGCCCGACAGCAGCCCGGCGGCTGCGGCCGCCGCCACGGCCGCGACGGCCAGGCGCCCGGTCCTCTGACAGAGCATCAGGTCCATCCCTCCTCGTCGGTCGTCGCGGTCGCGCGCCGTACGGACACGAAGGGCTCGCCCGCCATGCCCGCGGCGAGGGTGGTGCCGTCGGCCGGGTCGATCAGCAGGAACGAGCCCGTCCTGCGGTTGTCGGCGTACGGGTCGAGCGCGAGCGGCTCGGCCGTGCGCAGCACGATGTGGCCGATGTCGTTGACCTGCAGTCCCCCGGCGCCGGATCGCCGTTCGAGCGTGCTGGTGTCGATCCGGTACGCGATGTCCTTGACCACGGCGCGCACGGTGCGGGTGGTGTGCTTGAGCAGGACCTTGGCGCCGACGTGCAGGGGGCGCTCGTTGAGGTGGCAGATGCTGGCCGCGATGTCCTTGGTGGGTGCCCCCGCCGTGCCCCCGGCCGCGATCATGTCGCCGCGCGAGACGTCGATGTCGTCGGTGAGCCGGACGGTGACGGACTGGGGAGCCCAGGCGACGTCCGTCCGCCTGCCGAGCGCGTCGATGGCCGCGACGGCGGTGGTGCGCCCGGAGGACAGGACGGTGACGGGGTCCCCGACCCGCAGCACGCCGGAGGCGATCTGGCCGGCGTAGCCCCGGTAGTCGGGGTGCTCGGCCGTCCGCGGGCGGATCACGTACTGGACCGGGAAGCGGGCGGGCTCCGCCCTCGGGTCGCCGCCGACCGGGACGGTCTCCAGATGCTCCAGCAGCGTCCGGCCGCCGTACCAGTCCATGGCGGCGGAGTGCTCGACGACGTTGTCGCCGGCCAGCGCGGAGAGCGGGATCGCCACGACGTTCTCGACCCCCAGCGTGGCGGCGTACGCGGTGAACTCCTCGGCGATCTTCGCGAAGACGCCCTCCTCGTAGCCGACGAGGTCCATCTTGTTGACGGCCAGCACCACGTGCGGCACCCGCAGCAGAGCCGCGACCGCGGTATGCCGGCGGGTCTGCTCGACCATGCCGTTGCGGGCGTCGACGAGGACGACCGCGAGGTCGGCGGTGGAGGCGCCGGTGACCATGTTGCGGGTGTACTGCACGTGCCCCGGGGTGTCCGCGAGGATGAACCGGCGGCGGGCGGTGGCGAAGTAGCGGTAGGCGACATCGATGGTGATGCCCTGCTCGCGCTCGGCCCGCAGGCCGTCGGTGAGCAGCGCCAGGTCGGGGGCGTCCTGTCCGCGGCCGGCCGATACCCGTGCGACGGCCTCCAGCTGGTCGGTGAGGACCGACTTGGAGTCGTGCAGCAGGCGGCCGACCAGGGTGGACTTGCCGTCGTCGACGGAGCCCGCGGTCGCGAAGCGCAGCAGCGTGGTGGCGCTGAGCTGCTCGGTGGTGGTGGTCATCGTCAGAAGTACCCCTCGCGCTTGCGGTCTTCCATGGCGGCCTCGGACAGCTTGTCGTCGGCCCGGGTCGCGCCCCGCTCGGTGAGGCGGGAGACGGCGATCTCGGCGATCACCGCGTCGAGCGTGGTGGCGTCGGAGTCGACCGCGCCGGTGCAGGACATGTCGCCCACGGTGCGGTAGCGGACGAGGCGCCTCTCGACGCTCTCGCCGTCCTTCGGGCCGCCCCACTCGCCGGCGGTCAGCCACATGCCGCCCCGCAGGAAGACGTCCCGTTCGTGGGCGAAGTAGATCTCCGGCAGTTCGATCTCCTCGCGGGCGATGTACTGCCAGACGTCCAGCTCGGTCCAGTTGGAGAGCGGGAACACGCGTACGTGCTCGCCGGGCGCGTGGCGGCCGTTGTAGAGCTGCCACAGCTCGGGGCGCTGGCGGCGGGGGTCCCACTGGGAGAACTCGTTGCGCAGGGAGAAGACGCGCTCCTTGGCGCGGGCCTTCTCCTCGTCGCGGCGGCCGCCGCCGAAGACGGCGTCGAACGCGTGCTGCTGGATCGCCTCGGTCAGCGGGACGGTCTGCAGCGGATTGCGCGTGCCGTCGGGGCGCTCCTTGAGCTTGCCGGCGTCGATGTACTCCTGGACCGAGGCCACGTGCAGGCGCAGCCCGTGCCGGGCCACCGTGCGGTCCCGGTAGTCGATGGCCTCTCGGAAGTTGTGCCCGGTGTCGACGTGCAGCAGGGAGAACGGCACCGGCGCCGGCGCGAACGCCTTGAGCGCCAGGTGCAGCATGACGATCGAGTCCTTGCCGCCGGAGAACAGGATCACCGGCTTCTCGAACTCGCCCGCCACCTCGCGGAAGATGTGGACCGCCTCGGACTCCAGCGAGTCCAGGTGCGTCAGCGCGAAGGGGTTCCCCGACGCCTCGATCAGGCGATGGGTCGCGGTCGTCATACCAGTCCCCTCTCGGTCAGGAAGGTGTGTAGCTCGGCTGCGGAATCGGCCACCGAGCGGTTCTGCGTCCGGATGCGCAGATCCGGTCTCTCCGGTGCCTCGTACGGGTCGTCGACGCCCGTGAGACCGGAGATCTCGCCGGCCGCCTGCCTGGCGTACAGGCCCTTCACGTCGCGCTGGGAACAGAGCGTGACCGGGGTGGCCACGTGGATCTCCAGGAACGGTGTGCCACGGGCGGCGTGCCGGGCACGGACGGCGGCGCGGGAGTCGGCGTACGGGGCGATGACCGGGACCAGCGTCTTGACGCCGTGGGAGGCCAGCAGCGCGGCCACGAAGCCGATCCGCTGCACGTTGGTGTCCCGGTCCTCGCGGGTGAAACCCAGTCCCGAGGAGAGGAACTCGCGGATCTCGTCGCCGTCGAGCACCTCCACCCGGTGTCCCCCGGCGCGCAGGTGCTCGGCGAGGGCGCGGGCGAGCGTCGACTTGCCCGCGCTGGGCAGCCCGGTCAGCCACACGGTGGCGCCGCGCGCGGCGGCCGGGACCGCCTCGGCGGTGTCCCCGGCGGCCAGGGTGAGAGCCGTGGTCACGGTGGTGTACTCCTGGGAGGTAGGGGGCGTGCTTTCAGGGCCGGGCCGGGCACGCCCGTTCGCTCTGCGGAGCGTCGGCGCGGGCAGGGGCGGCGCGGGCAGGGGCGGCGCGGGCAGGGGCGGCGCGGGCAGGGGCGGCGCGGCCATTCAGGCGGCTGCGAACTCGACCAGCGCCCGGCCGAGCACGTCCATGTCGATGCGGTGCCAGGAGCCGGGCAGCTCCAGACCCCGGCCGTTGGGCAGGGCCGCAGCGGTCGCCTGCGCCGCCGCCCGCAGCCAGGCGCTGGTGCGGTCGCTGTTGAGGACCAGCGTCTGCGTCGGCAGCTGGGCGAGCCGGCCGGCCGGAACGGTGAAGTCACCGCAGATGGCGATGTCGTACAGCAGCGTGTGCGCGTTCGCCTCGTTCATCGCCCAGATCGGGCCCCTGCGCCACTGTGCGACGTCGTCGGGGGTGAGCCCCAGGACGGGACCGAGGAAGTACTCGGCCGCCTCGCCGCGCCGGTCGCCCTCCGCGAGGAGGGCCCGGAGCGTCTCGGCGGAGTTCGACGGGGGCTTGGGGAACCCCTCGACCCGGAAGAACGGCTCGTGCAGCGCCAGCCTGCTGATCGGCGCGCCCGCGAACGCCGCCCGCAGCGCCAGGTTCGCGCCCGTGGACCCGGCGAACACGGCCGCGGAGCCGCCCGCCTCCTCGATCATCGCCTCGAGGTCCTCGATCTCCCGCTCGACGGCGTAGGAGGGAGCGTCACCGCTCTGGCCGCGCCCGCGGCGGTCGTAGGCGTAGACGGTGCAGTGGCGCGCCAGAGCGGGAACGAGATCGTCGAAGATCGTGTGATCGCGGAACGCTCCGTTGAGCAGCACGAGAGGTGGGCCCTCGCCCGCGGTGTCGTAGGCGATCGTCGTGCCGTCCCGCGAAACGACCTTGCGCATCACGCACTCCTCATGCCGACCGGAGGTGCTCTCACCTCGCTCTGTGTCTGCAGCTTCGAGTGCACCGGTGCACAACCAGTCGAGAACCGATAGCGGCCCGCTTGCCCCGCCTGCCGGCCCGGCGGCGGCCCGTGGCTGACCTGCGTTCTTCCCGGAGAACGCGGACAGCCGCTCCTCACGCCTCGCGGTGTCGACCTGCGAAGCGCTGAGGAACGGCTGGTGCGTACGGCGCCGGAGACCTGCCCCGGGGTCAGCCCCGCAGCGTGGCGATGGCCTTCTCGATGCGCCGCCGGCGCGTCTCGGGCATCTTCGCGCTCTCGACGGCACGCACGTGCTCGCGCTTGCGGCTGTACGTGAGGTGGTCGTACGCGGCCCGGGCGGCCGGATCGTCGTCCAGGGCCCGGGCGAAGTCCTCCGGCTCGACGACGACGCGCGGTTCGGTGTCGAGCTCCAGCTCGACCTCGACCTCCTCGCCGATCTCGACACCCGCGGCCCGCCGGTTGGCATGGCTGAGCCCGATCAGGTGACGGCCGCGCAGGAAGGCGACCCGGCTCCGCCAGGAATGCCCGTTGAGCGTGATCGTCACCGGCGGCCGCGAGCCCTCGCCGAGAGCTTCCACCACCTCGGGCGGGACCAGCAGACCCCGCATGGGCTCGGGCGGCTCGACGTGGGACAGAAACTTCATGATCCTTCTCCTGGTTCTCCGCCGGGCCGCCCGGCTCCGGGCATGGCTACTCGGCGTAGGGCTGGTCGGTTCCCTGGTCGCTGAAGCCGAGACTCCAGACGTAACCGTCCGGGTCGGCGAAGGTGCCGCCGTACCCGCCCCACGGCAGGGCGCCGGCGGGCTTGAGGATCGTGGCGCCGGCCTTCGCGGCCTCCGCCATGACCTCGTCGACCCGCGACTCGCTGCGGACGACATAGGTCATGACCAGACCGCTGAAGCCGCTGCCCTCCTGGTCCGTACCCACCTGCTGGGCGAGTCCTTCGCGGCTGTAGAAGCCGACGGGCGAGGCACCGTCCGACTCGAAGAACACCGAGACGCCGTAGTCGTTCTGGATCTTCCAGCCGAGCCCTTCGGCGTAGAACTGCTTGGCCCGTTCCATGTCCCGGACACCGAGAAGGATCGAGCTGACGTGTGCCTTCATGTCGTACTCCTTGAGCGGTAGAGATGTGCGTGCCCGGTAGGGACGGAGGTCAGGCCGGTGGGCGAGCCGTAGCCTCCCGCTCCCAGGTCCCGGGAACATCACCGTAGGGCCGTGCGGCGGCCGGGGCTTCTTGATTCCTGACCGGTCTCGCGGCCTTCCACGCCTTTCGCGGCTCAGCACCGGGAGAACACCCAGGTACCGCGCCCGGATGGACGCACGGCCTGCACGTGAGCCCCCTGACTCAGCGGAGCTCCTGGATGCGGACCAGGTTGCCCGCCGGGTCACGGAAGGCGCAGTCGCGGATGCCGTACGGCTGCTCGACCGGCTCCTGGACGACCTCGGTGTCACCGGCCTGCACCTTTTCGAACGTGGCGCCGACGTCCGGGGTGGCCAGGAGAATCCAGCCGTAGGTGCCCTTGGCCATCATCTCCGTGATCATCCGACGCTCGTCCTCGGTGACGCAGGGATCGCCGGCAGGCGGTGTGAGCAGGATCGAGGTGTCCGGCCGGCCGGCCGGACACACCGTGATCCAGCGAGCCTTGCCCACGCCGACATCGCTGAGGACCTCGAAACCGAGGACGTCGCGGTAGAAGGCGAGGGAGGCGTCCGGGTCGTCGTACGGCAGGGATGTCGTGCGAATGGTGATGTCCATGGCAGGCAGGCTAGTGGTACCCCCCGGACGGGGCTTCTCGATTCCTGACCCGATCCGGCCGCGAGCCGTGAGGGCCCGGCCAGCCCGTGAGGGCCCCGCGGTCCGTGAGGGCCCCGCGGTCCGTGAGGGCCCCGCGGTCCGTGAGGGCCCCCGCGATGCGCGAGGGCCCCGCGATCCCGCCGTCCCGTCCTCTCCCCGCGGCCGAGGACGGCCGCGGGGGAGCGCCTAGTTCCAGGCGGCGCCCGCGGGCTCCTGGAGAGTGGCGTTCAGCCGGTTGAAGAAGTTCGTCGTCGCGATCATGAGGAGGATCGCGGCGAGCTGCTCCTCCGTGAAGTGGTCGGCGGCCTCGTCCCAGACCGCGTCCGACACGGCCTGCCCGCTGTGGTCGGCCAGTCGGGTGGCGGCCTCGGTCAGTGCCAGCGCGGCGCGCTCGGCGTCCGAAAAGAACGGCGCCTCGCGCCAGGCGGCGACGGAGTGCAGGCGCTCGTCGGTCTCGCCGGCCTTCTTGGCGCCCGTGACTCCGGCGTGGACACAGGCGCTGCAGCCGTTGATCTGGCTCGCGCGAAGGTGCACCAGGTCCAGCGTGTGCTTTTCGACCCCGCCCTGGTAAATGGCCTTGTAGAGGTTCTGAATACCGTTCATCGCGTCCGGCAGAACCTTGGCGGGGTTCGTCATACGAGCCTTCATCGCAACTCCCTCAGCAGTGTTCTTCATTCTTCCGTTCGTCACCACACTGACGGATTCCACCCCACGGAGAGGACCGGAGAACGAGAAGAACTTTTCGAGAGGCGGCACGCCCACCGCGCTGAGCAGCGGCGATGCGGGAGCCTCGTGCGCGCCTGTGCCGCGGCTCAAGCGAGATTCATGCACGCCTGTACCACCACTCCAGGAAACCTCATGCGCTGCGGAGCGACCGCACAGCTGACGGACGACACCGGTCGAGTGAGAAAATCCAGCCGGAAAAGGACCGCTACCGGGCGAGGAAATCCGATTCCAACCCGACTCCAGGGGCGCTCCACCAGGACTCCACCCCGCTGGTGAACAACTTGTACGCGCAGTTCCGTTTCCGTACGAGCCCCCGCTCCACGGCTCCTGACACTCAGTGAGCGTCACATGACGACCCAGACCACGGCACCATCCCCCACAGAAACGGTTCCACCGCCCGTTCCTCCTCCCACCGTTGCGAATCGATACGCTGCATTCGTCGCCGGCCGGCGCTCCAAGTGGGTCGTGCTCGTACTGTGGCTCCTGCTCATGGGCGTCGGTGGCTCGCTGGCCGCCGGCCTGGCAGACGTACAGGACAACGACCCTGAGGCCTGGCTGCCGTCGAGCGCCCAGTCGACCAAGGCGGTACAGCTCGCGGAGCAGTACTTCGCCGACAAGGACACCAGCACGGCGGTCATCGTCTACGCCCGCGAGGGCGGTCTCACCCAGGCCGACCTGTCCCGCATCGACGGCGACCGCACCCGGCTCGCCGACAAGGTGGCCGTCGGCGAGGTTTCTCCCGCCGTGGTCTCCGACGACAAGGTCGCGGCCTTCGTGAGCGTTCCGCTGCGCACCTCGCCCAGCGACAACACCGTGCTCACCGACAAGGTGACGGAAGCCGGCAAGCTCACCTCCGACGGCGCCCCCGCCGGTCTCGACGTCAAGATCACCGGTGAGGCCGGAAGCATCGCCGACTTCGCCGACGTCTACTCCGGCATGGACGGCGCACTGCTGGGTGTCGCGCTCGGCGTGGTGGCGCTGCTGCTGCTCATCACCTACCGCAGCCCGGTGCTGTGGCTGATTCCGCTGATCACCGTGGGGCTGGCCAGCCAGGTGGCGAGCGGTGTGGTCTACCTCCTGGCCAAGCACGCGGGGCTGATGGTCAACGGCCAGAGTGCCTACGTGCTGATGGTCCTCTCGGTGGGCGTGGGCACCGACTACGCCCTGCTGCTCATCTCCCGTTACCGGGAGGAGCTGCACCGGCACGAGGACCGCCACACCGCGATGGCGCTGGCCGTGAACGGCTCGCTGCCGGCCCTGGCCGCCTCCGCCGCGACGGTGACGATCGCGTCGCTGTGCCTGGTGTTCGGCAGCATGAACAGCACCCAGGGTCTGGGACCGGTCGTCGCCATCGGCGTGGTCCTGGTGTTCTTCGCCATGACCTCGCTGCTGCCGGCGCTGCTGGTGATTCTGGGCCGCTGGGTGTTCTGGCCCGCGAAGCCGCGCGTCACCGCGGGGTACGACCCGAACTCGACCCAGGAGCACGGCACGTGGGCGAAGATCGCCGCGACCGTGGGACGGCGCCCGCGCGCGGTGTGGATCGGCACGGCACTGGTGCTGGGCGCCATGGCGCTGGGCATCACCGGCGTGCAGACCGGCCAGACACAGGCGGAGCAGTTCACCGGCAAGGTCGACTCGGTCACCGGCCAGCAGGTTCTGGCCGAGCACTTCCCCGCGGGCTCGTCCGCTCCCGCGGACGTGTACGTCCGCGACGCAGGGGCCGCATCCGCGACGGCCGCAGTCGCCAAGGTGCCCGGTGTGTCCTCCGTCAGCACCCAGGTGGCCAAGGGCGGCTGGACGCATCTGACAGCGGTGCTCCGCGACGCTCCGGACTCCGCGGCCGCCAAGGACACCGTCCGCGACATCAGGACGGCGCTGGACGGATCGACCGGTCCGGCAGCCGATGCGGTCGTCGGGGGCCAGAGCGCGGTGGCGCTCGACGTCTCCGAGGCGCAGGGTGACGAGGAGATGCTGCTGATCCCGCTGATCCTCGCGGTGGTGCTGGTGATGCTCCTCGTCCTGCTGCGGGCGGTCATCGCGTCCGCGGTGCTGCTCGGGTCCGTGGTGCTGTCGTTCGTAGCGGCCGTCGGCACGGCCTCGCTGCTGTTCCACGCACTCGACCACGGGAGGATCGACCGCGGGCTGGTGCTGTTCGGCTTCATCTTCCTGGTCGCGCTGGGCGTCGACTACACCATCTTCCTGATGACACGCGCGAAGGAAGAGGTGCGCATGCGCGGGCACCGCGAGGGAATCCTCACCGCGGTGACGGTGACCGGCGGTGTCATCACGTCGGCGGGCGTGGTGCTGGCTGCCACGTTCTGCGTCCTTGCGGCGATCCCTACGGTGAGCTCACTGCAACAGGGTCTGCTGGTAGCGGTCGGTATCCTCCTCGACACGTTCCTGGTACGCAGCCTGCTGGTTCCCGCCCTGGCCCTGGACCTGGGCCCCCGCTTCTGGCGACCGGGCCTGACGCCACAGCAGACAGCGCCGCACGATCCCGTGAAGAGCCGGACCGAAGCACCGTCCACCGTCTGATCCGCGGACGACCGGCACGTACGACGAGGCGCCCGGGCAGCGACACGCTGCCCGGGCGCCTACGGGCTGTCCCGCACTTCCTGGTGGATCAGCGCGCTCACCCCCGGCCTCCAGCGCCGCCTTCGGCGTACCCGGACCGGGCACGGCCTTACCATCTGGCAGGACCAGAGACTTCAGAGAGATACGGCCCAACAGAGCATCGACGAAGTCGTGACCAGGAGCCGCGCGGCCGCACGGCCGTGCGCCGGTCAGCCAGTGCCGCACCGCCGACTTGTCGTAGCCGGACCCGCAGGACCGTCGTGGCGCCTGGCATCGGCCGGCGGAACGTGGTCCGCTGGACCGGCCGGCCGGCCGCGACTGCGTCACTCGTCGTCGGATGCCGCTCGATGCGACGTTCCGGGTAAGGGTCTGTGCCGGAGTGTTCCGGGTAGCCGTCGGGGCGAGGGCCGATCCAGCCGTGGTTGACGACCGTGCGTTGCGAATTCCGCGTTGACCGAGGAGCAGCATGACCGACGAACACCGCCGGGTGCCGGACACCGTCGTCGTCGGAGCGGGCCTGGCCGGCCTGGCCCGCGCACTGGACCTGTGCCGTGCCGGTCAGCGGGTGGCGCTGCTGGAGGCGTCCGACGGCGTGGGCGGCCGGATGCGCACGGGCCGTCGGGACGGATTCCTGCCGGACCGTAGGTTCCAGGTGTGCAACACCCCTTACCCGCAGGTGAAGCGACGCCTGGACCTGAGCAGTTCGGCACTGCGGCCGTCCACCGCGGGAATCATCGCGTACACGCCGAAGGGGCCGATCCGTCTCGCCGACCCAACGAGGGAGCCGGGCGCGGCAGGGGCTCTGCTCCCGGGACGGGTCCTCTCCGCCCGCGATCCGGCCGCGCCGGCGGCACTCACCGCGCGGGACGCCGTTCTGCCCGCCTCCATGGTCAGACGGCGCCGGGACCTCTCGACCGCGGCGGCGCTCTCCCGGGCGGGTGTGTTGGACGCGGTGATCGCCGACGTCCTGCGGCCGTTCCTGTCGGGCGTGTTCCTGGCGGACCGGCTCGAGACCTCCGCCCGTTCCTTCCACCTGGTCTGGCGCAGCACGGCGCGAGGGCCACTGTGCCTGCCGGCATCAGGTATCGGCGCCGTACCGGCCCAGCTCGCCGGCACCCTGCCCGAGGGTGTCCTGCGTCTGGGTACGTCCGTCGAGGAGATCACCGACGCCGGAGTGCTGCTGAGGAACGGGAGCGAGGTGCCGGCCCGGGCCGTCGTGGTGGCGACGGCCCCGGCGACCGCTGCCCGCATGCTGCCGGACCTGACCGTGCCGGACGCACGCACCGTCACCACCTACCACCACGCCACCGAGAGCACACCCATGGCCGAGCCGCCCCTGATGGTGGACAGCACCGGCACGGCCCTGAACGCCTGCGTACTCAGCGAGGTCAGCACCGGCACGGCCCTGAACACCTGCGTACTCAGCGAGGTCGCTCACACCTACGCGCCCCCCCGCCACCGGTCTGATCTCCACTTCCATACTGGGAACGGACGCCCCGCGCCAGGCACAGGAGGTGCTCCGGCGCCTGGCCGAGCTGTACGGCACCGACACGAGCGGCTGGCAGCAGATCGCCGCCTACACGGTCGAGGGCGCCCTGCCGGCGATGCTTCCCCCTGGCCGCTGAGCCACCACACCCGCCTCGGCCCGGGCAGGTACGTGTGCGGGGACTCCCGGGCGACCGGCTCCGTGCGGGGGGCCCTCGCATCGGGCGCACGTGCCGCCCGGGAGGTGTCAGCCGACTCGGAGCGCCGCAGATGACTTGGGGCAGGGCCGCGAACGACCCCGTCCGTAGAGGGCCGATGGCGCGACGTGGTGGCGGTCGGATGACCTCGTCGGTTCGCACCCGGGTTCGTATCCAGGAGTCAACGTGGAACTGAGCGGTGTCCGTCCTGCCGTCACCGAGCCGCCGCGTCCGGGCACGCGCGGAACGCCCGCCGCCAAGGGGGCGGCCACGTGACACCCCGGTCCGCCGAAACATCCGACGTGGTCGTCGTCGGGGGCGGTGCCGCCGGCCTCAGCCTCGCGCACCGGCTGGCGGAGACCCGCGCCGCCACGGTGACCGTGATCGAGCCGCCCGACGGCCCGCTGCGCCCCGCGGAACGGACCTGGTGCTACTGGCACTCGGACGTCGACGGCCTCGAAGAGGCCGTCAGCGCATCCTGGTCCGTGCTGCGCGTGCACGGCGCCGACGGCCGCCCGGTCACCGTCGAACCGGACCCGTTCACCTATCGCATGGTCCGCTCCACCGACTTCGAACGAATGGTCCACGGCCGCCTGGCCCACTCGGACGGAGGGCACGTCCTGCGCGCGACAGCGCAATCGGTACGCAACTCGCCCGGTGGCGCGGAGGTCCGGTGCACACTGCCCGGCGGGGGGCCCCTGACCCTGCGCGCCCGTCGCGTGTTCGACTCGCGGCCGCTGACCGCCCTGCCGCCGGCGCGCACGCAGTTGCTGCAGCACTTCCGCGGCTGGTTCGTACGCACCGACACCGATCGGTTCGATCCCACGGTCGCGGATCTGATGGACTTCCGGGTTCCTCAGCCGGCACACGGACTCGCCTTCGGCTACGTCCTGCCACTGACGCCCAGTCGGGCGCTCGTGGAGTACACCGAGTTCTCCCGCAACACGCTGAACACCGAGGCGTACGAGTCGGCGCTCGATCGCTACTGCCGGGACACTCTCGGGCTCGGCCCGCTCACGGTCGAGCAGACCGAGCAGGGAGTCATCCCCATGACCGACGCCCGCTTTCCCCGGCACGCCGGAACTGCCGTGTTCCGCATCGGGACCGCGGGCGGCGCCACTCGTCCGGCCACCGGCTACACCTTCTCCGCGGTACAGCGACAGAGCCAAGCCATCGCCGCAGCCCTGCGCGACGGGCACGCAACCGTCCCCGCACCCCACGGGTGGCGCGCGCTGGCCATGGACGCGATATTGCTGCGCGCCCTGGACACCGGGCGGATCAGCGGCCCGGACTTCTTCACCAATCTGTTCCGCCGTGTCCCGGCCGAGCGCCTGCTGCGGTTCCTCGACGGCACGACATCGCTCCGGGAGGAGTGGGGCATCGGATTGCGTACCCCTGTCCGGGCGATGCTCTCCACGGCAGCCGAACTGCCCTTTCTGCCCCGCCACGCCCGGCACAGCGCGAGAAACGGAGTGAGCCACCGATGAGCCTCATGCGCGACCACGACCTGGCCCGCGCCTTCGACCACGCCTCCCACACCTACGACCGCCTCACCGCTCTCAATCCCGGCTACCGCACCGACCTCCTGCGCTCGGCCCGCCGCCTCCGCCTCCCCGAGGACGGAGCCGGCCTGCATCTGCTCGACCTCGGATGCGGCACCGGCGCCTCCACCCGGGCCCTGCTCACGGCCGCCCCCCGGGCCAGGATCACGGCCGTGGACGCCTCCGCGGGCATGCTGCGCCGCGCGATGACCAAGCCGTGGCCCGCACGCGTGCGCTTCGTCCACCTGACCGCCGAGGAACTCGCGACCGCCGGCGAGGGCCCGTTCGACGCGATTTTCGCCGCCTACCTGTTCCGTAACGTCACCGACCCGGACACGGTCCTGCGGACTGCCCGAGCCCTGCTGCGGCGGGGCGGACGTCTCGCCGCCCACGAGTACAGCCTCAGCGGCGCGCGGGTGCACCGGGCGCTGTGGACGGCGGTCTGCCAGGGGGTGGCCATCCCTGCGGGAACGTTCACAGGGGACCGCGGCCTCTACCGCCATCTCTGGCGCAGCGTCATCGCCTTCGACACCGCCCCCGACTTCGCCGACCGGCTGAGGCGAGCCGGTCTGACCTCGGTGCGGATCGCCCCGGTCGCCGGATGGCAGACGGGCATCGTGCACACCTTCCTCGCCCGCAACGGCGGCTCGACCACGACAAGGGAGCACGCACAGTGACCGCTCATCGCCCCGCTGCCGCCCGGCGAGGCCGCGACCGCAAGGCCGAGGTCCTGCTGCCCGCACCCGGCGCGGAGCGCTTCCGGCGCGGGGACGCACCGTCCGTCGCGGTGATCGGAGGCGGAATCGCCGGCCTGTCCGCAGCCACCCTGCTGGCCGAACGCGGCGCCCGAGTGACGCTGTACGAGAAGGACGGCTCACTCGGCGGTCGGCTCTCCGGCCACCGCACCACGCTGACGGACGGCTCCGCGGTGACCATGACCCGCGGGTTCCACGCCTTCTTCCGCCAGTACTACAACCTCCGAGGTCTGCTTCGCCGCACCGACCCCACCCTCTCGCGGCTCACCCCGCTGCCCGACTACCCCTTGCGGCACAGCGGCGGCCTGACCGACAGCTTCGCCCGTGTCCCGAGGACCCCACCCCTCAGCGCGCTCGGATTCGTCGCCCTCAGCCCCACCTTCGGCTGGCGGGACCTGGCCGCCATGGACCCCCGGGCGGCGCTACCGCTCCTCGACGTACGCGTCCCCGCGGTGTACGAGCGCTTCGACGACGTCACCGCCACCGGCTTCCTGGAAAGCGTGCGATTCCCCGAAGCCGCACACCACCTGGCCTTCGAGGTGTTCTCGCGCAGTTTCTTCGCCGATCCGCGCGAACTGTCCGCCGCGGAACTGCTCCTGATGTTCCACATCTACTTCCTCGGATCGGCCGAGGGTCTGCTCTTCGACGTACCGACCGAACCCTTCCCCCAGGCGCTCTGGGAGCCGCTCGCCGACTACATCCAGGGCCTCGGCGCGAACATCCGCACCAAGACCCCCGTGCACCATGTCATTCCTCGCGACGGCGGAGGGGCGGACGTGCACACCGACGCCGCTACCGACCACCACCAGGCCGTGGTGCTCGCCCTCGACACCGGTGGTCTGCGGCAGACCGTCGCCGCGTCACCCGGCCTCGGCACGGTCGGCTGGCGCGACAACATCGCAACTCTGCGTACCGCACGGCCCTTCCTCGTCTCCAGGCTCTGGCTCGACCGTCCGGTCCGCACCGACCGGCCCGGATTCCTCGGCACCAGCGGCTACGACGGGCTGGACAACATCAGCGTCCTGGACCGGTACGAGGGCGAGGCCGCCCGCTGGGCCGCGCGCACCGGAGGCTCCGTCGTGGAACTGCACGCCTACGCCGTGGAGCCCGCGGCGGAACGGAAGGACGTGCAGGACATGCTCCTCGACCGGCTGCGCCAGGTGTACCCGGAGACCCGCGAGGCGCGCATCGTCGACGCCCGGCACGAGTGGCGCTCGGACTGCCCGCACTTCGAAGTCGGTTCCCACCACCGGCGCCCCGCCGTGCACACTCCCCACTCCTGGCTGACCCTGGCCGGTGACGCGATCCGCTGCGACCTGCCCGTCGCCCTCATGGAACGAGCCGCCACCACCGGCTTCCTGGCCGCGAACGCCTTGCTCGCCGACCGGGGTGTACGGGGACAGGTGCTGTGGACGGTCCCCAGGTCGGGCCGCTCCCGCCTGCTCCGGGCGCTCGGGGCAGTCGCGGGATGTCGCCCGTCTCCCTGACCGGTGTCCTCCCGCGCACAGTGGCGGGGGAGGACACCGATGGTTGCTCAGCCGGGAAACCGCCCGGTGCTGCGCAGTGCCCAGCGTCGCTCGGCGTAGGCCAGGTCGTCACGCCACAGACGCCCGGCCGTGCGACGCATCAGCGGACGCAGCACGGGGGCGGCAGCTCGGGCGAGAGCGAAGCCCGGCCGGTCCGAAGTGGCGACCGTCGCCTCGATCACCGCAGTGCGCGGACGTTCGTGGTCCAGCCTTGTCATCGGCGTCGCGTGCGTCTCCACCACGGAGGCGGCTCCCTCGCCGTCGGTGATGCGCATGACGACCGTTCGCGGCTCCGGAGCGGTGAACTCGGCCCGCACGGGGACCACCAGGCGTCCGGCCACCCGGAAGGAGACATCGACGACGAAGCCGTCGTCCTCGTCGTTCTGTGGCTCCCGAATCACCGACAGGTCGATGAACGAGTACGGGTGGAACCACGAGCCGTGCCATGGGTCGAGCCGGTTGGCTACCACATCCTGGGGTTCGCACCGCCCCGCCGCCGTGAAGACCGCGTCCACCGCGCTGTCCGTCGCGGGGCGTACGGGCACCACAGGCCGCTCGGTCGGCTTCTCACCACCCACCTCGTCCAGCCTCACCCAGACGAGTACGCCGTCGTCGTGCACCGGGAAGGGCTGCCAGCCGGCGAACGGAGAACCGTCCAGGGCAAGGCCGTGCCAGTGGCACACCAGCGTGCCGCACGCCACCCGGCTGTCCCGCAGCGGAGCACCGAGATGGGGGCAGACACCCGGGCCCGCCCGCAGCTCACCGCCGTCCGTACGCCACAGCACGACCTCCACACCGCCGACCGTCCTGCCGTACGGGCGGTCACCCGCACGGACCTCCCGGGAGGCGCCGACCACGAACCAATTGCCCGACGGGCGGGCGGTCGCCCGCTTGAGCGTCTCGGCGATGAGCGCAGGCCTCGCCTGGCGCCAAGTCGGCGTCTGCGCCGCCCAGTCCGGGCCCGGACCCCGGAGCCGTAGTGGTGGCGACCAGCGCTTCCCGCCCATTCGCTCACTCACCGCACCGGCTCCTTCCGCTCGACTGCCGGATCACTCGCCGTGATCGCTCGATGCCGGATACGGGCACCCCACCGGGCACCGGTCACGCGCAGCACACCGACCGCGGCGGTGGCCACACGGCGCCGGCGGGAGACCACCGCACGACGATGCAGGACCGAGTAGTCCTGCTCGGCGATCACATCAAGGATCGCGCCGTAGAGGGTGAAAGCGGCACGGATGCAAGGACGCACCCGCGGATCGAGCATGGCGATACCCGGTTCCGCCGTCCGGTACACGCTCTGCGTCATCGCCGCCGCGTCCACCAGGGCCGCCCGAATCCGCGCATCCCGGCGCCCGGTGCGCCGACTCCACTCCAGCAGCGCCCTGTCCACACCGTGGGCGGCCAGCAGGTCGCCGGGCAGGTAGACACGGCCCCGGTCGAGATCCTCACCCACGTCCCGCATGAAGTTGGTGAGCTGGAACGCCACACCGAGCGCTGCCGCGTGCGGTGCCGCCTCCTCCCGGGGCACGACCGTGCCGAGGACCGGCAGCATCTGCAGACCGATCACCGCAGCCGAACCGTGCACGTACCCCTGCAGGTCGGCGTAGGTCGGGTAGTCGGTGACGGTCAGATCGGCACGCATCGAGGACAGGAAGTCGGCGAACAGCTGGTGCTCGATGTCATACCGGGCGGCAGCGTCGGCAACGGCTCGGACCACCGGTTCGTCACCGGCACCGGTGCGCAGCTCCCTCGCCAGGTCGCTCTCCAGGCGGAGTAGCAGCCGGTCGCGCTCTGCGGGCGTCCCGTCCGGGTCGAGGTCGTCCACGATGTCGTCCGCCCAGCGGGCGAAGCCGTACAGGGCGTGCACGGCGGAACGCCGCTCGGGCGGCAGCAGACGGGTGGCCAAAAAGTAGGTCTTGCCGTGGCGGGCGTTGAGCCGTCGGCACCGGGTGTAAGCGGTGCGCAGCTCGGGATCGGTGATCCCGGCTGCGTCCAGTTCACGACGGGTCATCAGCACCTGCCCCGGCCGGGACGGAGGAACTGCCGGCTGCGACCGGGGACGGACGCACTCGTCCGAGCCGGTGACTGGTGCCGCCGGTGACGCGCGCGGCTGCGAGTTTGCCACTGATGAGTACGGTCGGTACGCCGACGCCCGGCGTGGTCCCGCATCCCGCGAGTACGACGTTCTCCGCCCCTCGTACCAGATTGCGCGGGCGGAAGGGGCCGGTCTGGGCGAACGTGTGGGAGACCGAGAAGGGACTGCCGGCGCCATGGCCCTGCGCCGCCCAGTCGAGAGGGGTCACCAGAAGCTCCTGTTCAATACTGTCCGCGAATCCGTCCAGGCCCCGGCGCTCCAGTTCGCGGATCAGACGGTCGCGGTACCACGGGCCGAGGTCCCGCCAGGCGGCGGCCGAGGGACCGACCGTGGTGTTCGGGCAGGGGGCGAGGACGTAGTGGAGATGGCGTCCCGGTGGTGCCAGGGCAGGGTCGTGGGCGGTAGGACGGGTGATCAGCAGGGAGGGGTCGCTCATCAGCTCACCCGACCGGGTAAGTTCGTCGAACGTGTGCTCCCATGCGGCGCCGAAGGAGATGGTGTGGTGGGCGAGGTGAGGCCAGGTGCGGTCGGTTCCGGCCTGCAGGATCACGGCAGACGGTGAGTGGCGCAGCCGTGCCGGACGCCGAGGCCGACGCCCCAGGAGCTCGTAGGCAGCAGGCAGCTCACACGTCAGCACCACCGCATCGCAGGGGATGCGTTCGCCGGAGCTGAGGCGAACGGCACGTACGCGGCCCGCCGAGCGCTCAAGCGCGTCCACTTCTGCGCTCCAGCGCAGTTCGGCGCCGGCCTCCGCAGCCGCGTCGGCCATGGCGCGGGGGAGCGCGTGCATGCCGCCTTTCGGGAACCAGACGCCGGCCACCGTGTCCATGTAAGCGATCACCGCGTACGCCGCGAGTGCGCGGGCCGGGGCCACGCCGGCGTACAGCGCCTGGAAGGAGAAGACACGACGCAGGCGGTCGTCGGCGATGAAGCGTCTGATACGGCCGTCCAGCCTCCCGAACCCGCCCAGCGCGGCCAGCCGGGCCAGATCCGGGTGCAGCAGCTGGAAGGGGGAGTCGAAGTTCGTGTCGATGAAACGGTGCATCTGCGCCCGGTACAAACGCTCCAGCCACTGCCGCAGGTCGCGGTAGCCGGCCGCCGCCGATGCCCCGGCGAAGCGCCGAACCTCCGCTTCCATCGCCTCGCCGTCCGTGTGTACGTCGAGTGAGGACCCGTCCGCGAAGCACGCCCGGTAGGCCGGATGCAGAGCCACCAACTCCACGCGGCGGTGGAGACTGTCGCCGACAGCGGCGAACGCCTCGTCGGCCAGATGCGGCATGGTCAGCACCGTGGGTCCGGTGTCCACCTCGTATCCGCCCAGTTGTAGGCGGCCGGCCCGGCCGCCGGGGCAGGTGTCCCGTTCGACGACGGTGACCCGGCGGCCCGCACCCAGCAAGTGCAGGGCACAGGCCAGCCCGGACAGCCCGGCACCCACCACGACGACGTGGTCGGTCGGCCCCGGCACCCTCTTCACGCGACCCCCTCCGCACGGCGCGGGGGCACGCCCGTCGCCTGTCGTACCAACGTGGCGAACTCACGCCGGAGGGCCGGGTGGGCGCCGGTGCGGTCGAAGTGCCCGAGGCTCACGGCCGTCAGCTCCTCGATCTTCGCCTCCACCAGGTCACGGGCGCCGGTGTGTTCCAGCACTGCCCGCACCTGCTGCACGGCGTGAACGGACTCCGGGTCCGCCGCCAGTGTCGCGGCGGCGTGGTGATCGTCGGCGTCCTCTGCGAGTTGGACGCCGACGGCGAGCAGATAGGTGCGCTTGCGTGACCGCAGGTCGTCGTCGGCAGGTTTGCCGGTCAGCGCCGGATCACCGAAGGCGCCCAGGAGGTCGTCACGGAGCTGGAAGGCCAGCCCGGCGCATCGGCCGGCCGCCCGCAGTGCGTCCAGCACGTGATCGTCGGCCCCGGCCAGCGACGCGCCCAGCGCGAGAGGCCGGGCGACGGTGTACAGAGCACTCTTCAGGGTGGCGATGGCCAGCGCCTCGTCGGCACCGGACGAACGACCGGCCTGAGCGTGCAGGTCGCGGTACTGTCCGGCAACCATCTCGGTGCGCATCGCCCGCCACTCCTCGTGCAGGCGCGGCCCGTGCGCCGTACCGAGTGCCGTCTCCGTCAGTAGGTCGTCCGCCCAGGCAAGGGCCAGATCACCGACGAGGACGGCGGCCGACCTGCCGAAGGACTCCGCAGAGCCGTGCATCCCCGCAGTCCTGTGACGCCGGGCGAGTTGCACGTGCATGGCCGGGGCACCTCTGCGTCGCAGGGAGCCGTCCATCACGTCGTCGTGTACGAGGGCGGACGCCTGGATCAGTTCGAGGGCGGCCCCCGTCCGTAGAACCGCGGTGGTGTCACCCGAACCGCCGGCGGCCCGCCAACCGCAGTACGTGAAGCCCGTGCGCAGTCGTTTGCCGCCCCGCTCGACGAACGCGGCCAAGCGGCCGGCCAGCTCCTGGGCGAAAACGGGATCGACGGCACGGGAATGACGCAGCCGTACGTCGAGAACCTGCTCGAGGACGGTGCCGACCGCGTTCGCGACATCGGTCGCGGCAAGAGGGCCTTCGACGAGTTCGGCCGGTGGGGCAACGATCGGCGGCGGTCCAAGCATGCTCAACCCCTTCTCACTCCCGGTCACCCGCACGTCAGTGCTTCCGCCGAGTGCCCTGATACGGATGCGCCGACTCCCTGCCGGAACGCGCGCACAGTGATCTCACCCCGCCGGCCCGTCGATGTGCCGCTCATGGCGGCGTGTCACCCCGTGCGTGCTCCAGTCGGCGTACTTCCGCGAAGTCCGTGAGCCGGCCGAGTCGTCGCAGGGGTGCCTTTGGTCAGACACGACCGTGAACCCGACGAGCAGGTTTCCGTGTCCTGCACGGTTGCTCCCTGAACCAGCCCGACGTCACAACCGCCACGGACACGACCCGCTGTGGCGCGGCCACCGCGACGGCCTGGGACCGGATGCACCCCCGACTCACCCACCGCGGGCCCTGGCTGACCACGCCAAGGAATAACTAATAACTCCCCTCCCCGTCCTGCACGGCACGTTGGGCAGCGGTGCAGCTTCGACGGCGCCGAACAGCCCACGTGTCCGAGGCGCTCAGGGCTGACCGGCACGAGGGCTTACCGATCCGTCATACGTGAGGTGGGCATCGCCGGGCAGAGTTCGTGAGCCGTTCGGCGAGAGCCTCGACGAGGCCGCGGAGCTCATCCGGACGTTCGATGACGAAGGGCCGGTCCAGCGAGGCGAGTACAGCAGGCAGCCAGTCACGGACGACGTCGTCCGCCTCGTCGACTTCTACGAGCGCGCCACCGGAACAACTGCCAGCTGGTCCAACGAGCACTTTGCTGAGCTCAGGACCACCTCCGCCACCCTCGCGATCGGCAGCACCCGCACTGTCCCTCTGTTCGCGCCTGGCTCCGCCCGCCCGGCCGACAACCACAGCGTCATCCTCGAATTCCTTGTCGACGACGTGGACAGCGTGCACAAGAACCTGACCGGCTTCGTGGAGGACTTCGTCAACGGACCCACGACGATGCCCTGGGGCAATCGTGCGCTCCTGTTCCGCGACCCCGACGGCAACCTCGTCAATTTCTTCACCCCCGTCACACCGGCCGCCATCGAGAAGTTCGCTCGCTGAGGACAGCACAGCCGCCCGGCAGACGCACGGTTTCCCCGTCGGCCCGACTTCGCCGGCGAACGGTCCGATTTCGTTGTCACTGGACACTGACCTGTCGCAGCGAAGGTTGAGCACTTCTCACTGAAGGCTGGGTGGTCGGCCGCCGGCTGGATGGCTCCGTTCACGGACCGGGCTTCCTCGCGGGCGCCTCCGCCGCTGCTCAGTGGCGGCCGGTCTGTCGGGCCTGGCGGGTGGCGGTACGAGGGCTGCCGGTGAGGGGTCGGCCGTGGCCGGGCAGGAGAAGGGTTGCGGCGGTCAGCCCGTCCAGCCGGTCGAGAGAGGCCAGGGCGGTGCGGCCGTCGTGGCTGAAGCCCCCGCGGGCCAGGGTGCGACCGGTGTGTCCGGTCAGGACGTGGGTGACCAGGGCGTCGCCGGTGAAGAGCAGGCCGCGTTCGGGGAAGAAGCAACCGCTGCTGCCCGGGGCATGACCGGGCAGCAGGACGGTCCGCGGTGCTCCGGGGACCTCGTCCGGCCGCCGGCCGGTGTCGAAGCCGCGCACACCGGAGACGGCGGGGGCGGTGAAGGCTCCCTCGCGGGCGAGGTGGAACGAGGTGGTGATCGCGGTGGGCCGGCGCGGGAGGTAGGGCAGCGCGGAGCGTTCCGGCTCGGCGTGGCGCAGGGCGCTGCGTGGGCGGATCGGCGGGCGGCGGCTGGGCGGTGCGGAGGTCGCGGACGGCCTGGAGGGCGTCGGCCAGGCGTACGGCCTCTTCGTCCACGGCGGTCAGCGGGCTCTTGTCACGGTCGAGGGGCGGGTGTGACTGAGTGCTTCATCTGGTGAGAACCGCCACATGAAGCGCTCACTGATCCTGGGTGTACTGAGCTGCGTACCAGCTGGAGTCGATGGCGGGGTTGCGCAGGGCTCCCCAGAACCGGTCGCCAGGTATCGGTGGCAGTGGCGGATTGCCCAGGTCCGCATGGAGATCCGCACGCCAGTCGACAGTGAGGCGACTCCGTATCCCCGCGCTCTCGTACACGGACCTGTAGGGGGACCCCCAGATCCCGTGTGCCATCTTCTCCGCGGCCCACCTGCGAGTGTCGTCTCGGTGGGTGTTCGCCTGCACCAGCACCGCGCGTAGCCGCAGGGCCAGCGGACCGGTCTGGTCCGGCCGTGGTGGGGCTTCACCCCGCTCCAACGCGTCCAGGGCCGACTTGACCTCCGGATACTTGTTCAGGCCCGTTTCGAGCGCCAGTCTGCGCAGTTGCTTCCGCGCGGCCTCAGCCACCTGCTCACGTGGCAGGACCGCGAGCAGTGCACCGAGCTCCTCGAATCCGTCCAGGTAGCTCGCGTGGAGGAGGTCGGTGGGACTGCAGGAAAGGTCCAGCTCCGGTAGCCGCTCGCCCGGTGCGGGAAGGGGATCGTCGGCGCTGCCCCACTCCGGGCGGGCAGACATGGTGGGCTCCCAGAACAACCGACCGTTGAACGTCACGACACCACCATCCCGCCCGCGCTCAAGCCGGCCGGCCAGCTCTGCCAGATACTCACCCAGCGAGTCGGCCTGCCCGAAGCTGGTGCCGGTCTCGTCGAAGAACCGTCCGATCGCACCGAAGGACTCCTGCCCAGTGCGACAATCGATCACGAGACCGTCCGACGTCGCTTCATAGGAACCGAACTTCACGTATCCGTGATGCCAATAGTGCTCGGCCTCCTCCTCGTCAAGGTCATGGGCGACGTCGCGCATGAACCCGGTGTCCCCGAGGATTCCACCCACTCCGAGCAGCCGGTCGTCCGTGCTGAACGTGAAAGCCTCCGCCCCGTTCGCCGCCCCGTTGTGCCGGAGCAGTGAAGCGACCAGGTCCGGAGGAAAGGTGACACCCAGTTCCTCTTGCGCTGCCACGATCTCCTCATCTCCCGCAGGCGGCTGAAGGGTGGCGAGAGTGCGGGGTGCGTGCTCGCGCAACCACGCGTCGATGCGGTTCCATGAGTCCTGGACCAGGTCTGCTGTCATAGGGCCGACCCTAGAGCCAGACACTGACAGCTTGATCGTGAGCCGAAGCCCAGGAGTTGTCACCGGCGGAGCCGCGTGAGCCGGCGAAGCGGAACAGTCGAAGCAGTCTGGTTGTCACCAACAAGGCATTCGACTTGTCACGGGCGCTCGTTCAGCTGCCCGGCGAGACAGCGGAACAGACCCTCGGGGTCCTGTGCGCCGTCCCGGGTCCGGGCGCCGCCGGCCAGCCCGGCGCCCATGAGCGACACCGGCCGTTATCGCCGAAGTCCGTTCGCCACCGTCGTCATGATCGCCAGCAGAGCTTCCTGCTGATCGTGCGACAGGCACCCGAACAAGGCTTGGCGTAAAGCGGCGGAGTGGACGGACGTGGCACGCGTGAGAACATCCTGGCCCTCCTCGGTCAGTACGGCCAGCAGGCCGCGCCGGTCGGTGGCGCACGTTTCGCGGCGCACCCACCCGCGGTTCTCGAGACGGGTGATGGTGTGCGAGAGACGGGACGGGCTGATCCGCGCGTTGCGGGCCAACTCGGACATGCGCAGGCGCTGCTGCGGAGCTTCCGACAGCTGTATCAGTAGTCCGTAATGGACCGACCGCATCCGTGCGTCATGCTGCATTTGCTGGTCCAGGTGTTCCTGGAGGGAGGTGGTGGCGTCCACATACGCCTGCCAGGCGCGACGTTCCTGCTCTGTGAGCCTGGTCTGACGGGAGGTCACGGTATTCTCCAGCGGGTCGGTGCGGATGGGTGGGGACGTCAGGTCCATCGGCGGGCAACGGATCGCGTCAGACAGGTCAGCAAGGCGCAGGAGAGGAAGCCGGCAGCGAACACGGCAGTGTGCCTACCCTGCTGGAGCAGGGCGGTGCCGACGGCGATCGCCAGGGAACTGGTGAGCATTGCCGCCGCGGCGAACAGCGCGGACGCCCGCGCCCTCGCGGAGAACGGAACCAGGTGCGGCAGCCAGGTCTGCAAGGTGGTGTGCAGATAGCCCCAGGCGGCGCCCAACAGGAGTGCGCAGACCAAGGTCGATGACGGCCCGGGCGAACTCGCGGTGAGAGCCGTCCCGACCGCGCCCGCCGCCCCGCCGACTCCCAGCAGACGCATCGGCGGCCAGGTGTGACAGTGCCGGTGGACCATGACCGTGCTGCTCAGCACGCCGACGGCGTAGAGCGGCTGGGCCAGCGCTGTCACGGTCCGAGCACCCGACAGGGCGAGCGACGGGGCGAGCAGTGCGGGCAGGGTGAGCAGCGCCGCGCCCTCGGCGGCGCCCAGGGCGATCACCGTTCGGTACGCAGGCGCGTTGGCGTGCCATCGTGCCGCGCTCGGCCGAGGGGGCGACGCATCGGGAGGGGCGCCGGACATCCGGAACACGGTGGCGACGGCCAGAAGGCCGACGAGGAGGAAAGGCAAGCGCCATGAGGCCGCGAGCGAGGCCAGGACGGCCAGTGGGGGAGCGGCGACGGCAGCCATGGCCGCCGCCACCGTCAGGCCGGCGAAGGAGCGGTGGCGGTTCTGCGCCGAATCAGCTGATTCACAGGCGAGTGACACGCACGGAGGGACGGCGGCGAAGGAGGCGCCCGCCGCCATCCTCAGTGCGATCCACCACCCCGGCCCGGGCGAGAGCGCGGAGCCGGCCGACGCGATCGCGCCGAGGAGCATGCCTGTCTGCAGGCACCGCTGATATCCGTACCGATCGGCGGCGGCACCCCAGAGCGGCAGCGCGCAGCCGTATCCGAGTGAGTAGGCGGCGACCCCCATCGTGATGGTGGCGACGTCCGTGTCCCAGGCAGCTGACAGTGCGACGATGAGCGGACCGGTGACGCACCAGTCCGCATTGGCGACGGCGGCGGCCCACCGAGGTGCGCTCGCTGGGGGGCCGAGGCCGATATTTCTCTTCATTGTCCCGATGAACACCGTAGGTGATGCATAGGTTGCAATCGAAAAGACGTAGCTCATTCGGCTGCAGAGATGTGGCGATTTTCGGCCAATGATGTGAAGCGTAAACGCACTGCTTTTATGTTGTTGTAAAATTTCTTGAGACACCGGGGTGCGGCTATTGATCTTTACCTGTTACGGGGGGGGAACGATGGATGTCTGCATACTTGGCCCCATGGCCATCTATTCGTCCGGCCGCATCGACCGCGTTTGGCTGGCCCCGAAACCGAGGACGGTGTTCGCGCTTCTCTGTGGCCATCCGGGGCAGATGATCTCAGTCGCCCACCTCGTCCGCGAGGTCTGGGGGGAGGAGCCGCCCGCCAGCTCGCTGCGCAACATGCACACCTATGTATTGCAAGTCAGGAAAATGCTGGCGCGCCTCTGCGGCCTGCCGACCCGGACTGTCTCCCAGGAGCTGCTGGTCACGCATCCCGGCGGCTACTCCCTCAGCGAGGCGTCGCTGGGCTTTGATCACCATACGTTCACCGGGCTGACGGCTGCTGGGCGTGGACTTCTGCGGGACGGGGAGCTGCTCGTCGGCATCGACGGCCTCGTACGGGCATTGAGGACGTGGCGCGGACTCGCTTTCGCCGATGTCGTCACGGGGCCGATTCTGGAGGCTCAGCGACGCCAGCTCCATGATGCTCGGATCGGCGCGATGGAGGCGCTGTCGGATGCCAGGATATCTGCCGGGCAATTCCATGAAGCGATCTCAGACCTTTCCTCTTTCGTCACCGAGAACCCCCTGCATGAAGGTCTGCATTTTCACTACATGCGCGCCCTCGCCCTTTCAGGAGGGCGCGCTCGGGCGCTTGAAGTCTTCAATGATCTGCGACTGAATCTGGTATCCGAATTGGGTATAGAGCCCAGTGCTTCGATGCAGCAGTTGCAGTGTCGTATTCTGAATTCCGCCGCCCTGGTGCCCGGAATCTGACGCACCCGTCAGGTCACCGGTTTCCCGGCGCGGGTGAGGGCCCGTCCCGCGGTGCGGGGGGCCAGCAACACGTGATCGGGCTCCCTCGTGGGCGGCCGGGGCGGCAGGAGAGGATCAGTTCTCCCCGTGATCCGCAGGCCGCCGTTGTCCGGGTCGAACGCCACGAGGTCACCGGTCCGCAACCATCCCGCGCCGTCCTCACCGCGGAGGAAACCTGGTGCGGCGGACTGCACGCCGACGTACGGACTCCGGTCGAGGCGGACCTGCAACTCGCCCGACAACAGGCGGACGTGTACGCCAGGCGCGATCATTCCCGCCGTGTCGGGTCCGAACCAGCCCGTCGGGTCAGCCGCGATGATGCCGGTTTCCGTGGTGCCGTACGCCTGCCCGATGCGTACGCCGTGACGCTCCTCGAATGCCGTGTGTACGAAGGCGTTGAGGCGGGCGCCCCCGGCGATCGCCCGTCGCAGCCCGCGGATCGCCAACGGACGGGCGCATCGGGCTAGTTGGGCGAACTGCTCGGACGAGCCGAGGAGCGTGTCCGCGTCCGACCGGATCGCGGAGCGCAGCAGCGAGGGGACGGAGGAACTGCGCGGGAGGACCGTCTCGGCCCCGACGTTCATGTTGTGGAGCAGTCCGCCGATGAGGGGGAAGGAGTGGGTGAGCGGTCCCACTATCAGGACCCGGTCGCCATGTCGGGGCATTCCGCCGATACGGACGAACGTGTCCAGCTCGGTGAGCAGCGACCGGACGCTGCGCCCCACTGCTTTCGCGGCGCCCGTACTGGCAGAGGTGAACTGGACCAGGGCGTGGTCGTCGGCCGCGGGAAGGCCGTCTCGCAGGCGCCGGACGAAGATCTCGCACTCGTCATGGAAGTGACGGCCGCCGAGACCGGACGAGCCGAAGGCGATGTAGAACTGCGGGCGGGTTCTGTCGAGCAGTGCGGCCAGCTCGGGCCCCCCTGTCTCGGAGCTCATGAGGTGCACCTGAGCGCCCAGTGACCACAGGGAGAACACGGCCCACAGCTGCGAGAAGCTCGGCACACCGCGCAGGGCCACGGTCGCTCCCGCCCGGATTCCGTGCGACTGGAACAGCCGTCTCAGCTCGGTCACCTGGCGTCGTAGCTGCCCGTAGGTCACGGTGCGTCCGCTGCGGGCCCAAGGCGCGGTGGACGGGGGCCGGGCGAGGAGAGGGGTGCCCCACCAGTCGGGTATGTCATCGAAGGTGTCGTACACGACGCTCCTCGTTTCCCCAGGACGGTGATCCACCCACCAGAACACCGGCGAGCGGCGGAAGGTTGCACGGAGACACGGAGGGTGGCGGCAGGGCCGGCTGTCCGCCTCGTGCAAGGCGGACAGCCGACCCGGAGGAACCGAGAGCGCGGGGGATGTGCCCCTCGGTTCCGTTCGGGGGCGACGTCTCAGGAGACATCGCGGGCCTCCAGGGCGAGGAGGAACTGCTTGGCCTCCGTTCCGCCGGCGTAACCGCCTGGCCCCCCGGAGGCAGGCACGATCCGGTGGCAGGGCACGATCACACACAGCGGGTTGGCACCCAGCGCCCGACCCACGGCTCGGGCCGCTCCCGCTCTGTTCAGCCGGGTTGCCAGAGCGCCGTAGGTGGCCGTGCGGCCGTACGGTGTGAACCCGTCCAGCGCGGTGACGGTCTGCCGCGTGAATCCGGAGGCGAGGCGGAAATCGACGGGCAGGTCGAAGGTGCGCCGCCCGGCGGAGAGAAAGGCATCGATCTGGCCCCGGGCCTCATCGAGGAGGGCGTGCCGCGCGGGGACACGCCCTGCTGCCGCCTCCGGCCGACCGCCCCCCAGGCGCTGCAGGACCTGCGCGGGTTCGTCGAACCCGCAGTAGAGGACGGCCCTTTCGGACGCGGCCAGCGTCAGCCCGCCCAGTGGCGTCGGGTGGCGGACGATCGAGATGTGACCGGTTTCGGGGACGGACACGCGGGCTCCTCTGTCGGACGGTTCGTGCACCGTCATACGGTCACGGGACGGCAGACGCGGCAGGCGCGAAAGCCCGCCCGGTGAGCCTCGGCCGCGTCGTGGAACGGTCGTTGGTGTGCTGCGGTGATGCGGCGCGCGTGCGCGCAGGTGGGATGGCAGAAGATGCGCGTCGTGTCGCTGCCCAGCAGCGACAGTCCCTGACGGCCGAATTCCGCGACGCGCTCCATGTCGATGCCCTCGGCGTCGCGCAGCGCGCGGCCCGTGCTCGGCAGATAGGCGGCGTCGCACGGAGTGCCGTCCTCGTACGTGACCCGGTGGCAGGGCACCAGGTGCACGACCGGGTTGAGCCTGAGAGCTTCCAGCACATCGGTGTCCTGCCCCGTGCCGGCCTCCCTGGCGATCCAGCTCATCGGACGCAGCTGTCCCCGAGGCACGCTCCGCACGGCTCCCAGGACGGCGCGTTGCCCCTCCGACAGGCGGCCCAGGTCGACCGCCAGGTTCTTGGCGCGGCCGGACCGCAGGGCGGTACGCAGTCCTCGGAACGGGACATCGCAGCGCATCGCGGTGCGACCGGTCCGGCTCCAGTGGAGCTCCTCGAACATCTCCGTGCTCACGACCATGCTCGACGGCACGGACCCGGTGACGGCCTGCGGGCTGAACGCCACGTACAGGCCGCAGGCGTCCGTCTCCAGGCGCACGTACTGGTCGTATCGGTCCTGTGGAATTCCCACGTGCCGCAGAACGCGCAATCCGAAGTCCAACGGCGCGGGAGACGTGAGGTCGGCCAGTGCGTTCTCCACATGGGCTCTCGAAGGCCGTGGGCCTTCGCCGTTCGGACTCACTTCAACACCTCCCTCGGGGGCGGTTCCTTGGGGCCGAGCAGTAAGCGCAGGCTACCGACGCCGCGCGACACCTGAGCTTTGACCGTTCCCACGGGGCACCCCTGAGTCTCGGCTATCTCGCCGTAACTCATGCCGACCACGTGGCGCAGGACCACCGCGACCCTCGGCTTCTCCGGTAACTGGGTCAGCGCCGAGACGAGGCGTCTGCGCTCCTCGGCGGTCGAGGCGCACTCCTCCGGACCCGGCCGTTCGTCGGGCCAGGCCTGACTCGCGTCCTCGATCGTTGTGACGGCCACGGGGCGGCGCACGCTGGTACGGACGTGGTTGCGCCACACGTTGGCCGCGATGGTCATCAGCCACGCCCGCGGCCGCAGTTCGCGGCGCCGTTGAGGCGAGTAGCCCTGCAACGCGGTGTACGCACGCAGGAACGTGTCCTGCCCCAGGTCGTCCGCTTCCGCGGCCGACCCGCAGACCCGGAACAGGAACGCACGAACCGCCGAGGCGTGGAGACGAACCAGCTCCGTGAAGCCGTCGTCGAGATCCACTGCCAGGCGCTCGGTCAACTGCTCGGCCATCTCGTCCATCACAGATCAGAACACCAGGGTCTCGGAAAGGGTTGCACGGTGCCGCACGGGGCGCTCACCGGCCGGGCAGGCGCACCGACTGACGGTGCCGGAAGACGTCTGCGGGGTCCCATGCCTGCTTCACGCGCTGCGGTCTCGGATGGTTCTCCCCGTAGTACAGGTCGTGCCAGGGCACGCCCGAGGTGTTCCAGCGCAGATCGCCCCCGAGGTGTTCCAGCGCAGATCGCCCCCGAGGTGTTCCAGCGCAGATCGCCAAGATCGGCGTCGGGATGGTTGACGTGGGCGCCGTCGGCCGCGCGGGCCCCCCACCGGTGTCGGTGAAGACCTCGCGGTAGGCCGTCCTGACCCAGGACAGGGACGATGCCTCCTGCTCGGGGGCGGGCGCCCCCAGGACGGCGGCCGCGCCCGCGCCTGCCGATGCGATCAGGCCGCGCCGGGGAAAGCGCCCGGTCTCGTTCGGTGTGCGCAAGTGCCGCCCTTCTCGCCGGAAGCCGTGCGCATCAAGGCTTCCGCGGACGCTGAGGGCTGTCCCCCCGGGGCGTTCGGGAAGTCGCGGTCGAATCCCGCGGCCCCGCGCATGCAACCGGCCGAGCGGGACCGGTGTTCCACGGATGACAGGCAACCGAAACGAAGGGGACGAAATGTCCGACCTGGAGGAGATGGCCGGCGCCAGGGCCGACGCTCCAGCCGTGCCGGACCGCATGACGGGTCAGCAGAAGCTGGCTCTGGCGGTCCTGTTGGGCGCTCAATTCATGCTTGCCGCGGATTTCTCCATCCTGACCGTTTCTCTGCCGGTCATCGGTGACTCGCTCGGCTTCTCACTGGACCATCTGCAGTGGATTACCACGGGGTTCGCGCTGCCCGCGGCGGGGTTCACGCTGTTGTTCGGCCGCATCGCCGATCTCTTCGGACGCCGCAAGGTGTTCCTCCTCGGCATCGTGCTGCTCGCCGCCGCGTCACTGGTAGGTGGTCTCGCGCAGTCGTCGGAGGTACTGCTGGCGGCGCGGGTCGCGCAGGGCGTGGCGACGGCCATCTCGGTGCCGTCCGCATTGGCGCTGCTGACCACCACGTTTCCCGAAGGACCGCTGAGACGGAAGGCACTCGGCCTCAACGGAGCCCTGCTGGGCGGTGGATTCAGCGCGGGAGCCCTTCTCGGCGGGCTGCTCACCGAACTGTTCAGCTGGCGCTGGTCCTTCCTGATCAACGTGCCGATCGCACTGTTCGTGCTGATCGGCACCCTGCTCGTCATTCCCGAGGGCCGCGCCGCCGTACGCAGCCGGCTCGACGTGCCCGGCGCTGCCACCGTCACCGCCGGAATGCTCGCGCTGGTCTTCGGCATCACGACCGCGGGCGAGCAGGGGTGGGCGCACGCGGAGGTCTACCTCTGGCTGGCCGCCGCGGTCGTCCTTCTGGTGACGTTCTGGTTCGTCGAGCTGAAGAGCGCCAATCCGCTCGTACCCGTGCGGGTGCTGAAGCGGCGCACCGTGCGCTGGGGCAACTTCGGCGGCTTCGCGTCCATCGCGATGACGACGGCGACCTCGTTCTCCACGACCCTGTACATGCAGAAGGTGCTCGACTTCCCCGCCTTGACGACGGGCGTCGTGATCGGCCTGCCGGGTCTGCTGACCGTGCTGGGCGGCACCATCGCGCCCCGCCTGCTGGGCCGGATCGGGGCGCCGGCCGTCCTCGCGCTCTCGCTGGTGGTCCAATGCGTGGGGTACGGGGTGCTGTTGCTGCTCGGTGGCGGAGCGACGACCGGAGTCGTCCTCGTGCTCGTAGCGCTCTCGGTGGGCTTCTTCGGGCACGCCTACAGCCTCGTCTCCTACATGGTCAGTGCCACGTCCGGGCTTCCGGACGACGAGCAGGGACTCGCCACCGGCCTCACCACCATGAGCATGCAGATCGCCATCACGCTCGGCATCCCGGTCATCAGCGCCGTGATCGCGGCGCGGACGTCCTCGCTGTCGCAGGAGTCCCCGACGGACGCCATGCTCGGCGGCCTGCACGCGGGGGTGCTGGTGCTCTCCGTCTTCCTGCTCGTATCGGCTCTCATCGTCTGGCTGTTCCTCGGGCGGGGCCGTGCCGATCAGGAGGCGCGTGCGTGATGAGGGACCTCGAAGGAAAGACCGCGGTCGTGACCGGCGCGAGCCGGGGCATCGGGCGGGCGACGGCGGAAAGGCTCGCAGAGCACGGAGCGGTGGTCGCGGTGCACTACGCCACCGATGCCGCGGCCGCCGGTGACGTGGTCGCGGCCATTCGGGCCGCAGGCGGCGCGGCCTTCGCCGTCCAGGCCGATTTCGCCGCCGCCGACGGCCCGGACAGGCTCTGGGCCGCTTTCGACGAAAGCGTCCTGGATTTCGCAGCGGACAGACGCGTGGACATTCTGGTGAACAATGCGGCGACCTCGGTCCAGGCCACCATGGAGGAGACGAAATTCGAGGACTACGAGCGGATGTTCGCCGTCAACGTGCGAGCTCCCTTCTTCCTGATCCAAAAGGGCTTGCAACGATTGCGGGACGGGTCACGGATCGTTAGTGTGGCTTCCGCCGTGACACGAATGGCGTTTCCGGAAGTGGCGGCCTACGGGCTGACCAAGGGGGCGCTGAACACTTTGACACTCACCCTGGCTCAGGAACTCGGCCCCCGCGGCATCACGGTGAACGCGGTCTCTCCGGGAACCGTGGACACGGACGTCAACGCCGGCTGGCTCCGGGGAAATTTGCAGGCACAGCGGTCCGTGGCCGGGCAGGTCGCGCTGCGGCGCGTCGGGCAACCCGACGACGTCGCCGACGCGATCGTCTTCCTGGCGTCCGAGCGGGCTCGCTGGGTCACGGGCCAGGTGGTCGACGTGAGTGGCGGTGAGCGGCTCTGAATGACGGAGGGCGACGCGCTCGCCCCGACACAGGGGAGTACCGGCATGGCTGTCGGACAGGGAGAGGTCTACGAGAACCCGCGGTGCCGCGAGCGGGTGGTGATCAGGACCCCCTCGGCGGACACGGGCGGGGAGCGCACCGTCATGGACGTCTATGTGCAGCCGGGCGGTGCCGTGTCGGGCGCCCATGTGCACCCGCTGAGTGAGGAGCGGTTCACGCTCGTCCGCGGGCGGGTCGCCTTTCTGGTCGACGGTCGTGAGACGGTGCTCGACCAGCCGGGCCAGAGCATCCTGATAGAGCCCGGCGCCAAGCATCGCTGGTGGAACGCGGGCAGTGAGGAGTCCCGGCACATATGCGAACTGAAGGGCAGAGCGGACCGGTTCGAACAACTGGTCCTGCGTCAGCTCTTCGGGCTCGCACAGGACGGCAGGACCACTCCGGAGGGCATGCCGCATCTGCTGCAACAGGCGGTGACCACCCTGGAGTTCAAGGACGTCCTGCGGTTCACCTCGCCGGCCTGGCCCGTCCAGCGCGCGCTGTTCGGCGTACTGGCGCCCGTGGCGCGGCTGCTGGGTTACCAGGGGTGCAACCCGGAGTACATGGAGCGCAAGCCCAGCGAGATCGCCGAACTGGAGCCGCTGCCGGACGAAGTGAAGAAGTGGCACTACTGAGAGAGCCTGTCCCACGTGGTGCCGGATCTCCGCGCCATGATGTCTCGTCATGGGTGTGGGTCTGTCACAGCGACTGGTTCCGGATGAACTCCCGGCCCCCGGTCGCTCCGTTGCTCCCTTCGTTCGCGTCTCGTCCGCAAGGCGGGGGTACGGCCCCGAGTGACGGGCGGGACGTGTTCACCACCGGGTGCACGTGCTGACCGGCGGCTGTGCGTGGCGGCATCTTCCAGAGACGGTGTCCCGGGAAGATGCCGCGCACCTGAGGCGGCTGTGCAGCCGCCACATCGCCCCCGCATCGCACGACCCGGCATCGATCCCAGCGAACACCTCGGCCGGCACCGCTGGAAGACCGAGCGGTCGATCTCCTGACTATCCGGCTGCCGCCGCCATGTGAGAAGGCTCTGAGTCGAAGAACGAGGTGGCACCGGCCCGGAACGGGCCGGTGCCACCTCTCCTTGTATTCTATGGAATATTGAAGTCCGTTTCTCTGTATCAGCTCTGGTGTGCTTCTGGTGCGAAGAGTGGCAGGGTCCTTCTCATGAGGCCGAAACTGGTACCCGACGCGATTTTTGAATACATCGTCGAGAACAGCAGCCCGATCGATGAGTTCCAGCGGAATCTCATTGAGCGTACGGCCGGGGTAGGGGAACGGTCGCGTATGCAGATCGGAACTCCGCAGGGCACGCTCTTCACCTTTCTGACCCAGCTGATGTCGGCCCGGGCAGTCCTTGAGGTCGGCACATTCACCGGATACTCGGCGCTGGCCTTCGCCAAGGGGCTGCCGGCGAACGGACGGCTGCTCACCTGCGACGTCAACGAGGAGTGGGCCGCGATCGCCCAGGAGTTGTGGAAGGAGGCCGGGGTGGCGGACCGGATCGAACTGCGGCTCGGCCCGGCCCTCGACACCCTGCGGAGCCTGCCGCGGACCCCCGACTGGGACCTGGCGTTCATCGACGCGGACAAGGACAACTACACCGCGTACTACGAGGAACTGGTGCCGCGCATCCGCCCGGGCGGCGTCATCCTCGTCGACAACGTCCTATGGTTCTCGACGGTCGTGAGCGACCCCGAGGGCGAAGGCGCCCCCATGCGCCGGTTCAACGCGCACGTCGCCGCCGACCCGCGAGTCGAGGCGGTCATCCTGCCGATCGGAGACGGTGTGTCGCTCGTCCGCAAGAAGGCCTGAACACCGGCCGACACCCCTGACCCGGGGCCGTACCACCGCACATCCCGCACTGACGCAACCCGCTGCACAAGGGAGTGCCTGATGACCACCACCCCCCTCACGGGGAAATCCATGCGCCTGGCCAGACTGTCCGGGCACGGGGACGGGCGTTTCCTGCTCGTGCCCCTCGACCACTCGGTGTCGGACGGTCCGATCGCCACCGCCAGCGGCTTCGAGAAGCTGGTGCACGACGTCGTGGCCGGGGGCGCCGACGGCATCGTCGTCCACCGGGGCAGAGCCCGCGCCATCGACCCCGAACTCCTGGCCGGTTGCTCCCTGTTGGTTCACCTGAGCGCCAGCACGGCACACGGCCCCGACGCCGACGCCAAGGTGCTCGTCGGCGGTGTGGAGGACGCCATCCGGCTGGGCGCCGACGCGGTGAGCGTGCACGTGAACATCGGTGCCGACACCGAGTCCGATCAGCTCGCCGATCTCGGTGCCGTCGCGACCGCCTGCGACCTCTGGGGCATGCCGCTGCTCGCCATGATCTACCCGCGGGGGCCGCGCGTCGCAGATCCGCACGACCCCACACTGCTGTCCCACGTCGTCAACATCGCCGCCGACCTCGGAGTGGACATCGTCAAGACGGTGTTCGCGGCGCCGGCCGAGCGCATGGCCGAGGTCGTCGAGAGCTTGCCGCTGCCCCTCATCGTGGCCGGCGGGACCGGCACCACCAGCCTCGCCGACTTCACCGTTGCCGCCCTCTCGGCAGGGTGCCGCGGACTGGCCGTCGGCCGACGGGTGTTCAGCTCTCCGAATCCGCGCGCCACCGTCCTGGAGCTCGCCGAGATCATCCACGGCTCCGGCGGCCCCCTCGCTCCCTCGACCCCCTCGCGAATGGCTGGTGTTCTGTGAAGCTCAGCTGGATCGACATCCGTACCGTCGGATCGGCCAAGAAAGCGGTCGTCGAAGAGGCCGTCCACGCGCGGGTCGACGGCATCGTGGCCGCCGACACCGCGGATCTGACCGGCCTGCCGCCTACGGTGCGCAAGGTGCTGTTCCCCCAGGGGCAGCCGCTGCCCGAGGACTTCGGCCCCGCCGACGTCGTCATCGTGGAACCGGACAAGCACGGCGAGCCCGCCGAACTGGCGCTGCGCCACTCCGGCGTCGAGTTCGGCCGCTACGTCGAGATCATCGACGCGGACACGCTCGAAGACGCCTGCCAGTCCGCGCGCACGGACCGGTGGAGCCTGCTGTACTTCCGCGATCCGACCAAGATCCCTCTGGAGATCGTCATCGCCGCCGCCGCCAAGGCGGAGGGCAGCCTGATCACGGTGGCCAAGGACACCGAGGAGGCCGAGATCATCTTCGGGGTCCTGGAGCTCGGCTCGGACGGTGTGCTGATGGCCCCCACCGCCGTCGGCGACGCCACCGCCCTGCGCCGGGCCGCCGAGGCGGGCGTACCCGACGTGGAGCTGGTCGAATTGGAGGTCACCGGCACGGCGCACGTCGGGATGGGTGACCGGGCCTGTGTGGACACGGCCACCTACTTTCGCGAGGACGAGGGAATTCTCGTCGGTTCGCACTCCAAGGGCATGATCCTCTGCGTCAGCGAGACGCACCCCCTGCCCTACATGCCGACCCGGCCGTTCCGCGTCAACGCCGGTGCCATCCACTCGTACACCCTGGGACAGGGCGAACGGACCAACTACCTGAGCGAACTCAAGGCGGGCAGTAAGGTCACGGCCGTGGACATCCACGGCCGGACCCGCCTGGTGACTGTGGGCCGCGTCAAGATCGAGACCCGGCCGCTCATCTCGATCGACGCCGTGGGACCGGACGGCCGCACGGCCAACCTGATCCTCCAGGACGACTGGCACGTACGGGTCCTGGGCCCGGGCGGCACCGTCCTCAACAGCACCGAACTCAAGCCCGGGGACAAGGTGCTCGGCTATCTGCCCGTCGCCGACCGGCACGTGGGATACCCGATCAACGAGTTCTGCCTGGAGAAGTGAGCTCGGACGAGATCCGGTCGGAGGCCGTGACCCGGCGCGATCCACGGGCTGACGACACCTTCCGCTACGGGGTGCTGTCAACGCGGACCTACAGCCGGCCCTTCTGCGCGGCCCGCACACCGAGCCGGCACAACACGGTCTTCTTCGCCGACGCGCGGCAGGCGCGGAACGCGGGTTTCCGCCCCTGCCCGCGCCGTCGACCCGACAAGGACACAGAAGGGCTGCCGCGGCGGCCGCGGTGCGTGCCTGCCGCGGCCTGCCGCACCGCGCGCCTGCACCACGCCCTCACCCACGCCGACACCGTCACGGAGGCCATCCACCGGCCCGGATTCAACTCCACCGGCACCTTCTACGCAGCGGCCCAGAACCTCCTGGGCATGACCCCCACGGCCTTCCGCCACCGCGGATGCGGAGTGCTGGTCCGCTACGCCGTCGTGCCCGACGCCACCGGCCGGCTCCTCGTCGCCGGAACCCCGACGGGCCTGTGCGCCGTTCTCTTCGGCCCGGACCGTGACGTTCTCGTCGACCAGGTACGTCGCCGCTACGCGGAAGCGGCGGACGTCGCGGACGACCCGGGCCTCGGCAGCCGCCTGGCGCACGCCGTCCGGCACGACACGCGGCCTTGCCACCCCGCGGTCCCCCAGAAATCCGGCGCCGGGCGCTGGAGGGACGGCTGCGCCAGACCCCCGGTCCCCGAGCCCGGACCCCCGTAGCCGACGTAGGAGAGACACCCCCATGAACATCTTCAGGACGCACAGGTCCACCGTGCAGCGCTTGCGGCTGACGGCCGACCGGCAGCTCGGAGCGGGCAACTTCTTCTGGCACGCCTGGCGGGTGGCCGACGATCGGGACCGGCCGCTTCTGTTCCACCCGGACGTCACCTCCGACCACTGGGACGAGGGCGAGCTGCCCGGACTGTCCCTCAACGACATGCGGCGCATCGTCATCCGGTACGCGCACTGGTACCGCAGCCACGGCGTACTGCCCCACACACACGTCGGAGTGCTGACCCGCAACGGGCTGTACGGCCTCCTGCACCACATCGCGCTCACGAGCCTCGGCGCGGTCGCCGTCCACTGCAATCCCAACATGGCGCTGCCCACCGCCGCCGAATACTTCGTCCGCACTCGCGTCACCGTCCTGGTCGCCGACGCCGACCTGCTCGCGGGCTGCACCCGCATGTGGGACCGGTCCGCGAGCAGCGAAACCAAGGAGATCCTCACCGAGGACATCCGCCTGCTCCACGAGACCGCCCCCCGCCCGAGCGGACCACTGCCCGGCTTCCCGCACAGGCACCAGCGCGACGACCTGGTGATGATCTCCCACTCCTCCGGCACCACCGGCCGTCCCAAGGCACCCGTCTTCACCCACACCTCGTTCTTCGACGGCAAGCGCGGCCGCCTGTGGACCTTCCCCTCGCAGCGTTCCGACCGGATGCTCACCGCGTTGCCGCACAGCCACTCGGCCGGCATCAGCTATCTGACCATGGCACTGCTCCTCGGCATCCCCACCCTCGTGCTGGACGCCGCCGACGGGGCGCTGCTGACCCGGGCGATCAACCGGTTCCGGCCGACCTTCGTACTGGGATTCCCGCTGACGCTGGCCGAGATCGACGTCACGCGCGTCACGCCGTACGCCGCCCAGTCCATCCACTCGTGGAACGGGATGGGCGACGCCTCGCACGAACGGCACATCCGCCCGCTCACCGCGCTCGGCGCCCGGCACGAGGGCCGCAGGCGTCTCGCGGGTTCCCGCTACATCGACGGTCTCGGCTCGTCCGAGATGGGCATGGTGCTGTTCCGTACCGTTTACACCCCGCAGAGCACCGACTACGACCGGTTGATCGGCCGCCCCATCAAGGCGGTGAAGGACGCCGCCGTCCTCGACGAGCACGGCAACGTCCTGCCCGACGGGGAAGCCGGACTGCTCGGGGTGCGCACACCCAGCGTCACGCCGGGTTACTGGGACGACCCGGGCCTGAGCCAACAGTCGCTGAGCAACGGCTACTTCCTCACCGGGGACGTCGTACGGCGGGACCCCGACGGCCGCTGGTACCACCTCGACCGCACACCGGACGTGATCCACACGGCCGACGGCCCCGTGCACAGCCTGCCCCTGGAGGAGCGGGTCCTGCTGACGACCCAGGCCCTGGACGCCGCCGTCGTCGCCGTCGCGGACCCGGACCGGCCCGGGTCCGATGTGCCGGCCGCGGTGATCCTGTACCGGGACGACGTGCGGCGTTCGCCGGAGGACCTCCTCCACAGGTGCAACGCCGATCTGCGCAAGAGGGGACTGCGCACCCTCGACGCCCTGATCATCGCCGCCGACCGTGAGGAACTGCCCGTCGGCCCGACCGGGAAAGTCCTCAAGCGCCGTCTGCGCGAAACCCACCGCGACGTGCTCGGCAAGCCCGCCCAGGACGCGGTCGCCCACACGCACACCCTTCCCGAACCGGTGTCCGCACGCGCCGAGTAGGACACCTCCGAGAGACGATCCGACAGCGAAAGGCACGAGACATGGCCGACGCGCTTCCCGCGCGCCGCGTGGTGGACGTTCTCACCGGCGCCTGGCAGGCCCAGGCGCTGCACGCGGCCGCCGTACTGTGCATACCCGACCACATCCAGGCAGGACACACCACCACCGCGGCGCTGGCCGCCGCGACCGACTGCGACAAGGACGCCGTCGAACGGCTCATGCGGCTGCTGACAGCCATGGGCTTCTTCGACGGGGGAGGCGACGCCGGCTACCGCCTCACCCCGGCCGGCGACCTCCTGCGCGGCGACCACGACCGGTCCATGCGCGACATGGCGGTCGTCTACGGGCAGGAGTTCCACCGCGCGTGGGGCGACGTCGTGGACGCGGTCCGCACAGGTACCTCGGGGTTCCAGCACGCGTTCGGCGTGCCGCTGCGCACCCACCTCCTGAGCGACCCCGAGGCCGCCGTCCGGTTCCAGCGCGCGATGAACGCCGGGAACGTCTTCTTCCAGGACGTCGCGGCCGCCCACGACTTCTCGTCCGCCCGCACCGTCGTCGACGTGGCGGGTGGCGCGGGCACCCTGCTGTCGACCGTGCTGCAGGCCCATCCCGGGCTGCACGGCGTGCTCTTCGACCTCCCGCACGTCATTCCGGTCGCCGAGGCCGCCCTCGGCAGCGTCCTCGGCGCCGACCGCTACGACACCGCGGCGGGCGACCTCTTCGAGAGCGTCCCCGGCGGCGCGGACGTCTATCTGCTCTCCCGGGTGCTGCAGGACTGGGACGACGCCTCCTGCGTGCGGCTGCTCAAGGTGCTGCGCGAGGCGATGCCGCCAACGGCCCGGCTGCTCGTCGTGGAGCGGGTGATCCCCGGCCCCGGAGGAGACCAGGAACTGCTCCCGCTGCTGTGGGACCTGCATCTGCTCATGGCCGCAGGCGGCCGCGAGCGCACCCTCGACGGCTACCGCGGCCTGCTGGAAGGCGCCGGCCTGCGCCTGCGGTCCGTGCACCGACTCGCGCTGGAGACAAGCCTGCTGGTCGTCGAGCAGGCAGAGGAGGACAAGTGAGCGCCCAGCGGGCCGACGGGACCATCGAGCGGCGGGTCCCCGTACTGATCGTGGGAGGCGGCGGGTCCGGACTGACCGCCTCACTGGCCCTGTCCGACCTCGGTATCGAGTCGCTCCTCGTCGAGCGCCACCCCTCCACGTCCGTGCAGCCCAAGGCTCACATCCTCAACGCCCGGACCATGGAGATCCTCGCCCACCACCAGGTCGCCGACGACGTCTACCGCGAGGGCGCGCCACCGGAGAACTGCGGCGCGATGGTCTGGCTGACCAGCCTGGGCGGCGACGCACCCTACGACCGCAAGGTCCTTTACCGCACGAGCGCCTACGGCGGCGGCGACCTGGCCGCACCGTACGCGGTGGCCTCCGCGCAACCGCACGCCAACCTCGGCCAGCGCTGGCTGGAGCCCCTGCTGCGCCGCCATGCCGAACAGCGGGGCCCCGGCTCGCTGCTCTTCCACCACGAACTCCTGGACCTGGAAGAGGACGCGACCGGGGTCACCGCGAGCGTCCTCGACCGGAGCAGCCGGGACAAGCGGATCTTCCGCGTGCGCGCTTCCTACGTGATCGCGGCGGACGGCGGCAAAACCATCGGGCGGCTGCGGGGCATCCCGATGGAGGGAACACCGACGTTCCTGGAGTGGATCAACCTCCATGTCCGGGCGGACTTCTCGCCGTTCATCCCGTACGACGACGCCGTAGTCAACCGTGTCTCCAGCCTCTCCGACGACGGGACCCTCGAACACTGCGGTGTCGTCCCCATGGGCCCGGACCGCTGGGGACGCCACTCCCAGGAGTGGACCCTCATGTTCTCCAGGGCCCCGGGTGCCACGGGCGCCACTGATCTCGACGACGAGACCGTCGTCAAGATGGTGCGGCGCACGCTCAAACTCCCGGACGACCACCCCATGGACGTCGAGAGCATCAGTCGCTGGCCCGTCGAGGGCACCGTCGCGCAGCGGTTCCGCGCCGGCCGTGTCTTCCTCGTCGGTGACGCCGCCCACCGGCATCCGCCCTCCGGGGCCCTGGGACTGAACACCGGAATCCAGGACGCGCACAACCTCGCCTGGAAGCTCGCGCACGTCCTCGCCGGAACGGCGGGCGAGGCACTCCTCGACAGCTACGAGGCCGAGCGCCGGCCCGTGGCACAGCGCGTGGTCGAACGCGCGGTGTACTCGCTCTTCAACCAGATCGCGTTCACCGCCGGGACCGGAGTGGTCCATGGAGCCCGTCCCGAGTGGAACCGGGCGCAGATGACCGCACTGTTCTCGGACACACCGGACGGCGAGACCCGGCGCACCGTGCTGCGCGAGTACTTCGACACGAACCGCATCACGACGGCCCACCTCGGCCTGGAGATGGGCTACGAGTACGGAGACGCCGGATTCGTGGTTCCCGACGGGACCCCGCGCCCCCCGACCGATCCCCTGGGACTGGAGTACCGGCAGACCGCCCGGCCCGGCGCCCGCCTTCCGCACGCCTGGCTGCGCCGCCGCGAACAGCGTGTCGCCACCCATCAGCTGCACACCGCTCCCGGTTCGTTCCTGCTGCTCACGGGTGCGCGCGGGGACGCATGGCTGCGGGCCGCACGGGACCTCGCCGCGCGCCTGGACATCCGTATCGACGCGTACGCAGTCGGCCCCGACGGCGCACTCCAGGACATCGAGGGCATATGGACCCGTCTGCGCGGCCACGACGACGACGGAGTCGTCCTGGTGCGCCCGGACGGGTTCGTCGTCGCCCGCCACCTGGCCCACTGCCCTGACCCGTCGCCGGCGCTCGAAGCGGCGCTGCGCGTGGGCCTGGGCCGACCGGAGGGCTGCTAGATGCAGCGGACCCAGCACACACCCGTCGCCATCGTCGGCGGTGGACCGGTCGGCATCATGCTCGCTCTGTTCCTCGACCGGCACGGGGTGCGCAGTGTCGTGTTCGACGAGGGAGAGAATCCGTACGACGTCCCACGGGGAAACACCCACAACGCGCGCACCATGGAGCATTACCGCAGCCTCGGCATCTCCGCACCGATCCGGGCCCTGGGACTCCCCGCCGAACACCCCGCCGACATCGCCTACTTCACCCGCTACTCCGGCCCCGAGCTCTCCCGGCTCAAGCTGGCCTCCCGGGCCCGCAGAATGCGGCAGACCGCCGTGGCACCGGCCACCGACCAGACGCCGGAGCCGGTGCACCGCGCCAACCAGATGTACGTCGAGCGGTTTCTGTACGAGCACGTCCGCACCCGGCCGAACATCACCCTGCGCCTCGGACGCCAGGTCACCGACATCGAGCAGGACGCCGAGCACGTGTTCCTGCGGGCACAGCCCGCGGACGGCCCCGCCGAGCACTGGACCGCCCGCTTCGCGGTGGGCTGCGACGGAGGCCGCGGCCTTGTCCGCCGCTCCCTCGGCGTGCGGTACGACGGAGAGGGAGCCCTGGACCAGGAGGTGCTGGGCAGCCGGGCGACGGCGGCGCACCTGCGCCTGCCCACGTTCCACCGGGACGTGATGACCGGCCGCCGCGCCTGGAGCTACTGGTCGCTCAACAGCGAGCTGGCCATGAACCTCATCTCCCTCAATGGGGCGGACGAGTTCTTCCTGCTGACCAGCTCCGTGGCGCCGGACGCGGGACCGGACGACATCGCGGACCTGGTGCGCCGCGGCGCGGGGATGCCGTTGCCCGTCGAGGTGCTCGGCCGACGGCCATGGACGCCTGGCGTGGCGCTGGTCGCCGAGCGCTTCACCATCGGCCGCATCCTGCTGGCCGGTGACGCGGCGCACCTGTTCACGCCGAACGGCGGATTCGGCATGAACACCGGAGTGGACGACGCGGCCAACCTCGCCTGGAAGCTGGCGGGCATCCTGGCCGGCTGGGGCGGCCCCGGTCTGCTCGCGAGCTACGAGGCCGAGCGCAGACCGACCGCCCGGCGGAACACGACGGCCGCCCGGGAACTCAACATGGGGCTCGGAGCCGTCGAGCGCCCCGCCGAACTGGAACACCCCGGCCCGGACGGTGCGGCGGCGCGGGCGCGCGTCGGCGACCAATTGCGCTGCTACGGCGAGCGGACCCACTCGCTCGGCGTCCAGCTCGGCGCCCGCTACGACGGATCGCCCGTCATCGCGCAGGACGGGCCGCCGCCCGCGGACTCCTGGGGGACCTACACACCGTCCAGCGTTCCGGGAGGTCGCGCCCCGCACCTGTGGCTGGACGCGTGGCACGGCCCGGGCAGCTCCCTGTACGACCGGCTCGGACCGGGCTTCACCCTGCTCAGGTTGGGGGGCCGGGCGCCGACCGGCAAGCCGCTGGAGGCCGCCGCCCAGGCCCACGGGATGCCGCTGACCGTGCTGGACGTCGACCAGGACGCGGCGCGGGACCTCTATCAGCGGGACCTCGTGCTGATCAGGCCCGATCAGCACGTGGCCTGGCGCGGCGACCAACTGCCCCAGGACCCCGACGCCTTGGTGGCACTCGTGACCGGCGCCCGGGGGGCCCGGTGAGCGAGGGGAGCCTGGAGATCGCCATCGTCGGGGCGGGGCCGCGCGGCCTGTCGGTGCTGGAGCGGATCTGCGCCAACGAACGCGCGCACGGACGGCACGACCGGGTGATCGTGCACCTCGTGGACCCCTACCGGCCCGGCGCGGGGAGGGTATGGCGCACCAGCCAGTCGCGGCTGCTCCTCATGAACACCGTGGCATCCCAGGTGACCGTGTTCACCGACGACACGGTCGACATGGCGGGCCCGGTGGAGCCGGGCCCGAACCTCTACGAATGGGCGCGCACCGTCGTGCTGCCCGCCGGGCCCGACGTGTTCGGTGAGGCGACGTACACCGAGGCGACGGCCCTGCACCCGGACGGCTACCCCACGCGCGCGTTCTACGGTTGCTACCTGGTCGACGCCTACCGGCACATCCGTGAGCGGGCGCCGGCGCACTGCCGCATCGTCGAACACGCCACCCGCGCCGTGGCCCTGCGGGACCGAGCGGCCGGCTCCGGTGTGCGGCAGGCGCTGTCCCTCGCCGACGGTACCCTGCTGCCCGGTCTCGACGCCGTGGTGCTGGCCCTCGGTCATCTGCCCGAACTGCCCAGCGCACGAGAGTCGGACTGGTCCCGTGCCGCCACGCGCCGGGGCCTGACATACGTGCGTCCGGCCAACCCGGCAGACCTGGACCTGTCGTGCATCGAGCCGGGCCAGACCGTGCTCGTCCGTGGGCTCGGGCTCAACTTCTTCGATCAGATGGCGCTGCTCACCAGGGGACGGGGAGGCACGTTCGTCCGGCGCTCGGGCCGGCTGGTGTACGTCGCATCCGGACGGGAGCCCCGGATTCACGCGGGGTCGCGGCGCGGCATCCCGTACCACGCCCGCGGAGAGAACGAGAAGGGCGTGCACGGGCGCCACCAGCCCAGACTGCTGACACCGCGGACCATCGAGACGCTTCGACGCCGCGGCCAGAACGGGGAGCGCGTGCACTTCGCCACCGACCTGTGGCCCCTCATCGCCAAGGAGGTCGAGAGCGTCTACTACGAGACGGTGCTGCGGTCCCGGCACGAGATCCGGGCAGCGGACTTCGGCGGTGAGTACCTCGCCGCCGACACCCCGGGGCAACGAGAGGCGGTACTGCGGGCACACAACATCACCGAGGACGAGCGCTGGGACTGGGACCGCCTCCAGCGGCCCACCGGAGGCCGCCTCTTCGCCGACCGGGCCGATTTCCACCGCTGGCTGCTCGACTACCTGGCCGAGGACGTCCGCGAAGCACGGAACGGAAACGTCAGCGGACCGCTCAAGGCAGCCCTCGACGTACTGCGGGACCTGCGCAACGAGATACGGCTCGCGGTCGACCACGGAGGACTCGAGGGCAACTCCTACCGCGACGACCTCAAAGGCTGGTACACGCCGCTCAACGCCTTCCTGTCCATCGGCCCGCCCGCGTCCCGCATCGAGGAACTGAGCGCCCTGATAGAGGCCGGCGTCGTGCAACTACTGGGCCCAGAAACGGAGTTCGTCCTGGAGCAAGAGGGAGACCACGGTGCCTTCGTCGCGGCGTCGCCCCAGGTCATCGCAGACCCGGTACGGGCGTCCGTGCTGATCGAGGCTCGGCTGCCGGAGCCCGACGTCCGGCAGACCGCCGACGCCCTGCTGCGGTACCTCCTCGTCACCGGACAGGCGGCCCCCTACCGACTGGACGGCTCCTGCGGCTCCGTCTTCGAGTCGGGCGGGCTGGCCGTCACCCCACGCCCGTACCACACCGTGGACGTCCACGGCCGGGCCCATCCGCGGCGCTTCGCCTACGGCGTCCCCACCGAATCGGTGCACTGGGTCACCGCCGCCGGCATCCGCCCCGGAGTCAACTCGGTGATTCTCGGCGACTCCGACGCGATCGCCCGTGCGGTGCTCCACCTCCCCCCGTCCGCACCCGCGCCCGCGCCCGACCATCTGGAGATGACCACGTGACCCGGAACAACGGCGGTGCCTCGTGGGACGGCGCACCGGACGCCGGCCTGTTCTCCCCGGTCAGGGTAGGGACGGCGGCCGAGCGGGCCACTGGTGAACAAGCCTGGCTGCAGGCCATGCTGGACGCCGAGGCCGCCCTGGCCCGGGCCCAAGCGCGGCTCGGCACCGTCCCCGCCGAAGCGGCCGACGTCATCACCCGGGCCGCCCGCGCCGAACATTTCGACCTACGGGACCTGGCCGTCCGGGCGAGGGAGACGGCCAACCCGGTCGTGGGCCTGGTGGGTGCGCTGGGCCGGGTGGTCGCGGTCGAGGACCCCGAGGCGGCCGAGTACGTGCACCGAGGCTCGACGAGCCAGGACGTCCTGGACACCGGCATGATGCTCATGACCCGCCGCGTGCTGGACCTCGTGCTCGCCGACCTGAACCGGACGGCCGACGCCCTGGCCGGGCTGGCCGCAGACCACCAGGACACCGTCATGGCCGGCCGCACGCTGGCCCTGCACGCGGTGCCCACCACTTTCGGCCTCAAGGCCGCCGGCTGGCGACAGCTCGTCCTGGACGCCGTGGACCGGACTTCAGCCGCCCGCGGCACCCTGCCCGTCTCCCTGGGCGGAGCCGCCGGGACGCTGGGCGGATACCTGGAGTTCGCGCGCCCGACACCGCGGACCCCGCCGCCCGACGACTACCAGGACCGGCTCGTGGACGCCTACGCGGCCGAGACCGGCCTCGCCCGGCCACGCCTGCCGTGGCACGCCCTGCGCACACCGGTCGCCGACGTCGCCGCGGCACTGGCCCTCGCCGCGGGCGCGCTCGGCAAGCTGGCCACCGACGTCCAGGTCCTGTCGCGCACAGAGATCGCCGAGGTCTCCGAGCCCGCCGCGAACGGGCGCGGCAGCTCGTCGGCGATGCCCCACAAACGCAATCCCGTGCTCTCCACGCTCGTCCGCAGCGCATCCCTGCAGGTCCCCTCCCTGGCCCAGGGACTGACGCAATGCCTGATCACCGAGGACGAAAGGTCGGCCGGGGTCTGGCACGCCGAGTGGCTGCTGCTGCGCGAGGCGCTGCGCCTCACCGGCGGAGCCGCCTGGACCGCCGCCGAACTGGCCGAAGGGCTCACCCCGCACCCCCGGCGCATGCGGGAGAACCTCGGCCTCACCGGCAGCCGGATCGCCACCGAACGCCTCGCCGCCGCCCTCGCACCGCACCTGGGCCGCGTATCCGCGAAGGAACTGTTGACCGAGGCCTCCCTCGCCGCCGAGACGGAAGGGCGCCCTCTCGCCGACGTGTTGAGCGCCCGGCCCGAGGCGAGCGCACATCTCACCCCCGACGAGCTGGCACACCTGCTCGATCCCACCGCCTACACCGGGGGCGCCCGCGCCCTCGTGGCCCGCGCGCTCGCCGAGCCCGCGCCGCGCCCCCCTCACTCCCAGGAGCTGTGATGTCCCGTCGCCTCTTCACCTCGGAGTCCGTCACCGAGGGCCACCCCGACAAGATCGCCGACCGGATCAGCGACGCGATCCTCGACGCCCTGCTGCGCGAGGACCCCGCCTCCCGCGTAGCCGTCGAAACCATGATCACCACCGGGCAGGTGCACATCGCGGGTGAGGTCACCACCACGGCGTACGCGCCGATCGCCCAACTGGTGCGCGACACCGTTCTGGCGATCGGCTACGACTCGTCGGCCAAGGGGTTCGACGGAGCGTCGTGCGGGGTGTCCCTCTCCCTGGGCAGCCAGTCGCCGGACATCGCCCAGGGGGTCGAGGAGGCCTTCGAGTCCCGGGACCGCGACGGGCACGACGCCCTCGACCGGCAAGGAGCGGGCGACCAGGGACTCATGTTCGGCTACGCCACCGAAGAGACCCCGACGCTCATGCCCCTGCCGATCGACCTGGCCCACCGGCTGGCCCACCGCCTCACCGCGGTACGGCGCGACGGCGTCATGCCGTACCTGCGCCCGGACGGCAAGACACAGGTGACCATCGAATACCAGGGCAGTCGGCCGGTGCGCCTGGACACGGTCGTGGTCTCCTCGCAGCACGCGCCCGACATCGACCTGGACGCCCTCCTCGCGCCCGATGTCCGCGAGTACGTGGTGGAGCACGTGCTGGCCCAACTGGCCCACGACGGCATCAAGCTGGACACCGAGGGCTACCGCCTCCTGGTGAACCCGACCGGGAGGTTCGAGATCGGCGGCCCCATGGGCGACGCGGGCCTGACCGGCAGGAAGATCATCATCGACACGTACGGCGGCTACGCCCGTCACGGCGGCGGCGCCTTCTCCGGCAAGGACCCCTCCAAGGTGGACCGCTCCGCCGCGTACGCGATGCGCTGGGTCGCCAAGAACGTCGTCGCCGCCGGCCTCGCCCAACGCTGCGAGGTCCAGGTCGCGTACGCCATCGGCAAGGCCCGCCCGGTCGGCCTGTTCGTCGAGACCTTCGGCACCGGCATCGTGGCCCAGGAGCGCATAGAGCGGGCCATCGAGGAGGTCTTCGACCTGCGCCCGGCTGCGATCATCCGCGACCTCGACCTGCTGCGCCCGATCTACGCGCAGACCGCCGCCTACGGCCACTTCGGCCGCGAACTGCCCGACTTCACCTGGGAACGCACGGATCGTGCCGCACAGCTCAGGATCGCTGCGGGCCTGTGACCGACATGCCGACAAGTAGCCCCGTCGCGCGCATCGCCGTCACCGGCTCGATCGCCACCGACCACCTGGCCGTCTTCCCCGGACGCTTCACCGACCAGCTCATCCCCGGCCAACTCGACCACGTTTCCCTGTCGTTCCTCGCCGACACCCTCGAGGTGCGCCGCGGCGGCGTCGCCGCCAACATCGCGATCGGACTGGCCCGGCTCAACCTCACCCCCGTCCTGATCGGCGCGGTCGGCCACGACTTCGCCGACTACGCCGCATGGCTGGTCAACAATGGCGTCGACACCCGAGCCGTGCACATGAGCGAGACCCTGCACACCGCCCGGTTCATGTGCACCACGGATGCCGAGCACAACCAGATCGCCACGTTCTACGCCGGGGCGATGGCGGAGGCCCGGACCATCTCCCTCGGCGACACCGCGCGGCGCACGGGCCCCTTCGACCTGGTGCTGATCGCTCCGGACGATCCCGAGGCCATGCTCCGTCACACCCACGAATGCACCGAACTCGGCGTCCCCTTCGCCGCCGACCCCTCCCAGCAACTGGCCCGCCTCGACCGCGAACAGACCCGGTCGCTGGTCACCGGTGCCCGGTACCTGTTCACCAACGAGTACGAGTCCGCGCTCCTGCTCGAACGATCCGGATGGTCGCGCACGGACGTCCTGGACCGGGTCGGCATCTGGATTCGCACGCGCGGGGCCGAGGGCGCCGAGATCCTGGAACGCTCCGCACCCGTCCGTCACGTTCCGGCGCTGCCCACGCGCCGACCGGCTGATCCGACCGGAGTCGGCGACGCGCTGAGGGCGGGGTTCCTGGCGGCGGTGGCTCAAGGGATCGCGACCGAGCAGGCCGTCCGGCTGGGCTGCACGCTGGCCACCACGGCCCTGGAATCGGTGGGCACCCAGGAGTACGAGATCGTGCCGGCCGAGGTGCGCCGTCGTGTCACCGAGGCCTATGGCTCGGGGGCGGCTGCCGCCCTGGAACCACTCCTCGCGGACCTGCCGTGACTGTTCTCCCGACGCACCCCCACCGCCCGCGCTCACGCAGCGCCGCCTCGGTGCGCGACCAACTGGCCTCCGGGCAGCGGACGTTCTCGTTCGAGTTCTTCCCACCCAGGACCGAGGCCGGGTACAAGGCCCTGTGGGAGGCGGTCCGGCGGGTGGAGGCGCTGGCCCCCTCCTTCGTCTCGGTCACCTACGGAGCCGGGGGGTCCTCGCGTGACCGCACCGTCGAGGTGACCCGGCGCATCGCCGCCGAGACCTCGCTGAGGCCGGTGGCCCACCTGACCGCGGTGGGCCACTCGGTGGCCGAACTGCGCCACATCATCGGCCAGTACGCGGACGCGGGCGTGCGCGACGTCCTGGCGCTGCGCGGAGATCCGCCGGGGGACCCCCGAGGGCTCTGGACGCCGCATCCCGACGGGCTGACATACGCCCGCGAACTGGTCGAACTCATCGGGGGACTGGGCGACTTCGGAATCGGCGTGGCCGCCTTCCCGGAACGCCACCCGCGCTCACCGGACTGGGAGAGCGAGATCCGGCACTTCGTCGCCAAGTGCCGGGCCGGCGCCGACTTCGCCATCACCCAGATGTTCTTCGACGCGGAGGACTACCTACGGCTCCGGGACCGCGTCGTACGGGCCGGGTGCGACATCCCCATCATCCCGGAGATCATGCCCGCCACGGACGTACGGCAGATCAGCCGGTTCGCCGAGCTCTCCGACGCCACCGTTCCCACCGGTCTCGCGCAGCGGCTGCACAAGGCCCGCGACCGTCCGGCCGAAGGCCGTCGCATAGGTGTCGAGCACGCCACGGCGCTGGCCGAACGCCTCCTGGGAGAGGAGGCACCGGGGCTGCATTACATCACGCTCAACCGCTCCACGGTGACACTCGAAATACACCAGAACATCCATCCCTGAATCGGCGTAACCAGGACTTCTCACCTCTCGTTGGCCTTTTGGCGGCCGCACCGCGACCGCTGTGAGACCCGGGAGAGACGATGACGACACGTGATACCAGCGCGGCCCAGACCCTTGAGCGCTTCTACGCCGCTGAAGCCGCCTATGTCGAGGCCGGCGGCCCCGGTGCGGCGAGTTTCGACGAGATCGCCGCGTGCCTGGCTCCGGACGTGACACTGCACCAGGCGCCCGGCCTGCCGTACTCCGGAACCTGGCAGGGCCCGGAGGGGATCGAACGGTTCCTGGCCGTCATGGGGGAGGCCTGGCAGACCATGGAGTTCCTGGACCAGCGCTGCTTCGTGGACGGCCAGGAGGTCGTCGTGACCAACCATGTCCGGTTCGTGGCCCGGGCGACGGGCCACGAACTGGACACCCGGATCGTGCAGGAGATGACGGTACGGGACGGCCGCATCGCGGAGATCCGCCCCTTCTACTGGGACCCGGCCGCGGTTACCGCCGCGCTGACGCTCCCCGCGTGAACGCGGCCGGGGAGTACGGGACAGCCCCTGGTCATCAACTTCCGCTGATGCGCGGCGCGGGCGTACAGGGGTGATCCAGCTGGAGTGAACGCGACGTCCGAATGCCGCCAGCGCTTGGTCGACTCGGGAGCGACGATCGAGGGCGGCGCAGGAGAAGGCACCGCCCCGGTCGAGGAGGCTCGCAGACCTGCCCCGGTGCCACAGATCTACGAAAGACGTCTTCATGAACCAGTCCGCCCTTCCCGCCGACACCCTGTTCCTTCCTGTCTCACCGGCCGGCCGGCCGCCGCGGGTACCCGCATCGGACGATCTGCCCTTGCTCGACGCACTCGACTGGGGCCGGCTGTACGCCCAGCTCAACGAGGAGGGCGTGGCCCTCACCCCGCCTCTGCTGTCGCGCGCGCAGTGCCAGGAGATCATCGACACCTTCGAGCAGCCCGGCCTGTTCCGCTCCACGGTCGTCATGCAGCGACATCAGTTCGGCCGCGGCACCTACAAGTACTACGCCGACCCGGCTGCTGTGCCGGTGATCCAGAACTTGCGGGAGCAGCTGTACCCGTCGATGGCGTGGATGGCCAACCAGTGGGCGCCGCAGCTGGGAGAGCGCACCTTTCCGCTCTCCCTGGAGGAGTTGCTGGCCGAATGCGCGGACAACGGGCAGAGCCGTTCCACACCGCTCATCCTTCAGTACGGCCCCGGTGACTACGCGTGCCTGCACCAGGACATCTACGGTGACATCGTCTTTCCACTGCAGATCGCGGTCATGCTCAACCAGCCCGGCGACGACTTCACCGGCGGCGAGAACGTGTTCGTCGAGCAGCGCCCCCGCTTCCAGTCCCGCGCGATCGTGGTCAAACCCGAACTCGGCCAGGGAATGATCTTCCCCGTCCGGCACCGGCCGATCCGCAGCAAGCACGGCTTCCGGCGCCATCCGATGCGCCACGGCACGAACGCCGTCGAGACCGGGCAGCGCACCACTCTCGGGCTCATCTTCCACAACGCCCGCTGACCTGCACCGGGTGCCCTGCCTGCTCACCCCGCAGGGAGCTTGGCGTCCATTTCCCGCCAGCGCCTCGTGGCGGGCTGCCGCACACTGACGTGGTGACCAGCGAAGACAGCATGTACGAAGCTGTGCGCAGCCGCGATGCCCGTTTCGACGGCGAGTTCTTCTTCGCCGTCTCGACGACCGGTATCTACTGCCGTCCCAGCTGCCCCGCCACCACACCGAAGCGGCAGAACGTGAGCTTCTTCCCCACGGCGGCGGCCGCCCAGCACTCGGGTTTCCGCGCCTGCCGGCGCTGTCGCCCGGACGCGGTGCCCGGTTCCGTCGCCTGGAACACGCGGGCGGACGTGGTGGGCCGTGCCGTGCGGCTGATCGGCGACGGCATCGTGGACCGGGAGGGCGTCGCAGGCCTGGCTGCGCGCCTGGGCTACAGCGCCCGACAGGTGCAGCGGCAGCTGAACGCCGAACTGGGCGCCGGCCCGATCGCACTCGCCCGCGCCCAGCGTGCGCACACCGCGCGGGTCCTGCTGCAGACCACGTCCCTTCAGGCCACGGAGATCGCCTTCGCGGCAGGATTCGCGAGCGTGCGGCAGTTCAACGACACCATCCGTGAGATCTACGCTCTCACCCCCAGCGAGCTGCGTGCGGCCCGGCCGGGCCGCACCTCCCGATACGGCAGCACCGGCAGCGCGGCGGGCATACCGCTGCGGCTGGCCTACCGTGGCCCCTACGACGCGGCCGAGGTCTTCGACCACCTCGCCGCCCGCGCCCTGGACGGCATCGAGGAGATGACCGGCAGCCGGGGCAGGCGCACCTACCGGCGCACCCTGGGCCTGCCTCACGGCCCCGGGATCGCCGAGGTCAGCGAGAAGCTCGGCGGCGGCTGGCTGGAGTGCCACCTGAACTTGGGCGACCTGCGGGACCTGACCACCGCCACACAGCGCATCCGCCGTCTGTTCGACCTGGACGCCGATCCGTACGCGGTCACCGAGCGGCTCGGCGCCGACCCGGCGCTCGCCCCACTCGTCCGGGTCAGGCGCGGGCTGCGTGCCCCCGGGGCGGCCGACCCGCACGAGCTGGCGATCCGCGCCGTACTGGGCCAGCAGGTCTCCGTCTCCGCCGGACGGAAACTCGGCAAGGCGCTGGTGACCGCCTACGGCCGGCTGCTTCCCACTCCTAACAGCGGCCTCACCCATGTGTTCCCCGGCGCAGACGACCTCGCGGAAGCGCCCCTGACCGAGCTCGGCATGCCCGACTCCCGCCGCAGGACCGTACGCACCATCGCCGCCGCACTCGCGCACGGCACCGTGTGCCTGGACGCGGGCGCGGACCGCGACGAGACGGAGAAGAAGCTGCTGGGCCTGCGCGGCATCGGCCCCTGGACGGCCGGCTACATCCGCATGCGGGCGCTGGGTGACCCCGACGTCCTACTGACCGGCGACGTCGCCGTCCAGGCCGGCATGCGACTGGCGGGCGCCGATCCGGTCGACGCCGAGAGGTGGCGCCCCTGGCGCACCTACGCCATGCACCACTTCTGGAACACGGCAGCAGACCGACGCCGCACCCCCGCAGCGTGACGTCCGAATCCCGCCAGCGCCGGGGGCCGCCGGCCACCACAGTTGACGGTGGACCGAAGACTGACGAGAAGGACGCGACGATGACCGCCTGCACAACGATCACCAGCCCGCTGGGCGACCTGCTTCTGGTGGGCGAGGAAAGCGTCGATGGGCTCACCCTGACCTCACTGTCCATGCCCGGACAGAAGAACGCCCCGCCCCCGCGCCCCGGATGGCGGCGTACCACGAAGCCGCTCGCGGACGTCATCCGCCAACTGGAGGCGTATTTCGCGGGCGAACTCACCAGCTTCGACATCCCGTTCACCTCCGGTGGAACGGACTTCCAGCAGCGCGTCTGGAGGGCATTGGAGGAGATCCCGTACGGCACCACGACCACGTACGGCGCTCTGTGCGCCCAACTTGAACTGCCGCGCGAGCGGAGCCAGGCAGTGGGTGCGGCAATCGGCGCGAACCCGCTGCTGCTGGTACGCCCCTGCCACCGGGTCATCGGCGCGGACGGCACGATGCGCGGCTATGCGGGCGGCGTCGAGCGCAAGATGCACCTGCTCACTCACGAAGGCGCCCTGCAGCCGACCCTCATCTGAACACCGCGGCGGTGTCCCCCCGGGCCGCGGCGGTCCGGGGGAACACCGATCGGCGCGAGCCAGCCGCTGGTCGTACGCCCAAGCCACCGCGTCACCGGCGCCGACGGCCGGCTGACCGGCTACGCCGGCGGCCTGGAGCGCAAGCAGCGGCTCCTGGACCCGAAAAACGTCCACCGCGCCGCCTGACCCGCCCCACCCCAGCCCCCACACGCCCGCTCACGGACGGCGGACGCCACCCGGGCGGCACCACCCTCCCCACCAACGCAAGGAACCCCCGACATGACCGAGACCACCCGGCTCGAGAGCTCGGTCGCACAGACCGACTGGGCTGCCCTGGAGGCCGAACTCGACACACACGGCAACGCCCCGACCGGGCCGCTGATCACACCCGCCCAGTGCCGCGAGCTCACCGCTCTCTACGACCAGCCCGACCGCTTCCGTACGACCGTGGACATGGCCCGCCACCGGTTCGGTTCCGGCCAGTACCGCTACTTCACCCACGACCTGCCTGACCTCGTGCGGGACCTGCGCGAGGCGATCTATCCCCGTCTGCTGCCCATCGCACGGGCCTGGGCCGTCAAACTGGGCAAGCCCGCACCCTGGCCCGACACCCTGACCGAGTGGCTGACGATGTGCCACGAGGCCGGACAGAACAAGTCCGCTCAGATTCTTCTGCGCTACGGGCCCGGCGACTGGAACGCCCTGCACCGCGACGTGTTCGGTGACATGGTCTTCCCCCTGCAGGTCGTCATCGGCCTCAACACCCCCGGCACCGACTTCACCGGCGGGGAGTTCCTGATGACCGAACAGCGGCCCCGGGCACAGACCCGCGGCTCGGCCACCACCCTGCTCCAGGGCCACGGCCTGGTCTTCACCACCCGCGACCGGCCCGTGGCCACCAAACGCGGCTGGTCGAACGGGCCGATGCGCCACGGCGTGAGCACCGTCCGCTCCGGCACACGGCACACCCTCGGCCTCGTTTTTCACGACGCCGCATGACTCCCGCCCCAGCCGATGACGCCGGGCCGGTACGCACGTACACCCTGTGCGGCACGGACGGACGGCCCTACCGGAGCCAGACACCCGGCACGCTCGGCGGGCACCGCCGCAGTCGGCTGTACGGGCGGCTGGACTGCCCGTCCGCGCTGCGGGCCATCGCCCGCGGCCACTACACCACCCACCGGGTGTTCTTCGCCGACGAAGCCACCGCCGTCGCCGCCGGACACCGGCCCTGCGCCGTGTGCCTGCCCGTCGCCTACGCCCGCTGGAAAGCCGAACAAGAAGGCACAACCCGATGAACCCCCTCACCGGACGGGACGGAGACTCCCGCTCTCCCCTCATCAACCCCGCCGATCTCGCCGCCCACGCCGGCGACCTACCCCCGCCCCAGCCCCACACCGACGCTGAACTCGCCTCGCTCCTGGGCCTGCTGACGGGGCCGAGGCAGCGGACCGAGACGGCCGTGATCGGGCACAGCCGCGACGACGCCTCCCGCGCAGCCGCCCAGGCGTTCGAGGACGCGTGGACAGCCCACGGCGGACGTGTGCTCACGGTCGTCAACTGGCCGGAGACGGCCGCGTCCTGGCTGCGTCCGGCCCGGCGGCTGACGGCCCAGACCCCTGACGCCTGGGTGTTCGCCGCCTCCGTGCTGGGCTTCGCCCAACTCGCGCGCCGCCTGCGCACGTCCACCGACTTCGAGCCGGCCCGCGCCGTGGCGTTCGCCTCGCTGAGCACTTCCCTCCTGCCCGCGCTCGCCGGCCCCGGTGCCCTGAGCGGGCTGCGCGGCGCGAGCGCCGACGGCGGCACCTGGGACGTCGACGGGGCCCAGGTCACCACCTACCCGGCGGCGGAGGCGAGCGCATGAGCGCGCTGGTTGCCCGCCCCACCATGGAGATCGCACCCGGCGCGATACACGTGCCGGGCTGGCTCACCCTCCACGAGCAGCGCGAACTGGTCGCCGCCTGCCGCACCTGGGCCACCAGCCCGGTCCCCATCCGCCACACCCGGCTGCCGCGCGGCGGCGTCATGTCCGTGCAGACCGTCTGCATCGGCTGGCACTGGCAGCCCTACCGCTACACCCGCACCGCCGACGACGTGAACGGCGAACAGGTCGCCCCGTTCCCTGACTGGATGGTCCGCCTCGGCCGCCGCGCCGTGTGCGAGGCGTACCACGACCAACAGACGGCGGACCGCTACACCCCGGACACCGCGCTGATCAACTTCTACGACGGGCAGGCCCGGCTCGGCATGCACCAGGACAACGACGAACACTCCCCGGCACCCGTGGTGTCCCTGTCCATCGGCGACAGTTGCGTCTTCCGCGTCGGAAACACGCAGACCCGCACCCGGCCCTACACGGACATCGAACTCGCATCCGGCGACCTGTTCGTCTTCGGCGGCCCCTCCCGCTACGTCTACCACGGTGTTCCCAAGGTCCACCAAGACACCGCCGACCCCGCCTGCGGCCTGGGCTCCGGCCGATTGAACATCACGATGCGCGTCACAGGCCTCACCGAACCCGAGGACACGTGGTGACTGCCGTGATCGGCGCAGACGGACTGGCCCGCTGCCCGTGGGCCGGTGCCGACGACCTGCTGCGCGACTACCACGACACCGAATGGGGACCGCCCGTCACCGGCGAGGCGGCCCTGTTCGAACGCGTCAGCCTCGAAGCCTTCCAGGCCGGCCTGAGCTGGCGCACGGTCCTGGCCAAACGCCCCGCCTTCCGCGACGCCTTCGACGACTTCAACCCCGACACCGTCGCCCGCCTCACCGACAGCCGTATCAAACAACTCACCAACCACCCGGGCATCATCCGTAACCGGAAGAAGATCGAAGCCGCCCGCACCAACGCCCGCGCCGTCGTCCGCCTACGCCTCCACGACTGCGGCGGCCTCGAACAACTCGTCCTCGCCCACCGTCCGGCCACCACCCCCGAGCCCCACCAACACACCGACATCCCCACCAGCAGCCCTGAGTCCGCTGCCCTCGCCAGGGCCCTGCGCGCCCACGGCCTCACCTTCGTCGGCCCCACCGGAATGCACGCCCTTATGGAGGCCACCGGCCTCATCAACACCCACCTGCTCACCTGCCACCGCCGCGGACCGTCCGCGGCCCCGCCAATCCGATGACCAGCACATCGGTCCCGGGGGGCGTGCGCGCACCGCCCCCCCCCCGGGACTTGAATGCCGAGCAGCATGTGCAGGAAACTCTTGCCGCGGCGCTGCGCCCCGGCCAGATTCGCCTTCTCCTCGCCGCGGTTCTGGGTGAAGACGCGCAGCGGATCGAGGGACGCAGCCGCGCTGCTGTCGGCGGTGATCAGCTCGGTACGGCCGGGGAAGGACCGTGCGAAGCGCGGCCACTGCTGTTTGTGGGTACGGTCCACGATCGCCGCGCGGCCGCGGGCTCCCTCGTGCGTTTCCCGTGCATTTCGCGACTCCGGCGGACGCGCCGCCACTCACGCGCAGCAATCCGCAGATGGGCCGGGCAGCGTCCGCCCCGGCGTGGTCAGTTCGCAGTTGATTCGCGGGGGACCGGGATTCCGCCGCTGACGATACGGGTGGCGGGTCTGTCGTGTTCCACCGACCGCAGGTCTCGGACCGGTGCGAGGGGCGCGACTTCTAGTCGACCAGGCCGCGCTGGCCCACCAGATAGCCGGCGTGGAACCGGTTCCGCGCTCCGAGCCTGTTCATGATCTCGGAGATGTGCCGCTGACAGGTCCGGGGGGAGATGGCGAGCCGCTTGGCGATCGTGGGCACCTCTGCTCCCTCCGCGAGCAGCTTCATGATGACGTGTTTCGTGCGGTCGGAGGCTTCAAGGACCTGCTGCCTTCGGTACCGGACGGGGAAGGCGCTGCCTTCCGCCCATGCCCGTGAGTAGGCGTTGACGATGAAGTGCACCACATGGGGGTCCTGAACGACCAGGGCGCCTTCGGCGTCATCCCTCAGCGGCAGGACGGCCGCGCTGCGGTCGATCACGACGATCTCCGTGAAGCCGTCCTCGACCAGCCGCACTTCGGCACCCAGCCGGATCAGCCGCTGCGTGTCACGCGCCGACGACTGGTTGAACTGGACGGAACTCCGGTACAGCGCCCGCAGTCGGACTCCTCGCCGCAGCGCGTTCTCCGTGAGGGTGAATAACTCCTCCGATTCGCCCGTCGGAAGGGAGGTGAGTATCTCTCCGCGTGCGCCCGCCGTGAGGTCGCGGAGGGTTTCGCCTACCTCCGCTCGGTTCAGCAGCCGTTTACCGGATGCGGTGATTCCGCCGCTGCTCGGCATCTCCCTGTACACACGGCTGTACGGCGAGAGCGAGGCGGTGACGCGGTATACGCGTTCCTGCTTCTCGGCCAGGTACCGGAGATCGTCACCGCAGGTACGGATCATGGCTGTGGCCGGCGGTAGGGCCAGGAGCCGTTCATCTGCTGATGGGTCGCGTTCGACCAGACCGAGGCGGTGCAGCTGTTCCATGGCCGCCGTGAACACGGGGAGCGGAAGCCTTGCCTTTGTGCGTAATTCAGAGCGGGTCGAGCCCTGGTCCGCGAGGAGGGCTGTGTAGACCGCGCAACTGTCCTCGTCTTCCAGGGCGTTATGCGTTTGGTTCACCGGATGCCTTTTAGGCATGCTTTGACCCCTCCTCTTTGTGTCATGGCGGAAACCTGACTCCCGCGAAATGATCACAGAAGCTACAACATGTGCAAGTGTTGTGCCGGTCCAAGAACCTCCCGTACGGCGAAATCCGGTCGGGTTGTTTCTGGATACCTCAAGAGGTTTCCGTTCCGTTTTGGTGCGGAAATGTCAGTTTCATGAGATGAGAAAGGAGTGGTCAGTATGTCCATCGAGCTGAAGACCCTGAAGTCGAGCACGGCCGGCGTCGTCGGCGAGGGCTGAACGCCCCGCCAGGACCGACACCCGTAGTCGGCGAGCGGACCAAGCGCCCGCCGACTGCGGATCGGGATTCCGAGGGCTTGGCCTCCGGTCCCCTACAGGGCAGTACCCGCTTGCGGGTGCTGCCCTGTGTCAATCATGCCTTCAAGCAACCCCTAGGAGTGCTCATGCCCATGGACAAGGACGCACTGCCTCTTCTGAAGCACACCAACCCTGTCTACGGCTCCGGCGCCAGGGTACTCATCAACGGCTTCGGAGAAGTCACAGCGGTTGACGACCCCAGCGGCGCTGTTCGCCGGCTCCTGGCGCTCCTGGACGGAACCCGATCTCCCGTGGCGGTCCACGAGGCGCTGTCCGCTGATCACCCCGAGGTGACCCTGGACGAGACCGTAGCGGTGCTGGAGCAGTTCGATGCTGCGGGGTTCCTGCTCAACGCGGCTGCCTCACCCGAGGGACTCCTCGACGAGTACGAGCTGAGCCGCTGGAAGCGGAATATCAACTTCTTCGGCTCGTACGCACGGCTCGCCGACAACAAATACGAGATGCAGGCGAAGCTCCGCGACTGCAGGGTCGCCCTGCTCGGACTCGGCGGGCTCGGCTGCCATCTCCTGCTCGACATGGCCGGGCTGGGGATCGGCAACGTTCGTGTGGTCGAGTTCGACCGCGTCGAGCTGTCCAACCTGAACCGGCAGATTCTCTACCGTGAGGCCGATCTCGGACAGAGCAAACTCCCGCTGGCCGTCGAAAGGGTCAAGGAGTTCAACTCCCGCATGCACGTGGACCCGGTGGACATGAGGATCAGCTCGGTCCAGGACGTCATCGACGTCATTACCGGGTGTGACGTCGTCATCTGTGTCGCGGACCGCCCGAAGGTCGAGATCATGAGCTGGGTCAACCAGGCCTGCGCGCAGACCGGAATCCCGTTCACCACGGGTGGCCTGGACACCCAGCGCGCCTTCTACTACACGGTGGTTCCCGGTGCGACCGGCTGTGTGCAGTGCTGGCGGCGTCAGGTCTCCGAGACAGATCCGGTGTCGGACGGGCTTCTCAACGAGAAGACGGAACGCCGGATCGGTGGCGACAACGCGGCGTTCGTCCCATTGGTGACAATGACGACAGGCTTCCTGCTCGGCGAGCTGACCCGTCTGGTCACCAAGATGGCCCCCGCAGTAGCCACCAATCGCCTGATGGAACTGCGTTTCCAGGACTACGCGATGACCGAGGCGGAACACTGGACCCGGGCAGCGGACTGCCCAGTGTGCGGGGAAGCCGCACACGTCCACCCCTTTACGATCGGCTGACATGGGAAAGCGGTACTACCTGCTCCTGAGCGCCTACTTGACCTCGTCGATAGGCAACTGGGTGTACAGAATCACCCTCCCGCTCCTGGTCCTGCACCAGACGGGATCGGCGCTGAGCACCAGCCTTGTGTACGTCGTCGAATACGTTCCCTTTCTCCTGCTCTCGCTGCCGGGCGGCGTCTGGGCCGACCGCTGGAACCGGCGCTCCATCCTGATCGGCGGCGACCTCGCGGCAGCGCTCCTCGCTTCAGCACTGGCCGTCCTGGTCATCGCGGGAACCACGCACCTGTGGCCGATTCTCCTGGCCGCCTTTCTGCTCGGGTGCGTCGACCCCGTCTACCATCCCGCGTTCCAGAGTCTCCTGCCCGACATCGTGGCCAAGGAGAAGCTGGGGAAGGCCAACGGCTGGTTGCAGTCCGGCGACAACCTGATGGTGATGCTCGGACCGGCCGTGGCGGGCGGAGCCATCGCGTTGTTCGGCTATGGCACGACGGTGACCTTCAACGCGTGCACCTTCTTCGTCTCGGCCGGCGCCATCCTGCTGATCGGCAAGGTGGGCTCTCCCGGACAGGACAGGACCGTGCGATCGTCCATCCTCAAGGACATCGGCGAGGCCGGCAAGTACATCGTCAAGAAGAACAAGGCGCTTCTGGCCGGATCGCTGATCTTCACCGGAACCAACTTCGCCACCTGGATCGTCCAGGCGAACTTCGTCTTCTACCTGACGACCTACCGACACTTGAACTCGACCGTGCTCGGTGTCGTGATCGGATGCCAGGGCGTTGGCGCCCTCGTGGGTGCGGCCCTGGCCGGACGCCTCAACGAAAGGTTCGACTCGGGGCGCATCATCATCGTCACCACGGCGATCGCGGGGTGCACCACCCTGATCCTGATCCCCCTGCGCGACCCCGTGCTCATCGGGCTGGACTGGGCGCTGCTCTTCAGCTGCGCCTCGATCAACGTGGTGACCTGGTTCACGATGCGTCAGAAAATCGTGCCCGGCAATCTGCTGGGGCGGGTTGTCGCGAGTACGCGCATGCTGGCGTTCGCCTCGATCCCACTGGCCGCGCTACTCGGCGGTGTACTGGAGAGCAACTTCCACAACATCTACCTGATCATGGTGGTGAGCGGGGTCGTCCGTCTGGGCATCGCGGCGCTCGCCTGGTTCTCCCCGCTGCGGGGTGACTCAAGGGCATCCGAGACGACGAAGGAGGGCCCGGCCCCATCACCGGTCGGGGAACAGACATCGTGAACGCGCGGTCGCGACCCGGCCCTGCCCAGCGCCGCGTCGTCCACGCGGAGCGCGGGCGCAGCGGCGAGCGTGCGTCGGGGCACAGCCGGGGAACTCCGGACAGGGCCCAGCGGTACCCCTTGCCTGCTGACGAAGGACCAGATCGGATCAAGCCCTGATCCGCCCTTCCAGCCCCACGACCTGCGAGGCCGACGCCTGTGCCCACTTCTGTTCCTCGCGTATCGGGCGCAGGCCGAGGTGATTCCGCAGAAGCACGCGCCTACCTCCTCCTCAAGGCACACCTGCACCTGCTCACCGAGGACCACAACGCACGCCGCGCCTACGAGGGCTGCGGAGACCCCAGCCTGATCACCGCCTGCCTCGGCGGGGTACGAAGCGGCCAGGACACCGAACGCATCCGGGGCCATCCGGCGATCGAATTCCTGCGCGGCCCGGCACGGCCGGGCCGGCCGCTCCTGGTCTCCGACGGCGCCTACCTGCCGCACGAGAATGTCGGCCACGACCTCGCCTCCTACCTCATCGCCGGCCCGCGCACGGCCGCCGCGCACATCGTCGTCGACGCCGTCCGGTGCGCCCGGGAGCTGAGCGGCCCGTACGCGGACGACGCCACTGCCCTGGTCGCCCATCTCACCGGCGGGGGCGGGGAGCCCGGTTCGCCGTGCCGGTGCGGGGCTCGCGGCCGCGCTGCCCTTCTGGTCTCCGAGGGCCTCCACGTCCTGCTGAAGCTGTGACAGCAAGGGGCTGGGGTGCGCGGTGTGCTCTTCCAGGTGGTCTTTCGTGTGTGCGCCCGTTCGTCGGGGACAGGGCGGTGCTCGGCATCCTCCCCAAGACAGCCGAACCCCGGCTATTCACCGAAATTGTCCGAGCTGACGCCCTGACAGCAGAAAGGCGCCGTTGACCTGCAAGGATGCGCGTGTTGAGGACGTATCCGGGCAGAGGATCAAGGCACCTTTCTGGTGAACGAG
>NZ_SSBK01000090.1 GCF_004795035.1 Streptomyces sp. A0958
TGGCCCCGCTCCGGGTGGAGTGGGGCCAGTCTTGTGTTCATGCAGGGTGAGTGGGCTGGGGAGAGCGTCGGCGAGGACGTGTGGGAGTCGTGCCGGGAGTTGATCCCGGCCGGGAGCGTGTTCGCGTTTCTGGCGGAACATCGCGAGGTCATCTTCCCCGGTGCCATGTTCGCGGACATGTATCCCTCGGCGAACGGGCGTCCTTCGCTGCCGCCGCAGGTCCTGGCCGTCACGGTGGTGCTGCAGAGCCTGTACGGGCTCTCGGATTTCGAGACGGTGCAGGAGTTGCGCTGCGACCTGCGGTGGAAGGCCGCGTGCGGGCTCGGGTTGCACGACACCGCCTTCGATCCGTCACTGTTGACCTATTTCCGCCGTCGGCTTCAGCGTTCCAGTGACCCGAATCGGTTGTTCGTCAAGGTCAGAGAGGTCGTCGCAGCCACCGGCGTGCTCAGGGGCAAGCATCGGCGGGCGCTGGACTCCACCGTCCTGGACGACGCGGTGGCCACTCAGGACACCGTGACCCAGCTGATTGCCGCGATCCGCCGGGTGATCCGCGAGGTCCCCGGCGCCCAGCAGACCGCCGACCAGTGGTGCACCGCCCACGACTACACCGACCCGGGAAAACCGAAGATCGCCTGGAACGACAAGCAGGCCCGCGCCGCTCTGATCGACGCCTTGGTCACCGACGCACTGAACCTGCTGGGCCGGCTTCCCGACCAGGAGCTGGGAGAAGCGGCGGCGCACGCGGTCGGCCTGCTCGCGCTAATCGCCGGGCAGGACGTGGAACCCGCCGACGGTTCCGACGGGCGGGACGGGCGGTGGCGTATCGCCCGGCGCACCGTCTACGACCGCACTGTTTCCACGGTCGATCCCGAGGCCCGGCACATCCACAAGAACCGCTCCCGCCACCAGGAAGGCTTCCGTGCCCATGTGGCGTTCGAGCCCGAGGAAGGACTGTTCACCGAGGTCGCCCTGACCGCCGGCAGCGGAGCCCACAATCACGAGGCCGCTGTCGCCCGGGACCTCCTCGCCGACGAGGAATCCCCGGTCACTGCCCTGGGCGATGCCGCTTACGGCACCGGCGAGTTACGCGAACACCTGCAAGAGCAGGGACACCACCTGGTCCTCAAGCCACCACCGCTGCGGCCGGCCGTCCCCGGCGGGTTCACCGCCGACGACTTCGACGTCGACACCACGAACGGCCAGGTCACCTGCCCGGCCGGACACACCGCCCCCCTCGGCCAGGTCCGCCAGGGCGGCGAACGCCAGGCCCAGTTCAAGAAACTGTGCGCCGACTGCCCGCTGCGGGAACACTGCACGAAGTCCAAGACCGGCCGCGTCTTCACCGTCCACGCCAAGTACGACCTGCTCAAGGCCGCCCGCGACGAGGCTGCCACCAGCAAGGACTGGCAAGCCGAGTACCGGCGGTGGCGCCCACCCGTCGAACGGGCCATCGCCTGGCTCGTCGCCAGGGGCAACCGCCGCGTGCCCTACCGCGGCGTCCTGAAGAACGACACCTGGCTCCACCACCGCGCAGCAGCCCTCAACCTCCGCCGGCTGATCCACCTCGGCCTCACCCGAACCGACAACACCTGGCACCTCATCCCCGCCACCGCATAGCGAAAAGGGGCCGTCCGGCCTGCGGCCGGACAGCCCCCCAACAAGATTTTCAGCGGCCTTCTAG
>NZ_SSBK01000091.1 GCF_004795035.1 Streptomyces sp. A0958
AGTAGCTGTTGTCGTTCCGATCGTGAGGGGTGGGCGTCGAACGGGAGTCTCGTTCGGGTGACCGTGGCTGGCTGCGGGCATGAAGGCAGGGCCTCTTGGTAGCTCGGGGTTGCGAAGCCAACCGAGATCCAGGAGGCCCTGTTGCCGCAGTTGTACGTGCTCGCGCCGGTGGAGTTCAACTCGCCTGCTCTGTCGTGCGATTGTGTCGCTCACCGGTTCGGGAATGCGGCCGACCATCCGGAGCGTGTTCGGCGGTATCCCTCGGACATGACGGACGCGGAGTGGTCTGTGGTCCGGCCGCTGCTGCCGGTGCCGGGCTGGATGCGGGGCCGGGGCGGGCAGCCGGAGGCGTACTGTCACCGGGCGATACTGGACGCGATCCGCTATCTCGTCGACAACGGGATCAAGTGGCGGGCCATGCCGGCCGACTTCCCGCCGTGGGACCGGGTCTATGCGTTCTTCCGCCGCTGGCGCGACCACGTGCTGGTCAGGGAGTTCCACGACCGGCTGCGCGGCCGGGTCCGCGAGGAGGCGGGGCGGGATGCGGAACCGACGGCCGGCGTGATCGACTCGCAGTCCGTCAAGGCGGACGCCGTCGTCGGCGCCGACAGCCGCGGCTTCGACGGCGGCAAGCTGATCAACGGCCGCAAACGGCACGTGGTCGTCGACACCCTCGGCCTGCTGCTGGGCGTGATGGTCACCGCGGCGGATATTGGTGACCGCGCTGCCGCGAAGGTGCTGCTTGAGCGGGTGACCGACGCTCATCACCGGCTGGAGCTCGTCTGGGCCGACGGCGGATACACCGGCAGTCTCGTCGAGCACTGCCTGGCCGTGCTCGCGCTGGTCCTGGCCATCGTTAAGCGGAGCGACGACATGCGCGGCTTCGTGGTGCTGCCCAAGCGGTGGATCGTCGAGCGGCTCTTCGCGCACCTGATGCGAAGCCGCCGCCTGGTGCGTGACTTCGAACGATGCACCAGCAGCGCCGAGGCGATGATCTACTGGTCGATGATCATGGTCATGACCCGCCGCCTGGCCCGTTCACGCTCCGCGCGAGGGTGAACCGGCCCGGTGCCGGCTCGGCCAGCCAGCCCCGCGCGACCAGGCGTTTCGCCTTCGACCGCAGCCCCTCCACCTTGGCCGGCACCACATCCATGCCGAACGCGGCGGCCATCTCCTGACAGGTCAGCGGCCCTTGACCGAGACGGACCCGATCCTCGATCGCGACCAGGATGCGCTGGTAGTCCACCGACAGTGCCGTCCCGGCCAGCCCCTCGCGCCACATCGGAACCTGTGACCTCGCCTTCACCACCAGAGGCGCAGACGCCTGCACCTCGGCTCCCGTCACAACACCCTCTGGCACGTCGGTGGCAACCACGCCGGCCGAGTCACTGCCCGGCGCGGACAGCACCGCACCGACACGCGCGCGGGCGATCGTCCACTCCGACCACTCCTGCTCGGCCATCGCGAGCTCGGCCTGGATACGGTCCGCTTCCTCACGCAGCGCGTCCACACGACGACGAGCGGCAAGTTCGTGCTGTTCCAGCAGTCCGACAACCGACGGCATTCGCGACCTCCTCGAGAGCGACGAAACGACACCCCAGCACTCCCACACCGACGCCGCCCCTACCCATGACCAGCGAAAACACAGTCGTCAGACCCGGAAAGACAACAGCGTCT
>NZ_SSBK01000092.1 GCF_004795035.1 Streptomyces sp. A0958
CCAATACCAGTGACTTAGTGGTGCTGAGTGCGCGGTGCCTTGGCCGGTGGGCTGATCGGCGCAGTCTTGTAGTGCGGTGCAACGGTGACTGTGTCGGCGGGGTCTCGGGTGGGCTGGGGCCAGTGCCGGTGGGCGCTGCGTTTGACGCCGAAGTTGGACATCTTGCGTTTGACGACGCGGGGGTTGGAGCGGTGGCGGCGTTGGGGCAGGAGGCGTTCGGCTATCTCGTGGATGCCGGCCGTGAGGGCTGCGGCCAGGTGGTCAGGGGGAAAAGGCCGCCTGCGCGGTGACGTGACGTCGGGCGAGACGGAGGGTGCGGGTGAAGGAGAGCCGGTCGGTGTCGACTGCGGCCTGCTCCGCGCTGTCGTGCATGAGCTGGCGGATTGCGTGGTGGACGAGCAGGTGGCCCCAGACTTCCTGCTCGACACCGTCGGGTGAGCGTGACCGCAGGACCTGGGCGGGGCCGCGCTGGTGGGTCTTCAGTTCGCCCAGCGCGGTTTCGATCTCCCACCGCTCGTTGTAGAGGGCCGCCAGCTCCTTTGCGGGGGCCGCCTCGTGGTCGAGGATGGTGGTGATCAGCCGGTACGGTGCCGGGTGCTGCGGGCGTCCGGGGTCATTCAGGGTGTACTCGATAACCCGGACCACGGTCGGATCGGTACGTTTACGGTGGTCTTTGGCTGCCACGATGTCGGAGACGTAGGACCCGTCGGGGAGCTCACGGCGCACGGGCAGCACCGCGGTCGTCTTGATTCGCCAGAGCAGGTCCGCGCCGCCGGCCGAGGCGGCCCGCCACTGTTCCAGGCCGGCGAAGCCCCGGTCGGCCATCAGCAGGTCGTCCGGCCCGAGAGCTTGGAACAGCTCTCGGGCGAGCACGGACTCCGCGGTGGTGTACGGCCCCAGAGCCGCGTGGGTGATGGCGTGCGTCCCGCTCTCGGCCAGCGCCACCACCCGCACTTGGGGGAAGGCGGTCCGCTCGCCCCGGTGGGTAGCGGGGCGGCCGAACCGCGCGTTGTTTTCCTCGCTGTCCGGCACGTCGAACGTGGTCCCGTCGACCGCCATCAGACGCCAACGTCCGTACCACGAACCGGCGGTGGACTCTGTCGCCACAGGCCCCGCAGTCTGCTCGAACAACGCCTTGAGCGGCCCCGGCCCGAGCTTGACCCGAGCCCTGGAGATCGCAGCGGTGGTGGGCACCTGCCACGAACCCGACCAGCGCCTGGCCCAGGCCAGACCCTGGGTCAGCAGCCGCGCGACCTCTTCGTAGCCCTGACCGGAGAACAAACACATCGCCAGCACGAAGTAGACAACCACTCGCGGAGGCAACAAACGGTTGCGCTGACCGGACTTCCCGGACTCCTGCACGATCCGGTCCACCAGCTCCGGCGGAAACGTACGCGTCAGCAATCCGATCGCGATCCGGTCCGACAACCGCTCGTCCGTTTCCGGCTTGACCTGTCCAGGGCGTGGCATCCCGGCACCTCCTGAACAGGCACCCTACCAGCCGAGATCCTTAAGTCACTGGTATTG
>NZ_SSBK01000093.1 GCF_004795035.1 Streptomyces sp. A0958
CCCTCTCTGTCAGCCTTGGGTGAGACATCCCGCTCTGTCGGGTTAGCCTGAGAGGGCACGACAGGAGAATCACCCCTTATGACCAGCACCGAACCGGCCGGGTCCGACCCGGCGCCGAGGCCGAAGCGCCGCACTTTCACCTCGGAGTACAAGCTGCGGATCGTCGCCGAGTACGACGCGGCGCCCAGGAACGAAAAGGGTGCGGTCCTGCGCCGGGAACGGCTTTACCACTCGCATGTCAAAGAGTGGCGGGCCGCCCGGGATGCCGGGGCCCTGGAGAACCTGGTCGACCGGCGGACGAGCCCGGCCCGTGCGAAGAAGTCCGCCGCGGAGGTGGAGAACGAGAAGCTGCGGCAGCAGGTGGCGCGGCTGGAGAAGGACCTGGCCCGGAACAAGGCCGCGCTCGAAGTGATGGGAAAAGCTTCCGCGCTCTTGGAAATGATCTCCGAGAGCGCGGACTGAAGCCTGCCGCCGGCCCTGTCGTGGACGAGGCGTTCACCGATGTCCAGGACCAGCTGGGCGTCTCGGCCGCGTGCCGGCTGACCGGCCGCTCCAGAGCCACTCACTACCGCAGTCTCAAGCCCCCGACGGTCCGCGCACCCCGCTCCCCGGTGCAGGTGCAGCCGTCGGCTCTGACGGACCAGGAGCGCACTGCCGTCCTGGAGTTGATGAACGGCGACGAGTACGCCGAGATGGCGCCCGCCCAGATCTGGGCCCGCGAGCTGGACGCCGGGCGCTATCACTGCTCGATCTCGTCGATGTACCGGATCCTGCGTGAGCAGGGCCAGTCCGGTGAGCGCCGACGGCAGGCCACCCACCCGGCCAGGGCGGTGCCCGAGCTGGTCGCCACCGGGCCCTCGCAGGTGTTCACCTGGGACATCACCAAGGCGGCCGGACCGGCCAAGGGTGTCTGGTATCACGCCTACGTGATCATCGATATCTTCAGCCGGTACATCGTCGGCCACACCGTCGAGCGAGCTGAATCAGCGGTTCGGGCCGAGGAGCTGATCCGCGAGACCATCGCCCGCAACGGCATCGTGCCCCAGACCGTGCACGCGGACCGCGGCACCTCGATGACATCGAAGAAGGTCTCCCAGCTACTGATCGATCTGGGCGTGACACGCTCGCACTCAAGGCCGAAGATCTCCAACGACAACCCGTACAGCGAGGCCCAGTTCAAGACCACGAAGTACATGTCGGACTATCCCGAACGGTTCGATTCGCTGGCCCACGCACGCGAGTGGTTCGACGCGTTCATCGCGTATTACAACCATGAGCACCGGCACTCGGGTATCGGCTGGCACACGCCCGCCTCCGTCCACTTCGGGACCGCCGAGGAGGTCCGCGACCAGCGCGCCGTCACCCTCGCTCAGGCATACGCCCGCCACCCCGAACGCTTCGGCCGCCGCCCCAGACCACCCGAGATACCTCAGATGGCCTGGATCAACGACCCGGCCAAACGGAGAGACCCCGCACCACAAACCTCATAGCGTCACGACCGTCTCACTGGACTTGAAATCTTCCG
>NZ_SSBK01000094.1 GCF_004795035.1 Streptomyces sp. A0958
AGCAACGCCGTTCAGTTAGGCGTGGAGGTCGTTCGTCAAGGCTGGTGAACGAGGCAGCGGAGCTGCTGTAGAAGAGGAATGTCACTCCAAGACATCCTCACCACAGGAGCTCCGCTGTTGGAACAGGCTGCCATATCAAGGACGCTCGGGGTAGCGGACGGGGTGTTCGCGCCGGGGCACATCGGTGAACTGACCCGGATCATTCCGTTCGAGATGGTTGATCAGGTGCTGGCCATGACGGGTGCGGTGCAGCGCAGGGTCCGTCTGATACCGGCGCGGGTCACGGTCTACCTGCTGCTGGCCGCGGCGCTCTTCAACGGGCTGGGCTATCAGCAGGTTTTCGACCGGTTATGCGCCGGGCTGGCAAGTCTGGCGCCGGTGCGGCCCAGTGGCAGTGCTCTTCGCCAGGCCCGTCAGCGGCTGGGGCCGGCACCGATGAAAGCCCTGTTCGACCTGGTGAGTGGCCCTGCGGCCACGACCGCTGCCGCCGGGCGATGGCGGGGGCTGAGGGTCGTCGCGGTCGACGGCACCCTGCTGTCGGTCCCGGACTGCCCGGCCAACCTGACAGTGTTCACCCGCCAGCGGCTCGGCAACGGGATCTCGGGCTACCCGCAGTTGCGTCTGGCCGCGCTGGTTGCCTGCGGAACCCGGTCGGTGATCGGAGCCGTGTTCGGTCCCGCCACGACCGGTGAGCTGGAGTACGCCCGCCGCCTGGCGGTGAACCTACGGGCCGGAATGCTGCTGCTGGGCGACCGGAACTTCTCCTCCGCCGCACTGCTGAACCAGCTCGCCGCCACCGGCGCCGATCTGCTCGTGCGCTGCAAGACCAACCGCAAGCTGCCGCCGCTGGCCCGCTGCCGTGACGGCTCGACACTGACCCGGATCGGTCCACTGACCGTGCGTGTCATCGAGGCCGAGATCACCCTCCGCACCGCCCAGGGCACGCGCACCGGCCATTACCGGCTGCTGACCACCCTCACCGACCCTGCCACCCACCCGGCCGGTGAACTTGTCCGGCTCTACCACGAACGCTGGGAGATCGAGACCGTCTACGCGGAGCTGAAGTCCACGATCCTGGGCGGACGCGTCCTGCGGGCCCGCACCCCGGATGGCATCGAGCAGGAGGTCTGGGCCCTGCTGACCGCCTACCAGGCACTGCGGACCGCGATGACCGACGCCACCGACAGCATCCCGGGCACCGACCCCGACCGGGCCGGCTTCCTCACCGCCCTCGCCGCCGCCCGGGACCAGATCGTCCTGGCCGCCGGCGTCATCACCGACACCGATCTCGTCGGCGCCATCGGCCGTCACGTCCTGGCCCACCTCCTGCCCACCCGGCGGGTCCGCACCAAAGACCGCATCGTCAAACGAGCGATCTCCAAATACAACGCACGCGGACCCGCCATCGACCGCACCACCTACAAAGCCACTATCAGCATCAACATGCTCATGAACGGGCCTTGACACCCCGGACCCCGACCTAACTGAACGGCGTTG
>NZ_SSBK01000095.1 GCF_004795035.1 Streptomyces sp. A0958
AGTCGCTCTTGTAGAGCTGGCGGTCGCTCACGAGGAACACTCCAGCACGACAGGACACCCCGATCAGCCCCGATACGCATCTGCCACACGTTCCAGCGACAACAAACACGACATCACGTCACATACCACCCTCTCATGTACATGAGAATAGGAGACTCAGAAGGACTATGGCGAGTAGCGATGTGACCTCTTCGGCCAAAGCGAAGTATCTCCAGATCGCCGACGACCTCACGGCACAGATCAGGTCCGGCACTCTGGTGACCGGGAACCCCGTGCCGAGCGAGACGACGCTCATGGAGCGCTACGGGGTCGCCTCGGGGACCGTACGCAAGGCGGTCGCGGAACTGCGGGCGACGCAGCTGATCGAGACCCACCACGGGCGGGGCTCGTTCGTCCGGTCCCGGCCGCCCGTGCAACGCAAGTCCTCCGACCGGTTCCGCCGCGCGCACCGGAAGGCGGGCAAGGCGGCCTACCTCGCGGAAGCGGAGCAGTCCGGCAGCAAGCCGTCCGTGGCCGTCCTCTTCATCGGCCCCACCGAGGCCCCAAAGGAGATCGCCGAGCGGCTGGGCGTACCCGCGGGCTCCCAGGTGCTCGCCCGCAAGCGCCGTTATTGCCGGGAGGGCGTGCCAACGGAAGAGGCCACTTCCTACCTGCCCTGGGACGTCGCGAAGGACATCCCGGAGCTGTTCGCCGAGAATCCCGGTGGCGGCGGGATCTACGCACGCATCGAGGAACACGGCCACGTCCTCGCCCAGTTCAGCGAAGCCGTCCGGGCGCACCTCGCGACCAAGGCCGAGGCGTCCGCACTCGCGCTCAGCCTGGGCTCCCCGGTCATCCACCTCGTACGGAACGCGGAAACGGAGTCCGGGCGGGTCGTGGAGGTATGCGACACGATCATGGCCGCTGACCAGTTCGTCCTGGAGTACCGCTTTCCGGCAGAGGACTGAGGGCACGTCAGTCGCACGCGTACTGACGCAGGTTGCAGCGACGACCGCTTGACTCATGTACAGCAGCCAGGCATCCCCTTTGCAACACTCATGATCATGGGTGAATAAGTACGACTCTTTCACATGAGGTGCTCATGTCGTCGTTCAAAGTTGCTGCCGCGCGCATGACGCTGCGAGTCTCGCGCGACTCGGGCCGGACGAGGGGGCGCCGCACTACGCCCTCCTCGACGAGGTCGGCCGCGGCACCGCCCTGTGGCTCCGGTGGCACGGCGGCGAAGTCGGGCTGAACGTCCTCCCAGACTGTCCGGTCGCCGCCCCCGGCCACGGGCCTTCCCCCGCGGAAGTGGACACGCGTTCGGGTGGTTATGCGACCAGCGTGAGCTTATCGGACTCCTGCTGGTGCTGGTCTTCGTAGGCCATGGGGCTGAGGTGTCCGTTCGCGGAGTGTCTGCGGCGGGTGTTGTAACGGGTGAGCCACCGGAAGACGGTGCGTCGGCAGAGTTCCGCGCCCGGGTAGTGGTGGGCGCCGCGCAGG
>NZ_SSBK01000096.1 GCF_004795035.1 Streptomyces sp. A0958
GGCTCTCCTGCCGTATGTGTGGGTGCCCTGGGCTGGGCTGATACGTGAAACACGCCGCTCTCTGTGAACCTTGAGGTGTCTAGCAACAAGGTTGATCAAGCAGAGAAGCGGCGTGTCCATCTTCAGCATATGGAAGCGGGCCCTGACGGTCGAGAACACCGTGGTCGAGGGGATCCGCTGGGACGAGAGCGAACAGTGCGTGATCGTGTCGGTACGGCCCGAAGCGCGTCGGCGGCAGCGGTGCGGGATCTGTGCCCGGCCCGCGCCCTGGTACGACACCGGCCGGGGCCGGCGCCGGTGGCGGGCCCTGGACCACGGGGCGGTGAAGGTATTCCTGGAGGCCGACGCGTCCCGGGTGGCCTGCCAGGAGCATGGCCCGACCGTGATCGCGGTGCCCTGGGCCCGGCACGGCGCCGGCCACACCCTGGCCTTCGACGCGCAGACCGCGTGGATGGCTGCCGAATGCTCCAAGTCCGCGACCGCAACACTGATGCGGACGTCCTGGCGCACGGTCGGCAACATCGTCGCCCGCTACGTCGCCGACCGTGACAAGGGACGTGACCGGCTGGACGGGCTGCGCCGGATCGGTATCGACGAGATCAGCCACCGCAGGGGGCAGAAATACCTGACCTGCGTCGTTGACCACGACACCGGCCGCGTCGTGTGGATGGCCGAGGCACACGGCAAGGATGTCCTGAATCGCTTCTTCGACGCCCTGGGCCCCGCCCGCGCCACCCGCCTCACCCACGTCAGCGCCGACGGCGCCGGATGGATCGCCGAAGTCCTCGCCGCCCGCGTCCCGGACGCCATCCGCGTCATGGACCCCTTCCACGTGGTCGCGTGGGCCACCGACGCCCTGGATGAGGAGCGTCGCGCGTCGTGGAACAGGGCCCGCCGTGAAACCGGCGACCGCGAGAGGGCACGGGCGTTGAAGGACTCCCGCTTCGCGCTGTGGAAAAACGAGGGCGATCTCACCGACCGGCAGACCGCCAAGCTGGCCTGGATCGCGGCCACCGATCCCCGCCTTCACCGTGCCTGGCGGCTGAAAGAGGCCCTGCGAACCGTGTTCTCCCTGGCCAGGACCCGGCCCACGGCCGCGCTGCGGAACCTGGATAAATGGATCGGCTGGGCCAGACGCTGCCGCATTCCGGCCTTCGTCGACCTCCAGCGCAAGATCCGCCGTCACTACGACGCGATCCGCGCCGCACTGACCACCCGCATGTCCAACGGCCTGGTCGAATCCACCAACACCAAGACCCGCCTCATCATCCGCCGCGGCTTCGGCTTCCACACCGCCGACGCGATCATCGCCCTCGTCATGCTCACCCTCGCCGGAGACAAACCCACCCTCCCCGGCCGCCAACCCACAACAAGATGACCCACACATACGGCAGGAGAGCC
>NZ_SSBK01000097.1 GCF_004795035.1 Streptomyces sp. A0958
CCCGACTGACAGTGAGGATGTGAGTGGTGGTTCTGCTGATGCGTCTGACTCGCCGACTGACTGACGTCTTCGACTGTCCTGTTTCGGATTTGTCGGCGCATCGGCGGAGCCACCACGCACGCGGCCGGACGGGCGTTTGTGACTCCATAGGAGCTTGGTCCAGAAGCCCCGTCACTGTCTTGTCCACCCGCCCGACCGGCGCGTGCCGCCCTCGGAACGGACACGCCACAAGGACGGACATGACCAGCATGACGCACGACGGCCCGCAGATCACCGGCGGAGTCGACACCCACGGCCTGACGCACCACGGGGCGGTGATCGACTCCATCGGCCGGCACCTGGCCGACCGCGAGTTCCCCGCCTCCATCCGCGGCTATCGCGACCTGCTCGACTGGATGCGCTCCCACGGCACGCTGACCGCGGTGGGGGTGGAGGGCACGGGTGCCTACGGGGCCGAGCTCGCCCGGGTGCTGACCGCGGCCGGGGTCACGGTCATCGACGTCGACCGGCCGGACCGCAAGACCCGGCGGATGAAAGGCAAGTCCGACCCGATCGACTCCTACGCGGCCGCAACGGCCGTACTGTCCGGCCGTGCCACCGGGATCCCCAAGAGCCGGGACGGTGTGGTCGAGGCGGTGCGGGTGCTGCGGACCGCGCGACGCAGCGCCGTCAAGGCCCGCACCCAGGCGATGAACCAGATTCGCGGCCTGCTCGTTTCGGCCCCCGCCATGCTGCGCGAGCAGGTCGCGGGCCTGGAGCGGGCCATGCTGATACGCACCCTGTCCCGCCTGCGGCCCGGCGACGACCTGTCCCGCCCGCTGGCGGCGACCCGGGCCGCACTGCGCCGCCTCGCGCGCCGCCACCAGGCCCTGGACGACGAGATCGCCGAGCTGGACACCGAGATCGGCCCACTGGCCAAGCAGGCCGCCCCCGTGCTGCTGGAGCTGTTCGGTGTCGGACCCGAGACCGCCGGCCAGCTACTGGCCTCGGCCGGAGACAACCCCGAACGCATGAGGCCCGAGGCCGCGTTCGCACACCTGGCCGGGGTCGCGCCGATCCCGGCGTCCTCCGGACGGACCCACCGACACCGCCTTAACCGAGGCGGCGACCGGGCCGCCAACAACGCCCTCCACACCATCGTGCTGACCCGCATGCGCTTCGACGAACGCACCCGCGCCTACGTTGAACGCCGCACGAAGGAAGGGCTCTCGAAGAAGGACATCATGCGCTGTCTCAAGCGATTCGTCGCCCGCGAGGTCTACCGCGCGCTGACCACCAAGCCCACGGAACGAATCACTCAAACCGCCCTCGCTGCTGCGGCTTGACAACCATAGGAGCATC
>NZ_SSBK01000098.1 GCF_004795035.1 Streptomyces sp. A0958
CCGCCGCCCCAGACCACCCGAGATACCTCAGATGGCCTGGATCAACGACCCGGCCAAACGGAGAGACCCCGCACCACAAACCTCATAGCGTCACGACCGTCTCACTGGACTTGAAATCTTCCGATCCGCTGGACCAGCTGCACAAAGTCCTGCCGCGGCGGCGCAGGGAAACCGAGACACGAAAAGGGTGATCGTGGTCTCCTGGCAGGTGGGCCGGTCCGGTCCCTATGTGGGGCAAGTGCGTTGTGATGCACAGCCGTCCAACTCGTCAGGAGGCATGATTGATTCCCGCCGTCAGTCTTGATGTTGACCCCTCGTTCCCCGCAGGTCTAGCCATGGGGCTACCCGACAAGGACGAGGTGATCGAGGAGGGCTATGGCTGCTTCCGAGATGTCTGGACCATCGGGGAAGTAGGTCACGAAGAAGCCATTCAAATGATCGAAGCCGAGAGACACCTAGTGAGGCTTGTCGATCAGGCAAGCCGAACTGATGCCGAGTTTGAGGCTATGGCCAAGGCCGTAGAGACAGGAGAGCTTGAGAACCTGCCCGATGGCTACGCCGAGGAGCACCCTCAGAGCGAGCTTGTGCAGTTCCTAGACGCTGTTGACGAGGAACACTCACCACTTGATGCTCTCGATCTTGGCGTGGCTGGACTGGCGTACGCGCTGTCCTCCGTCGGATGCTTCACCGCCGCAAGTTGCCGTAGCCACTACTCCGATCAACCATGGGCAGACCGACCGGTGATCTTCTTTGCTGCCGAGCGACCTACTGTCCACTGGCTGACGCCACTGGTACGGGACAGCGGATGCGGATTCGCGGACGGTAGCGACCGAGCAGATAGGCTCTTGATCGTGCAAGCGCCGTCGATCACTAACTTCGTGGATTTGGCTCAACGCATCGTGGAGCAAGCCGAGCGACAAGGACCTGTGTCAGCTGATGTCTGAAGCTCACCGCTCGTTGTGCGAATCGAAGGGCAGTTGACATCCGCAGCTGACATCAACGGCGGCGTACAGCGGCGGTCGTGGGGAGCCCGGGGCGGCAGCCGTGGGGGAGTCCGTTAGGGTGCTTAAGCACCTCGGGTCGAACTTACAAAGCAGATGTCGGCGGTTCGAAACCGTCCGCGCCCACCAGTGGTAACGAGCAGGTGAAAGCCTGTTTTTGACCCCTCGACCGGTCTCGGTCGGGGGGTCTTCTCGTGGTCGAAGTCCACTAAGCCTTGATCCGCCGAGGCGGTTTGAGGATGTTCTCCTGCCCGGTTGTTGAGTTGGTTCTGTGTGGGTGGCTGAGTGTGGGCAGGTGGTATCTGCTGGTTTGCCCAGCTTTTCCACGTTCTTCG
>NZ_SSBK01000099.1 GCF_004795035.1 Streptomyces sp. A0958
GTGAAGCTTCCCCTTGATCATGGACACCTGGAGACTGGGATCTGAGCGGTTCCAGAGGAAGTAGTGCCAGGTGGGAAGCAAGTACACGAAGCGGTACTCGGATGAGTACAAGCGGGACGCGATCGAGCTCGTGCGCTCGTCGGGACGGACGGTGACCGATGTCGCCCGCGAGCTCGGCATCAGTTCCGAGAGCCTGCGCGGCTGGGTCAAGAAGACCAAGGCCGCCGAGGCGGGCGGGAGCACCGCGCCGCCCGGCGGGAGCACGGACGAGCGGGACGAGGAGCTGAAGCGGCTGCGAAAGCTCACCGTCGAGCAGGCGAAGACGATCGAGATCCTAAAAAAAGCGACAGCTTTCTTCGCGAAGGAGAGCGATCGGTGAGCGCGATATGCCGGTTCATCCACGCGGAGAAGGCCAACTACACCATCGTCCTGTTGTGCCGGGCGATGAAGACGGCCCGCTCCACCTACTACGCCTGGGCGGCCGGGCTCGAGGCCCGAAAGGCCCGGCGGCGGGCGGACGAGGAACTGGCCCAAGAGATCACCGTGATCCACATCGCGTCGAAGGGTACCTACGGCGTCCCGCGCGTGAACGCTGAACTGCGGCGCCTGGGCCGCCCGGTCAACCGCAAACGCCTCGCCCGTGTCATGCGCGAGCACGGCATCGCCGGCCACAGCCGGCGCACCGGCCGCCGCAGCCTCACCAAGCAGGACGCCAGTGCCGTCCCGGCCCCGGACCTGATCGGCCGCCACTTCCACGCCGACCGCCCCGGAACGAAGGTCGTCGGGGACATCACCTACATCCCCACCGCCGAGGGATGGCTCTACCTCGCCGGCTGGCTCGACCTGGCCACCCGCGAGGTGATCGGCTACTCGATGGCCGACCATCACCGCGCCGACCTCGTCGTCGACGCCCTGGACATGGCGGCGAACATGGGCCGCCTCGAGTCCGGCTGCGTGATTCACTCGGACCGCGGATCCGAATACACATCAGGTCAACTCCGTGACAGAATACGGGAGTTGAGAGGATGTCAGAGCATGGGGCGGACCGGGGTCTGTTACGACAACGCCGCGGCCGAGAGTTTCTGGGCTGTCCTCAAAGAGGAGATCGGCACCCGCTTCTGGCCCGACCGGGCCACCGCCCGCGCCGAAATCTTCGCGTTCATCGAGACTTTCTACAACCGCCGCAGACTTCGCAAGCACATCACCTGGGGCTACCTCACGCCCCACGAAACACGCCTTCGCTACCAGCAGGCACAGGCCCTCGCGGCATAACGGAAACGTGTCCATGATCACGGGGAAACTTCA
>NZ_SSBK01000009.1 GCF_004795035.1 Streptomyces sp. A0958
TCTCCACCGGGCCGACCTCGGTCGTCACCGTCTTGGACCGGTGACCGTTGCGGTAGTTCTCCCGACCGCCCTCGGCCCGCTCGCCGGGCTCATGCCCGAGGTGGTCGGTCAGCTCGCCCTCCAGCGCGGACTCCAGCACTTTGCGCGTGAGCTCCGCCAGGAGGCCGCCCTCACCGGTCAGCTTCACTCCGCCGGCCTCGGCCCGGGCCACCAGCTCGGCAACCAGACCGTCATCCACAGCATCCAGCGCACTCACGGCGGCCTCCCCGGCCTCGATGTCACTCACCACGTCAGTCATCAACTGCCGCTTTCAGATCGGGAGTTACACCGCTCACCGTACAGACCCCACTTCGGGGACCGCGTTCAGGGCATCCAGGGGATCTGGGTCTACGGAGATAACCTTGGAGGCTTCAACGAAGCTGTCCGTGGTGGTGCGAGCCTTGTATCGGCAGCCAAGGGAACCTGGACTGGAAGACAAGCAGCCAGATATGGCTTCACTCGTGCGAGGATCGATGAAGCAGTTCCGAGGCTCGACGGGGACTTCCAGCAAGTTCTTGCCACATTCCGAAGATGAGGGAACTGATGGACGAGGAAATTGAACGATTGGCGCGCTTGGCCGTCGAGTACGGCGCGATTGGGTGCAGTGTTGCAGAGATCGCCGATCTCCTTATCGACAAGCATCCGGACTTGAGGTCGGCGCCGTTCCGGCTGGTCCAAGTGCTTCGATCGGCCTTCGGTCTTTCGGTTCATGACCTGCAATACGTCACCGCATGGGCGCAAGGTGAGATTTCAATGGAAACACTGGAGGAGCGCCTTCAGGTGACTCGGTAAGTCAGCCTCAGCCCATAGCATGCTGTAAACATTTCGAGAGGCCCCACCGAATAGCTATTCGGTGGGGCCTCTCGGGCGTTTGACGGCAACGCTGACGGCAACGTCAGCGGACGACGGCCGCGGCGGGTGGGTCGCCGTCGGTCGAGCCAAGGGCATTGCCCAAGGCGTCGACGGCTTGGCGCTGGAGGCGGAGTCGTACGTGGGTGTAGACGCCGGCAGTGACGCCGATGTGGGCGTGGCCAAGGAGTTCCTTGATGACGATGAGGTCCACGCCTTGTTCCAGCAACAGGGTGGCGGTCGAGTGGCGGAGGTCGTGGAAGCGGATGCGCCGGAGCCCGGCCTGGTTGAGGAAGCCGCGGAAGCGGCGGGTGAGGTTGGCAGGGTCGAGAGGGCGGCCAGTGGGCGTGGAGAAGACGAGGCCGCTGTCTGTCCAGGCCGACCCTGCGGTCTCCCGCTCCTTGTCCTGCCGTTCCTGGTGCTTCTTGAGGGAGTGGAGGCATTCGGTCGGGAGGGCGATTCGGCGTTCGGACGCGCGGGTCTTGGTGGGCAGGTGAGTGAGGCCGCCGCTTCGGGTGCGCTGGAGCGAGCGCCGGATGCTGGCTGTTCCGGTGGTGAGGTCGAGGTCTTCCCAGTGGAGGCCGAGGAGTTCGCCTTTGCGGAGGCCGGTGCGAAGGGCGAGTTCGTACAGGGCGTGGAGCCGGTCCGTGCGGGCGGCGTCGAGGAACTGACGAGCCTCTGTCGCCGTGAGGGGCCGGAAGCGCCTGGGCCGGGCGTGGCGGCTTCGACGTTCCGGGCGACGTTGCGCGGCAGCTCGTCTTCGCGGACGGCGTGTTCCAGTGCCGACTTGAGCACCGAGTGCACGTAGGTCACGGTCGAAGCGGACAGGTGCTTCTGGCAGCACTCGCCGACGGCGCAGCATCTCTTCCGTTCGGTGTCCAGGTCCTGGGCGCAGCACTGGCAGGTGGTGCGGAGCCGGTCGAGGAAGGTGCGGACGTCCTTGGCGGTGAGGCGGGCGATCTTCTTGGTGCCGAGGCCGGGGATGAGGTGGAGGCGGACGCAGGCGGCGTAGCGGGTGTGGGTGTTCTCGCGGAGCCGGTGGATGGCGACGCTGCCGAGCCAGTAGGTGAGGTAGTCGCCAAGGGCGCTGTCGGCGGTGGCGTCGGGGAGGCCGCGGTTGCTATCGGCGATCTTGTCGGCGGCTTCCCTCCGCGTGCTGCCGTAGACGCGGACGCGTTTGCGGGTGCCGTTGGCGGCGAGGACTTAGCCGGCGGCTTCCCAGCGGCCGTCCTTGCGCCGGTAGTTGGTGCCTTCGCCGTTGGCGCGGGCCTTCTTGCGCTTGGGGGCGGTCATCGGGCGGCCTCTTCCAGGTGGTGCTGGACGTAGTCAGCGAGGGCGTGGGTGGGGATGCGGCGGGCGCGGCCGATGGTCAGCGAGGCGAGGCGCCGGGTGCGCAATACCGGGACAAGCGTTCCAGGTGTCGGCTGGCACGATCTGACAACTACACGCATGTGGGGGCAGCACGTAATTGACTACGTCCTAAATATGGCCCCGGAGTCGGAATCCTCTGGCAGTGAATACGAAAGTCTCCATAAATTCCGTAGTCCCCCGCATGACGGGATGATCGCCGAAAATCACGCGGAGGCGGACTCCTTGGCGTGAACCGCCGGGGCGCAGGCGCTCCCGACGTCCTGAGTGACAACAGCACACATGAAGCCCCGGCAGGTGCGTCCTGGCGGGGCCTCCGCGTGAGGTGAGCGCAGGAGTCGACCACTCAGCGGATGCGTGCGTGGGCATGGCTTCGACGTGAGCGGGGGTCGGGGGAGTGGTCCGGAACATGAGCCCCGCGCGGGTCCTTGGCCGGAGCGCGGCGAAAGGCCGGGCGGTCCCCAAGGGCGCCCGGCCTTTCGCCGTCGTGCCGCAGGGGTTAGTCCGTGCCCGACTCCATCGCCGCGCGGTCCAGCATCTCGTCCACGTCGGAGACCTCGCCGCGGGAGGCGATGGCCTCGGCGCCGCCCTCGGGGAGGGAGCCGATCAGGCCGGTCGCGGCGGCCTGGGCCGCGCCGATCGCCGGGTTGGCGTTGCCGATCATGCCGAGGCCCGCGTACTGCTCCAGCTTGGCGCGGGAGTCGGCGATGTCGAGGTTGCGCATGGTGAGCTGGCCGATGCGGTCGACCGGGCCGAACGCGGAGTCCTCGGTGCGCTCCATGGACAGCTTGTCCGGGTGGTAGCTGAAGGCCGGGCCCGTGGTGTCGAGGATCGAGTAGTCCTCGCCGCGCCGCAGCCGCAGGGTGACCTCGCCGGTGACGGCCGTACCGACCCAGCGCTGGATCGACTCGCGGACCATCAGCGCCTGCGGGTCCAGCCAGCGGCCCTCGTACATCAGCCGGCCGAGGCGGCGGCCCTCGTTGTGGTACTGGGCGAGGGTGTCCTCGTTGTGGATCGCGTTGACCAGGCGCTCGTACGCGGCGTGCAGCAGGGCCATGCCGGGGGCCTCGTAGATGCCCCGGCTCTTGGCCTCGATGATCCGGTTCTCGATCTGGTCGGACATGCCCATGCCGTGGCGGCCGCCGATGGCGTTCGCCTTCATCACCAGGTCGACGGCGGTCTCGAACTTCTCGCCGTTGATCGTGACCGGCCGGCCCTGGTCGAAGCCGATCGTGACGTCCTCGGTCTCGATCTCGACCGACGGGTCCCAGAACCGCACGCCCATGATCGGCTCGACGGTCTCCACCCCGGTGTTCAGGTGCTCCAGCGTCTTGGCCTCGTGGGTGGCGCCCCAGATGTTGGCGTCGGTGGAGTACGCCTTCTCCGTGCTGTCGCGGTACGGCAGGTCATGGGCGGCCAGCCACTCCGACATCTCCTTGCGCCCGCCGAGCTCCGTCACGAACTCGGCGTCCAGCCAGGGCTTGTAGATCCGCAGGTGCGGGTTGGCCAGCAGGCCGTAGCGGTAGAACCGCTCGATGTCGTTGCCCTTGAACGTGGAGCCGTCGCCCCAGATCTGCACGTCGTCCTCAAGCATCGCCCGGACCAGGAGCGTGCCCGTGACCGCGCGGCCCAGCGGCGTGGTGTTGAAGTACGCCCTGCCGCCCGAGCGGATGTGGAACGCCCCGCACGTCAGCGCGGCCAGGCCCTCCTCGACGAGCGCGGCGCGGCAGTCGACCAGGCGGGCGAGCTCGGCGCCGTACGCCTTGGCGCGGCCCGGCACCGAGGCGATGTCGGGCTCGTCGTACTGGCCGATGTCGGCGGTGTAGGTGCACGGGACGGCGCCCTTGTCACGCATCCAGGCGACCGCGACCGAGGTGTCGAGGCCGCCCGAGAAGGCGATGCCGACGCGTTCGCCGGCGGGCAGGGAGGTGAGGACCTTGGACATGGGAAGATTATGCATCATCTCGCATGATCATGCAATGTCGGGTTGCGATGCCGGATCGCAATGCCGGCCCCCGGCGGCCACGCGTCCTGGCGCGGATGGCGGCACAGGCCGCCCTCTGTCGATCGCCGTCATCCGAGGTCGTCGACGACACCGCCATGGTGACGATCCCCGACGCCGTGGACGCGCGCCCGGTCGGAGCCCTCTTCCGGGGCGCGCTCGCCGGCTCCCTGGCCCTCGCCTTCGTGATCACGACACCGGTCAACCGGTGGATGACCGGCCGCGGCAAGGGCCACGCCGTGGTCCACGCCTACCGCTGAGCGGCGTACGGGCTCACTTCCGCCAGAACAGGTGGTGCGCCACCCCGCTCGGGCTCGGTACGACGTCCAGGTGGAAGCGGTCGCGCAGATCGTCCGGCGAGTCCCAGAGCCGCAGGCCCGACCCCAGCTTCACCGGGGACACCGCCACGTGCAGGGTGTCGACGAGGTCGGCGTCCAGGAACTCCCTGACGGTCGTGACCCCGCCGCCGAGGCGTACGTCCTTGCCCCGCGCCGCCTCCCGGGCCTGCGCCAAAACCTCGGCGGGCTCGCCGTCCACGAAGTGGAACGTGGTGTCGGAGAGCGTGAACGAGGGGCGCTTGTGGTGGGTCAGGACGAACACCGGGGTGTGGAACGGCGGTTCGCCGCCCCACCAGCCCTGCCACTCGTGGTCCTCCCAGGGCCCGCGCTGCGGGCCGAACTTGTTGCGGCCCATGATCTCGGCACCGATGTTGTGCGAGAAGTCCCGCGTCATGTAGTCGTCCAGGCCCCGGCTCCCGCCCGGGTCGGTCCGGCCCGGCCAGCTCGCCGTCGCCCCGGCCCAGGAGAACAGCTGCCCCGGGTCGACATGGCCGAAGGGCCGCTCCAGGGTCTGGTCCTCACCGCAGGCGACGCCGTCGGCGGAGACGGTGAAGCTCTGGACCCGCAGCAGTTGAGCCATGTGATTCCTCCTGGTGTTCGAGTGGTGACCCAAGGATGACTCCCCGGGCGGGCCGAACTCATCGGCGTAACGCCGTCCGGATGTCCGCGATGACGTCCGGCGCACGGGACCGGCCCCGGACCGAGCCTATTTCCGGGTGCGGGCGCCCGCTCGCCACTACGCGCACCAGGCGGCCGGCGTGGGCGTGGCGACGGCGCCGCCCTTCGCCGAGGCCGTGACCGGAGCCCGGACTCCGGAGGAACTGCTCGATGAGGTGTGGGCGTCACTGTCCGGGGAGTACCGCATCGTCGCCGCGGTCCTCGACCCGGCCAAGGGCCCCGGCGCCGCTCTCCTGCGATCCGCCTGACGCGGGGCCGGCTACGGCCGCCGGGGAGGACGGCAAGGGCTTCCACCCCCAAGGAGAACTCTTACCGCAAGAGGGCCGCCGCCTGCACGGCTCTGTCGGCAGGGCCACATGACTACGACCGTCGCCGCGCCGTGGCGGCGAGCTCCGACCGGCACTCGGCGCAGTACCCGGGCTCCGGTGCCCGGAACCCCCGGTCGCAGCCGTCGCAGTTCTGTATGGCGTCGTGACTCCCGGCTCGTTCGGCGGCCGGGAGGGGCGCCGGAAGGCCGGTGGTCAGCCGGTGCGCGAGGAGTCTCGCGGGGCACTTCAGCGGGGCGGGGAGGGCACTCGTCAGCGCCCTCGCGATGGCGGCGGGCGTGACGTCGCGTTCGAGCCAGGCGGCGACGGCGGGGGTGAGCGCGGCGATGTCACCTTCGTGCAGCACGATCTCGGCCGCCTCTCGCCGCAGCCCGAGGAGCAGGGCGCGCGCCGCCCGGTACAGCTCGGGGTGAGGGGCCTGCGGCCGGGGGAGGGGCGGGCGCTTCACGGGCGGTTCGGGCCGGGGCGGGAGCGGTGCGACGGCTGCGGGGGGAGCGACGGCTTCGGGGGGAGCGGGGGGAGCGGGGTGCGGAACCGGCGTCCGTACGGGTGCCCGTGAGGCCGGGCGTACGGCGGCGCGCGGCTGGTTGTACGAGGTCGTGCGGGTGACGACCCGGCCGTTGGGAAGCCGCTCGCGCTCGCGCGTGAGGTAGCCGTGTTCCTCCAGTTCGCGCAGGGCCCCGGCGATGCGGGTCTCGCTCCCGGGGAAGCGTTCGGTCAGGCACTTGACGCCGACCTTCGCCCCGGCGGGCAGCGACTGGATGTGCGTGGCCAGGCCGATCGCGACGAGCGAGAGCTCGCTGTGCTGGGCGAGGTGGTTGCCGATGACGGTGAAGTGGGTGGTGTGGCGCACGTTTTGGTGCACGATGCCCCGGGACGGGGCGCGCGGGGGCGCGATAACCTGCGATGTCCCCATCGGGAAGCCCTGTTCTCTTCCTCGGTGGTGAGGCCCTCGCCAGGGATTGCTGTCCCGGCGGGGGCCGTCACGTTTCTGACGTCTGGCTGCGCGAGCATATGCCAGGCAATCAGGGTCATATCCAGCCCAGTTGGGCAACCTCACCCGTGCGGGTGACGGGCGCGCGTGGGCGCACGGGGCCTGCTGAGGTCCACCCGGGTCGGGTGGGTTGGGTGGGGTTCTTTCCCAGAGGTCCTTTAAAGCCTTTACGTCGTGGACCACCGGGTCGCGGCCGGCCGGGTCGCCGTCCATCGGGTCGCGGCTGTCACGATCCGGTGAGCGCGATCTCCGCCCAGACGGTCTTGCGGGGGAAAGGCCCGCGCTCGACGCCCCAGCGGGTGGCTAGCACCTGGACCAGCAGTAGTCCGCGCCCGGACTCCGACACCTCGCTCTGCGCTCGGAGGCACGGCACGTGCTCACCGCGCGCGTCCGTCACCTCGATGCGCAGCGTGTCCTCCTCGACGGTCAACTGGACGCGGAAGTCCCGCCCCGGCACGTATCCGTGCAACACGGCATTGGCCGCGAGTTCGGCGACGACGAGAGGGGCGGCGTCGAGCGGGAGCCCCCAGGAGCGGAGCTGCTCGGTCGCCAGCAGCCGGGCGAGCCGGGCGCCCCGGCGGGTGGCGGAGAGCTGGACGACGAACTGGCCGCTGCGGGTTCGCGGATGGGTGATTTCTCGGTTCACGTCACTCAGCGTGGCCGCACGTGTCTACGCTGAACAGCAGTGACGCGTGTACGGACGGTGACTGTCCAGCGGTTGTGCGGGGCTGTCTGGTGCGTACAGGAGCTGGGTGGCTGGAGGCGGGTGGCGGATGAGCGTGAACGACATTGCGGGCGACCAGGACTGGGGCCCTGAGCCCGAGGACGATTCACAAGCGGTGGTCGCGGCCGTCGGGCGGCAGATCCGGATCTGGCGGGAGGCGGCCGGTTTACGTGCGGCGCAGCTGGGCGAGCTGATCGGCTACGGCGAGAACATGGTCTACAAGGTGGAGTCGGGTGTCCGTATCCCGAAGCCGGAGTTCCTGGACAGGGTGGACAAGGCAGTCGGGGCGGAGGGCAAGATCGCCGCGATGAAGCAGGACGTGGCGGAGGCGCGGTACCCGAAGAAGGTCCGGGATCTGGCCAAGTTGGAGGCCAGCGCAGTGGAGATGGGCGCGTACGACACCGATGTGATCAACGGCCTCCTTCAGACCGAGGAGTATGCCCGCGCCCTGTACAGGGAGCGGCGTCCGGCTTACGCCGAGGACCAATTCGAGCGCCTGGTGGCCGCGCGCATGGCCCGGCAGTCAGTCCTGGACCGCCGTCCCGTGCCTCTGCTGACCTTTGTCCAGGAGGAGACAACGCTTCGGCGGCCGATCGGGGGGAGGGCCGTCCTGCGGCGTCAACTCGAACGCTTGCTTGAGCTGGGGTCGTTGCGGCACGTCGAGATCCAGATCATGCCGACAGAGACGGAGGAGCACTCGGGGCTGGCGGGCTCGCACCGTGTGCTTAAGCTGAAGGACGGCACGGCTGTTGGGCTCAACGAGGTGCAGCTCACCAGTCGGCTGATCAGCAATCCCAGGGAGGTTCAGATCCTTGAGATGCGGTACGGCATGATCAGGGCGCAAGCGCTCACGCCGCGGCTGTCGCGGGCCTTCATCGAAAAACTGCTGGGAGAGACATGAGTGCCAAGTCCTCGGCCGGGAGCACGTCCGACTTGACCTGGTTCAAGAGCAGTCACAGCTCGAACGACGGTCCTTCGTGCGTGGAGGTGGCCGCAGCCCCCGCCACCGTCCACGTCCGTGACTCGAAGAACATCCCCGGCCCGGAACTCGGCTTCACCCCGGCCGCCTGGGCCGACTTCGTCTCGTACGCATCGGACAACTGACACCGGCACCACCGCCCACGGAGGACCTGCCGCGCACATCCGCGCCGCAGGTCCTCCGCGTGTATGTACTCAGCGCCACCCCGCGATGACGTCCTCCGGGCCCCAGTACGCGGCCAGGTCCTTCGCTGCCGTGTCCGTCGGGGGGACGCGGCTGACCGCGATCAGGGGAGCGTCCTGGGCACCTGGGACCTGCTGCGCGGAGGCGACGAGTTCCGCGAGGTCGCGTGCCCCGAACGGAGTCTCGTCGCGCCATTTCACCGAGCCGACGAAACAGACGCGGCCTGCGACCGGGGCCGCGTCGGCGCCGATGAGGTCGACCTCGGGGTTGTTCTGCCGGTTCCACCAGCCGCCGACCTCCACGGCCTCGGGGAAGAGATCATCGGGGACTCGGCGCGCCAGGGACTCCCTGATCACCGGCTCCACCGCGCGGCTCCGCCACGAGGGCCAGGAACGCTGGATGCGTGCGGCCGAGATTTCGCCCCTGCCCCTCTCCGCCTGGGCGACGGCGTCTTCCAGGTGGGCCAGCCAGAAGCGCAGATACGTGTCGGCGATGCGGTAGCGCTTGAGCTTGAGGGCCGGCTGGGTGGAGAGCGGGACGTCGGTGGCCACGATCCGTTTGGCCTCCGTGAGTTCGTTCAGTATCGGGGCGAGCGTGCCGTGTGCCAGCGCGCGCCCGTCTGCGCCTCCCGTGCTCGCGGCGATGCCGGAGAAGGTGCGCTCGCCGGAGCCGATCGCCCGGAGCACCCGGCCCGCTTGGAGACGTGCGGGGAACTCCGCCGCGAGCGACCGCTCGCCCGTGGTGAGCAGGACCGACGACGGGTCCTCCAACTGGCGGTCGAGATACGCGGCGACGGGCTCGCCGGTATGCCAGCCGGTGACCACCTCGGGGAAGCCCCCGGTGACGAGGTAGGCGTCGAGCGCCGCCCCCGCGTCCAGACCGGTGGAGTCCTGTACGTCGGCCGGGCTGAGCGGCCCCACGGTGTACTGGCCGGCCCGGCCGTAGAACGGGTGGTCGTACGAAGTCAGCCGGTCCATCATTGCGTGGTCGGAGCCGAGTAGCAGCAGGAGCACCGGCTTGGCGGACAGGTGCATGTCCCAGGCCGTCTTGAGTGCCGCGTCGAAGCCGCCGTCCGCCTCGGACAGCCACGGGACCTCGTCGAGGACGAGGATCACCGGCTCGTCGGAGGGCAGGGCGGCGCTGACGGCGGCCAGCGTCCGCCCCCAGTCCCCGGGGGCGGCTGCGTGTTCCAGTGCCGCACCGTGGTCCCGCATCCCCTGACCACCGGCGACCGCGTCGAACAGAGCCCGCCGGGCGAGGGGCGCCGGCTGGCTGCGGGTCGCCTGGAAGAAGACGTACGGCCGGCCCGACCGGGCGCAGAACTCCTGCACAAGCCGCGTCTTGCCGACACGTCGCCGCCCCTTGATGACCAGCGCCTGTCCGGCGCTGCCGCCCGCGCCGGAGGCGACGCGCTCCAGCCACGATCCGAGGATGCGCAGCTCGCGGCCGCGTCCGGTGAAGGCCACTGGTCCTCCATGAAGTCGTAGTGGCTCAAAGTATGAAGCATTCCTACTTTACCGCCGGTCGGCCGGACTCGGAGGGTCGGTTCAGCAGCGCGCGCTATCCCCGGAACGGCCGGTACGTCAGCTGCTTCACGCGGCGCAGCAGCGGCATCGACTCCACGTGTTCGACGCCGTCGAGCCGGCCCAGGCGTGCGCTGAGGTAGCGGTAGAGGTGGGCCGGGTCGCGGGTGATCACGACCGCCATCAGGTTGGACGGGCCCGTGGTGGCCGCCGCGTAGGCCACCTCGGGGTCGGTCGCGAGTGCTTCGCCCACCGTGTGCAGGGCGCGGGGTGCGGCGGTGACGCACAGCATGCTCGCGTTGCGGAAGCCCAGGTGGGCGGAGTCGAACTCCACGTCCACGTAGAGCGCGCCGGAGGCGACGAGGCGGGCCAGGCGGCGCTTGACCGATGATTCGGAGTGGCCCGTAGCGCGCTGGAGTTCGGGGTACGTGGCCCGGCCGTCCCGTTCCAGCGCGGCGACCAGGGGTTCGTCGTCGGCGGTGATGACGGCCGGGCCCGGCGGGGCGGAGGCGGGGGGCGGGGTGAGGGCGGCGGTCTCCTCCGGGGTCAGGGCGCCGCTCTTGTGGAGCCAGCCGGCCGGGCCGCCGTAGAAGCGGTGCAGGAGCTGGTGGGCGCGGATGTCCACGATGTGCGGGGTGCGCGGCAGCTTGCCGAGGAGCAGGTCGTCGGCGTCGCCCCGGCTGCGGACGTTGGCCGTGCACGTCACCTCCGTACCGCCCGAGGTCAGCCCGATCCACGAGGTGTCGGGGCGTTTGGCCAGGGCCTCCGCGATGGCCATCGCGCCCTCGGGGGCGCAGCGCACCCGCAGCAGCCAGTGCTCCAACGACTCCTCCGAGGCCGCGCACCGCACCCCCACCACCCGCAGGCCGCCCTCCGTCCGCAGCCTGCGGAACCGGCGTGCCACCGTCTGGTCGGAGACCCCGAGCGCGGCGGCGATCCGGCTGAAGGGGGCGCGGGCGTCCAGCTCCAGTGCGTGCAGGATGCGCAGGTCGAGGACGTCGCCCCGGGTGGGTGATTCCACTGCTTCAGGCCCCTTTCATGTCGGATTCCGGCGCCGGGGTGTCGCTGGCTGGGGATTCCGGACGCGGTCATCCGATCGTACGGGGGTGGCCGCCGGCCGCACCGAAGCCGTACGGGCCGCACCGAAGCCGTACAGGGAGAAGGACAAAGGACATGCGTAAGTGGGGGCCGCTGACCGCGGTCTGTCTGGGGACGTTCATGCTGCTGCTGGACGTGACGATCGTCATCGTGGCCCTGCCCGACATGGCGCGGGCGCTGGACGCGTCGCTCTCCGATCTGCAGTGGGTCATCGACGGCTACGCCCTCGCGCTCGCCGCGCTGCTGCTCGGCATCGGCGCCGCGGCCGACCGGCTCGGGCGGCGCCGGGTCCATGTCGCGGGCGTCGTGCTCTTCGCCGTCGCCTCGCTGGCCTGCGGCCTCGCCTCCTCGCCGGCCGCGCTGGTGGCCGCGCGCGGGGTCCAGGGGGTGGGCGCGGCCGCGATGTTCGCGACCACGCTGCCGCTGCTCGCCTCGGTGTACCAGGGCAAGGACCGGTCCGTGGCGCTCGGGCTGTGGGGTGCGGTCAGCGGGGGCGCCGCCGCGATCGGCCCGGTGGTCGGCGGGCTGCTGACCGAGGGGCCCGGCTGGCGCTGGATCTTCTTCGTGAACCTGCCGGTCAGCGTGGGCGCCATCTGGCTGACCCTCAGGACCGTGCCCGAGTCGCACGGGGCGCGGGACCGGCGGACCGACTGGGCGGGGACCGTGGCGTTCGCGGTGTTCGCGGGGGCCGCGACGTACGCCGTCGTACGGGCGGGCAGCGTCGGCTGGACGTCCGGGCAGACGCTCGCCACCTTCGGGATCGCCGCGCTGGCGCTGCTCTGTTTCGTCCTCGTGGAGCTGCGCGTCGCCCACCCGCTGCTGGACCTCTCGCTGTTCCGGACCTCCGCCTTCACCGGTGTGATGGCGGGGTCGCTCGCCTTCAACATGGCGGCGTTCGGCGTGCTGCCGTACACCTCGATCTGGTTGCAGACGGTCCTCGGCCTGAGCCCGGTCCAGGGCGGTCTGGCGGTCCTGCCGCTGGCCGCGACCTCGTTCGTGGTGGCGGCCGCCGGCGGGCGCCTGCTGCACGGGGTGCAGCCGCGCCTGACCATCGGTGTCGGGCTCGCCCTCATCGGCGCCGGCACGCTCGGTCAGGCCGTGCTCGGCGCGGGCTCCTCGTGGCCCGCGCTGATACCGGGCCTGGTGGTCGCGGGCATCGGTACGGGGCTGGTGTCGCCGGCCATCGCGGGCGCGGCGCTCGCGGCGGTGCCGCCGGAGCGGGCCGGCATGGCGGGCGGCGCGGTCAACACCTTCCGCCAGCTCGGATACGCCTTCGGGGTGGCCGTCCTCGGGACGGTGCTGACCTCCCGGATGGGGGAGAGCCTGGGCGACGGCCAGTCCCACGCTCTCGCGGGCGGCGGCGCGGCCGGGCTGCGCGCGGCCGGGGTGCCGGAGCACGCGCTGCGGGCGGCGTTCGCCTCGGGGCTGGACGTGGCGGCCGTGGTGGCCGGTGCGGTGGGGATCGTCGCGGGGGCGGCGGTGCTGCTGCTCGTGAAGGGGAAGCGGGGGGCGCCTGGGGCGCCGGAGGCGCCGGAGGCTGCTGGGAGCGGTGCGGTGCCGGAGGCCGTGCGGGCCGGCTGAGGTGCGCGCCACCTCCGGCGGCGCCTTGTCCTCAATCGCCGGACGGGCTTGAAGCGGCCGGTGCGGGCTCGACGGGGCGCGCTGGGCCGGCGGGCTCCGTTGGGCTTGAAATGGGGATCACTTCTGCGACTATGCGAAGAACAGGGGCTGGTGACCAGGAAAGGACCACTATGTGCGGAATCGTGGGTTACGTCGGTGGGCAGTCGGCGCAGGACGTCGTCGTCGCGGGCCTCAAGCGGCTGGAGTACCGGGGGTACGACTCCGCCGGCATCGCCGTCCTCGCCGACGGCGGGCTGGCCGCCGCCAAGAGGGCCGGGAAGCTCGTCAACCTGGAGAAGGCGCTCGCCGAGCGCCCGCTGCCGGCCGGCAGCGCCGGGATCGGGCACACCCGGTGGGCCACCCACGGCGGACCCACCGACGTCAACGCGCACCCGCACCTCGACAACGCGGGCCGCGTCGCCGTCGTCCACAACGGGATCATCGAGAACTTCGCGGCCCTGCGCGCCGAACTCGGCGAGCGCGGCCACGACCTGCTCTCCGAGACCGACACCGAGGTCGTCGCCCACCTCCTCGCCGAGGCGTACAGCGGGAGCGGGGAGCCGGCCGAGGCGATGCGGCAGGTGTGCCGGCGGCTCGAAGGGGCGTTCACGCTCGTCGCCGTCTTCGCGGACGCGCCCGACGTCGTGGTCGGGGCCCGGCGCAACTCGCCGCTCGTCGTCGGGGTGGGGGAGGGCGAGTCGTTCCTCGCCTCCGACGTCGCCGCGTTCATCGCGCACACCCGGTCCGCGATCGAACTCGGCCAGGACCAGGTGGTGGAGCTGCGCCGGGAGGGCGTCCTCGTCACCGGGTTCGACGGGGAGCCCGCCGAGGTGCGCTCGTACCACGTGGACTGGGACGCGTCGGCCGCCGAGAAGGGCGGGTACGCCTCCTTCATGCTCAAGGAGATCGCCGAGCAGCCCAAGGCCGTCACCGACACCCTCCTCGGCCGCATCGATCCCGAGGGCACGCTCCACCTGGACGAGGTGCGCATCACGCGCGGCGAGCTGCGCGAGGTCGACAAGGTGGTGATCGTCGCCTGCGGGACCGCGTTCCACGCCGGGATGATCGCCAAGTACGCCATCGAGCACTGGACCCGCATCCCCTGCGAGACCGAGCTGGCCAGCGAGTTCCGCTACCGCGACCCGATCCTGGACCCGCACACCCTGGTCGTCGCCATCTCCCAGTCCGGCGAGACGATGGACACCCTGATGGCCCTGCGGCACGCCCGTGAGCAGGGCGCGAAGGTGCTCGCCATCTGCAACACCAACGGCTCCACCATCCCCCGCGAGTCCGACGCCGTCCTCTACACGCACGCCGGGCCCGAGGTCGCCGTCGCCTCCACCAAGGCGTTCCTGACCCAACTCGTCGCCTGCTACCTCGTCGCCCTCTACCTCGGCCAGGTGCGCGGCACCAAGTGGGGCGACGAGATCCGGACCGTCATCCGGCAGCTCTCCGAGATCTCCGGCTCGGTCGACCGCGTCCTGGAGACCATGGAACCGGTCCGGGAGCTGGCCCGGTCGCTGGCCTCCCACGACACCGTGCTCTTCCTCGGCCGGCACGTCGGCTACCCGGTGGCCCTGGAGGGGGCGCTGAAGCTGAAGGAACTCGCGTACATGCACGCCGAGGGGTTCGCCGCAGGAGAGCTCAAGCACGGGCCGATCGCGCTCATCGAGGACGGGCTCCCGGTCGTCGTCGTGGTGCCGTCCCCGGCCGGGCGCTCGGTGCTGCACGGCAAGATCGTGTCGAACATCCAGGAGATCCGGGCCCGCGGCGCCCTTACCGTCGTCATCGCCGAGGAGGGCGACGACGAGGTCGTCCCGTACGCCGACCACCTCATCCGGATTCCGGCAACGCCTACGCTGCTTCAGCCGCTGGTCGCCACCGTGCCGTTGCAGGTCTTCGCCTGCGAGCTGGCGACGGCCCGCGGCAACGAGGTCGACCAGCCGCGCAACCTGGCGAAGTCCGTCACCGTGGAGTGAGCCGCGGGCGGGGCCGTGAACGAGCAATGAGGGTGGATACGTGATCATCGGGGTCGGGATCGACGTGGCGGAGATCGAACGGTTCGACGCGGCGATGCGGCGCACGCCGCAGCTGGCCACGCGCCTCTTCCTGGAGCGGGAACTGCTGCTGCCCGACGGCGAGCGGCGCGGCATCGCCTCGCTGGCCGCCCGGTTCGCCGCCAAGGAGGCCCTGGCCAAGGCGCTCGGCGCCCCCGCCGGACTGCTGTGGACGGACGCCGAGGTGTACGTCGAGGACAGCGGCCGGCCGAGGCTGCGGGTACGCGGCACGGTCGCCGCCCGCGCCGCCGAACTGGGCGTGGAGCACTGGCACGTGTCGCTCAGTCATGACGCCGGGATCGCCTCGGCGGTGGTGATCGCGGAGGGATAGGACCCTTACGTGGCGCGCCCCCGGCCATTCCTGCGTACGTTGGGGGGCATGCGTACCGCCTACAGCGTTGAGACCGTACGGGCCGCCGAGCAGGCCCTCATGGCCCGGCTCCCCGAAGGGGCGCTGATGCAGCGCGCCGCCGCCGGACTCGCCGCCGCCTGCGCCGACCTGCTGCGGCGGGCAGGCCGGGTGTACGGCTCCCGGGTCGTCCTCCTCGTCGGCACCGGCGACAACGGGGGCGACGCCCTGTACGCCGGCGCCCGGCTCGCCCGGCGCGGCGCGGGCGTGGTGGCCGTACGGGCCGTCCACGGCCGGGCCCACGAGGGCGGCAGCGCGGCCCTGCGCGCGGCGGGCGGGCGCGTCGTGGACGGCGGGGACAGCACCACCCACCAGGACTGGGCCGGGCGCATCGACCTCGTCGTGGACGCCATCACCGGCATCGGCGGACGCGGCGGACTGCGGCCCGAGGCGGCCGAACTGGTCGGGCGGTACACCGCGCACGGCGCCCCCGTCGTCGCCGTCGACCTGCCGAGCGGCGTCGAGGCCGACACCGGGGAGGTGCCCGGCGACGCGGTGCGCGCGGACGCGACCGTCACCTTCGGGGCGTACAAACCGGCGCTGCTCGTCGACCCGGCCGCCGAACGGGCCGGTGCGCTGCGCCTCGTGGACATCGGGCTCGGCGACGAACTCCCCGACGTGCCCGACCTGGAGGCCCTTCAGTACGCGGACGTGGCGGACCTGCTGCCCGTGCCCGCCGCCGAGAGCGACAAGTACCGGCGAGGCGTCGTCGGCATCGCCGCCGGATCGACCCGCTACCCGGGCGCCGCGGTGCTGGCCGTCTCCGGGGCGCTGCGCGGCGGGGCGGGGGCCGTGCGCTACGCGGGCCCCGGCGGCGAGGCCGTCATCGCCCGGCATCCGGAGGTCCTGGTCCACGCGGGCCGGCCCTCGCAGGCCGGGCGGGTGCAGGCGTGGGTCGTCGGGCCGGGGCTCGGCGACGGGACGAAGGCCGTGGAGGCCGTCTCCGACGTGCTGGCCGCCGAGGTGCCGGTGCTGGTCGACGCGGACGGGCTGCGGCTGCTGGACGCCGACGTGGTCCGGGCCCGCACCGCGCCCACCGTCCTCACCCCGCACGCCGGGGAGGCCGCGGCGCTGCTCGGCGTGGCGCGCGAGGAGGTCGAGGCGGGGCGGCTCGCCGCCGTACGCGCCCTGGCCGAGCGGTTCGGCGCGACGGTCCTGCTCAAGGGGTCGACCACCGTGGTCGCCACCGACACCCCGCACACCCCGGTCCGGGTCAACCCGACGGGCACCTCGTGGCTGGCCACCGCCGGCAGCGGCGACGTGCTCTCCGGCCTGACCGGCTCGCTGCTCGCCGCCGGCCTCGCCCCGCTCGACGCCGCGTCCGCCGGGGCCTACCTGCACGGCCTCGCGGCCCGCCGCGCGGCGGACGGCTCCCCGCTCGCCGCACTGGACGTCGCCGAGGCGATCCCCGCGGCCTGGCGGGACGTCCTGGCCTGAGCGATCCTGGAGGCAGCATCCGCACCCGAGAGGCGGTCGGCCGTGAGCAGCAGCGACGAGGTGCGCGTACGCCGGGTGTACGACCCCGCGGAGGACGGCGACGGCACTCGTGTCCTGGTCGACCGGCTGTGGCCGCGCGGGGTCTCCAAGGAGCGGGCCGCGATCGACCGGTGGCTCAAGGACCTCACCCCCTCGGACGAGCTGCGCTCCTGGTACCACGAGGACCGCTCCGAGACCCGCTACGACTCCTTCGTGGACCGCTACCGCGCCGAGCTGGCCGACCCGGTGCACGCGGCGGCCGTGGACGAGCTGGTGGGGCTGGTACGCGAGGGCGGCCCGGTGACGCTCGTCACGGCGGTCAAGGACGTTCCGCACAGCCACGTACCGGTCCTGGCCGAACACCTGGGGCACGAGCTGCACCACGGCTGACCAGCCCGTGCACCGGTTCGGCACGCCCCGCCATGGCCGCCGGACGGCACAGCTCTGAGACACTGGGCGCGATATGAACGAGACAGCGCCCCTGAGAGCCCGTGCCGAGATCGATCTCGCCGCACTCCGCGCCAACGTGCGCGTCCTGCGTGCCCGGGCGTCCGGGGCGCGGCTCATGGCCGTGGTCAAGGCCGACGCCTACGGGCACGGTGCGGTCCCCTGCGCGCGGGCCGCGCTGGAGGCCGGCGCCACCTGGCTGGGCACCGCCACGCCGCAGGAGGCGCTGGCCCTGCGCGCGGCCGGGCTCGACGCCCCGATGATGTGCTGGCTGTGGACGCCGGGCGGGCCCTGGCGCGAGGCGATCGAGGCCGGCATCGACGTGTCGGTGAGCGGCATGTGGGCGCTGCGCGAGGTCACCGCCGCCGCTGCGGAGGCCGGCCGGCCGGCCCGCGTCCACCTCAAGGCGGACACCGGCCTCGGCCGGGCCGGCTGCCAGCCCGCCGACTGGCCCGAACTGGTCGCCGCCGCCCGCACCGCCGAGCAGGCGGGCACGGTCCGCGTCACCGGCCTGTGGTCCCACTTCGCCTGCGCCGACGAGCCGGGCCACCCCTCGATCACCGCCCAGCTGGACACCTTCCGCGACATGGTGGCGTACGCCGAGAAGGCCGGCGTCGAGCCCGAGGTGCGGCACATCGCCAACTCCCCGGCCACCCTCACGCTCCCCGAGTCCCACTTCGACCTCGTGCGCACCGGGATCGCCATGTACGGCATCTCGCCCGGCCCCGAGCTGGGCACCGCCGCCGACTTCGGGCTGCGCCCCGTCATGACGCTCGCCGCGTCCGTCGCCCTGGTCAAGCACGTACCGGCCGGCCACGGCATCAGCTACGGCCACCACTACACGACGGCCGCCGAGACCACGCTCGGCCTGGTGCCGCTCGGGTACGCCGACGGCATCCCGCGCCACGCGTCGGGCCGGGGCCCGGTCCTGGTCGGCGGGGTGCGGCGGAAGGTCGCGGGCCGGGTGGCCATGGACCAGTTCGTCGTGGACCTCCACGGCGACGAGGTGGCGGTCGGCAGCGACGCGGTGCTGTTCGGCCCGGGCGACCGGGGCGAGCCGAGCGCCGAGGACTGGGCCGAGGCGGCCGGCACGATCGCGTACGAGATCGTCACCCGGATCGGGGCCCGGGTGCCGCGCGTCCACCTGGGCACCGGGGCGGCGGACGGTGCCTCGGCCGGGTCCTGACCGGTGAAGGCCCCTGACCAGGCACGATCTGAACACGTCCGAGACGGGCCTGGCTCGGGCCGGGACGGACCGACACGACCGACGAGGAGTGCGGCACGGTGAGCGAGATCAGTGCGGGTGACGCGGTGGCGACGGCCGCTTCGGCGGCCGGCTGGCGCCGGGCGGGAGTCGCCGGCGCCGCCATAGGCGTGATCGCCGCCGGGGCGGCGGCCGGGGTCGCGGTGGAGCGGCTGACGGTCGGCCGGTCCATGCGCAAGCGCGCCCGGCTGGCCCTGGACGCCACCGGACCGTACGGCTCGCTGCGCGGGCTGCCGGGCCGGGCCACGGCCGACGACGGCACCCAGCTGTACTACGAAACCGACGAGATCGACGAGGCCGGCTCCGAAGACGCCACATCCTCGTCCGCCGGTGCGGGCCCCCGCCGGCGCCGGCTCTTCGGACGCAAGGCCCCCGCCCCGGTCACGGTCGTCTTCAGCCACGGCTACTGCCTCAGCCAGGACTCCTGGCACTTCCAGCGGGCAGCCCTGCGCGGCATCGTGCGCACCGTCCACTGGGACCAGCGCAGCCACGGCCGCTCCGAACGCGGCCGCGCCCAGGCGAGGGCCGGCGGCGGGGTGCCCGTCGGCATCGACCAGCTCGGCCGCGACCTCAAGGCCGTCATCGACGCGGCCGCCCCCGAGGGCCCGCTCGTCCTGGTCGGCCACTCCATGGGCGGGATGACGATCATGGCGCTGGCCGAGCGGTACCCGGAGCTGATCCGCGACCGGGTCGCCGCCGTCGCGTTCGTCGGTACGTCGAGCGGGAAGCTCAACGAGGTCAGCTTCGGCCTGCCGGTCGCGGGCGTCAACGCGGTGCGGCGGGTCCTGCCCGGGGTGCTGAAGGCGCTCGGCTCGCAGGCGGAGCTGGTGGAGCGGGGGCGGCGGGCGACCGCGGACCTGTTCGCCGGGCTGATCAAGCGGTACTCGTTCGGCTCGCGGGACGTGGACCCGGCCGTCGCGCGGTTCGCCGAGCGGCTGATCGAGTCCACCCCGATCGACGTGGTCGCCGAGTTCTACCCCGCCTTCGCCGAACACGACCAGAGCGCGACCCTGCCCCTCTTCCGCGATCTCCCCGTCCTCATCCTGGCCGGTGACAAGGACCTCGTCACGCCCAGCTCGCACAGCGAGGCCATCGCGGACCGGCTGCCCGACGCGGAACAGGTCATCGTCCCGGACGCCGGCCACCTGGTGATGCTGGAACACCCGGAAACGGTGACGGACCGGCTCGCCGACCTGCTGGTGCGCGCGGGCGCCGTACCGGAATCCTGACGGCCGGGGCCGTATCGTTTCCGGCCATGGAAGCAGCACAGAACAGCCCGGCGGCCGCTGGGGCCGCCGCGTACGAGAACGCCCCCTCCGCCGTCACCGTGAAGCTGGCGGTCGACGCCCCCGAACAGATGCGGGCCCTGGGCCGCCGGCTCGCCGCTGTGCTGCGCCCCGGCGACCTCGTGATGCTCACCGGCGAGCTGGGCGCCGGCAAGACGACCCTGACCCGGGGGCTCGGCGAGGGCCTGGGGGTGCGCGGCGCCGTCACGTCCCCCACCTTCGTGATCGTCCGCGTCCACCCGCCGCTCGGCGACGGTCCGGCGCTGGTCCACGTCGACGCCTACCGGCTGGGCGGCGGTCTGGACGAGATGGAGGACCTGGACCTGGACGTGTCGCTGCCGGAGTCGGTGGTCGTCGTCGAGTGGGGCGACGGCAAGGTCGAGGAGCTGTCGGAGGACCGGCTCCAGGTGTTCATCGACCGCGCGGTCGGGGACACGGACGACGAGCGGCGCTCGGTGACGCTGCTGGGCGTGGGTGCCCGGTGGGCGGGGCTGCGCAACGAGTCCTGGGCGCCCTGGGCCTGAGCGGGCCCGCTGTTTCCGACGCCTTGTCGGTAAAATGTTGCGCCGGACGGGGCAGGCATGGTGACATGGAGGACGAGAGCAGGTTAGGTCTGCCTAACCATGCCTTCCACCGGAGTCTCAGGAGGCGTCCATGCCGGCATCCGAGCATGAAGCCCAGCCGCCGCGGGCGGTATCGATGAGGGACCTGCTGGCCGCGGGAGCGGCGGCGAACGCGGTGTCCACCCCGCCGAATCAGACCCGTCCGGCGACCGGGGACATCTCCGACCGGTCCGAGAACGGCCCGCGCCCCGATCGTCCGGGGCGCTGATCCGCGCTCCGGCTCACGGGACCACGACCACCTTCGCGCTCACCGTGGCGAACGTCCACATGGCGTCGCCGTCCTCACGGGACATCCGTACGCCGCCGGCCTTCAGGGTCGGGTCCGGCTCCTCCATCGAGCCGTCCTGCGCCGCGCTGAAGCCGATCGCCACGTCGTTCACCGAGGTGAACCGCACCACGTGCTCGATCGGCACGCCGTCGGAGCCCTGGACGGTGCCGGAGCGCGAGGTCACCGCGTAGGTGCCCGGCACGGCCGTCACCGCGCTCGGCATCACCTTGAACGTCCGGGACGCCTTGCCCTTCGCGTCCACCAGCCACACCCGGCGGTCGCCCAGTGCGTACACCACCCGCGCCCCGGTGCCGGAGTCGGCGGGGACCGCGAGCGGGTCCTTCTTCACCTTGGGCTTGGCGTGGCCGCCGCCGGTCGGCGCGGACGCGCTGGTGGACGGCTTCGGCTTCGCGCTCAGGTGGTCGGGCACGTTGGCGGAGGCCTGGTAGGCCAGGAAGCCGACCGCGGCGATGGCCGCCGCGGTGAGCGCGGCCACGATTCCCGAGCTGCCCCTTGCCACCGTGCGTGCCTCTTTCGCCGTCGTGTGCCGTAAGTCGCGTGTCGTAAGTCGTACAAGCGTTTACACGTACTCCGCGTATACCCGGTGACGGTAGCAGCCGGGATCGCCCGGAACGGGAAGCCGTACGGGGCGCGGGGCGGACCGCGCCGGAGCCGTAGGCTGTTTGCGTGCTCTTGCTCGCAATGGATACCGCCACCCCCGCCGTCACCGTCGCCCTGCACGACGGAACCCGCGTCGTCGCCGAGTCCGCCCAGGTCGACGCCCGCAGGCACGGGGAGCTGCTGCTGCCCGCCGTCGACCGGGTCCTCGCGGACGCCGGGGTGAAACTCGACGCCGTGACGGACGTCGTCGTCGGCGTCGGCCCCGGACCGTACACCGGGCTGCGGGTCGGCCTGGTGACGGCCGCGACGTTCGGCTCGGCGCTGTCCGTGCCGGTGCACGGGCTGTGCACCCTGGACGGCCTCGCGTACGCCGCCGGGCGGGCCGGGCTCGAAGGACCGTTCGCCGTCGCCACGGACGCCCGCCGCAGGGAGGTCTACTGGGCGCGGTACGAGGACCCCCGCACCCGGACCGATGGGCCCTCCGTCGACCGGCCCGCCGACATCGCCGAGCGGCTCGCGGGCCTCCCCGTCGTCGGGGCGGGCGCGGTGCTCTACCCCGACGCCTTCCCGGACGCGCGCGGCCCCGAACACCTCGCGGCGGGCGCCCTCGCGGGCCTCGCCGCCGAACGCCTCGCGGCCGGTGACGAACTGCTGCCGCCGCAGCCGCTCTACCTCCGCAGGCCCGACGCGCAGGTCCCGAAGAACTACAAGGTGGTCACCCCCAAGTGACCGCCACGACCGCCGTGCTGCGCGAGATGCGCTGGTGGGACATCGATCCGGTGCTCGACCTGGAGCACGAGCTGTTCCCGGACGACGCCTGGTCGGCCGGCATGTTCTGGTCCGAGCTGGCGCACGCGCGGGGCCAGGGGGCCACCCGCCGCTACGTGGTCGCCGAGGACCCGGCCACCGGCCGGATCGTCGGGTACGCGGGCCTCGCCGCCGCCGGTGACCTCGCCGACGTACAGACGATCGGCGTCACCCGCGACCACTGGGGCGGCGGACTCGGCTCCGAGCTCCTGACCGATCTGCTCAAGCACGCCACCGCCTTCGAGTGCGCCGAGGTGCTGCTGGAGGTCCGCGTCGACAACATCCGGGCCCAGAAGCTGTACGGACGCTTCGGCTTCGAACCGATCGGCTTCCGCCGCGGCTACTACCAGCCGGGCAACGTCGACGCACTCGTCATGCGCCTGCACGTACACGAAGACGTACCCGAGGACATCCCGGGGCACGCACAGGGAACAGAGACTGACTGATGGCTGACGAACCGCTCGTACTCGGCATCGAGACCTCCTGCGACGAAACCGGGGTCGGCATCGTCCGGGGGACCACGCTCCTCGCGGACGCCGTCGCGTCCAGCGTCGACACGCACGCCCGCTTCGGCGGCGTCGTCCCGGAGATCGCCTCCCGCGCGCACCTGGAGGCGATGGTCCCCACCATCGAGCGCGCCCTGAAGGAGGCCGGCGTCAGCGGCCGGGACCTCGACGGCATCGCCGTCACCGCGGGGCCCGGCCTCGCGGGCGCCCTGCTCGTCGGCGTCTCGGCGGCCAAGGCGTACGCGTACGCGCTGGACAAGCCGCTGTACGGGGTCAACCACCTCGCCTCGCACATCTGCGTCGACCAGCTGGAGCACGGCCCGCTGCCCGAGCCCACCATGGCGCTCCTGGTCAGCGGCGGGCACTCCTCGCTGCTCCTGGCGCCCGACATCACCAACGACGTGCGGCCGCTGGGCGCGACCATCGACGACGCGGCGGGCGAGGCCTTCGACAAGATCGCCCGGGTGCTGGACCTCGGCTTCCCCGGCGGCCCGGTCATCGACCGGCTCGCGCAGGAGGGCGACCCGGCCGCCATCGCCTTCCCGCGCGGCCTGACCGGCCCGCGCGACCCCGCGTACGACTTCTCCTTCTCCGGCCTGAAGACCTCCGTCGCCCGCTGGATCGAGGCGAAGCGCGCGGCCGGCGAGGAGGTGCCGGTCCGGGACGTGGCCGCCTCCTTCCAGGAGGCCGTGGTGGACGTGCTCACCCGCAAGGCCGTCCGCGCCTGCAAGGACGAGGGCGTCGACCACCTGATGATCGGCGGTGGCGTCGCGGCCAACTCCCGGCTGCGGGCGCTCGCCCAGGAGCGGTGCGAGCGGGCCGGCATCCGGCTGCGCGTGCCGCGCCCCAAGCTGTGCACCGACAACGGGGCGATGGTCGCCGCGCTCGGCGCCGAGATGGTGGCCCGCAACCGGCCCTCCTCAGACCTGGAGCTGTCCGCCGACTCCTCGCTGCCGGTCACCGAGACCCACGTCCCGGGCGCCCACACTCACGACCACGACCACGTGCACGAGGTCAGCAAGGACAACCTCTACTCATGAGCGCCCCCGCCACCGCCCTGATGTGGGAGGCCCGCGCCACCGAGGGCCGGGGCGCCGAACTCCTGGAGTGGGCCCGCGCCCGCGCCGCGGAGCTGGCCCGGCCGCCCCTGCGCAGCGAACTCCTCCGTGCTCCCCGGGACCGGGTCCTGGTCATCACCTGGTGGGACGGCGCGTACGCCGACGACCCGCCGGAGCTGCCCGAGCCGGACGCGGCCCTGATCACCCGCCCGGTGCACCGCTGGCGCTTCGAGTCGCTGGGGCCGGTGACGCCCGGCCGATGAGTTCCGGGGGCCGGTGCGGCCGGCTCAAGGACCGGTTCGGCGACTCCTGGCAGATCGTCCCGCCGGGCCTCGGAGGTCCTGGCCGACCCGGACCCGGAGAAGGCGGCCCGCGCCATGAAGGCGATGTTCGGCGTGAAGCGCCTGGACATCGAGGCCCTGCGCAAGGCCTGAGCGGGGCGCGGGCGTCGGGTTCTCCGGACGCCGGCCGGTGCGACCGCCGCCGCACCGCTGGTCAGCGCTGAGCCCCGGCGCCCTATTCTTGGCGTGTACACGGGCGCTCCTGTGTGCGCCGTGACGCAGGGGGAGGGCTTTATGGAGTGGTACTGGTGGGTGCTCATCATCTTCTGGACGGGCGGCTTCGGCTGGCTCGCCGACAACATCCGCACCGCGCTGCGCAACCGCCACACCCGCAGGATGGAGCTGATGGAGGCCGGCCGGCAGGAACGGCTCGCGGTCGAGGCCGCCAGCAAGCCGCCCGAGCCCGTCTGCGGCTGCACGCACCACCTCGCCAAGCACGACAAGCAGGGCAAGTGCCACGAGCGGGTCGAGGTGCCGACCGCCTGGGACGAGCAGAAGAAGCCCGTCCGTTTCGAGTCGGGGCAGTGCAACTGCCAGCAGTACGTGGGCCCTCAGCCGCTCTCGCAGGTGTACGCGGAGGACCTGACCGACCTCGTGTGACGCGTTCGGCCGCCCCCGTGTGAGCCACCCGGGGGACCGCGCGGGGGCGGCGGCGGTGTCGGGCCCGCCGCCCGTTCACGTACTGGCAATATGCGGCGCCATGCAGCCAGTACGACAAAAGGACAAATTAGCCATGAATGGGCGCAGACCGGATGCGACGACGGGCGGGCAGCGGCGGGCGCGACGGGGGCGGGGCCACCTGCGGCGCCGGCCGGGCTACGCGGTCCTGGCCGCGCTCCTGGTCGCCGCCGTCGGCTCCGGCTGTGCGGCCGGGACCGGCGAATCCGGGGCCGGATCGGGCGCGAAGCTCCAAGCCGGACAGCCGGGCGCGCAGGCCCAGGCCCCGGCGGGGGCGCTGGGCACCCGCGCGGCGCAGGCGGAGCGGGCCGAACTCGCCCAGGCGGCCCGCGCGGTCGCCGCCAAGAAGTGGGGCCTGGCGAGCACGCCGCTCGCGGCGCCCGTACCGCCCGCCGTGAAGCCGCGCATCACCACCCGCAAGGGCTTCGAGGTCGAGGGCCAGGACGACTCGCTGCCGCCGGTCTTCACCACCGTCCCCACCAAGGACAAGATCGTCTTCCTGACGATGGACGACGGCGACGACAAGGACCCCGAGCTGCTGCGGATGATGTCGGAGCTGAACATCCCGTACAGCGCCTTCCTCAGCGACTACCTGGTGCGCGACGACTACACGTACTTCAAGGACGCCCAGGAGCGCGGGGTCACGCTCAACAACCACACACTCAACCACCGCTACATGCCGGGCCTCTCCCACGAGGAGCAGAAGCAGGAGATCTGCGACCAGCAGGACATCATCGAGAAGCAGTTCGGCAAGCGGCCCCGGCTCTTCCGCCCGCCGTACGGCAACTACAACACCGACACCCTGCGCATCGCCAAGTCCTGCGGCATCACCGCCGTACCGCTCTGGGCCGAGGAGGCGTTCCCCGACCACATGGAGTGGCGCGAGGAAGACCTCGACCTGCACCCCGGCGACATCATCCTCACCCACTTCCGCGGCAAGAACGACTGGAAGGGCAGCATGCCCGACCTGATCCGGGCCGTCATGAAGGTCGTCACGGACAAGGGATACGCCGTGGCCCGGCTGGAGGACTACGTATGAGAAGGGCGCACCGGCTGCTGGCCGGACTGCTGACGGCCGGTGCGCTCCTGACCGTCACCACCGGCTGCGCGCAGTCGGTGGACCCGATCGCCCGGCTGGGCCGCAAGGCGGCACAGCGGGTGGACCGGCGGCCGAGCACCCCGGCGGCGGTGCACGGCGATCACGGGGCCCCGGGGGCGCTGGTCGTCGTCGCCTGCGTCCGGGCGGTCCCGGCGGCCGGGCACGCCGGGACCGCCGCCCCGGCGAGGCACTGGTGGCCCGGCGGGGGCGGGGCGTACGCGGGGGTGGGTGCGGGTACGGAGTGCGCGAGGCGGTAGGCGGGTCCGCCACAAGGGGCGTGAATTGGCACTCCGCTTGACCGAGTGCTAATCGCGGTCATAGTCTCAGTGCTGGCACTCCCCACTGGAGAGTGCCAGCAGTACTGTGCGACCGGCAGGTCCGGCACCCGCGACGACGGGCCCACCTGGTCGCCACCCAAAGACTGTTAACCCCGTGAGATCTCCGAAGGGGGAGACCGGATCGTGTCGACCGCCAGCTCCAAGGTTGCGATCAAGCCGCTCGAGGACCGCATTGTGGTCCAGCCGCTCGACGCCGAGCAGACCACGGCCTCCGGCCTGGTTATTCCGGACACCGCCAAGGAGAAGCCCCAGGAGGGCGTCGTCCTGGCCGTGGGCCCGGGCCGCTTCGAGAACGGCGAGCGCCTGCCGCTCGACGTCAAGACCGGCGATGTCGTGCTGTACAGCAAGTACGGCGGCACCGAGGTGAAGTACAACGGCGAGGAGTACCTCGTCCTCTCGGCTCGCGACGTGCTCGCGATCATCGAGAAGTAATTCACCCACGTTTGCTTCTGTTCTGCGCCCCTGGCCCCCAGCGAGATGACTAGCCGGGCGGCAGGGGCGCAGTTCTTGTTTTGAGAGGACAGTTCAGCTCCATGGCGAAGATCCTGAAGTTCGACGAGGACGCCCGTCGCGCCCTCGAGCGCGGCGTCAACAAGCTTGCCGACACGGTGAAGGTGACGATCGGCCCCAAGGGCCGCAACGTCGTCATCGACAAGAAGTTCGGTGCTCCCACCATCACCAACGACGGTGTCACCATCGCGCGCGAGGTCGAGCTGGACGACCCGTACGAGAACCTCGGTGCCCAGCTGGTGAAGGAGGTGGCGACCAAGACCAACGACGTGGCCGGTGACGGTACGACCACCGCCACCGTCCTCGCCCAGGCGCTCGTCCGCGAGGGCCTGCGCAACGTCGCCGCCGGCGCATCCCCGGCCGCCCTGAAGAAGGGCATCGACGCCGCGGTCAAGGCCGTGTCCGAGGAACTCCTCGCGACCGCCCGCCCGATCGACGACAAGTCCGACATCGCCGCCGTCGCCGCGCTCTCCGCGCAGGACGCCCAGGTCGGCGAGCTCATCGCGGACGCGATGGACAAGGTCGGCAAGGACGGTGTCATCACCGTCGAGGAGTCCAACACCTTCGGCCTGGACCTCGACTTCACCGAGGGCATGGCCTTCGACAAGGGCTACCTGTCCCCGTACATGGTGACCGACCAGGAGCGTATGGAGGCCGTCCTCGACGACCCGTACATCCTGATCCACCAGGGCAAGATCGGCTCGATCCAGGAGCTGCTGCCGCTCCTGGAGAAGGTCATCCAGGCCGGTGGCTCCAAGCCGCTGCTGATCATCGCCGAGGACGTCGAGGGCGAGGCCCTGTCGACCCTGGTCGTCAACAAGATCCGCGGCACGTTCAACGCCGTCGCCGTGAAGGCCCCCGGCTTCGGTGACCGCCGCAAGGCCATGCTCGGCGACATCGCCACCCTCACCGGTGCGACCGTCATCGCCGAGGAGGTCGGCCTCAAGCTCGACCAGGCCGGTCTGGACGTGCTGGGCACCGCCCGCCGCGTGACCGTCTCCAAGGACGACACCACCATCGTCGACGGCGGCGGCAAGTCCGACGAGGTCGCCGGCCGCGTCAACCAGATCAAGGCCGAGATCGAGGCCACGGACTCCGACTGGGACCGCGAGAAGCTTCAGGAGCGCCTGGCGAAGCTGGCCGGCGGTGTCTGCGTGATCCGCGTCGGTGCCGCCACCGAGGTGGAGCTCAAGGAGAAGAAGCACCGTCTGGAGGACGCCATCTCCGCGACCCGCGCCGCGGTCGAGGAGGGCATCGTCTCCGGTGGTGGCTCCGCCCTCGTCCACGCCGTCAAGGTCCTGGAGGGCAACCTCGGCAAGACCGGCGACGAGGCCACCGGTGTCGCGGTCGTGCGCCGCGCCGCCGTCGAGCCGCTTCGCTGGATCGCGGAGAACGCGGGCCTCGAGGGCTACGTCATCACCTCGAAGGTCGCCGAGCTCGACAAGGGCCAGGGCTTCAACGCCGCGACCGGCGAGTACGGCGACCTGGTGAAGGCCGGCGTCATCGACCCGGTCAAGGTCACCCGCTCCGCCCTGGAGAACGCCGCGTCCATCGCGTCGCTGCTGCTCACGACCGAGACCCTGGTCGTCGAGAAGCCGGCCGAGGAGGAGCCGGAGGCCGGTCACGGCCACGGGCACTCCCACTAGCGCGTAACCGAAAGGCCCGGTACCCCGCGCGGGGTACCGGGCCTTTCGCGTGTGCTCTTTCAAGCCCCCTTTCAAGCCCCTCCGGCGATCGAGGAGCGGGGGCACGGGGGGCGGGGCCCCGGGAAGTCACTGCGGCCCGTACTTGCGGCCCGTCCGGGAGGTCACGCCCCCGAGCAGGCCGCGCGGCGTCACCTTCACCAGACCCATCAGCGCCTTGTAGCGGGGGTCGGGGATCGACAGGGACTTGCCGCGCGCCAGGTCCGCGAGCGCCGTGGCCACCAGCTTGTCGGCGTCGAGCCACATCCAGCCGGGGATGTTGCCCGTGCCCATCCCGGCCCGCTGGTGGAACTCCGTCCGTACGAAGCCGGGGCAGAGCGCCATCATCCGCACCCCCGAACCGGCCAGGTCCGTCGCCGCGCCCTGGGTGAACTGCACGACCCACGCCTTGGACGCCCCGTACGTACCGCGCGGCAGGAACGCCGCGACCGAGGCCACGTTGACGATCCCGCCCCTGCCACGCTCCTTCATCCCGGCCGCCGCCGCCGAGGTCAGCCGCAGGACCGCCTCGCAGTGCACCTTCAGCATCGTCAGCTCGTCGGCCACCGGGACGTCGAGGAAGCGGCCCCTGTTGCCGAACCCGGCGTTGTTGACCAGGAGATCGACGGGCTGCAGGCGGTCGCCGAGCCGTTCCTCGACCGCGCTGATCCCCTTGTCCCCGGACAGGTCCGCGGTCAGCACCTCGGCCTCGATGCCGTGCCGGTCGTGCAGCTCGGTGGCCTGATCCCGCAGCCGGTCGGTGTCGCGGGCCACCAGCACGAGGTTGTGCCCGTCCGCCGCGAGCCGCCGCGCGAAGGCGGCCCCGATGCCCGCGGTCGCGCCCGTAATCAGTGCAGTCGTCATACGCGGCACGTTAGAGCATCCGGAATCGGCGGTTCACGGCGCTCTCGGCGCCCCGCGCGCGCCCGGCGCCTCGGTCAGGAGGCGGCGAGCTTCGCCTCGTACGCGCGCGCCTTCCGCAGCGCCTCCGGGTGCAGCGCCTCGCCCGCCGGCAGGAGCAGCGGCAGCAGGTCGCGCCGGGTCGTCACGGCCCGGAACTGAAGCTCGACCGTCACCCCGTGGTCCGGCCGGTGCACGATCTCGACCGGGTCGCCGGCTCGGACGGAGCCCGGCGTGATGACCCGGAAGTACGCCCCCGGGGCCGCCGCCTGCGTGAACCGCTTGACCCAGCGCGCCTCGCCGAGGTGGCCCGCGAACGTACGGCACGGAATCCGGCCGGAGGTGACCTCCAGGACCAGTTGGGCGCCGATCCGCCAGCGCTCGCCGATCAGCGCACCGCTGACCCCGATCCCGGCCGTGGTCAGGTTCTCGCCGAACGAGCCGTTGGCCAGCGGGCGCCCGAGCTCCCGCTCCCAGGCGTCGAGTTCTTCGCGGGCGAAGGCGTAGACGGCCTGGTGGGAGCCGCCGTGGTGGCGCAGGTCGCAGACCGCGTCCCCGGCGAGACCGCTGCCGCCCACGCCCTTGGGCCCGGGGTCGCCGACCCGGACCAGCCCCTCGACGGGGCGCTTGTCGATCCCGGTCATGCCGTCCGGGGCATCGGTGTAGGACGCCGCCGTGGGACGCCCCGCGTTCACGGTCAGCACAGTCATTGCGGTCATACCCGAACGCTAACCAGTACCGGCCCAAAGTCGCACGCGAATAATTCGCTCTTGCCCCAAGTGTCCCTTATGATCGAGGGGTGATCGAAGCCCGCCACCTCCGCGTCCTGCGCGCCGTGTCCACCACCGGCTCGTTCTCCGCCGCCGCCCGTGAGCTGGGCTGCACCCAGCCAGCGGTCAGCCAGCAGATGAAGGCCCTGGAGGCCTCCGCCGGTACCACGCTGCTCATCCGTACGGGCCGCGAGATGCGGCTGACGCAGGCGGGCGAGGCCCTTGTGCGGCACGCGTCCGGCATCCTCGCCGGGCTCACCGCCGCGGAGGAGGAGGTCGCCGCGATCGCCGGGCTGCGGGCCGGCCGGGTCCGCCTCGTCTCGTTCCCCAGCGGCAGTTCGTCCCTGGTCCCGGGCGCCCTCGCCGCGCTGCGGGCCGCCCACCCCGGCACCCAGGTCTCCCTGGTCGAGGCCGAGCCGCCCCGGTCGGTGGAGATGCTGCGCGACGGCGACTGCGACATCGCGCTCGCGTTCCGGTACGGCGAACCGGGTGACGAGTGGGACGACCTGGTGGTGTGCCCGCTGCTCACCGACCGGCTGACCGGCCTCGTCCCCGAGGGGCACGCGCTGGCGGACCGGGACGAGGTGGGCATCGCGGAACTGGCCGGGGAGTCCTGGATCGCGGGCTGCCCCCGGTGCCGCAGGCAGCTCGTGGAGGTGTGCGAGGAGTCCGGCTTCACCCCGCGCATCGACTTCGCCACCGACGACTACCCGGCGGTGATCGGCCTGGTCGGCGCGGGCCTGGGCGTTGCCGTACTGCCGGCGCTGGCGATCGAGTCGGTACGCCCCAGGGGCGCCAGGACCGTCACGGTGGAGCCGGCCATCGAGCGCGAGATCGTCGCGCTGACCCTGCCCGACCTGGCGCGGGTCCCGGCCGTGGCGGCGACCCTGGACCAGCTCTCCCTGGCGGCGGCCCGCTGAGGATGGGCCTGCGGGGGCGGGGTGAGTGAAGAAACGTTTCTGTTGTGGTGCGGGGCGGCGGGGGATCAGCCGTGTCCGGGCGGGGACGAGGGGGCCGCCGCCGAGATCAGGCGGTTGCGGGCGCGTCCCATGAGTTCCTCGCGCTCGTCCTCGGTCAGTCCGCCCCACACCCCGTAGGGCTCGCGTACCGCCAGCGCGTGGGCGGCGCACTCGGCACGTACCGGGCACCGCATGCAGACCTCCTTCGCGGAGGTCTCGCGGGCGCTGCGGGCGGCCCCGCGTTCCCCCTCGGGGTGGAAGAACAGCGAGCTGTCGACCCCGCGGCAGGCTGCCAGCAGCTGCCAGTCCCACAGATCGGCGTTGGGTCCGGGAAGGCGGGAGAAATCGGCCATTGCTTGTCCCCTCGAAACCGTGCTGAGTCGGAAACGTCGTAGTCGTTCGTCGTGGACCGGGTGCGTCGTGGGTGGATGCTCGTCGATGACCGCGTACAAAACCGTACATCTACGGTGTTAGTAGATGTAAATATGACTGATTGCGAATCTAGCCACAGACACCAGCAAAAGGAAAGAAAACCCGCTAAATGGGGCATGCGTTCACCAAAAGTTTCGGTTGACGGCTGGACGACCCGTGGCGTTCTCCTCCGTGTGCGCTTCCTCACGTAGAGTGCCGAACTCGGTCTTCCAACCCGTAACTCTTTCGAGTGACCGTCGTTGAGAGTGCGGAGGCGGTTGGCAGAAAGAGCGATCGGGCAGATGTCCGAGAGCGTCAACCGCACAGGTGACGACTTGTAACAGCCTGGAGGCTCAAGGTGACGCGCAACAGCTGCGGAGGGCGGTCATGACATCCGTCCTCGTCTGCGACGACTCCCCGCTTGCCCGAGAAGCGCTCCGTCGCGCGGTCGCGACCGTGCCCGGCGTCGAGCGTGTGACGACGGCCGCCAACGGCGAGGAAGTCCTCCGCCGCTGGGGTGCCGACCGTTCGGATCTGATTCTCATGGACGTACGCATGCCCGGACTCGGGGGGGTGGAGACAGTCCGACGGCTGCTTTCCGCCGATCCCGGTGCCCGGATCATCATGCTGACCGTCGCGGAGGACCTGGACGGCGTCGCGCTGGCGGTCGCCGCCGGCGCCCGCGGGTATCTGCACAAGGACGCCTCCCGGGCCGAGCTCCGGGCGACCGTCACCCAGGCCCTGGCCGACCCGACGTGGCGGCTCGCCCCGCGCCGGCTGCGCTCGGCCGAGATGGGTGCGGCGCCCACGCTCACGGCGCGTGAGATCCAGGTCCTCGAAGGGATGAGCCACGGCCGCTCCAACGCGGAGATCGGCCGTGAGCTGTTCCTCTCCGAGGACACGGTGAAGACGCACGCCCGGCGTCTGTTCAAGAAGCTCGGCGCCTCGGACCGGGCCCACGCGGTGGCGCTCGGCTTCCGCTGGGGCCTGGTCCGCTAGTGCGGGGGGTGCGGCGTGAGCCGTACCCCGCCGACGGAGCGATGCGGCGCGAGCCGTAGCCCGCCGACGGAGCCCGCCGCTCCGGCGGTATGTGACGCTTCCCGGCCGATGCCGCATCCTTGAGACGTGGAGTTCCTCGGGAACGATTCGGTCGAGCGGAAGGGGAGGGCGCAGGACATGACTTCCGGCGCACCCGCTCATAACGCTTCGGTGCACAACTACGGACGCGGTGCCGCGGATGACGCGGCGCCGGGGCACCATGGTTCGATGCGCGACGACGGAACGACGGTGATCGGTGCCCTGGTGCACCGCGCCGTCGAGGGCGACGCGCAGGCCACTCACGATCTGCTGGCCCACGTCCATCCGCTGGCCCTGCGCTACTGCAGGTCCCGGTTGAACCGGCTGCCCGGCGACGCCCGCCATTTCGTCGAGGACCTGGCGCAGGAGGTCTGCGTCGCGGTGCTCATGGCGCTGCCGCGCTACAAGGACACGGGCAGACCCTTCGAAGCCTTCGTCTTCGCCATCGCCGGTCACAAGGTGGCCGATCTCCAGCGCGCCGCGATGCGGCACCCGGGATCGACCGCCGTGCCCTCCGACGAGATGCCGGAGCGGCCGGACGATTCGCTCGGCCCCGAGGAGCGCGCGCTGCTCAGCAGCGACGCCGCCTGGGCGAAGAAACTCCTCGCCAACCTCCCGGAGAACCAGCGTGAGCTGCTCGTTCTGCGGGTCGCGGTCGGGCTGACCGCCGAGGAGACCGGGCAGATGCTGGGCATGTCGCCGGGCGCCGTCCGGGTCGCGCAGCACCGGGCGCTGAGCCGGCTGCGGGCCCTCGCGGAGCAGTGAGCCGGCAGCCCGCGCGGCGGCGTACGCGGAGGCCGTAGGAAGCTACAGAACCTGCGGGTGATCTTGCCCGTGGAATGAGACGCGTCCGGAGCCCGTTAGCATGGACATCCGCACCGATCAAGGCCATTTGGGGAAGGTGTCATGACTGCAAACGTCGACGGAGTGCCCGAGAAATTCGCGACGCTCGGGCTGACATACGACGACGTGCTGCTGCTGCCGGGCGCATCCGAAGTGCTGCCCAACGCGGTCGACACCTCGACGCTCATCTCGCGCAACGTACGGGTGAACATCCCGCTGCTGTCCGCCGCCATGGACAAGGTGACCGAGGCCCGCATGGCCATCGCCATGGCCCGGCAGGGCGGCGTCGGCGTACTGCACCGCAACCTCTCGGTCGAGGACCAGGTCAACCAGGTCGACCTGGTCAAGCGCTCCGAGTCCGGCATGGTGACCGACCCGATCACGGTCGGCCCGGACGCCACGCTCGGCGAGGCCGACGCGCTCTGCGCCAAGTTCCGCATCAGCGGCGTCCCGGTCACCGACCCGGCGGGCAAGCTCCTGGGCATCGTCACCAACCGTGACATGGCCTTCGAGTCGGACCGTTCGCGCCAGGTGCGCGAGGTCATGACGCCGATGCCGCTGGTCACCGGGCGGGTCGGCATCTCCGGCGTGGACGCCATGGAGCTGCTGCGCCGCCACAAGATCGAGAAGCTTCCGCTGGTGGACGAGGCGGGCATCCTCAAGGGCCTCATCACGGTCAAGGACTTCAAGAAGGCCGAGCAGTACCCGAACGCGGCCAAGGACGCCGAGGGACGCCTGCTCGTCGGTGCGGCCGTGGGCGCCAGCCCGGAGGCGCTGGAACGCGCCCAGGCGCTGGCCGAGGCCGGTGTGGACTTCCTCATCGTCGACACCTCGCACGGCCACAACCGCAACGCCCTCGACTGGATGGCCAAGATCAAGTCGGCCGTGAACGTGGACGTCATCGGCGGCAACGTCGCGACCCGCGACGGCGCCCAGGCACTGATCGACGCCGGCGTGGACGGCGTCAAGGTCGGTGTCGGGCCCGGTTCGATCTGTACGACCCGTGTGGTCGCCGGCATCGGCGTCCCGCAGGTCACCGCGATCTACGAGGCCGCGCTGGCCGCCCGTGCGGCGGGCGTTCCGGTCATCGGCGACGGCGGCCTCCAGTACTCCGGCGACATCGGCAAGGCGCTCGCCGCCGGCGCCGACAGCGTGATGCTGGGCTCGCTCCTCGCGGGCTGCGAGGAGTCGCCGGGCGAACTCCTCTTCATCAACGGCAAGCAGTTCAAGTCGTACCGCGGCATGGGTTCGCTGGGTGCGATGCAGTCCCGCGGGCAGGGCCGCTCCTACTCGAAGGACCGGTACTTCCAGGCCGAGGTGGCCTCCGACGACAAGCTCGTCCCCGAGGGCATCGAGGGCCAGGTGCCCTACCGCGGCCCCCTCGCCAACGTGCTGCACCAGCTCGTCGGCGGTCTCCGCCAGACGATGGGGTACGTGGGCGCGGCCTCGGTCGACGAGATGGAGAGCAAGGGCCGCTTCGTGCGGATCACCTCGGCGGGCCTCAAGGAGAGCCACCCGCACGACATCCAGATGACGGTCGAGGCACCGAACTACAGCAGGAAGTAACGCGACAGCACGCGTGAGGGGCGGACCGGGGGTTCCCGGGACCGCCCCTGGACCGGCGGCGGCATGGGGGGCGGCGTCGCGGGGCTGGGCACGCGCATCTGCGGCGTTGTCGTCAATCACCATGGCCCCGCCATGGCTCAATCCTCCGCCGTGCAGCTGCACGCACCCAGCCCCGCTCCTTCTCCCACCCCCCATGCGGCCGCCGGTCTCCGTGCGTGTCGGGGATACTGGACAGCGCAGACGCAGAGGGAAAGGCCACATCATCGTGACTGAGATCGAGATCGGGCGCGGCAAGCGCGGCCGCCGGGCATACGCATTCGACGACATCGCCGTCGTCCCGAGCCGCCGGACCCGCGACCCGAAGGAGGTCTCGATCGCCTGGCAGATCGACGCCTACCGCTTCGAGCTGCCGTTCCTGGCCGCCCCCATGGACTCCGTGGTGTCCCCGCAGCACGCCATCCGCATCGGTGAGCTCGGCGGCCTCGGCGTGCTCAACCTGGAAGGGCTGTGGACCCGGCACGCCGACCCGCAGCCGCTCCTTGACGAGATCGCCCAGATGCCCGTCGAGTCCGCGACCCGCCGGCTCCAGGAGATCTACTCCGCCCCCATCCAGGAGGAGCTGATCGGGCAGCGCATCAAGGAGGTGCGCGACTCCGGTGTCGTCACCGCCGCCGCGCTCTCCCCGCAGCGCACCGCCCAGTTCTCCAAGGCCGTCGTGGACGCGGGTGTGGACATCTTCGTCATCCGCGGCACGACCGTCTCCGCCGAGCACGTCTCGGGCGCGGCCGAGCCGCTGAACCTGAAGCAGTTCATCTACGAGCTGGACGTCCCGGTGATCGTCGGCGGCTGCGCCACGTACACCGCGGCCCTGCACCTGATGCGTACGGGCGCGGCCGGTGTCCTCGTCGGCTTCGGCGGCGGCGCCGCGCACACCACGCGCAACGTCTTCGGCATCCAGGTCCCGATGGCGACCGCGGTCGCCGACGTGGCCGGTGCCCGCCGCGACTACATGGACGAGTCCGGCGGCCGGTACGTGCACGTGATCGCGGACGGCGGCGTCGGCTGGTCCGGCGACCTGCCGAAGGCCATCGCCTGCGGTGCGGACGCCGTGATGATGGGCTCCCCGCTGGCCCGCGCGACGGACGCGCCGGGGCGCGGCCGGCACTGGGGCATGGAGGCCGTCCACGAGGACGTGCCGCGCGGCAAGCTGGTCGACCTCGGCTCGGTCGGGACGACGGAGGAGGTCCTTACCGGTCCTTCGCATTCCCCCGACGGCTCGATGAACATCTTCGGCGCGCTGCGCCGGGCGATGGCGACCACGGGCTACAGCGACCTCAAGGAGTTCCAGCGCGTCGAGGTGACGGTGGCGGACTCGCAGCACAGCCGCTGAGTCCTTCCCGTACGACCGAGGGCCCGGACCGCGATGGCGAGAGCGGTACGGGCCCTCCGGTGTGTCCCGCTCGGGTCCGGGACAGCCCTTAGGCGGCGGCCTTCTTGGCGCCGGAGAACGCGGCGATGGCCGCGATGACGAAGAAGAAGTAGGTGAGGAAGTTCGAGTCGGCCTTCCACGCCTCGTTCAGCAGGCCGAAGTGGTCGAAGAACAGCTCGGACACCGTGACCGGGAACTCCTTGGCCGCGATCATCGCCTCGCCGAGGAGCTGACCGAAGTAGACGGCGACCAGCGCGAAGACGGCGCTCACGACCGGCACGACGGGGTTCCGGCCGCCGACCTTGCCGGAGGCGAAGCCGACGACGAAGCCGACAGCCACGGCCGCGTAGCCGATTTCGTGCTTGGTGGTGCCGATGATCACGCCGTAGAGCGCCGCTGCGACGACGGCCGCGACGACGGCGGCGGCGATGCCGAGCCCGACATTGTTGCGCGCCGGCGGGGCCGGGGTGAACGGGGCGGGGGCGCCGTACGGAACGCCGGGCTGCTGACCCGCGAACGGGTTGCCGGGCTGCTGACCCGCGAACGGGACGCCGGGCTGCTGGCCGGCGTACGGGTTGCCGCCCTGGGGCTGGGCGCCGTAGGGCTGGTTCGGCGGTGGTACGGGCTGGTTCGGCGGTGGCACGGGCTGGCTCATGCTGGGTTCTCCCCCTGGGGACGTCTGCGCACTGGTGTGCGACGAGTGACGCCGCAGGCTAGCAGCCGGTTCCGACAACGGCCCACCGAAATCCTTGGGGGGACTGGGCCGAGGGGCCGTCATCAGAGCCGGTGGGCGGCTCCGGCGGGGGTCGCTCCGCGGGTGTCGAGGAGGAGTTGCGCCTTCACGGCGAGGCCCTGGAGGTCGTACGTACGGTGGTGCTGGAGCAGCACCGTGAGGTCCGCGCCGGCGGCGGCCTCGTAGAGCGAATCGGCGCGGGGGACGGGGAGTTCGCGTACGCGCCAGTCCAGGACGTGGGGGTCGTGGTAGCCGATCTGGGCGCCCATGTCCATCAGCCGGGTGGCGATCTCGCGGGCGGGGGACGCCTCCTGGTCGGCGAGGTCGGGCTTGTAGGTGACGCCGAGCAGGAGCACCCGGGCGCCCCGGACGGCCTTTCCGTGTTCGTTGAGGAGGGTGGCGCAGCGCTGGATCACGTACTGCGGCATCCGGTCGTTGATCTCCTGGGCCAGCGAGACCATCCGCAGCGGGGGGCCGGGGGTGCGGCTGTTGTACGGGAGGTGGCCCGGGTCGACCGGGGCGCCGTGGCCCCCGACGCCGGGGCCGGGGCGGAAGGGCTGGAAGCCGAAGGGTTTGGTCTCGGCGCACCGGATGACGTCCCAGAGGTCGACACCGAGGTCGTGGCAGAGCACCGCCATCTCGTTGACCAGGGCGATGTTGACGTGCCGGAAGTTGGTCTCCAGGACCTTGGTCATCTCGGCCTCGCGCGGGCCCCGGGCGCGGACGACCTTGTCGGTGAGCCGGCCGTAGAAGGCGGCGGCCGACTCGGTGCAGGCGGGGGTGAGGCCGCCGATGACCTTGGGGGTGCTGGCGTAGACGTGGGTGCGGTTACCGGGGTCAAGCCGGCTGGGGGAGTGGGCGAGGTGGAAGTCTCGCCCGCCGCGCAGCCCCGAGCCCTCTTCGAGGAGGGGGAGCAGGAAGTTCTCCGTGGTGCCGGGGGGTACCGCCGATTCGAGGAGCACGGTGGTGTGCGGGCGCAGCCGGGCGGCCAGGGCGCGGGCGGCGTCGCCGACGGCACTCAGGTCGAGGGTGCGGTCGGCGCCGAGCGGGGTCGGCGCGCAGATCACGGCGGTACGGACCCGGCCCAGCTCGGCCTGGTCGGTGGTGGGCCGGAACCCTCCGGAGAGCATCCGGCGCACTTCGGACGCGGAGAGTGATCCCTCGACCGGGGTACGGCCCGCCACGACCTCCGCGAAGGCCCGGGGGTCGGTGTCGTAGCCGATGGTCTGGATACCGGCGTGGACGGCGGCCTGGGCGAGGGGCAGGCCGAGGTGACCGAGTCCGATGACGGCGAGGTCTGCAGGCACGTGGATGGCCGTCCTTCCCTAAGACCATGAGAGCAGAAAGCGCAACCGCTGTGGACAGCGCAATGTCAGACTAGGCGTAAATATGACCTATATGTCGCATTGTGGGGCCCTTGTCGTCCGGGTGTTGTCCACAGGCGGTGGCTGAAGTCGCTGAGCGCGGACAGAATCGATCTGTGGGCACGGGTGCCGACCGCATGGTCGGGGCCGCGTTTCGTGCCGGACCACCCCGATCTACCGGGAGGCAGCAGTGAGGACAGCGACACTGGGACCCGCGCAGCGCGCCGAGGCGCTCGCCGCGATGGCCGAGCGCGAACTGGACGTGCTGGTCGTGGGGGCGGGCGTGGTCGGCGCCGGCACGGCGCTGGACGCGGTCACGAGAGGGCTCTCGACCGGCCTGGTCGAGGCGCGGGACTGGGCGTCCGGCACGTCGAGCAGGTCGAGCAAGCTGATCCACGGCGGGCTGCGCTATCTGGAGATGCTGGACTTCGCCCTGGTCAGAGAGGCGCTGAAGGAGCGCGGGCTGCTCCTCGAACGGCTCGCCCCGCACCTGGTGAAGCCGGTGCCCTTCCTCTACCCGTTGCAGCACAAGGGCTGGGAGCGGCTGTACGCAGGCTCCGGCGTCGCGCTGTACGACGCGATGTCCTTCTCCTCCGGGCACGGCCGGGGCCTGCCCGTGCACCGGCACCTCTCCCGCCGCCGGGCCCTGCGGGTCGCCCCGGCCCTGAAGCGGGACGCCCTGGTGGGGGCCCTGCAGTACTACGACGCCCAGATGGACGACGCCCGCTACGTGGCGACGCTGGTGCGCACCGCCGCCGGGTACGGCGCGCAGGTGGCGAACCGGGCCAAGGTGGTCGGCTTCCTCCGGGAGGGGGAACGGGTCGTCGGCGTCCGGGTGGAGGACGTCGAGGCGGGCGGTGAGTACGAGGTCAGGGCCAAACAGGTGGTCAACGCCACCGGCGTCTGGACGGACGACACCCAGTCGCTGATCGGCGAGCGCGGCCAGTTCCACGTCCGGGCCTCCAAGGGCATCCACCTGGTCGTCCCCAAGGACCGCATCCACTCCTCGACCGGCCTGATCCTGCGCACCGAGAAGTCCGTGCTCTTCGTCATCCCCTGGGGCCGGCACTGGATCGTGGGCACCACGGACACCGACTGGGACCTGGACAAGGCGCACCCGGCCGCCTCCAGCGCCGACATCGACTACCTGCTCGAACATGTCAACGCGGTCCTGTCCACGCCCCTGACCAGGGACGACGTCGAGGGCGTCTACGCCGGGCTGCGGCCCCTGCTGGCCGGTGAGTCGGACGCCACCAGCAAGCTGTCCCGCGAGCACACGGTGGCCCATCCGGTGCCCGGCCTCGTCGTCGTCGCGGGCGGCAAGTACACGACGTACCGGGTGATGGCCAAGGACGCCGTGGACGAGGCGGTGCACGGGCTCGACCAGCGGGTCGCCGCCTGTGTCACGGAGGACATCCCGCTGCTGGGCGCCGAGGGCTACCGCGCCCAGTGGAACGCGCGCGCCAGGATCGCCGCCCGCACCGGCCTCCACGTCGCCCGGGTGGAGCATCTGCTGAACCGGTACGGCTCGATGACCGAGGAGATCCTTGAGCTGATCGTCGCCGACCCCGCGATGGGCGAACCGCTGCCGGCCGCCGACGACTATCTGAAGGCCGAGATCGTGTACGCCGCCTCGCACGAGGGGGCCCGTCACCTCGACGACGTGCTGACCCGGCGGACCCGGATCTCCATAGAGACCTTCGACCGGGGCGCCCGCTCCGCCCGGCTCTGCGCGGAGCTGATGGCGCCGGTCCTCGGCTGGGACTCCGGTCAGATCGACCGGGAGGTCGCGCACTACGAGAAGCGGGTGGAGGCGGAACGCGAGTCGCAGCGCCAGCCGGACGACCTGACGGCGGACGCGGCGAGGCTGGGCGCGCCGGACATCGTGCCGCTCTGACGGGGGTCGGCCGGGGGCCGGGGGTCGGCCGGGGGCCGGGGCCGGGCTGGGCCTCGCGCCCGGTCCGGGCCCGCGCACCCCGGTCGGGGCTCGCGTCCGGTCGGGCCTTGCGTACCGGCCCCGGCCCCGCTTCCCGGTCGGGCCTTGCGTCCCCGTCCCGGGCCCCGCTTCCCGGTCGGGCCTTGCGTTCCCGTCCCGGGCCCCGCTTCCCGGTCGGGCCTTGCGTTCCCGTCCCGGGCCCCGCTTCCCGGTCGGGCCTTGCGTTCCGGCCCCGGGCCCCGCTTCCCGGTCGGGCCTTGCGTCCCCGTCCCGGGCCCCGGCGTGCCGCTCAGCTCGGGCAGAACTCCGCTTCCAGGAGCGCCGGTTCCAGCGTGTCCGCTTCGGCCAGGGTGTCCGTGTCGAAGCGGTAGGTCAGCGTGTGGCGGCCGTCGCGGGTGGCGGCGGTGCGGACATAACTGCCCGTGATGCGGCCGTTGTGGCCCCAGACGGTGACCCCGCAGGACAGCTGCTCCGGGAAGACGCCGAGGCCGTACAGCCCGTGCGTCGCCGAGGTGTCGAGCGCGGAGGTCAGCTGAGGGGGCATCAGCAGCCTTCCGCCCAGCAGGGCCGCGTAGAAGCGGTTCAGATCGGAGAGCGTGGAGATCAGCTCGCCCGCCGCGCCGGCGGTGCGCGGGTCGAGGGTGGTGGCGTCGGTGAGGTGGCCGTCCGACGGATCGCGCGTGTAGGCCCGGCCGTGCGGTGCGGGCAGGGTGGTGCGGCTGCCGGGCAGGGAGGTGCCGGTGAGGTGGAGGGGGCCGATGACGCGGCTGCGGATCTCGGTCGCGTAGGTGTGGCCGGTGACGCGGCGGACGACGAGGCCGAGGACGGCGTAATCGGTGTTGGAGTACGTGTAGGTGCCGGGTGCGGCCGTGGGGTGATGGGCCGTTGCCGTGCGGACCGCGGCCGAGGCGGAGAGGGGGTGCGCGGAGGTGTCGTCGGTGTAGTCGTAGAGGCCGCTGGTGTGGCTGAGCAGGGCGCGCAGGGTGATGCGGCGGCCGTCGTTGCCGTGACCCCGGATCAGCCCGGGCAGGAGGCGCTCGACCGTATCGGACAGCCGCAGCCTTTTCTCCCCGGCGAGTTGGAGGACGACGACGGCGACGAACGTCTTGGTGACGCTGCCTGCCCGGAACCGGTCCGCGTACCGGATGCCGGGGCCCGTCGAACGGTAGGTGTTCCGCGGCGCGGAGGAGGGGTCGTGCGCCAGAAGTGCCGCGTCGGGGGCGCCTCCCCGGGCGGTGAACCGGGGGAGGTAGGAGGCCGCGGGGGTGAGGTGTGATTCGCTGGGGAGGGGCCCCGTTCCGAGTCCGCACAACGCCAGCACCACCAGGGCGACGAGCGGTGCCCTGAGCATCGGCATGGCGGGATGTCCCTTCCTCGGCCGTGTCCCGAAGTCCCGCCCGGCCCGCGGCGTCTGGCGCGCGCACTCGCCGCGTTGTCGGAAACATCCGAGTACGTCCAGTACGAGGATGATCCTCCGCCTTGCGATCGCACGCACCGGACGCCGCGGGCCACGCCCTCCGGGCGTACGGCGGGACTTCGCGGACGCGGCCTCGGGCCCCATCATGACCGAGCCCGGACCCGGCACCAGGAGCGGTCCCGGGGTGAGGGACAATGAACGCTCTGCCAGGGCGGGTTGATCGCAGAGGGGACGCATGTCGGAGGCGGAGCAGGCACGGGAGCCCCAACGGGACAAGGACGGACGTCTCCTTGCGGGGCGGTACCGGCTCGGGGAGGTGCTCGGCCGGGGCGGTATGGGCACGGTCTGGCGTGCCGTCGACGAGACGCTGGGCCGCACGGTGGCGGTCAAGGAACTGCGGTTCCCCTCGGCCATCGACGAGGACGAGAAGCGCCGGCTGATCACGCGTACGCTGCGCGAGGCCAAGGCGATCGCGCGCATCCGCAACAACGGCGCGGTCACGGTCTACGACGTGGTCGACGAGGACGACCGGCCGTGGATCGTCATGGAACTCATCGAGGGCAAGTCGCTGGCCGAGGCGGTGCGCGAGGACGGTGTCCTGACGCCGAAACGTGCCGCCGAGGTCGGCCTCGCCATCCTCGACGTGCTGCGCTCGGCGCACCGCGAGGGCATTCTGCACCGCGACGTGAAGCCGTCCAACGTGCTGATCGCCGAGGACGGCCGGGTCGTGCTGACCGACTTCGGCATCGCGCAGGTCGAGGGCGACCCGTCCGTCACCTCCACGGGCATGCTCGTGGGCGCGCCCTCGTACATCTCGCCGGAGCGGGCGCGCGGGCACAAGCCGGGCCCGCCCGCCGACCTGTGGTCGCTGGGCGGGCTGCTGTACGCGAGCGTCGAGGGCTGCCCGCCGTACGACAAGGGCTCCGCCATCGCGACCCTGACCGCCGTGATGACCGAACCGCTCGACCCGCCGAAGAACGCGGGCCCGCTGGAGGAGGTCATCTACGGGCTGCTCGCCCGGGACCCCGAGCAGCGGCTCGACGACGCGGGGGCGCGCGCCCTGCTCAACGACGTGATCAGCTCCTTCGACCAGCCGGAGCGTCCGGCGCCGGCCCCGGCCGACGCCACGCAGGTCATGGCGCTGCCCAAGGGCGTCGCCGACGCCGGGGCGGCGAAGTCCGGTGAGACGGGCGAGGGCGCCCGCGACCGGTTGCGCGGCGCGCTGCGCTCCGTACGCAACGCCAAGTCGACGCCCGCCGCCGCTGCCGTCGCTGCCCCCGTCGTCGCACCGCCCGTCCCGGCCCGGCCCACCCCGGCCCCCGGCGCCGCCTCGCCCTCGGGGGCCGTACCGCCGCAGCGCCCGGCGTCCTCGCCGGTCACCGCACCCCGGGCGTCCCTCACGGACGTGGTGCCGCGCCGCACCCTGGCGATCATCGCGGCCGTCATCGTGCTCGCCGTCCTCGGCACGGTCCTCGCGCTCACGCTCGGCGGCGGCGACGACAAGCCGGCCGACGACGCCGGCGCGAAGAAGACCGGCGCGTCCGCGCCCGCCGGAACCCCCACCGCAGCCGGCTCCTCCGGGTCGGCCGACGCGGAACAGGGCAGCAGCGGCAAGGAGCAGGACGCGGGCAAGGACGGCAACGACGGCCAGGACGGGGACCAGGACAAGGGGGCGAAGGACGACGGCGACGACGGCGCGAAGGCCGACGAGGATGCCGACGCCCTGCCCGCCGGGTACCGCACGGTGGCGAACAAGCGGTTCCACTTCTCCATCGCCATGCCCAAGGGCTTCCGCTTCGACACCACCTCCGGCCAGGGCGCCGGCGCCATCTACAACGCCGACGGCGGCTTTCCCAGACTCCAGGTCGACTACACCGGTTCGCCCGGCGGCGACGCGGCAGCCGCCTGGAACGCCGCCCGGAGCGGGGTCGCCGGCTCCAGCACGAACTACCACCACCTCGGCATACAGAAGGTGCAGTACAACGGCTACCCGACCGTCGCCGACTGGCAGTTCGAGCGGACCCAGCACGGCCGGCGCGTCCGGGTGCTCAACCGCGGCTTCAAGGTCGACGGGAAGCACGGCTACGCGATCATGATCAGTTGCGAGGCGGACGAGTGGGACGGCAAGGAGTGCCGGACGCTGCGCGAGACGGCGTTCGGATCGTTCGAGCCGGTCGACTGAGGCGGCCGGGCTCGGGCCGACGGCGGCCTGCGGGTGCGGTCGCCGGGCCGGGTTGCGCCGACCCGGCCGCGCGGCCGCCGCAGGACACGTATGGTGAGAGCCCGTAGACCGTACGCAGCCGAAACGGGCAGTCAATTGCACCGCAAGTGACTGTGATTGACGGATTCGGTGCGGTCTGGGTGACCGGGGGACAGCGCGCTCTGGGGAGGCGTCGTGGACGACTACGCGGGTCGGGTACTTGCCGACCGCTACCGCCTTCCCCTGCCTCCGTCCGACGCGTACGAACTGGCCGAGACCCGGGCCTTCGACACCTACAGCGGCCAGGAGGTCCTGGTCCGTCAGGTGCCGCTGCCCGAGGTCGTGGACGCGGAGGTCGTCGAGGGCGACGGCCGGACGTCCCCCGTGCCGCGCACCGGCGGGCGCGCGGTCCGGCGGTCCACCGAGCCGGCCGTGCGGCGCGCCATCGAGGCCGCCCAGGCGGCGGCCCAGGTCCCCGACCACCCACGGCTCGACCAGGTCTTCGACGTGTTCGCGGAGGCGGGCTCGCTCTGGATAGTGAGCGAACTGGTCGCGTCCCGCCCGCTGGCCGCCCTGCTCGCGGAGCGCCCGCTCAACCCGTACCGGGCCGCCGAGATCGGCTCCGACGTGCTGACGGCGCTGCGCGTGCTGCACGCCCATGGCTGGACCCACCGCAACATCACCGTGCGCACGGTGCTCGTCTGCGACGACGGGCGGGTCGTCCTGACCGGTCTTGCGGCCGGGGCGGCCGAGGAGGCGCTGTGCGGTTACAGCCCGGTGCCGCGCCCCGACGACGAGGAGCCGGACGAGGGCGGGTACGGCGGCCCCGCCATCGAGTCCGGTCCCACCGGCCCTTACGTGGCGCCCGCGGCCGGTCCGGAGCCCTCAGATCCGTACGCGCCCAGCGAACCCGGCCGGCTCCCGGCCTCCCGGGGCCCCGCCGCGATCGAGTCGGCACCCGGCGACGAACCGGCGCCGCCGTATGGCGGCGAACCGATGCCCCCGTACGGCGGCGAGACGGACACCGCGCGCCGGCCGGTGCCGCCCGCCGGCCTGCCCGTGCCCGCCGCCGGAGCGGACAGCGCCGCCCACGCCAGGGCAGCGCGGGCCGGGGCCATCGCCGCGTACCGGGCCGGCGCCCGCGCCGCCGCCCGCATCAGCGAGGAGGGACGCCGCGCGGGCGGGCGAGGCACGGGAACCCCCCCGACCGGGCGCCCCGCGCTCCCGCAGCCCCCGGACGCGGACGACGCGCGCGGGCCCGAACGCGCGCCCGACGCCTGGCCCGCGCTCCCGCAGCCTCCCGGGGGAGACGAGCCGCCCGGCGCGGGAGCCACACCCGGCGGCGCGCACTCGGCGCACCGGCAACTGCCCGACGCGGACGACGCGCGCGGCTCCGAGCCCGCGCCTGACGCCTGGCCCGCCCTTCCGCAGCCCTCCGGCCGAGACGAGGCAGCGCGCGGCTCGGAGCCGGCGCCTGACGCCTGGCCCGTGCTTCCGCAGCCCTCCGGCCGAGACGAGGCAGCGCGCGGCTCGGAGCCGGCGCCGGACGCCTGGCCCGTGCTCCCGCAGCCCGGCGGCGAGGAGCGTGACGCCGGTGGCGGACGTGCCCCGCACACCGCGCCCCGGCAGGCGCTCCCGCAGTTGCCCGGGGGCTGGGTGCGCGGGCCCGAGGTGCAGGAGCCGCACGACGCCTATCCGTACGACGACGATGACGCGGACGACGAGGACGACGAGGACGACGAGGACGACGACGGTGGGCAGGTTCCGCCCCGGCGGCTGCACCTGACCGGTTCCTGGGACGACGGGCCCGGCTCCGGGCGGCCCGTGCCCGCCGGCGGGTCCGGCGAGGACGCCCTGCGCGCCGATGCCGCCCGGCGGGGCCCCGCGTCCGAACCGCCCCCGGCCGGTTCCGGCGCCCCGTCCGGGCGCTGGGACGACGTCGTCGCCCCGGACCAGGACAGCTCCGCCTACCGGGGCCCCGCCACCGCACTCGCCGCCGAGCGGGCCCGGCAGGCGCGGATCGCCGTCGTCGGCGCGGTCACGGAGCGCTGGGCGCCCGAACAGGCCGGACCCGTCCACGGGAACTGGCAGCTGGCCCCGCCCATCGGCCCCGCCACCGACCTGTGGGCCCTGGGCGCGCTGCTCTACCGCGCCGTCCAGGGGCACGCCCCCTACCCCGAGGACAGCGCCCCCGAACTCGTCCAGATGGTCTGCGGTGAACCGCCCGCCTTCGCCGAGGAGTGCGGCCCGCTGCGCCCGGTCGTCGAGTCGCTGCTGCGCCAGGACGCCACCGAGCGGCCCGACGTCGAGGAGCTGAGCGGCTGGCTGCGCTCCCTCGTACGCTCGGCGCCGGAACCGGAGGCCGGGCTCGACGTCGTGACGCTGCCCGCCGAGGACACCACACGGCTGCCCGTCGTACGCCGTCGCGGCGAGCTCGTCCGCAAGCGGCGCGGCCGGCGCGGCGGATCGGCGCACGGCCGGCACCGCCACACCGGGGAGGCCGTGGACCGCACCGCCGTCACGCACCACGAGCCGAGGCTGAGAGCGCCCCGCGAGCCCAAGGGCCCCAAGGCGCTGCGCACCCCGCCACGCCCGCCGCAGGGTGGGGAGCGGGCGCCGCGCCGGCTGGGCAGGCTGCTGCTCGTCGTGATCCTGCTGGCGCTCGTCGCGGTGATCGCGTACGCGGTGATGTTCATGCCCAGGTCCGACGCGGACAACGGGACCGGCGCCGCCCCCTCCCGTACCGCCTCGGCGCCCCCCGCCTCCGCGACGCCCGACCCGACGCCGAGTGGGTCGAAGGAGCCGGCACCGGCCAAGTCCTCGGGGGCGAAGCAGCCGCAGACGAGCCGTTCCGCCGCCGCGCTCGCGGCCGGCTACACGCTGCGCGAGGACGCCGAGGGCTTCGAGGTCGGCGTCCCCAAGGGCTGGCAGCGCAGCCCGGCCAACGCCGAGCGCCAGGTCCGCTACGGCAGCGACGGCTTCAGCGTGCTGATCGTCCCCGGGCGCGACACCGCCAAGGCCAACGGCAGCGACCCGCTGGACTACCAGCGGGACAAGGAGCCGGAGTTGAAGCCGTTCCGCGACTCCAGCTGGTCGTCGGCGAGCGGGCTGCGCCGCACCGACGTGGGCCGACAGGCCATGGCGGAGGGGCAGTTCACCTGGCAGGACGGCAACGGCCGCGAGGTCTACGTCCGCAACCTCGTGATGCTCGTCGCCGGCCGCTACCACGTCCTCCAGGTCATCGGCCCGGAGGACCAGCGCGACCGGGTCACCGAGATCTACCAACAGGCCAGCGTCTCCTACCGCGTGACGGGCTGACGCCCCGGGGGGCCGTCGCCGGGCGACAAGCATCACAGTGCGGTCTCGTGGGCGATGCGAGGTTCCGTGGCCGCGCGTCCGATCCGTAACCTGTCTTCCGAAGCAACGGGGGCGGGGAACACGTGGATGGATCGCAGGGCACGGAGGCGGGACTGCTGCTGGCCGGGAGGTACCGGCTGGGCGACGTCCTCGGGCGCGGGGGCATGGGCAAGGTGTGGCGGGCCCACGACGAGGTGCTGCACCGCACCGTGGCCGTCAAGGAGTTGACCGCAGGTCTCTACGTCACCGACGCGGACCGGCTCGTACTGCACGCCAGGACCCAGAAGGAGGCCCGTGCGGCGGCCCGCATCACCCACCCCGGTGTCGTCACCGTCCACGACGTCGTCGAGTACGACAACCGGCCGTGGATCGTCATGCAGTACGTCGACGGCCCGTCGCTCGCCGACCGGGCGAAGGAGACCGGCGAGGTCGAGGCGCGCGAGGCCGCCAGGATCGGGCTGCACGTGCTGGGCGCGCTGCGCGCCGCGCACGAGGCCGGGGTGCTGCACCGCGATGTGAAGCCGGGCAACGTGCTGCTCGCCCGGGACGGCCGGGTCCTGCTCACCGACTTCGGGATCGCCGCGATAGAGGGCGACTCCACCATCACCAGGACCGGTGAGATCGTCGGCTCCATCGACTACCTGGCGCCCGAGCGGGTACGCGGTGGCGACCCCGGCCCGGCGTCCGACCTGTGGTCGCTGGGCGCCACGCTGTACACGGCGGTCGAGGGGCGTTCGCCGTTCCGCCGGACCTCCCCGATATCGACCATGCAGGCCGTCGTCACCGAGGAGGCGCCGCCGCCCGCCAGGGCCGGGGCGCTTGCCCCCGTCATCACCGCGCTGCTGCGCAAGGACCCGGAGGACCGGCCGTCGGCGGCGGACACCGAGCGGATGCTGCTGGAGGCCATGGAGGGCCGCAAGCCCCGGGCCGCCCAGGCCTTCGTCCCGACCCAGCAGGTCTCCGAGGAGATGCTGCGCGGGGGCACCGCCGTGCTGCCGCAACCCGGGCCCGTCGTGCCGCCCACGCCCGTACCGGCACCCGCTCCCGCCGCTCGCCGCAGCCGGTGGCGCACGACCGTCCTGGTCATCGCCCTGGCCGCACTGCTCGGCGGCGGCGCGGGGATCGCCGCGATGATGTACGCGCACCGCACGGAGGCCGCCGTCACCGCGGACGGTGGCGGCACGGCCTCCCACGGCACCCGCACCCCGGGGCCTGCCACCCCGACGCCCACGCCCACCCCCACGCCCACCGACTCGTCCTCGTCGGAGGCGGCGACGCAGGGCGTGCCGGACGGCTGGCGGCGGGTGCAGGACCCCGCCGGGTTCAGCGTCTTCATGCCGGACGGCTGGGAGCGCCGGGTGGAGGGCACCAACATCGACTACACCCCGGACAACGGCGTGCACTACTTCCGGGTCAGCGTCGACCCGGCCCCCGACTTCGACAACTCCTACGACCACATGCTCGAACTGCAGACGGCGCTCAGCAAGCGGCTGCCGCAGTACGTGAACCTGGAGCTGAACTCCAACGTCTACCGCGACTGCCCGGGGTCCGTCTGGGAGTTCACCTGGACCGAGAAGAACGGCGAGGCGCGGCACGCCATCGACCAGATGTACTTCGCCAAGGAGGGCGGCCCGGAGTACGCGCTCTACATGACGGGCCCGGCGGACGACTGGGACAACACCCGGGACCGGTTCAACGCGATGCTGCGCAGCTGGCGCGCCCCGGCCGACACCGACTGACCCGCCCGGCCACCGGGACCGGCCAGAGGTGGCGGATAGCCCCTGATCAGGGCTTATGCCGCCAGTGATCACTGGCTCGGTCGGCGGGTGGGTGGCGGGACTCCGGGAGAGACGGTGAAAAGCTGTTACCCACGGGTACCCAAAGCCTTCCGGCCGACGTACTCTCGGCCTCATGACGGACTCGCAGGCCCTCACGTCCACCTCCGCCGCCGCTGCCGGCACCAACCCCGTGGCCGCCGCGCCCGCGGGCGTGCGCACGGCCGCCGACGTCGTGACGCCCGAGGTGATCGCCCAGCTGACGCGCGGCGTCGTCGGCTCCGGCCGCACCGCCAACCACACGCCCTTCACCGGCGAGAAGCTGGCCGACCTGCCGGAGTCCACCCCCGAGGACGTGGCGACCGCCTTCGAGCGGGCGCGCGCCGCCCAGCCCGCCTGGGCCGCCCTGCCGGTCCGGCACAGGGCCGCGGTGCTCCTGCGCTTCCACGACCTCGTCATCGGCCGCCAGTCCGAGGTCCTCGACCTCATCCAGCTGGAGACCGGCAAGGCCCGTCTGCACGCCCACGAGGAGGTGCAGGCGGTCGCCGTCGCCGCCCGGCACTACGGGCGCAAGGCCTCCGCCTACCTGAAACCGAAGCGGCACACCGGTGTCGTACCGACGCTCACCAAGGTCACCGAGCTGCGCCAGCCGCGCGGGGTGGTCGGCCAGATCGCCCCGTGGAACTACCCCTTCGAGCTGTCCGTCGGTGACGCGCTGCCCGCCTTCGTCTCCGGCAACGCCGTGGTGATGAAGCCCGACACGGAGACCGCGCTGACCGCCCTGTGGGCGCGCGACCTCCTGATCGAGGCGGGGCTCCCGGCCGAGGTCTTCCAGGTCGTCCTGGGGGAGGGCCCGGTCGTCGGCCCCGAGGTCGTCAAGCACGCCGACTACGTCTCGTTCACCGGTTCCACCCGCACCGGCCGCGAGGTCGCCCAGGGCGCGGCGGCCCGGCTCGTCGGCGTCTCGCTGGAGCTCGGCGGCAAGAACGCCATGCTGGTCCTGGAGGACGCCGACGTAGAGAAGGCCGCCGCCGGCGCCGTCCGCGCCTGCTTCTCCTCCGCCGGCCAGCTCTGCATCTCCATCGAGCGGCTGTACGTCCACGAGTCCGTCGCCGACGCCTTCGTGGAGCGGTTCGCCGCCCGTACCAAGGCGATGTGGCTCGGCAACTCCCTCGCGTACGGCGCCGACATGGGCTCGCTGGTGGGCGAACGGCAGCTGGAGACCGTCAGCCGGCATGTCGCGGAGGCCGTCGAGAAGGGCGCCAGACTCGTCGCCGGCGGGGTCGCCCGCCCCGACATCGGCCCCCTCTTCTACGAGCCGACGATCCTGGACGGCGTCGAGGCCCCCATGGCGGTCTGCACCGAGGAGACCTTCGGCCCGGTCGTCTCGATCTACCGCTTCCGCGACGAGGACGAGGTTGTCGCGCTGGCCAACGCCACCCCGTACGGCCTCAATTCGAGCGTCTGGACCAAGGACGGCCGGCGCGGTCACCGGGTCGCCGCCCGGCTGCGCACCGGCACGGTCAACATCAACGAGGGGTACGCCCCCGCGTACGGCAGCGTGCAGTCCCCGATGGGCGGCATGAAGGACTCCGGTCTCGGCCGCCGCCACGGCTCCGAGGGCATCCTCAAGTACACCGAGGCCCAGACCGTCGCCCAGCAGCGGCTGATCCCGCTCGCCCCGTCCTTCGGGATGGACGACGAGAAGTACGCGGCGTTCATGAGCCGCAGCCTGAAGGCGATGAAGGCGTTCCGCCTGCGCTGAACCCCCGTCCGGGCAGGGGGTGGGGCGTTCCGCCCGGGCCGAACCTCCGCCCCCGCCCGCACCACTTCTGTCCTTTTCGTACCGAGGAGTGCCATGTCCCAGGACAGCCATGCCCAGAATCAGGACCGGCCGGCCGGCGGCGCCGACGACGACGCCGCGTACGACTACGACGTGATCGTCGTCGGTTCGGGCTTCGGCGGTGCGGTCTCGGCGCTGCGGCTGAGCGAGAAGGGGTACCGGGTCGGCGTCCTGGAGGCGGGCCGCCGCTTCACCCCGGGCACCCTGCCCAAGAACTCCTGGGACCTGAAGAACTACCTCTGGGCCCCCGCCCTCGGCCTCTTCGGCATCCAGCGCGTGCACCTGCTCGGCAAGGTGATGGTGCTGGCCGGCGCAGGGGTCGGCGGCGGCTCGCTCAACTACGCCAACACGCTGTACGTGCCCCCGGCCCCGTTCTTCGAGGACCGGCAGTGGGCGCACATCACCGACTGGCAGGACGAGCTGAGGCCGTACTACGACCAGGCCAGGCGGATGCTCGGGGTCCGGCTCAACCCGACGACGACCCCCTCCGACGTCCACCTCAAGGCGACCGCCGAGGCCATGGGGGTCGGCGACACCTTCCACCTGGCCCCGGTCGGCGTCTTCTTCGGTGACGGCGAGGACGCCGACGGCACGGCGAGGGCGAAGCCCGGCGGCACGGTCGCCGACCCCTACTTCGGCGGCGCGGGCCCGGCGCGCAAGGCGTGCACCGAGTGCGGCGAGTGCATGACGGGCTGCCGCCACGGCGCGAAGAACACCCTCAACGAGAACTACCTCCACCTCGCCGAGAAGGCCGGCGCGGTCATCCACCCCATGACCTCGGTCCTAGGCGTCACCGACCACCCCGACGGCGGCTACCGCGTCTCCACCGTGCCCACCGACCGCCGCCGGAAGGCCGCGCCGACCGTGCTGCGCGCCCGCGAGGTGGTCGTGGCGGCGGGCACGTACGGCACCCAGACCCTGCTGCACACGATGAAGGACAAGGGACTGCTGCCCCGGCTCTCGGCCCGGCTGGGCGAGCTGACCCGGACCAACTCCGAGGGGCTGGTCGGCGCGCAGACCTCCGACCGCCGCTACCGCAGGAAGCACGGTACGAAGCCCGACTTCACCAAGGGTGTCGCCATCACCTCGTCCATCCACCCCGACGAGAACACCCACATCGAGCCGGTTCGCTACGGCAAGGGCTCCAACGCCATGGGCGGCATGACCATCCTCCAGGTCCCCTTCAGCACCCACCGGGTCCTCGCCTGGTTCGGGAACCTGGCCAAGCACCCCACGCTCGCCGTGCGGTCGCTCTCCAACCGGCGCTGGTCGGAACGGACCATCATCGGCCTCGTCATGCAGTCGCTCGACAACTCCCTGACCGCCTACCGCAAGCCGCGCGGCATCGGCAAGGGCCTGCTCACCGCCCGCCAGGGCCACGGCGCGCCCAACCCGACCCAGATCGCCGAGGCGACCCTGAGCGCCTCGCTGCTCGCCGACGAGATCAACGGCTTCCCCGGCTCCAACATAGGCGAGCTGATGGGCACCCCGCTCACCGCCCACTTCCTCGGCGGCTGCCCGATCGGCGCCAGTGCGGACGAGGGCGTCATCGACCCCTACCACCGGTTGTTCGGGCACCCGGGTATCTCGGTGGTCGACGGCTCGGCGGTCTCCGCCAACCTCGGCGTCAACCCCTCGCTGACGATCACCGCGCAGGCGGAACGCGCCATGTCCTTCTGGCCCAACAAGGGCGAGCGCGACCCGCGCCCGGCGCAGGGCGAGGCGTACGAGCGGCTGGCGGCGGTCGAGCCGCAGGCACCGGCCGTCCCGAAGGAGGCGTTCGGCGCGCTGAGGCTGCCGTTCCTGGGGATACCCGCGGTGCCGCCGAAGAAGGAGTCGGCCGACAAGGCGTAGAGGGCTGGCGTAGAAGGCCTCAAGGAAGCCCGAGGACAGCAGAAGGGGCTGCACCCCCCTCCAAGTGCAGCCCCTCACGCTGTAACCGGTCCGTCGCACAACAACCGACAACCGGTGTTCCGCATGCATGACCTGCCGGACGCCCCGATGGTTGTCCCCGTACTGATGAAATCCTTATGTGAGGTGGATCACTCCGGTCGGCGTACCCGATCCGTGATCTGATCCCGCGCAACTTTTCCCGCCCGCCCCAGGTCGTACCCATGTCGCTGCCACAGCGGTCACAGCTCCCGACGACCCCAGAGGGCCCGAGATGAGAAGCACGACCCCGAGAGCCGCGTTCCGCCGCTTCGCAGGCGTGGTCGCCTCGGCCGGCCTGCTGGCCGCCGGTACGCTCGCGCTGGGCGGACCGGCCCGGGCGGCCGTCCCCGAGTTCACGCTCGGCGGTCCCGCCGACACGGCCCTGCACCCGTACCCGGCCACGGGCACCCCGCAGAAGGCGACCCTGGGCCTCACGGTCACCAATCCGTCCGAGGACGAGGAGAACGGCGTCCTCGACGGCGAGTACACCGTCCGCTTCGACTTCAGCAAGCTCGCCGGTGTCGCGGACGTGTCCTTCGGTGAGGACGGCGGCCTCGACTGCGAGCGGACCGGGACGACCGCCGTCTGCCACGACTACGGGATCTGGCCCGGCCTGAGCACCCTCGCCGAACTCGACGTCAGCGCCGCCGAGGGCAGCGAGGACGGCGACACCGGCACCCTCGCGGTCACGGCGGAGGCGGAGGGAGCCACCTTCCGGGCGTTCACCGCGCGCGTCTCCATCGGCGGGCCCGACCTGTCGATGAAGCGGCTGCCGTTGAGGACGGAGCTGAAGCCCGGGGACAGCCAGCCGGTGCCCATCACCTTCACCAACAACGGCACCCGCGCCGCCCAGGGCGTCCTGCTCACCCTGCGCAACACCCGGGGCATGGAGTTCACCGAGCGGTACCAGAACTGCGAGTACAGCGAGGACGACCTGGGCTTCGGCAGCCCCGGCGCCTGGTCCACCGCCCTGTGCACCTTCCCGGGCAGCTACGAGCCCGGCGCCACCTACACGCTGGCCGAGCCGCCCGTGATCCGGGCCACCGAGCGCGCGTACTACGACTCGTTCCTCTACCGCGTCGCCGAGGACGGCACCGACGCCCGCGCGTCGCTGAGGGCCGGCGCCCGGTTCAGCCCCGGCAAGGGCGCCGCGCTCGCCCTGCGCAAGAGCCCCGCGGTCCGCTCGGCCGACCTCGACCCCGACGACAACCAGCAGGACGTCGACTTCCACACGGCCAACAGCGCCGACTTCGCGGCCTACGGCGACAAGGCCCGGGGCGCCGCCGGCGACACGGTCGACGTGACCGTCGGCTTCCGCAACCGGGGGCCCGCCTGGATCGGGTACATCCGCTCCGGCGAGGACGTCGCCACCGTCGACATCACCGTGCCCGAGGGCGCCTCGGTCCTCTCCGGGCCGGCCACCTGCCGGGGGGTGACCAAGGACGGGCAGTACCGCGAGAACCAGAAGGCGGCCCCGCGCTACTTCTGCTCCACGCCGATGTCCGTACGCGAGGACGCGGACTTCGCCCTCCCCTTCCGGCTGAAGATCGACAAGGTCGTCGCGGGGGCCTCCGGCAACGTCGTGGTCCGCAACACCTTCCTCCAGGACCCCGCGCTGCCCTTCGACCCGAAGCCCGCGAACAACACCGCGTCCCTGGTGCTCAACGGCGAGGACCCCGGCGCCACGACGGGCGGGTCCACCTCGGGCGGCTCGACGGCCACGGGCGGCTCCACCGGAGGCTCGGGGGACACCGGCGCGACCGGCTCCGCCTCGGCCGGCTCGTCCTCGACCGGCACCACCGGCACCACCGGCACGACGGGCTCCGGCTCCGGCGACGGCACCGGCGGGGCGCTCGCCTCCACCGGGACCGTCGCGCTCACGGCGTCCGGCGCGGCCCTCGTCGCGCTGCTCGCGGGCGGTGCCCTCTTCACGGTCGCCCGCCGACGCGCCACCCGCTGAAGCGGCACCCGTAGAAGCCGTAGCGGCACACGAGAAGCTGAAGCGGTGCACGAGAAGCTGGGTGCACGAAGACGCGGCACACGTAGGAGCGGCCGGCCCCGGGCGTCCCCGGAGCCGGCCGTTCCTGGAAGGACCAACGGTCCCTCCGAGTGACCGGGCTGCTGTCCCCTGCCGACCGGTCACGCACGCCGGTGCGCGGTCCCACGGCGTACACGCGGTACGCCACACACCCCGGCGGAGCCACGCGTGGTTCCCATCGAGAGCCGCCCCTGGCTGGCACGGACACCGGGACCAACGAAGCCGCGCCGGGCCTGGTCACGCGCCGTACGGGTGAGAGTCCGCCCGAACTGGGATACGCCCCTACAGCCCCCGGAGCGCGTCCGTTCAGACCCGGCCCCGGCACAGCTCCAGCAGCGTCATCGCCAGCGAGGTGCCCGGCTTGCCCAGCGCGTCCCGGTAGCGGCCCAGGATCTCCATCTCGCGGGACAGATTGACCCGGCGGCCGCCCGAGGTCATCCGGGCCTCCTGGATCACCGAGGACACGGCCATCCGCTCCCGGACGAGCCCGATGATCCGGTCGTCCAGGGCGTCGATGCGCGTGCGGGCGTCGCCGATCAGGGACGCGGCCTCGTCGGTGCGGGCGCCGGTCGCCTCGGTGACGCTCTTGGTGGCGGGGGTGGTGGTGTTGCTCATGGTGGGTCTCCCGGTGAGTGCGGTGCGGCTCCCCGGGGCCGGCGGGCCCGGAACGCCAGAACGCCCCGGACCTGTCGGCCCGGGGCGCCTGGAACGTTGCTTGTCAGTTGCTCAAGCAGCACGACCATGGCAGCCGGCGGGCCGGATGCCATAGGTAAAGACGAAGGTCGTGTGCTGACGCATGGGGCCAGTATGGCCCCGCCGCCCGCGCCGGCCGACGCCGGGCCCGGATGGTGAGACGGAGCACGCTCGCCGTCCGGCGGGGGATGCTTCCGGCCGCCGGTAGAATTGGGAGGACCGACCCCTCTCCACCGCCGGAAGGCCGCCCCCGTGCCAGCAGCACCCCCCGCCGCCCCCGACACCACCACCGACGTGGTTCTCGTTGTCGACTTCGGCGCGCAGTACGCCCAGCTCATCGCCCGACGCGTCCGTGAGGCCCGGGTCTACAGCGAGATCGTGCCCTCCACGATGCCGGTGGCCGAGATGCTGGCCAAGAACCCCCGGGCGATCATCCTGTCCGGCGGGCCCTCCTCGGTCTACGCCGAGGGCGCGCCCTCGCTGGACCGCGCGCTGTTCGAGGCCGGGGTCCCCGTCTTCGGCATGTGCTACGGCTTCCAGCTGATGGCCACCACGCTCGGCGGCACCGTCGACGACAACGGCGCCCGCGAGTACGGCCGCACCCCGCTCACCGTCTCCAAGGCCGGCTCCACCCTCTTCGAGGGCACCCCGGCCGACCAGTCGGTGTGGATGTCGCACGGCGACGCCTGCTCCGCCGCCCCCGAGGGCTTCACCGTCACCGCGTCCACGGACGTCGTCCCGGTCGCCGCCTTCGAGAACGACGAGAAGAAGCTCTACGGCGTCCAGTACCACCCCGAGGTCATGCACTCCACGCACGGCCAGCAGGTCCTGGAGCACTTCCTGTACCGGGGCGCGGGCATCGAGCCGACCTGGACCACGGGCAACGTGATCGAGGAGCAGGTCGCCGCGATCCGCGCGCAGGTCGGTGACAAGCGCGCCATCTGCGGCCTGTCCGGCGGCGTGGACTCCGCCGTCGCCGCCGCCCTCGTGCAGAAGGCGATCGGCTCCCAGCTCACCTGCGTGTACGTCGACCACGGCCTGATGCGCAAGGGCGAGACCGAGCAGGTCGAGAAGGACTTCGTCGCCGCGACCGGCGCGAAGCTGAAGGTCGTCGACGCGGAGAAGCGCTTCCTCGACGCCCTGGCCGGCGTGTCCGACCCGGAGCAGAAGCGGAAGATCATCGGCCGCGAGTTCATCCGCGTCTTCGAGCAGGCCCAGCTGGAGATCCTCCAGGAGGACGGCCCCGAGGTCGCCTTCCTCGTGCAGGGCACGCTCTACCCGGACGTCGTGGAGTCCGGCGGCGGCACCGGCACCGCCAACATCAAGTCCCACCACAACGTGGGCGGGCTCCCCGAGGACATCGAGTTCGAGCTCGTCGAGCCGCTGCGCCAGCTGTTCAAGGACGAGGTCCGGATGGTCGGCCAGGAGCTCGGCCTGCCCGACGAGATCGTCCAGCGCCAGCCCTTCCCCGGCCCCGGCCTCGGCATCCGCATCGTCGGCGACGTCACGAAGGAGCGGCTCGACCTGCTGCGCGAGGCCGACGCCATCGCCCGCGAGGAGCTGACCGCCGCCGGCCTGGACCGGGACATCTGGCAGTGCCCGGTGGTCCTCCTCGCGGACGTCCGCAGCGTCGGCGTCCAGGGCGACGGCCGCACCTACGGCCACCCGATCGTGCTGCGCCCGGTCTCCTCCGAGGACGCCATGACCGCCGACTGGTCGCGGCTGCCGTACGAGACCCTGGCCAAGATCTCCACCCGCATCACCAACGAGGTCGCCGACGTCAACCGCGTGGTGCTCGACGTGACGAGCAAGCCGCCGGGGACCATCGAGTGGGAGTGAACCCTCCCGGTGCGTGACCGATGCCGCCGCCCGGTGTTCCGGGCGGCGGCATCGCCGTGTCCGCCGGAAAACGCTTGGCACCGCCCGCCGCGCCCGTGACAGGCTCCGCGCCCATGTCATCCGATGAGATCCGCGCCTTGATGTCCGCCGCCCGCAACGACCGCCTGACCTGGAACACCCCGCTCTCCGAGGAGCACGCCGCCCGTCTCGTCGCGACCTGCGCCCCGGCGCCCGGGGCACGGATCGTGGACCTCGGCAGCGGCTGGGGCGAGCTGCTGATGCGCCTGGTGGAGTCGGCGCCCGGCAGCACCGGGGACGGCGTCGAGACCGACGCCGAGGCCGTCGCGCGCGGGCGGGCGCTCGCGGGGAGCGGGGGCTCGCGGAGCGCGTACGGTTCCACGAGGTGCCCGCCGCCGAGTGGCCGGACAAGGGCTACGACCTGGCCGTGTCCATCGGCGCCTCGCACACCTGGCCCGGGTCCACGCCCGAGGCGCTGGAGGCGCTGCGGGCGGCCGTGCGACCCGGGGGCCGGGTGCTGTTCGGGGAGGCGTTCTGGGAGCGGGAGCCCGACGAACGGGCACTGGCCGGGCTCGGCGCCGAGCCGGAGGACTTCGGCTCGCTGCTCGCCCTGATCCGGCGGGCCGAGGCCGCCGGGCTGCGGCCGCTCCAGGTGACCGTCGCCGACCAGCGGGAATGGGACCTCTTCGAGTCGGACGCCAACATCGGCCGGGACGAGCGCTGGGCGCCGGCCCACCCGGACCATCCGCTGCACGACGGGGTCGTCGCCGCGGTGGACGACCGGCGCACCGGCTACTACGGCGGCTACCGGGGCACGCTCGGCCTCGCCTACCTCGTCCTCAGCGCGTGAACCCGGCGCGTGAACCCGGCGACGTACACCGGCCGGAATCGGTACGTGATCGCTCTGGCCACCTGGGGTGACCGGCGGTAGCTTCCGACCGAATGCCCTGGGAGCCCCCGAGGAGTCGCCATGCCCGAGCCCACACCCCTGCCCGTCGAGCAACTGCACTTCGCGATGCCGCCCGTCCACCAGACGCCCGACGAGGAACGCGCACACCGCAAGGAGCGGCTGGCCGGAGCTCTGCGGCTGTTCGGTTCGTACGGTTACGAGGACGGCGTCTCCGGCCACATCACCGCACGCGACCCGGAGTACCCCTCCTGCTTCTGGGTCAATCCGTTCGGTCTCCCGTTCGACGAGTTGCGGCCCGAGGACCTGGTTCTGGTCAACGGCGAGGGCCAGGTCCTCCAGGGGCGCCACCACGTCAACCAGGCGGCGTTCACCGTCCACGCCCAGGTCCACCGGGCCCGCCCGGACGTCGTCGCGGTCGCGCACACCCACTCCGTGCACGGCAGGGCACTGGCCGCGCTGGGCGAGCTGATCGAGCCCATCACCCAGGAGTCCTGCGCCTTCTACGAGGACCACGCCCTGTACGACGCGTACACCGGGGTCGTGGTGGACGAGGACGAGGGGTGCCGGATCGCCGCCGCGCTCGGGGGCCGCAAGGCGGTCATCCTGCGCAACCACGGGCTGCTGACCGTGGGCGACTCGGTGGACGCGGCGGCCTGGTGGTTCCTCGCCCTCGAACGGTCCTGCCGGATTCAGCTGGCCGCGCGGGCGGCCGGAAAGCCCGTGCTGATCGAACACCGGGACGCGGTCGCCACCCGCGAACAGCTCGGCAGCGATCTCGTCGCCTGGATCAACTACCAGCCGCTCTGGCGCCGCATCTCTCGAACATTCTGACGAAGTCGCCCGCCCGGTGTGCCCCGATGAGGCAACCACCCGTCCCGTACGGCACAATTCGCAGCAATCACAACCGAGTTGATCGGTCAATTGGCAGGACCAGGGGCGGGAAGGGCGGCGTTCGCCGTGGCGTTGGACGAGGCACGACAGAGCGCGCACGGCGGAGGCTGCACCTGCGGCGACTGCCCGCACGGGGCGCGCCAGGGGCACCGGCGCGCGGTGGCCGCCTTCCTGGCCAAGCGGGACGAGTTCGCCGCCGGACAGGGGCTGCCCGCCGGGGTCGCCCAGTCCGCCTCCGCGACCCGGCAGTGGGTCTCCGACGAACTGACCGAGTCCGCGCGGGCCGTCGCCGACCGGGGCCGGGAGGCCGGGGACGCCTGGCTGTACCGGGTGTGGCAGCGCACCCTGGTCATCGTCTGGGGCGCCCTCGCCGTGCTGGCCCTCGCCGAGGCCGCCACCGCGATCGGCGCGGGCTGGAGCCACGCCCGTACCGCCGGACTGGTCGCGGGGCTCGTCACCGCCGGGCTGCTGACCGGCGCCGCCCACGTCCACCGGGCGCGCGGCGGCCTCCTCGCGCCGCTGATCGGCGAGGACAACCGGCTCTCCACCTCCCGCACGGTCGCCGCGTCCTGGGTGCTGCTCGCCGTCTTCTCCGTGCTCGTCCTCGCCCTCCAGCTGGCCGCCGCCTCCGACCACGCGCGGCGCGACGAGCTGATCGACGGCCTGGACCTGGCGCGCGGCGCCGGGGTGGTCTCCGTGCTGGCGCTGGTGTGCGCCGTCGCGGTGGCGGTCCGCCGGGTGGTGAGCGTACGGGTGCTGTCCGGGCGGCTGCAGAAGCTGCGGGCCGACCGGCCGCGCGCGGCGGACCTGCTCACCGACGACTCGGGGCGCGGCGGCTTCACCGATGTGCAGTACGTGCTGGTGTCCACCGTCGCCGTGGTGTTCGCCGCGGTCCGCCTGGCCCGCCGGCCCGAGCAGCTGCCCGACCTGCCGTGGGGGCTCGCCCTGCTGGTGGCCGTGTCGGCGGCCGTCTACTTCACCGGGAAGTACGGCGAGGGCGGCCGGCCCGTCGTGCTGTCGGTGGTCCGGTCCCGGGAGGCGGGCGACCTGGACGCGCCGATCCGGACCGGCGACGACGTCGAGATCCGCGGCGCGGGGTTCGTACCGCCCGGCGCCGGGTCCCCGGACCGGCTGGCCCGCGTCGTCGTGCGGATCGGCTCCGTCCACGTCCATGTCCCGCTCATCCCGGTCACCGGCGGCTTCGCGAACCCCTCCGACACCCTGCTGACCGTGCCGGTGCCGGTGGAGGTGGAGCCGGGCGTCGTCGAGGTGCAGGTCGTGACGGCCGCGGGGACGGAGTCCAACCGCGTCGCGATCGACGTGACCGACTGACCGCGCCCGCTGTGAACCCGGCCCGCACGGGGTCCTTCCGCCGGCTTCGTACGTAAGGTCGGGTGACGGGCCGTACGGTCCGGTGGCAGCGGCCGGGTGGTCGCACGGCACGGCACGGCCGCGGAAGGCGGAGAAGCATGCACGGGTACGGCGGTAACGGGCGGGGCCTCGGCGAGGCCAGGAGCCTGCGGGACCTGGCACGGGAGCACGCCCTGCTGCCCCTGCGGATCTTCCTCGGGGTCACCTTCGTCTACGCGGCGCTCGACAAGCTCACCGACAGCGCGTTCTTCCACGCCACCGGAGCCGGGTCGATCGGCGAGCAGATGCACGCCGTCCGCGACTCCGCCGCGATCCCCGGCCTGGTCGACCTGGCGCTGAAGGGCCCGTCCGGCTTCGGGTACGCCATCGCCTTCGGTGAACTCGCCGTCGGGATCGGCATCCTCCTCGGCCTGTGGACCCGGATCGCCGCGCTCGGCGGGGTCCTGATCTCGCTGAGCCTGTGGCTGACCGTCAGCTGGCAGGTCTCCCCGTACTACCTCGGCAACGACCTGGTCTACCTCATGGCCTGGCTGCCGCTGCTGCTCGGCGGGGCGGCGTCGTTCTCCCTGGACGCCGTTCTCGCGGCGCGGCGGCGGCGAATCCGGTAGCCGATCCAGGTGACCAGGACGGCCACCCACAGGCCGCCGGTGAACAGCCCGACGAAGAACTGCGGCGGGGCGTCCCAGAAGCCCGCCGCGTCCCACGCGTATCCGGCGGCCAGGGCCAGCATCACCAGGCCCGCCACGGCCCGCCCGGGCCGGATCTCATGACGCGGCACGGTTGACCTCCACCTGTCCGTAGCCGACTTCCAGATCGAGTTCGATGGTGCCGCCCGGCTTGCTGCCCTCGGCCGGGGGCAGCGTCCGGTGCTCGTCCTGCGAGGCGCGGATGTCCAGGTCGCCCCTGCTGTGCGAGTCCAGCACCACGATCGCGCCGATGCGGGTCTTCGCGTGCACCTCGACGGTGGCCTCCCGCGGCACGTGCACCAGGACCCGGCCCGCCCGGGCCTCCACCCGGGTCCTCACGGTCTCGCCCCTGGGCACCGCGATCCGGCTGAGGTCCAGCTCCGCCTGCCCGGAGCCGACCGCGTAACGCGGCTGCACCGCGGCGGCCGACACCGGGCGCCACTCCTCGCGCACCCAGTGCGTGGGGATGTCCTTGGGCAGCACGGCGGCCCCCGCCAGCAGCCCGGCCGTGATCATCGCCAGCAGCAGCGTGCCGAAACCGGTCCGTCCGACGAAGGCGCTGACCAGCATCGCGAGCCCGAACACCGCGAGCGCGGCGGCGAGCCCGATCTGCAGGCTCGTACCGAGCGGCTGGGCGTCCCAGCTCAGCCCCGTGCCCAGGCCGCCCGCGACCAGCGCGCCCAGGAACGCCGGGCCGCCGATGGAGCGCGGCCCCCGGACCTCCTGCGACCGGGGCGGCGGCGGGCGGAACGGCGCGTCGGCCGTCGCCCCGCGCGGCTCCCCGTCGACCACCGCGTCCGGCGGCCCCCACAGATAACCGATGCCCAAGGGGCCCGTCGTGCCGTCCTTGATGATCGGGTCCCGCCACCAGGACGGGCCCGACAGCGTCGGCGGCGCCTTCACCTCGGGCGGCGCGTCCGACACCGCCTGCGCGGCCGCCGCGTGCAGCGGGTCCTGCGGATCGGCCGTCTTGCGCGCCTGCGTCCACATGGAGAACCCGAGAACCGCGAGCGACAGCATCGCGGAGAAGGCGAGCGTGCCGCCGTTGCCCAGCATCGACAGGAACAGACCACAGCCGATCAGCGCGCACAGCACCGCGCTCAGCGACGCACCCTCGACGCGCCCCGACAGCAGCCGGCGCGCCCCGTTCTCGTCCTCGCCCTCCAGCGGGATCAGCAGCCAGGCGAAGCCGTAGAAGATCAGCCCGAAGCCACCGGTCACGGAGAGCACACCGAGCACGATCCGGAAGATCACCGGATCGACCTCGCAGTACCGGCCGACCCCGCCGCACACCCCGGCCACCACCTTGTGCCGCGGGCTGCGGTGCAGGCGCGGTGCGGGCGGGGGAGGCGGCGCGGCGCCGGGCGGCGCGTCCTGGGGAACGGTCATGGCTCCATGGTGACGGGCCCCGCGCCCCCGCGGCACCCGCCCCGACCCTGGCCGGTCCCTGATATTGATCCGCCCGGCCCTCAGGGGTGCCGAGGCGCCGCACCCCGGGTCTCAGGGTCGAAGTGGGGGCCGACCCTGATGCCGCCACCCGTACGGGCATGTGACGATCGGGGCATGCCAGCCGCCACCACCCGAGCCGCAAGCTCCCAGGCCCCCGACCCGGAGGAGCCGCCGCTGCGCAAGCTGTACCGCAGCGCCGACGGCCGGCTGCTGGGCGGGGTCGCACGCGGGCTCGCCGGGCACCTCGGACTGCCGGTCGCCTGGCTGCGGTTCGTCTTCCTCGGACTGTTCTTCGCGGACGGCCTCGGCGCGCTCCTGTACGCGGTGTTCTGGATCGTGGTCCCGCTCGGCGTCGGCGGCGTCGACACCCCCCGGTCCGTCTTCGAGACCGACGCCGACGGCAGGCGCCGGCTCCGCAAACCCGACCCGGGCCAGGTCTTCGCCCTCATCGCCCTGCTCGTCGGCGCCGTGATCTTCGTCGGCAACGTCGACATGGGCGGCAACGCCGACCGCTACATCTGGCCGACCCTGCTCATCGGCGCCGGTTCCGTCCTGGTGTGGCGCCAGGCCGACAACGCCCGCCGCGCCCGCTGGGTGGAGGTCGGCAGCCGCCGCCGCGTCCTGCACCTGGCCCGCGCCCTGGCCGGTGTCGTCCTCGTCGGCCTCGGTCTCGCCGTCTTCATCGTCGTACGCGGCTCCGCCGCCCAGCTCGGCAACGTCCTCACCGCGGCCATCGCCGTCCTCACCGGCATCGCCCTGCTCGCCGGTCCCTACCTCGTCCGCATGACCCAGGACCTCTCCGAGGAACGCCTCATGCGCATCAGGGCCCAGGAGCGCGCCGAGGTCGCCGCCCACGTCCACGACTCCGTGCTGCACACCCTCACCCTGATCCAGCGCAACGCCGACGAGGCGGGCGAGGTCCGCCGGCTGGCCCGCGCCCAGGAACGCGAGCTGCGCAACTGGCTGTACAACCCCGAGGGCACCGGCAAGGACGAGGACGACGAGCCCGAGACCATGGCCGAGGCGGTCAAACGGGCCGCGGCCGAGGTCGAGGACAAGCACGGCGTCCCGCTGGAGGTCGTCGTCGTCGGCGACTGCCCGCTCGACGAGAAGCTGGCCGCACAGATGCAGGCCGCGCGCGAGGCGATGGTCAACGCCGCCAAGTACGGTGGCGAGGGCGGCGCCGTCCAGGTCTACGCGGAGGTCGAGGGCCGTACGGTCTTCGTCTCCGTGCGCGACCGGGGCCCGGGATTCGACCTGGACTCCGTACCGGGGGACAGAATGGGCGTACGAGAATCGATCATCGGCCGGATGCAGCGCAACGGCGGTACCGCCCGGCTGCGTTCGGTGCCCGGCGGGGGCACGGAAGTCGAGCTGGAGATGGAGAGGGCGAGCGATGAACGGGACCACTGAGGCGACCGGGGGCCACGAGGGCCCGGAGCGCCGGGTACGAGTCGTGCTCGTCGACGACCACCGGATGTTCCGCACCGGAGTACAGGCCGAGATCGGCCGCACCGAGGAGACCGGCGTCGAGGTCGTCGGAGAGGCGGCCGACGTCGACCAGGCGGTCACCGTCATCACGGCGACCCGCCCCGAGGTCGTCCTCCTCGACGTCCACCTCCCCGGCGGCGGCGGCGTCGAGGTGCTGCGTCGCTGCGCACCCCTGATGGGCACCGCCGAGAACCCGGTGCGCTTCCTCGCGCTGTCCGTCTCGGACGCCGCCGAGGACGTCATCGGCGTCATCCGGGGCGGCGCCCGCGGCTACGTCACCAAGACGATCACCGGCACCGACCTGGTCGACTCGGTCTTCCGGGTCCAGGACGGCGACGCGGTGTTCTCGCCCCGCCTCGCCGGCTTCGTCCTCGACGCCTTCGCCTCCACGGACGCGGCCCCGGTCGACGAGGACCTCGACCGGCTGACCCAGCGCGAGCGCGAGGTGCTGCGGCTGATCGCCCGGGGCTACGCGTACAAGGAGATCGCCAAGCAGCTGTTCATCTCGGTGAAGACGGTCGAGTCCCACGTCTCGGCGGTGCTGCGCAAGCTCCAGCTCTCCAACCGCCACGAACTGACCCGCTGGGCGACGGCCCGCCGACTGGTCTGAGCCGCCGCCCGGGGTGCGTCAGGCCGGGTGCGTCAGGCCGGGTCGAGCGAGATGTTCAGCTTCTCGCCGACCCTGCGGTAGCCGATGGACGCGTAGATCCGCTCCACATCGGGGTCGCCCGGCTCCAGCCACACCACCCGGCAGCCCCGCTCGAACGCGGTGCGCGTCAGGTGTACGGAGAGCGCGGCCCCGATGCCCCGGCGGCGGAACTCCGCGCCCACCGCGAGGCCCGCGAGTTCGCTGAGCCCGTCCACCGGGACCGAGCAGCCGCCCGCGCCGGCCGGGGTGCCGTCGACGGTCGCGAGGGCGGCGACCCCGCCGCCGGCCACCGCGTCGCGCAGCCAGCCGGCCGTGCCGTCCTCGGGCTCGCCGGTGCCGCCGTACCCGAGGTGCTGGACGAGGGCGGCGGCGTCGAACTCCGCGTCGGTGGCGGGCTCCGCCATGACGAGGCCCGCCACCGGCTTCGGGGTGACCAGGTCACCGGGGGCGCAGGCCAGGATCGGGGCGCGGTTCTCGACGGTGAACCCGGCGGCGAGCAGCGCTGGTTCGAGCGCGGGCGCCCAGCCGGGCAGGTACTCCAGGCGCGGCATCCGGTCCAGGTCGCGGAAGGCCGCTATGAGGTCGTCGAGTTCGCCGGGCGTCGGGTCGGCGTCCTGGTCGGGGATGGCGTAGTTGGCGTACTTCAGGGACCAGTCCGGGTTGTAGCGGATCGCGAACCGGCCGACCCGGACGTGGTCCGGGGAGTTGAGCGTGAGCGTGCGGGCGTGGGTCTGGACGTCGACGTCCAACGACATGCGCGGGTGTCCTCAAGGCAGTTGGGCTCGGAAAGCGGGAGCCTATGCCACTCGGGTCGCTCCCGCGAAAGGCATTTCGTCGATCGGCGCGACGCGGACCGGGGCACCGGGACGCGGGGCGTGGATCATCTGGCCGTTGCCGATGTACAGGCCGACATGGCTGACGCCCGAGAAGAAGAACACCAGGTCCCCCGGGGCCAGTTCGGACCGCGAGACGCGCCTGCCCGCGTTGATCTGGGTGTACGTGGTCCGGGGCAGCGAGACCCCGGCCGAGCGCCAGGCGGCCTGGGTGAGGCCGGAACAGTCGAACGAGGAGGGTCCGGTGGCGCCCCAGACGTACGGCTTGCCCAGCGCGCTGTAGGCGAAGGCGACGGCCTGGGCGGCGCGCGCGTTGGGTGCGGCGACCGCGCCGCGCGGGGCGCTGCGGTCGGCGTGGCCGGTGCCCCGGCCGTACTCGGAGGCCTCGTAGGCGGCGCGCTCGGCGGGGGAGAGGCGGGCGAGCAGGCTCCGGGCCTCGGCGAGCTTGGTGCGGACGGTCGCCCGGTGCTCCTTCAGGGCGGCCTGGCGGGCGGCCAGCTCGGTCAGCTTGTCCGCCGCCTCGGCACGCACCTGGGCGATGTCGGCGACCTGGCGTTGCACCGAGCGGACCTCGGCCGCCCGGCGCTCGCCGGCCCGCTCCGCGTACGAGGCGCGCTCCAGGTACTGGTCGGGGTCGGAGGAGAGGGCCAGCTGCACGGAGGGGTCGAGCCCCGCGGAGCGGTACTGCGCGGCGGCGTACGCACCGAGGGCGTCGCGGGCGGTGTTGAGCCGCGCGGTCCTGCGGGCGGCCTCGTCGCGCAGGGCGTCGACCGACCTGGCGACGGCGGCCGCCTCGGTCTTCGCGCCGTTGTACTTCTCGGTGGCGGCCTCAGCCTCCCGGTACAGCCGGTCCGCCTGGGCCTTGACCTGGGCGGCGGTCGGCGCCGGGTCGGCGTGCGCGGCTCCCGGCAGCACGGCGGCGGTCGCGGCTCCGGCGAAGGCGAGGGTCGCCGCGGTGCGGGCTGCGGAGCCGGTGTACAGGCGCTGCCTGGGCTTGCGATGCGCTGCCACGAGGGCGGGCGTCCTTCCGTGCGACGGCCCGGCGGGGTCTACCGGCGGGCTTCTGCGGTGGTCCGGCGAGGACAGTGCCTGGGGCCGGCCACCCGGGAAGGGACGCTAATCCGGGGACACGGGCGGGAGTCGTTTTGGCGCTTATTGCCCGCTCTTGGCGTGGCGTTGTCGCTGGACGACGCCGTATGGCCATGAATGACCGGAAAAATTGCCGCAGATTCTAGCAATCAGTGCATTCGTCATTCAATCGGTCGGTACGCCACACCTGGTTGCGAGGTGCCGACGGGGTCGGGGCTAAGGTGCGGAACCATGCGCGTACTCATCGATTTCGTCGTCGCCCTGCACATCATCGGCATCGCCGCCCTGCTCGGAGGCTTCCTCGGCCAGATGAAGGCGATGAAGGCCGGAACTGCCCGGTTCGTCCCCGGCATGCTGCACGGCGCGCTGACCATGCTGGTCACCGGGGTCGCCCTCGTCGGGCTCGACCAGGCCGACGACCACCCCGTGAACAACGTCAAGATCGGCATCAAGCTGCTGATCCTGGTCGTCATCCTCGGGCTCGTCTACGTCAAGCGGGACGAGGAGAAGGTGGGCAAGGGCCTCTTCGCGACGGTGGGCGCCCTGACCGTCGCCAACATCTTCATCGCCACGCTCTGGACCTGAGGGCCCCGGCGGGCCGGCCCGCTCCCGGGCCGGCCCCCTTCCCGGGTCAGGCCGGGCGCACGCTTCCGTAGATCGGCATGTAGTAGATCGACTCCTCGCGCACGCTCGCCCCGGGCTTCGGTGCGTGGATCATCATGCCGTCGCCCTTGTAGATCCCGACGTGGCTGATGTCGTCGTAGAAGAAGACCAGGTCACCGGGGTGGAGATCCGCCGTGGCGATCCGGGTGCCGACGTTCACCTGGTCCCAGGTGGTCCGGGGTATGTCGACCCCGGCCGCCTTCCACGCCGCCTGGGTGAGCCCCGAGCAGTCGTACGAGGAGGGGCCGGCCGCCCCCCAGACGTAAGGCTTGCCGATCTGCGCCCGGGCGAACGCGAGGACCTTCTCCGCCTTCGTCGAGGCGCTGCTGCCGGAGCCCGAACCGGAACCCGGGGCCGTCTCCGTGCCGCTGCCGCCGCCCGGCTCCTTCGCCTTGCGCGCGGCCTCCTTCTCAGCGGCGGCCTGCTTCTTCGCCAGCTCCGCCGCCCTGAGCCTGGCCTCCGCCTCCTTCTTGCGCTCCAGCTCCGCCAGGCGCGCCTTCTCCTCGGCGGTCAGCTTCGACAGCAGCGTCCGGGCCTCGGTCAGCTTGTTCTGGACGTTCTGCTTGCTGGTGCGCAGCGCGGTCTGCGACTCGGTCAGCGTCTCCAGGCTCTCGACCGCCTGGGCGCGCTGCTCGGACGCCTTGGCCTGCTGGGTGCGGAACTCCGTGACCGCCTGCTGCTGGCGGTCGGCCATCCGGTTCATCAGATGGGTCTGGTCGAAGAACGACTGCGGGTCGTCGGCCAGGAAGAAGGTCGCGGTCGGCGCGAGGGCGCCGTCGCGGTACTGGGCGGCGGCGTAGTTGCCGAGCGTCCTGCGGGCGTCGTTGACCTTCGCGGTGCGCTTGGCCACATCGTCCAGCAGCGTGTCGACCCTGGTCCGCTGCTTGTCCGTGGCCTCTTTCGCCTGGTTGTACTTCTGGGTCGCGGTGCCCGCCTGCCGGTAGAGGTCGTCGACCTTCTTCTGCACTTCCTCGATGCCGGGCTTGGGCGCGGGGGCGGCCATCGCGCTCTGCGAGGACAACAGGGTCACCGATGCCAGCGCGGCCGAGGTGAGCCCGATGGCGGGGGCGGTGGAGCGCACCCGGGTGCGCGGTCTGCGATGCGATGCCAAGGCCGGCATCTCCTTCCGTGGACCGCCTACCGGGTTAGCTGTCGGGTTCGGGCGGAACGGAAGGCTGCCCTACGGTCCAGTGGGGACGCGGACCGATTCACCCCGGTGCTGCGTGTGGGTCCCCGGTTCCGGGCGCCCCTGGGGGGAAGCCCGGATTCGGCGTGGACGCCCGTTCGGCGTGGGTCGCCTCTGGGGGTACGGGTCGTCCGAACGAGCACGCTAGCCAACGCATGGCGCCGCTGTGAAGGTTGATGTTCGATATGCCCGATACATTTTCGTGACCTTCTCGGAGCGGGGCCCGGTGTCGGTCGGGAGCTTTAGACTCGGACAGCGATGAGCAGCCTCTTTGACGACAGTTTCCTGGCCGGCCTCCAGCACGAGGAGGAAGGGCCCCCGCCGCCCCCCGAGGGCTCCGCACCCGAAGCGGTGCCGGAGGACCTCTTCGCGGGCGTGTTCGACGGGCCCCCGCCGCCCCGCGACGCGTACTACCGCGACGGCGCCCACCGCCCGGTCATCGACCCCGCGGCGCTGCTCGACGGGCTGAACACCGAGCAGCGCGCCGCCGTCGTGCACGCCGGTTCCCCGCTGCTCATCGTCGCCGGCGCCGGCTCCGGCAAGACCCGGGTGCTGACCCATCGCATCGCCCACCTCCTGGCCGAGCGCGGCGTGCACCCCGGCCAGATCCTGGCGATCACCTTCACCAACAAGGCCGCCGGCGAGATGAAGGAGCGCGTCGAGCAGCTGGTCGGGCCCCGGGCCAACGCCATGTGGGTCATGACCTTCCACAGCGCGTGCGTACGCATCCTGCGCCGCGAGTCGAAGAAGCTCGGCTTCACCTCCTCGTTCTCGATCTACGACGCGGCCGACTCCAAGCGGCTGATGGCCCTGGTCTGCCGCGACCTGGAGCTGGACCCGAAGCGCTACCCGCCGAAGTCGTTCACCGCCAAGGTCTCCAACCTCAAGAACGAGCTCATCGACGAGGAGACCTTCGCGGGTCAGGCAACCGACGGCTTCGAGAAGACCCTCGCCCAGGCGTACGCGATGTACCAGGCCCGGCTGCGCGAGGCCAACGCGCTGGACTTCGACGACATCATCATGACCACGGTCCACCTGCTCCAGGCCTTCCCCGACGTCGCCGAGCACTACCGCCGCCGCTTCCGGCACGTCCTGGTCGACGAGTACCAGGACACCAACCACGCGCAGTACACGCTCGTACGGGAGCTGGTCGGCCCGGCCGGTCCCGAGGACGCCCCCGCCGAGCTGTGCGTCGTGGGTGACGCGGACCAGTCGATCTACGCCTTCCGGGGCGCGACCATCCGCAACATCCTCCAGTTCGAGGAGGACTACCCGGACGCGACGACGATCCTGCTGGAGCAGAACTACCGCTCCACCCAGACGATCCTGTCCGCCGCCAACGCGGTCATCGAGCGCAACGAGAGCCGCCGCCCCAAGAACCTGTGGACCAACGCCGGAACCGGCGCCCGCATCACCGGTTACGTCGCGGACACCGAGCACGACGAGGCGCAGTTCGTCGCCGAGGAGATCGACCGCCTCACCGACGCGGGCGACGCCAAGGCCGGCGACGTCGCCGTCTTCTACCGGACGAACGCGCAGTCCCGTGTCTTCGAGGAGATCTTCATCCGCGTCGGCCTGCCCTACAAGGTCGTCGGCGGCGTGCGCTTCTACGAGCGCAAGGAGGTCCGGGACGTCCTGGCCTACCTCCGGGTCCTCGCCAACCCCGAGGACACCGTCCCGCTCCGCCGCATCCTGAACGTCCCCAAGCGCGGCATCGGCGACCGGGCCGAGGCGATGATCGACGCCCTGTCCCTGCGCGAGAAGATCACCTTCCCGCAGGCGCTGCGCCGCGTGGACGAGGCGTACGGCATGGCCGCCCGCTCCGCCAACGCCGTGAAGCGGTTCAACACGCTGATGGAGGAGCTGCGCACGGTCGTGGAGTCCGGGGCCGGACCGGCCGTGGTGCTGGAAGCGGTCCTGGAGCGTACGGGGTACCTCGCCGAGCTCCAGGCGTCCACCGACCCGCAGGACGAGACCCGCATCGAGAACCTTCAGGAGCTGGCCGCCGTCGCGCTCGAATTCGAGCAGGAGCGCGGCGAGGAGGAGGGCGCGGGCACCCTCGCGGAGTTCCTGGAGAAGGTGGCGCTCGTCGCCGACTCCGACCAGATCCCCGACGAGGACGCCGACGGCTCCGGCGTCATCACGCTGATGACCCTTCACACGGCGAAGGGCCTCGAATTCCCGGTGGTCTTCCTGACCGGCATGGAGGACGGCGTCTTCCCGCACATGCGGGCGCTGGGCCAGGTCAAGGAGCTGGAGGAGGAGCGCCGGCTCGCGTACGTCGGCATCACCCGCGCCCGTGAGCGGCTGTATCTGACCCGGGCGGCCATGCGCAGCGCCTGGGGGCAGCCCTCGTACAATCCGCCGTCGCGGTTCCTGGAGGAGATCCCGGACCAGCACCTGGAGTGGAAGCGCAAGGGCCCGATGGCCGCCCCGGCGGGGCCCACGTCGGGCATCACCTCGTCGCTCTCCGCCTCCCGCGCCCGCTCCGGCCCGTCGGGCTTCGCGACCCGGCGGGCCTCGGACAAGCCGACGATCACCCTGGTGGCCGGCGACCGGGTCACCCACGACCAGTTCGGTCTGGGCACGGTGACGGCGGTCGAGGGCGTCGGCGACCAGGCGAAGGCCACGGTCGACTTCGGCGACGACCGGCCGAAGAAGCTGCTCCTGCGGTACGCGCCGGTGCAGAAGCTCTGAGGCGCGCGTGACGGCCGGGGCCCCTGGGGCTCCGGCCGCCGGGCGGTTAGCTGCTCAGGTGGGGTTGACGCCGTGGCTGCGGAGCCAGGGCAGCGGGTCGATGGCCGCGCCGCCGCCGGGCCGCACCTCGAAGTGCATGTGCGGGCCGGTCGAGTTCCCGGAGCTCCCGGAGTACGCGATGACGTCGCCCGCCTTGACCTGGCCCGAGCGGATACGGGTGCTGCTGAGGTGGCAGTACCAGGTCTCGGTGCCGTCGGCCATGGTCACGATGGCCATGTTCCCGTAGGCGCTGTTGTACTGCGTACGGACGGTGCCGTCGGTCGCGGCCATCACCGGGGTGCCGTACTGGACCGGGAAGTCGATGCCCGTGTGCACGGACATCCAGTTGACGCCCGCCTGGCCGAAGTACGCGCTCAGCCCGTGCTGCTTGACCGGCATCACGTACTTGGGGCGCAGTGCCTCCTTGCGGGCCGCCTCCGCCTCGCGCTTCTTCTTCTCGGCGGCCTGCCGCTCCTTGAGGTCGATGCGCTCCTGGGTGCGGCTGGCGCGGTCCGCGAAGTTCTCCGCGTCGGCGCTGAGGTTGGCGAGCCGGGTGTCCAGTTCGTTGTTGGCCGCGACCGGCTTGACCGTGCCGGGGTCGGCGGCGGCCATCGTCGTGGGCGCGTCCTTCTTCGTCTCGTCTCCGCCCATGCCGCTCACGGAGGCGGCGGCGATCCCGGCCACGCTCATCACGCAGGCGGAGGGAACGGCGACGGTGAGGAGTGCGGAACGCTTGGCGGGCGAACGCCTGCGGCTGCGGCCACCGCTGCGGGTGACGGGCCGGCCGGAGGGGTGGTGCGCGTCGACCGGGGCGAGGTCGGGATGCTCGGCGGGGTCGGTGCTGGGGCCGGGGCCGGGGTCTGTGTCGAGGTCTGTGTCGAGGTCCGGCTCGGGGTGGTCGGCCGCTTCGGCGGCCTCGGCGATCCGGTAGGGCTCGTACGGGTCGTAGGAGCCGTGCTCGTACGTCTCGTATGCCTCGTGTGTCTCGTGCGCCTGGTACGTGTCGTGTGCCTCGTACGTGTCTGCCCGGGGGGTCTGTTCGGCTTCGTTCGAGGCGGTCAGGTTTTGCACATTTTGCTGTTGCTGCTCGGGCGTGGCGCCGGTGTTCCAGGCGGTGGCGTCGTACGCGCCGCTGTCGTACGTGCCGGTGTCGTACGCCGCCGTGCCGTACGACCCGGTGTCGTCGGCCGACCACGGGGAAGCGGTGTTCCAGGCGGTGGTGTCCCATTGGCCGGAGGAGTCCGGGGCGCCGCCCTGGGTGGGGATGCCGGGGGCGTAGCCCTCCGTCGGCAGCCAGGTGGCGGTGGTGTCGTACGAGGGGGAGGCGTCGTACCGCGGGTGCTGCTGGGCCTGGTCGGCGTAGGCCGGGTAGCCGGTGAGGTGGCTGTACTCGGCGGCCTGGTGAGCGCCGGTGTCCGTGTCCCACTGGCTGGAGTCGTACGAGCCGCTGTATCCGGCCTGTCCGCCGGTGTACGGGATGCCGTAGCCCCCCGCGGTGTCGTACGAGCCGTCGTAGGTGCCGGGGAGGGAGCCGAAGAGCGGGTCACTGTCGAAGCTGCCCGTGGGGTGGCCGTCGTGTCCGGCATACCCGGCGTGGGGGTGCTGGTCGTTCACCAACTTCTCTCTCGCCTCGGCAGCAGGACCAGACCGGGGCGTGGGGACCCCGGGGCTAAGCAGTGGCCGCGACTGTACCCGGCGGTATCCGCCGCCGACAATCTTCGACGGCCCCACGGCGCTCGGGAAAACGGGCAATCGGCCGTCTTTCGACGGAGCCCGCACAGAGCCTTGGCTCTACGTTCGAAATCTGTTCGGTTTCAGGCCGCGGAGGCCGGGCCGGCGGCCCCGTGAGCGGGCTCCGGCGCGTCGAGCGCCTGCCGTACGGCGGCCGCCACGGCCGGGTGCACCGGCGGCGCGAGGTGCCCGATGCCGCTGACGCGTACGCTCACCGCGTCGTGGTCCGGATGGTCGACGCGGGCCGCCTCGGGCGGGACGATCACCCGGTCCAGCTAGCTCCAGGAGCTGACGAACCGGGCACGGCAGCCGCGGACGGTGCCCGTACCACCGTGCCGTGCGGCTGACGGCGCGGTGGTACGGCGACCTGATGCGGCTCCCCGGGCGCCCGGTCCCGGCGCCCGTGAACAATGTCCCACGTGTGATTTCCCCCTCCCGGTCCACCGCGAAACGGTGGCTTGCGGGATGCTGTGGATAACGTTCGTTCACATCCCCGGCCCTTCAGGCACGGGAGACGCATGTGGAGGCAGTGATGGGTGTGACCGGTCCGATCCGTGTGGTGGTGGCCAAGCCGGGCCTCGACGGCCATGACCGCGGGGCCAAGGTGATCGCGCGGGCGCTGCGGGACGCCGGTATGGAGGTCATCTACACGGGGCTCCACCAGACGCCCGAGCAGATCGTGGACACCGCCATCCAGGAGGACGCCGACGCGATCGGCCTCTCGATCCTCTCGGGCGCCCACAACACGCTGTTCGCGAAGGTGATCGAGCTGCTGAAGGAGCGCGAGGCGGAGGACATCAAGGTCTTCGGCGGCGGCATCATCCCGGAGGCGGACATCGCACCCCTGAAGGAGCAGGGCGTCGCGGAGATCTTCACCCCCGGAGCGACGACCACCGCGATCGTCGACTGGGTCAACGCGAACGTCCGCCACCCGGCCGAGGCCTGAGCGGAGCGGCGCCCGGTGCCCGGCGCCCGCGGTTTCCGGCGGGTCTCGTGGCGGGCCGGCGGGTCTCGTGGCGGGGGTGGGGGCCGTCCACCCCCCGGCCCCGCAACCTCACCCCGCAACCTCATCCCTCCGGGGCCGGGGCCAGCTCGTCGTCCATCGTGGCGCGCAGGCGCAGCGTGGAGACCAGGCGTTGGAACGCCTCCGACCAGTAGCCGTTCGCGCCGGGGGAGGCGTCCGCGGGCTCGGCGGGCGTGGTGGTCAGGACCTCCAGCCGGTGCGCTTCGGCCGGGGCGAGGCAGCGTTCGGCGAGGCCCATGACACCGCTGAAGCTCCACGGATAGCTGCCCGCGTCCCGGGCTATGTCGAGGGCGTCGACCACGGAACGTCCGAGCGGCTCCGCCCACGGCACCGGGCAGACCCCGAGCAGCTGGAACGCCTCCGACAATCCGTGCGCGGCGACGAAGCCGGCCACCCAGCTCGCGCGTTCCCCCGGGGGCAGCACGGCCAGGAGCTTCGCCCGCTCGGCGAGCGACGCCGTACCGGGGCCGTTCGACGGGGGCGTCGACGGCGGACCGAGCAGGGCCCGCGCCCACTCCGCGTCGTGCTGCCGCACCGCCGCCCGGCACCAGGCCGCGTGCAGTTCCTCGCCCCAGCCGTCCGCGACGGGCAGCGCCACGATCTCGTCCGCGCCGCGCCCGCCGAACCGCGCCGGCCAGACGGAGAGCGGGGACGCCTCCACCAACTGGCCCAGCCACCAGGACCGTTCGCCCCGGCCGGACGGGGGGAGCGCCACCACCCCGTCGCGCTGCATCTGCGCATCGCACTCGTGCGGCGCCTCCACCGCAACGAACGGCTCGTCGCCGGTCAGCCCAGGGCTCACGCAGGACAGCGCACGGTCCGCCATCCGGTGGGCGAGCGCCGAACCGGGCAGCGCGGACAGCAGCTCGGCGGCGGTCGCCCGTACATTGCGGCTGCGGTCCGCGAGCGCCTGCTCCAGGAACTCCTCGTCCGCGCCGGACAGCCCGGTGCGCAGTGAGTCGACGAACATCAGTCGGTCCTCGGCCCGTTCCGTCTTCCAGGTGGTGGCGAGCAGCGCGCGGGCGGCGTCCGCGTCCCGCGCCCGTACGGCTCCGAGCAGCGCGACCCGCTCCGCGAACAGGCCCTCCTCCCAGAGCCGTCGCACCGCTTCCGGGTCGGTGAGGGTCGGCAGCAGCGCACTTCCGGACGCGCCGCGCAGCGCGAACTTCCACTCCGGGTTCAGCCCGGCCAGCCACAGCCCGCGCGGCCCCGCGAACTCCAGGGCCTGGGGCCGCAGATCGGTCCGGGCCCTGGCCGCGTCCAGCAGGGCGGGCAGGGTGGAGTCGGGCGCCCGGTAGCCGTGCTGGTTGGCGGTGGCCAGCCACTGCGGGATGAGCTCCGTCAGGTCGGGGGCCGTACCGCGTCTGCCGCCGGAACCGCCTGCCGCGGCCCGGTCCGCGAGGAGCTGCGCCAGCCTGCCGCGGGCGGCCTCGGGCAGGGTCGGCCGGGGGTCGTCGGGTGCCGGTGCGGGCCGGGGGGACGCGGCGGCGGGCAGAAGTCCGGCCCGGCGCCGAACGGTGTGCAGGGCGGCGGCGTCCAGCAGGGCCGACGCCGCGCGGTCCGGGCCCGCGCCCGAAGCCGCCCCGGGCGGGCGGCGGTCCGTGCCGAGCAGCGCCGAGGTGACCAGGTCCTCCCACGGCGTGGCCGCGAGCCCATCGGCGAGTCCCCCGGACGTGGACGTGGACGTGGACGGGGTCGGGGTCGGGGACGGGGATGCGGACGGGGACGTTGCAGAGGAAGCGGACGTGGACGTGGACGCGGCGGGTGTGGTGGGTGCAGCGGTGCGGGGCATCGCGCCTCCTTGGGGAGTCAGATGAGCGGTACGGTCTCGACGCCGGCGGGCCCCGCGTGCGGGGACGCCGCGGTCCCGGACCCGACCGGGGCGGGCGCGGCGGGCCAGGCGGCGAGCGGGTCGAAGCCGCGGTGGCCGCACTCGCCGAAGACGGTGAGCGGCCCGCCGCCCGAGACCGCGACGAGCTTCCAGAGCGCCGGCCGGGACAGCGCGGCGGCGGCGACGGGCAGCGCCTCACGGCCCTGCGCGTCCACCAGCTGCCAGCCGTCCGCGGCCGGCACGGGTATGACGTCGCGCAAGGTCACCGGCCAGGACTCCAGCCACGGATCGTCGCCCAGGGCCCGCCCGTACGCGGTGATCGCCTCGGTGACCGGCACCCCTGGCGGGGGCGTACCGGCAGGCTCGGGCACACCGAACCGCTCGCCCAGCTCGGCCCGCAGCTGCCCGGACCCCGGATGGGGCGTCAGCTCGGCGTCGATGGTGACCCCCACGGGCAGGGCCTGCCCCGGGGAGCGCCCGGCCGCCCCGAAGGACAGCAGCAGCGCCGTACGGCCCGATTCCCTGCCGTACAGCCAGATACGGCGGGTGACGATCTTGCCCTCGGGGGTGTCGTACTGGGCGAGGACCAGCCAGCGGTCGCGGACCGGCGGTCCCTCCGCGGAGGCCGGCAGGCCCACGCGGGTGCGGACCGTGGCCGCCAGCGGCTGCGGCAGCCGGTCGAGGCCCAGCCAGGCCGTGTCCAGCAGATGGAGCAGCGCGCACTCCTCCAACAGCCGCACCGGCCAGCCGGGGCCGGACGACGCGACGGCCCCCAGCTCCCGCACCCGGCCCGCAAGACCCGGCGCCTGCGCGTCGACCATGCGGGCCGCCGTCTCCTCCCACAGCCCGTACCCCGCCTGCTCGGCCGCGGCGAGACCACCGCGCAGCAGGTCGGTCAGCCGCTGCTCCAGCTCCCGCGCACCGCCCCCGATCCGCTCCGCGCGCTTCTGCGCACGCTTGCGCGCGGCGGCCGGGTCGGCGGGCCCGCCCGCCCCGCCGCCACCCCCGGCGGGGCGCGCCTTCGCCTCCGCGCGGGCGCGGCGGCCGGCCAGCCACTCCTCGGCCCAGCCCGGCGCAGTCCCGGGGGGCACGGCCGTGTCGTCGTCCGCGGCGCGGAGCAGCAGCAGGCCCAGCGCGTGCTTGCACGGGAACTTCCGGCTGGGGCAACTGCACCGGTACGCGGGGCCGGTGGTGTCGATCACCGTCCGGTACGGCTTGCTGCCGCTCCCCCTGCACAGCCCCCACACCGCACCCGTGCCGTCCCACCCGGTGTCCGACCAGGAGCCGGGCGCACCGAGCTTGTTCCCCGCCTTGCGTGAGGCGTCGTCAGGAGCCAGGGCCAGTACCTGCTCCACCGTCCAGCGCGCCGTGGGAGCAGCGGCGCCCAAGGGTTCTCCCCCGTCAGTCAGCAGCATGCCAACGACGTTAGGCCGCCCCACTGACAATCGCCCTGACCTGCGCAAAGGTTGATTGTCAGTGCCATGGTGCACGGTGGGAACCACACCAGGCCGAACGATCTGGAGGGGGACCATGACCGTGTCCGAAACCACCGAAGCCACCGCCGGCGAGGCCCTGCGCCCGCATGCCGAGGACGCCTTCGCCGACGAGCTGAAGGCGCTCGCCGCCGCCGACGACCGGCCGCGCCCCGAGCGTTGGCGCCTGTCGCCCTGGGCCGTCGCCACGTACCTGCTCGGCGGCACCCTGCCCGACGGCACCGTCATCACACCCAAGTACGTGGGCCCGCGCCGCCTCGTCGAGGTCGCCGTCACCACGCTCGCCACCGACCGGGCGCTGCTGCTCCTCGGCGTCCCCGGCACCGCCAAGACCTGGGTCTCCGAACACCTGGCGGCCGCCGTCAGCGGCGACTCGACGCTGCTCGTCCAGGGCACGGCGGGCACACCCGAGGAAGCCGTCCGCTACGGGTGGAACTACGCGCAGTTGCTCGCGCACGGCCCCAGCCGCGACGCGCTGGTCCCCAGCCCGCTGATGCGCGCCATGTCCCAGGGCATGACCGCCCGCATCGAGGAACTGACCCGCATCCCCGCCGACGTGCAGGACTCGCTGATCACGATCCTCTCGGAGAAGACGCTGCCCCTGCCCGAGCTGGGCCAGGAGGTCCAGGCGGTGCGCGGGTTCAACGTCATCGCCACGGCCAACGACCGCGACCGCGGGGTCAACGAGCTGTCCAGCGCGCTGCGCCGCCGGTTCAACACGGTGGTGCTGCCGCTGCCGGCCACCCCGGACGCGGAGGTCGACATCGTCTCCCGGCGCGTCGACCAGGTCGGACGCTCGCTCGACCTGCCGCCCGCGCCCGACGGCCTCGCGGAGATCCGTCGCGTGGTCACGGTCTTCCGCGAACTGCGCGACGGCGTCACCGTCGACGGCCGCACCAAGCTCAAGTCCCCCTCGGGGACGCTGTCCACGGCCGAGGCGATCTCCGTCGTCACCAACGGCCTCGCCCTCGCCGCCCACTTCGGGGACGGCGTGCTGCGCCCGGGGGACGTCGCGGCCGGCATCCTCGGCGCGGTCGTCCGCGACCCGGCGGCCGACCGGGTTGTGTGGCAGGAGTACCTGGAGACCGTGGTGCGGGAGCGGGACGGCTGGAAGGACTTCTACCGCGCCTGCCGGGAGGCGTCCGTATGACCGGCGCCCGCGCTTCGGGGCCGCTGCTGCTGGGGGTGCGGCACCACGGCCCCGGCTCCGCCCGCGCCGTCCGCGCCGCCCTGGAAGCGGCCCGCCCGCAGGCGGTGCTCATCGAGGGCCCGCCCGAGGGCGACGCGCTCCTGACACTCGCGGCCGACGAGCGGATGCGGCCCCCCGTCGCCCTGCTCGCCCATGCGGTGGACGACCCGGGGCGGGCCGCGTTCTGGCCGTTCGCCGAGTTCTCCCCCGAGTGGGTCGCGATCCGCTGGGCGCTGGCGCGGGACGTCCCCGTCCGCTTCATCGACCTGCCCGCGGCGCACTCGCTGGCCATGGAGCAGGCGGAGGCGGACCGGGGCGAAGCCCCCGAGGAGGAGGACGGCCCGCCCGTCGCCGTGCCCGTCGACCCGATCCGGGTGCTGGCCGAGACCGCGGGGTACGACGACCCCGAGCGCTGGTGGGAGGACGTCGTCGAACACCGTGCGTCGGGCAGCGGGGAGACGGCCGACCCGTTGGCCGCGTTCGCCGCGCTCGGCGAGGCGATGACCGCCCTGCGCGAGGTGTACGGGGACGGCGGGCATCCCCGGGACGCGGTCCGCGAGGCGTACATGCGCATCCAGCTGCGCACTGCGGCTAAGGAGTTCGGCGGCGACTTCGCCGTCGTCTGCGGTGCCTGGCATGTGCCCGCCCTGCTTACGCGCACGACCCTCACCGCCGACCGGTCCCTGCTCAAGGGGCTCCCCAAGGCCAAGGCCGAACTGACCTGGGTGCCGTGGACCCACCAGCGGCTCGCCCGGCACAGCGGATACGGGGCCGGGATCGAGTCGCCCGGCTGGTACCAGCACCTCTTCGCCGCCCCGGACCGCCCGATCGAGCGCTGGATGACGAAGGTCGCCGGACTCCTGCGCGACGAGGACCGGTTCGTCTCCTCCGCCCATGTCATCGAGGCGGTCCGGCTCGCCGAGACGCTCGCCGCGATGCGCGGCCGGCCGCTCGCCGGGCTGAGCGAGACGACCGACGCGATCCGGGCCGTCATGTGCGAGGGCTCCGACGTGCCGCTCGCGCTCGTCCGGGACCGCCTCGTCGTCGGCGGAACGCTGGGCGAGGTCCCCGACACCGCCCCCGCAGTCCCTCTGCAACGCGACCTGACCCGGCAGCAGCGCACCCTCCGCCTCAGACCGGAGGCGGACGAGCGGGAGATGGAGCTCGACCTCCGCAAGGACACCGACGCCTCCCGCAGCCGGCTGCTGCACCGGCTGCGCCTCCTCGGCGTCGGCTGGGGCGAACCCGCCGCCGGCCGGGGGAGCACCGGCACCTTCCGGGAGAGCTGGCGGCTGCGCTGGGAGCCCGAGCTGTACGTGCGCGTCGCGGAGGCGGGCGTCTGGGGCACCACCGTGCTCTCCGCCGCCACCGCCCGCGCCGAGTCGGACGCCCTGGCCGCCACCGCGCTCGCCGAGGTGACCGCCCTGGCCGAGCGCTGCCTGCTGGCCGACCTGCCCGACGCGCTGCCCGTCGTGATGCGGGCCCTCGCCGACCGCGCCGCGCTCGACGCCGACGTCGGCCACCTCGCCGACGCCCTGCCCGCCCTGGCCCGGACCCTGCGCTACGGAGACGTCCGCTCCACGGACACCACCGCCCTCGGCGAGGTCGCGGCCGGCCTCGCGGAACGCATCTGCGTCGGCCTGCCCCCCGCCTGCACCGGGCTCGACACCGACGGGGCCGAGGCGCTGCGCCGCCAGGTGGACGGCGTCCACACGGCGATCGGGCTGCTCGCCGGCGCCGTCCCGGAGAACGCGGACGGGCTGCGCGAGCGCTGGCGGGCGGTGCTCCACAAGCTCGCCGTCCGGGACGCGGTCGCGGGCGTGATCCGCGGGCGGGCCGCCCGGCTGCTCCTGGACGACGGACACCTCGACCAGGACGCCGCCGCCCGGCTGATGGGCCTCGCCCTCTCACCGGGCACACTGCCGGCCGATGCCGCCGCCTGGATCGAGGGCTTCGTCGGCGGGGCGGCCGGCGGCGGCATGCTCCTCGTCCACGACGAACGGCTGCTCGCCCTTGTCGATTCCTGGCTCACCGGTGTCCCCGCCGACACCTTCACCGACGTACTGCCCCTGCTGCGCCGCACGTTCTCGGCGTACGAGTCGGGCGTCCGGCGCACGCTGGGCGAGCTCGTCCGGCGCGGCCCGGCCCCCGCCGGAGCCCCGGGGAGCGGCCGGGCGGCGGGCGGCGGGACGACGGCCCCGGGCTTCGGCCCGGCCCTGGACACGGCCCGTGCGGACGCGGTCGTCCCGGTCCTGCGTCTCCTGCTCGGCCTGGACGCGCGGGCGGAGAAGGAGGAGGCGGAGGGGCCGGCGGGCCGCCAGGCATCCGCCCATCACGACGACCGACACCTGGGGGAAACGGCATGACGACGACCACCGGCACGGCAGCCTCCGCGACCACCGCCTCCGGAACGCCGCCCGCCCCCGCCACCTCGGCCCCCGGCGCCTCGGCTACCGGCACCACCGCCACCCCGGCCGCCGCCCCCGCCACCACGGCTACCGCCACCACCGCCACCTCGGCCGCCGCCCCCGGCGCCTCGGCTACCGCCACCACCGCCACCTCGGCCGCCGCCCCCGGCGCCTCGGCTACCGGCACCACCGCCACCACCGCCGCCCCGGCCCCCGCCCCCGGCACCACAGCGCCCAAGACCACAGCCCCCCGCCCCACTACCGCCGCCCACGACGAGCGGTTGCGGCGCTGGCGTCTGGTGCTGGGGCCGGACAGCGCCGAGAGCACCGGCCGCACCCTCACCGGGCGCGACGCCGCGATGGACGGGGCGCTGACCGCGCTCTACGAGAACGGGAACGGGGGACGGCCCGGCGGCCGGGGCGGCGGCGGGCGGTCGGCCGGACTCGGCGCCTCCGCCCCGTCCGTGGCCCGCTGGCTCGGTGACATCCGCACGTACTTCCCCAGCTCCGTCGTGCAGGTCATGCAGCGCGACGCCATATACCGCCTCGGTCTCTCCGCACTCCTGCTCGAACCGGAGATGCTGGAGGCCGTCGAGGCGGACGTCCACCTCGTCGGCACGCTGCTCTCCCTCAACAAGGCGATGCCCGAGACGACGAAGGAGACGGCACGCGCCGTGGTCCGCAAGGTCGTGGAGCAACTGGAGAAGCGGCTCACCACCCGCACCCGGGCCACCCTCACGGGCGCGCTCGACCGCTCGGCGAAGGTCGCCCGCCCCCGCCACCACGACATCGACTGGGACCGCACCATCCGGGCCAACCTCAAGAACTACCTGGAGCTGCCCGGCCGGGACGGTGCCGGGACGGTCGTCCCCGAGCGGCTCATCGGCTACGGGCGGGCCGCGCAGTCCGTGAAGAAGGACGTCATCCTCTGCATCGACCAGTCGGGTTCGATGGCGGCCTCCGTGGTCTACGCGTCGGTGTTCGGAGCGGTGCTCGCCTCGATGCGCGCCCTGCGGACCCGGCTCGTCGTGTTCGACACGGCGGTGGTCGACCTCACCGACCAGCTGGACGACCCCGTGGACGTCCTGTTCGGCACCCAGCTCGGCGGCGGCACCGACATCAACCGGGCCCTGGCCTACTGCCAGTCCCGGATCACCCGGCCGGCCGACACCGTCGTCGTGCTCATCAGCGACCTCTACGAGGGCGGCATCCGCAACGAGATGCTGAAGCGGGTCGCCGCGATGAAGGCGTCCGGCGTGCAGTTCGTGACGCTGCTCGCCCTCTCCGACGAGGGCGCCCCGGCCTACGACCGCGACCACGCGGCGGCCCTCTCTGCGCTGGGCGCCCCCGCCTTCGCCTGCACGCCGGACCTCTTCCCGGACGTGATGGCGGCCGCGATCGAGAAGCGACCGCTGCCGATACCCGACAAGGACCCCGCCTGACGAGGCGCCCACCGCCCCACCAGCGTGATTCTGTGACCGCGATCCGCGATTCTGTGACCGTAATCACCGCCCAGGTGCTATCTGCGATTTAGGGTCACGCGGGGCGCGGGGATAACCTGCGAGATGGACATGCCGCGTATTCGGTCACCGTGTGCGCCTTCCTAGTGACAGAGCAGTCACGTTGCCCCTCGCGGCACGCCCACGCAGAAAACCAACCGCGAGACCATTGATAAGGGACGGACGCGCGTGGACCTGTTCGAGTACCAGGCGAGGGACCTCTTCGCCAAGCACGGTGTACCGGTGCTGGCCGGTGAAGTCATCGACACGCCTGAGGCAGCCCGCGAGGCGACCGAGCGGCTGGGCGGCAAGTCGGTCGTCAAGGCGCAGGTGAAGGTCGGCGGCCGCGGCAAGGCCGGTGGCGTGAAGCTGGCCGCCAACCCCGACGAGGCGGTCGCCCGGTCGACCGACATCCTCGGCATGGACATCAAGGGCCACACGGTCCACAAGGTGATGATCGCCGAGCTGTCCCCGGAGATCGAGGCGGAGTACTACGTCTCGTACCTCCTCGACCGCACCAACCGCACCTTCCTGGCCATGGCCTCGGTGCAGGGCGGCATGGACATCGAGGAGGTCGCGGAGAAGACCCCCGAGGCCCTTGCGAAGGTTCCGGTCAACGCCGTCGACGGCGTCGACATCGCCAAGGCCCGCGAGATCGTGGCCCAGGCGAAGTTCCCGGCCGACGTGGCCGAGGGTGTCGCCGAGGCCCTGGTGACCCTGTGGGACACCTTCGTCGCCGAGGACGCCCTCCTCGTCGAGGTCAACCCGCTGGTGAAGACCAAGGACGGCCGCATCCTGGCGCTGGACGGAAAGGTGTCTCTCGACGAGAACGCCGACTTCCGTCAGCCGGGCCACGAGGCCCTTGAGGACAAGGCCGCGGCCAACCCGCTCGAGGCCGCCGCCAAGGCCAAGAACCTCAACTACGTCAAGCTCGACGGCGAGGTCGGCATCATCGGTAACGGTGCCGGTCTGGTCATGTCGACCCTGGACGTCGTCGCGTACGCCGGTGAGAAGCACGGCAACGTGAAGCCCGCCAACTTCCTCGACATCGGTGGCGGCGCCTCCGCCGAGGTCATGGCGAACGGCCTGGAGATCATCCTCGGCGACTCGGACGTCAAGTCCGTCTTCGTCAACGTCTTCGGCGGCATCACCGCCTGCGACGAGGTCGCCAACGGCATCGTCCAGGCGCTCGAGCTGCTCAAGTCCAAGGGCGAGGACGTCACCAAGCCGCTCGTGGTGCGCCTCGACGGCAACAACGCGGAGCTGGGTCGCAAGATCCTCTCCGACGCCAACCACCCGCTGGTCCAGCGCGTGGACACCATGGACGGCGCGGCCGACAAGGCCGCCGAGCTCGCCGCGGCTGCGAAGTAAGGAAGAGGGACTCAGACCACCATGGCTATCTTCCTCACCAAGGACAGCAAGGTCATCGTCCAGGGGATGACCGGCGCCACCGGCATGAAGCACACCAAGCTCATGCTCGGCGACGGCACCAACATCGTCGGCGGCGTGAACCCCCGCAAGGCCGGCACGACCGTCGACTTCGACGGCACCGAGGTACCGGTCTTCGGCTCCGTCGCCGAGGCGATGGAGAAGACCGGCGCGAACGTGTCCGTCCTCTTCGTGCCGCCGGCCTTCGCGAAGTCCGCCGTCATCGAGGCGATCGACGCCGAGATCCCGCTCGCCGTCGTGATCACCGAGGGCATCGCCGTCCACGACTCGGCCGCCTTCTGGGCGTACGCCGGCTCGAAGGGCAACAAGACCCGGATCATCGGCCCGAACTGCCCCGGCCTGATCACCCCCGGCCAGTCCAACGCCGGCATCATCCCGGGCGACATCACCAAGCCCGGCCGCATCGGTCTCGTGTCCAAGTCCGGCACGCTGACCTACCAGATGATGTACGAGCTCCGCGACATCGGCTTCTCGTCGGCCGTCGGCATCGGTGGCGACCCGGTCATCGGTACGACGCACATCGACGCCCTGGAGGCGTTCGAGGCCGACCCCGAGACCGACCTGATCGTCATGATCGGCGAGATCGGCGGCGACGCCGAGGAGCGCGCGGCGGACTTCATCGCTTCGAGCGTCACCAAGCCGGTCGTCGGTTACGTCGCGGGCTTCACCGCCCCCGAGGGCAAGACCATGGGCCACGCCGGCGCCATCGTCTCCGGCTCCTCCGGCACCGCGCAGGCGAAGAAGGAGGCCCTTGAGGCCGCCGGCGTCAAGGTCGGCAAGACGCCGACCGAGACCGCCAAGCTGGCGCGCGAGATCCTCGGCGCCTGACGCACGCGGCTGCGCCTCCGCGCGGCAGTGCGCCACCGCAGCAACGCGACGCGGGCCCGTCCCCCCGACCGGGGGGACGGGCCCGCGTCGCGTTGCGCGAAGGCCGCCGTTCGGCGTAGCCGATCAGCCGGCCTCGGGGACCAGCCGGGCCGGGCCGTGGACCAGTTCGTCGCCGAGCTTCTTCCGCAGCTTCACGTCCTGCGGCGTCAGCTTCTGCGGGCCCCCGACCGGCGGCACCCCGCCCACCTGCTGGGCGGGCGACAGCGGCGTCTCGTACTTCCGGGGGGCCGTCGCCAGTGTGATCAGCGTGAGGCCGACGATCAGCACGGTGAACGCGATGGCCGCCCGGGCCCACAGCTGCGCCTTGCGCTCACTGCCCGTACGGATCAGCTCCGGCACCGGCAGCGAGGAGGCGGGCTGGGTGCGGGCGAGCGTGCCCAGGCGCTCGTGGAGGAGCGCGGACTGCTCGGCCGGCGATTCGGGCTCCGCGATCTCGGGCAGCCGCTCGGCGACGGCCGCCCGCGCGGTCACCAGCCGCCCGGCCGCGGCCCGCGTGCTCGCCTCGGTCTCCGCCGCGGTCTCCGGCAGCCCCAGCCCCACGCCGTCGTGCAGCACCAGCGTGCGCCGGTACGAGGGGGGCAGCGCCAGCAGCGCGTCGAGCAGCGCGCGCGGCCCCGGCGCCTCGGGCGGGGGATCGAGGCGCCGGTGCTCACCGCGCAGCCGGCGCCACGGTGACATCGCGTGCTCGTGGGCGGCGGCCCGTACCCAGCCCACCGGGTCCCGGTCCACCGCGACCTCCGGCCAGCGCTGCCAGGCCAGCTCGAACGCCTTGGTCACGGCCTCGCGGGACAGGGCGCGCCGCCCGGTCAGCAGATAGCTCTGGTGGAAGAGGGCCGCAGCGGCATGCCCGTACAACGCGTCGAACGCCTCCGCGGGCGACAGTCCGGCCTCAACCGTCTCGCTGCTCTCGCTGTTCTCACGGACCCTGCTGGTCTCATCGATCCTGCTGGTCTCATCGATCCCGCTGGTCTCACCGATCCCGCTGGTCTCGATGACCTTGTCAGCCCCAACAGACCCGGCCATGGCCACGGCTGCAGACTCAGCCGCAACCACAGGCCCAGCCGCAACCACCGGCCCAGCCACAGCCACAGCCGTAACCGCAGCAACGGCCTCAGCCGCAGCCACGGGTTCAGCCACATGCACGACTGCGGGCACAGCCGCGGGCTCGGGCGGAGCCGCCGAGGGTTCGGGTGTGGTGCTGCTGCCGGACTTGGCGTCGATGAGGACCGGCGGTGGTTTCGGCCGTTTGGCGGGGGGCTTCGGCGTGGCGTTCTGCGTCTTCCGTTTGGCGGGGGTGGGGGTGGGGGCGCCGCCCGCCCCGATCAGCCGGGCGTACGCCTCGCGCTTGCGCCCGCGTGGACTGGTGCGGCCCGTCTCCCATGCGCGCACGGTGGCCCGGGTGACGCCCATGGCCGCCGCGACCTGCTCCTCACTCAGCGACTTGGCCTCCCGCAGTCTGCGCCGCTCCTTCGGGGAGGGGAGCGGAGAGGCGGTGGCCGTGCCGGACGTGCTCTGCGTCATGAGGGCCGCCCGCGCGGCCTGCACCGGGTGAAAAAGTACATAAACGTATATTGGGCGACACAACGGCCGTTCGCCCGTTACACGGAATAAGCGCGTGTCGTTGGCAGCATGACCGCGTGACCCAAGTGACCGAACGCAGCCCGTCGTTGTCGGCCGAGCAGGCGGGGCCCGCCGTACTGGTCGCGGCCGCGCTGCGCGGGGCCGTCGCGGCGGGGCTCGGGCTGGGCTCCGTCGCCGTCCTCGTCGCCGCCGTGTGGATCAGCTCCCCGGCCCCCGACAGCGGGCCCGGCGAGGCGTTCCACGCGGCGGCCGGCCTGTGGCTGCTCGCGCACGGCGCCGAGCTGGTCAGGACGGAGACCCTGACCGGAGCCCCGGCGCCGGTGGGCGTCGTCCCGCTGCTGCTCGCCGCCCTGCCGGTGTGGCTGGTGCACCGGGCGGCCAGGGACGTGCTGGAGCCGGATGAGGGCCGCGCCGCCCCGTCGCCCGGAGGGGCGTTCGCCCTGGTGGCGGGCGGATACCTGCTGGTCGGGGCGGCGGTCGCCCTCTACGCGCGGGGCGCCTCACTGTCGGCCAGGCCGCTGTCCCTGCTGTTCCCCGCCGTGCTGGTGGTGGCGGGTGCGGCGGCCACCGGGGTGTGGTCGGCGTGCGGGCACCCGCTCGGCCCGCCGCCCTCCTGGGCGCCGGTGCGGCTGCACGAGGCGATGGCGCGTACCCGGTTCGTGCGGCGGGCCGAGGCGGTGGGCCGGTCGGCGGCGGCCGGCACGGCGGTGCTGCTGGGAGCGGGAGCGCTGGTCGTGGCATCGGCGCTGGTGTGGCACGGGGAACCGGTGCAGGAATCCTTCCTGCGGCTCTCCGGCGACTGGGGTGGCCGGGTCGCGGTGCTCCTGCTGGCGCTGGGCCTGGTGCCGAACGCGGCGGTGTGGGGTGCGGCGTACGGCCTCGGCCCGGGCTTCGCCCTCGGTACGGCGTCGACGGTCACCCCACTCGCCTTCACGGGACAGCCCGCCGTACCGGACTTCCCGCTGCTGGCCGCGATGCCGGCCCAGGGGCCGGGGACGCCCCTGAACTGGGCGGCCGGCGCTGTTCCGGTCGCCGCGGCGCTGACGGTCGCCTGGTTCACCGTACGGCGGGCTGCGCCGGTCCACGGCGTACGCGAGGAGGCGTGGGGCCCGGGGGAGACCGCGCTCACCACCGCGCTGGCGGCCGTCGGCTGCGGGGTCGGCGCGGCCCTGCTGGCAGCCGCGGCGGGCGGGCCGCTCGGCACCCATGCCCTCGCGGACTTCGGCCCGGTGTGGTGGCTCACGGGGGCGGCGGCGCTGGCGTGGACGATCGTGCTCGGCGTCCCGGCGGCCCTGCTGCTGCGGGCCTGGCGGCTGCGCGGGCGTACGGAGGATGAGGAGCCGGAGACCGTGCCGGACAGCGCCGAAGGAGTGAAGGCGCGACCGGAGGAGAAGGTGTCCGAGGAGGCGGAGAAGGCGCCCGAGGTTACGGAGAAGGGCGCCCGACGCAGGTGGTGGCCCCGGGGGAGCCGCCGCACCGAGGAGCAGGAGCCCCGGAACGACGAGGCACCCGCCCCTGCGCCCGCCCCGGCACCCGGCGGCGGGGACGCGGACATCGAGGCGTACGACTTCCTGCCGACCGACCCCTGGCAAGCCCGGAGGGCCGACGAGCGCCCGGCCGCCCCACCGGAGCCCGCACCCGCATCCGCACCCGCACCCGCCGCCGAGACCCTGGAGCCCAAGCCCCGGAAGGTCCCGGAGCCCAAGCCCCGGAAGGTCCCGGACACCGGGCCCCTGCCCGAGTCCGGGCCCCGACCCGAGCCGAAGCCCCAACCCGAGCCCCAACCCGAGCCCCAACCCGAGCCCCAACCCGAGCCCCGACCCGAGCCCCGGAAGTCCCCGGACACCGGGCCCCTGCCCGAGTCCGGGCCCCGACCCGAGCCGAAGCCCCAACCCGAGCCCCAACCCGAGCCCCGACCCGAGCCCCGGAAGTCCCCGGACACCGAGCCCCGTCCCGAGCCCGCGCCCGATCCGGAGCCCGGCCCTCCCGCCGCTACTCCTTGACGCCGAAGAGGGGTTCCAGCGGCTTCGGGAGGAGGTCGTTGCAGGCCAGCTGGCCCGACTTGGTGAGGGCGTCGTTCACGCAGGTGTAGTAGTCGCGGTAGACCATCTGCACGGTGAACGTCGTCGCCACGATCGCCAGCGCGACCAGCCCCGTCACCAGACCGCTGACCGCGGCCGTGGTCTGCTGCCGGCCCGTGCGCTGGGCGGCGAGGGTGTTCTGCGCACCCGCGGGGCGCTGCCCGGCGGGGGCGGCGGGGCCCCAGGCAGCACCGGCGGGCTGCCCCGGCCCGCCGGCGGTAGCCGCACCGCTCTCCCCGGCGGCACCCGCACCGCTCTCCCCGGCGGCACCCGCACCGCTCTCCCCGGCGGCACCCGCACCGCTCGTCCCGGGAGCAGGCGCGCCCGGTCCGGCCGCCGGGTCCTTCGGCCTCGCCCGCAGTGCGCTGATCGACCAGTAGGTGGCGAGCGCGCCGAGCAGCAGGGCGATCTCCGGGAAGTCGAAGATCGCGAAGAAGAAGGCCCACATGCCGGCGAGCAGCGAGTAGCGGGCGCGGCGCTGGATGGGGTCGGTCGGGTCCCAGCGCGGGCCGGCGGGGGAACCCTGGGGGCCGCCCTTCCCGTTCGGTCCGCCCGGTCCGGCGGGCCGGCCGCCGAAGTCGCCGTTCTGGCGGCCCGGCTGCTTGCTGCTCCACTGGCTGCCCCACACGGGCCGGTTGTCGGAGGGCTGGCCGTCGGGTGCGTCCCCGCCGTTTCCGGCGCCCCCGCCGTCGCCGTTGCCGTCCGTGCCGCCGCCGGCCGGGTGACGCGGCTGCCAGGGCTGGTCGGGCCGGCCCTCGGGCGGCGGCGCGAAGGGGTTGTCGTCGCCCTGCGGCTTCCCGGAGGAACCGGACGGCGAGGAGGAGGACGAGGAGGAGCGATCCCGCATCAGCAGGGTGGCCCGCCCGGTCAGCGGACGGTGGAAGGCGGTGCGGCGTCGGTCCGGCATGTGGTGAACGTCTTCCCCATCTCGTCATTTCCGCCCGGTGGACGGTTCGCTGTCCCTTGACGCTACCTTCCGGCGAGGAGGAGCCGGAAGCGGGGAGCGCGGGTGCGGCGCCCGGACCGGTGGACCGGCCGGCCGGGGCTCCCTCACCCCGTCAGGCAAGGGCCCGGCGAGGTGCCGGTATCGTTGCTGACGGCCGGCCCGTTCGTAGAGTTCCCCGTATCGGGGAGCGCGCTTCTTTCGTACGACCGTACAAACCGCATGGCCGCCGCCCCAGTGCCGTGGTGGCGGGCCGGCCGCTTCGAACCGCTCGCACGCGAGAAAGGGCCCAGCCGTGGCCTCCCCGCTCTCCTCCGCCACCCCGGCCCGTGTGGTCGTCCTGGTCTCCGGGTCCGGTACGAACCTTCAGGCGCTGCTCGACGCGATCGGCGACGACCCCGTCGGGTACGGCGCCCGGATCGTCGCGGTCGGCGCCGACCGCGACGGCATCGCCGGTCTGGAGCGGGCCGAGCGCGCCGGGCTCCCCACCTTCGTGTGCCGCGTCAAGGACCACGCCTCGCGCGAGGAGTGGGACGCCGCGCTCGCCGAGGCCACCGCCGAGCACCGGCCGGACCTCGTCGTCTCCGCCGGGTTCATGAAGATCGTGGGCAAGGAGTTCCTGGCCCGCTTCGGCGGCCGGTTCGTCAACACCCACCCCGCCCTGCTCCCCAGCTTTCCCGGTGCCCACGGCGTGCGTGACGCGCTCGCGCACGGCGTGAAGGTCACCGGGTGCACCGTCCACTTCGTCGACGACGGTGTCGACACCGGTCCGATCATCGCGCAGGGCGTGGTCGAGGTGACCGAAGAGGACACCCCGGAGGGCGAAGCGGCCCTTCACGAACGCATCAAGGAAGTCGAGCGCAAGCTGCTCGTCGAGGCCGTGGGGCGGCTCGCCCGTGACGGCTATCGCATTGAGGGACGAAAGGTTCATCTCGGTCATGACGGTGAATAAGCCCATCCGCCGCGCCCTGGTCAGCGTCTACGACAAGACGGGGCTCGAAGACCTCGCCCGCGGTCTGCACGAGGCGGGTGTCGAGCTGGTCTCCACCGGCTCCACCGCCGGAAAGATCGCCGCCGCCGGCGTCCCGGTCACCAAGGTCGAGGAGCTGACCGGCTTCCCCGAGTGCCTTGACGGCCGCGTCAAGACGCTGCACCCCCGCGTCCATGCCGGCATCCTCGCCGACCTGCGCCTGGACGCGCACCGCGAGCAGCTGGCCGAGCTCGGTGTCGAGCCGTTCGACCTGGTGGTCGTCAACCTCTACCCGTTCAAGGAGACCGTCGCCTCCGGCGCCTCCGCCGACGAGTGCGTCGAGCAGATCGACATCGGCGGCCCCTCGATGGTCCGCGCCGCCGCCAAGAATCACCCGTCCGTGGCCGTCGTCACCAGCCCGGAGCGGTACGCCGACGTGCTGGCCGCGGTCAAGGGCGGCGGCTTCGACCTGACCGCCCGCAAGCGGCTCGCCGCCGAGGCCTTCCAGCACACCGCCGCCTACGACGTGGCCGTCGCCTCCTGGTTCGCCGCCGACTACGCCGCCGCCGACGACTCGGGCTTCCCGGACTTCTTCGGTACGACGTACGCCCGCGAGAACGTCCTGCGCTACGGCGAGAACCCGCACCAGCCCGCCGCGCTCTACACCTCCGGCGCCGGCGGCCTGGCCGAGGCCGAGCAACTGCACGGCAAGGAGATGTCCTACAACAACTACACGGACACCGACGCCGCCCGCCGCGCCGCGTACGACCACGCCGAGCCGTGCGTCGCGATCATCAAGCACGCCAACCCGTGCGGCATCGCCATCGCCGACGACGTGGCCGAGGCCCACCGCAACGCCCACGCCTGCGACCCGGTGTCGGCGTACGGCGGTGTCATCGCCGTCAACCGTCCGGTGACCGTCGCCATGGCCGAGCAGGTCGCGGAGATCTTCACCGAGGTCATCGTCGCCCCGGCGTACGAGGACGGCGCGGTCGAGGTCCTGGCCCGCAAGAAGAACATCCGGGTGCTGCGCTGCCCCGACGCCCCGTCCGCCGAGGTCGAGGCGAAGGCGATCGACGGCGGCACACTGCTCCAGGTCACCGACCGGCTCCAGGCCGAGGGCGACGACCCGGCCAACTGGACGCTCGCCACGGGTGAGGCGCTGTCCGCCGACGAGCTGAAGGAGCTGGCCTTCGCCTGGAAGGCGTGCCGCGCGGTCAAGTCCAACGCGATCCTGCTCGCCAAGGGCGGCGCCTCGGTCGGCGTCGGCATGGGCCAGGTCAACCGCGTCGACTCCGCGAAGCTCGCCGTCGAGCGCGCGGGCGAGGAGCGGGCGGCCGGTTCGTACGCCGCGTCCGACGCGTTCTTCCCGTTCCCGGACGGGCTGGAGATCCTGACCGCGGCCGGCGTCAAGGCCGTGGCCCAGCCGGGCGGTTCGGTCCGCGACGAGCTGGTGGTCGAGGCCGCGAAGAAGGCGGGCGTGACGATGTACTTCACCGGCACCCGGCACTTCTTCCACTGAGCCGGCCGGTCCCGCACGGTACGACCGAGGGCCGTAACCCCACGCGATCAGCGTGCGGTTACGGCCCTCGGGTCCGTCTGAGGGGCGGTCAGCCGACCTTGACGACCACGGTGGAGCAGACCTTGTCCGCGAACGTCTGGTTCTTGCTGTCCCACAGCGGCCACAGCCAGCCGATGTAGCAGGCGAGGCTGTCCAGGAAGTGGGCGATGTTGCGGACGAACGCCATGCCGAAGCCGAGTGTCCGGCCGTCCTGCTCGCGCAGGAGGCTGATGCCGAGGGCCTTCTTGCCGATCCACTGGCCGGTCGTGCCCTCCTTGTACAGCTTGAAGAGACCGAGGCCGATGCCGACGAGGACGCCCAGGAGGGCGATCAGGCCGCCCGTGCCGCCACCCACGCCGCTGCCGATGCCGACGAGGAGTCCGTAGGGGATGCCGATGACGATGCCGTCGAGCAGGACCGCGGCGAAGCGGCTCCCCCAGCCGGCGAGCGGCGGACGGGCCCCCTGGCCGGGCCGGCCGTAGTCGGCGCCGGAGACCGGCGGGGCCTGCGGGTAGCCGTAGCCCTGCTGCGGCACGCCCTGGGGAGCCTGCTGGGGGTAGCCGTAGCCGGGCTGGTCCTGCGGCGGCTGGCCGGGCTGCTGCCCGTAGGGGTTGTTCGGGTTCGGGTCGCCGAAGCTCATAGGGGGCGTTCCTCCAACAGACGTACGGGGACGAGTGCGGCCGCGCGGAGGAAAGAAAACGTCAGCGGTCCAGCCCCCCGGTTACTGCTGCGGCACAGCGCCCCTCATCGTGATAAGCGGTAAGTAAGTTTGTCCACCCGCTGCGGAAGAAGTTGTCCAAGTGCAACCTTGTGTCCACCGCCCGTACCTGATTGGTCCGAGGGCGGGGTCATCCGCGAGTATGGGGACATGACTGCCCAGATTCTCGATGGCAAGGCCACCGCAGCCGCGATCAAGTCCGATCTCACCGTCCGCGTGGCGGCCCTCAAGGCCCGGGGTATCACCCCCGGCCTGGGAACCCTGCTGGTCGGGGACGACCCGGGCAGCAGGTGGTACGTGAACGGCAAGCACCGCGACTGCGCCCAGGTCGGCATCGGCTCCATCCAGCGCGAACTGCCCGACACCGCCACGCAGGAGGAGATCGAGGACGTCGTCCGCGAACTCAACGCCGACCCCGAGTGCACCGGTTACATCGTGCAGCTCCCCCTGCCCAAGGGAATCGACACCAACCGGGTCCTGGAGCTGATGAATCCGGCCAAGGACGCCGACGGCCTCCACCCGATGAGCCTGGGCCGGCTCGTGCTCAACGAGACGGGCCCGCTGCCCTGCACCCCGCAGGGCGTCGTCCAGCTGCTCCGCCACCACGGCGTGGAGATCAACGGGGCGCACGTCGTGGTCGTCGGACGCGGCGTCACCATCGGGCGGTCCATCCCGCTGCTGCTGACCCGCAAGTCGGAGAACGCCACGGTGACCCAGTGCCACACCGGTACGCGTGACCTGGCCGCCCACCTCCGGCAGGCCGACATCATCGTCGCCGCCGCGGGCGTGCCCCACATCATCAAGCCCGAGGACGTGAAGCCGGGCGCCGCCGTCCTCGACGTCGGCGTCAGCCGCGACGAGAACGGCAAGATCGTCGGCGACGTCCACCCGGGCGTGGCCGAGGTCGCCGCCTGGATCTCGCCGAACCCGGGCGGTGTCGGACCGATGACCCGCGCCCAGCTGCTCGTCAACGTGGTCGAGGCCGCCGAGCGCGACGCCGACGCCGTCTCCGCCGGCTGATCCGACCCGGAAGGAACCCCATGGGTGCTGGTACGAGTCCGGCCGACCGGGCCGCGTCGGAGTCCGGGCCGGCCACCGAAGGGGCCGCGCCCGAGCCGGAGACGGCCGACGCCGCGACCGGCGCGGGCGGGACCGGAACGGACGCGTCCGACGCGTCCGCCGCGGGCGAGGCCACCGGGGCGCGCCGCGCGCGGCGGTTCTCGCTGACCCGGGACACCGCACGGCCCGAGGGCGGTGGCCGGGCGGCCGCCGGGGACGCTCCCGCACCGGCCCGTCAGTGGCCGCTGCTCGCCGTGCTCTGCATGGCCGGGGCCGGACTGCTGATCGTGGCGGCCGACCCCTTCGACGAGGCCTTCCGCATCGGGACGATACTGATCGGCGTGGCGCTCGTCGTGGGCGCGATCCTGCGGCTCGTGGTCCGCTCGGTCGGCATGCTCGCGGTGCGGTCCCGCTTCACCGACCTGGTGACGTACGGGCTGCTGGGCGTCCTCATCGTGATGCTCTCGCTGATGGCGCAGCCGAAGCCGTGGCTGGACATCCCGTTCCTGGAGGACGCGGTCCACTTCACCGTGCGCTGACCCGCCCGTTCCATGGACCGGTGCCCGTCCCCTCCCCCGAGAAGGGACGGACACCGGGACGGGGCAACCCGGAGCGAAACGCTCCGAACGCGGCGACCTGAGCGACCTTGCCCCGTCCTGGTTCAAGCCTTGTCGACCCGGCACACGCGTTCAAGGGATGGCTGTGGCCTGTGGCACGGAAGTGACCATTCCGCCATCGTGTGATCGTCCGGCAACATCGTCCGGCAACGGTGGCAGACTGACCGGCGCGGTCCGGCGACGGCACGACCACCGGGTCCGGACAGCGGCGGAAGCAGGAGCGGACAGAGGGGGAAGTCATGCCTCGTTGGAAGGCGCTGCCGCCGGATCTCGACCCGCAGATCCGGGAGTTCACCGGTCAGCTGCGCCGGCTCGTGGACCGGAGCGGGCTCAGCCTCGCCGCGGTGGCCGACCGCACGGGCTACAGCAGGACGTCCTGGGAGCGGTATCTGAACGGCCGGCTGCTCGCGCCCAGGGGGGCGATCTACGCGCTCGCCGAGGTGACGGGCACCAACCGCGTCCACCTGAACACCATGTGGGAGCTGTCGGAGCGGGCCTGGAGCCGCGCCGAGATGCGCCAGGACATGACGATGGAGTCCATCCGGATCACCCAGGCGCGGGCCGCGCTCGGTGAGTCGGGCCGCAACCCGCCCGGCCACGGCAGGAGCCGCCCCTCCGGCGGCGTCGGCACCGCCCAGGGGCCCGGCGCCCCCGGCCACGGCCGCCGCGCCTCCGCCGTACCCCCGCAACGCGGCAGGGCCTCGCACCCCCGGCAGCCGCAGTCCGGGCCGCACGTGCCCCGGGGCCAGGGCCTGCCGCCCGACGTGGCCTTCGCCGCGGGCCTCGGGGGGCCGCCGCCCGCGCCCCGGACCCGCCGGCGCCTCGGGCCGGTCCCGATGGCCGCCGTGGCGGGTCTCGTGGTGCTGGTCGTCGCCGTGCTGCTGCTGACCGGCTGAGCTGCCCCACGCGCGGCCGGTACGAGCGGGCGCGCGGCCGTGGCGTCCCCGTGAGCGGGGAGTGACCGGTTGTGCGCGGTGCCACGGGGGGCCGGGCGGCCGGGGGGTTCCGGGTCGGATAGCCTGGCCGACGGATATCTCTTCACATCAAGATTCAGGGATGTCCCGCACCAGGGGCCAGGAGCCCCCACCGCCAGCTGTCTAACGGAGATCGCCATGACCCGCACTCCCGTGAATGTCACCGTGACCGGCGCAGCCGGCCAGATCGGCTACGCGCTGCTCTTCCGCATCGCCTCCGGCCACCTGCTCGGCCCGGACGTGCCGGTCAACCTGCGTCTCCTGGAGATCCCCCAGGGGCTGAAGGCCGCCGAGGGCACCGCGATGGAGCTCGACGACTGCGCCTTCCCGCTGCTGCGCAACATCGAGATCACCGACGACGCCAACGTCGGCTTCGACGGTGCGAACGTCGCCCTGCTCGTCGGCGCCCGCCCCCGCACCAAGGGCATGGAGCGCGGCGACCTGCTCTCCGCCAACGGCGGCATCTTCAAGCCGCAGGGCAAGGCGATCAACGACAACGCCGCGGACGACATCAAGGTCCTCGTCGTCGGCAACCCGGCCAACACCAACGCGCTCATCGCGCAGGCCGCCGCCCCGGACGTCCCGGCCGAGCGCTTCACCGCGATGACCCGCCTGGACCACAACCGCGCGATCTCGCAGCTGGCCGCCAAGACCGGTGCCGCCGTCTCCGACATCAAGAAGCTGACGATCTGGGGCAACCACTCGGCCACCCAGTACCCCGACATCTTCCACGCCGAGGTCGCCGGCAAGAACGCCGCCGAGCTCGTCAACGACGAGGCCTGGCTCGCCGACACCTTCATCCCGACCGTCGCCAAGCGCGGCGCCGCGATCATCGAGGCCCGTGGCGCGTCCTCGGCCGCCTCCGCCGCCAACGCCGCCATCGACCACGTGCACACCTGGGTCAACGGCACCGCCGAGGGCGACTGGACCTCCATGGGCATCCCGTCGGACGGCTCCTACGGCGTCCCCGAGGGCATCATCTCGTCCTTCCCGGTCACCACCGAGAACGGCACCTACAAGATCGTCCAGGGCCTGGACATCAACGAGTTCTCCCGCGCGCGCATCGACGCGTCGGTGAAGGAGCTCACCGAGGAGCGCGACGCGGTCCGCGAGCTCGGCCTGATCTGATCCACCGCCCGCCTCCGCGGGTACGCACACGCCCCCGGCAGCCGTCTCGCTGCCGGGGGCGTGGTGCTTGCCGCCTTCAGACGTTCCGCAGCTCGTCCGCGATCCCGCGTACGGCCGCCATGGCCCGACGCTGGTGGCCGGGGCCGAACGTGATCCGGGTGGCGCCCAGTTCACCGAGGCGGCGCGGTCCGGGCCCGTCCGGGCGGGCCAGGGCGTTCAGCGGCCGCCCCGGCAGGGCCTCCGCCAGCCGGCCCAGCGACTCGGGCGGGGCGGCGATCGGGTAGACGCAGTCCGCGCCCGCCGCCGTGTACAGCCGGGCCCGGCGCACGGTCTGGGCCTCCGGGTCCGTACCGTCCGGGACGCCGGTGACGTAGCAGTCGACCCGGGCGTTCACGAACAGCGCGTCCCCGGCCACCGCACGCACCTCGGCCAGTCGGTCCGCCTGCCGAACGGCGTCCACCAGCACACCGTCCACCGTGTCCTCCAGATTGCAGCCGACGGCCCCCGTGGCGAGCAGCCGCTCCACCAGCTCCCCGGCCGCCAGCCCGTACCCGCCCTCGATGTCGGCGGTCACGGGTACGGACACGGCCCGGGCGATCCGCGCCACCGCCGCGAACATCTCGTCGGCGGGCGTCCGCCCGTCCTCGTACCCGAGCGAGGCCGCGACCCCCGCGCTCGGCGTGGCGAGCGCGGGGAACCCCGCGTCGGCGAAGACCCGGGCGCTCGCGGCGTCCCACGGGCCGGGGAGGACCAGCGGGTCGCCGGGGGCGCGGCCGTGGTGCAGGGCCCGCAGGCCGGACGCCGTCATCGCGCCGGTCAGCGGTGGTCGCCGGGGGTGTAGTGGCCCGGGACCATGCGGGTGGCCACGGCGAACCGGTTCCAGGCGTTGATCGTGATGATCGAGGCGATGAGGTGGGCCAGCTCCTCCTCGCCGAAGTGCTTCGCGGCCCTCGCGTACACCTCGTCCGGCACGAAACCGTCGGTCAGGACGGTCACCGCCTCGGTCAGCTCGATCGCGGCGATCTCCTTCGGCGTGTAGAAGTGCCGCGCCTCCTCCCAGGCGCTGAGCTGGACGATCCGCTGCACCGACTCACCGGCCGCGAGCGCGTCCTTGGTGTGCATGTCCAGGCAGAACGCGCAGTGGTTGAGCTGCGAGGAGCGGATCTTCACCAGCTCGGCGATCACCGGGTCGGTGCCCTTGCGGGACGCGGCCTCCAGCCGGGCCATCGCCTTGTAGACGTCGGGGGCGTGCGTGGACCAGGTCATGCGCGGGGTGTGCTCGGGGCAGTACTCGGAGGTCGTGTGGCTGTGCTCGTTCGTCGTCATGGATATGACGCTACGCGCTGAGTGGCGCAAGGGTATGGTCCATTTCCATGACGGACCAATGGGCCACTTTCGGAGCCGACCTGCACATCGACCCGACCGGCGCGACCGGTCTGCGGGCCGGTCTGATGGACGCCCTGCGCGAAGCGGTCCGGACCGGCCGGCTGGCCTCCGGCACCCGGCTGCCGTCCTCCCGCACGCTCGCCGCCGACCTCGGCATCGCGCGCAACACCGTCGCCGACGCCTACGCCGAACTGGTCGCCGAGGGCTGGCTCACCGCCCGGCAGGGCTCCGGCACCCGGGTGGCGCGGCGGGCCGAGTCACGCCCGGCGACGGCGAAGGCACCCCGCCCCCGGCCGCCCCGCACCGCCCCGGTCCACAACCTGAAGCCGGGCTCGCCCGACCTGGCGACGTTCCCGCGCGCCGAGTGGCTGAAGGCGGCCCGCCGCGCCCTGGCCGCCGCCCCCAACGACGCCTTCGGCTACGGCGACCCGCGCGGCCGCATCGAGCTGCGCACGGTCCTCGCCGAATACCTGGCCCGGGCGCGCGGGGTGTACGCGGACCCCGAACGCATCGTGGTCTGCGCCGGCTTCGTGCACGGCCTGATGCTGCTGGGGAAGGTGCTGCGGGGACGCCGGGTACGGGAGGTGGCCGTCGAGTCGTACGGTCTCGACGTGCACACCCGCCTGCTCACCGAGGCCGGGCTGCGCATCCCCTGCCTGCCGCTCGACCACCTCGGCTCCCGCACCGGCGAACTGCACGCGTTGCGGGGCGCGGGCGCGGTGCTCCTGACGCCCGCGCACCAGTTCCCGACCGGGGTCCCGCTCCACCCCGACCGGCGGGCGGCGGCGGTCGACTGGGCGCGGAGCACCGGCGGACTGATCCTGGAGGACGACTACGACGGGGAGTTCCGCTACGACCGCCAGCCGGTCGGCGCGCTCCAGGGCCTGGACCCCGAACACGTCGTGTACCTGGGCACGGCCAGCAAGTCCCTGGCGCCGGGGGTGCGGCTGGGCTGGATGGTGGTGCCGCGGAACCTGGTGGGCGAGGTCACCGCCGCGAAGGGCGTGAGCGACTGGGCGTCGAGCGCGCTGGACCAGCTGACGCTCGCGGAGTTCATGGCCTCGGGCGCGTACGACCGGCATGTGCGCTCCATGCGGCTGCGCTACCGCAACCGCCGCGACCAGCTCGTCGCGGCCCTGGCGGAACGGGCCCCCGCCATCCGGGTCAGCGGGATCGCCGCCGGGATGCACGCCGTGCTGGAACTCCCGGAGGGCACCGAGGCGGAGGTGATACGGGCGGCGGCCTGGCAGGGCCTCGCGGTCGAGGGTCTGGCCTACTTCCGCCACCCGGACGCCGACCTGCCGCGCGAGGCGCTGGTCATCGGCTACGGCACCCCGACCGACAGCGCCTGGGCGGGCACGCTGGACGCGCTCCTGCGCGTGCTGCCGTAGGGGCGGGCGGCCGGGCCCGCCCGCCCCCTGCACGGCCCGTCCGTCCGTCAGCCGCGCAGGACCTCGCGCAGCTGCTCCAGACCCCAGTCCAGGTCCTCCTTGGTGATCACCAGGGGCGGGGCGATCCGGATCGTGGAGCCGTGCGTGTCCTTCACCAGGACCCGGCGCTCCATCAGCTTCTCGGAGATCTCCCGGCCCGTGCCCCGGCCCGGGTCGATGTCGACGCCCGCCCACAGCCCGCGTCCCCGTACGGCCCGCACCGCCCCGCCGCCCACCAGCAGGCCCAGCTCGCGGTGGAGGTGGTCGCCCAGCTCGGCGGCCCGCTGCTGGTACTCGCCGGTGCGCAGCATGTCGACGACCTCCAGGGCGACCGCGCAGGCGAGGGGGTTGCCGCCGAACGTCGAGCCGTGCTCCCCGGGCCGGTACACGCCGAGCACCGCCTCCGACGACACCACGGCCGACACCGGCACCACCCCGCCGCCGAGCGCCTTGCCGAGGAGGTACATGTCCGGCACGACGCCCTCGTGCTCGCAGGCGAAGGTCTTTCCGGTCCGGCCCAGGCCCGACTGGATCTCGTCGGCGACGAACAGCACGTTCCGCTCGCGGGTCAGCTCCCGGATTCCGGGGAGGTAGCCGGGCGGCGGCACGAGGACCCCTGCCTCGCCCTGGATCGGCTCGATCAGCACCGCCACGGTGTTCTCGGTCATGGCCTCCCGCATCGCGGTCAGATCCCCGTACGGCACGATCTCGAAGCCCGGCGTGTACGGGCCGAAGTCGGCCCGGGCCTCCGGGTCCGTGGAGAAGCTGACGATCGTCGTCGTCCGGCCGTGGAAGTTGTCGGCCGCGACGATGATCTTCGCCATGCCGTCCGGTACGCCCTTGACCCGGTAGCCCCACTTGCGGGCGGTCTTCACGGCCGTCTCCACGGCCTCCGCCCCGGTGTTCATCGGCAGCACCATCTCCATGCCGCACAGCTCGGCCAGGCCCGTACAGAAATCCGCGAACCGGTCGTGGTGGAAGGCCCGCGAGGTGAGCGTCACCCGCTCCAGCTGTGCCCTCGCCGCGTCGATCAGCCGACGGTTGCCGTGGCCGAAATTGAGCGCCGAGTACCCCGCGAGCATGTCGAGGTAGCGCCGGCCCTCCACATCGGTCATCCAGGCCCCGTCCGCCGTGGCGACGACGACGGGCAGCGGGTGGTAGTTGTGCGCGCTGTGCGCCTCGGCGGAGGCGATGGCGTTTTCCGTGGTCGACACGGGATCTCCGATCGTCGTGCGGCGTGGGCTGAGGTTGGGCCCACTTTGTATCGTCGGTCGGATCTCCCACGAGGAAACCTTCACTTCGCGGCGCGCCCGCGTTTTCCGCTGCCGGCCGCCCCCCGCGAGGCCGTCGGGCGATTCCTCCACCGGCTGCCCGAGATGGCCCGCGCACCTGAGACAATGACTTCCATGGCCTCTGAACGTCCCCGTGTGCTCTCCGGAATCCAGCCCACCGCAGGCTCGTTCCACCTCGGCAACTACCTCGGCGCGGTCCGCCAGTGGGTGGCCCTGCAGGAGTCCCACGACGCCTTCTACATGGTGGTCGACCTGCATGCGATCACCGTTGCCCAGGACCCCGCCGAGCTGCGTGCCAACACCAGGCTCGCCGTCGCCCAGCTGCTCGCCGCCGGGCTCGACCCCGAGCGCTGCACGCTCTTCGTCCAGAGCCATGTTCCGGAGCACGCCCAGCTGGGATGGGTCATGAACTGCCTGGCCGGGTTCGGCGAGGCGTCCCGGATGACGCAGTTCAAGGACAAGTCCGCCCGGCACGGCGCCGACCGCACCACGGTCGGCCTCTTCACCTACCCGATGCTGATGGTCGCCGACATCCTGCTCTACCAGGCCGACCAGGTCCCGGTGGGCGAGGACCAGCGCCAGCACCTGGAGCTGACCCGCAACCTCGCCGAGCGGTTCAACGGCACCTACGGCGACACCTTCACCATCCCGGACCCGTACATCCTCAAGGAGACGGCGAAGATCTACGACCTCCAGGACCCGTCGTCCAAGATGAGCAAGTCGACGGCGAACCCGAAGGGTCTGATCAACCTCCTGGACGAGCCGAAGGCCACCGCCAAGAAGGTGAAGAGCGCCGTCACCGACACCGACACGGTGATCCGCTTCGACCGGGCCGAGAAGCCGGGCGTCAGCAACCTGCTGACCATCTACTCGACGCTCACCGGTGCGTCCGTGCCGGAGCTGGAGCAGAAGTACGAGGGCAAGGGTTACGGCGCGCTGAAGACGGACCTCGCCGAGGTCATGGTCGACTTCGTCACACCCTTCCGCACCCGCACCCAGGAATATCTGGACGACACCGAGACGCTGGACTCCATCCTGGCCAAGGGCGCGGAGAAGGCCCGGGCCGTCGCCGCCGAGACCCTGGCGCAGACCTATGACCGGATGGGCCTCCTGCCGGCGAAGCACTGAGTCCAAGGACCCTGGCGGCGAGGCACTGACAGGCGGCACACTGGCGGCGTGAAGCCTGCGGCCGCCCGTGGCTGAAAACAGACCACCGAGGATTGAGGAGAACGATGTGGGGACCGTAACGCTCGGCGTTTCGATCGCGGTCCCGGAGCCCTACGGCAGCCTGCTCCAGGAGCGGCGCGCGAGCTTCGGGGACCCTGCCGCACACGGCATTCCCACCCACGTCACCCTCCTGCCGCCGACCGAGGCGGAAGCGGCCTGCCTGCCCGCGGTCGAGGCGCACCTCGCCTCGATCGCGACCGGCAGCCGCCCCTTCCCGATGCGGCTGTCCGGCACGGGCACCTTCCGCCCGCTCTCGCCGGTGGTCTTCGTCCAGGTGGTGGAGGGCGCCTCGGCGTGCTCCTGGCTCCAGAAGCGGGTCCGGGACGCCTCCGGCCCGCTGGTGCGCGAGCTCCAGTTCCCGTACCACCCGCACGTCACCGTGGCCCACGGCATCCCCGAGGCGGCGATGGACCGGGCGTACGCGGAGCTCGCCGACTACGAGGCATCCTGGACCTGCGGCTCCTTCGCCCTGTACGAACAGGGCCCGGACCTCGTCTGGCGCAAGATCAACGAGTTCCCGTTCGGGGCGGGGGGCATCAGCCCCGCCGTCCCCGCGCAGAGCGGCAGCTCCCTCGACGCGCCCTCGCTCCACCCGTAGCGGACCTCTGCGGCTCAGACCGGCAGGCGGCGGAACAGCGGCCTCGGCACGTGCCGCAGCGCCGACATCACCGCCCGCAGCGCCCCCGGCACCCACACCGTCTCCGAACGCCGCCGCAGCCCCGTCACGATGGCGTCGGCGACCGCGCCCGGCGTCGTCACCAGGGGCGTCCGCGTGAACGGGATCGTCGCGAGCGGGCCCCCCGCCCCCCGGAGCCCCACCCCCCGGGCCACCGCCGCGTCCGGCACCACGAGCCCCGGGCGCACCACCATCACGTGCACCCCCGTGCCGTGCAGCGCGTCTCCGAGGCCCTGGGTGAACACGTCCAGGCCCGCCTTGCTCGACCCGTAGATGAAGTCCGCCCGCCGGGCGCGCTCACCGGCCACCGAGGACAGCACCACCAGCGAGCCGTGCCCCTGCGCCTGGAGCGCGCCGGCGCACACCAGCCCGGCGGAGACCGCCCCGGTGTAGTTCGTCTGGGCGACCCGGACCGCCGCGAGCGGTTCCTCCTCGTCGCGCTCCTGGTCGCCCGGGATACCGAAGGCGAGGAGCACCATGTCGATGTCGCCCTCGGTGAAGATCTTGCCCAGGACCGTTTCGTGGGACTCGGTGTCCAGGGCGTCGAACGCGACGGTCTGCACGTACGCCCCGCGCCCGCGCAGGTCGTCGGCTGCGGCGTCCAGCGCGGGGGAGGGGCGGCCGGCCAGCCAGACCGTGCGGGTGCGGTGGGCGATCAGGCGGCGTGCCGTGGCGAGCCCGATCTCCGACGTGCCGCCGAGGACGAGCAGGGACTGCGGGGCACCGAAGGCATCCTTCACGGGAACGCTCCTTACAGGGGAAGAGGGAGTGGGGCGGGGGCGCCGTTCACAGGGACAGCCGGCGGGACAGGTCGGAGCGGAACGCCCCGTTCGGGTCCAGCTCGGCCCGCAGCGCCCGGAAGTCGGGCAGTCGCGGGTACATCGCGGCGAGCGCGCCGGGGCGCAGCCGGGAGTCGTCCGTCAGGCAGATCCGGCCGCCCGCCGCCGCCACCTCCTCGTCCAGGGAGTCGAGGAAGCGGGCGAGGTGCGGCAGGCCGGCCGGCAGATCGAGGGCGAGGTTCCAGCCGGGTGCCGGGAAGGACAGCCAGCCGGGGCCGCCCGCGCCGAACCGCCTGAGCACGGCCCGGAACGACGGGCAGCGGCTGCGGGCGATCCGTCCGACGATCCGGCGCAGGGTCTCCTCCTGCCCGTGCCCGACCAGGAACTCGTAGTGCACGAGGCCGCCCGTGGCCGAGACCCGGTTGGTGTGGGGCGTCGTGTCCAGGGCGCGGAAGAAGGCGGAGAGCGGCTGGAGTTCACCGGTGCGGGACCGGGGCGCGGAGCGGAACCCGGCCTCGTTGAGCGCGGTGGCGGACAGCCGCCCGAGCAGCCCGGGCAGGAGCGGGAGCGCGGCGGGGTTTCGCGCCGCGCGGACGGCGAGCGGTGCGCGCCGGGCGTGCGCCGGGAGCGCGTGTACGGGGGCGTGGTCCGCGCGGACCAGGACCGCGCGCCCGGTCGCCCGGCCCCGGGCGGTGAGGTCGACGCGGGCGTACTCGTAGGGGTGGTGGCCGCCCCGTGCCATCCGGGCCAGCAGGTCGTCGAGGCCGGCGGCCCGTTCGGTGTCGACCGACATGAGGGACGTGGCGACGGGGCGGAACCGGAGCGTGGCCGAGAGGATCACCCCGGTCAGGCCCATGCCGCCGGTGGTCGCGTCGAAGAGCGGGGTGCCGGGGCGGACGTCGCGCACCTGGCCGTCGGCGGTGAGCAGCGCGAACTCCACGACGTGGCGGGAGAAGGAACCGGCGGCGCGGTGGTTGTCGCCGTGGGCGTCGGAGCCGATCGCACCGCCCACCGTCACGTACCGGCCGCCGGGTGTCACCGGCAGGAACCAGCCGAGCGGCAGCATCACCTCGCGCAGCCGGTGGAGGGTCACACCCGCGTCGCACACCACGAGCCCGGACGCCGCGTCGATCGTCCGGACGCGGTCCAGGGCCGTCATGTCGAGGACGGAGCCCCCGGCGTTCTGCGCGGCGTCGCCGTGCGCCCGGCCCAGGCCGCGGGCGATCGAGCCGCGCGGCCCGCAGCCGAGCACCGTCGCCGCGGCCTCCTCGTAACTACGGGGACGGAAGCGCAGCGCGGTCGTCGGGGCGGTGCGGCCCCAGCCGGTCAGGGACACGGTGTCGACAGACATGAGGGTGACCGTATCGCCCGGGAAAACACCTTTGCCGGATTTGTTACAACACTCACCGAAATGGGTGATTGAAGGTGCGTCATCTCCTCCACCGCCCACCGGGCTTCGGTTTTCGCGGGCGGGGAGGGTAGTCGTACGACATGGACTGGCTGAAAAAACTCCCCGTCATCGGGCCACTCGTCTCCCGGCTGATGGAGACGCACGCCTGGCGCAGTTACGAGACGCTGGTGCGGGTCCACTGGGCCAGGCTCGCCGCCGCGATCACGTTCATCAGCTTCCTCGCCCTGTTCCCGCTGATCGCGGTCGGCGCGGCGATCGGTGCCGCGCTGCTGACCGACAAGCAGCTGAACAAGATCGAGGGCAAGATCGCCGAGCAGGTGCCCGGCATCTCCGACCAGCTCGGCATCGACAACCTGGTGGCCCATGCCGGGACGGTCGGTCTGGTGGCCGGTGCGCTGCTGCTCTTCACAGGTATCGGCTGGATCGGCTCGATGCGGGACTGCCTGCGCGCGGTCTGGGAGACGGACGACCTGGACGAGGGCAATCCGGTCATCCGCAAACTCAAGGACGCCGGGGTGCTGTTCGGCCTGGGCGGCGCGGCCCTGGTGACCCTCGCCATCTCCTCGGTCGGCTCGGTGGCCGTCGGCTGGGTCGCCGATCTGCTCGACATCCCCGAGAACGGCGCGGGCGGGGTGCTGCTGCGGATCGCCGCCCTGCTGGTGGGCGTGGCCGCCGACTTCCTGCTGCTGCTCTACCTGCTGACCCTGCTGCCCGGCGTCGAACCGCCGCGGCGCCGGCTCATGGTGGCCGCGCTGCTCGGCGCGGTCGGGTTCGAACTGCTCAAGCTGCTGCTCGGCAGCTATATGAAGGGCGTCGCTTCCAAGAGCATGTACGGCGCCTTCGGGGTGCCGATCGCCCTGCTGCTGTGGATCAACTTCACGGCGAAGCTGCTGCTGTTCTGCGCCGCCTGGACGGCGACGCCGTCCAAGGAGGACGACCCGGCGGTGGACGCGGAGAAGGACCCCGCGCCCGCCGCCCGGGAGGTCACGGGCGAGGGCGGCGACGCATCAGGTCCGGCAGCGGCCAGCGCCGGTTGACCAGGAACACCCCGCCGGCCAGCAGCACCAGCACGCCGCCGACGATCCCCAGTGCGATCCCGATCCCGCTGGAGCCGTCGGTGGTGGCCGCGGCCTGCGCCGCCCGGTCCGGTCCGTTCCCGCCCTTGTTGCCGGCCGCCGATTCGGCCTCGGCGCCCTTGCCCGCACCGGCGGTGTCCGTACCGGTGCCGGTCGTCGCGGACCTCGGCGGGACGAGCTCACCCACCGGGGTGACCTTGCCGCTCGCGGCGAACCCCCAGTCCAGCAGCCTGGCCGCCTCCTTGTAGACGGCGTGCGTCTCGTCGGACGACGGGTTCATGACGGTGACGAGCAGCACCTTGCCGTTGCGCTCGGCGACGCCCGTGAAGGTGTTGCCCGCGTGCGTCGTGTAGCCGTTCTTGACGCCCGCGATGCCCTTGTACGCGCCGACGCCGTCGGCCCCGGTGAGCAGCCGGTTGGTGTTCTGGATGCCGAAGCTTTCGCGCTTCTGGCCCTTCTTCTTCGCGCCGGGGAACTGCGCGGTCGCCGTCGAGCAGTACTCACGGAAGTCCGCGTTCTGCAGGCCGTCACGGGCGAAGAGCGAGAGGTCGTACGCGCTGGAGACCTGCTTGGGCGCGTCGTACCCGTCGGGCGACACCACGTACGTGTCCAGCGCCTGGAGCTCCTTTGCGCGCGCCTGCATGGCGTCGACCGTCTTCGGGACGCCGCCGTACATCGCGGCCAGCACGTGTACCGCGTCGTTCCCCGAACGCAGGAAGACCCCGAGCCACAGGTCGTGCACCGTGTAGCTCAGGTCCTCCTTGATGCCCACCAGGCTGCTGCCCTCCCCGAGATCGGCGAGGTCCTCGTCCTTCACCGTGTACTCCCGCGTCTTCGGCAGGAGCGCCGGGTCCTCCAGCAGGGTGTCAGCGAAGAGCATCTTCAGCGTGGAGGCCGGGGGCAGCCGCCAGTGCGGGTTGTGCGAGGCCAGCACCTCGCCCGTCTCCGCGTCCGAGACCATCCACGACCGGCCCGTCAGCTTCTTCGGCAGGACCGGGGCGCCCGCGCCGAGGTTGACCTGGGTGCCTGCCCGCCCGAGCTGCTCGCCCCCGACCTGGGACATGCCCGACGGAGGTTTGGGCGCGTCGTCCTTATCGGCCGCCGAAGCGGGCGTGACGACGAAAGCGGACAGCAAGGCGGCAGAGGTGACCGCGAGCGCGGCCTTCTTGAGAGCTGGCACGGTCGAAAACGTACAGGCAGTTGATGTGAAAATAGGCACTGACGTTATGACCCGCCGGGCGTAGCGCCGGGACGGACCACCCCGTGCGAGCCGGCCGGAGCGCAGCGGCGATACTGAGTCCATGAAGCTCAGCCGCCCCGTCTCCTGGTTCCTGCTCGCCTTCGGGGTGTGGAGCTGGTTCATCTGGGTCACTTTCGTCAAGAACTTGTGGAAGGACGGCAGCGGCCTCGCCTTCGACGACGCGGGTGACCCGACCGCCTACTTCTGGGTGCATCTGCTGCTCGCCATCACGTCCTTTCTCCTGGGGACGGCCGTGGGCTGGATCGGGTTCCGCGGCGTCAGGGCCCTGCGTGCCGAGAAGGCTTGAAAGGGCCGGTCCCGGACAGAGGCTGAATCGGTCGATACAAGGACGAACGGGGCAGGGAAGCAGGCGTGCGGGTCGTGGGGTTCGCTCTGGTGGCGGTCGTGGTGCTCGCGCTGCTCGTGGCCGTGCACCGCTATGTCTGGCGCCGCCTCGTCGGTGACACGACGACGCCCGGCAGCCCGTGGCGCAGAGCCGGCACGATCGCCGCGTACGCGCTGCCGCTGCTGAGCATCGGCGCCCTGGTCTCCAGCCGCACGGGCACGCCCTTCCGGCTCCAGCAGGTGCTGGCCTGGCCGGGCTTCCTGTGGCTGGCAGCCCTGCTGTACCTGACGCTCGCGCTGCTGGTGGGCGAGGCCGTACGCCCGCTGCTGCGCCGGTGGCTCGCCCGCCGGGCGACCGCCGGACCCGCCCCCGAGCCGGAACCCGAGCGGGAAAGCGGGCCGGAACCCGGGCCGGAATCCGAGCCGGAAACCGAGCGGGAAACCGGGTCGGAAACCGAGCCGGAAACCGAGCCGGAACCCGGGCCGGAAACCGAGCCGGAACCCGGGCCGGAATCAGCGCCGGAGTCCGACGCCGCCTCCGAGCCCGCCTCCGAGCCGCAACCTGCCGCCCCCGCGTCCTACGTCCCGTCGCGCCGGCTGTTCGTGGCGCGGGCCGTCGGGGGTGCCGCCGCGGTCGCCGGGCTCGGGACGGTCGGCTACGGGACGTACGGGGTGCTGCGCGGCCCGCGGGTGAAACGGGTCACCGTACCGCTCGCCCGGCTGCCCCGGTCCGCTCACGGCTTCCGGATCGCCGTCGTCAGCGATATCCATCTCGGCCCGATCCTCGGCCGTTCCCATACGCAGCGGATCGTGGACGCGGTCAACCGGACGCAGCCCGATCTCATCGCGGTCGTCGGCGATCTGGTCGACGGCTCGGTCGCCGATCTCGGCCCGGCCGCCGAACCGCTCGCCCATCTCCGCTCCCGGCACGGCGCCTTCTTTGTCACCGGCAATCACGAGTACTACTCGGGCGCGGCCCAATGGGTTGATCACGTACGGGAATTGGGGCTGCGGCCGCTGGAGAACGCCCGCGTGGAGTCGGCCGGTTTCGATCTGGCCGGGGTCAATGACATCGCCGGCGAGAGCGAAGGGCAGGGCCCCGATTTCGCCCGCGCCCTCGGTGACCGGGACCGGTCGCGCGCGGTCGTGCTCATGGCCCACCAGCCCGTCGTCATCGACCAGGCCGTCGAACACGGCGTGGACCTGCAACTCTCCGGCCACACCCACGGCGGCCAGCTCTGGCCGGGCAACTACATCGCGGAGCTCTCCAACCCCACGGTCGCCGGTCTCGACCGCTACGGCGACACCCAGCTCTACGTCACGCGGGGCGCCGGTGCGTGGGGACCGCCGGTACGGGTCGGCGCACCCTCCGACATCACCGTGGTCGAGCTCGCCTCCCGGCAGGCGTAATCAACCGCGTATGCCCCCGAAATAGCGGATCGGGTGACCGGTGGTGAACCCTGTGTATTCGGAGTAACGGCCGAAGGTTTCGACTGGCGAACAAAAGGCTGTGAGCCTCCGATTTCCTCTTCCTGATGTGAAAATCGTGTGATTGGCTGAGCGCGAACGTGCGGTGATCTGCGTATCTGTGCGCGACGCCGAGGTGGGGCTGTTAAGGGAGAGCACGGCAATGCGGTCGATCCGGCTACGGATTCTCGCGATTCTCGCGGTTTTGGTCATCGCAGGCGTGGTCGCCTGGCAACTTCTCCCCTCGGACGAGGCGAACTCCGATCCGGTCGCCGTCGGTACGACCGACGCGGTGACCTCGCTCGACCCGGCGGGCGCCTACGACGCCGGTTCCTGGGCGATGTACAGCAACGTCTACCAGTCGCTCATGACGTTCAAGTCCGGGGCGATCGTCCCCGAGCCGGACGCGGCCGAGAACTGCGGGTTCATCGGCGGGAAGCTCCAGACGTACCAGTGCAAGCTCCGTGACGACGTGACGTTCTCCGACGGCAAGAAGATGACCGCCGAGGACGTCAAGTACTCGTTCGACCGGATGCTGGAGATCAAGACGGACGTCGGTCCCTCGGTCCTCTTCCCCAGCCTGAAGAACGTGGTCGCCGAGGGCCGGATGATCACCTTCAACCTCTCCGCGCGTGACGCGACCTTCCCGCAGAAGCTCGCCACCGGCGCCGGCTCGATCATCGAGAAGGACGCCTACTCGGAGCACAAGCTGCGCTCCGACAACAAGGTCAACGGCTCGGGGCCGTACGTCCTGAAGTCGTACGAGCCCGGCGTCAAGGCCGAACTGGTGCCGAACTCGCGGTACAAGGGCGCGCTCAAGGAGACCGGCGGCCCGGTCACCGTGCGCTACTACAAGCAGTCGGAAGACCTGCTCGCGGCCTGGAAGTCCGGCCAGATCGACGTCACGCACCGTCAGCTCCCGCCGTCCACGCTCGCCGACCTGAACCCGGGCGACTCCGACAAGCGCGTCACCGAGGCGGACAGCGCCGAGATCCGCAACCTCGTCTTCAACGTCCGCAAGGACTCCCCGCTCGCCGACCGCAGGGTCCGGCAGGCCATCGCGGCGGTCATCGACCGCGGCCCGCTGGTGGGCGACGTCTACAAGGGCACCGTCGACCCGCTCTACTCGCTGATCCCGCAGGGCTACATCGGGCACAGCACCCCGTTCTTCGACGCGTACCCGGCGCCGGACCCCAAGCGCGCGAAGACGCTCATGGATGAGGCCGGCGTCCAGACGCCGCTGCCCATCAACTTCGCCTACCGCGAGGGCGACGAGTACACCAAGGAGACCGCCGAGATCCGCCGGCAACTGGAGGCGACCGGGCTGTTCAAGGTCACGGTGAAGGCCGTGGAGTGGACGAGGTTCCAGAAGGGCTACGCGGCCGGTGAGTACGACATGTACACCGTCGGCTGGCTCCCGGACTACCCGGACCCCGACACCTTCAGCCAGCCGCTCGTCGGCCGCGACAGCAGCCTCCACAACGGCTACACCAGCAAGAAGATGGACCAGCTGATCAGCTCCACGCTCCAGTACAGCGACCGCAGCCGGGCCGCGGCCGACTTCAAGTCGCTCCAGCGGCTGGTCGGCGAGGACGTGCCGCTGGTGCCGCTGTGGCAGAAGAAGGACTACGTCGTCGCCAAGGCGGACGTCGCCGGTTCGCAGTACCTCTCCGACGGCACCGGCATCTGGCGGCTGTGGGAGCTGGGCCGGATCTGATCCGCCGCCCCGCACCGCCGAACCCACCGAGCGGCCGTCCCGGACTTCCGGGGCGGCCGCTCGGCCGTGTACGCGCAGCCGCCCGCGCCCGCTACCCGGTCCGCCGCGCCGACGTGCCCGGCAGGAACTCCTCCAGTACCTCGTGGACCTGGCGCACCAGCGGCCGCAGCACCCGGAACCGGGACAGGGCGATGGCCCGGGCGGCGATCGGGGCGGTACGGGCGACGAGGCGGCGGCTGCGTTCGGCGCCGGCCGTCCGGTCGTACACCCAGAACAGCACCAGCCCCATGTGCATCAGCCACATCAACTGGGGGAGCAGGGGCGCCAGTCCGGGGTCCGTCTTCGTCGTGGAGCCGTGCAGGCAGCGCTCGTGGATGGCGATGACCGCCTCGCGGGCCGTGACCGACTCCGGTGAGAACGGGCTGAGCGGGCTGTCCGGGTCGGCGGCGTTCTTGAAGAACTGGGTGGCGAAGGGGTGGTACTGCTGGGCCACGTCGAGCCAGGCCAGCAGCACCCCCCGCATGCGCGCCGCGAGGTCCTTCTCGCCGTCCAGGACCGGCTGCACCGCCACCTCGTGCTCGGCGGCGAGCCGGTCGTAGAAGCCCTGGACCAGGTGTTCCTTGGACGAGAAGTAGTAGTAGGCGTTCCCCACGGAGACGCCGGCCTCCTGGGCGATGGCCCGCATCGTCGTCCGGTGGTAGCCGCGTTCCCGGAAGAGCCGGAGCGCGGTTTCGAGGATCAGGGCGCGGGTCTGCTCGCTCTTGGGGGCCTTGACCGCCTTCGGGTCCTTCTCTTCCGTCACCACGGCCCCGAGCGTATCGGGGTTGGCGCCCCTACCCGGGCGCGGGAGTTCCGGCCGGCGGCCAATCCGTTTCGGTGTCGAAGTATTCACTATCAAGAATTTAGGTTCCGAAGGACCAAGGCGCTCGGCGTAGGCTGGGCGCATGCAGCGACGCGACTGGACCGACGGGCACGTGGAGCGGTGGCGGCCCGTGCTTCCCGACCTCGATCCGGATGTCGAGGGCGCGGTGACGCGGATGAAGAAGCTCTCCGTCCATCTGCGCCGGGTACGCGAACAGTCCCTGGTCGACTTCGACCTGGACCGCCAGGAGTTCGACACCCTGCACAAGCTCGCCGGACGCGGCGGCAAGGCGGCCCCCTCCGAACTGGCCGCCGACCTCGACCTCGCACCCGCCTCCGTCACCGGCCGGCTGGACGCGCTGGAACGCCGCGGCTTCGTCCGCCGCACGCCGTCCACCACGGACCGGCGGCGCGTCGACGTGGAGCTGACCGACGAGGGCCGCTCGACGTGGACCGGCGCGATGGATTTCCTCGGGCACGAGGAGTACCGGCTGCTCGGCGTCCTCGACAAGGACGAGCGGGCCCTGCTCAACGACATGCTCCGGCGCATCATGGTGGTCGCCGAGGACCGGGGCGGCGCGGACTGGGACTGACGGGCCGCCCGGGGGCTCCCCCTCAACTCTCCTGCGGGCGCCCCTCGGCGGCCTGCCGCGTCAGTTCCTCCCTGATCCCGTCCGGGCCCAGCGCCAGCAGCTCGCCCACCGCCTCGTCCCACCCCTCGGCCGCCCGCTCCACCCCGTCCCGGAAGCCCCGCCGCAACGGGCCCCCGGCCAGCAGCAGGGCGACCGCGGCGACCGGGCGCAGCAGCCACCGGCCGCGCAGCGAGACCGCGGCCTCCACCAGCCACCGGCCGTCCTCCGCCCGCCGGGGCCGCAGATACAGCCGCGCCTCGCCCAGCAGATGCCTCACCCGCGCCGTCGCCGGGGCACGCGCCGCGGGCGGCGCCCCGGGCGGGAGCAGCGCCGCCGCCCACCACGCGGTCAGATCGACCCGCGCCTTCCCCGCCCCCCGGTGCAGCGCCCCCGAGCCGTCAGGACCCCACATCCGGCCCCGCGCCTCGAACAGCCGGGGCCGGTCGGGGGCGGCCAGCCGCAGCGACAGCCGGCCGTTCAGATCCGGCGCGCCCAGCAGCAGCTCCACCTCGCAGGCGCCGGTGCGCCGCCACTCGCGTACGCGCACCGCCATCCGCTCGGAGTCCTCCGACCCCTCGATCTCGTACCGCGCACCGGCCCCGAGGTGACGCCCCCTCACCAGCCGCAGCCCCTCCACCGGTTGCCCGTCCGGCATGAGGACCCTCTCGCCGCGGGCCCGTGTCGACTCGGCGAGACCGCAGAGCAGCGAGGCCAGTTCGGCGACCAGCTCGGGTTCCAGGGCCAGGACGCTGACGGAGTGGCGCAGGACGGTCATCGGGGCGTCGGCCCTCAGATGCTCATCGAGCGCGCGGTGTTGACCTGGGCCATCACCATCGGGAAGGTCTCCGCCTGCATGGCCGGGATCATCGTCGAGTGGTGGCGGCCGGCACTGGTCACCGTGACCTGGACGAAGCCGGTCGTCCGCTTCTCCTTCATCAGCAGGAAGAGCAGACCGATCAGGCACAGCAGCGCGAAGACGATCGCCAGCACGATCGCGACCGGCGGGATCTTCTCCTCGGTGCGCGACATGTCCGTCGCCGTCCACACCGCGCCCTTGAGAGGCATCGTCCCGGACGGCGTCACGATGGAATCGCCCATCACCGTGATGTCACCTATGGACAGCATCGGCGCCCCGCCGCCCGCCGGGGCCATGCCCGGCTGCCCCGGATACCCGTATCCCGCGGTCGGCGGCGCCGCCGGGTACCCGTAGCCGGGGGGCTGGGCCGGCGGGCCGGAGAGCGGCTGCGGGTAACCGTAGACCGGGTTCCCGGCCCCCGGGTAGCCGTAGCCCTGGCCGCCCGGGGCGGGGGGAGGGGTTCCCGGCTTCTGGGGAGGACCCCACTTGTATGAGTCGTCCGTGTACGGACTCGGATCGCTCAACGTTCCCCGCTCTCGTTCTCCCCGCGCACCCCCGTGCGGCGGTTGGCGAACCGGCCACCGGTTCCGTACGACCGTACCGCCCGGGCCGCCGGTATGCAGCAAGAGGCCCCGCCTCCCGAGGAGTTCGCACTCCTCGGGGGACGGGGCCCCGGATGCCGTCGTGTGCGGCGGGCGGATCAGAAGCGACGCGTGATCAGCGCGCGCTTGACCTCCTGGATCGCCTTGGTGACCTCGATGCCACGCGGGCAGGCGTCCGTGCAGTTGAAGGTGGTGCGGCAACGCCACACCCCGTCACGGTCGTTGAGGATCTCCAGGCGCTGCTCTCCGCCCTCGTCGCGCGAGTCGAAGATGAAGCGGTGCGCGTTGACGATCGCCGCCGGGCCGAAGTACTGGCCGTCGTTCCAGAACACCGGGCACGAGGACGTGCACGCGGCGCACAGGATGCACTTGGTGGTGTCGTCGAAGCGCTCGCGGTCCTCGGCGGACTGCAGGCGCTCGCGGGTCGGCTCGTTCCCCTTGGTGATGAGGAAGGGCATGACGTCGCGGTAGGCCTGGAAGAACGGGTCCATGTCGACCACGAGGTCCTTGAGGACCGTGAGGCCCTTTATGGCCTCGACCGTGATCGGCTTCTCCGGGCTCAGGTCCTTGATCAGCGTCTTGCAGGCGAGCCTGTTCTTGCCGTTGATCCGCATGGCGTCCGAACCGCAGATGCCGTGCGCGCAGGAGCGGCGGAACGTCAGCGTGCCGTCCTGGTCCCACTTGATCTTGTGAAGGGCGTCGAGCACACGCTCCTTCGGGTCGATCTCGATCCGGAAGTCCTGCCACTGGGCCTCGTCGGAGACCTCGGGGTTGAAGCGCCGGATGCGGAACGTGGCCGTGATGTACGGCGAGTCGGCGAAGCCGGGCTCGGACTCGGGAGCCTTGTCGGCCTTGTCCAGGGTGGGTGTAGCCATCAGTACTTACGCTCCATCGGCTGGTAGCGGGTCTGGACGACCGGCTTGTAGTCCAGCCGGATCGACTCGGTGCCGTCCTCGGCGACCTCGCGGTACGCCATGGTGTGGCGCATGAAGTTGACGTCGTCGCGGTTCGGGAAGTCCTCGCGGTAGTGACCGCCGCGGGACTCCTTGCGGGCCAGCGCCGACGTCGCCATGACCTCGGCGAGGTCGAGCAGGTTGCCCAGCTCGATGGCCTCCAGCAGGTCCGTGTTGAACCGCTTGCCCTTGTCCTGGATGGACACGTCGAGGTAGCGCTTGCGCAGCTCCGCGATCTTGTCCACCGCGGTCTTGATCGTCTGCTCGGTGCGGAACACCATCACGTTGGCGTCCATGCACTCCTGCAGCTCCAGGCGGATCGCCGCGACGCGTTCGGTGCCCGTGGAGTTGCGCAGCCGCTCGACCTGGTCGATGACCAGCTGCGCCGGGTCCTCGGGAAGCTCGACGAAGTCGTTCTTCGCGGAGAACTCGGCGGCGGCGATGCCCGCCCGGCGTCCGAAGACGTTGATGTCGAGCAGCGAGTTGGTGCCCAGGCGGTTGGCGCCGTGCACCGAGACGCAGGCGACCTCGCCGGCGGCGTACAGGCCCGGGACGACGGTGGTGTTGTCGGCCAGCACCTCGCCCTCGACGTTGGTCGGGATGCCGCCCATGGCGTAGTGCGCGGTCGGCTGGATCGGGATCGGGTCCGTGTAGGGCTCGATGCCGAGGTACGTACGCGCGAACTCGGTGATGTCCGGGAGCTTGGCGTCCAGCTGCTCCGGCGGCAGGTGCGTCAGGTCCAGGTACACGTGGTCGCCCTCGGGGCCGCAGCCGCGGCCCTCGCGGATCTCCGTGTAGATGGAGCGCGAGACGACGTCACGCGAGGCCAGGTCCTTCATGACGGGCGCGTACTTCTCCATGAAGCGCTCGCCGTCCTTGTTGCGGAGGATGCCGCCCTCACCGCGGGCGCCCTCCGTCAGCAGGATGCCCATGCGCCAGATGCCCGTCGGGTGGAACTGGAAGAACTCCATGTCCTCCAGCGGCAGACCGCGGCGGTACGCGGCGGCCTGGCCGTCACCGGTCAGGGTGTGCGCGTTCGACGTCACCTTGAAGAACTTGCCGGTGCCGCCGGAGGCGAAGATGATCGCCTTCGCCTGGAAGACGTGGATCTCGCCGGTCGCCAGCTCGTACGCGACGACGCCGGCCGACTTCTTCAGCCCGGTCTCGGGGTCTTCCTGGAGCAGCAGGTCCAGGACGTAGAACTCGTTGAAGAACTCCACACCCTCCTTGACGCAGTTCTGGTACAGCGTCTGGAGGATCATGTGGCCGGTGCGGTCCGAGGCGTAGCAGGACCGGCGGACCGGGGCCTCGCCGTGGTTGCGGCTGTGACCGCCGAAGCGCCGCTGGTCGATCTTGCCCTCGGGCGTGCGGTTGAACGGCAGGCCCATCTTTTCCAGGTCGAGAACGGAGTCGATGGCCTCCTTCGCCAGGATCTCGGCGGCGTCCTGGTCGACCAGGTAGTCACCGCCCTTGATCGTGTCGAAGGTGTGCCACTCCCAGTTGTCCTCCTCCACGTTGGCGAGCGCGGCGGCCATGCCGCCCTGCGCGGCGCCCGTGTGGGAGCGGGTGGGGTAGAGCTTGGTCAGCACGGCGGTACGGCTGCGCTTGGTCGACTCGATGGCCGCGCGCATGCCGGCGCCGCCGGCGCCGACGATGACGGTGTCGTACTTGTGGATCTGCATGGTTTACCTCTGGTCCTTCGGGCCCGGCGCCTAGCGGATGTTCGGGTCGAAGGTGAAGATCACCAGCGTGCCCAGCAGGACGGTGAACACCGTGGCGGTGTACAGCAGCATCTTCAGCCAGAAGCGGGTGTTGTCCCGTTCGGCGTAGTCGTTGATGACCGTACGCAGACCGTTGGCGCCGTGCAGCATGGCGAGCCACAGCATCGCCAGGTCCCAGACCTGCCAGAACGGCGAGGCCCAGCGGCCCGCCACGAAGGCGAAGCCGATCTTGGAGACGCCGCCGTCCAGCACCAGCTGGATCAGCAGGTGGCCGATGACCAGGACGACCAGCACGATGCCCGACAGGCGCATGAAGAGCCAGGCGTACATCTCGAAGTTGGTGCGCGAGCCCTTGGGGGTCTTGCCGGTCCGCTTGCGCGGCGGCTCGATGACGGGGGCCGGGTTGTCGACGTCGTACAGGCTCACGCCCTCGACGGCGCCGATCGCGGAAGACGTTTCGGTGGACATCTGCCTCAGCTCCCGAAGACTACGCGGACGGCGTGGCCGAGGACGGGGTACAGGGCCCCGACCATCAGCACGATCCAGATGCCCAGCACGGTCCAGAGCATCTGCTTCTGCACGCGCGGGCCCTTGGCCCAGAAGTCCACGGCGACGATGCGCAGACCGTTCAGCGCGTGGAAGAGAATCGCGGCCACCAGGCCGTATTCCAGGAGCGCGACGATCGGCGTCTTGTACGTGGACACGACGTCGTCGTACGCCTCGGGGGAGACGCGGACGAGGGCGGTGTCCAGGACATGTACGAACAGGAAGAAGAAAATGAGGACACCGGTGACTCGATGAGCCACCCAGGACCACATGCCTTCCCGGCCGCGGTACAGCGTTCCAGCCGGCACGGAAGAACCCTCCGGGAGCGGGGATTGGGGTCGGCCGGCTTGACTGTCGGTCTGACCCGGCCGGGTACGGTCCACCGGCCCCGGCCATCGTAGCGACGGATTGTCGGTTCGATCGCGCGGGGGCCTCTGGTGTGATCAAAGTGGCAACGAAACAGGCACGGACGGGCTATGGACAGACCCCCCGCACCCTGCTCACCGGCCTGGGAGCTGGGAAACCGGCCCGTACGGACCGCCGCCAACCCGTTACTGACTCGATACCAGCGCCATGATGCGACCCCGGGCGAGTCGCCGCATCTCGTCCGCCGTCACCGCCCGCTCCCGCTCCTCCTCGTGCCCCAGCCGCGCCCGGATGGCGGCCAGCATCTGGTCGGGGTGCTCGCTGGGGCCATAGCCGTCCAGGCAGATCACGAAGACGTGGCCGAAGGCGCGCTCGTACTCCGCGTGCGCGGCGGCCAGCGCGAGACGGGCGGCGTGCGGCGCGTCCGGACCCAGCCCCGGGGAGACCTCGGCGGCCAGCGCCTGCGCGTGGTCGGTGGGGGAGAGGTCGTACCCCGCCTCCTCGGCCGCGGCGAGCAGCGCCTCCACGTCCGGGTAGGGGCGGTGGGCGGCCAGCTGCTGCGCCCAGCGGTGGCTGCCGAAGCACTCCAGCAGGGCGGCCTCGGCCTCCGGGGCGGGCGCGGTATTGAAACGGTGCAGGTCCCAGGCGTGCGCGGCGGGTGCCCCGGAGAGGGGGCCGCGGTTCTGCACGGGCACGGCGGTGCGCCGGGCGGGCCGGTGCGGTTGCTCGGGAAGGCCGGCGTGGGACTCGCTGGACCTGGACAGCGTGGGCTCCTGGAATCAACGGCATCTGTGAACCTGGAGGGGGGAGGGACCGACGGGGCCAGGCGGATGCGGGGCGAAAGGAGAGACGGATGTGCCTCAAAGCTAGCGAGGCGGGGCAACGGCTGTGCGAAGGATGCGCGAATTTCACCCGGACGGGAGAGTTTCACGTTGCCTGATGGGCGAATTTCCGAGGAAAATGCCCACTTATCTCCCCTCTTTCGCCCTGTTTCCCTTGACTTCTGTCCTAGTTTCCGCATGAAACCGGAGGTTTCTGACCGATGTCCCCCTCACGCGGCGCCCTCGCGGCCGGTGCGGCCCTCACGGCGGCGGCCGCGGCGACCGTCGCCGTCGTCGTCTGGCCCGAGGGCTCCGGCTCCGGCGACCGGGGCGCGGCCGACACCTCGCGCACGCCCTCCGCGTCCTCGCGCACGGCCTCCCCCACCCCCTCCCCGACCCGGAGCTACCCGCTCTCGAAGACGCCCCGCACCATCCCCGCCGTACGTGAGCACACCCCCGCCCACGGGCCCGGCTGGCGGCCCGGCAAGGGCAGCGCGGTGGTCATCGCGGACGGCAGCGGCAAGCTCGCCGACGAGGGGCGGCTGCTGGCCGGCGAGCTGAAGATCAGCTACCGGGGCGATGTGCCTGCCCGCGCCGGGGACGTCGAGCTGGCCCTCACCCCGAAGGCCTCCGGCGGGCCGGAGTCGTACACCCTGCGCACCCACGACGGGCGCGTCACGATCAGCGGGCCCGGCGAGGCGGGCGTCTTCTACGGGACGCGCACCCTCAAACAGTCCGTGCGCGCCGACGGCTCCATGCCCGAGGGAGAGGTACGCGACCGGCCGGACAAGCCGCAGCGCGGGCTCAACCTCGACATCGCGCGCAAGCCCTACAGCGCCTCCTGGATCGAGGGCCGGCTGCGCGAGATGGCCGACCTCAAGCTCAACCAGCTCGGCCTGCACTTCTCCGACGACCAGGCCTTCCGCATCGAGTCCGACACGCACCCCGAAGTGGTCTCGCCCGACCACCTGACCAAGGCCCAGGTGCGGCACATCGTCGCGCTGGCCGGCCGGCTGCACATCGAGATCGTCCCGGAGATCGACTCCCCGGGCCACCTCGGCGCGGTCCTGCGCGCCCACCCCGACCTCCAGCTGCGCAACGTCTCCGGGGTGGCCCCGACCGGATCGCTGGACATCTCCAAGCCGGGCGCGGCCAAGCTGGTCGACGAACTCCTCGGCGAGTACACCGAGCTGTTCGGCGGCGCCTACTGGCATCTGGGCGCCGACGAGTACCGCGCGCTGATGGCGAGCGACCCGGCCGCCTCGTACCCGCAGCTCCAGCGCGCGGCCGTCGCGAAGTACGGCTCCGGGGCCGGCATCGCCGACCTCGCCACCGGCTGGCTCAACGACCGGGCCGCGGTGGTCCGCAAGCACGACATGCAGCCGAAGGCCTGGAACGACGGACTCTTCCGGGACAGCACGGTCCAGGCCGACAAGAACATCGAGGTCGAGTACTGGACGGGCAAGGAGTACGGGGCCCGGTCGCCGGAGCAGTATCTGCGCGAGGGCCGCAAGGTCCTGAACCTCAACGACGAGTTCATGTACTACGTGCTCGGCCAGCCCAACGCCTTCGTCTACCCCACCGGCAAGCGCATCTACGAGCAGTGGACCCCGCTCGTCCTGCGCGGCACCACCCCGGTCCCGGCCCGCTACTCGGACCAGATCCTGGGCGGCCGGTTCGCCGTCTGGGGCGACCTGCCGAACGCCCAGACCGCCGCGCAGGTGGCCGAGGGCATCCGGATGCCGCTGCGGGCGACGGCCCAGAAGCTGTGGGACCCGGGCGAGCCGAAGCTGACGTGGGAGAAGTTCCGGTCGCTGGCGAAGGAGATCGACGCGGGCTGAAATCCCCTGGCGGTGGACAGCGCGGCAACCGGACACTACGTTCCGCTTGCCGCGCCGTCCGGGGAGGGACGCGCGCTCCACGCGTCGACGTCCGAATCCTGGGGGGTTCCTTTTCCATGCCCTGTTCACTCTGCGGTACGAGACCGGCCGGCACCGCCGACGGGCGGTGCACGGTGTGCGCCGGTTTCCGCCGCGCGGCGCCCGGCGGGCTGATGCCGACGCCGGCCGGCCTGAACCACCTGCGCTCACCGGTGGGCCTGGGCCGGGCGGCAGCCGTGCTGCTCGGCTCGGTGGCCGTGGCGGACGCCCTCTCGATCGCCGCCGGTGTCCACTCCCGGCTGCTGATCCGGGACGGGATGGCCGATGGCTTCCGGAGCGTCAGCGACGCGGAGCTGGACCGCGCCGACACGCTGTACGGGGCGGCCGGCACGCTCCAGCTCCTCACCCTCCTGGCCACCGCCGTCGTCTTCCTCGTGTGGCTGCGCCGGATCAGGCTCAACGCGGAGGTGTTCGACCCCCGCGCCCACACGTTGCGGCCGGGCTGGGCGATCGGCGCCTGGTTCGTCCCCATCGGCAACCTCTGGCTGCCGCACCGGGTCGTGCGCGGACCGCGAGCGAGCTGCCCGGCACCCCCGGCGGCCGGTCCGCGTCCCCGCGCGTACTGCTGCACGCCTGGTGGGTGACGCTGATCGCGGCGGAGCTCTTCTCCCGGTACGCCTCCCGGTTCTACGAGGGGGCCGAGACCGCGGACGAGATCGTCGACGCGATCGACCTGGTCGCCTTCTCCGACGCGCTGGACATCGTGGCCGCCGTCCTCGCCGTCCTGCTCGTCCGCAAGCTGACGGTGATGCAGGGCGAGCGGGCGGCGCTCGGCGCGCTTCCGGTGGAGCGGCCGACGGTATCCAGTCAGGGGCAGTGACGCTTTTCGGCCATGCGGCGCTGAATGCGATAACAGGAAGCGCTGCGCCCTCCTGTGTCCCGGCACGGGAGAGGGCCGACAGGAGACGCCGATGAGCCTGCTCGAACTGATCGCCGCCGCCGACGAGCGCGGGCTCGCCGCCAGTGCGGCCGCCTGCCTCGAACGCTGTCTGCCCCAGCCCGCGGCGGGCGCCGAACCCGATCCGCTGCGCCCGCTCTGGGCCGGCTGCGCCGACCCACGCCTCTGGCCCGCCCGGCTGGCCGAGGCCCGCACGGCCCTGGACACCCTCCCGGACCCGGGCGAGCCGGTCCCGCGCATCCGGGAACTCCTCGCCGGGGCACCCGGCGACCGAACGGGCGAGGAACTGCGCACCTGGGCGGACGCCTGCTCACTGCTGGCCCTCGACGTCCACCTCGGCCACGACGCCGCCCGGCCCGGCGCGCCGGAGCTGGTGGCCCGCTGCCGCACGGGCGAACCGGCCGGGGCGGGCCCGCTGCTGGCGGGCGAGGCCGCGCGCCAGACCCTGATCCTGGAGATGCTCGCCGACATCGACGGGTCCGCGCCCGCCGGGGCCGGGCTGCGCCAGGTGCTGGATGTCTCGACGGAGGGCCAGCGGGTACTGCGCGCGGCGGTGTCCCGCAGGGCGCGCGTACGGGGGTGAGGGGGCGGCCCGGGCCGCCCCGCCCCCGTCGTTACCATGCTCCGTGACCGATTCCCTGACCGATTCCACCGACGCGGCCGGTGAGCCCGCGCCGCGGAGGCGGATATTCGCCGACCTGACCCCGCTGCGCACCTCGCCCGACTACCGGCGGCTCTGGTTCGGGAACACCGTGTCCTGGGTGGGGCAGGGGATGACGTCCCTGGCCGTTTCCCTCCAGGTGTACGACCTCACCGGCTCGGCGTTCTCCGTGGGGCTCATCGGCGCCTGTTCGCTGGTGCCGCTGGTGGTGTTCGGTCTGTACGGCGGCGCCGTCGCGGACACCGTGGACCGGCGGAAGCTGGGGCTGGCCAGCGCGTTCGGCTCGTTCCTGCTGTCGGTGGCACTCGTCGGGACCAGCGTGGCGGGTGTGCGGCAGGTGGGGGTGCTGTACGGCGTCGTCGCGCTCCAGGCCGTCTGCTTCGCGCTCAACTCGCCGGCCCGCAGCTCGATGATCGCCCGGTTGCTGCCGGCCGAGCAGCTGCCCGCCGCCAACGCGCTGAACTCGATGACCAGCACCACCGGCACGCTCGTCGGGCCGATGCTCGGCGGGCTCATCGTCGGCTGGTGGGGCTATCGCGCCGCGTACGGGGTCGACGCCGTCACCTTCACCGCCGCCCTGTACGCGATGTGGCGGCTCCCCTCGATGCTGCCGGAGCGCGGGGAGGACACGGCAGGCGCGAAACGGGCCTCCGTCCTGGACGGTCTGCGGTTCCTCGGAACCCGGCCCAACCTGCGGATGACCTTCCTCAGCGATCTGTGCGCCATGGTGCTGGCCCAGCCCCGCGCGCTCTTCCCCGTCGTCGCCGTCCTCTGGTACGGAGGGGACGCCAGGACCACCGGGCTCCTCGTCGCCGCCCCCGCGCTCGGGGCGCTGCTCGGTGGCGTGTTCTCAGGATGGCTCGGGACGATCCGGCGGCACGGGCTCGCGGTGATGGTCGCAGTCGGATGCTGGGGCGCGGCCGTCGCCGTCTTCGGCCTGACGCGGCAGCTCTGGCTCGGACTCCTGTTCCTGGCCCTCGCCGGGGCCGCCGACACCATCTCCATGGTCTTCCGCAACACCATGCTCCAGGCCGCGGTCCCGGACGAGCTGCGCGGGCGGCTCCAGGGGGTCTTCATCGTGGTGGTGGCCGGCGGGCCCCGGCTCGGTGACTTCCTGGCAGGCTCCGCCGCCGATCTGACGTCCCCCGGGCTCGCCGTGACCGGAGGAGGCGTCGCCTGCCTCGGTGCCGTGACGCTGCTCGCCCTGCGGTGGCCCGGCTTCGCACGCTACGACGCCCACGACCCCGAGGCATGACCCAGCCCCTGCGCGAACCGGCCCTCCGGTCGGCCGACGAGGACGACCGGGGCCGCTGCCCCTGGCTGGGCTCAGCCGAAACAGTCATCTGACAGCCCTTAGGCGCGGGTTCATCACTTCGACTGCCTCGGCCTGTTTCCAGGTGTTTCTGTCTGTTCCCGGGCGCTGTTGGCCATGCGTTGGCTATGTGATCCGCCGAGCTTGTTCGTTGTCCGGGCAGGTTGTTGCCGCACGCACGTACGGACGTCAGCCGCTGGTGTGCGTACGAGCGCAGGTCGCGAACGGCGGATTCGCCCCTGTGGGATTCGAGTGTCTCCCGCAGGGTGCTGCGCATCAGGTCGAGGCACCGTGAAGCGCCTGTCCCGAAAGTGGTGTCCAGCGCTGTTCGGGTATTCGCCACAGCAGCGTGGACGACTTGATCGGCGAGCGCAGCGTGAGCATGGTGGCGCGAGTCCTCTTCCGTTCGGGGGCCAGCAACCTCAGGCCCTCCTCCAACGCGGCGGCGGCTCGCCGCGGATCTTCCAGGAACAGCCAGCAGCGCCCTGCATCAACGATTGGGTCGGCGGCTGACATCCAGGACACCCCCGTGGGCACAGATAGTGCTCTGCCACGCTCCAGTTGGTGTTCGGCGTCGTTGAGAGGGCGGGCGGTGCCGACATCGTCCTGGAGGACTGCGAGGGCGAGCCCCGCGTGCATCCAGCAGGGAGCGGGCTGCCGTGTGGCGGATTCGGGCAAGGGAGAGGATCTCGACCGCCGCACTGGGATGGCCGAGCCAGGTGGCGGAGTAGGCGACACCATGTCGGCGCGCTCCAGCAGCCATGGGATAGCGGAGCGTGCTCGTCTGGTTCACTTGTTGAGAACCTTGAATGCGGCGTCAAGGTCCTCAACGAAGTTACGCCACGATGGAAGGCAGGTGACCGGTCCCTCGGGGTCCAGGAGTTCCAGCATGCGCAGCCGGTGCTGCGAGAAGCGCTTCTGGAACTGGGCGAGGCGGCGTCCCTTATACTCGCTCGCCCGCGCGAGCGAGTCCTTGAGGAGTTGTTTCGGGTCGGCGATATTCTCCGCCGCAGCGCCTTTCGGGAGTTCCAGGCCGATGCGGCCACGGGGGTTTTCGGCGACTTGACGTAGACATACTTCGTCGAGGAGGAGCCAGGCTTCCAACATGCGAACGGGCACAACGGCGACGTGCCGAAGGCCGGGCCGCTCTGTGTTCACCGCTTTCTCGATCTCATCCCTGCGGTCCTGGGCAGGGCCTCGGTCAGCATCTCGTTGCACCACTGCCAAGTCGTAGCTCCCTCCGAGTGCGCGGGCGGCCCGGAGTTTGTCTGGTACGGAGTGTCCGGTCGGCAGCCGGAGCAGACCGAAGTCGGGGACTGTGACCGAGACGTCGAGTCCCTTACGAACGGCAATCGATTCGATGTGCGGGACAAGGCCGTTGTCGCTGCTGCCTTCGCCGTGAACAGGACACGAGCGGTCACGCGGCGTCCCCGCTCAGTGTGAGCTGCGCCCCGACGGGCGTAGTGAGATAGGGGAGGGTGTCGGCTTTCGTCACGAAGGCGCCGCTCGTTGCTTTACTGGCCCGCCAGGTACCGGCGAGCGGACGCAACCGCAGTGCGCGGTTCAGGGTGCCGTTCTCGCCTCTGTGCATGGCGGTGTCGGCGAACAGGAGGTCCTCGTTGCCGACGAGTTGGACGACCCCGGGTGAGTGCGTATTGATCAGCACCTGCCGGAACGGGTTGTCCGTGCCAGCTTCTTCCGATGGATCCACGGCAAGGTCCTGCACCAAATCGACCATAGCGTTGAGGTTTGCCGGGTGGATGCCGTTCTCGGGCTCTTCCATGCAGATCAGTCCACGCACGGACGAGTCTTCCAACAGTACACAAAGTGCCAGGAAGCGCAGGGTGCCTTCCGAGAGGCTGCGCGCAGGCAGCGTCATGCCAGCCACCTCGTGCACGTTCACCGTGAGGAGTTGTCGAACCTCGTCCTGATCGACATCCAGATCGCGGACATGGATACCGGTCAGGTCCGAGAGGCGTCCCGCAACCCTGGCGTATACCTGGCTCGGATCCGCGCCGGGGGTGTCGTGGGCCACACGGAAGAGGGTCGCCGGTAGATGGGAGCCGTCGGCACCCATCGCGTGCGGATCCACGTATCGGTCGGACCGGCGTAGAGCGGATGGTTCCAGGGCAAGCCGCCGCCAGGACTGCATCTCGCGGCGAGCCGAGAGAATGGTCGGGTCGTCGCTGCTGGTGATGGTGGAGACGACTGTCGCCGGCGCCCGGGATGCCGCAGCCGGCTTGGGCTGGCCTCGACTGCCACCGTCCTGGTGGATTCTGACGATCGACTCGTCGCCTTCGGTGGTCGTCGAGATGAACGGCGCGCCGCTTCGGTGGCCCTGGATGACGGTGTCACGGAACTGCTTCGCACTGTGACGAAAGCGAAGATGCTGCGGAGCCTTGCCCTTGGTGATGTGGGCCAGTGTCTCGTGGAGCAGCGTCAGGCGCCCGAAGCGGTCGAGCCCGGACGGCTCCTGGTAGCCGACTTCCAGTTCGTACCGCAAGAAGGTGCTGCTGGCCTTCGCCGCCCGGCCGAAGTCGTCCTGCACGTGCAGCGGAACGATCATCTCGGCAGCGAACCGCATCCGGTGATTGCCAGGCTCGAAGCCCTTCCAGAAAAGGTCGCGCGGGTCACCGTGACGCTCGCCATGCACGCCCCGAACCTCTTGGGCCGCCTCCATCATCGACTGGTCGGCGAGGAGGGAGAGGAACTGGATGGCGTCGAAAACGTTCGACTTTCCGGAGCCGTTCTCCCCCGCGACGCAGGTGAAGGGTCCGAAGTCGATGGACAAGTCCAGGAGATTCTTGAACCCGTGGACTTCGATGCGCGTCAGCATGCGGTCTCCGGAAGTTCGTCGAGCAGGTCCAACAAGCCTACTTGCGAGGAGGGCTGGCATCCCGCCAATCTGTCGGCAGCTTCTTCCTGCGCTTGGCTGCTGTCTGGCCACCTCGGGTTCCGGCATACCTGGTTCCACAGCTTGGGGCGGCTCCGTAGGGAACGCGTCGAAAGATGAGAGCTGGTAGCGCGCACCTGGGACGGTTTCGGTGCGTTGGCCTGAGACCGATCAGGTGAACGCACGGATGCGTTGGCCACGCGTTGGTCACGGAGAGAGCCAAGGCCCCGCATATTGCCAGGTCAGGCCGAGGGAATGGAACGACGACCGGGGCCGCCACCCCCCACAGGAGAGGCCCCGGTCGTCTTCCGCGGGGCCGCAGGACGACCCCGTACTCATCTCAGCGCCGTGGGTGCGTTTTCTGTCACACCGGGGGCGGACGGGGGAATGTTGCGGGTTGTACAAGTCATGGACGCGGTACCCGCGAAGGACGTAGCGTGCTGAGTCGCGCAGGGTGGCGCGGCAGTGGTGACCAGCTGCGATTCAGACGGCAGGGCAGGTTGAGGTAGTGCTGGGGGACGACGCGGGGCTTACCGCCGCGGTGCTCGCGGCGCAGCACGGGGACGAGGACGCCTTCCGTACTGTGTACCGCGCTGTGCAGCCGCGGCTGCTGGGCTACATAAGGACACTGGTGGGGGAGCCGGACGCCGAGGACGTGGCGTCCGAGTCGTGGCTGCAGATAGCCCGGGACCTCGACCGTTTCAGTGGGGACGCCGACCGCTTCCGGGGCTGGGCGGCGCGGATAGCCCGCAACCGTGCCCTGGACCATCTCCGGATGCGCGGCAGGCGTCCCGCCATCGGCGGCGACGAGACGGAGCTGTCCGAGAAGCCGGCCGTCTCCGACACCGCCGACGAGGCGATCGAGTCCCTGGCGACCGGCCGCACCATGTCGCTCATCGCCCAGCTGCCGCAGGACCAGGCCGAGGCCGTGGTGCTGCGCGTGGTCGTCGGGCTCGACGCGAAGAGCGCGGCGCAGACGCTCGGCAAGCGGCCGGGCGCGGTCCGCACCGCCGCCCACCGCGGGCTGAAGCGGCTCGCCGAACTGCTGCGGGCGGACAGCGGGGAGGGCCAGGAGAGCACCGGCCGCCCGGACGGCGGAGGCGGACTGCCCGCCCTGGGCCCGGCGGACCGGGGCGCACCGGAAGGCAGCCTTCCGCACGGCGGAGCACCCGCGGGTCCGGGCGGCCCGCCCCGGCGCCAGGCCGGCCCCGAGGCCCCGCAGGCGTCCTTCAGGAACAACGCGGCGGACCCGGCGGCCCGCACGGCGGAACTCGGAGCCGTACCCGCACAACGCCCCTCACGCACCGGCCTGGTGGCTCCCGCCGGTGTGACGCATTCGCGTCTGTGGACGCAGAAGGACATGTGATGGCCGACGAGCAGTACGCATGGCTTGACAAGGAAGCGGCGGAGAAATTGCTCCGCGGCGAACCGGTCGACCCTGCCGAAGGCCGCCCCTGTCAGGATGCCGAACGTCTCGCCGCCGCCCTCGCCGCCGCAGCCCGCACCGCCCTGCCCGCCACCGGCGAACTGCCCGGCGAGGCCGCCGCGCTGGCCGCCTTCCGCGCCGCCCCCCGCCCGCCCCGGACCGCACCCGGCACCGGCCCGGACCGGGCGGAGGCCGCGCACGGTGACGGGGCGGACGACTCCGGGCCTGCGATGCTCCCTGCTGTCCACATAGGCAGGGCCGCCTCCGGCGCGGGTGCGGGGGCCGCGGGGCCGCGCGGCGAGCGCCCGTTCCGCTGGAGCCGGCCCCTGCGCTTCGGCCTGGTCGCCTCCCTGGCCTGCTGCGCGATCGGCGGGGTGGCCGTGGCCGCCGGGACCGGGGTGCTGCCCGGGCCCTTCGGCCGGCACGACCCCTCCCCGGCGACCTCGGTCTCGGCCGCCGCCTCCCCCGAGGAGCTGGGCTCCGGCCCCGTCCCCGACGACGAGGCCCCCGTACCGCCGCAGCCCGGCTCACCGGACCTGGGCGCCCCGTCCCCGGACGCCCCCGCCCCCGGCACGGACCGGGACGGCGAGGACACCGCACACCCCGACGGCACCGCCCCCGAGGGCGGCCGGAGCGGCACGGACGGGGACGGCACGGACCGGTCGGGCGGCAGCCGGTCCGGCGGCGGGACGGGCACCGCCGACGACACCTCCGGCGGCGGCTCGACGGACACCGAGAAGGGGAACGGCCGGTCCGACGACGATGACGACACGTCCGCCGCCTGGTACGCCAAGACCCTGAAGGCCTGCCGCGCCTACCGCGACGGCACGCTCGACCAGGACCGCAGGGCCCACCTCGAAGCCCTGGCCAAGGGCGCGCACAACCTGGACCGCTTCTGCGACCGGCTGCTCGACAAGGCGGGCGACGGCAGCGACGGCCGGGTCGGCGACGAGGGAAACGCCGAACACGGCGGCGAACCCTCGGGCGCGCTCCCGTCGATCCGGTTCACCGAGTCGCCCGGCCCCACGGCGGCGGCCATCGTCCCGGACCCGGCGACGACGGACTCCGGCACCTTCTACGCCCCGGAACCGACCGCCTCCGCGGCGGCCCGCTGACCGTCCCCGCCACCGGGTGTGACGTTTTCCGACCCGCGGACGCTGTACAGAATGAGCCGACTGGTCATCGGCAGCGCCCGGAGCCGGGGTTCCCCCCGTACCTGCGGCTCGGCGCACATGGCGCGGGCGGGACACGTTCCCCCGGTCCCGCCCGCGCCCCTCACTTGTAGACGACGACCTTGTCGCCGGTGCGGACCTGGTCGAACAGGGACGCGATCTTCCCCTCGTCCCGGACGTTGACACAGCCGTGCGAGGCGCCGTTGTAGCCGCGGGCCGCGAAGTCCGAGGAGTAGTGCACCGCCTGGCCGCCGCTGAAGAACATCGCGTAGGGCATGGCCGTGTGGTAGATCGTCGACACGTGGTGCCGCGACTTCCAGTACACGGAGAAGGTGCCCTCGCGGGTCGGGGTGTACTGCGAGCCGAACCGTACGTCCATGGACGAGACGACCTTGCCGTCGATCATCCAGGACAGCGTCCGGCTGTTCTTGCTGATGCAGATCACCCGGCCCGTCAGGCACCGCTTGTCCGGCTCGGCGACCGGGCGGGTGGTCGGCGGGTTCAGCTCGGCGGCCGTCGGCGTGCGCGTCATGCCGAGCAGCTTCTGCCAGGTGACGGTGTCCGTCTTCCCGGTCCGCGCCAGGCCGCGCTTGCCCTGGAACGACTGCACGGCGGCGGCCGTGACGGACCCGTAGTAGCCCGTGGGGCTGCGGTCGAAGTGGCCGATCTGACGCAGTCGGGCCTGCAGTTCGCGCACCTGCTTGCCCTGCGCCCCGCTCGCCATCAGGACCGTGCCCTGCGGATCGGCCGACGGCGGCGTGGTGCTGGGCTTCGGTGCCGCCTTCGCCGGCTCCTTCGTCCTCGCGCTCGCGGACGGGCTCGCCGCCTTCGTCCCGCCCCCGCCCGGCTTCGCGTCCTCGGTGGGCGCGGCGGAGCTGCTGCTCGCCGGTGCCGGCGGGGCGACCTGACCGCTGTCGGCGGCCTGCGCCTTGCAGCCGGCCGTCACGGCGGCCAGGGCCAGGACGGCCACGGCGGCGGTCGCGGCACCGGCTGTTCGGCCGCCCCTGCGCGCGTATCCGTGCCCCGTCCTGTTGGTGCGTACCATCTCGACCCCCTGAATCCGTGTATCCCATGGGACGGGATTCCCGCTGCGTCCGGTTGCCGAATCCTTGCGCGTGGTGGAAAAGCGGTAACGATGCGGGACGCGGCCGGCGCACCGCCGCCCCTCCGGCCGAGGAGGGGGTGGTGCGCCTGGGGGTGGTTACTCGCCGAACAGCACGAGGAGCAGGCGCACGTGCGGGAACAGCCGGAGCCGACGCTCGGCGCCGAGTGTCGTACCCGCGTGCGACACTCCGTTTCATGCTGGGTGTCACCGACCTTCCGACCTATCTCGCCGGCCTGGTGCTGATCGTTCTGCTGCCGGGGCCGAATTCGCTGTACGTGCTGTCCGTCGCCGCGCGGCGCGGGGTGCGGACCGGGTATGTGGCCGCGGCCGGGGTGTGGACCGGGGACACCGTGCTGATGACGCTGTCCGCGCTGGGCGCCTCGTCGTTGCTGCGGACGACGCCCGTGCTGTTCGCCGTCGTCAAGTACGCCGGTGCCGGATACCTGACCTGGATGGCCATCGGGATGCTGCGGACCGCCGTGTCCATGTGGCGCGAGCGGCACCGGCGGGTCGCCGAGATAACGGGGGAGGCGGCGGGCGGGGCGCAGGTGCCCGGGGGCGTGGAGCGGCCCTACCGGCGGGCGTTGGTGGTCAGCCTGTTCAACCCGAAGGCGATCCTGTTCCTGATCTCGTTCTTCGTGCAGTTCGTTCCAGAATCCAACCCCCTGCCAGGCTTCATATTGCTTGGCGTCCTCGCCCAGGCCGCGAGCGTGTTGTACCTATCGTTCCTGATCTCCGCGGGTGCCCGGCTGGCAGCGGCGTTCCGCAGGCGCAAGGCGCTCAGCGCGGGAGCTACCTCCGTGGCCGGGATGCTGTTCCTGGGGTTCGCGGTCAAGCTGTCGCTGGCCAGCGCGTAGGGGGCCGCAGTGTCTGACCTCCGCCAGGCAGCAGCCCTGTTCGCTGGCATGAGCCCCCAGGGGCAGCGGGAGGCACTAGAAGCCCTGGGCGTGCCCGAGAGGGCCCAGAAGGAGCCCCAGGAGCCTGCCAAGGTGACTCCGTTCTCTGCCCTGGTCAGCGCACCCAGCAGGCGGAAGCGTCGGCCCATCACCGTGAAGGTGGGTGCCGCCGACAGCGCGGGTTGATCCCGTAAGTTCAGTTCTCTCACGCGGGCTTGGCGTCGCTGGTAGCTGACCTGATGCGCTCTCAAGTCGCCAAGCTCCGTGCTCCCGGCCCGTGTTTATGCAAAGACGCGCATAGTCGCGTTCCTGCATAGACGGCTCACCCGCCCCGCTCGTACTGTCGTGACGACCGGCCCGCAAGGGGCCCGTAGCAGGGGGTTCACAGCTATGGCTCGTGAGGAACTGACCCGACTGACCGGCAACGGGAACGGGAACTGCAACAACGACGACTGCCCGAACGTCTACCGCACCGCGTCCGGCTCGTTCGTGGTCCAGGGGGACGTTTCCAAGGCGTTCACCGCACCGGACGGCGAAAAGCTCGTTGAGATCCCCGAGGAGACCTTGAGGGAGGCTTTCCGTGCTCTTGGATGGTGAAGCCTGGACGGCCAAGGTTCAGGGCTTCAAACAGGAAGCGTGGCGACTCGAAACCCTTCCCGTCTACAGGGTGCCGAGTGAGGACGGAGATATCCGGGATTTCCTGGCCGGGCAACGACTTGACCCCGAGAACTACTCCTCCGGTTACATAGAGGGCCTGAAAAAGATCAGGGCAGAGGGGAAGTCCAAAGGGCGGGTCCACATCATCAGGCAACCGCTCACGGACTATCTCCGCTTTGAGTTCATGTACTACGACGTTCACTCGCGGGCCGGGGATGACATCCGCATCCTGGATGTAACAGAAAGGCCCAACCCCCTTGAAGGGGTTCAGGACTTCTGGCTTTTCGACCGTTCGGAAGTCGTCCTCATGAACTATGCGGAGGACGGCACCCAGGCCGGCCGGGAAATCTACGACGGCGACCCAGCACCGTACATCGAATACCAGCGGATTGCCCTCGCGGAATCCGTGCCGTTCAGGGAGTACATCAACGGTGGCCATCGAGCCTGACGAGCTAGACCAGTCGGGGCGTGAACTCGCGGCCATGCTTAAGCACCTTCGCAAGCAAGCCGGGCTCTCAGGGGTCCGGCTTGCTGCACGTTGCAACATGTCCCAATCCAAGATCAGCCGAATTGAGGGCAACAAATCCCGCCCGTCACTCCTGGACGTTGAACAGATTCTTCGGGGCCTTGAAGCTTCCCCCGCCATAGCAGCTGAGGTCATGGCCCTGGCCAGGATTGCGCAGACTGAGTGGCAGGACGGCAGGACCCTTCGCAGGAAAGGGCTCGACAAGAAACAGTTGCAGCTTGCTGGACTTGAAGCATCCTCCACAACATTCCGATACTTCCTTCTCTCCATGATTACCGGGCTCCTGGCCACCCCTGAATACGTCCGTGCCAGCTTGGCCCAGGCACCCCCGGAGCAGCAGGCCAAGGCCGTGGCTATGAAACTCGACCGGCAAAGGGTCCTGTTTGATCGCTCCAAACTGTTCACGTTCATTCTGACTGAGCAGGCCGTCAGGTATCCGCTCGTGCCGCCTCACGAGCTGGCCATGCAGATTGACCGACTTGTATCCTTCACTCGCCAGCCGAACATCAGGCTTGGGATTATCCCCATGGGGGTCAACTTCTCTTCTGGGGCTCTGAACACATTTACGGTCTACTTGGTAGTCCCCTGTTGTTCAGGGTCGGTGCGTACGGGGTCCTTAGGGTCGGCTCTGCCTGATGTTCAGGGCTGGCTACTCGACCCTGGACTTTAGGGCTCCCCAGGTTGCCTCGCTTGCTCCTGGGTTGCGCCTTGCACCTATCGCCGGGCAGCCTCCGATGACGGCAGCAGCCCGGGATGACGATTCGGAATCGCCAAGGCTTGCCCATGTGTCGTTCTTCCACGATCAGCCATTCAGCGGCGACGGCCTTTTCTATCCAAGGGTCGATATCGCTACTGCGGGTCTCACCCATCCAGTGAGCAATGTTGGTCTTGCTTACGCGAATGCCAGCAAGACCACCGTTCCTGCGATATTCCCCATCCTCCCAATCTGTATACTCTGCCATGACTGCCAGCATTGCGGAGGGCCGTAGATCCAGCCCCTTGCAGCTATGGACGATCTTCCGGACTATGCTCACTACCTTGTAGGTGTCATTCATTCTGTTCTCCTGAATTCGTGGCGTTACGCAGCTTCTCCATGATTTGCTTGCAATCCTCGGGCAGGTCTTCAAATCGGTGTGCCTGTACGTCTTGCCAGTGCTCTGGTAGATCCACCTGTCCTTTGTGGACTCCGGATCAATCTTGGCCAGGTCAGTCATAAGGGAGTCTGGAGTGCTCTCCGCCTTCTCTCGGATAAAGCCCGCCTTGTCGAACCTCCCTCCGGGCTCCAGGCCCGTCATGTAGTAAGCAATAGACTCTTCCAGTCGCTTACGCTCTCGTCTGTTCTCTTCGCCACGGGCGTACTCTCGGCGGATCACCTCGTAGTCTCCGAGTTCATCGAAGACGGCCTGCGCCAAGGAGCGGTGAGTATCCTCGGGGTCTGGAATCACAAAACCAGGCTTACGGCACCTGGGGCATCGTAGGTAGCGATATTCCCTCTCCTTGCCCGTGGAGAGCGTCTTGTAACTGTTGGTCTCGTTGATGTTATTGGCGCACGTCTCGTGCTTGATGACACCCAGGAAGCGAGTAGGGCGACGGTTCTTCTCGTGGTGGCGCTTGTTCTTCGCACGGCAAGCCAAGGCTTGCTGAACCCTCTCGAATTCATCAGCGGTCAGGATCGGATCATCCGTCACCCTGATTTCCTGCCCGTTCTTATCCAGCACAGGTTTCGAGCTATAGGCCGTGGACTTTGTACCTCCGTCGGTCCGAATGCCCTTCACGGCGGGATTCCTTAGAGTCCTGAGCACCTACTGATTGTTCCACTTGCCATTGCTGTAGGTCGGGACCTTAGCCCTGTCCAACACCTTGGCAATCCGGTTTGCCGGTACACCCCGCATCGCAGCGGCGTACATGTAGCGCACCACTCGTGCTCGCTTCGGGTCCTGAACAAGGCGCAGCTTTCCACTCACCCTGGCCGTCTTGTAACCGAATGACGGCTTACCGATGCGCCACTGGTCCTGCTGCTTCGTGTACTCCCAGTGCGAGGAAACGCGAGTCTTGGTGTTCGCTGCTTCAATCTCTGCCACAGCAGCAATGAACGTCACCATTGCCTGAGCCGTCGGAGAGGGCAGGTCCAGGGTGTCATTGAGGGAAGCCGGGTTCTTTCCGAACTTCTCACACCACTTGATGACCTCGTGGAGGTCAGAGATTCGCCTGATGAACCTGTCCAGTTTCCAGAACAGAATCAGGTCGAACTCAGGTATCCGATTGTTGAGCCAGTCGCCCAGCTCTTTCCGCTCCCGTGGTGCTTTCTTGGTTGCCGAGACTCCAAGGTCCCTCGCCACACCGACAATCCGGATGCCTTCCCGGACGGCGTGGCGGCGTAGGTCAAGTTCCTGCCGTGCCGGACTGGTGGTGTCCTCCGTGAGGCTCGAGAGCCGGACCGACAGGAGCCCACGGGGCGCGCCCTCGGGTAGTACCTCGTCCTTGGCCTTGAGTTCGGCCAGCTCTGCCAGCTCGTCTGCGGTCCACTCCGGGGCGGTCTGCGTAGGTGCCGTGGGGCCAGAGCGTACATGCAGTTGGACTCTAGAACGTTCTTCGTGCAGTTCGTCGACCCGGGGTACGCCTACCCGGCGCTCTCCTTCCTGGTGCTGGGCACCCTGCTCCAGATCGCCAGCTTCCTGTACCTGTCGATGCTGATATTCGGCGGCACCCGGCTGTCCGCCGCGTTCCGCCGCCGCGGGCGCCTGTCGGCGGGGGCCACGTCGGCGGCCGGGGTGCTGTTCCTGGGGTTCGCCGCGAAGCTGTCGCTCAGCAGCGTCTGACCCGGCAGCAGGCGTCTGATCCGGCAGCAGCGTCTGATCCGGTGGGCTCGGGCCCGGTGGGCTCGGGCCCGGTGGGCTCAGCCGCTCGTGAGGCCGAGGCCCAGCGGGGCGAGGTATTCCGCGAGCCCGGTCGTGTCCCGGCCCGCCCAGCCGATGTAGCCGTCCGGGCGGACCAGGAACAGCCCCGTGCCGTACGGCTCGTAGGCGTCGGCCAGCCGGTGCGTGCGCAGCGCCGGGGTGCCGGGCTCCGGCAGCTCCGCGTCGGTGCCGACCGCCAGCAGCGTGAAGTGGGGGCCCCGGAAGACGTCGAACAGCCGCCGCTCGCCGGCGGGTCCGTCCGGTGCGCGGTCGCCGGCCTCCAGCGCGCCCGCCCGGCCCACCGACAGCGGGCCGTCGCGGTAGCCGAGGCCCAGCTGCTGGGTGGCCGTGCCGCGTTCCTGCTCCCCCCGGTGGATACGGGTCGACAGGCCGAGCATCTCGGCGGCGACCGGGCGGCGCTCCTGCTCGTAGGTGTCGAGCAGGGCGGCGGGCGCCCCGTGGCGCAGCACCTGGCCGAGCTTCCAGCCGAGGTTGTACGCGTCCTGCACGCTGGTGTTGAGCCCCTGGCCGCCGGCGGGGGAGTGGACGTGGGCGGCGTCCCCCGCCAGGAAGACCCGGCCGTCGCGGAAGCGGTCGGCCAGGGCGGCGCGCGGGCGGAAGTCGGAGGACCAGCGCACCTCGGTGACGTCCGCCGCGTCCAGGTGCGTGCGTGCGGCGACCACCGCGCGCACCCCGTCCGCCGAGGTGTCGGGCTCGCCCTCCTTGTACCGGGCGACCAGTTGGAAGTCCTCGGTGCCGGGCAGCGGGCAGATCGCGATGTACCCCGCGTCGGTGTTCATCATGTGCCAGTTGAGCCGGTCGAGGGCCTTCACCCTGATCCGTACGTCGGCCACCAGCATGGGAGCCGGGTCCACCGTCTCGCCGGCCATCGCGATGCCCAGCTCCCGCCGCACGGTGGAGCGCCCGCCGTCGGCCGCGACCAGGTAGGCGGCGCGGACCGGGCCGGTGCTCAGCCGTGCGGTGACCCCGTCGGCGTCCTGGTCCAGGCCGGTCAGCGCGGTCGAGAAGGCGACGTCGCCGCCCAGTTCGCGCAGCCGGGCCAGCAGGATCTCCTGGGTGCGCCACTGCGGCATCATCCACGGTTCCCCGTACGGCTCGGCGTCCGTCGGCGGCGCGACCCGGAACATGCGGTGCTCGCCCATCCGCTCACCGTTCTGCCAGGCCATCCCGACCGGCGCCGGCCCCCCGTGCTCGCGGACCGCGTCACCGACCCCGAGGTCGTCCAGGACTTCGCGGGTGCGGGGCTGGATGCCCTTGCCGCGCGAGCCGGGGAAGAGTCCCGGCGCCTGCTCCACGACGAGGGTGCGCACGCCCCGGCGGGCCAGGTCGCAGGCCAGGGCGAGACCGCACGGACCGGCGCCGACGACAAGGACCTCGGTCCCGGCCCCATCCATTTCCTTAACGCTGTTAAGTTCCATGGGTCCGAGTGTGAACTTAACGCTGTTAAATTGTCAAGGGTGGACTGTTAACTTGGCACCCGTGGGTACGACGAAGATCGACCGGTCCCGGGTGGCCGACACGGCGCTGCGGCTGCTGAACGAGGTGGGCCTCGACGGCCTCAGCCTGCGCGCCATCGCCAAGGAGCTGGACGTCAAGGCGCCCGCGCTCTACTGGCACTTCAAGGACAAGCAGGCGCTGCTCGACGAGATGGCCACGGTGATGTACCGGCGGATGCTCGCCGACGACCTGCCCGGCCCCGCCCCGGACAGCTGGCAGGACCAGCTCGTCGCGTACAACAGCGCGCTGCGCCGGACGCTGCTGCGCTACCGCGACGGGGCCAAGGTCTACGGCGGCGCGCAGTTCACCGGCACCGACCACGCCGACGGCCTCGAAACCCACCTGCGGACCATGCTCGACGCGGGCTTCGAGCTGAGGCAGGCCGTGCGGGCGTGCACCACCGCGTACGCGTACACGATGGGCTTCGTCAGCGAGGAACAGGGCGTCCGCCCGATGCCCGACGAGGGGCGGCGTGAGGGCTTCGACGTCGGCGAACGCGCCGAGCGGCTGGCGCGCTACCCGCTGGCGGCGGCGGCCGGCCCCGAGATCTTCGGCCGATTCGACGAACGCTTCGAGGAAGGCCTGCGGCTGATCGTCGCGGGCATCGAGACCAGGTACGGCGCGCGCTGAGGACCGCCGTACCTCGCCCGCCGTCAGGTACGCGCCCGCCGCCGGCGGACCCCTCCCAGGACCCTCGGCGCGAAGGCCACCGCGAGCAGGCCCGCCAGCGCCGCCGCCCCGGTCGCCGTACCGGCCCGCAGGCCCGGCGGGCGGAACGTGCAGTCCACCGCCGTCCGCCCCGCCTCCACGGGTGCCGCGACCAGCCCCAGGTACGAGCCGGCCGGGCGCCCGTCGCAGCTCCAGCCCGCGATCCGGGGCGCGGCCAGCACGGCCACTCCCCGGGTGTGCGGCGGGAGTTGCGCGTGCACACCGCTGCCGGAGACCGTCACCCGCGTCGCCCCCGTGCGCTTCAGCCCCGCCACCGCCGAGGCCAGCCGGCCCGGGTCCAGGCAGCCGACGGAATCGTGCGGCACGGTCCCGGACCGCTCCGCCCGCAGGGCCACCGCGATCCGGCCCGACCCCGGGCCGAGCGGCAGCACCCCGGCGCGCCGGGCCGGCAGACCGCCCCGTACGTCCTGCGGATCGCCGGCCGTGCCCAGCAGCGCCGTACCGAACAGGTCGGGCGCCCACAGGAACACCCGGCTGCCCGCCGGACAGCTGGCGCTCAGCGTGTACGCGCCGGGCTCCACCTCGTACGCGTGGGCGTCGCGGTCGGTGGCGGGCGCGCCATCGGCGGAGCGCAGCGAGGTCGCCGGCAGCGTGTACACCCGGGCGCCGAGCAGCTTCTCCTGGTTGCGGAACGGTGAGCGCCCCCAGCCGGAGGGGGCGGAGCCCGGCGGGCGCACGGTCACCAGCGGCGGCACGTCCTGCCGGGTCACGGTCACCGGCCGGGCGTCCGGGCGGTTCCAGACCTGGTGCGGGTCGCGCGGCATGTGGACCCGGGCGCCGACCGAGAACACCGCGTCGGTCACCGGGTTGTCCAGGCTCTGCACGGCGCGCCCGCGCGAGGTCCAGCCGGCGCCGAGCGCGAGGAAGGTGCGGGTCGTCACGTCGGGCGTATGGCTGCTGTAGTACGCCCCGCCCTGGCCGCCGACCGTCAACGGGTCGTTGGCGGTGCTCTGTTCGAGCCCCGGGTCGGTGCGGTAGCGCGGCCAGCCGTCGGCGCGGGCGACCGCGTCGGCCTGGAGGCTCTGGCGTTCGCCCCAGGGCGCGTAGTCGTCGAGCTGCTTCAGCCGCTGCCGGTCGGCGTACGCGGTGGTCGCGGCGGCCTGCCCGGCCTGCGCCCCGACCAGCAACACCACCGCGAGGACGGCGAACCGGCCGCCGCGTACCAGCGCGAGCGCGCAGAGAGCCGCCACCAGGCCCATGGTGAACAGTGGATACGTCCAGCGGCTGACCAGGTCGCTGGGCGCGGCGCCCACCGCGATCAGCACCAGCACCCCGGCCCCGCCCAGCAGCGCCCGCCGGTCCGGCCAGCCGCGCGCCACAGCGGTCCAGGCGGCGATCACCACCAGGCCCGAGAGCACGAACGTCTGGCGGAACGGGCTGCCGTTCGGCGTCGCGAAGGCGTGCCAGAGCAGATGCGTGGGCCCCCACTGCAACGACAGTGCGACCACGGCCACCAGCCCCGGCCACACCCACCGCTCGGCGCGCGGCACCCCTCGGTGGAAGGCCAGCGCGCAGGCCAGCAGCAGGGAGCCGGTACCGAGGAAGAGCGCGGGGCTGAAGAAGCCGTACGTGGCCGGCAGCAGCCGGGCGGCGGCGTCCGGCCAGGCGGCCGGGGCGAACTCCTGGGCCCGGCCCGGGTAGGCGTGCCGCGTCCCGAGGTAGACCGGCAGCAGGACCGGCGCGGCGAGTCCGATGCCGAGCAGGACCGTGCGCACCGCCCGCCCCAGCCCCCGCACCCGCTCACGCGCGGTCCCGTCCTCCAGCACCAGCCGGACCGCCAGCACCAGCGCCGCGCCGAGCGTGGCCATGTACGCGGTGTAGAAGTTCGACACCCAGGCGAGCGCCACCAGGAGCGTGCCGAGCACCGGCCGCCGCCCGGTCCGCGCCCACTCGCCGGCCAGGCACAGCAGCGGGAAGGCGATCAGTCCGTCCAGCCACATCGGGTTGTACACGGCCTCGGTCACCGACCAGCCGCACAGTGCGTACGAGGCGCCCAGCACGACCGCCGCCCACTCCCGGCCGCGCCCCCGGCGCAACGCGGTGAGCAGCCACGTCATGGCGGCGGCTGCCGCGCCCGTCTTCACCAACGTGACCACGTAGAGGGCGAGGTCGATCCGGTTCCTCGGGAACACCCCGACGAGCAGCGCGAACGGGCTGGTCAGATACGTTCCGAGATCCGGCAGGAAGCTGCTTCCGTAGCCGGACCGCCAGTTCAGCAGCAGCCCGCCGTCCGCCCGGCCGTGCAACAGGTCCCAGAGGTGGGTGTGGAACGGGACGAACTGATTGCCCAGGTCGTTCACGCTGCGGGTGCGCGGGCCGAACGGGAAGGTGCGGGCCACCGCGTCCCCGGCGCAGACGGATACGACGGCGAGCAGGGCGGCCGGAGCGGCACTCCGGCCGCGCGGCGATCGGAGAAGCGACGGATTCCTCATGATGGGTCGAATATGTCATCGAACATCGTGAAATCCCGTTGACGGAAAGGGGGTTCACCTGATGGTCCGCAGCCGTTCATCCGGCCGCCCCGGGCACGGCCACAGCCCGTGGCCGGCGGGACGGAACGCAGTTTTCCGCGCCGACAGGGCGAGTTCATCCCAGCCCGATCGCGATACCGGCCGCATCGTGACGGGACATCGCATCTGCGTCCACGACCGCCACCCCGGGGCGCGGCTGGTGGAACCCCCGCCCCTGCCTACCGCAGCGCCATCCGCCGCAGCGCCCTCGCCCCCCTCACCGTCCCTGCCTACCGCAGCGCCATCCGCCGCAGCGCCCTCGCCCCCCTCACCGTCCCTGCCTACCGCAGCGCCATCCGCCGCAGCGCCCTCGCCCCCCTCACCGTCCCTGCCTACCGCAGCGCCCCGCCCCCTCACCGCCCCTGCCTACCGCAGCGCCATCCGCCGCAGCGCCCTCGCCCGCCTGGCCACCCGCCGCACCGCCGCGTTGCGCGGCAGGAACGCGAACTGCTCGGGCACCCCGCCCGGCAGCCCCAGCGACGTCAGCCGCCTGCGCTTGAAGTAGCGCCGGGTCGCGTCCGTGAGCCGGGCGGCGAGATACCGCTCCGCGACCGGCCGCAGCTGCGGGTAGATCTTCGGCTGCATCGCGAACCCGACCGCCGTCACCAGCTCGTTCAGCCCCTCCGGCGCCACCGCCGGGGCGACGGCCGGTGCGCCCCGGTCCTCCAGGTCCGGCACCAGCGCGTCCACCAGCGTCACCGGCACCCGGTTGCTGTTCTCGAACGGCGTCAGCCGCTCCAGCAGCGTCCGCGTGCCGACCCGCGCCACCGGCAGCCCGTAGAACGCAGACGCCGTCAGCAGCGCGGTCGAGAAGCAGCCGACGACCAGCGCGGGCCGCATCCGCCGGTACAGCACCTCGGCGAGGACCGGCGCGGTCAGCACCCCCGCGTCCAGCACGGTCAGCTCCGCACCGAGCCGGGCCGCCTCCTCCTCCATCGCCCGCGACCACTGGGCCGGGGCCGTCGGATGCGGCTTGAACACCAGCCGGCGGTGGCCGCGCCCGACCGCGCCCCGCATCATCCGCAGATGCAGCTCCTCCTCCTCGGCCGCGCCGATCAGCCCCAGCGCGGAGAGGTACTGGCCCAGCAGCAGCGCCGGGCCCTCCACGGACGGCAGCCCCGCCGCCCCGGCCGCGTCGTCCAGCTCCCCGAGCACCTTCAGGAAGGCGTCCGTCGGCACGGTGTGCGCCCGCACCCCGAACTCCGTGAGCAGCAACGGCCGCAGCCCCGGCACCAGATCGAGGTGGAGGAGGCGCCCCACCCGGGTGCCGACCAGCGGATCGATCCGGTTCCTCGTCGGGCCGTAGCTCATCAGCCCGTCCGCGTACACATCGACCGGTACGCCGGTGAAGATCCGGCAGAGGGCCATGGCCGGGTCCACCTGGATCGACTCCACGGCCAGCTCGACGTCGTCGTCACCGAGCCCCCAGGCCAGCCGCAGATGCCGTTCCCACAGCGGTACGTCGTCCGGGCGCGGGGACCAGGCGCTCGGGTGGTGCGGGGCGATCGTCGCGTTCCACGACACGACGTCGTCGAAACGGGTGCGCAGCGCGTCGAACCCGGGCATCGCGTCGACCGAAGGGGTCGTCTCCGGGACGGACGCGTTGTTGGCGACGAGCAGGATGCGCCGCCCCGCGTCGGGGAAGAGGCCCGCGTCCAGGGCGGCGGCGAGCGTCGCCGTGCCGTAGAGGGTGGAGGCGAGGAAGATCTGCGTCGTACGGCTCCGGCTGCTGCTCACGCGGCCGCCACCTCCGTCGCGGCGGACCGCCGCCGCAGCCGGCGCAGCAGAGTCGCGCGCTCGACGTCCATCGAGTCCAGCGCCTCGTCCAGCACGTCCTGCGGCATCCGCCGCAGCGCACCGGCACTCATCGATTTCAGCGCACGGGCCACGGAGGGTTCGAACCTTTCCAGCGCGCTCATGTGGTGGGAAATGATCGCGCAATAGTTGCGCACCGCTTTCGGCAGCAGTGCGTGCGCGTCGCGGTCCGCCGCTGTTTCCCGTACGACCTGGTCGAACGAGCGAATGAAATCGAGCTGGCGCATGTCACCGATCTGCGTCAGGGACGAGGCGACGCCGCGCCGGTAGAAGATGCCGAGAAGGCCCAGAACCGCGAAGGAATCCGCCTCGCGGTGCAGCCGCCAGATCCACGGCCGGTCCTCCGCCGTGCGCAGCCCGTCCGTGAAGTGCAGCAGACCTCGGTCCAGGAGCCGGCGGTGGTAGAGCCCCGCCCAGGCGTACGCGTAGTCGACGGACGTGGTGCGCGCGGCGGGCAGGATCGCGTCGCGCGGGGCCATGACCTCGCCCCGGCGGCCGTGCGGGACGCGGTGGACCGTACGGTTGCGGCCGTCGACCTGCACATGGTCGGTGCGCACGAAGTCGCAGCCCAGCGCCTCGGCCCCGGCCAGCAGCTCGGCGTAGAAGCCGGGGGCCAGCCAGTCGTCGCCGTCCAGGAAGGCGACATAGGTGCCGCGGGCCGCGTCCAGACCGGTGTTCCGGGCGGTGGCCAGGCCGCCGTTCTTCTCGTGTCCGCGGACGACCACCCCCGGGATCTCGTCCTGAGCGCGGCGCAGCAGCTCCGCGGTCCCGTCGGTCGAACAGTCGTCGACGAGGATGAATTCGAAGTCCTCGCGGGCATTGGCCCGCAGACTTCTGAGGGTGTCTGGTGCGTATGTGCGCACGTTGTAGAACGGCACGATGACGGAGAGCTTGACCACCCGCGTCACGCTAGCTCCGGGCCGGGCATTCCCCCTGTCGGCCGTGCGGACGGCAGGTGAACGGAAACTGACGGAACAGTGAACCGGCAGGCCCTCAAGGGAATCGTCCGCCCCTTTTCCAACGCGCCGGGCGGCCGGTTCGACAAGCGTCGGCGGGCTGTTAACCCTTTGTTGCTCTCACGTTGGGCCGCCCAACCCCGGGCCTTCCTAACGTCTTGGACGTGCCCCTCAGCAACAGCAATTCGGCCCCACCAGCGGCAGCGGCAGCGCCGGCGTCCACGGACACCCCGGCCCCGGCGCTCCGGGTGGCCGTGCTCGCCGACTCCGACACCCGATGGAAGTGGGGCGCGCTCACCGCACGCCGGCTGACCTCGGGCGACGACCGCGCGGCCACGCCCCGCGCCCGGATCAGCGGACTGCTGCTGCGCGGCCGGGCCACCCCGACCGCCCGCCAGCTCGCCGAGGTCGGCGACGTCGGCGTCACCGGCCGGGTGCGCGAGGTCACCGCCGTCGAATTCCTGCACGCCGTGCGCGACGAGGGCTACGACCTGGTGGTCCTCGCCCTCGTCGGCGGCGGCGTCCAGGCGATGCTGCACGGCCTCGCCGCGCTCCGGCTGCCCGCCAGGCCCGTCGTCGTCACCGGCTACGTCGGCGTCGTCTACGAGAAGCTGACCGACGGGCTGCTGCTGCGGCACGGCGCCGACATCGTCCTCGCCAACTCCCGCCACGACGCGGACCGCTTCCGCGCGGTGTACGAGGGCGTGGGCGCCGACGCCTCGGCCGTCACGGAGGCCGCCCTGCCGTTCCTCGGCGGCGACCCCTACCGGCCCGAACCCGGCCGCGACACCCTCGTGTTCGCCGCCCAGCCCTCCGTACCGGAATCCCGCGCCGACCGGACGTACCTGCTGCGCAGGCTCGCCGAGCACGCCCGGTTGCACCCGGGACGCGAGGTCCTGCTGAAGCTGCGGTCCAAGCCCGGCGAGCACACCACACACATCGAGGAACACCCCTACCAGCGGCTCGCGGAGCGGCTGGTAGGCGGCCTCCCGCCCAACCTCCGCCTCGCCTACGGCCACATGGGCGAGGTCCTGGACCGCACCGACCTGCTGGTCACCGTCTCCTCGACGGCCGCACTGGAGGCCCTGCACCGGCGCATCCCCACCGCCGTCCTCACCGACCTCGGCGTCCGCGAACCCCTCGGCAACCACCACTTCACCGGCTCCGGCCTGCTCACCTCCTTCGACCGCCTCGACAGCGGCGACCGCCCGCGGCCCGACCCCGAGTGGCTGGCCGGCCAGGGCGTCTGCGCCGACGGCGGCTACGCCACGGCCTACGACACCGCCCGCGCCCGGGTCACCGCCCTGCTCGCCCGGGACCGGCTGCCCGACCCCGCCCCCTACTACACGCCCGCCACCGCCCCCGGCTACCTCCCCGGCATCCTCGCCCGCCACCGGCTGGCCCCCGACGGCCACCCGCTGCCCCGCGCCACCGCGCCCAGGGGGACCGGGCGGGTCGGGGGAGCGGTGCGCGAGGCGGTCCGCGGCGCGGCCCGGGGCGCGTACCGGCACGGCGTCCAGCGGGTCGCCCCGGTCATCCGTCGGATGGGCGAGCTGTGAACACGACCACGAGAACCCACCGAGCCACGACACTTCCTGGAGGACCGATGACGCCGCCCACCGTGCTCGCCGTGATCCCCGCGCGCGGCGGATCGAAGGGCGTACCGGCCAAGAACCTCGCCCGGGTCGGCGGCGTACCGCTCGTCGCCCGCGCGGTCCGCGCCTGCCTGGCGTCGGGCGAGGTGACGGACGTCGTCGTGACGACCGACGCCCCGGCCGTCGCGGACGCGGCCCGCGCCGCCGCCGAAGCGCTCGGCGAGAGCGGCCGGCTGCACTGCGTACAGCGCCCCGAGGCCATCGCCGGCGACACTGCGACCAGCGAGGCCGCCGTCCTCCACGCCCTCGACGCCTACGAGGCCATGCGGGGCAGCACGGTGGACGTCGTCCTGCTCGTCCAGTGCACCAGCCCCTTCGTCGCCCGCGAGGACATCGACGGGGTCGCCGCCGCCGTCGCCCGAAAGGGCGCCGACACGGCCGTCACCGTCGCCCCCTTCCACGGCTTCCTGTGGCGCGACGGCAGCGCGGCCGAGGACCACAACCACGGCGTCAACCACGACAAGTCCGTCCGCCCCCGCCGCCAGGACCGCCCCGAGGACCTACTCGAAACGGGCGCCGCCTACGCCATGGACGCGGCCGGATTCCGCACCCACCGCCACCGCTTCTTCGGCGACACCGCGCTGGTACGCACCGACCCGGCCCGGGTCCTGGAGATCGACGACCCCCACGACCTGACCCGCGCCCGCGCCCTGGCCCCCCTCCTGGACCCCGCCCCGCTGCCCACCCGCGATGACATCGACGCCGTCGTCCTCGACTTCGACGGCACCCAGACCGACGACCGGGTCCTCATCGACGCCGACGGCCGCGAGACCGTCGCCGTGCACCGGGGCGACGGACTCGGCATCGCCGCGCTGCGCAGGGCGGGCGTCCCGCTCCTGATCCTCTCCACCGAACGGAACCCGGTCGTCGCCGCCCGCGCCCACAAGCTGCGCGTCCCCGTCCTGCACGGCGTCGACCGCAAGGACCTCGCGCTCAAGCAGTGGTGCGACGAGCAGTCCCTCGCCCCCGAACGCGTCATGTACGTCGGCAACGACGTCAACGACCTCCCCTGCTTCGCGCTCGCCGGCTGGCCCGTCGCCGTCGCGAGCGCCCACGACTCGGTACGCGCGGCGGCGCGCGCCGTGACGACCGCCCCCGGCGGCTTCGGCGCCGTCCGCGAGATCGCGGCCTGGCTCCTGGGCCCCGCCCTCACCACCCACGCCCCAGCCCCCACCAAGTAAGGGACACCCCATGAACACCTCCCGTCTGCGCACCCTCGGCACCCGCACCGCGGGCCCCGGGCACCCCGTGTACATCACCGGCGAGATCGGCATCAACCACAACGGCGACCTCGACAACGCCCTCGCACTCATCGACGCGGCGGCCGAAGCCGGCTGCGACGCCGTCAAGTTCCAGAAGCGCACCCCGGAGATCTGCACCCCGCGCGACCAGTGGGACATCGAGCGCGACACCCCCTGGGGCCGGATGACGTACATCGACTACCGCCACCGCGTGGAGTTCGGCGAGAGCGAGTACCGGGCCATCTCCGAGCACTGCGCCGAGCGCGGCATCGACTGGTTCGCCTCCCCGTGGGACCCCGAGGCCGTCACCTTCCTGGAGAAGTTCGACGTGCCCGCCCACAAGGTGGCCTCCGCCTCGCTCACCGACGACGAACTGCTGCGCACCCTGCGCGCCACCGGCCGCACGGTGATCCTCTCCACCGGCATGTCGACCCCGCGCCAGATCCGCCACGCCGTCGAGGTGCTCGGCTCCGACAACATCCTGCTCTGCCACGCCACTTCGACGTACCCCGCGAAGGCCGAGGAGCTGAACCTGCGGGTCATCAACACCCTCCAGCAGGAGTACCCCAACGTCCCGATCGGCTACAGCGGCCACGAGACCGGCCTGCAGACCACCCTCGCCGCGGTCGCCCTCGGCGCCGCGTTCGTCGAGCGCCACATCACCCTGGACCGCGCCATGTGGGGCTCCGACCAGGCCGCGTCCGTCGAACCCCAGGGCCTCACCCGCCTCGTCCGCGACATCCGCACCATCGAGGCGTCCCTCGGCGACGGCGTCAAGAAGGTGTACGAGTCCGAGCTCGCCCCGATGAAGAAGCTCCGCCGGGTTCCGGGCGTCGTCGCGGAGAGCGGCGGAACGGCCCCGGCCGCCGAGCCGGGCGCGGTCCGACGGGCCGGCCGGTGAACCTCGCCTTCGTCGAGAGCCCGGTCCAGCTCCTGAACGTCCTGGAGTGGGCCGTCACCGAGGGAGGCGGCGGGCGCGTCCTCACGGACGTCACCGTCGTCGTCCTCCCCCCGGTCGACCCGATGTCGCGCGGCCAGCTGCGCCGGATGGCGGAGCTGGCCCGCGACGAGGGCATGACCGTGCGCTGGCAGGAGGCGCGCGGCGACTCCGGCACCCCGCTGAAGTCGCTGCGCGCCCTCACCAGGCTCGTACGGAACGCCGACCACATCGTCATCGGCGACCCGTTCTCCCGTTACGTACAGCTCCTGCTCTCACTGGTACGCCCCCGCCGCCTCACCGTGGTGGACGACGGCACCGCCACCATGGAGTTCGTCGCCCAGCTCACCCGGGGCGAGCGCCTGGTGCGCTGGCACCGCCGGGGCGGCTCGGGCCCCCGTGAGCTGGCCCTCGCCCCGGTGACGGCCACCGCCCGCCGCCGCTTCACCCCGTCGGCGGCGCGCGAGGTCGAGCTGTTCACCGCCATGCCGGTGATCCCGCCGCCGGGCGTCACCCTCATCCCCAACACCTTCTCCTGGACCCGCTCCCGCTTCGGCCCGCCGCTGCTCACCAAGGGCGCGGACCTGGTCGGCACCTCCCTGGTCGAGACGGGCGTGGTCGACCGGGCCCGCTACCTGGAGGCGGTCGCCGCCCTGGCCCGTACGCACGGCGCCACCCGCTACTTCGCCCACCGCCGCGAGTCCACCGAGAAGCTGCACGCCCTGGAAGCGGCCACCGGCCTGGAGATCGTCCGCCCCGACCTCCCCCTGGAACTCGTCGCCCGCCGCGGGCCCATCGGCCGCACGGTCGTGAGCTTCCCCTCCACGGTGGTCCACACCCTGCCCCTCGCCCTCACCGGCACCGAGGTCAAGGTCGCGGTCTGCGACATCGCCCCGGAATGGCTCCACGCGACGGCGTCCCCGCGCGCGCAGGGCTTCCTGAGCGGCGTCACGGAAACGGCCCGCGACGTCCACCGCCTGGCGCCGTGGCGGGTGACGGCGGTGACGGGGGAGGCCTAGGAGCGGCGGCCGGGCCCGCCGGGAACCGCCGCGCGGCGAGCGCGGAAGTGTACCCGTCCCGCGCGCGTCCCACACGCCGAGACGCGGCCAAACATTCGCCTGTGTGGCTGAAGTTTTCTTGTTTCATGGTCAGTTGAGGAGGGAAGAGGCTTACCCTTCAACAGGTGAGCCAGTTGATCTGCCCCGAGACCGATGCCGACCTGCCCCAGGGCGAGCCCCTGCCCGGCGCCCTCCCCGATTCCCTGCGCGCCGAGCTGATCGCCTTCCGCAGAGATCTGCACATGCACCCCGAGCTGGGCAATCAGGAGTTCCGCACCACCGCGGCGATCAAGGCCCGGCTGGAGCAGGCGGGGCTCGTGCCGCGGGTGCTCGCCTCCGGGACCGGGCTCATGTGTGACGTGGGGACGCGCGGGGAAGGCACGCGGCCCATGCTCGCGCTGCGGGCCGACATCGACGCGCTGCCGATCCCGGACAGCAAGACCGGCGTCCCGTACCGCTCCACCGTGCCCGACCGGGCGCACGCCTGCGGGCACGACATCCACACCACCACCGTCCTCGGCGCCGGCCTCGTGCTCGCCGAGCTGGACCGCCAGGGGCTGCTGCCCAACCCGGTGCGGCTGATCTTCCAGCCGGCCGAGGAGGTGCTGCCCGGCGGGGCGCCCGACGCGATCGACTCCGGGGTGCTGGAAGGCGTCGGGCGGATCATCGGCGTGCACTGCGACCCCAAGGTCGACGTCGGCCGGATCGGGCTGCGGGTCGGCGCGATCACCTCCGCCTGCGACCGTCTCGAACTGTCCCTGGACGGGCCCGGCGGCCACACCGCACGCCCGCACCTGACCACGGACCTGGTCACCGCCGCCGCCAAGGTCGTCACCGAGGTGCCCGCCCTGCTGGCCCGGCGGGTCGACGCCCGGTCGGGGCTCGCGCTGACCTGGGGACGGCTGGAGACCGGCCACGCCTGCAACGTCATCCCGCAGCACGCCGAGCTGTCGGGCACCGTCCGCTGCCTGGACCTCAGGGCCTGGCACGAGGCCCCGGACCTGGTGCACGCCGCGATCGACGAGGTCGCCGGGATGCACCGCGCCAAGACGGTGATCAACTACGTCCGCGGTGTCCCGCCCGTCGTCAACGACGCCGCCGCGATCGATCTCCTCGCCGACGCCATGTCCGCCCGCCGCGGCCCGTACGCCGTCGAGGACACCGAGCAGAGCCTGGGCGGGGAGGACTTCTCCTGGTACCTGGAGCACGTCCCGGGGGCCATGGCACGCCTCGGAGTGCGTACCCCGGGCGACACGCGAGGTCTGGACCTGCACCGGGGCAACTTCGACGCGGACGAGGAAGCGATCACCGTCGGCGTGGAACTCTTCACCGCCTCCGCGTTGCTCCACGGCAATCATCTGTAACCGGACAGGTCGCCCCGGGTACACGACGATCCGATAACGGCTTCCGTACGGGGCTTTATCTGACATCTACGCGCGTTACGATCGCCGCGAAACCAGCGCCGGAAGAGGCGCTTCGGTCAGGTTTGAAGGAGCCTTCCCTTGCGCCGGGTATCCAAGATCACCGCCGCGTGTGCCGTTACCGCGGCCCTCGCGCTCACCGCCACCGCGTGTGGCGAGTCGTCCGACGAGAGTTCCGGCTCGGACAACGGCAAGATGAAGATCGGCATGGCCTACGACGTCGGCGGCCGTGGCGACAACTCGTTCAACGACTCCGCCGCCCGCGGCCTGGACAAGGCCAAGGCCGAGTTCGGTGCCGAGACGAAGGAGCTCACCGCCAAGACCGGTGAGAGCTCGGCCGACCGCGACCAGCGCCTGCAGTCCCTCGCCGAGGGCGGCTACAACCCGGTCATCGCGATCGGCTTCGCCTACCAGGAGGCGGTCGAGAAGATCGCCCCCAAGTACCCGAAGGTCAGCTTCGGCCTGGTCGACTCGGTCTCCGAGCAGAAGAACGTCGCCTCGATCGGCTTCACCGAGGAGCAGGGCTCCTACCTCGCCGGTGTCGCGGCCGCGCTGAAGTCCAAGGACGGCAAGGTCGGCTTCATCGGCGGTGTGGACCTTCCGCTGATCAAGAAGTTCGCCGCCGGCTTCCGCCAGGGCGTCACGGACACGAAGCCCAAGGCCACGGTGCAGATCCAGTACCTGTCCACCGGCTCGGACCTGTCCGGCTTCGGCAGCCCCGACAAGGGCAAGGCCGCCGCCAAGGGCATGCTCGACAAGGGCATCGACGTCATCTTCGCCGCCGCGGGCGGCTCGGGTGCCGGTTCGATCGAGGCCGTCGCCGGCCAGAAGGGTGCCTGGTCCATCGGTGTCGACTCCGACCAGGCCCTGGACCCGGCCCTGGCGAAGTACAAGGACACGGTCCTGACCTCGGTCGTCAAGAACGTCGACTCCAGCGTCTTCGACCTGGTGAAGTCGGTCAAGGACGGCAAGCCGCTGACCGGCAACCAGACGTACTCGCTGGCCAAGGGCGGCGTCAGCCTGACCCCCACGGGTGACCACCTCAAGGACATCCAGACCCAGCTCGACGAGGCGAAGAAGAAGATCGTCGACGGCACCATCAAGGTCAAGACCACGACCTGATCCGGCCCGTCGATCATCTTGATCGACCCGTCGATCGGGGCCCGGCGCGCGGCCTTCGGCCGCCTGCCCGGGCCCCGATTCACGTACCCCCGCCACGGGGCACCGGCCACCTGTGACCAGGTGGCCGACGATTCGGTGGCGCTACGCGCGTAGCACCGGGACCGGGAAGCGCCCGGCGCGGTACCTTTTTGCGCTCCACCCCCACGCCGCCCACCGTCCCCACGCCGTCATACCGTTCTTCCCGTCCTCACCGTCCCCGCCCTCCGCTCCTGCCAAGGAGAGTGCGCCATCAACGCGTCCAGCAGTCCCCATGCCGTGGAGCTCCGCGGCATCACCAAGCGGTTCCCCGGGGTCGTGGCCAACCACGACATCGACATCACCGTGCGCCGCGGCACCGTCCACGCCCTCGTCGGTGAGAACGGCGCAGGCAAGTCCACTCTGATGAAGATCCTGTACGGCATGCAGAAGCCGGACGAGGGCACCATCGCGGTGGACGGCGAACAGGCCACGTTCTCCAACCCGGGCGACGCCATCGAGCGCGGCATCGGCATGGTGCACCAGCACTTCATGCTCGCCGACTACCTCACCGTCCTGGAGAACGTCGTCCTCGGCTCCGAGAAGCTGTACGGCATCGGCGACCGGGCCCGCGCGAAGATCAAGGAGATCTCCGAGGCGTACGGCCTCGGCGTCCGCCCGGACGCCATGGTCGAGGACCTCGGCGTCGCCGACCGCCAGCGCGTGGAGATCCTCAAGGTCCTCTACCGCGGCGCCCGCACCCTGATCCTCGACGAGCCCACCGCCGTCCTCGTACCGCAGGAGGTCGAAGCGCTCTTCGACAACCTGCGCGAGCTCAAGGCCGAGGGCCTGACCGTCATCTTCATCTCGCACAAGCTGGGCGAGGTGCTGTCGGTCGCCGACGAGATCACCGTCATCCGGCGCGGCACCACCGTCGGCACCGCCGACCCGAAGCACACCACGACCAAGCAGCTCGCCGAGCTGATGGTCGGCAGCGAGCTGCCGTCCCCGGAGACCCGCGAGTCGACGGTCACCGACACCCCCATGCTGACCGCCGACGGCCTGCGGCTCACCGCGACCGACCCGGACGGCGCGGTGCGCGCCGTGCTCGACGGCATCACCTTCACCATCCACAAGGGCGAGGTCCTCGGCATCGCCGGCGTCGAGGGCAACGGCCAGTCCGAACTGGTCGACGCGATCATGGGCATGCGCACCCTCGACGCGGGCACCCTCACCCTGGACGCCACCGACATCACCCGCACCCCGACGCGCAGGCGCCGCGAGGACGGCATGGCGGTCATCCCCGAGGACCGCCACCGGCACGGACTCCTCCTGGAGGCCCCGCTCTGGGAGAACCGCATCCTCGGCCACGTCACCGAACGCCCCAACAGCAGGGGCGTCTTCCTCGACACCGGGGCCGCCCGCGCCGACACCGAGCGGATCGTGCGCGAGTACGACGTACGCACCCCCGGCATCGACGTCACCGCGGCCTCCCTCTCCGGCGGCAACCAGCAGAAGCTGATCGTCGGCCGCGAGATGAGCCACTCGCCCAAGCTCCTGATCGCCGCGCACCCCACCCGGGGCGTCGACGTCGGCGCCCAGGCGCAGATCTGGGACCAGATCCGCGAGGCGCGCCGCGAGGGACTGGCGGTGCTGCTGATCTCCGCCGACCTGGACGAGCTGATCGGGCTCTCCGACACCCTGCGCGTCATGTTCCGCGGCCGCCTGGTCGCGGACGCCGACCCGGCGGCGATCACCCCCGAGGAGCTCGGCTCCGCGATGACGGGCGCCGCCACCGGCCGCCTGGAGGCACCGGAGGAGGGCGGAGCGACCGCCGCCCCCGCCGCGGACGCCACGGACGACGACACCGACCCCCGCGAAGGGGGAGAGGACCGATGAAGAAGATCGACAAGGAGCGGCTGCTCCTGGGGATCGCGGCCCCCGTACTCGCGATCGTGGTCGCCTTCCTGGTGACGGCACTCGTGCTCGCCGCCACCGGCAAGGAACCGTTCAACGCCTTCGGCATCATGTTCGACTACGGCCTGAAGTCGGACAGCCAGGTCTACATCCTGAACAAGGCGACGACGTACTACCTCGCGGGTCTCGCGGTGGCCGTCGGCTTCCGGATGAACCTCTTCAACATCGGCGTCGACGGGCAGTACCGCCTCGCCGCCTTCTTCGCCGCCGCGCTCGGCGGCGCGCTGACCCTGCCCGGCGCCCTGCAGATCCCGCTGATCATCCTCACCGCGATGATCGTCGGCGCGATGTGGGCCGGGATCGCCGGTCTCCTCAAGGTCACCCGGGGCGTCAGCGAGGTCGTCTCGACGATCATGCTGAACTCCATCGCGACCGCGATCATCGGCTACCTGCTCCAGCAGAACCGCCTCGGCCACCTCGACAAGGCCGGCACCAAGATCTCCACCAAGCCGCTCCCGGAGTCCTCGCACTTCTTCGAGTTCCCGACGACCCCGACGCCCATCTGGGGCTTCATCGTCGTCGCCGTCGTCGCGGGCGTCGCGTACTGGTTCACCCTCTCGCGCACCCGCTTCGGCTTCGACCTGCGCACCGTAGGCCAGTCCGGCTCCGCCGCCGAGGCCAGCGGCGTCAACGTCCGCCGGATGGTCATCACCTCGATGCTCATCTCGGGCGCCGTCGCCGGCCTCATCGGCATGCCGACGCTGCTCAACGACAGCCACGAGTTCAGCGGCGACTTCCCCGTGGGCATCGGCTTCACCGGCATCGCCATCGCACTCCTCGGCCGCAACCACCCCATCGGCATCGCGCTCGGCGCACTGCTCTGGGGCTTCCTGGAGCGCGGCACCGGAAAGCTGGAGTTCGAGGGGTACGACAAGGAGATCGTCGGCGTGATCCAGGGCGTCATCGTCCTGTGCGTCGTCATCGCCTACGAAGTCGTCCGCCGCTACGGACTCAAACGCCAGCAGAGCAAGGTCGGCGCGGAACTCGCCGCACAGGCCGCCCGTAACTCCGACCAGCAGGAGGTGTCGGCGTGACCGTCACGGCGACTTCCACCCCGCCCCCCGCGGCCCCCAAGGTCTCCGGCGGCAAGAGCGGCCGCACCCGCCTCTCGTTCCCCGTCGTCCTGCTGATCATCGCGGGCGCCCTGCTCGCGCTGTCCGCCGTACGCGCCATCACCGGCGCCCAGGACGTCACCTCGGCCGGCCAGATCAGCGCCGCCCTCGCCATGGCCGTACCGATCGGCCTCGCCGGTCTCGGCGGCCTCTGGGCCGAACGCGCCGGCGTGGTCAACATCGGCCTCGAAGGCATGATGATCCTCGGCACCTTCTTCGGTGCCTGGGCCGGCTGGCAGACCAGCCCCTGGCTCGGCGTCCTCGCCGGCGTCGTCGGCGGCATGCTCGGCGGACTGCTCCACGCGATCGCGACCGTCACCTTCGGCGTCGACCACATCATCTCCGGCATCGCGATCAACATCCTGGCGCTCGGCTTCACCACCTACTTCGCCAAGCTCTGGTTCAACACCGGCGAAGCGGCGGCCAAGGGCGGCTCCCCGAAGCAGTCACCACCGGCCGACGACATCACCTCGGTGACGATCCCGGGCCTCTCCGACTGGCTCCACTCCGTCGAGAAGCACCACTGGTTCTTCGTCTCCGACCTCGCCGGCATCATCGGCGGCCTCGTCACCAACGTGTCGCTGCTGACGATCCTGGCCGTGGTCCTCTTCGTGGCCACCTTCTTCATCCTGTGGAAGACCGCCTTCGGCCTGCGGCTGCGCTCCTGCGGCGAGAACCCGGTCGCCGCCGAATCGCTCGGCGTCAACGTCTACACGTACAAGTACATCGCGGTGATCGTCTCCGGCGGCCTCGCCGGACTCGGCGGCGCCTTCCTCTCCCTGGTCACCTCGCACATCTACAACGAGGGACAGACCGGCGGACGCGGATACATCGGTCTCGCCGCGATGATCTTCGGCAACTGGCGCCCCGGCGGACTCGCCATGGGCGCGGGCCTGTTCGGCTTCGCCGACGCGCTCCAGCTGCGCAACGGCGGCGAGTCCGTCCACGCGCTGCTCCTGCTGCTCTTCGTCGTGCTCGTGGGCATCGCCGGCTGGAAGCTCTACCGCAAGAGCTTCGTGCAGGGCGTCGTCAGCGCGGTCATCGCGGCCGCCGTCCTGGTCTGGTACCTCGCCACGGACTCCGTGCCCACCGAGTTCGTGAGCGCCACGCCGTACATCGTCACGCTGCTCGTCCTCTCGCTCTCCGCGCAGCGGCTGCGGATGCCGAAGGCGGACGGCATGCGCTACCGCAAGGGCCAGGGCAAATGACGCCCCCCGCCCTGACCGGGGCCGACTGGGACACCCTGCGGGCCGCGGCCCGGGACGCCATGTCCCGGGCGTACGCCCCCTACTCCGGCTACCCGGTCGGCGTCGCCGCCCGCGTGGACGACGGCCGCACGATCACCGGGTGCAACGTCGAGAACGCCTCGTACGGCATCGGCCTGTGCGCCGAGTGCGGCCTGGTCTCCCAGCTGCACGCCACCGGCGGCGGCCGGCTGACCCACTTCACCTGCGTGGACGGGGCGGGCGAGATCCTGGTCCCGTGCGGCAGGTGCAGGCAGCTGCTGTACGAGTTCGGCGGACCGGAACTCGTCCTGGAGACCCCGGACGGCTTCCGCACCCTGGACGAGATGCTGCCCCAGGCCTTCGGCCCGTCGCACCTCGCCTAGCACCCGCCGGGTGGGCCCCATACAGGGGCCCACCCGGCATCTTTTCCCCTCTCTATGCGCGTAGAGTCAACGAGACCGACTCACGTGTACGTACCGGCCGGAAGGACTCCAGACCATGGACGCCATCTCCGTCATCCGCACCAAGCGGGACCGAGGCGAGCTGACCCCCGAGCAGATCGACTGGGTCATCGACGCGTACACCCGCGGCGAGGTCGCCGACGAGCAGATGTCCGCACTGGCCATGGCGATCCTGCTGAACGGCATGAACCGTACGGAGATCGCCCGCTGGACCGCCGCCATGATCGCCTCCGGCGAGCGGATGAACTTCGACGCGCTCTCCCGCCCCACCACCGACAAGCACTCCACCGGCGGCGTCGGCGACAAGATCACCCTCCCGCTCGCCCCGCTGGTCGCCGCCTGCGGCGCCGCCGTACCCCAGCTCAGCGGCCGGGGCCTCGGCCACACCGGCGGCACGCTCGACAAGCTGGAGTCCATCCCCGGCTGGCGCGCCCACCTGTCCAACGCCGAGATGCTGGACGTCCTCGACACCACCGGCGCGGTCATCTGCGCGGCGGGCGACGGCCTCGCCCCCGCCGACAAGAAGCTGTACGCGCTCCGCGACGTCACCGGCACCGTCGAGGCGATCCCGCTCATCGCCAGCTCGATCATGTCCAAGAAGATCGCCGAGGGCACCGGCGCCCTCGTCCTGGACGTCAAGGTCGGCTCCGGCGCCTTCATGAAGACCCTGGACGACGCCCGCGAACTGGCCTCCACCATGGTCGCGCTCGGCACCGACAGCGGCGTCCGCACGGTCGCCCTGCTCACCGACATGTCCACCCCCCTCGGCCTGACCGCGGGCAACGCCCTGGAGGTCCGCGAGTCCGTCGAGGTCCTGGCCGGCGGCGGCCCGAAGGACGTCATCGACCTCACCGTCGCCCTCGCCCGCGAGATGCTGGACGCGGCCGGCCTCAAGGACGCCGACCCGGAGAAGGCCCTCGCCGACGGCTCCGCCATGGACGTCTGGCGCCGCATGATCTCCGCCCAGGGCGGCGACCCCGACGCCGAACTCCCGGTCGCCCGCGAACAGCACGTCATCAAGGCATCCTCCTCGGGCGTCCTGACCCGCCTGGACGCCTACGACATCGGCGTCGCCGCCTGGCGCCTGGGCGCGGGCCGCGCCCGCAAGGAGGACCCGGTCCAGGCCGGCGCGGGCGTCGAACTCCACGCCAAGCCGGGCGACGAGATCACCGCCGGCCAGCCGCTGCTGACGCTGCACACGGACACCCCGGAGAAGTTCGACTACGCCCTGAAGGCACTGCCCGACGCCTACGACATCGCCCCCTCGGGCACCCCGTTCACGGCCACCCCGGTGGTGCGGGAACGCATCGCCTGACCTGCGGTTTCCCCGTACGGGTAAACGGGACCGGCGGACTGCCGCCGGTCCCGTTCGGCGTGCTGGACGTCGGTGACGCACCGAAGGCAGGAGACCGCCATGAGCGCACTCACCGTCGATCCCGCGCCGGGCGCCGAGCTGTTCCCGCTCCTCGACCCCCGGCACTCCGGCCGCCCCACGGCCACGCTGTACGGGGAGCCCGAGAGCGGCACCTACCGCGTGCTGGACACGGTCGAGTACGGCGGGGGGCTGACGCTGCCGGAACCGTTCGGTGTGGACCTGGACACCGGAGTCTTCCCCGTCAGCTGATAAGGGCCGGGCGGCGCGATGAGTTTCCGGCGCGGCTCCGGTCTGTCTGGGCATGGAAGCCCCCCCGCCGGCCGCGCTCATCGTCTCCGGGCACGTCACGCGTGACGCCGTACCGCGCCTGTGTGCGGACCTGGAGGCACTGCTGGCCGCGTCGCCGGGTGCCGCTGCGGTGGACTGCGACCTGAGCGGTGTCGTCCGGCCGGACCTGACGACGGTGGAGGCGATCGCCCGTCTGTCCCTGACCGCCCGCAGGGCGGGCGGCAGACGGCTCCGGCTGCGCGGAACACCACCGGAGCTGCGAGCGCTGCTGGATCTGGTGGGTCTGGGCGAGGCTTGATCGGATGCCGCCCCGGGAAAGCGAGCCCCAACGTTCCCGGACGGCACGCCGTCCCGGCGGCCTGCGCGTACTCGGGCCGGGCCGGCCGGGAACCCCGCCACCAACCCCGCTCTCACGCCCCCTCGTCGTCCAGATGATCCGGCAACCCGAACAGCGGGAACCAGCGCGGGGTGTCCAGGAAGCAGTGCATGCCCGTGATCGCGCCGTCCGAGATGTCGATGACCTGGACCGCCCACGGCACGAAGCCGGGGCCCTCCGGGTTCGGCTTGTAGTGGGCGAAGGCCGGGGCGCCGTTGGCGGAGGTGGCGATCAGGCGGGAGCCGGCGCAGGCCGCGCCGATGGATGTCATGAAGCCGGTGATGTCGTCGTGGCCCCGGAGCCAGAGGTCGAACGGCGGCATCGTCATCACCGCGTCCTCGTGGAGCAGCGCGGTCAGGGCCTTCATGTCGTAGCCCTCGAACGCCGCGACATACCGCTCCAGCAGCTTGGCCTGCTCCTCGTCGAGAGGGTTGGCGGCGTCGGCGGCCACGGTCTCGTGGTCGGTGAGCGTGGCGCGGGCGCGCTGGAGGGCGCTGTTGACCGAGGCGACGGACGTGTCGAGCAACTCCGCGACCTCGCTCGCCTTCCACGCCAGCACCTCGCGCAGGATCAGCACCGCGCGCTGCTTCGGCGGCAGGTGCTGGAGCGCGGCGACGAAGGCCAGCCGTACCGATTCGCGCGCCACCGCCGCCTCGGCCGGGTCCTCGATCGACGGGATGATCCGGCCGTCCGGCATCGGCTCCAGCCAGGTGTTCTCCGGCAGCGGGTTGAGCGCGGCCTGCGCGAGCGGCGTCGGGCCCGACAGGTCGACGGGTCTGGCCCGCTTCTTGCCCGCGTTCAGCATGTCCAGGCAGACGTTCGTCGCGATGCGGTACAGCCAGGACCGCAGCGAGGACCGGCCCTCGAACTTGTCGAAATTGCGCCAGGCCCGCAACAGCGTGTCCTGGACCGCGTCCTCCGCCTCGAAGGCCGAGCCGAGCATCCGGTAGCAGTAACCGGTCAGCTCGACCCGGTGCCCCTCCAGACTGCTGTCGATGTCGCCCGCCGCACCGGCCCCTGTCCCCGTCCCGGACCCCGCTGCCGCCGCCGCTGTCAGATCACTCATCGCCCGTTCACCCCTGTTGCTCTGTGACACCGCTCACTTCCACCAGCACTTCGGAAGCTACAGCAGGGGACTGACAACGGGGGTGGGAAGAGCGGGAGGCGGTCAGGTCCCCGGCTTGCGCCCGTACACGTAGACGTCGTCGCCGTTCTTCAACAGGCTCCAGTACGACTTCGCGTCCGCGGTACGCATGTTGACGCAGCCGTGCGACCCCGGCGGGTTCCACATCTTCACGCCGACCGCGTGGAACGCCTGGCCGCCGTCGAAGAACTGGGAGTACGGCATGGACACGTGGTAGATCGACGACACGTGGTTCTTGTGGCGCCAGTAGATCTTCTTGGCGCCGGTCCGGGTCTCGTACTTGTCGCGCCCGGTCCGCACCGGCACGGGCCCGAACTTCAGCTTCCTTCCGTCCTGAATCCAGCTGATCTGCCGGGTCAGGTCCACGCACGCGATGCGCCCCTTGCCGGTGGGGCACTTCCCGGCCTTGTTCGGGTTCTTGCCGGCCGCCCTCTGCGCGGTGAGCGTCTGCATGGTGCGCCAGGTGACGGTCCCCGCGTAACCGATGGCCGGGGTGACCCCGTACGTGCTCTGGAACGACCGGATCGCCTTGCAGTCGGCCGCGGACTGCTTGCCGTCCGCCTTCCGGTGCAGGTACTTCTCGACCTGCTTCTGGTACGGCCCCGTGGACGTCGTGCAGGACGCCGCCTGGGCGGTGCCGCCCGTACCGAGGACGAAGGCCGGTATCGCGGTCAGACCCGCGACGGACAGGACGAGCCCGCGCCGGACCCGTATGCCCCCCATGTCTCGTATGTTGCGCATGTTCTTCCTGACTCCCATGTACGCCAACTCCCCTTCGTGCGCACTGCGGTGATTCCGCCTGCTAGATGCGCGAAGGGGAGCGGTTGGTTGTGCGCCGAATGTCTCAGTTGTGTACGGGGGCGGCCGACACGGGCCGCAGGCGTTCGGCGCGGGCGGCCCGCGTCCCGGACAACGTGATGGTCACGACACCGAGGACCGCGAGCAGCCCCAGCGTGACCGTGCCCGCCCAGCCGCCCGCGTGGAAGGCGACCGCACCGAGCGTGCCTCCCGCGCTGGAGCCCAGGTAGTACGCCGACTGGTACAGCGCGGAGGCCTGGGCGCGGCCCGTGGTCGCCGTACGGCTCACCGAGGACGAGGCGACCGCGTGCCCGGCGAAGAAGCCGGCCGTGATCAGGACGAGGCCGAGGAGCACGGCGGCCAGCTGGTCGGCCAGCGAGAGCAGCAGACCGGCGGCCGTGGTCGAGACGGCGAGGTACAGCGCACCCCGGCGCCCGAGCCGGGCGACGAGCCGCCCGGCCGCGGCGGAGGAGACCGTACCGACCAGATAGACCAGGAAGATCGAGCCGACGATGCCCTGCGGAAGGTTGAACGGCGCCTCCACGAGCCGGTAGCCGATCACCGTGTAAACGGCACCGAACACCGTCATGAACAGCGCGCCGATCGCGTACAGCCGCCGCAGCAGCGGATTGGCGAGGTGCGCGCCCACGGTCTTCGCCAGGGCCTTCGGGTTCAGCGACCCGGGGGCGAAGTGCCGGGCGCGCGGCATCATGAAGTGGAAGACGACCGCGCAGACCACGGCCAGCAGCCCGACCGCGCCGAGCGCCGCGCGCCAGCCCCACAGCTGGGCGATCCAGCCGGTGAGGATGCGGCCGCTCATCCCGCCGATACTGTTGCCGGCCACGAACAACCCGATCGCGGCGACGAGAGCCTTCGGCCGCACCTCTTCCGCCAGGTACGCCATCGCGGAGGCGGGCAGTCCGGCGAGCGCGGCGCCCTGGACGGCGCGCAGCGCGATCAGCCAGCCCAGGGACGGGGCGAACGGTACGAACAGCCCGACCGCCACCGCGACCACCAGCGAGGCGGTCATCATCTGCCGCCGCCCGAACCGCTCGGACAGCGCGCTCATCGGCAGTACGCACAGCGCCAGCGCGCCCGTCGCGGCGGAGACCGTCCAGCTCGCCTGCCCGGCCGTGGCGCCGAAGGAGGCGGAGACTGCGGGCAGCAGCGCCTGCGTGGAGTAGAGGAGTGCGAACGTCGCGACACCGGCGGCGAAGAGGGCGAAGCTCATCCGGCGGTAGCCGGGGCGCCCGGGTTCGAGCCGGTCCGCGGTGGCGGTCTCGGCTGCGACGGTGGCGATGACGGGGGACGACTGGGTCGAGGCGGCCACGGCGAGCGTGGACGCCCCGGTACTGGCAGGAGGCATGCGACGAACGTAGGCCGGAGGTCATTCATGCGTCCAATGCACAAACAACGAATAATCAATCCCATGGCGCATCAACGCAGCTCACAGCCACGGCTGTCACAGAGCAGTTACGAAGAAGACATCCGCGCGGTCCTCGCGCCCCGCCTCGCCTACTTCGAGGCGGTCGCCCGCCACGAGCACGTCACGCGCGCCGCACACGAGCTGGGCGTCCCGCAGTCCACACTTTCACGGGCCATGGTGAGGCTGGAGGACGACCTGGGCGTCGCCCTGTTCGCCCGCAAGGGCCGCACGGTCTCCCTCACCCCGGCCGGCCGCACCTTCCTCGGCTCGGCCGAGCGCGCTCTCGCCGAGGTGGAGAAGGCCGCCGACTCGGTACGCGCCGACGCCGACCCCACCGCGGGCAAGGTCGCCTTCGGCTTCCTCCACACGATGGGCTCCGAAACCGTCCCCGCCCTCATCCGCGCCTTCCGCGCCGACCACCCCCGGGTCCGCTTCCAGCTCGTCCAGAACTACGGCGAAGCCATGATCGAACGCCTCCGCGCCGGCGGCCTCGACCTCTGCCTCACCTCCCCGGTCCCGGACGCCCCCGACCTCGTCGCCCGCCGCCTGGACGAACAACGCCTGCGCCTGGTCGTCCCCGACGACCACCGCCTGGCCGCCCGCCGCCGCATCCGCCTCGCCGAAGCCGCCGACGAGACCTTCGTCACCCTCGAACCCGGCTACGGCCTCCGCCGCATCACGGACGACCTCTGCACGGAGGCCGGCTTCGTCCCCCGCGTCGCCTTCGAGGGCGAGGAGGCGGAGACCCTGCGCGGCCTGGTCGCGGCGGGCCTCGGCGTGGCCCTGCTCCCGCCCCCGGCGGTGGCCCGGCCGGGAGTGGTCGAGCTGACGGTGACGGCGCCCCGGGCGGTGCGGGAGATCGGGGTGGCTTGGCTGGACGGGCACCCGGATACGGCTCCGGTGGCGGCGTTCAAGCGGTTCTTGTTGTCGCGGCGGGGGAGTTTGCTGGGGTAGTGAGGGGTGCGCTGGACGTGGTCGGGGTCGACGGCTCCCGCCTCGCGGTTGGTGCGGTGGCGCCGGAGAGCACTGCCGAAGCGTCCCGAGGTACCCGGCACGGTGTGCGAATACTTCGCGGCCCGCCCCGGCCGAAGGTGTGGTCAGGGAAATTCTGATGCGTGTGGGGGCCTTGGAGTTTGTCCCAGCCCACGTCTCCACATGTCTCGGAGCGGGTCACCAGCCCCCCTGCGGCCCCGACGGATACCATCCCCGCGAGAGTGCGGGGAGCAGTTGTACGCGGCAGACTCGTCGGGGCCATCCCCGCTGTTGCGAGGAGCGGAGGGGCTTACTTGCCTGCTCCGAGTATGCCTTGGATGACGGTCCGGACGAATCGTGCCCCGTAGCCGCCACTTACCGATGCAAGGGTGCCGAGAAGAACGCATGCGCCGAGTAACCGGGCCACTTCATTGACGGAGGCTCCCGCCAGACTGAGAACCGTCCCGAGCGTGGCGATTACGCTCACCGTCACCGCTCGCGCCAGGGAGGCGCAGGGGTGCACCAAGTGGTCGGCATGTTGCGGTCTTTCTGCGGTGGTTCGCTGAGTGACGTCCATCCGATCCTGCCTGTCTGAGGGTGCACGGTGTGCGCCGATGTGAGGCGAGGCTAGGGCAGGGTGAACAGACTCGTCGTTCAATCAAGGGCTTTGACGGGTTTTCGGCCAGCACATTGGCGTGATCGCTCGTTACGGACCAGCTGGAACTTGAGCAATCGCGACATTTGCCCGTCTGGTCACTGCCGGCATGGTGGGGAAACCTCGTGGAGTGGCATGTCAGTGCGGCAATGGGCAGGGGTGCGGTTGCCGACCAACCCGGTCCACGTCGCTGTCGCCGGAGACAAGACAGCCCCTGTGGCCGGTCAGAGGTGCTGCAAGCTGTTGAGCAGCCGAAGTAGTAACCGGGGATCGGACTGCGGCAGCAGAATGTTCGTAACTGCCCCGTTGACACGAGTCGGGAGCGGTGGAGCTGGGCCGTCCAAGGCCAGCTCGGCCCACACGACCTTGCCTCCTGTCTTCGGAAAGAAGTGGCCGGCGTGCATCGCGAGCGTTTCGACGATGATCAGCCCTCTCCCATCCTCCGCCCACTCCTCAGCGCCTCTTTGTGCTCGAACGGGCGGTTCCGGCGAGTTGTCCCACACTTGGGTGGTCACGGAGCGGCCGTGACCATAGATGCCGAGGTGAACGAGAGGAGGTCGGGTCGGCTGTGATGAAGGCGCAGCTTGAATCGCTGGTCGAAGACAGCCGACGAGCCAACGTGCAACTCCAGGTCCTGCCGAGGGAAGACCCCATGAACGCCTGCCTTTTCGGCCCGTTCGTGATCATGGGTTTCCCGGCTTCCGCGGAGACTGAGATCGTTTATACGGAGTCACCTACCAGCACGCTGTATTACGAGGAGGTGCCCGACGTGGAGACATACACGAAGTTGTTCCGGCGGCTCAACATGGCGGCTGCAAACGTCAGCAAGTCTCGGGCGCTCATCACGGACGCCATAAGGGAAATGGGAAGATCATGAAGCCGTGCGATGGGTTCTCTTCGGCTGCCGGAGTGGAGTGGGTGAAGTCCTCCTACTCGGGAAACAACGGAAATTGCGTAGAAGTGGCCGTGCTGCCTGACGGCGGTCGTGCACTGCGTGACAGTAAGAATGTCTATGGACCCATGCTGGTGATCACGGCTGATGAGTTCAGTGCCTTCTTGCGTGGTGTTGCGGCGTGGTGCTCAGCTGACAGTCAACCCGCGCACTGACACTGTCTTGTACGGGTTCTCAGTGGGTCTCCGGGGCCATCCCCGCGCGTGCGGGGAGCAGACCGGCGTCGGCGGCGGTGCCGGACCGGGACCATCCCCGCGCGTGCGGGGAGCAGTTGGCGCTGGCGGATGGCGACGAGGTCGTCATGGGACCATCCCCGCGCGTGCGGGGAGCAGGGAACGTCCGCGCTCGGCGCCGCCGGGGTGCCGGGACCATCCCCGCGCGTGCGGGGAGCAGAAGTCGGCTGTGGGTCGGTCGCCTCGCGGCGTGGGACCATCCCCGCGCGTGCGGGGAGGCAGGTCGCGGAGTACGCGGAGCAGATGACCCCGTTGGGACCATCCCCGCGCGTGCGGGGAGCAGGCCGTGCAGCGGCGCAGGACCGACTTGGGGTTGGGACCATCCCCGCGCGTGCGGGGAGCAGCAGGTGAGGTTCACTGCCTCTTCCGCGTCGTTGGGACCATCCCCGCGCGTGCGGGGAGCAGAACCCGCAAGGAGAACTGACTGTGGCCAACACGGGACCATCCCCGCGCGTGCGGGGAGCAGTTGTGGAAGACGTCGGCAGCCGCCTTCGCGACGGGACCATCCCCGCGCGTGCGGGGAGCAGTCGACCGCGTTCTTCCGGGCGCGGATCTTCTTGGGACCATCCCCGCGCGTGCGGGGAGCAGAACCCGGAGGCGCCGCCGCCCCAACCGGTGTCGGGACCATCCCCGCGCGTGCGGGGAGCAGATGCCGAGGCAGTACAGGACTCGGGCCTGTCGGGGACCATCCCCGCGCGTGCGGGGAGCAGTGAGCCTTGCCATTGATCACGCCTCCAGGACGGGGACCATCCCCGCGCGTGCGGGGAGCAGCCACCGCGGCCACCGCCAGGGCGGCGAACACGGGGACCATCCCCGCGCGTGCGGGGAGCAGCTCAGCACGGGCGGGCTGACGTTCCCGCTCATGGGACCATCCCCGCGCGTGCGGGGAGCAGGACGGTTTTGCCGAGGTCGGTGGCGGCCTGGCTGGGACCATCCCCGCGCGTGCGGGGAGCAGAAGCCCGGCCCGGTGACGTACGGCCGATTCAAGGGACCATCCCCGCGCGTGCGGGGAGCAGAATTTCCGAATTCTGCTCCGGGTGCCCGTCGAAGGACCATCCCCGCGCGTGCGGGGAGCAGACCAGCTGCTTATCCAGCTCGGTCACGGCGGGGGGACCATCCCCGCGCGTGCGGGGAGCAGTTGTCCAGCTCGGTCACGGCGTCGTTCCGGCGGGGACCATCCCCGCGCGTGCGGGGAGCAGATTCCAGGCGATGCCCGTTGCCCTCATGGACAGGGACCATCCCCGCGCGTGCGGGGAGCAGTGCACTGGCATAAGGGTCTTTGTCCGGGGCATGGGACCATCCCCGCGCGTGCGGGGAGCAGGAGGGGAAGTCCTCCAGGTACCGAGAGGAGTAGGGACCATCCCCGCGCGTGCGGGGAGCAGGCCTACAACGGCACTGGCAGGCCCGAACCGGTGGGACCATCCCCGCGCGTGCGGGGAGCAGATCAACAGTGATCGGCGTCACTGCCCTCGACCGGGACCATCCCCGCGCGTGCGGGGAGCAGGAACCGTCCGCCGCGGCCTGGGCGAGCCGGGCGGGACCATCCCCGCGCGTGCGGGGAGCAGGTCACCGGCCGGATCGGGCACACGCTCTCGGAGGGACCATCCCCGCGCGTGCGGGGAGCAGGGCCGGGATGCTGACCGGATCGATGGCCGGCAGGGACCATCCCCGCGCGTGCGGGGAGCAGCTGGACGTACGGTGTCGCGGCGAGCGGCGGCAGGGACCATCCCCGCGCGTGCGGGGAGCAGGAGCGGGGGCTTGGGCATGGTCTGCTCCGTTCGGGACCATCCCCGCGCGTGCGGGGAGCAGTGTGACGAAGCAGCAACAGTCACACACGTACCGGGACCATCCCCGCGCGTGCGGGGAGCAGAAGGGTAAGGGCCTCGCCGGCGCCATGCTCCAGGGACCATCCCCGCGCGTGCGGGGAGCAGGTCGTGGAACCGTCGACGCCGATCGCGCCGCTGGGACCATCCCCGCGCGTGCGGGGAGCAGGTGGAGCGGGCCACGAACCGGACGTAGATGTCGGGACCATCCCCGCGCGTGCGGGGAGCAGACCAGCGAGTTGCCGGCGACGTAGTGCTGCGAGGGACCATCCCCGCGCGTGCGGGGAGCAGTGTGTCTCCTTCGAATGTGGATGTGGTTACCGGGGACCATCCCCGCGCGTGCGGGGAGCAGATGCGGCCGGCGGTCTCGGCCTTGATGCTCCCGGGACCATCCCCGCGCGTGCGGGGAGCAGCAACGGGAATGTTTGGAAAGGCGGCGGATTGGGGGACCATCCCCGCGCGTGCGGGGAGCAGGAGAGGCTGCCGAAGAACAGTGAGCTGCGGCCGGGACCATCCCCGCGCGTGCGGGGAGCAGAACCCCTCCCGTGACCACCTCTGAGGCTTACCGGGACCATCCCCGCGCGTGCGGGGAGCAGCCCCATTAACGTCGCAGACTACAGTCATGACAGGGACCATCCCCGCGCGTGCGGGGAGCAGTTCGCACCGCCGAACGTCAGTGATCCCATGGTGGGACCATCCCCGCGCGTGCGGGGAGCAGACTGCGTGACCTGCGACTTTAGTCGGCGGGGCCGGGGTTTCTGACCACTTTCATGCAATCCGACATAACGACCTCAAGGTGCTCATTGATGGGCTAAGTAGCGCAAGTCGAAGGGGCATTGTATAGGCGACCTGCCATCCTCGCGGCCATCCTCCCCAACTCACCCGGTATTCGCACGAGTTTCATCGTATGACCATCCTGCCCCGCCCGCCCCCTGTATCCGTCTCCCATGACCACCGCAAGGCAAGGCGCCGCCCGCTCCGGGCTCCGCGCCAGACTCACCGGCCCCGCCCGTACGGTGTGGGCCAAGCATGACCGGGACTCCGACGGCTGGCTGCCGTTGTGGCGGCACATGGAGGACGGCGCCGCGATCGCCGGGCTGCTGTGGGACACGTGGTTGCCCGCCAACGTCCGGGCGCTCATCGGTTCGGCGTTCCCCGACGGACAACGCGATGCGCGACGGCTCGCCGTCTGGCTGGCCGGGGTGCACGACATCGGGAAGGCGACGCCCGCCTTCGCCTGCCAGGTCGATCAGCTCGCCGATCGCATGCGTGACGCCGGGCTGGAGATGCGCTCCGCCAAAGCCCTCGGCCCGGACCGCAGAATCGCCCCGCACGGGCTCGCCGGCCAGGCGCTGTTGGGGGAATGGCTGCGTGAGCGGCACGGCTGGGCGGTGAAGCAGGCCGGGCAGTTCACCGTTGTCGTCGGCGGGCATCACGGCGTGCCGCCGGAGCCGGGGCAGATCGCTGCCCTGCACAAGCACGGGCACCTGCTGCGCAGCCCCGGGCCGAGCCGAGACGTCTGGCGGCGGGTGCAGGGCGAACTGCTCGACGCGTGTGCGGAGGAGTACGGCGTACAGGACCGGCTGGACGCCTGGCGGGACGTACGGTTGCCGCAGACCGCGCAGGTGCTGCTCACCTCGCTCGTGATCGTCGCCGACTGGATCGCCAGCAACGCCGACCTCTTCCCGTACTTTCCGCAGGACGCCGCCCGCAGCGGTGAGGAGCGCGTGGCCGCCGCCTGGCGCGGGCTCGACCTCCCCGCCCCCTGGTCCCCGGACGAGCCCGTTGAGGACGCCCAGCAGCTCATCGCATCCCGCTTCGGTCTTCCGGAGGGTGCTACGGCCCGGCCGGTGCAGGAGGCCGCCGTCGAGCTGGCCCGTTCCATGGGTGAACCGGGGCTGATGGTGATCGAGGCGCCCATGGGCGAGGGCAAGACCGAGGCCGCTCTCGCCGTCGCCGAGATCTTCGCCGCGCGCTCCGGGGCCGGCGGCGTCTTCTTCGCTCTTCCCACCATGGCCACGGGCAACGCCATGTTTCCCCGTCTTCTGGACTGGATCGCACGGCTCCCGTCCGCCCGGGGCGCCCAGCACTCCGTACTCCTCGCCCACTCCAAGGCCGCCCTGAACGAGGACTTCGCCGAGCTGATGCGCGACAGTACCCAACGGATTGTCGCCGTTGACCTCGATGCCCCGGGTGCGCCGCACTGGCGTCCCCGTGACACGAAACACGCGGCCCTCGCCGAACTCGTCGCGCACTCCTGGCTGCGAGGGCGCAAGAAGGCCATGTTGTCGTCCTTCGTCGCCGGGACCATCGACCAGCTCCTCTTCGCCGGCCTCAAGAGCCGTCACCTTGCGATGCGTCATCTGGCGGTGGTGGGAAAGGTCGTCGTCATCGACGAGGCGCATGCCTACGACACGTACATGAGCGTCTACCTCGATCGCGTGCTGGCCTGGCTCGGCGCGTACCGGGTGCCTGTCGTGATCCTGTCCGCGACCCTTCCCGCCCGCAGACGGCGCGAACTCGTCGAGGCGTACTCCGGTGCGGAGACCCAAGGGATCGACGTCCACCTGGCGTTCGAGGAGGTCGCCGAGGCCACGGCCTATCCGTTGCTGACTGCTGTGAGTCACGGCCGTCCGCCGGTCATGCGGGGCCCCGACGCCTCCGGTCGCGGCACGAACGTCGTACTCGAACGGGTCGAGGACGACGTCGACGTCCTCGTCGGACGGCTCGCCCACGAGCTGGAGGGCGGTGGCTGCGCGCTCGTCGTACGCAACACGGTCAAGCGGGTTCTGGAGACCGCGAAGGCGCTCAGGAGCAGGTTCGGCGACGAGCACGTGACGGTCGCGCACTCGTGCTTCATCGACGTCGACCGGGCCGCCAAGGATGCGGACCTCCTCAAACGCTTCGGTCCTCCCGGCACGGCAGAGGGCCGTCCGTCGGGCCCGCACATCGTCGTGGCCAGTCAGGTGGCGGAGCAGTCCCTGGACGTCGACTTCGACCTGCTCGTCACCGACCTCTGCCCGGTCGACCTCATGCTTCAGCGCATGGGTCGCCTGCACAGGCACCAGCGTGGCGAGGGCCAGCAGGACCGCCCCGAGCGCCTGCGCCGCGCGCGCTGCCTGGTCACCGGCGCCGACTGGGACGCCGACGTGCCCACACCCGTACGGGGCTCGGTTGCCGTGTACGGGGCGTACGCGCTCCTGCGGTCGGCCGCCGCCCTCGTGCCGCACTTCGAGCAGGGGGAGGAACGTCCCGTACGGCTGCCCGATGACATCAGCCCTCTCGTTCAGGCCGCGTACGCGGACGACGCCGACTGCCCCGCCGAATGGGCGGACGCGATGGTCGATGCGCGCGACCGCCACGAGCAGCACCGCGCCGACCAGGCCGAGCGCGCGGCCGTGTTCCGGCTCGGGAAGGTGGGCGCGGCGGGCAGGCCACTGTTCGGTTGGGTCGCGGCGGGGGTGGGCGACGCTGACGACACCCGCGCCGGGCGCGCCCAGGTCCGCGACAGCAGGGAGAGTCTGGAGGTCGTCGTGGTCCAGCGGCGGGATGACGGGACGCTGGCGACGGTTCCATGGCTCGCTCCCGACCGGGACGGCAACCCGCTCGGAGGGTTGGACCTGCCCCTGGACCAAGTGCCGACCCGGCAGGCGGCGCGGGCGGCGGCGAGTTGCGGGCTGAGGCTGCCGATCCAGTTCTCGTACGCCGAAGTCATGGACCGCGCCATCGCCGAGCTGGAAGAACTGTACGTTCCCGCCTGGCAGGTGAAGGAGAGTCACTGGCTCTCCGACCAGCTGATTCTCGCGCTCGACGAGGATTGTCAGACCCGGCTGGCAGGCTTTTCCCTGAGCTACAGCGAGAGCGACGGTCTTGAGGTGACCCGTGTCTGAAACAGATGAGAACGCGGCAGGCGGGCTGTCGTTCGACCTCACCGCGGAGCCCTGGATTCCGGTTCTGCGCCCGGACGGCGAACACGTCGAACTCGCGCTGCGCCAGGTCTTCGATCAGGCAAGCAAACTGCGGCGGATCGTCGGGGACTTGCCCACCCAGGAGTTCGCCCTGTTGCGACTTCTGCTCGCCGTCGCGCACGACGCACTCGACGGACCACGGACCGTCGAGCACTGGGCGGAACTGTGGGCCGACGACGACTGCTTCGCGCCGGTCGGGGCCTATCTCGATGAGCATCGTGACCGCTTCGACCTCTTCCACGACCGTACGCCGTTCTTCCAGGTCGCCGGAGTGCACACGGCGAAGGGCGAGGTCTCGTCCCTGAACCGCATCGTGGCCGACGTGCCCAACGGGGCACCCTTCTTCAGCTCGCGTATGCCGGCGGTCGACCGGCTGACCTATGCGGAAGCCGCCCGCTGGGTCGTGCACGCGCACGCGTACGACACGTCGGGCATCAAGACCGGTGTCGTGGGCGACGACCGGGTCAAGGGGGGCCGGGTCTACCCGCTCGGGGTCGGCTGGGCGGGCAATCTGGGAGGCGTCTTCGCGGAGGGACGTACGCTGCGGGAAACCCTCCTGCTCAACATGGTGGCGCCCGCGGACACCGCCGGCCTCAGCGACTGGGAGGGCGGCGACGACCGCCCCGCCTGGCGACGCGATGCATGCGGACCGGGCGCGGAGCCCGTACGCCGTCCCACCGGCGTCCGCGACCTCTACACCTGGCAGGCCCGGCGCCTCCTCCTGCACGCCGACGGCGACGGTGTACACGGCGTGGTGCTCGGCTACGGTGACCCGCTCACCGCCCGCAACAAGCACGGCTGCGAGCCGATGACCGCGTGGCGACGCAGCGAGACGCAGGAGAAGAAACACGGCGAGCCGATCGCCTACATGCCCCGCGAGCACGACCCGGCCCGCTCGGCATGGCGAGGGCTCGCTGCCCTGATCGCGAACAGGGGCGCACCCGCACAGGGGGCGGAGGCCGCGGACTACCTGCCGCCCAGGCTCTTCGAGTGGATCTCCCAGCTGGTGACGAGCGGCGAGCTGGACGAGGGCTTCCTGGTCAGGGCGCGGATCGTCGGCGCCCGATACGGGACGCAGCAGTCGGTGATCGACGAGGTCGTCGACGATCACGTGTCCATGGCGGTGGTCCTGCTCCATGAGCGCAGGAGCGAGTATGCGGAGCAGGCGATCAGCGCCGTCACCGATGCCGAGCAGGCCGTCACCGCGCTCGGTGACCTCGCGACGAACCTCGCCCGTGCCGCCGGCACCGACAGCCAGGGGCCCAGGGCCACGGCGCGCGACTCGGGGTTCCACGTGCTGGGCACCCATTACCGGACCTGGCTCGCCGCCCTGGACGGCAGCGCGGACCCGTACGCATCACGGGCCGAGTGGCAGCGGCAGGTGCACCGGATCGTGGGCCGACTCGGGGACGGCCTCATCGACCGGGCCGGTGATGCCGCTTGGCAGGGCCGGGTCATCACGGTCAAGTCGCGCACGGAGTGGCTGAACGCCGGCCTCGCCGGCAACTGGTTCCGCTACCGCCTCGACACCTGCCTGGGCCATCCCCGGGACTCCGACCAACTGACGGACACAGGCGGTGAATCAGAAGCCACGGCTGGCGAACCAGAAGCCACGGCTGGCGAACCAGAAGCCACGGCCGGCGAACCAGAAGCCACCGTCGGCGAATCAGAAGCCCCCGCGCCTGCTGCTGCCATGTCTGTCCCCGCCGCTGCCGCACCCGTCACTGAGGGGCACGTATGACGACGACGACCATCATTCCGCTTTCGCCTCGCAAGCGAGTCGAAGAGCTCGCCGGTGAACGCATCGCCGCGTACCAACGCGGATACCTGGCCGACGAGTCGAGCGCCGTCGCGGCTCTTGCCAGGCTGCGCAGAGGCGCCGGGCAGAAGCCGGAGCGGTTGCCCGACCTGTGGAACCTTGTGGACACCTCGCCCCTGCACGTTCCGCGCGAGGATGCTCGTGAGCTGAGCGAGCCCGAGCTCGAACGCGCGGAGAACGCCCTCCACACGGCTCTCACCCTGTGGGCGCTGCATCAGCAGTCCCGCCGCGACGCGGGCATGCATCAAAGGGACGGTCGCGGGAAGCCACGCGGGGTGGGTGCCGCCGTGCGCCGCATGATGAAGCGGGACGAGATCGACGAGCCGCTGCGCAAGCGGCTGGTCCGGGCCGGTACCGCGCCGGACCTGCCCGCCCTCGCGCAGCGCTTGAGGGACATCGTTCTGCTGCTGCGCCGCGAGCAGTTCCCCCTCGACTACGCGCTGCTCGCCGGGCAGCTCTACGCGTGGCAGTGGCCGGACGGCCCCGACCATGTGCGCAGGGAATGGGGACGGTCGTTCCACGCCTGGCAGGGGGAGGAGCCGAGTGACGGCCAAGAGCCGGGTGGCGACGAGCCGACAGGCGACGAACAAGCCGCCCCCGGGCCGTAGGCCCCCGGTAGACGCCCGCCGCTGCTCTTCCGAGCCATCCACGGAACGGCACCGGCACCGGCACCCGCCCTTCGAACGACCGATGCCCCGCCGGCCCCGGCAGCATCCACACACCAGCCAGTACGACAAGGACGCCTCGTGAACCGTTTCTACCTCGATGTGCACGCCCTGCAGACCGTCCCACCGAGCAATCTGAACCGCGACGACACCGGTTCCCCCAAGTCGTCGGTGTACGGGGGAGTGCCCCGCGCCCGGGTCTCCAGCCAGGCGTGGAAGAAGGCCACCCGCGACTACTTCGCGGCCGAGAACCTCCTCGACCCGAGCGAACTGGGCGTGCGGACCAAGAAGGTCGTCGAGGTTCTGGCCGACCGCATCCGCGAGCACGACGCCTCTGTGACGGAGGCCGACGCCTTGGAGCTGGCGGCCGAAGTCATCGCCGCCACGGGGCTCAAGATCGAGGTACCCAAGCGCAAGAGCTCGAAGAAGACGGAAGCCGATGGCGTTGGAACCGAGGAGGAGACGCAGGAGCGGCCGGCCCAGGCCAAGTACTTGGTCTTCCTCAGCGCACGGCAACTCGACGGGCTGGCCCGGTTCGCCGTGGAGGGCGCGGCCGACATCGCGAAGTTCCTGAAGGACAAGGACAACAAGTCCCGGGTGAAGCAGATCGCGGACACCCGTCACTCGGTCGACATCGCCCTGTTCGGACGCATGGTCGCGGACTCGACCGACTTCAACGTGGACGCGGCGGTGCAGGTCGCCCATGCCATCAGCGTCCACCGAGTGGACAACGAGTCCGACTACTACACGGCGGTCGATGACCACAACAAGGACTCGGAGCCGGGAGCCGGAATGATCGGCACCGTCGACTTCAACTCGGCGACGCTCTACCGTTACGCAGCCCTCGGCATCCACCAGCTGGCGGCGAACCTGGGGGAGGGGCTGCGCGAGGACGAGTCGAAGGTCACCCCGGTGCGCCGAGCCGCCGAAGCGTTCATCCAGGGCTTCGTCGAGTCCCTGCCCACCGGGAAGATCAACACGTTCGGTCACCACACGCTGCCCGACGCCGTCGTCGTCAAGCTCCGGACCACCCGCCCCATCAGCTTCGTTGCGGCGTTCGAGGAGCCGGTACGCGGAGACCTCGGCGGCCACATGTCCGAGGCATGCGCGCGCCTCGCGGAGTACGTCCCGGACGTCGAGCGGGCGTACGGCGACGAGGGCTCCACCCTCACGTGGGTGCTCCGCGTCGGCCCGAACACCAGGAAGCTCGCGGACATCGGTACGGAGTCCGCGAGCATCGGCGAACTCGTCGCCTCGGTGGGGCAGGCCGTCGCCGAGCGCCTGGAGAAGCCCGAATGAGCGTGCTGACCCTGAGGCTGGCGGGCCCCTTGCAGTCCTGGGGGTCCTCCGCCCGCTTCGCCCGTCGTACAACGGAATCGGCACCGACGAAGAGCGGAGTGATCGGCCTGCTCGCGGCGGCGGCAGGCGTCGAAAGGGGCGACGACGAGGCGCTGGCTGCCCTGTCCGGCCTGCGGTTCGGCGTCCGGATCGACCAACCCGGCAGTCGCGTGAGGGATTTCCAGACGGCACACCACGGCGTCACCGGCGCCTCCATGCCGCTGTCCGAGCGCTTCTACCTGGCCGACGCGGTGTTCGTCGCTGCGGTGGCGGGTGAGACCGGCCTCCTCACCCGCCTGCACGCGGCCTTGCGGGCCCCGGCGTATCCGCCGTTCCTCGGCCGTCGCTCCTGCCCGCCCGCACAGCCGGTGGAGCTGGGGGTGCGCGAAGCGGACTCGCTGCACCAGGCACTGACGGACGAGCCGTGGCAGGCGGCTGCCTGGTACCGCCGCAGGCACCGGGATGAGGCAATGGTGTCCCTCACCGTGCTCCGTGAGGCGGACGAGGACGAGGACGAGCACGACGCGGACCACCAACGCGACCAACCCCTCAGCTTCGCGGCCGAGCGACGCCGGCACGCCCTGCGCACGGTGGTCAGCAGGACGGTGGACGTTCCCAACCCGGACGTCGTGCGCCAACGGGCCGGACGGCCTCGGCACGAGCCGCTCGACGCCCTGGAGGAGAGCGTCTGATGTTCCTGACCCGCTTCCGCATGAACACGGCGCGCACGGGCGCACGCCGTCTGCTGTCCTCACCGCAGGTACTGCACGCGGCCGTCATGGCGTCGTTCCCCGGGCTCCTGCCCACGGAGGCCGCTGCCGCTCCTGATGGCCCCCGGGTGCTATGGCGCCTGGACCAGAACGCTCGGGCCGAGGTGCTGCTGTACGTGGTGAGCCCGGAGAAGCCCGATCTGACGCATCTGGTGGAGCAGGCGGGCTGGCCCGCGCTCGCCGACGCCCAGTCCCCGGGCTGGCAGACCCGGCCGTACGCTCCGTTCCTCGACCGCCTGGCCCAGGGGCAGCGGTGGGCGTTCCGGCTGACAGCCAACCCCGTTCACGACATCCGGAGGAAGCCGGACGAGCCGCGTAAACGCACCGCGCACATCACCCCTGTCCACCAGGTTGGATGGCTTCTCGACCGCCAGGAGCGCTGCGGTTTCCGTGTGGTCGAGAAGCCGCAGAGCGAACGCCTGTTGGCGGGCGGGACCACGCATCGCGGTCACGAGCACCACGGCGACCGGTATCGACTGACGGTCGGTGACCGCAGGGGGCTCGCCTTCGACAAGGCGCGCAGCGAGGGCAAGCGGGGAAGCCGCGTCAGCATCGTGACCGTGACGTTCGACGGCCTCCTGGAGGTGACCGACCCGGCTGTGATGCGGCGCTCCCTCACGCAGGGGATCGGCAAGGCGAAGGCGTACGGCTGCGGTCTGCTGACGTTGGCGCCGCTCGACGGAACGGAATGAACCGGTGGCCACGGTCTCCCGGCGCAACGCCCTCACCCCGCGGCATCTCACCCGAACCGGCGAACGGCTGTCCTTCATCTACCTGGAGCGCTGCGTGGTGCACCGCGACGCCAACGCGATCACTGCCGAGGACGCGGAGGGGACGACGCACATCCCCTCCGCGACGATCGGCACGCTGCTCCTGGGCCCCGGCACCCGGATCACGCACCAGGCGATGAGCGTGCTCGGGGAGACCGGCGCCGCCGTGGCCTGGGTCGGTGAACAGGGCGTGCGCTATTACGCGGGTGGCCGCGCCCTGACACGTTCATCAGCACTCGCGGAGGCGCAGGCGGTCCAATGGGCCAACGCACGCAGCCGCCTGTCCGTGGCCCGTGCGATGTACCGGCTGCGCTTCCCGGACGAGGACCCCGACGGGCTCACCCGCAAGGGACTCCTGGGCCGCGAGGGCCGCCGGGTGAAGGACTGCTACCGGGCCGAGGCGGCCCGTACGGGCATCCGCTGGCGGGGCCGCAAGTACGTCCCTGGCGACTTCGCCGCCGGCGACGCGGTCAACCAGGCGATCACCGCGGCAGCCCAGTGCATGTACGGGGTGGCCCACGCCGTCGTGTCGTCCCTCGGCTGCAGCCCGGCCCTGGGCTTCGTGCACTCCGGCCACGAACTGTCCTTCGTCCTGGACATAGCCGACCTGTACAAGACGGAGGTCGGCATCCCCCTGGCCTTCGACGTGGCCGCGGAGAGTGAGGAGGACGTCGCTTCACGTACCCGGAGGGCTCTGCGCGACCGCATCAACGAGATGTCCCTGCTGGACCGTTGCGTGAACGACATCAAACACCTGCTGCTGACCGACGGCGCGGACGCGGCCACCGCCTCCGCCTCCACCTCCGTTGACAGAGACGTGGTCACGCTCCAGAGCGACGGCGGAGTCGAGGTCGCCGCAGGTCGAAACTACGGCGGCCCGGATGTCTACGAGGACGAGGAGATGCTCTGGTGACGGTGATCGTGCTCACCAACTGCCCGGCCGGCCTACGTGGCTTCCTCACGCGCTGGCTCCTGGAGATCTCCGCGGGCGTCTTCATCGGCAACCCCTCGGCGAGGGTCCGCGACGTGCTCTGGGCGGAAGTCCAGGAGTACGCGGACCAGGGCCGCGCCCTCCTGGCCCACACCGCCAACACCGAGCAGGGCTTCACCTTCCGGACGCACGACCACAAGTGGCACCCGACCGACCACGAGGGCCTGACCCTGATCCGCCGCCCGGCCGAGGGCACAGCGACGAGGAAGCAGCCGCCGGAGGGCCCGAAACCGGGCTGGAGCAGAGCGGCCAAGAGGCGGCGGTTCGGGAGGGGGTGAGCGTTCGATGTGCGGGAAGTTGTTTTGGGTGTATTGCCGGTTTCGGTGAAAGTGGTGCGGAACGGCTTTCTGGCGTCGTAAAGTCGCAGGTCAGGAAGCCTGCTCCCCGCGCGCGCGGGGATGGTCCCGATCCGGAACTGTCGGAATCGTCAGGGGAGAACTGCTCCCCGCGCGCGCGGGGATGGTCCCCACGTCGGCATCGTGACCGCCGTACTGTCGGGCTGCTCCCCGCGCGCGCGGGGATGGTCCCGGCCGTCGTCGGCACCGCTGTTCAGCCGATGACTGCTCCCCGCGCGCGCGGGGATGGTCCCGACGTGCAGACCGAGGCGGCCACCTACACCGACTGCTCCCCGCGCGCGCGGGGATGGTCCCACCGCATCGTCCGCAAGGCTGCCCGCGATCTGCTGCTCCCCGCGCGCGCGGGGATGGTCCCCTGGATGAGGACCAGAAGGCGACGCGCGAGCACTGCTCCCCGCGCGCGCGGGGATGGTCCCCGTGAGGTCGAACGAGACGTTCGTAAGCGGGAGCTGCTCCCCGCGCGCGCGGGGATGGTCCCTCGCCACCGACGCCGAGGAGCGGCGCCGGACGCTGCTCCCCGCGCGCGCGGGGATGGTCCCGTCCAGGCCGGCGGGAGAGCCGGCTAGCTGGGCTGCTCCCCGCGCGCGCGGGGATGGTCCCTGGTTGCCGGGGTTGCCACTTGGACGTGGGGACTGCTCCCCGCGCGCGCGGGGATGGTCCCTGCGTTGGGTACTCGGCGTACGTATCGAGCAGCTGCTCCCCGCGCGCGCGGGGATGGTCCCAGGTCATTCGCGTCGGCGATCTCTGTCAGCTCCTGCTCCCCGCGCGCGGGGGATGGTCCCCACGAGCAGGAGATCAGCCGAGTCCAGGTCGACTGCTCCCCGCCCCCCCGGGGATCGCCTCCTCACCCCGCCCCCAACGACTCCCCGAACCTCGCAGCCAACGGCATCCGCAACCCCAACGGCGGCGGGGCCGCCAGCGCATCGGCCACCGGGCGGGCGAAGGTGTGGCCGAAGAGGGCGCCCCGTACGAAATCGGAAGCCAGCGCAGCGACCTCCGCGCGGTGTTGGCGCAACGCGTGGCCGTCGGAGTGGACCTCGAAGCGGCAGGTGTCGCGGTTGGACTTCTTGGCGCGTTCGGCGAGGTGGAAGGACAACTCCGGGTCGCAGCGCGCGTCGTTGGTGCCGTGGATGAGGAGGACGGGGCGGCCGACCAGGTGCTTGACCGGTTCGGGTTCGGCCGAGGGGTCGGCCGGGAGCCAGGGGGCCAGGGCCAGGACCGCGCCGACCGCTGGGTGGCCGCCGGCGCGAAGGGCCGCGCGGGCGCCCATGCCGTAGCCGGCGAGGCAGACGGGGACGTCGCCGTAGCGGCGTACCGCCTCGTCCACCGCCCACTCGGCGTCCGCCGCGAGGTGGGCGTCGTCCTCGTTCCAGCCGCGGCAGCGGTAGTGCACCACGTGGGCGGCGAGGCCGTCGGTGCGGCCCGCGCGGGCCAGGGCGCGGGCCAGTGGGAGCCGGCGGGCGTAGGAGAGGGAGGAGGGGCGGCGATGGGAGTGGGGCTCGCCGTCCGGGAGCAGCAGGACCACGCCGCCGACCGTTGTTGCTCCGGCCGCCGCTCCGGCGGCCCGTCCCAGCCTCGCTGCAGGCAGGGGAAGTGCGCGCTGTGCCATGGCGTAACAGTGTCAGAAGGAAGGGTGTACGCCACCCGTATTCGCGGTCTCTGTTACGCATCGACCGGTGCGGTCTACGCGCGTAGGCGTTAGAGTGCGTGGATGATGAGCCCGACCCTCAATGTGCCCGGCCAGGATCAGATCCGGCGTGCCCCCAAGGTCCTTCTGCACGACCACCTCGACGGCGGTCTCCGCCCCGGGACGATCGTCGACCTCGCCGCCGCGAGTGGTTACGACGCGCTGCCCGAGACCGAGCCGGACAAGCTCGGCGTCTGGTTCCGGGAGGCCGCCGACTCCGGTTCGCTGGAGCGGTATCTGGAGACGTTCGCCCATACCTGTGCCGTCATGCAGACCCGTGACGCGCTGTTCCGGGTCGCCGCCGAGTGCGCGGAGGACCTGGCGGCCGACGGTGTCGTCTACGCCGAGGTGCGGTACGCCCCCGAGCAGCACCTGGAGGCCGGCCTGACCCTCGAAGAGGTCGTGGAGGCCGTCAACGAGGGCTTCCGCGAGGGCGAGCGGCGGGCCCGGCAGGACGGGAACCGCATCCGGGTCGGCGCCTTGCTCACCGCGATGCGGCATGCCGCCCGGTCGCTGGAGATCGCCGAGCTCGCCAACCGCTACCGGGACCAGGGCGTCGCCGGCTTCGACATCGCGGGCGCCGAGGCCGGGTTCCCTCCCACCCGGCACCTGGACGCCTTCGAGTACCTCAAGCGCGAGAACAACCACTTCACCATCCACGCGGGCGAGGCCTTCGGGCTGCCGTCGATCTGGCAGGCCATCCAGTGGTGCGGCGCCGACCGGCTCGGCCACGGGGTCCGCATCATCGACGACATCGAGGTCGCGGAGGGCGGTGGGGTGAAGCTGGGCCGCCTCGCCTCCTACGTACGGGACAAGCGCATCCCGCTGGAGCTCTGCCCGACGTCCAACCTCCAGACCGGGGCGGCCTCCTCGTACGCAGAGCACCCCATCGGGCTGCTGCGTAAGCTGCACTTCCGGGCCACCGTGAACACGGACAACCGGCTCATGAGCGGTACGAGCATGAGCCGGGAATTCGAGAAGCTGACCGAGACCTTCGGATACACGCTCGACGACATGCAGTGGTTCACCGTCAATGCGATGAAGTCAGCATTCATTCCTTTCGATGAACGTCTGGCGATGATCAATGACGTCATCAAGCCCGGATACGCGGAGCTGAAGTCCGAGTGGCTTTTTGAGCAGACCGCTGCGACCAGCGTGTCTTCCTCGCTCGCTGGCTGATCCGGCCGTGCGGAAAACGGCCGGTGATTATGCATACCGGCCGTTTTCCGGGGTGGCGGATGTTTGCGGGAAAGGGGTGCGGCTGACTACGTTGCAAAGCCGCTCGCATTCCACATCCCCTTCCCCAAGGATGAATGTCATATGAAGCAGTCTGCTGCCAGGACTCTCGGTGTCGCCGCTCTCGGTGCCGCCTTCGCCGCTGCCGCCGCCGGTACCGCCTCGGCCTCCGCGCTGCCGCTCGAAGCCGTGTCCGGCGTCCTGCCCGTCGCCGGCGCGGTCGCCGACGCCACGTCGACGCTGCCGGTCCAGGACACCGCCAACCAACTCCTCGGCACCAGCCAGACCAAGGTCCTGAACGACGCCACCACCCCCGTCAAGGGCCTTCTCGGCGGCATGCCCGCCGGCGGGCTGACCACCAGCGGCCTCTCCGCCAACGGTCTGCCGCTCGGCCACTGAGCGGCAGCGCTTGCACACGCCTGTGGGCGGTCACCCGGATCGGGGGACCGCCCACAGGCGTGTGCGTACGGGACGACCGCTACCAGGCGCCCGCCGCCGATGACCGCCCCTCCTCCTGGGGGAGCAGTACCCACAGCGCCAGGTAGAGCAGGAACTGCGGGCCCGGCAGCAGGCACGAGAGCACGAAGATGATGCGCATGGTCCTCGCGGACGTGCCGAAGCGCCGCGCCAGCGCTGCGCACACTCCGCCGAGCATGCGTCCGTCACGGGGGCGGGCAAGTGCGGCCATGGTGGGCTCCTTCGCGAACCGTTGCGTGGGGAGCGGTCCGTTGCGCTCCCGATGTCCCCATGGTTGCGCACGAACAGGGGCAAAGCATCGCTCTACGGGGCCATCCCGACCCTGGAAATCGTCGGGGTCGAACCCTGAGGGGCCTCGTGGCCGCCGCGCGACACCACCCGCACCCGCCGCTGACCGCCCTGGCGCCGCAGCCGCGCCCGGCACGCCGGTACGACCAGGACGTGGGCGAGGGCGACGCCCGCCGTGTTCAGGAACAGCGAGTCGACGTCGACGACCTGACCGGGCACTCCGGTCTGCCCCAGCTCGATGGCCAGCGAGATCAGCGCACCGGCCGCGACCGTCCGGGCCAGCGAGGACCACGGCGAGACGTGGAGCCGGCCCCCGGCCATCGGGAGCAGCACGCCCAGCGGCGCCAGCAGCAGGAGCCCGCCGCCGATCCGGCGGGACGCGACAGCCGGGCCGAGCGACAGATCGGCCTTGATACCGGCGAACGGCGTGAGGTTGGCGGCCGTCATCCACGGCACGTCCAGCGGGCGCAGACTGAGCCACCCGACGAGCAGCAGATGCGCGAGGAGCAGCGACACCCCGGCCGCGCGGAAGCGGATGACGGCCTGGCCGTCCGTACCTTGACGCACGAAGCCCTAGACGCGGGCGGCGGCAGGATCGGTTCCGCATGGGCCGGGGAGACCTGGCTCACGCAGACCTGGCTCACGCAGACCTGCCTCACGCAGACCTGCCTCACGCAGACCTGCCTCACGGCGGAGGACCGCGCGGGCGGCGGCATCCGGAGCCATGGCTATGGGGCCTGTGTGCGGCGGACCGGGGGCGCGGGCCCGGCCCTGGACCGGCGGACGCCTCCCACGGCGGTCCGGTGGTCCCACCGTGCCCGATGTCGGGCGGGCGCCTCCCACGGCGGTCCGGTGGTCCCACCGTGCCCGATGTCGGGCGGGCGCCTCCCACGGCGGTCCGGCGGTCCCACCGTGCCCGATGTCGGGCGGGCGCCTCCTACGGCAGTCCCACCGTGCCCAGTGTCGGTACCGCCTTCGGGCTGGCCTTCGTCTCCGCCGTGCACAGGTACCCGCGCGCCGGGTAGTTCCCCGGGCCGCCCAGCGTCACCGTCTCCCCGGGGACCAGCGCCTCGCTCTCCGTGAACGTGCAGACGATCTGGGCCAGCGCCTCGGCCGGCAGGTCCTCCGGCTGCTGGCTGAGCCGCAGCGCGTCCTCCGCGTCGCCCGCGCGAGGGCCGGAGATCCGGAGCGACTTCGGGACGTCGGTGGAGAAGCCCGCCTGCTGCTCGTCGGCCGTGGGGCGGCGGCGCAGCTCGCCCAGGAGCTCGGTGGCGATCCGCAGGCGGTCCGACTTCGCCTCCGCGACCTGTACCGCACGGTCCACCGTCACCAGTTGCGAGGCGCAGACCAGGTAGATCTGTACGGGGATGCCCTGCTCGGCCTGGGACGCGACGTCCTCGGCGGGCATCGCGCACGGCACCCGGGACGGGGCGGCTCCGGCGTCGACCGGCACCGATGTGGTGCGGATGCCGCAGCCCGCGGCCAGTACGGCACAGAGTGCGGCACCGGCCAGGGCGGCGGCGGGGCGGTGTCCCCGGCGTTCGCTGCGCCTCACGTCGGGTCGTCCTCCTGGTGGTCCGGTATCGGTGCGTCGTGGTCGTGGTCGTGGTCGTGGTCGTCGGCGTCGTGGTCCTCGGTGTCACGGCTCAGCGCCTCGGCGTCGCGCGGCAGGCGCAGCACGAAGATCGCGCCGTCGCCGTCCGGCGAGTTCCTGGCGGTGATGTCGCCGTTGTGGATGTGCGCGTTCTCCATGGCGATGGAGAGCCCGAGCCCGCTTCCTTCGGAACGCGGCCGGGAGGCGCTTGCCTTGTAGAAGCGGTCGAAGACGTGGGGCAGCACGTCCTCCGGGATGCCGGGGCCGTGGTCGCGGACCTCGATGACCAGCTCCTCGCCCTCGATGCGCACCGAGACCCGTACCGGCGAACCGCCGTGCTTCAGCGCGTTGCCGATCAGGTTGGCCAGGATCACGTCGAGCCGGCGCGGATCGAGGCGGACCATCATGCCGCGCTCGGCGTCCAGGTTCACCGCGTCCAGCCAGGCGCGTGCGTCGATGCAGGCGGTCACCTGGTCGGCGACGTCCACGTCGTCCAGGACCAGCCGGGCGGTGCCCGCGTCGAAGCGGGTCACCTCCATCAGGTTCTCCACCAGGTCGTTGAGACGCCGGGTCTCGCTCACCACCAGGTGCACGGCGGGCGCGATCATCGGGTCCAGGCTGTCGGCCTCCTCCTCCAGCACCTCGGCGACCGCGGTGATCGCGGTGAGCGGCGTGCGCAGCTCGTGCGACATGTCGGCGACGAAGCGGCGGCTGGCCTCCTCCCGCGCGCTCATGTCCGCGACCTTCTTCTCCAGCGAGCCGGCCGTCTTGTTGAACGTCCGGGACAGGTCGGCCAGTTCATCGGTGCCGGACACCACGAGCCGGGTGTCGAGCTTGCCCTCGCCGAGCTTGCGGGCGGCGTCCCCGAGCCGCTGCACCGGGCGCAGCACGGTCGTCGCCGCGGCCTGGGCGAGCAGGGCCGAGCCGACCAGGGCGAGCGCCGTGGCGATCCCCAGCGACCAGGCCAGGGAGCTGAGGTCCTGGCGTTCCTGGTCGAGCGACTTGAGCATGTAGCCGGTCGGCCCCCCGCCGATGATCTTGGTACCGGCGACGAGGTACGGCGTACCGCGGATCGAGGTCCGCTGCCAGAACAGGTGGTACTCGTACTTGTTGCCCGCCTTGACCGGCTGCTTCTTGCCGACCTGCTTCTGCAGCGACAGCGGCACGTTGCTGCGCGTGAAGGTGTCCAGGTCGGAGTTGCCGACGATGGGCTTGCCCGGGTCGCGTTCGTCGATCAGGAGCACGCTGTAGCCGGGGCTGCTGCTCGCCATCTGCACGGCGGCGGTCTGCAGGTCCTCCTTGGTGGGGCGCAGCGGCAGCGAGGCCGCCCGCGTCTGCATCTCCTGGCGGAAGTCCCCGAGCGCCGCGTCCTGCGTGCGCGTCAGCACGGCCTCGCGGTTCAGCCAGTACGCGATTCCGGACGCCGACACCGCGGCGGTCAGCGCGACCAGGGCGAACACGACGACGAGCCGCAGCCGCAGGCTGGTCCAGCGGAGCCCGGCGAGCAGGCTCCGCCGCACAGCCGTGCTCACTGCGGCGAGTCCAGCCGGTATCCCACGCCCCGCACCGTACGGATCAGGGTCGGCGACGACGGTACGTCCTCCACCTTCGCGCGCAGCCGCTGGACGCAGGCGTCCACCAGGCGTGAGTCACCGAGGTAGTCGTGCTCCCAGACCAGGCGCAGCAGTTGCTGCCGGGACAGGGCCTGGCCCGGCCGGCGGCTCAGTTCGAGCAGGAGGCGCAGCTCGGTCGGCGTGAGCTGAAGGTCCTCGCCGTTCTTCGTGACGGTCATGGCGGACCGGTCGATCACCACGTTCCCGAACGTGGCGGAGTCGGTGGACTCCCGTTCGCCGCGGCGCAGCACCGCGCGGATGCGGGCGTCGAGCACCCGCCCCTGTACCGGCTTGACGACATAGTCGTCGGCGCCGGACTCCAGCCCCACCACGACGTCGATGTCGTCGCTGCGCGCGGTCAGCAGGATGATCGGCAGCTGGTCGGTGCGCCGGATGCGCCGGCACACCTCGAAACCGTCGATCCCGGGCAGCATCACGTCCAGCACGACCAGGTCGGGGCGCTGCTCGCGCAGCAGGTTGAGGCCGTCCTCTCCCGTCGCCGCGGTGGCCACACGGTGGCCCTGGCGTGACAGCGAGAGTTCGAGGGCCGTGCGGATGGCGTCGTCGTCCTCGATCAGCAACAGGAAAGGCACTTGGTCATTCTGACCCATGGGGCGCCCCAGTTCGACAGTTGGTCCCCCCGGATGCACGCCCCACACGTCCCTCATGCATCAACAAGCCCGGGTTCGCGCCGCCGCCGGGCCCTGTGACAGGCCTGTGACAGTCGGCGGACACCGCCATGAAACTGCCCCGGCAAGCTCATTGGCACAAGGAACGGACGGACTCCACCGACGGGGGGCGCGAGATGAACGCAACTCACAGCATCAACGCAAGCGCAGTTGTCACGCGTCTCCACGATGTCGGGCGGAGCACCGAGAAGTCCGGCGCCGCAGTGAACGGACGGGGGTGCGTTCGAGGCGCCGGGCGTCAGCACACGTCATTCATGACGGTGGTTGACGCGGGTAGCGGGGGAAGCTCGTACGGGGAGGTCTCGGGGGAGCGGAAGGCACCGGCACGGTCCGAGGACGCCGAAGCGGCGTTCACGGCCTACGTCCGGGAGCGCCGCGCCTCCCTGTACGCCACCGCCTACCACCTGACCGGTGACCGGTTCGAGGCCGAGGACCTGCTGCAGAGCGCCCTCTTCTCGACGTACCGGGCCTGGGACCGGATCAGCGACAAGGCGGCGGTCGGCGGCTATCTGCGCCGCACGATGACCAACCTCCACATCAGCGCCTGGCGCAGGCGCAAGCTGAACGAATACCCGACCGAGGAACTGCCGGAGACGGCGGGCGACACGGACGCGATGCGCGGCACGGAGCTGCGCGCCGTGCTCTGGCAGGCGCTGGCGCGACTGCCGGAACTCCAGCGCACGATGCTGGTCCTGCGGTACTACGAGGGCCGTACGGACCCGGAGATCGCGTCCATCCTCGACATCAGTGTCGGCACGGTGAAGTCGAGCATCTGGCGGTCGCTCCGCCGGCTGCGCGAGGACGAGGTCCTCAGCTTCGGCCGTGACGAGGAGGAGTCCTTCGGCGAGCTGGTGGCCTGAAGGAGCGGGGGAAACGGGGGCGCTGCCGCTTTGGGGGAGGCGGTGGTGTTACGGGGGAGAGAACGGGGGCCCGGGGGATACGGGGGCTGCCGCTGCTTCGGGGGAGGCGGCGGTGTACGGGGGAACGGGGATACGGGGGACAACGGGGGATACGGGGAAGCTGTGGGGTCGGACGGGCCGGGGGGTCCTGTCCGGCCCCGCGGTGCGTTCGGGGGCGCTGCCCCCGGGCCCCCGCTCCTCAATGGCGGGAGGGGCTTGGGATTGCCGCCCCGCTCCTCAATCGCCGGAGGGGCTTGGAGTTGCCGCCCCGCTCCTCATTGGCCGGAGGGGCTTGAATGGGCGGGTGTGCGGTGGGGGCCTGCTGCGGCTGCTGCCAGGCGGCCCAGGGCCTCTTCCTTGTTGCAGGGGTGGGCCCCCAACTCGGTCTGGCGGGCCACGATGCGGCGTTCCGAGCGCATCAGGCGCCAGCCGCGCCGGAGCAGGAACGGCACCGACTTGCGGCTCTCGCGCAGGTCGCGCAGGAGGCGGCGGCGGAACGTCGTCGAGGGGCGGCCGCGCAGGCACAGCGCGTCGGCCAGCAGGCCCAGTGACTGGCAGCGTCCGATGATGTCGGCGGCGAAGATCCCCTCGGCCACGAAGAGCGGGGTGCGCTCGATGTGGAACGTCTCGTGGCCGGTGCGGGAGCTGGTGGAGATGTCGTACACCGGGACGTCGGTGCGGCCGGTGCGGCAGAGTTCGGCGACCGCGGCGACCGCGGCGTCGGCGTCCCAGGAGAGTACGGAGTCCCAGTCGATGTCCGTACTGCCCTCGACGAGCGGCAGCGTGGGGTCGCCGGCCTCCTTGTAGAAGTCGTCCAGCCGCAGCACCGGGAGGCCGGTGCGGGCGGCGAGGGAGGACTTGCCGGAGCCGGAGGGGCCCGCCAGGAGGACGACTCGGGTCGAAAGCGCTTGGGAACTCACAGGACACGAGTGTGAGGCATTGACCCGCACAGGCGACCCCTGGGTGGTCCTGTTGGTATCACGCATCACACCTCAACTACGCTGTGCACTCGGTTGATTACATGACCGATGGTTCGATCGGCCCGATCAGGTGGGAAATCCATGGCACGTCACGCACTTTCCAAGTCCCGGCGCCGTACCCTGCTGCGCGCAGGCCTGACCGTCACCGCGGTGGGCGCCGCGCTCGGCGCGGGGGGTGCCGCGGCCCAGGCCGCGCCGCTGCCCGTCGTCCAGGCGACCGGGACCGACACCAGCCTCGGGGAGGCCACCGAGGCGGCCGGTGGCGCGCTGACCGGGGCGCTCGGCCAGTCGCTGGACAACGGGATCGCGCCCGTCACCCACCTGCGCCTCGACCCGCTGGCCGGCACCGGCGTCGACCCGCTGGACAACGTGGTCGGCACCCAGGTCGCCGACTTCAAGCCGCTGTCCACCGGGCTGGTCACCGACCCCGTGACCAGTGGCGGCGCCCTGAAGGACCTGCCCCTCGTGGGCCAGGCCGTCGGCGGGCTGCACGGCTGACACGGAGGCGGCCCGTGCCCCGGAGAAGCCTCCGGGACACGGGCCGCGCCCGTACCCGCGTCAGTACGAGGAGCCCGACACGCCCAGGGCGCCCGTCGGGTGCCAGACCGTCTTGGTCTCCAGGAACGCCGTCAGGCGGTGCGTGCCCGGGTCGGCCGACCAGTCGTGGCCGTTCTCACCGCTCTCGCCGTCCACAGGCTGTGGACGCGCGACGCGCTTGAGGTTGTCGGCCGCCGCGATCTCCAACTCCTTGGCCAGCTCCGCGTCCGCGCCCGTCAGGTCGATGCCGTTCACGTCCTGGTGGGCGGCGAGCGGGGCGGCGATCTCCGCGGTCTTCCCCGACAGGATGTTGACCACACCGCCCGGCAGGTCCGAGGTGGCCAGCACCTCGCCCAGCGACAGGGCGGGCAGCGGCGACTTCGCGGAGGCCACCACGACCGCCGTGTTGCCGGCCGCGATCACCGGGGCGAGCACCGAGACCAGGCCCAGGAACGAGGACTCCTGCGGGGCGAGGACGGTCACCACGCCGGTCGGCTCGGGCGTCGAGAGGTTGAAGAACGGGCCCGCGACCGGGTTCGCCCCGCCCACCACCTGGGCGATCTTGTCGGTCCAGCCCGCGTACCAGACCCAGCGGTCCACCGCCGCGTCCACGACGGCCGCCGCCTTGGACTTCGACAGCCCCTCGGCCTCGGCCACCTCGCGTACGAACTGCTCGCGGCGGCCCTCCAGCATCTCGGCGATGCGGTAGAGGATCTGGCCGCGGTTGTACGCGGTCGCGCCCGACCAGCCGCCGAACGCCTTGCGCGCGGCCACGACCGCGTCGCGCGCGTCCTTGCGGGAGGACTGGGGCGCGTTCGCCAGCCACTTGCCCTTCGAGTCCGTCACCTCGTACACCCGGCCGCTCTCGGAGCGGGGGAACTTGCCCCCGACGTACAGCTTGTAGGTCTTGAAGACGCTCAGACGGTTATCGGACATCGAGGTACGCCTCCAGGCCGTGGCGGCCGCCTTCGCGGCCGAAGCCCGACTCCTTGTAACCGCCGAACGGCGAGGTCGGGTCGAACTTGTTGAACGTGTTGGCCCAGACGACGCCCGCCCGGAGCTTGTTGGCGACCGCGAGGATGCGGGAGCCCTTCTCCGTCCAGATGCCCGCCGACAGGCCGTACTGGCTGTTGTTGGCCTTGGCGACCGCCTCGTCCGGGGTGCGGAAGGACAGCACGGAGAGCACCGGGCCGAAGATCTCGTCGCGGGCGACGGTGTGGGCCTGCGTGACGTTGGTGAAGAGCGTCGGGGCGAACCAGTAGCCCGCCGAGGGCAGTTCGCAGGGGGCCGACCAGCGGTCCGCGCCCTCCGCCTCGCCGGTCTCCACGAGCGCGGTGATCCGGGCCAGCTGCTCCGCGGAGTTGATCGCGCCGATGTCGGTGTTCTTGTCCAGCGGGTCGCCGAGGCGCAGCGTGGACAGCCGGCGCTTCAGGGCGTCCAGCAGCTCGTCCTGGATCGACTCCTGGACCAGGAGCCGGGAGCCCGCGCAGCACACCTGGCCCTGGTTGAAGAAGATGCCGGTGACGATGCCCTCGACGGCCTGGTCGATGGGGGCGTCGTCGAAGACGATGTTGGCGCCCTTGCCGCCCAGCTCCAGGGTGACCTTCTTGTCGGTCCCCGCGACCTGGCGGGCGATGGCCTTGCCGACGGCGGTCGAGCCGGTGAAGGCGACCTTGTTCACGTCCGGGTGCTCGACGAGCGCCTGACCCGCGTCGCCGTACCCCGTCAGGATGTTGACGACACCCTTGGGCAGGCCCGCCTGGCGGCAGATGTCCGCGAAGAACAGCGCGGACAGGGGCGTCGTCTCGGCCGGCTTCAGCACCACGGTGTTGCCCGTGGCGAGGGCGGGGGCGATCTTCCACGCGAGCATCAGGAGCGGGAAGTTCCACGGGATGACCTGGCCGGCCACGCCCAGCGGGCGCGGGTTCGCCCCGTAGCCCGCGTGGTCCAGCTTGTCGGCCCAGCCCGCGTAGTAGAAGAAGTGCGCGGCGACCAGCGGGAGGTCCGCGTCGCGGGTCTCCTTGATCGGCTTGCCGTTGTCCAGGGTCTCCAGGACGGCCAGCTCGCGGCTGCGCTCCTGGATGATCCGGGCGATCCGGAACAGGTACTTGGCGCGCTCGGAGCCGGGCAGCGCCGACCACTTCTCGAACGCCCGGCGGGCCGCCTTCACGGCCCGGTCCACGTCCTCGGCGCCGGCCCGCGCGACCTCGGACAGCACCTCCTCGCTGCTCGGCGAGACCGTCTTGAAGACCTTGCCGTCGGCCGCGTCGGTGAACTCACCGTCGATGAACAGGCCGTACGAGGGCGCGATGTCGACGACCGACCGCGACTCGGGCGCGGGTGCGTACTCGAATGCAGATGCCATGGGTATCAGTCCACCGTCACGTAATCGGGGCCGGAGTAACGGCCGGTGCTGAGCTTCTGGCGCTGCATCAGCAGGTCGTTCAGCAGGCTGGAGGCGCCGAAGCGGAACCAGCGGTTGTCCAGCCAGTCCTCGCCCGCCGTCTCGTTGACCAGCACGAGGAACTTGATCGCGTCCTTGGACGTACGGATGCCGCCGGCCGGCTTCACGCCGATCTGGACGCCGGTCTGCGCGCGGAAGTCGCGCACCGCCTCCAGCATCAGCAGGGTGTTCGCGGGCGTGGCGTTCGTCGCCACCTTGCCGGTCGAGGTCTTGATGAAGTCCGCGCCCGCCAGCATCCCCAGCCAGGAGGCCCGCCGGATGTTGTCGTACGTGGACAGCTCGCCGGTCTCGAAGATCACTTTCAGACGGGCGTTCCCGCACTCCGCCTTCACGGTGACGATCTCCTCGTAGACCTTCAGGTAGCGGCCGGAGAGGAAGGCGCCCCGGTCGATCACCATGTCGATCTCGTCCGCCCCGGCCGCCACGGCGTCGCGGACGTCCGCGAGCTTCACGTCCAGCGCGGCGCGCCCGGCGGGGAAGGCCGTCGCCACGGACGCCACCTTCACACCGGAGCCGGCCAGGGCGACGGCCGCGGTGGCCGCCATGTCGGGGTAGACGCAGACCGCGGCGGTGCGCGGGCTCGTGCGGTCGGTGGGATCGGGGTTGACGGCCTTGGCGGCGAGCGCCCGGACCTTGCCGGGGGTGTCCGCGCCTTCCAGCGTCGTCAGGTCGATCATCGAGATGGCGAGGTCGATGGCGTACGCCTTGGCCGTCGTCTTGATCGAACGGGTTCCGAGAGAGGCGGCGCGCGCTTCGAGGCCGACGGCGTCGACGCCGGGCAGCCCGTGCAGGAAGCGGCGCAGCGCACTGTCGGACGCCGTCGCGTCGGCGAATGCGGGGAGGGTGGTGGGCATGGTCACCACATGAGCATATCTACGCGCGTAGCGACCTGTACAGCGGCCCAGGTCGTCCGCGTATCGCGCGCACCGGCGCATCCGCGTATCGCACACCGCGCGCATCCGCACATCACGCGCTCGCGACATCACACGCTCGCGCGTCCGCCTATCACGCACCGGCGCATCCGCGTATCGCACACCGCGCGCATCCGCGCGTTGCGCACCGGCGCGACTGTGTATTGCGCACCGGCGCGCGAGCAGCGGGCGGGTGCCCCCGCACCACTCGGCGGCGTCAGGCACAATCGGGCTCATGACGAGCCCCACGCCTCCCGCCGAGCCCACCTACGCCGACCGGACGTTCCGGTCGCCCGCCGGGCTGGTCGGGGGTGTCCTGCTGCTCGTGCTCATCTGCTGGATCGGCGGCGACGCCGCGTTCCGCGGCGAGGGCCGGGTGCCGTGGCTGGCCCTCGCCGGGCTGCTGACCGCGGTGCCGCTGATCGTCGCCTTCACCCTGCGCCCGGTGGTGTCCGTCAACGACCAGCGCATCCGGGTCCGCAACCCGTTCCGCACGATCACGCTGCCGTGGACCGACGTCGCCGACGTGCGCGCCGGGTATTCGAGCGAACTGTTCACCAACGACGGCACGAAGTACCAGCTCTGGGCCGTGCCGGTGTCGTTGCGGCAGCGCAAGAAGGCCGCCCGTCAGCAGTCCCGGCAGTCGCTGGACGACCCCTACCGCCGGACCTCCGCGACCGCCGACGTACGCGACACCAAGGCCCGCACCGCCGCGGCGGACCAGGCGGTGGCAGACCTGCGCGAACTCTCCGAACGCGCGGGCGACAAGCCCGTGCCCGACGCCCCCGGCAAGTCGGTGCGCTGGGCGTACGAGGTCATCGCCCCGTCGGTCGTGGGCGCGGTGCTGCTGGTGGTGCTGGGGGCGCTGGGCTGAGCCCGCACGGGCGCCCGGAGACCCGCGTGTGAGACTTCACTCATGCGCCTCAGCCGCTCGCTGCGCCGCGCCCCGCTCGCTGCGCCGCGCCCCGCTCGCTGCCGGGACGCTGTCCATCGCCCTCGCCGTGTCGGCCTGTGGAACAGGCTCCCAGAGCCAGTCCGACGGGGCTGCGACGTCCCTTCGACGGTCGTGCTCGACCGGGACGGCAGGACCGCCGCGCGGGCGCTCCTGGGCCTCGACGAAGAGCAGCTGCACTCCATGATCGACCCGCTTGTCGCGGAAGAACGCGGCTGATCGGCGGGTCCGCCCGGGCACCGGGTCCGCCCGGATACCGGGTCCGCCCGGCTTCCGCTCGGCCGGCCGGGGCCCTTCCCGGGCGCCCCGGCCGGCCGGCGGGTGTCAGATCCCGGCCGCTGCGGACAGGTCCCGCTTGATGTCCGTCAGCAGGGCCGTCGCCCGGGCGCGGGCCGCCGGGAGGTCGTCGGGCGTGGTGACCGGGACCACGACCTCCAGGTAGCACTTCAGCTTCGGCTCGGTGCCGCTCGGGCGGACGATCACGCGGGCGCCCTCCAGGCCGTAGCGCAGCCCGTCGGTGGGGGGCAGCCGGTCCGTGCCGAGGGACAGGTCCTCGGCGGTGGTGACGGGCAGGCCCGCCAGGGACGTCGGGGGCTGCTCGCGCAGGCGGCGCATGGCGTCCGCGATGACGGAAAGGTCCTCCACCCGGACCGAGAGCTGGTCGGTCGCGTGCAGGCCGTGCTCCAGGGCGAGGTCGTCCAGCAGGTCCAGGAGCGTACGGCCCTGCTCCTTGAGTACGGAGGCGAGCTCGGCGACGAGCAGCGCGGCCGTGATGCCGTCCTTGTCGCGGACGCCGTCCGGGTCGACGCAGTAGCCGAGCGCCTCCTCGTACCCGTAGCGCAGCCCCTCGACGCGGGCGATCCACTTGAAGCCCGTCAGCGTCTCCTCGTAACCAAGGCCCGCCTTCTCGGCGATCCGGCCGAGGAGCGACGACGAGACGATCGACTCGGCGAACACGCCGGTCGCGCCCCGGCGCACGAGGTGGGCGGCGAGCAGCGCGCCGACCTCGTCGCCGCGCAGCATCCGCCAGCCGCCGTCCGCGCCCGGGTCCGGTACGGCGACGGCGCAGCGGTCGGCGTCCGGGTCGTTGGCGATGACGATGTCGGGGTCCGTGCGGCGCGCGGTGGCGAACGCGAGATCCATCGCGCCGGGCTCCTCCGGATTGGGGAAGGCCACGGTGGGGAACGCGGGGTCCGGCTCGGCCTGCTCCGCGACGAGGACCGGGGCGGGGAAACCGGCCCGGTCGAACGCGGCGGTCAGCACGGAGGTGCCGACACCGTGCATCGCGGTGTACACGACGCGGGCGGTACGCGGCGAACCGGCGTCGAGCACGCTGTCCGTACGCGCCAGATAGGCGTCCAGCACCTCGTCGCCCAGGGTCTCCCAGCCGTCGCCGGGGCGGGGCACGGTGTCGAGCGGACCGACCGCTGCGATGGCGGCGGCGATCTCGCCGTCGGCCGGCGGCACGATCTGCGAGCCGTCGCCGAGGTAGACCTTGTAGCCGTTGTCGCGCGGCGGGTTGTGGCTGGCGGTCACCTCGACGCCCGCGACGGCACCCAGGTGCCTTATGGCGTACGCGAGCACGGGGGTGGGAAGCGGGCGGGGGAGCACCGCCGCCCGCAGACCCGCACCCGTCATCACGGCGGCCGTGTCCCGGGCGAAGTCGGCGGACTTGTAGCGGGCGTCGTAGCCGATGACGACGAGACCCCCGGCCTGCCCCTGGTCCTTGAGGTACGCGGCCAGGCCGGCGGCGGCGCGCATGACCACGGCGCGGTTCATGCGCATGGGGCCGGCGCCCAGCTCGCCCCGGAGCCCGGCGGTGCCGAACTGGAGCGTGCCGGCGAAGCGGGCGGCGAGCTCGTCCAGGTCCTCCGCGTCGATGAGCTTGGCCAGCTCGTCGCGGGTCTCGGAGTCGGGGTCCTCGGAGAGCCAGGTCCTGGCCCGGGCGAGGAGGTCCTGCGTCGTCGTCACGGGGTCCGCCTTTCGGGGGGGAGGGGGAGGGGAGGTGGGGAGGGGAGGTGGGGCGGGGTGCGGTGGGGCGGTACGCGGGTGGGCGCCTGCGGCGGGACTGTTCCCCTACCCGCCCCTTCCCGTAACCGGGGCTCCGCCCCGGCCCCCGCTCCTCAAGCGCCGGAGGGGCTGGGTTTGTGGGGCTCGGCCTCGGGCCCCGCTTCTCGAGCGCCGGAGGGGCTGGGTTTGTGGGGCTCGGCCTCGGGCCCCGCTTCTCGAGCGCCGGAGGGGCTGGGTTTGTGGGGCTCGGCCTCGGGCCCTGCTCCTCAAGCGCCGGAGGGGCTTGAGTGCGCGCCGGAGGGGCTGGGAGTGGCCGGGGGTGAATCAAGCCCCTCCGGCGATTGAGGAGCGGGGCTGTGGGGGCCGCGCCCCCACGAAGGCCGCCTCAGATCCGTTCCAGCACCCGCGCCAGCAGCGAGCCCATCCGGGTCGCCGAGTCGCGGCCCGCCTGAAGGACCTCCTCGTGGTTCAGCGGCTCCCCGCTCAGGCCCGCCGCCAGGTTCGTCACCAGGGAGAGGCCCAGGACCTCGGCGCCCGCCTCGCGGGCCGCGATGGCCTCCAGGACCGTGGACATGCCGACGAGGTCGCCGCCCATCACGCGGACCATGTTGATCTCGGCCGGCGTCTCGTAGTGCGGGCCGGGGAACTGCACGTACACGCCCTCTTCGAGCGTCCCGTCGACCTCCTTGCACAGCGCCCGCAGCCGCGGCGAGTACAGGTCGGTCAGGTCGACGAAGTTCGCGCCGACGATCGGCGAGGCCGCCGTGAGATTGATGTGGTCGCTGATCAGGACCGGCTGCCCGGGCCGCATCCCCTCACGCAGACCCCCGCAGCCGTTCGTCAGGACCACGGTCCGGCAGCCCGCGGCGACCGCGGTGCGCACCCCGTGCGCCACGGCGGCGACGCCGTGGCGCTCGTAGAAGTGCGTACGGCCCAGGAACACCAGGGCGCGCTTGTCGCCGATCAGGTGCGAGCGGACCGTGCCGCCGTGGCCCTCGACGGCGGGCGCGGGGAAGCCGGGGAGCGCGGTCACCGGGAACTCGGCCTCCGGAACGCCGAGCGCGGCGCCGGCGGGCGCCCAGCCGGAGCCCATCACGAGGGCGACGTCGTGGGTCTCGGCACCGGTCAGCTCGCGCAGGCGGGCGGCGGCGTCGGCGGCGGCGGCGTACGGGTCGCCCTGGATGTGGTCCGGAATAACTGATGCGTTCACGCGGATGAGGGTAACCGCTCATTCCCTACGCGCGTAGATGCTCCCGTACAGAGTCTCGCCACGTTCGTTCGTGCGTTCCCACAGTCGGGCCCCGGCCGGGCGCCCGGCCGGCCGCGAAAGGGCAGGTCGGGACCGCTCCCACGGCGGCCCGGGCCGCCCACGCGGTCAGCAGGGGCGTTTGCGGAGTTCCATCACATAATCGTGCGGAGCGCCGGCGGAATCGGCCGCGTCCGCGATCTCGCCCAGGTAGCGGGCGGACGGCAGCCCGCCCTCGTAGCCGTTGAGCACATAGATCCAGGCCGGCTCCTCGCCGTCCAGGGTGTGCACCCGGATGCGCATGCGGCGGTAGATGTCGAGTCCCACGCCCTCCCAGCGGTCCATGGAGTCCTCATCCATGGGCGCCAGGTCGTACAGGGCCACGAACACCTGCGAGCGGGGCGCCTCCACCACGGTGGCCAGCGCACCCTCCCAGCCCATCTGCTCCCCGCCGAAGGTCAGCCGCCAGCCGTTCAGCCAGCCGGTGCCGCGCAGCGGTGAGTGCGGGGCGCGGCGCGTCATCAGCCGCGCGTCGAGGTTGCCGGCGTACGCGGCGTAGAGCGACATGGAACCGAGGGTACGGGAGGTGGCGCCGGGAGCGGCGGTTCCTGTGAGGAAGGCCCCCGCGAGAGGGGGAATCGGCGGGGCGGCCCGAAGGGGCGGATTCACCGGCTGCGGCCGTGCGCCGTGCGCCCCGGCGCACGTATGGAGGGCCCCGGGGAGAAGCACCTTGGCGGGTGCGGGACAATGAAGTACGTACTGCATTCCCCCGGGGCGATCCCCCGGACCCCCGGCCGGGGCAGCAGACGGCCGCGGGATGAGAAACGCGAGGCGGACTTTTCGTGACCCGGATCGTGATCATCGGCGGCGGACCCGGCGGGTACGAGGCGGCATTGGTGGGCGCCCAACTCGGCGCGGAGGTGACCGTCGTCGACTGTGACGGCCTCGGCGGCGCGTCGGTCCTCACCGACTGCGTGCCCTCGAAGACCCTGATCGCGACGGCCGAGGTGATGACCACCTTCGACTCCTCGTACGAGGAGCTGGGCATCATCGTCGCGGACGACACACCGCCCACGGAGCAGGCCGCGCGTGTGGTCGGCGTCGACCTGGGGAAGGTCAACCGCCGTGTGAAGCGCCTGGCGCTCGCCCAGTCCCACGACATCACCGCCTCCGTCACCCGCGCCGGCGCACGCGTGATGCGCGGGCGCGGCCGGCTGGAGGGCCTGCAGGCCGCCGACGGCTCCCGCCAGGTCGTCGTCGCGGCGGCCGACGGTACGGAGGAGACGCTCACCGCGGACGCCGTGCTGATCGCGACCGGCGGCCACCCCCGGGAGATCCCCGACGCGCTCCCCGACGGCGAGCGCATCCTGAACTGGACCCAGGTCTACGACCTCGACGAGCTGCCGCAGGAGCTCATCGTCGTCGGCTCCGGCGTCACGGGTGCCGAGTTCGCCGGCGCCTACCAGGCCCTCGGCTCGCGCGTCACCCTCGTCTCGTCCCGTGACCGGGTGCTGCCCGGCGAGGACCCCGACGCCGCCGCGGTCCTGGAGGACGTCTTCCGGCGCCGCGGCATGAACGTGATGGCCCGCTCCCGCGCGCAGTCCGCCAAGCGCGTCGGCGACCGGGTCGAGGTGACCCTCGCCGACGGCCGGGTCATCTCCGGCTCGCACTGCCTGATGGCGGTCGGCGCCGTCCCCAACACCGCCGGCATGGGGCTGGAGGAGGCCGGCGTCCGGCTCAAGGACTCCGGCCACATCTGGACCGACAAGGTCTCCCGTACCAGCGCGCCCGGCGTCTACGCGGCCGGTGACGTCACCGGAATCTTCGCGCTCGCCTCCGTCGCCGCCATGCAGGGCCGCATCGCGATGTACCACTTCCTGGGCGACGCGGTCGCCCCGCTGAACCTGAAGACGGTCTCCTCGAACGTCTTCACCGACCCGGAGATCGCCACCGTCGGCTACAGCCAGGCGGACGTGGACGCGGGCAGGATCGAGGCCCTGGTCGTCAAGCTGCCGCTGCTGCGCAACCCGCGCGCCAAGATGCAGGGCATCCGGGACGGCTTCGTCAAGATCTTCTGCCGGCCCGGCACCGGCATCGTGGTCGGCGGCTGCGTCGTCGCGCCCCGGGCGAGCGAGCTGATCCACCCCATCTCGATCGCGGTCGACAACAATCTGACGGTCGAGCAGATCGCAAACGCCTTCACTGTGTACCCGTCCCTGTCGGGTTCGATCGCCGAAGTGGCCCGCCAGTTGCACAGCCGTAAGCGCACGGGCGAGGCGTAACCGCCCGGGATACGGGGCCGGGGGCCCGGCGCAGCCCGGCATATCCCGGCAACTCCCGGCAAGTCGGGCGGCCCTGCGACCGCCGCCCGATCAGGAGAGGGCAACAAGGTAGCCGCCTATACCACTTGGCGACCGTCCGTATGTACAACTTCTGCTATTCGGCGCAAACTGCTGAAAACTGTCGTGCGGTCACGTTACTGTCAGTTTCGTGTTCGCTGCAGAACGTCGTCAGTTGATCCTCGAAATGGTGCGTGCCAACGGGGCGGTATCGCTCCGTGAGCTCGCCCGCGTCGTCCAGACCTCCGAAGTGACCGTACGGCGGGACGTGCGGGCACTGGAGGCAGAAGGACTCCTCGACCGCCGGCACGGCGGTGCGGTTTTGCCGGGCGGTTTTACGCGGGAGTCCGGCTTTCCGCAGAAATCCCATCTCGCCACCGCGGAGAAAACGGCCATCGCCGACCTGGCCGCCGGCCTCGTCGAAGAGGGCGAGGCCATTGTGGTCGGCGCCGGTACGACCACGCAGGAGCTGGCCCGCCGGCTCGCGCGCGTCCCCGGCCTGACCGTCGTCACCAACTCACTGCTGGTCGCCCAGGCGCTGGCCCACGCCAACCGGGTGGAAGTGGTGATGACCGGGGGCACCCTCCGCGGCTCCAACTACGCCCTGGTGGGCAGCGGTGCCGAGCAGTCGCTCCAAGGGCTGCGGGTCTCGCGCGCGTTCCTGTCCGGGAGCGGGCTCACCGCCGAGCGCGGGCTGTCCACGTCCAACATGCTCTCCGCGAGCGTGGACCGGGCGCTGGTGCAGGCCGCGGCGGAGGTGGTGGTCCTCGCGGACCACACCAAGCTCGGCTCCGACACGATGTTCCAGACCGTGCCGACGGATCTCATCACCCATCTGGTGACGGACGAGCCCGCCGCGCACGACGAGCGGGCGGCGGCGGAGTTGCAGGCGCTGGCTGACCAGGGCGTGCAGATCGCTGTCGCGGGCGGGGGGGCGGGGGCGGCTGCCGCCGCGTCCGCGTCCGGGGCGGCTTCGGTGTCCGGTGACGCCGCTTCGGCGGGGCGGTCCTCTCGGCGCGAGATGCCGTTGCCCGGGCAGCGGCGTACGCATGGGCAGGCGTTGCGGGGGGTGCTGGCTGAGCCGGGGGCGGCGGGGGAGCGGGAACGGGAGCGGGCTCGGGTGGCGGACCTTCGGCGGCGGTAGCGGGGTGCGGCGCGGGTCCGTTTCGGGGGCGCTGCCCCCGGGCCCCTGCTCCTCAATCGCCGGAGGGGTTTGAAGGGTGGGCGCTGCCCCCGGGCCCCTGTTCCTCAATCGCCGGAGGGGTTTGAAGGGTGGGCGCTGCCCCCGGGCCCCTGTTCCTCAATCGCCGGAGGGGTTTGAAGGGTGGGCGCTGCCCCCGGGCCCCCGCTCCTCAATCGCCGGAGGGGCTTGAATCGCCTCGCAGGCCTCGTAGCGTCAATGTCAGTAGGCGGGCGGCCAGGTCTGGGTCGTCCGGGGATTGTTCGGCGGCCAGGGCGATCGCGTTGGTCAGTTGCATCAGGTCGTCTATGGATACGTCCGCCCGGACCGAGCCGGTTGCCTGGGCGCGGGTCAGGAGGGCCGAACCCGCCTCGCGCAGCGGCGTATTGCACCTGGCCAGGGCCGAACTCTCGTCGCGGCACGTGGACATGAGCGCCTGGGCCAGGCCGCGGTACTCACCCGCATGAGTGATGATCGCACCCAGCCACTCCACCAGCGCGGCACACGGCCGCTCCGCCTCGGCCAGTTCGCGGGAGCGGGTGATCAGGGAGGTCACCGCCTCCTGGAAGACGGCGCTCATCAGCGCGTGCCGGGTCGGGAAGTGGCGGTACAGCGTGCCGATGCCCACGCCCGCACGCCGCGCCACGTCCTCCAGGGACGCGTCGGTGCCGTGCTCCGCGAAGGCGCTACGGGCCTCCGTCAGCAGCCGGCCGTAGTTGCGGCGCGCGTCGGCACGCATGGGCCGGGCCGGCGTCCCTGCCGCGCTCATCGCCATTGGTGCGGTCCTCCCTGTCACCCTGTCATCCGGTCTCCGGGTCTCCAGGATGCCATCGCGCAACTGGCGGTACGGCCCGTAACCGGTCGCCCGAATGGCCGGTGCCCCGGTCACGTTCAATGACATGACCGGGGCACCGGCGGAAGGGGGTGGCGGGGACGGGCCCCGGCGTCAGTCCTTGATCTCGCAGATGGCCGCACCGGACGAGATCGAGCTGCCGACCACGGCGGCCAGGCCCTTGACCGTGCCGGAGCGGTGCGCGTTCAGCGGCTGCTCCATCTTCATGGCCTCCAGGACGACGATCAGGTCGCCCTCCTTGACCTCCTGGCCCTCTTCCACGGCGATCTTCACGATCGTGCCCTGCATCGGGGAGGCGAGGGTGTCGCCGGAGACGGCGGAGCCGGACTTCTTCGCCGCGCGGCGCTTGGGCTTGGCGCCCGCCGCGAGGCCGGTACGGGCCAGGCTCATGCCGAGCGAGGAGGGCAGCGAGACCTCCAGGCGCTTGCCGCCGACCTCGACGACGACCGTCTCGCGGCCGGACTCGTCGTCCGCGTCCGCATCGGCGGGAGCGGCGAACGGCTTGATCTCGTTGACGAACTCCGTCTCGATCCAGCGGGTGTGGACGCGGAACGGGTCGGCGGTGAACGCCGGGTCCGTCACGACCGCGCGGTGGAACGGGATGGCGGTGGCCATGCCCTCGACGTGGAACTCGGCCAGGGCGCGGGCCGCGCGCTGGAGCGCCTGCTCACGCGTGGCACCGGTCACGATCAGCTTCGCCAGCAGCGAGTCCCAGGCGGGGCCGATGACCGAGCCGGACTCGACGCCCGCGTCGAGCCGGACGCCCGGACCGGACGGCGCGTCGAACCGGGTGACGGTGCCCGGGGCCGGCAGGAAGCCGCGGCCCGGGTCCTCGCCGTTGATCCGGAACTCGAACGAGTGACCGCGCCCGGCGGGGTCGTCGTAGCCGAGCTCCTCGCCGTCGGCGATGCGGAACATCTCGCGGACGAGGTCGATGCCGGAGACCTCCTCGGTCACCGGGTGCTCGACCTGGAGGCGGGTGTTGACCTCGAGGAAGGAGATCGTGCCGTCCAGGCCCACCAGGAACTCGACCGTGCCGGCGCCGACGTAGCCGGCCTCCTTCAGGATCGCCTTGGACGCCGCGTACAGCTGGGCGTTCTGCTCGTCGGAGAGGAAGGGGGCCGGGGCCTCCTCCACGAGCTTCTGGTGGCGGCGCTGGAGCGAGCAGTCACGGGTCGAGACGACGACCACGTTGCCGTGGGTGTCGGCCAGGCACTGGGTCTCCACGTGCCGCGGCTTGTCGAGGTAGCGCTCCACGAAGCACTCCCCCCGCCCGAACGCGGCGACGGCCTCACGGACCGCGGAGTCGTACAGCTCCGGGATCTCCTCCAGGGTGCGCGCGACCTTCAGACCGCGACCGCCACCACCGAAGGCGGCCTTGATCGCGATCGGCAGGCCGTGCTCCTCGGCGAAGGCGACGACCTCGGCGGAGCCCGAGACCGGGTCCGGGGTGCCCGCGACGAGCGGGGCACCGGCGCGCTGCGCGATGTGGCGGGCGGCGACCTTGTCACCGAGGTCCCGGATCGCCTGCGGCGGCGGGCCGATCCACGTCAGACCGGCGTCCAGTACGGCCTGGGCGAACTCGGCGTTCTCCGAGAGGAAGCCGTAACCCGGGTGGATCGCGTCCGCCCCGGAGTCCTTGGCAGCCTGGAGCACCTTGGCGATGTCCAGGTAACTGGCCGCCGGGGTGTCACCGCCCAGAGCGAATGCCTCGTCGGCCGCACGCACGTGCAGAGCGTCGCGGTCCGGGTCTGCGTAGACGGCCACGCTCCCGATTCCCGCGTCCCGGCAGGCCCGAGCAACACGGACAGCAATTTCGCCACGGTTGGCGATGAGCACCTTGCGCACGATGGCTCCCTCCTTGAAACAAGCTGAGTTTAGGGACAACCGACACGGTCCTACGACCCGTCCCCAATGGTGAGCTTGCCCACACGGAGTGTGATTCGAGGTGTGCTCGAGTCGCGAAATCCCTTGTGCCACCACGGTACGCCGGGTTCTGAAACCGCACAGTAGCGATCAGGTGTGGCCCAGGTCTCTATCGGCACGGGCAGCGACTGACCGTGATTCTTTGTGGACTTCCCACTAAGGGGTGGGCAATTCTTTGCCCGACGCACTGAAGCCCGGACGGATAGGGGTCCGCCGGGGTTCCGCCGGGCTCTTGTCGTGGCCATTACTGGTTAGTAGGGTCCGCGCTATCGCACGTACTGCAGGTAACAGGGGGTGAGCGTCGTGGTGCGCAGGCTGGTGGCTTTCATAGCCGCGCTCGTGCTGGCCGTGGAAGCCGCGGGCATCGTGATCATCAACGTGGTCCTGGGCACGGTCATCAAGAACCAGGACATGTCCCTGGCCGGTACGGACCCCGGCGCCATGTCCAAGGGCACCTGGGTGCTCGGCGGCGTCTCCGGCCTGTTCCTGCTTTTGTGCGCCGCGCTCCTCGTCGTGGCGGGCGCCCGCGACCGGGCCCCGGGCCGCGTCGCGCGGATCGTGCTCATCTGCTGCGCGGTCGTCCACGGGGTGCTCGGCGCGCTGACGGTCGGGCTCGTAGGCTGGGCGGCGTTCGCCTGGATGATGGTGGTGCTCGGCCTGATCGTGCTGGCGCTGGTGGCGTACGGCCCCGCCGGCGCCGGACCGGCCGCCGGGCAGGAGGCCGGGCCCGATCCGGAGCCCGAGCAGCCGGCCGCCCCCGCCCCGGCCTGAGCCCTCCTCAGGCCCAGAGCTCGGTGACCGAGATCCCCAGTTCGCCCAGCAGCCGCCGCAGCAACGGCAGCGACAGCCCGATGACGTTGCCCGGGTCGCCCTCGATGGAGTCGACGAACGGCGCCGAGCGCCCGTCGAGGGTGAACGCCCCCGCCACGTAGAGCGGTTCGCCCGAGGCCACGTAGGCGGCGATCTCGGCGTCCGAGGGCTCACCGAAGCGGACCGTGGTCGACGCGGTCCGCGACACCGTCCGCCCGGTCGCGGTGTCCGTCAGGCTGTGCCCGGTCCGCAGCACCCCGGCCCGCCCGCGCATCGACTTCCAGCGGGCGGTGGCCTCCTCGGCGTCGGCCGGCTTGCCGAGGGCTTCGCCGTCGAGTTCGAGCACCGAGTCGCAGCCGATCACCAGGGCCCCGGCCGCCTCCGGCAGCGCCGCCACCACCGCCGCCTTCGCCTCGGCGAGCACGAGGGCCAGCTCGGCCGGTGTCGGGGCGCTCAGCGCGTCCTCGTCCACCCCGCTGACGATCACCTCGGGCGCGAAGCCGGCCTGGCGCAGGAGGCCGAGGCGGGCGGGGGAGGCGGAGGCGAGTACGAGGCGCTGGGCGGTCATGACCGCCATGGTACGGATGCGGTGGGTGCGGGGGCGGGGGCGGGCGCGTTGCGGGTGCGGGGGCGGGCGCGTTGCGGGGGCTCCGCCCCCGGGCCCCCGCTCCTCAATCACCGGAGGGGCTTGATGTGCCCGCCGGAGGGGCTGGAAACGTCAGCGCGTTCCCAGGACGAACATCGCCAGCACCATCGCCAGGGCCAGCACCAGGCCCGCTCTGCGCATCATGTTCTGGGCGTCGCGCAGTTCTTTCGGCGGCTTGTTCTCGGGGTCGGACCACAGCATGCGTCCGATCCTGCCGCGCGGGCCGCGGGCGGCGCCTGAGTACGCGTACTCAACCCGCCGCCCCCACGCGTCACCAGCGGCTATGAGGGCCAGTACGTGCGGGCCCAGGCGCGGGGTCCGGGCAGGTGGCGGCCGCGCCGGGCCAGGCGGCTCGGGTGGGACCATCCCGCGGGCGGCTGCGGGGTGCCGGACGGCACGGCGGACACCGCCGCGGCGCGCGCCTGTACCACCGCCAGGGCGGCGGCCAGCTCCTCCGGGGTCGGGTTGCCCCGTACGACCTTGATCATGGCCAGGGCCCTTTCTAGAGGGGGATGTTGCCGTGCTTCTTCGGGGGCAGCGACTCCCGCTTGGTGCGGAGCTGACGCAGTCCCTTGACCACGTGAGCCCGGGTGTCGGACGGCATGATCACCGCGTCCACGTACCCGCGCTCGGCCGCCACATACGGGTTGAGCAGCGCGTCCTCGTAGTCCGCGATCAGCTCGGCCCGGGTCGCGTCCCTCTCGTCGGCGTCCGTGACGGCGGCGATCGTGCGGCGGTGCAGGATGTTGACCGCGCCCTGCGCGCCCATGACGGCGATCTGGGCGGTCGGCCAGGCGACGTTGATGTCGGCGCCCAGGTGCTTGGAGCCCATGACGTCGTACGCGCCGCCGAACGCCTTGCGGGTGATCACCGTGATCAGCGGGACGGTCGCCTCCGCGTACGCGTAGATCAGCTTGGCGCCGCGCCGGATGATGCCGCCGTACTCCTGGTCGACGCCCGGCAGGAAGCCCGGCACGTCCACGAACGTCAGCACCGGCACGTTGAACGCGTCGCAGGTGCGGACGAAGCGGGCTGCCTTCTCGCTCGCGTTGATGTCCAGGCAGCCGGCGAACTGCATCGGCTGGTTGGCGACGATGCCGACGGGGTAGCCCTCGACCCGGCCGAAGCCCGTGATGATGTTCGGCGCGAACAGGGCCTGGGTCTCCAGGAACTCGCCGTCGTCCAGCACGTGCTCGATCGCGGTGTGCATGTCGTACGGCTGGTTCGCCGAGTCCGGGATGAGCGTGTCCAGCTCGGGGTCCTCGTCGGTGACCGCGAGGTCCGCCTCCTCCGGGAAGGCCGGGGCCTCCGAGAGGTTGTTCGACGGGAGGTACGACAGCAGTGACTTGACGTACTCGATGGCGTCCTTCTCGTCGCCCGCCATGTGGTGCGCGACGCCGGAGGTGGTGTTGTGCGTACGGGCGCCGCCCAGCTCCTCGAAGCCGACGTCCTCACCGGTGACCGTCTTGATGACGTCGGGGCCCGTGATGAACATGTGCGAGGTCTGGTCGACCATCACCGTGAAGTCGGTGATCGCGGGGGAGTACACCGCGCCGCCCGCGCACGGGCCGACGATCAGCGAGATCTGCGGGACCACACCCGAGGCGTGCACATTGCGCCGGAAGATCTCCGCGAAGAGACCCAGCGCCGCCACGCCCTCCTGGATACGGGCGCCGCCGCCGTCGTTGATGCCGATGACCGGACAGCCGGTCTTCAGCGCGAAGTCCATCACCTTGACGATCTTCTCACCGTAGACCTCGCCCAGCGAGCCGCCGAAGATGGTGAAGTCCTGCGAATACACGCACACGGGGCGGCCGTCGACCGTGCCGTAGCCGGTGACGACGCCGTCCCCGTACGGCCGGTTCTTCTCGATGCCGAAGTTCGTCGAGCGGTGCCGGGCGAATTCGTCGAGCTCCACGAAGGAACCCTCGTCGAGCAGCAGATCGACGCGCTCGCGTGCGGTCAGCTTGCCCTTCGCGTGCTGCTTTTCGACCGCGCGCGCGGACCCCGCGTGGGTCGCCTCGCCGATGCGGCGCTGCAGGTCCGCGAGCTTGCCCGCGGTGGTGTGGGTGTCGATCTCTTCCGGCTCGGACATCGGGTGGCGGCTCCCTGCCTGGTCACGGGGACGACTGTGCTGCTGATCAGCTGACGAACAGCTACTGAGCCGTAGCGTATCGGCGCGGATACGGTTCGGCAGTGCGTCGTTTGACACACCTAGGGTGGCTTGCATGACACCTTCGGATGCGCCACAGAGCCGTTGGTCGGACCTGGACCGGCCGCCCCTGAACGTCCCCGCGCTGCGCCGCGGACTGCTGCGGCCGGGCGGGCTGTGGACCGCGCTGGACGTGGTCGAGAGCACCGGTTCCACCAACACCGACCTCGCGGCGCGCGCGGCCTCCCTCACCGAGGGCACGGTCCTCGTCGCCGAGGAGCAGACCGCCGGCCGCGGGCGCCTGGAGCGCACCTGGACGGCCCCGGCCCGCTCCGGCCTGTTCTTCTCCGTCTACCTGACCCCGGGCACCGTCCCCGCCGAGCGGTGGGGGTGGCTGCCGCTGCTCACCGGGGTCGCGGCGGCGACCGGCCTGGCCCGCAGCGCCGGCGTGGACATGGCCCTCAAATGGCCCAACGACCTGCTCGCCGCTGTCGGTGGCGAGGAGCGCAAGACCGGCGGCATCCTCGCCGAGCGCGCCGGGGACGGCGTCGTCATCGGCATCGGCCTCAACGTCTCCCTGCGCGCCGACGAGCTCCCCGCCCCCACCGCCGCCTCCCTCGCCCTGGCCGGAGCGGTCTCCACCGACCGCGAGACGCTGCTGCGGGGCGTCCTGCGCTCCCTGGAGCACTGGTACGGGCTGTGGCGCGACGCGGACGGCGACGCGGCGGCGAGCGGACTGCAGGAGGCGTACGCGGCCGGCTGCGCGACCCTCGGCCGGACGGTACGGGCCCAGCTGCCCGGCGACCGCACGCTCACCGGCGAGGCCGTGGCCGTCGACGGGGACGGCCGGCTGGTCCTGTCCACCGGCGACGGGCTGCGCGAACCGGTCTCGGCGGGGGACATCGTGCACCTGCGGGGAGCCGGGGGCGGCCTGACCTGAGCGGGTCCGGGCCCCGGCCGGCGCCGGGGCCCCGGCGCCCTGAGGACGTGAGGTAGGGCACACCTGCCGTATCGTTGAGGTGATCCACCGACGGACAGATCGGCAGGGCAGTGCGCAGGGAACGGGCAGGAGGCGGCTGGTGACCGTCGACGACACGACCTCCGACGATGGCGCACAGCATCCGTCGGACCCCTCGGGCTACGCCACACCGCACCACGAAGTCGACCACACGGCCGAACCGACCGACGATCCCCTCGCGATCCGGCTGGAACAGCTGATCCTGGGCGCCGAGCGGCGCTACACCCCGTTCCAGGCGGCCCGCACCGCCGGCGTCTCCATGGACCTGGCCTCCCGGTTCTGGCGGGCCATGGGCTTCGCCGACATCGGGCAGGCCAAGGCGCTCACCGAGGCCGACGTGCTGGCGCTGCGGCGGCTGTCCGGTCTGGTCGAGGCCGGGCTGCTCAGCGAGCCGATGGCGATCCAGGTGGCCCGGTCGACCGGGCAGACCACCGCCCGGCTGGCCGAATGGCAGATCGACTCGTTCCTGGAGGGCCTGACCGAGCCGCCCGAGCCGGGCATGACCCGTACCGAGGTCACCTACCCCCTGGTCGAACTGCTCCTGCCGGAGCTGGAGGAATTCCTGGTGTACGTGTGGCGGCGCCAGCTCGCCGCCGCCACCGGCCGGGTCGTGCAGGCGGCCGACGACGAGGAGATGGTCGACCGGCGCCTGGCCGTCGGCTTCGCGGACCTCGTCGGCTTCACGCGGCTGACCCGCCGCCTGGAGGAGGAGGAGCTCGGCGAACTGGTCGAGTCCTTCGAGACGACCTGCGCCGACCTCGTCGCCGCGCACGGCGGGCGGCTCATCAAGACCCTCGGCGACGAGGTCCTGTTCGCCGCCGACGACGCGGGCACCGCCGCCGAGATCGCGCTGCGCCTCATCGAGGCGATGACCGCGGACGAGACGATGCCGGCGCTGCGGGTCGGCATCGCCTTCGGCACGGTCACCACCCGGATGGGCGATGTCTTCGGCACGACGGTGAACCTCGCCAGCCGGCTCACCTCGATAGCGCCGAAGGACGCGGTGCTGGTGGACGGGGCGTTCGCCGAGGAGCTGACGCGCACCGGCGACGCACCGGTCTCGGAGGCGCGGGCGGCCGAGGAGGCCGCGGCGGCGGCCGAGCGGGCCGCGAAGGAGGGCCCGGACGGGGAGCCGGTCCCCGCGCCCAAGTACCGCTTCGGGCTGCAGCCGATGTGGCAGCGCCCGGTCCGCGGTCTCGGCGTGGTCGAGCCGTGGCTGCTGGCCCGCCGCGGCACCTCCTGACTCCCTGGCTCCCTGACTCCTTGTGGACCCCCTGTCGGAGGACGCCCTAAGGTCCCTTCGGTAACGCTCGTTAACCGACAGGGGTGCAGCCATGACCGTGACGTCCGAGCAGCGGTTCGGGGAGTTCGTCGTCGTACGGGGCCACGAGGGCCTGGAGCACGTCGCCGAGCTGGTCCTCGACCGGCCGAAGGCCATGAACGCGGTGTCCACCGACATGGCCCGCTCGATCGCCGCCGCCTGCGACGCGCTCGCCGCCGACCGGGACGTACGGGTCGCCGTCCTCACCTCCAGCCACGAGCGGGCCTTCTGCGTGGGCGCCGACCTCAAGGAGCGCAACTCCTTCACCGACGCCGAGCTGGTGCGCCAGCGGCCCACCGCCCGGGCCGCCTACACCGGTGTGCTGGAGCTGCCGATGCCGACCGTCGCCGCGGTGCACGGCTTCGCGCTAGGCGGCGGCTTCGAGCTGGCCCTGTCCTGCGACCTGATCGTGGCCGACCCGACCGCCGTGGTGGGGCTGCCCGAGGTGTCCGTCGGCGTCATCCCGGGCGGCGGCGGCACCCAGCTGCTGCCCCGCCGGGTCGGGGCCGCCCGCGCCGCCGAGCTGATCTTCAGCGCCCGCCGGGTGCCGGCCGCCGAGGCGCGGGAGCTGGGTCTGGTCGACGAGCTGGTGGCCGAGGGACGGGACCGGGCCGAGGCGCTGGCGCTGGCCGGCCGCATCGCCGCCAACTCGCCGGTGGGGCTGCGGGCGGCCAAGCGGGCGCTGCGGCTCGGGCACGGGCTCGATCTGCGGGCGGGCCTGGAGGTCGAGGACTCCGCGTGGCGGTCGGTGGCCTTCTCCGGGGACCGGGCGGAGGGCGTGGCCGCCTTCAACGAGAAGCGCAAGGCGAACTGGCCGGGGGAGTGACGACCCCCTTGTCACGCTGAGTAAAGGGTGAACACGCTCCGGAGTCGCTATCTGATCACGCTGTGCATATCGCCCTAAACTGGCGCAATGGGTGGTGACGACGCACGACTGCGGGCCGTGGTTTCGCTTGCGCAGACGATGGCCGCGGCGCACACGCCCCGGGGGTGCTGGCGAGCGGCCGCCCTGGGGGCGTGCGAGGCGCTGGGCGGCAGCTTCGCCGCGCTCTCGGTCTGGGAGCGCGGGCGCGGCCGGCTGAAGGTCCTGGTCAACGCGGGCGAGCGGGCCGAGGGGGAGGAGGAGTTCCCCGACGAGGAGGTCTACCCGGTCCACCGGTTCCCGGAGATCACCGAGTTCCTGCACGAGCGGTGGGCCGGGGGCGGCGAGCCCGACGCCTGGGTGGAGACCGCCGAGGGGCCGGTGGACGAGGCCGGCGAGGAGCGGGAGGCGGGCACGGGCGGTGCGCACGGGTACGGGCCCGGCTACTGCCACCAGCGGGTCGCGGCCCTGCGCCGGCGCGGGCGGGGCTGCTGTGTGGTCGCGCCGATCGTGCTGCACGGGCGGGCCTGGGGCGAGCTGTATGTGGCGCGGCCGGTGGGCGCGCCGGTGTTCGGGCGCGCGGACGCCGACTTCGCCACCGTGCTGGCCGCCGTCGTGGCCGCCGGGCTCGCCCAGACCGAGCGCCTGGAGGAGGTGCGCAAGCTCGCCTTCACCGATCCGCTGACCGGCCTCGCCAACCGGCGGGCCGTCGACATGCGGCTGGACGAGGCGGTGGAGCGGCACCGCGCGGACGATGCCGTGGTCAGCCTGGTGGTCTGCGACCTGAACGGGCTGAAGTGGGTCAACGACACCCATGGCCACGCGGTCGGCGACCGGCTGCTGGAACGTTTCGGCTCGGTGCTGTCCCGGTGCGGGGCCATGCTGCCCGGCGCCCTGGCGGCTCGGCTCGGCGGTGACGAGTTCTGCCTGCTGGCCGTGGGCCCGGGGGCGGACGAGGTGGTCGCCGTGGCCACCGAGCTCTGCGAGCGGGCGGCCGATCTGGAGTTCGGCAACGGGGTGGCCTGCGGCATGGCGTCCACCGGTGACCCGATCGGCCCGGTGGTCTCCGCCCGCCGGCTGTTCCGGCTCGCGGACGCGGCCCAGTACCGGGCGAAGGCGGCCCGCTCGGCGCGCCCGGTGGTGGCGGGGCGCGACGGCGAGGTCATCCGGCTGGCCGACTCCCCGCCGAAGTCCCCGCACGACCGCCGCAGGCTGCGCGGCAACCGCCCCGAACTGTGACCGGCGCCCGGGGGTGGCCGTAAGGGGTCAACCCGCCGAGCACTGGTGACATGAAGGGTTTCAATCCGTACGCTGCTGAATATGGATATGCATACAGTCGTGGTGGGGACGTCCGGTACCACTGCTCAGGACGTCATCGCCGTGGCCCGCGACAACGCCCGTGTCGAGCTCTCCGCCGCCGCGCTGAGCGCTATGGCCGCCGCCCGCGAGATCGTGGACGCGCTCGCCGCCAAGCCCGAGCCGGTCTACGGCGTCTCGACCGGCTTCGGCGCCCTGGCCAGCCGCCACATCAGCCCGGAGCTCCGCGCACGGCTCCAGCGCAACATCGTCCGCTCGCACGCCGCCGGCATGGGCCCGCGCGTCGAGCGGGAGGTCGTCAGGGCGCTGATGTTCCTGCGGCTGAAGACGGTCGCCTCCGGCCACACCGGCGTACGCCCCGGGGTCGCGCAGACCATGGCGGACGTCCTGAACGCCGGGATCACCCCCGTCGTCCACGAGTACGGTTCGCTCGGCTGCTCCGGCGACCTGGCGCCCCTGTCGCACTGTGCGCTGACCCTGATGGGCGAGGGCGACGCGGAGGGCCCCGACGGCACCGTCCGCCCCGCCGGTGAACTGCTCGCCGCCCACAACATCACCCCGGTCGAGCTGCGCGAGAAGGAGGGCCTTGCCCTCCTCAACGGCACCGACGGCATGCTCGGGATGCTCGTGATGGCCCTGGCCGACCTGAAGAACCTCTACACCTCGGCCGACATCACCGCGGCCCTCTCCCTGGAGGCCCTGCTCGGCACCGACAAGGTCCTCGCCCCCGAGCTGCACGCCATCCGCCCGCACCCCGGCCAGGGCGCCAGCGCCGACAACATGCTGCGGGTCCTCGCGGGCTCCGGCCTCACGGGTCACCACCAGGACGACGCGCCGCGCGTCCAGGACGCCTACTCGGTGCGCTGCGCGCCCCAGGTCAACGGGGCGGGCCGGGACACCCTCGCGTACGCCGCGACCGTCGCCGACCGCGAGCTGGCCTCGGCCGTGGACAACCCGGTGGTCCTTCCCGATGGCCGGGTGGAGTCGAACGGCAACTTCCACGGCGCGCCCGTCGCCTACGTCCTGGACTTCCTGGCGATCGTCGCCGCCGACCTCGGCTCGATCACCGAGCGCCGCACCGACCGGCTGCTGGACAAGAACCGCTCGCACGGGCTGCCGCCGTTCCTCGCCGACGACGCGGGCGTCGACTCCGGCCTGATGATCGCCCAGTACACGCAGGCCGCCCTGGTCAGCGAGATGAAGCGGCTCGCCGTCCCGGCCTCCGCCGACTCCATCCCGTCCTCCGCGATGCAGGAGGACCACGTCTCGATGGGCTGGTCGGCCGCGCGCAAGCTGCGTACCGCCGTCGGCAACCTCGCCAGGATCGTCGCCGTCGAGCTGTACGCGGCGACCCGCGCGATCGAGCTGCGCGCCGCGCAGGGGCTGACCCCGGCCCCCGCCACGCTCGCGGTCGTCGAGGCGCTGCGGGCCGCGGGCGTCGAGGGCCCCGGCCCGGACCGCTTCCTCTCGCCGGACCTGGCCGCCGCGGACGCCTTCGTACGGGCGGGCGGGCTGGTCTCGGCGGTGGAGCCGGTCACCGGACCGCTGGCCTGATCAGGGTTCGCAGCGGCTCGTACGGCCGGTACGCGGGAAGCGGCCACCGGACATCCGCGGTGGCCGCTTCCCCGTAGCGACGCGTCAGACGGCGGGCTGCGGGCTCGTACGGCGGGACGAGTACGTCACGAAGCCCGCTCCGATGCCCAGGAAGGCCACCCCGCCGAGCAGATACGGGGTGGTGTCGATGCCCGTCCCGGTGTCGGCGAGCGTCGCGGAGTCCGCCCCCGGGCCGGCCGCCGTCGCACTGCCGACCGCCGCGCCGGGCGCGGTCCCCGTACCGTCGGTGGCATTCGCCGAGGGGACGAACCACAGGGCGCACAGCAGCGTCCCCGCCGCGGTGGCGGTCAGAAGCGGGCGACGGGTGACGGCCACGGAATCGGTCCCCTTTACGACAGCCGTGAGTGAGGCTCGGACCGATGCTAATGAACGCAGCGGGTCGCGGGAAAGAGATGGCGGCCGGGAGCTTAATCTCCGCCCCATGAGCACTTCAGAGTCATCTGGATCATTCGCGTCGTCGCGTTTCGTCCGCCTCCGGGTCGACATGGTGGTGGAGATCACCGACCCCGACGCCCTCAGCGGAACCGCCCTGGAGAGCCTGGCCGCCGAGTACGGGGAGCCCGGCGGCGAGGGCGCCGAGGAACGCACGCATGCCGAGGCAGCGGTACGGGAAGACGGAGCGGAGGCCCTTGCCTCGCTGATCGACCCGTTCGACCTGGTCGGCGAGGTGCCCGGGGTCGAGCTGACCCAGGCCTCCTGGAGCAGCGAGAGCATCGACTACGACCCCGACGACCCGGACGCCTGGGACCTCGACGAGGACGGTGACGAGGGCGACGGCGAGGACGGCGAGGAGGACGACGACAGCCGGGGAGCCCTCGGTGTCCCGCACAATGGAGATGAGGCCGACGGCTACGGCGGCACGGAGCGGCGGGTCTGACCAGTGGGAACGCGGCCCCGGCCCGCCCGTGGCGGACCGGGGCCGGCCTGTGCCGCGGATGCGGGAACCACCGCGCTCGGCACGGCGTCGATGAGTGGTGTTCCCCACATCTTCGACGGACGTGGAACGGGAATCCGCTCGAAGGGGTTCTTGGAACATTGACGGGGTTTCGCCGCTGGGCGGCCTGCTCGGGGTTTTCGGGGAATTCGGCAACGATGGAGAAGCGTGTGATGACGGACAGCAAGCGGCGCAAGGGCCTGATGGCCGCGTCCGCACTGCTCGGCGGCGTACTGGTGCTTTCCGCCTGTGACGACGGCGGCGACAAGGGCGGTCCGAGCCCCGAGAGCTCGAAGTCCCAGGCGGCCGACGTCGACAAGGCGGCGGCCCAGGAAACCTCCGAGGCACAGATAGCGATCTCGCCCAAGAACGGCGCGACCAACGCGAGCATCAACAACGCCGCCAAGGTCACCGTCACCAAGGGCAAGCTGACCGCCGTCACCATGACGACCGCGGCCGGGGACAGCGTCAAGGGCACCCTCGCCGCCGACGGCACGAGCTGGCAGCCGGACGCCCAGCTGGAGCGCTCGACCACATACAAGATCAGCGCGACGGCGCAGGACTCCAAGGGCCGCGAGGCCCACGAGAACTCCTCCTTCACCACGGTCTCGCCCGCCAACAGCTTCATCGGGAACTTCACCCCCGAGGACGGCTCCACCGTCGGCGTCGGCATGCCCGTCTCGATCAACTTCAACAAGCCGATCACCGACACCAAGGCCGTCCAGGACGGCATCAAGGTGACGTCCAGCAGCGGCCAGCAGGTCGTCGGCCACTGGTTCAACTCGCAGCGCCTCGACCTGCGCCCCGAGAACTACTGGCAGGCCGGCTCCACCGTCACCCTGAAGCTCGCCCTGGACGGCGTCGAGGGGGCGGACGGCGTCTACGGCGTCCAGCAGAAGACGGTCACCTTCAAGGTCGGCCGCAACCAGGTCTCGACGGTCGACGCCAAGACCCACACGATGACCGTCACCCGGGACGGCAAGACGATCAAGACCATCCCGATCTCCGCCGGATCGCCCGACAACCCGACGTACAACGGACAGATGGTGATCTCCGAGAAGTACAAGGAGACCCGGATGGACGGTTCGACGGTCGGCTTCACCGACGACGACGGCAAGGGCGAGTACGACATCAAGGACGTGCCGCACGCCATGCGGCTGTCCACGTCGGGCACCTTCATCCACGGCAACTACTGGGGCAAGGGCATCTTCGGCAGCGTCAACACCAGCCACGGCTGCGTCGGTCTCGCCGACGTCAAGGGCGCCGGCGACCCCAACCAGCCCGCCGCCTGGTTCTACAACAACTCCATGGTCGGTGACGTCGTCATCGTGAAGAACTCCCCGGACAAGACGATCCAGCCCTCCAACGGCCTCAACGGCTGGAACCTGAGCTGGGCCGAGTGGACGGCGGGCTCCACCGCCTGACCTCCACCCCGTAAACCGAAACCCCGTACGCCGAAGGCGGCGGCACCGGACCCTCCCCAGGGATTCAGGTGCCGCCGCCTTCGGCGTACGCGGGTTCTCACCCGGCTCTCATGGTGGCCTTAACCCACCATCACAAGCCGTCCTTAGCCTCGCGCCATGTTCTTCACCTACCTCCGGCGCGAGCTGCGCCGCCGCAGAAAGGCGGCGCTCGTCGTCGCCTCCGGGCTCGCCCTCGGTATTGCGCTGGTCATCATCGTCAGCTCGGTCTCCTCGGGCATGAGCAAGGCGCAGGACAAGGTCCTGGAATCGCTGTACGGCCTCGGCACGGACATGACCGTCACCAAGGCCGCCACCGCGCCCAAGGCCGGCAGCGGCGAACGGCCCAGGTTCGAGTTCGACGCCAAGGACAGCGACGACGACGCGACCCAGAGCACGGACCGGGTCATGGTCCAGGGCTTCCAGACCCTGGCGTCCACCACCGTCGACAAGGTAGGCAAGCAGGACGGGGTCGCCGGTGCGGTCGGCGGGCTGAGCCTGTCCGTCATGAAGGTGGACGGCCAGTTCAAGCGCGGTGAGTTCAAGCAGCAGGGCGGCACCGGCCAGAGCGGCGGCCGGGGCGGGCCCGGCGGCGGCAGCGGCCAGCCGCAGGGCGAGGTCAGGGGCGGCGGCGCCTCCTTCGACGTCAACTCCTTCACGGTGTACGGCACCGACGTCACCCAGCAGGACATCGGCCCGCTCACCTCCTCGAAGATCACCTCGGGCCGTACGTTCAAGACGACCGAGACCAACGCCGAGGTGGCCGTCGTCGACTCCGCCTACGCCAAGGAGAAGACCCTCTCCACCGGCAAGACGGTGACCGTCCACGGCACCAAGTTCACGATCATCGGCGTCTCGACGGCCGACAGCGGCGACGCGGCCGCCAACCTCTACATCCCGCTCCAGCAGGCGCAGACCCTCTCCGACTCGAAGGACAAGGTCACCACGGTCTACGTCAAGGCCGCGGACTCGCAGAAGATCGACAGCGTCAAGGCCACCATCCAGAAGAACATCTCGGGCACCACGGTCACCACGTCCGCCGACCTCGCGGACACCGTCTCCGGCTCCCTGTCCACCGCCTCCGACCTGGCCTCCAGCGTCGGCAAGTGGCTCTCCATCGCCGTGCTGATCGCCGCGTTCCTGGTCGCCGGGCTCCTCACCTCCTCCGCCGTCAGCCGCCGCGTGCGCGAGTTCGGCACGCTCAAGGCGCTCGGCTGGAAGAGCGGCCGGGTCACCCGCCAGGTCATCGGCGAGGCCCTTGTCAACGGCCTGATGGGCGGCGTCCTCGGCATCGCCATCGGCCTGGCCGGCGCCTACGCCGTCACCGCCATCAGCCCCACCCTCACCGCTGAGCTCGGCTCCTCCGGCGGCGGTGGCGGGATGCGCGGCGGCGGCATGATGGGCGGCGGCGGCCCCGGCAGGCAGAGCGCGTCCAAGGCCCTCGACATCGCGCTGACCGCGCCCGTCTCCCTCTCCATCATCCTGGTCGCCGTCGCCCTGGCCGTGGCGGGCGGGCTGATCGCGGGCGCCTTCGGCGGCTGGCGCGCCTCCCGGCTGCGCCCGGCCGACGCGTTGCGCCGCGTCGAGTAGCCCCGCACCCCCGTACCCCGTCAGGAGAAATCACCCATGTACACGCTTCAAGGTGTCACCAAGCAGTACAAGCGCGGAAAGTCCACCGTGATCGCCCTCGCCGGCGTCGACCTCACCATCGAGGACGGCGGCCGCCTGGTCATCCAGGGCCCCACCGGCGGCGGCAAGTCCACCCTGCTCCAGATGCTCGGCGGCCTGGACCGCCCCACGGCGGGCAGCGTCGAGCTCGACGGGATGGACCTCGCCAAGCTCAGCGAGGCCAAGCTCACCAAGGTGCGCGCCGAGAACATCGGCTTCGTCTTCCAGAGCTTCAACCTCATCCCCACGCTCACCGCCCAGGAGAACGTCGAGACCGCCCTCGTACCGCTCGGCGTCAAGGCGTCCGAGCGGCGCAGAAGAGCCGCCGAGGCGCTGGAGTCGGTCGGCCTCGGCGAGCGGCTGGGCCATGTGCCCGCCGAGATGTCCGGCGGCCAGCAGCAGCGCGTCGCCATCGCCCGGGCCCTGGTCAAGCAGCCCAAGGTGCTGCTCGCCGACGAGCCCACCGGCAACCTCGACGAGTCCATGCGCGACGAGATCATGGAGGTGCTGGAGGCCCTGTGGAAGGAGCACGGGCTCACCTTCATCATGGTCACCCACGACAGCTCCATCGCCCGCCGCGCGCCGCGCCTGGCCACCATCCGCAAGGGCAAGGTCACCATCACGGAGAACGCCGCGGCCTGACCCGCCCCGCGTCCACCGCCGCCGCCGGGCCGCCGGGCCGCCGGGCCCCCCGGGCCCTCGGGCCGCCGGCGGCGG